>CAVRHB010000001.1:0-200164 GCA_963720905.1 uncultured Acidobacteriota bacterium
AATCCGCACAATCACAGAAACACGATATTATTAAAATTGAAGACCTGCAACGGGCGAGGCGTAGGTTTTCTGATAGTCGACTTAAGGATCTTGGAGACGAATACCAAGAAAACTATCCGCAAATTCAATTAGTGCTTGCACGTTTTTATGGGTTGGGGGTTGAATATACAATTAACGGAATTACCGCTTTTATTAAGCTTCTGTTAACTGATGAAGAGATAAAACAACATTGTGCAACTTGGATTTTTGATTACACCACCCCAGATAGATTTGCGGAATTGCTTTTCAATATTGGCTTTTTTCGTATTAAAGAAGGCTCTGTGAGTTCTTTCCGATCCTCAGGTGCACAGTCGCCAATACCACCCGCAATAAGTAACGACACTAGACTTACTATTCATCCGAGTTATGTCGAAGCGTTAAATTTGCGAGAAATTTTAATTGATAAGATCGATCCGTCAATCACCAAATTAAGCTACACCGCCTACTAACCGATATCGCGGAGTCGATTAATTTGTCCGAATACCAGGGTCAATTAACTAACTTGATAGATAATATTAAAACCTTACCACCAGGAGATGACTATGCGTCCGAATATGAAGAGATCATTGGTACAGTAATGCGATTGTGTTTTTTTAATGCTTTAACAAATGTGGAACCCCAAGTTAGGGACGTTAATGGTAGAGTCATTAGAGACTGGATTGCGTCAAAATTCGTGCAAAAGACGGCTTTTGGGACGGTTCGACACAGATATCAATCTACACAGGTTGTTTGGGAATGCAAGAACTTTGTCAATTTAGGAGCCGATGTTTTTCAGCAGGCAGCTGATCATTTAAAAGAAGGAAATTGGTTATTTTAGCGTACTCTGTTTTCGCGGAGAATTTCAAAATGCATTATTATGAACACATCCGACGAATAGCAAGCGAGAAGGAAGGGGCGTTATTTTAGTTCTCGGACAAGATTTGCTTGTTTTCCTTCGACAGGCCCTGAATGGAAAAACAAAGGAAGACCATATTCAAGGAATCTACGACACTATCGTAAGAAAAATATCTTAACTATAGAATATATAGAGATCTATACAATCAGCAGCCAGTAACTTTTACTTCTAACCGAGAATTTCAAAAGGAATTTTGTTCTTAGGAAGATATATTTCTCCGTGAAAAAGTCTTGAAAAAATAATTTAGTTTGTTGTAATATATTTTTGTCGCGGTTAGCAGATCCGCCCCACAGGCTGCATCCACTTCCGCGTAGAATTACAAAATCAAAAAAAAATAAATAGGAGAACAAATAATATGGCTATCCCAAGCCCTAGTTATTTTCCGACCAGTTTATCGGCTCGGGCGGCGTGGTTTCAGAATTTTGCGATAAAGTTTGCGGCATTGGCTGCGAATTTAGGATTTTTACCGGCGGATGTAACGGCGGTGCAGGCCGATAATCAGACGGTTCAGGACCTGACGAATTATTCGCACTCGGTCGATACTTATGCGAAAGGCGTTACGGCTTACCGCAAAGAGGTTTTGGAAGGAACGAACGGTTCGCCCGCGGCGACGCCGCCTGTCGTTCCGAGTTTGGGCGATGTCGATATCACGCTGCCGGGCGTTTACGAACGGCTCGACAACCTCGTGAAACGCATACGCCTGTCGCCCACCTATTCGGTAGAAGAAGGTACGCAGCTCGGCATTATTCCTTCGAAAGTAGATCCGATCGCACCAAATCTGATGCAGCCAACATTGAAAAGTACTGTGCTTCCATCAAATGTTGTTCAGGTTAATTTTAAACGCGGACAAAGCGGCGGCGTTACGGTGGATGTAATTTTGGACAAGAGCGGCGGTTGGGTCACGATGGGCTCGTATTTTAGTTCGCCCGCCGTGCTTAATATTCCGCAAGGCCCGGAAGAATTGCCGCGTGCCGTGCAGGTTCGCGCACGATACCTGGAAAAAGGCGTGCCGGTCGGACAATGGTCGGAAACTTATAACGTCGTTACGATCCCTTAAAAGTTTATAGAGTTGCGGAGCTACAGAGTTTCGGAGTTACGCAGCTTCAGAATTTGGAGTAGGCGAACGAGATGTTTTCTTGTTCGTCTTTTTTATTTGTTCCGGTTCGTTTTCTTAAGCACCAGCGGTGCGGTCTATTTGTAGATCGTGCAAAAAAAATTCAAAGCTCCGTAGGAGCTGCCCAATTATAGGTCGCTCCGAACGGAGCCTAATTCATATTATAACGATCATTTCTACAAATAGGCCGCTCCTAACGGAGCTAAATCAGGTTAAGGCGTTTCAGACGTGAAGCCGTTGTTGAAGAATTCCCGTGCGCGGAACATTGCTTCGGGGACTGCAGTTAAATGCGTCAGCGAATTATCGCGGATGACCGACCGGCGAAGTGTGTCGCGTCCGACGCCTTTTCTCCGCATCGTGTCGAAAGCTTTTTTGGTGTTCGCAGGATCGACGACGGTGTCGCCTTCTAAATTGATGAGCAGCATCGGACGCGTCGGCTTCCAATCGAAAGTATTGTTCTTGTAAAGTTCGGCAAGAAGCGGATCGCGGCGGTCATTAGCGGCCAAAACTTTTTTGAACCGGTCGGTCAGAACATTGTCGATCGAGTTCTTTGATCGCATCAGCGTCGCCGTAACAACAAGGCGTTTGATCAAATTTTCGTCAGAGAGGTTCGCGTTGTAATTGAGCCAGATCGAATTTGCCATCGCGGGCTTAAAATAATCGGTGATCTTGATGTTACGTTCTTTGCGGAGGAAATAAGTAGAATATGAGAACAGATAAAGCCTTATGCCGAAGCCCAGCTGATCTGTGTCGGTGCGTTTCATAAAATCTGCCGTCACACCCGAAAGATCGTAAGGCCCGGATGCAGGTGCGGAAGCCGTCAATTTATGATCAGCACCCGGCATATTTTGCAACGCCTTAGCCGCCGCCATTGCGATACCGCCGCCTTCGGAATATCCGGTCATAAACAAATTAGAACCGATAGAATATTTTTGCCTGCGTGCCAGCTCGCGAGCCGCAGGGATGATATCGATCGCAGACCTCGCGTTCACAACGCTCAGCGGATACGGATGAGCACCTTTGTCGTCGCCAAGTCCGATGTAATCGGGCATCACAACTGCGTAACCATCCGCCGCAAATGCAAGAACCGCCGTTTCGGTTTCGGAATTTTCCTGCGAGCCTGTAAAACGCGACGGTGCGGTTTTTCGGTCCTGCATCGTGCCGTGACAAAAGACAACCAGGCCTTTTGGCGCACCATCTTGCGGCATCGCGATCGCACCGGTCAAATTTGTGCGGACGCCTTTCGCATTTATAGATGTATACGTAATTTTGCGGATATCGATCGGTTTCGAAATGAACTCCGCCCTATTAGGCCCAAAGACCTTAGACAAACGATTATTAACAAGCCTCGCCTGCATCGTGCCATTCGGCGAACTGTTAATGAGGTTTTGCGCGAAAATTGAATACGACAACAGGGAAATTGCCGCGATCATGAAAATTGAAAGCTTTGAGATTGTTTTAATGTTCATAAGATCGAATGCCTTACACTATGCGTTTTTTTATTAAGCAAGATGTTAGCACAAATTAGCCGGAAATTATTCGAGTATATGGTTCGGTGATCTTCCGAAATATTTGGATTTTGCTTCGCTGTCCGACATAATTGTTATTGAATATATAATTATTATGAAGCATTCTCGAAACAAATTTTTGGCAGCCGCATCCATTACTATTCTTTCCGCATATATTTTGGCTTGCTCGCAATTCGACAACATTCCGTCGGGAAGTATTCTGCCGGGCAATTGGAAAGTCGTCGGCACAGACGAGAAAGGCCTGGAATACAGAGAAGATCTCTTGATAACCGGTAAGACAACGGACGGCGTTCACAATGCCTATCAATTTACCTGGCAAAACAATAAAGAAATGTATAAAGGAACCGGTGTTTACCTCGGCAAACATTTGGGCGTATCTTATATGAAAGAAGGGAGCGGCGATGGTTGCGGAGCGATATTTTACAGTATATATGAGCCCGATAAATTATCTGCGAGGTCAGCCGTTTTAAATGCCGACAACTGGGGAAGCGAATCGGCAACACGGATAAATGGCGAGGGATTCGAAGGGGAATTTTCTATATACGGCACAGATCCGCAACTCGCGAACTATTCCGGCAAACTGACCATAAGAAAAGAAGACAAGGCCTACGATCTTACTTGGTTCGTAGGTGACAAAGAAGCGAAAGGCATTGGATTTTTAGAAGGGAATGTTTTAGCCGTTGTATTCGGAGGCGAAAATTGCAGAATTGCATTCTACAAGAGCGATCTGGGGTTCTTTGATGAATCGAAAGACATCTCGTTTACGGGTAAGACCGGCGATAAGAACGGCTTGACCGGCACGGAAACTATCAAGAAACTTTCAGACGCAAAAACGGGAAGCGGGAATTCTGCGGCACCTCAATAATTTACGACGATCTCTGATTTTATCGAATTTGCGATGTAACATTCTTCGTGTGCCCTGTGATGCATTTCAGCGAGCTGTTCTTTTGTCGGAATATTTTCGCCGATCCATTCTATGTTCGGGTTCAAAGTTATTGTCGATATCCACTGCTTTCCGTTGCCGTCCTTTGTCATATCGCCGACTGCATTGTCTTCGTAAGATGCGATATTAAAACCGGCCGTCGCCGCTATCCACAAAAATGTCAGCATATGACACGAAGACGCCGAGGCAACCAAAGCTTCTTCCGGATCGACCGCCGCCTCAACCGAGAATGGAACCCGAACCGAATGCGGCGAAGAACTCGCCGGCACACTTATTCCGCCGTCAAACGACCATTCATGTCCGCGGGTATAACGATTTTTCACGAACGTTTCAGGCGAATCGTTTTTCCAGATTATTTTTGCTGTGTATGTGGACATCTTCTAATTTTGCCTGAAATAACTACTTAGGCTTTCGGCCGATTCGAACTCTCCGCGAAAGGCATAAACGTCATCGAGTTTCCATATTCCACCATCTTTTATAAAAATAAAGGACATAAGGCGCTGTGTTGCCTTCGTAATTCGTTCCTTTGTCCCATTTGTATTCGACATCAATTATCGCTCGTTCACCATAAAGACGCGATCCGACGATCGAATAGGTAGATGGGAAATCCCATGCTCCGACAAAATTATCATTGCTAGGATATTCTCGTTTGTCGGTTGGATTTTCTTTTTCTAATTTGGCCTCGTACGCTTTCTTTTCCATCATCGCCGACCGCAGGTCAGACGAAATCCAACGTATCTGTACATCCTTGTCGCCACCAATATTAGTTTCTGATTTTCTCAAATATTTGAAAAAAGATCGAAATGTTTCGATGGCCTGAATCGGAGCAGTCTGGACAGTTTTGGATTTCGGAGCTAATTCGACCAAACGACTGTGTCTGGCCGTTAGCAGTATCGTTAGAGAGAACAAAGAGGCCGGCAACGAAAATAATAGTTGAGATACGCTTTTTTAGTTTCATAAACTTAGGGTATTAGTCGATTTGAATCTCATCAGGCTGTAGGGTGACAACTTCACCATTTTGTGAAAACACCATTGGAACTCCGAACCTTTTTGTGCGTTCGACGAGCTTCCGTTAACCCTATCTCGAATGCAAGTCTAATCTTTTCAGTCATCTCTGGACTACAAAGATCAAAGTTTTCACCTAAGCCGCTCTTACCAAGGTCGTAGATCGCACTAATATCGTTTAAATCATCTTCGTCGTAAACGTCTTGCATTTTTTAATCTTATGGTCTCAGCCTAGGGTTTCTCGCGTTCTATTGCCTGTAGCATTTGACGAGCGTCTTGATCTTTCGGGTTTATTTCAAGCAGCCGATTGAGCAATACTTTAGCTTCCGCAAATTGTTTCAAATTTGCGTGCATCGCGGCGGCATTGAATAATCCATTCTCAAATTTTGGGTCAAGTTCGATTGATTTTTTATATAGTGCTAAAGCATCCTGAAAACGTTCCTGATTTTCGGCGATGACGCCTTGGCTGTAAATCGGAAGCGGGCTATTCGGAGCAAGCGTTGCTGCTTTCTTGTACTGTTCCATTGCACCATCAAAATCGCCTTGCATGGCAAAAGCGTTTCCGTAATTAATGTAGGACTGAAAATATTCGGGATTGACGTCGATAGCCTTTTTTGCCCAGGCCTCTTCATCAAGAGGTTGTTGGAGTACGCCATATAAGCCAGCAATGGAATTCATGGAAGCAAAATCTTTCGGTTCGAGCTTAAGCACTTCTTTGTATGTGTCTATTGCTGTTTTCAGCATACCTGCACGCTCCAACTCAAGAGCACGCTTGATCAATTCAACGCTTTCGGATTCTTTTCGGAAGGCGAAGTCTGCTCTTTCGTCTGGCTAAAAACCGATTGTGAAAAAAACACGGTCAAGATGAAACCGACGAGAAATAATTTACGTCTCATATTACTATGCTCCAACTTTTTATCAATTAGCTATGGCCTCAGTCTATACAACATCCTCGGAAATGGAATGGTTTCGCGGACGTGTTCGATGCCGGCCATCCAGGCGGTGCAGCGTTCGATGCCCATGCCGAATCCGGCGTGCGGGACGCTGCCGTAACGGCGTAGGTCGAGATACCATTCGAAAATTTCCTGCGGCAGATCGTGCTGTTTAAGTTGCTCTTCCAGATATTCGAGCGAGGTCGCACGTTCGCCTCCGCCGATGATCTCGCCGTAGCCTTCGGGTGCGAGCAGGTCGATGCCGAGAGCGCATTCGGGCCGGTCCTTATCGACCTCAAAATAAAATCCTTTGATCGCAGCAGGGAAGTGATGAACAAAAACCGGTTTGCCGTGCGGTTCGAAAGATACGTTTCGTCCGGAGCACCAAAATCGCCGCCCCATTCGAAATTGTTTTCCAAGTTCGCCTTTCGCATGGCCTTCTTGTAGCATCTTCACCGCATCGTCGTAATGAAGACGCGGAAATGGCGATGCTATTGCTTCAAGATTTGAAATATCGCGTTCGAGTGTATTCAGTTCGTCCCTGCGGTCATTCAAAACTCGGTCGGCAATGAAAAGAATTAATCCTTCGCCGAGGTCCATCATGTCTTCGTAGGACGCATAGGCAACCTCAGGTTCGACCATCCAGAATTCGGTCAAATGCCTGCGCGTTTTGATTTTTCCGCACGAAAGGTCGGTCCAAATGCATATGATTTGCCAAACGCCGCCGCGGTCGCTTCGTTATAAAGCTGTCCGGATTGCGTCAAATAAGCTTTGTCGTCGCCAAAATAATCAACCTCAAAAAGCGTCGTCGTACCTTCGCACGCGGCCGGTGTAAATATCGGCGTATCGGCAAGCGTAAATCCGTTATTATCAAAATAATCGCGCGTCGCTTTGATAACAGTGTGCCGAATTTTCAATACGGCGTGTTGCTTTTTCGAGCGTATCCACAAATGGCGATTGTCCATCAGGAATTCGGTTCCGTGCTCTTTAGGCGTTATCGGATAATCGTGGACGTTTTGTAAAACCTCGAGTCCCGTGACATCGACCTCGACGCCGATCGGCGAACGCTCGTCTTCTTTAACAGTTCCGGTGACGATGATCGATGATTCCTGCCCAAGCGATTTTGCACTCTCAAAGACCTCTTCATCATTGCCTTTGAAAACAACGCACTGAACGATGCCCGTGCCGTCACGAAGCTGCAAAAACACCAGCTTTCCGCTCGAACGCGAGTTATACAGCCAGCCCTTAAGCGTAACCGTTTCGCCTATATGATCTTTTAATTGATTGATATATGTTTGCTTCATTTATATTATTTCCGGTCTTCATCTGAGATCGAAGCGAAATTTTACCACAAAATAAGTCGTGCGAAAGTACTGACAGCATTTGACATCGGAGTCTAAGAAACGCAGATTGTAATTAAATGGCGGAAGAAAAGAAAGAAGAAAAAGATAAGCTATTCCGAGCGCCTGGGTAGAGGCTCGACGGATCATCTGGAATGCTCGTTGGCGGCTGGCGTTAGGTAGTGTTTTGATGCTGATATCGCGGCTCGCGAGCATGGTTTTGCCGGCTTCTACAAAGTATATCGGCGACGAAGTGTTCACAAAGCAGCGTTACGACCTCATCAAATGGATCGCTTTGGCGATCGGTATCTCGACATTGATCCAGGCGTTGACGGGCTTTGCTCTTTCGCAAATATTGGGTGTTGCCGCGCAGCTTGCGATAACGAATATGCGTATGCGTGTGCAGCAGCACATCGAACGCCTTCCGATCTCATACTTTGATTCGACCCAAAGCGGCGTTTTGATCTCGCGGATCATGAACGACGCCGAAGGAATTCGCAATCTTGTCGGAACCGGTTTAGGGCAAATTCTAGGAAGCCTCGTAACAGGCCTGCTCTCGCTCGGTGTTCTGTTCTATCTTAATTGGCAGATGACCTCGGCGATGATAGTAGTGCTTCTGATATTCGTCGGGATGCTTTGGTACGCGTTCAAAGTTCTGCGGCCGATATTTCGTGAACGTGGTGAGATCACCGCCGACGTTACAGGTCGTTTGGGCGAAAGCCTTGGCGGCATACGTGTCGTAAAATCTTACACCGCCGAAAAACGCGAAGAACTTTCGTTCACACGCGGTGCTCATAGATTATTCCGCAATATCGCAAAATCTGTTACCGGTGTTTCGGCAGTCGGTTCGTTTTCGTCGGTGGTGATCGGAGCTATCGCCGTCGTGATGATCGTGCTCGGCGGCAATGCGATCCAAGGCGGAACGATGTCGCTTGGCGATTTTTTGATGTACATTTCGTTTACGTTTCTGCTCGCGATGCCCGTGGTCGAACTAACCGCGATAGGAACTCAGATCACCGATGCCTTCGCCGGTCTCGACCGTATTCGCGAGGTAATGGCTATGACCACCGAAGACGCCGAAGACGAAAGCAAAACGCCGCTTGGCCGCGTGCAGGGAACTATTGAATTTGAGAATGTCGAGTTCGAATACGACGAAGGCGTTCCTGTTCTGAAAGGTGTTAGTTTCAGTTCAGAAGCGGGCACGACGACCGCGCTTGTCGGTTCAAGCGGTTCGGGAAAATCGACGATCTTGAGTTTGGTGCTGAATTTTATCCAGCCGACAAAAGGTGTTGTAAAAATCGACGGCAAAGACCTGCAATCTGTTCGCTTGCGTGATTATCGCCGACAGCTCGGTGTTGTACTTCAGGATAATTTTCTGTTTGCCGGAACAATTCTGGAAAATATTCGTTTTGCGAATTCCGCAGGTCAGTATCGAGGAAGTCAAGAACGTTTGCAAGATCGCGAACGCAGATGAATTCATCGAAAAATTTCCCGATGGCTATGATACTGTCGTCGGCGAACGCGGTGTAAAACTTTCCGGCGGCCAACGTCAGCGTATCGCGATAGCTCGGGCATTGCTCGCAAATCCGCGTATATTGATACTCGATGAGGCCACATCTTCGCTCGATTCGGAAAGCGAAGCCTTAATACAAGAAGGCTTGAATCGTCTTCGCGAAGGCAGAACGACGTTTGTCATCGCCCATCGCCTTTCTACGATACGAAGCGCCGATCAGATAATGGTTGTCGAAGCCGGCGAGATCGTCGAACGCGGACGGCACGAGGAATTGATCGCGATGAATGGCCGATACAAACAGCTTTACGACAAACAATACAGCTTCGAACAGAATCTATTCGTCAATCCGGGCGAAGATTTCACAACAAAGCCGCCGGAATCTCAATCCGTTTCAAAACTTTAACTTATGAGCGAAAAGCAAACTTACTCAAATCACACACGTTATTTCCCGCTGTTCCATTTCGTCGTTATTCCGATGCTGACGATCAATTTGCTTTGGCGGATATTTCGATTTTATCAACTTGTCAGTTGGGATTCGGCGGAGAATGTTTTCTTGGCTATCGCATTGTTACTTTTGGCTCTTGCGGCTCGTCTGCAGTCGCTAAAGGCTCAAGATCGTGTGATCAGATTAGAGGAAAAACTTCGATACGATCGAGTTTTGAGCCAGGATCTAAATGACAGATCGAAGGCTTTAAGTCTTGGACAGATCGTTGCGTTAAGGTTTGCTTCGGATGAAGAATTACCGGGACTGATCGAACGCACTCTCAGCGGTGAATTTGCCTCTAATGAAGAAATAAAACAGGCCGTCACAAATTGGCAAGCCGATCATTTACGCGTTTGATCTTCGTCGATCTGGTCTTGCACAATTCCTGCTAGGTCTGGGAAGCGTCCCATATCGTTTATAGCATTTAGGACAATCTGAAATAGCGGCTTAATGAACGGGATAAAATACGTTTTTCCGCGAACTGCAGATTGATAAGAAAATGTCCCGACGGCTTTTAGACAACGCTGAACGGTCTGAAGCCGAAATTCTTGTTGAAATTCCCCGAGAGCGATCGGCTCTAAGCCGATCTGTTCTCGTCCGTCAAGAAAAACTCTCTGCTTTTCCGAAAGCCATTCCGTCGAAGGCGGTTCGGTCACTCGGTCGAGTAAAAGCGAAACTAGATCGTAAGTGATTGATCCAAGCCGCGCGTCCTGATGGTCGATTATATGCAGCTTGTTTTCAGCATCAAGCATCAAGTTCGCGGCGTGAAAATCACGGTGACAAACAACACGGGCTTTTGTTTCAAGCTCCGACGCAATCTCTAAAAATTCCGATAAAAGAGCTTTGTCTTGACGTGGTTGAAGCGGCTGTTTTCGAAAAGTGTCGAAATAATGCGTCTTAAAAAAATCGAGTTCCCAAAGTAGCTTCTCCTTGTCGAACCGAAGCCGCGATGCGATCGAGTCGGTCTCAAAGGCCGTCTTGGTCGTAGATTGAATTTGCGGAATTAGCAAGATCGCTTCGTCGATCAGCTTATTTTTAATTACTTCGTCCGAAGCCAAAATAACATCACGCAAGATCTTGTCGCCAAAATCTTCGAGTATCATCAGGCCGAGGCCTTCATCGACAGCGAGTATACGAGCTACCGGCAAACCGCATTTCAAGAATAGATCGGTAACGTCAATATAGGAGTGTTCGGCGGCGGCAAAGGGCTCGGGATAAACGCAGGCTATAGCAAATTCGCCTTTCCATTTAACACGAAAATATTCGCGCGTCGAGGCGTCTTGTGATAATTGCTCGATCTCGCCGGGCTCTTTAGCGGCGGCCAAGAATATTGCGAGTCGGCTGCGAAAATCTGACATAGAAAATAACGAAATTAGATAAGCGGCACTACGTAATTTTCACCCTGAATATAGCCGTTCAATGCTTTTGGCGGGATCTCCGGACAGCTTCGCACCATATCTGCCCGCACGATCGCTACATTTTCAAATGTTTCACCGGCTTCGATCACCACGTCATCCGCAACGATGGTTCGATATAGCTCGGCTCCCGAGCCGATCGAAACATTGTCCCACAGAACTGAATCGCGTATTGCACAGTCTGCGGAAATGTCGCAATTTTCACCGATGAAAACATTCTGTCCGTCTTTCATCATCGCAAGCGAAATATCTAGATAACGCGGGATCGTGGAAAGCTCGTACCAATCGGCATCTGTCACAAATGCATTTATTCTCTTGCCGTCAGCAATCGCCGGATTATAAAAGGACGGCACAATATCCGAATAGACACCGTGCGGGATGTAATCGAAAACCTCAGGCTCCATTATATGAATTCCGGTAAACATTAGCGGATTTGTGATCTTATGCTCAATATCGCGAAGTTCTCCTTCGGTAACAGGCGTCGCGAAATTGCCGAAGCCTGTGACGCAGCCATCCTCGGTTTCGACTATTGTAAATTTTTCCCGCTTGGCGTTCGGTTTGAGCACCATCGTCGCGATCGCTCCAGATCTTCTATGCGAATCGATCGCCGCGGAAATGTCGATATTTGTGATGATCTTTCCGTTGGCAATGAGAAACGGTTCTTTACCTAAAAGATCGCGAGCATTATCGAGAGCACCGGCAGTTCCCAGGATCTTCGGCACCTCTCGTGTGTAAGCGATCGAGACGCCATAGTCTTCGCCGTTGCCGAGAGCGTTTATCACAGAATCCGGTTGATGATGAAGATTGACAATAATATCCGACAGCCCGAATTTCGCGAGATATTCAGCTACATAGCCGACAAGCGGTTTTCCCAAAAATGGTATAGCGGGCTTTGTACGGTCAATAGTTAATGGGAAAAGACGCGTACCAAAACCGGCCGCAAGGATCATTGCTTTCATAAAAGATCAGTGATAAAGACAACAATTACTTTACGTCAAAAAATCTTTGTTTTAAAACCATCATTCGTTATTGACCCGAATATACAAAAGAGGCCGAGATGATCCCGGCCTCTTAGGCTAGTTAATTGTAAAAAGAACGACTAATGTACCTGCCAACCGGCAGTTGCAACGTCGGCTTGATTTCCAAATTCATACGTACTTACACCGGCATCAGATGATCGATAAACATAAAAATAATTCAGATCATCATTAGCATTCGGACGTCGAACCGCAAAATCTGTCTTACCGTCGCCGTCATAATCGCCAGGAGCCGATTGGTCGTTGGTAACACCCCAGGTAATGACCTGAACACCGCCGTCACGTTCCAAGACCCAGTGTTGACGAGATCCTGAAACCGTTCTGCGAATACAGAAATCAGATTTACCGTCGCCGTCATAGTCTCCCGGAACGATAACATCGCTGTTGAATCCCCAGTTTATGAATTCAGTTCCGAGATCCGAGGATCGTAGCAGGACGAATTGTCCGCCGCCCGAAACGCTCGGATTGGTTCGTTGAACACAAAAATCGAGTTTACCATCGCCATCGAAATCGCCGATGTTCGGGAACAGATCACCATCTTCGCCAAATCCCCAAGGAACGAATGTGGTGCTACCGCCGCCTGCCGATCCTTTATAATAGTAGAAGCACTGTCCGGCGCCGGCGCCAAATGGAGGACAACGATAAACAGCCGGATCCGCCTTGCCATCTCCGTCGTAATCTCCAGCTACGGTTGGATCATCGCCGTCCTGGCCAAAGAGCTGCGTCACTACCGTTTGGTCGCTGCTTTGCAGTATGTAGAACGCTGCAGTTCCGGCCGCCCCTCCGCGCCAAACCGCGATGTCAGATTTGCCGTCACCGTCAAAATCAGCCGGTGTAAGGAAATCCGTTTCGGCGGTGCCGAACGCAGTTGTACTGATGGTGTTGTTATCCGTCGTTGCTGAATACCAGCCAATGCCTGTTTCGGGGGCTAGATTAGCAGCTTGTTTGCGGGCAGCTGAAATCTGGCGAGCAGTCATTCTCGTTTCACCGCCGAAGCCGATCATATTGCCTCGCGAAGGTGCGATATTTTCGCCACGCGGACTGTCAGTTGCTCGGACAACAGCATAATCTGTGCGGCCGTCGCCATTGACATCAAGGTTGACCGGACCACTTGGACCCGGGCCGCCGCCGGCTTCGATCGTCAGGGACGCTGCTGAAATGGCTCCAGTATCACCGCCTCCTGAATCTGTTACGCGAAGTATCCAAGTGCCGTTGGGGTTTGCAACTCCAGCAAAGGCCGCAGATAAATTTGTCGCCGGTGACGTATTAGCAACTGGCTGGGGGCCGATCGCCGTCGTACGATAATCACCGGTCGGAATCGCTACCGCAGCACCAGCTGTTGCTGCCGCGGCCCACCAGTTCGTTCCTGCGGCAGAGTCCGTGAAGTTGTAAGGTCCCGCCAGGTCGGATGAATCTCCACAACTTGTCGGTGTGGTTGCTCCTGTACGTCCGAAAACTACAAAGGAAGTAGCGTCCGGTGCGATCAAAGTCGCAGTAAGGTCTGCGATCCAGGTATGGGTGCCGGTTACACTCAACGAAACAGAACTCGGCGCACCAGAAAGACCGGAAACCGTAAAGGTTACGTCGCGTGGAGCACCCGCCGGATCGCCGCAGCCAGCCGTTCCCCTGTCGGGAATCGCACCCAGGGTTGCCGCATTTGCCGGAAATGTCGCTGACGGCGATAGCGAATCTTTCTTCGCTGCCGCGGCTTCGACGCCGGTCGTTTGTATGGTTGATGTAAAAATTAAGGCCGCTACTGTAAGAGACAGTACTGCGACCGAGTAGATCATTGTTCGAACTGAGTCTTTCGACTTCTTCCAAGACATAAAAACTTCCTCCCCAAGATGAAAAGTGGCCTGATCATTTATCCAAAGATTTAGATATGACGCCAATCTCTAATGAATTCAATAGTTTAAGGTAACACGAGTAGAACTTTGTGTGTCGATAATGTTAGAACGAATAAATTTGTATGTCAAGGAATCCGGCGACCGTAATTTCGGTTGTGGATCGTCCTAAATGGGTTAATAAAAAAAGAAATGTCCGTTTTCCGCATATTACGGAAAACGGACATGTGAATCGCTTGATGGAAGGCTTATGCTGCCGGTGCACCCATAGTCATAATGGCTTTCCACACACCATCTTCTTTTCCATAGACAGTAGCTCCCCACTCGTTACCGAGAGTTTCGCTGCCGCATTTTCCGTCAGTCGCGGATTTGAATGTAAGCAATGCATAGTCGCCGCCAAGTGAAACACTAGCCGGATCGGTAAGCGAAACCGACTTTATTTCGCACGGCTCTGCCCAGCGTTTTAGCGTAACGTCGCGAGCCGTCCAACCGTCGACCGCAGAGAGCGAGACCATATCTTTGCCTGCAAATTCGTCGAGTCCCTTTGTATTGGCAGTTTTCCAGTCATCCCAGGCTTTTTTCTCGACCGCAAATAATGCGTCGGTCGCCGCGTCCGGCTTGGCTGCGTCCGGTTTTGCCTCAGCAGGCTTTGCATCATCTTTCTTTGCCATCGCCGCTGGTTTTGCAGGTGCGGCTTTTGGATCTACAACCGGAACTTCGGCATGAAAGGCTCCTTTCCATTTGTCGCCGTCGCGAACATAAATACCGGCCGCCCAGCTGTTCGCCGGAACTTTTTGTCCGCCGCAGGTGCCGTCAACGGTTGTTTTATAAGTGATGAGCGCTGCATCATTTCCAAGCGGCTTCATTTGATCATCAGATAAAGAGTAACTCTTGATGTCGCAATCAGCGCCGCTGTATTCCTTGATCGCTGCGGTCCGATCGAGCTTACCGTATGGACCGTAACCGACGAATTTGTCCGATAAAAATGTATCCCAGAACTTCGCGTCCTTTGTTTTCCATGCCTCATATGCGCTTTTTTCAAGCGTCATTAGAGCTTCCTTGGTCGGTGCTGCCGCTGCGGGCTTTGCTGCAGTGTTAGCCGCGTTTGCATTATTTGCGGTAGTTGTATTGCCTGCCGGTGATCCGCAAGCCGCAAATGTTATTGCAGCTACGGCTGTTAAAGCTATCTTCAGAATCGGTTTCATAAAAGTTGTTCTCCACAATTGAATTTTTTCGGTCACAACAGCCCACGGTTCGCTCCCATCCTCGCTTTCAATATGTTATTGATCTGCTCATTGTTGTTGTTAAATGAACCGGATGTCAAGCATACTCCGCGTTTTCACTGGACCATATGACCACTTACCGGCGAGCAGCCAAGCTAATAAATATGCTAGGATTACACGTCCCATTTTTTGGTCTAGTAAGATACAAGCAGCTACTCATAATTTAAATGCAAAAGAACGATCGTCGCGAAATTTTTGGTTGGCTCACATACGATTGGGCGAACTCGGCTTTTTATACGACAGTTATCGGCGTTTTGGCCGGACCTTATATTACCGGTCTTGCTCAAGCTGACGTCGGCGTCGGCGGATCTGGTTATGTCGCTCGGCCCGTTCGGCACGATCACTTCGGATAATCTTTTTACTGCGACCTTAGGTGTTTCTGTATTTTTGCAGGTCTTTCTTTTGCCGGTTTTAGGCTCGATCGCCGACTACACAAATCTAAAAAAGAAGATGATGGCAGCCTTCTGTTATCTCGGTGTGATAGCGAGCTGTTTGGTCTTTTTTATTACAGGAAATTCTTATTTGGTCGGCTGTCTTTTACTACTCATGGCAAATATGTCTTTCGCCGCCGCTAATGTTTTTTATAATGCATTCCTCGTTGATATAACGACAGAAGACAAACGCGACAAAGTTTCAAGCTACGGCTTTGCGGCCGGATATTTGGCGGGCGTTTTGGTGCTGGTCTCGAACGTCATATTGATCAACTTCGCTCCCTCGATCGGGCTCTCGACCGGAATGGCCGTAAGGCTGTCTATGTTGTTCGCGTCTCTTTGGTGGGGAGCGTGGGCGGTGGTCACCTTCAGGCTTATCCGGTCAAGAGAAGCCACGAAAACCGCAAAACCAAATACGAACTTACTAAAGGTTGGCTTTATCGAGGTCGGTAAAACATTGAAGGATCTTTATGGCCTGAAATATACAATGCTGTTCTTGATGGCGTATTTGCTATATAACGATGGAATACAGACTGTTATCTTGACTTCGTCGATCTTTTTATCGCAGGAATTATATGTTTCACGCGGACTCGAAGTAGACAATATCTTTCTATTAATGATTTTTATTATCGCTCAGATTGCCGCATTTGTCGGCGCATTGATATTCGAAAGGATTTCACGCTTTATCGGACCAAAACGTACGATTATCCTCAGTCTTTTTATATGGTCGGGCATCGTGATCTACGCTTATGCTTTCCTTCAAAACAAAACACAGGCGATAATTATGGCTTCGTTCATTGGATTGGTTCTTGGTAGCGCACAGGCCCTGTCACGCTCGCTTTATTCGCAGATGATACCTAAAGATCGAGAATCTTCTTTTTTCGGGCTTTACGAAATATCCGAGAAAGGCACATCCTGGATGGGCAATTTGGTTTTCGCTATTGTTGTAGGTATAACCGGTTCTTTTCGGCAGGCAATACTCGCGATCATATTCTTTTTTATTGCCGGAACTATCATTCTTTTATTTACTGATGTAAAAAAGGGAATTCACGAAGCCGGCAATCTCACGCCCGAAGAAGTTACTGCCGATATCGCTATTTGATGGAAACGGAATGTCGGTTATAATTTCTGCTAATGTCCGCATATCAAATTTGGATAAATAAACCGTGATCGAAAACTCAACTGACAAGATCGTAACTATTTTCGGCGGCTCAAAATGCCTGCCCGATTCGCAAGAATACAAAGACGCCACAGAACTCGGCAAACGGCTCGCCGAAGCCGGATTTACCATCTGCACCGGCGGCTATTTGGGTGTGATGGAAGCCGCGTCGCGCGGTGCGCGGGAAGCGGGCGGCCGCGTATTCGGTATTGTGATGAACCAATTCAAATCCGAACCGAACCGTTATTTGACCGATAAGGTGGCGACGGATCATTTCTATGACCGCCTCCAAAATCTGATAACTCGGTCGGTTGGCTTTGTCGCTCTTCGCGGCGGCATGGGAACCGTCACCGAGATCTCGCTTGTTTGGAACAAGCTGCAAACCGGCGTTCTATCACGGCGTCCGTTGGTTTTGCTCGGAGACCATTGGAAAAATGTCGTCGCTTCATGGCAGGAAAATCTTGCCGTTTCTGACGACGATGTTTCATATCTCGACCTCGTTGGCGATGTCGATGAAGCTGTTCGGGTTATCACGACGAAATCCGAAGGAGTATCTGTTTGATGAATTGTCCAAAATGCACGGCGATACTTTTGCCTAATGCGAAATTTTGCGGTTCGTGTGGCTTTACCTTGATCCAAGAACAGCAAGCCGCCTCCGCAAACGGCTGCTGCCGCCGCAAGGTTCTGCGTTTCATTTTGATGATGACGGACGCGGACAGGGTCGCGGTTATAAATGGGAGATCCAACACAGCGGTGCCTTTGCGGTTGCGGTTGTTGAGCTTCAGCCGGAGCAATCGATAAACGCGGAAGCCGGTGCGATGGTTTCGATGTCCGGTAATATCGAACTTAACGCCCAGATGAAAGGCGGAGTTTTCGGCGCGATAAAACGTGCCGCAGGCGGTGAATCGGCTTTTGTTTCTACATTTACCGCACACGGCGGCCCGGGCGAAGTCATATTAGCTTCGGGTGCTCCGGGCGATATAACCGGCATCGATCTGATGAATCAAACGTTCAGAGTGCAATCGACATCATATCTTGCCGGCGACACATCACTTCAGGTCGATACAAAATTTGGCGGAGCGAAAACTTTGTTCGGCGGCGAAGGTTTGTTCGTCCTCGAAATTTCCGGACAAGGTCTTTTATTGATCTCCTCGTTCGGCGCGATCAGGCGAAAAACACTTCGTCCGGGCGAACAGTACATTGTTGACACAGGCCATCTTGTCGCATGGGAAGCCCAGATGCAATACAACCTGCGCAAAGCTTCGCAAGCAGGCTTTTTCCGTTCTATGATGAGCGGCGAAGGACTCGTAGCGGAATTTACGGGTCCCGGCGAGATCTTGATGCAAACACGAAATATCTCGGCACTTGCGAGTCTGCTTCGGCCGTATCTTCCATCCGGACAATAAAGTTGAATGATGAAAGAAGCTTTTAGAATTCATTCACAAAAACAGGGAAACGGAGAGAGAACTATCAAAGCGATCGCTGTTTCGCGCGGGTATCGCGTTCGGTCACATCGTTCCTTTATTTGGCCGTAAACGCCAATATTATCGAGCCACAGTAAACGAATCGGCACTTGGATCAGAGATACGCCGTGTCCAGGTAGCTTTTAGATTTGCCCGCCGCCAACTCAACAAGATCGCAGTCGCAACGCCGGAAAGCCCGATACCTGAAATATTCGACGCTCAGATCGCGATGCTCGCCGATTCTTCTCTGCAGACAAAGATAGAGCAATATATTACCGATCATTCGGTCAACGCCGAGTGGGCCGTGAGAAAAGTGACGTACGATTATGTTTCGCGGTTCAAGGAAATACCGGACACGCATTTGCGCGAAAAATATATTGACCTCGAAGATGTTGCGGATCGGATCCTTCTAGCTCTCGGCGGCGGTCAACAGCCGTTGAAATTGGATTCTGATTCGATTATTGCGGGAAAGGATCTAAAACCTTCGACTCTCGTAGAACTTTCGCAAACGCCGCCTGTCGGATTGCTAAGTAAGAACGGCGGATGGACATCGCATACTTATATTCTCGCACGCGAACTCGGAATCCCTGCGTTGACCGGCATTAAGAATCTAGATGATCTCGCGTCGACAGCCTCAGAAGTGATCATAGACGGCTTTAAAGGTTTGCTTATAGTCGATCCGACGGATTCAACCGTGGAAAAATATCGCCGAGAAGCTGAAGATATCTCGCCGATCGAAGTTATAGACGAAGGAAAACCGAGATCACTGCAAACAAAGGACGGCAGAAGCATCACGATACTTGCGAATATCGATATTGCTTCGACTTACCCAAAAGCAAAAAGCGCGGGTGCACACGGCATCGGGCTTTATCGCTCGGAATATCTTTTTAATCAATATAGCGGCCTGCCAGATGAAGACGAACAATATAAGGCTTACTGCGAGATCGGCGATCAAGCCGGCAAAGACGGCGTCAAGATCAGACTCTTTGACATAGCCCAAGATGAATTTTTTGGCAGGGAATCACAACGGGAACTCAACCCAGCATTGGGAATGCGAGGTTTGCGGCTGAGCCTGACACACGACATTGTTTTTCGTCAGCAGGTTCGAGCGATCTTGCGGGCTGCCGCCGGTAGAAACATCGAGATCTTATTGCCGATGGTGACAAAGGTTTCAGAAATTCGGGAAGCAAAAAAATGCATAGATGAAGAAAGGGCGTCGCTGGCGGAAGCAAAACTTGTACATGGTGATCCAACTATCGGCATTATGATCGAAACTCCGGCCGCCGTGCTTATTGTTAATGAATTGCTTGAAGAATGTGACTTCATAGCACTAGGAACAAACGATTTAGTTCAATACCTTTTGGCCGTTGATCGAGATAATGAAATGGTATCCGATTGGTTTCAAACACTTCATCCGGCAGTGATCCGCTCGCTGAAGATGGTGATCGATGCGGCGTCAAAAGCCGACAAACCGCTCGTTATCTGTGGAGAAATGGCCGGTTCGCCTTTTTATCTTCCGCTAATAATTGGCCTCGCAGCGGATCGGCTGAGTATGAATGTTAATTCTATCGGGCGAATTTGCCGGCTTGTTTCTCAAATATCTTATGCAGAAACGGTCGAACTCGCAGAAAAAGCCTTGAATTGTGATACCGCAGAGAATGTCGAAGCATCGATCCGAAGCTTTATTTCCGAACACGCATCGCATCTTTATTCAGAAAAGTTCCTGCAGTCGGCATTCTCGTAGCGCCGTTGTTGCAAGTTTTGGAAAAATTCTTTTCTATGTTTAACACTTTTTTGCTATACTTCTTTAGCTTTGCAGTGGAATCAGCCGGGTAATCGCTCTTTATAAGAGAGGAAAGTCCGAACACCATAGGGCAGCGAGCCGGATAACGTCCGGGCGTTCGCGAAAGCGAATGACGACAAGTGCAACAGAAAATAAACCGGCCTTTCGGGGCAATGGGTGAAATGGTGAGGTAAGAGCTCACCGGCGCGATTTGGTAACAAGTGCGGCGGGTAAACTCCTCGTGGTGCAAGACCAAATAGGAAAACGTAATGGAACTGCCCGTTCCGTTCGAATCGCGTTTTCGGGTAGGTCGCTCGAGCTCTTCGGTAACGAATGAGCCTAGATGAATGATTGCCGCTTTCGAAAGAAAGTTACAAAATTCGGCTTACAGATTTGTGAAACTGCATGGCAATTACCACTATTATTTATAAGTTCAATTTAAGGAGAAGTTAAGTTTCGATATGGCAAACCGCAAAGGTGTATTTATTGGTGCGTATGTACCGAATGAATTAAAAGAATCGTTACGCCGGCGGGCTGCCGCCGAACACGAACACTCTCACAGGAGATCACACGAATTTTGGTCGAAGCCGTTCATGGACAAGGCTTGCCGGCCGGAAGTGTCGATCGCCGAAACACCGGAACAATTCCGAGAAGGCGTGCGACCGATCCGCTTCCTCGGCGTCGGTCCGAAGATCTCCCGTTTATCGCAAGCGGCGGCGACAAGAAAAAATAGAATATTCTTATTCGATACGTAAAACGCCTTCCTTTGCGAAGGCGTTTTTCTTTTACCCGCAATAATTTGCTAAGATTTTCGTAATGAATAAGGTTTCTTTGATCGTTTCCGTGATCGCCGTTGTCGCAAGCTTTGCCGGCGGCTTTTTGATCGCAAACTCGCTGAACAAAAGCGAGATCGAATCGCTGCGCGGCGAAGCTGAACGCGCCAAACAAGCCGCGGCGAATACAAAACCCTCTAACGATCTTACCGACGAAGAGATCCGCGAAAAGATCGCCGAAGCCGATGCAAAACCGAACGAGATCAATTTTCAGAGAAACCTTGGGATGGCTTTGTATTCTTGGGCATCTTCAAAACAAGATACCGATCTGATCAAAGAATCGATAAGGCTTTTAGAACGTGCAAACAAAGCAAATCCGAACGATATTCCGGTTACGATCAGTCTTGGCCATGCATATTTTGATATTGGTTACTTTAAAAAGGACATGGCTTCGTTCGAATCCGCGAGAGGTTTTTACGAAACCGCTTTAAAGGAGAAACCGGATGACGCCGGTGTTCGAACCGATCTTGGATTGACCTATTTTCTTCACGAACCGGCGGACAACGACGCGGCACTCAAACAGTTCGAACTTGCCGTAAAAGCCGAACCAAAGAACGAGCGGACTTTGGAATATTTGATACAAGCTTTGGTCGCGAAAAATAACACCGCAGAAGCAGAAAAGCGTTTGGACGAACTCACAAAAGTAAATCCTTCAAATGAGAACATAGCCGGGCTGACGGCAAAGATCAAAGAGTTAAAGGTTCGGTAATATGAGAGAGATCCTATTCATTCTTCTCGTAATCCTCGTGCTCTTCGCGATTACTGCGTGGCGTTATCGAAAACAGATAATGGTCGGCGTTAATATTTGGCGGCAGTTCAAATCGATGCAGGAGCAGGTTCGCGGCCAAAATGAAAAACCTATCGACGCTCCGAAAGCGTCAAATGGAAACCTGGTTCGCTGTTCGAAATGTGGAACTTGGGTGCCGGAAAATAGTGCGGTAAAGCTCGGGCCTAACGTTTTTTATTGCACAACCGATTGTATGGAAAGAAGCGTAAAAGCAGCCTAAGAGAAATACGACAGATACCAGTTGATCATGCGTTCGCCAAAGAGCATCGCGACCAACGCACCGGTTCCCAGAAATATGCCGAACGGTATCTGTGTCTGCATATTTTTTGTTTTTTGCTGGGAAATAACCGCAACGCCGACGATCGCACCGATGAACGCGGCCAGAAAAATAGTCAGAACCGAAAGCCGCCAGCCGAGCAAAGCACCGACGCCGAACATCATCTTCACATCGCCCAAACCCATCGCATCGACACCGCGAAGCCGTTTCCAAATTTCACCGACCAACCACAATGAACCGCCGCCGACAAGAGCTCCGGCAGTTGCGGCGACGAGCGACGCAAACCACGTCGGCGATGTCGGAAAATACGTCGCCGGCCACTGAACCATATCAGGGAAAATTATCCCGGCGACTAGCAACGGCAGCACGATGCGAACCATCAAAGCAAAAACGAGCAGCGGATATGTGATGACATTCGGCAAGATCATATGCTCGGCGTCGATAAAAACGAGAGCGATCATCACAGCCGCGAATATCAGCCCGATCGGCAGCATAATGGACAAACCCATTTGTGCATAAACGACCATAAAGATCATTCCGGTCAGGGCTTCGACCGCCGGATAACGCCAAGCGATCGGTTCCGCGCATTTACGGCATTTTCCGCGAAGCAGCAGCCAACTGATGATCGGTAAATTATCATAAGGCTTGATCGCCGAATCGCATTTTGGACAAGCCGAATTCGGCAGAACGATCGACAGCTCGCGCGGAACACGATGGATCACGACGTTCAAAAAGCTGCCGATGACAGCACCGAAAATAAACACAAAGATATAGCCGAAAATTTCGGGTATTCCAAAAACCAATTCGAAAGAGGTTGGGGTTATCGTCATTATGTTCTAGTTGAAAACGGCAAAGATGCGAAAAAACCGTCGATTTGAATTCTACGCGATTGTCGCCTTTGAGTAAATATGTATTTGAACGCGGAGGTAAAATATGTACGATATAAATACTTTTAGCGTGTTTACTTTGGGTGTTAAAGTAATTTGTTCGGACGTTTGCTCAGGCTTGCGACGCAAGTTTGGATGGACAACGGTTGTTTGAAGGAACTGAGAAAATGATTATGAAGATGGTATTTCCAAAGATTTATTTACGGGTTCTAGGAACACTCTCAGTACTCTTGGTAATAACCTACTGCACCGCAGCTCAATCATCATCCACAGTCGATAAATTACCAGATTATGAAATATTGAAACAAGGTAAAGCTCCCTGAGGCGGTTCCTAAAGATATTTTTATTTATCTTGGATAAATCTAAATTTAATCCGTTCAAATCTGAAATGCAATTTTTCAAACACATTTCTAGCTAGAAGTTAAAGAAACTCCATTACTGATTATCAGTTTTTACTAATCGAAAATATCCTTCGAAATACATTCCCGCCATTAAAAAGGTGTTCCCGATTATGCGGATACACCGAGCGGTCGAAAATCTCGGCAAGCGTTTATCGACAGAGTATTTCCTACTGCGTATGGATACAAGCGCGCATTTTATCATCGAAACGAAAGAAGGGAATACTTTTCTTTTGATGAATGCGATAACTGCGAGGCAGTTACACTAGTTACTTTCAAAGATACGAAAAACTTTACAGATTCAAACAAAAAACTTTTCTATTCAATAAAAACCGGTTATGAAGAAGGTGTTCGACAAGCCCTTGAAGATAAAGCCGACGCCAATGGTAGGGATGAAAAGGGTTGGCCCGCGCTGTTATGGGCTTCATCACTTTACCAAAATGAAATAATGAAGCTTTTGATCCTAAGTGGGGCAGATCCAAATTTACAAGATTCTGAAAATTTGACCTCCATTCAATACGCTGCGGACGTGGGAAACATTGATGGTGTCAAAATATTGGTTGAAAATAAGGCCGATCCTAATTATTCCAATGTCTCCGGCAAAACCGCTCTGATGGCCGCTGCCCATAATTGCCATTTGGAGATCGTGAAGATCCTATTAGACGCTGGAGCCATCAAAAATAAGGCCGATGCAGATGGTAAAACCGCGTTGGATCATGCTTGTGATAATAAAGAGATCAAAGATTTCTTAAAAGACTGATCCACGATCTATATGAACATATCAACCAAGCACGTTTTTGTAATTCTATTTTTTGTTAGTTTTGCGGCGATAGCTTATTGGGTTTGCCGCGAAGAGACGGTCAAAAAGCCAGACATCACGTCGATTTCTCGTTTCGACTACATCTTTTCCAAAGATCTAAAACAAGCAACGAATATGGCCGATATGCCGGCCTTAAAAGATATCAATTTGGACGGTGACGACCTAGAAGTTCGAATATGGCGTCCGCACGATCTGCCAACGCTCGAAGGAGTTTTCTTAACGAGAATTAACGATGACTGGTCCGGGCTTCACTTTCGCTTCAGGACTAATGAGCAGGGAGACATTCAAGCTGCCGAAACAGAACAATTGAAAGCTCCGGAATCTGGCTGGACTCTTTTTTGGGCCAAACTCGTCGAGAAGGGAATATTGCGGCTTCCGTTTTCACCGGAGAATGAATGCGACACGCGTTATCTCGATGGAGTAATGTATGTGGTTGAGATCAGTCATAATGGTACCTATCGCAACTATCAATATCACGAGGGAGTCGAATGCCGCGAATCAAAACAAATGACCGAGATCGGCGAGATCATCGGCTTGGAGTTTGATTCCGGAAAAGAAAACATGTGAAAGATTTGAAATGGTTGCCTGTATGATGGATCGAAAAGATGAAAACCTGGCGCTGCCGAAATGAATCGCTTGACGGCACGACGCCTTACACAACGACAGTTCAGACATTCAACGGACGCGATCAGGTCACGCGGACACGGCAGTACGCCGGAACGACAAGCAGCACGACGTATCAGGATGTGACGATGACGTATGACGGTCATGGGCGTTTGAAGACGCAGCACTATCCGATCGAGGAACTGCGACGGAGACGATCTGGAATTACAACGCGGATGATTCGGTAAGCCAGATCGTCGATCCGCGCGGTGCGATGACGGATATGACGTACGACAGCCGCGGGCTGACGACGCAGGTTGGTTACACACCGCCGACCGGAACGACCGTGCCGGACACATCGACGACCAATTTTACCTACGACAACGTCGGTCGTCGAAACCTATGGTTTCGGAGGTGATGCGAGAAAGCTGGTCGTACGTCTCCATTCGTGAAGAGTTTCAAAAGGCTGTTGACAAATTGAAGAAAGGGCCATGTGACTAATTAATAAAAAATACTATGATAAAAGAATCAATACTGGCTGTCGTAGTGTCATGCGTATTTGCGGGCTGTCGCACGGAATGTTGGAACAAACCTGGCGCTACGATTTATCATGAAATAGGGAACGAATTGACGGTAAATGAAAGTTCGGCCAAAGAGCATTTTGCGAGCCTTTCCGTAGATGAACAAATAACCGTTGCTTTGTATGCTCGTAATTGCCCTGACGATCCAGGATTCGACCTCTATTGATCGCAAATGGAAAAGAAAAGATCCCGACTATTGTCGAACGGATTAAGACCGAACCAGCATACTTTGATAAAGGTCAGCTTGTTGGCTTCCTGGTCGCGATCAATACACAGTGTAAGTGTATAAGACGAGATTCCGAAATAATTCGAACTCTTGAAAAGATCGCAGCACCGATAAAGGAACGAGGGGAAAATGCTTACATTTACGATCGCCTTTTTGTTGATTCAGTTCAATCTCTGAAAGATCAATTGGATGAATGAGGGAAGAAGCAGAGGTTTCAACGGACGCGATCAGGTGACTCGGACAAGACAGTACGCCGGAACAGCTTGCAGCACAGAACTATTTTCGAAACTGTTTGTGACTAAAAGGACACATATGAATAAACATAGAATTGGTTATTTGGGATTGATGCTGATATTTTTATCTATTATTATCTCCTCATTCAACTGTACTAATGGGCAATCGCAAAGACGAGAATTTCCGTTCAAAAAAGTCGAAAAACCCATAAAATTAAACATACAATGGACCAGACTAGCCGCGCCATTTCCTGTTTCTTTGATCTTCCTAGTTGGATCGGAAGTTACAGTTGCCGGAGAGAGCGGTTGGGCCAAGATCACAGAATCCGAATTCGATGTCCATCCGATCAAGATCGCGAAAGAATTTGAGTTTACCGATCAGCAAAACTGGCGTCCCATTGCTCCTTTGCCCCGTTTTCCTGGTGATGAAAAGCCATTTCCATATGTTTGTACCCCGAAAAAACTAATAAATGCGGCTGATCCAACAGTAATATTTGCAGAATGCGAACATGGTAGCCAGATATGGATGATGACCGATCACTCTTAGAGCAAAGAGTCATTTATTATGATGGATTTTTCGTATTCAGAAGCAGCATCTTTTTATCCCGAATATTCGGCATTTATTAATGGCAAGCTTTTAGTTCCCAAAACTCTTGAAAGCGGCCAACGACTCCAACTTTTGGTATTTGATCCAGAAAAAGAAGATTCAAAGGTGTTATGGACTAGCAAAAAAATTACAGTTTTAAGTTCATTAACATTTAATGGCAATTTAGGCTGGATGGCAGAGATAGACGGAGCTCTAGCGATAACGAAAGACGGAGGCGTCACATGGAAAACTATAGACTCACCGATCTCGAAAGATGATAAAGATAATATTGTCGGATTTGTGTTTGGTGATGATCCAGAATATTGTCAACTTTTCACCACCAAAAAGATATATGAAACCGCAGATGGCGGAGTGCATTGGGAAGTCGTCAATACCGGTGAAGCGAGTTTTAATTATGCATCCATTGCGAACCAAGAAAGAACAGTAATCTGCGGATCTCATTCCATTCTGATCAATGATCACAGCAAAAATATCTTGTCGGAATACTTAGATCGAGAGGAACTCCCAATTCAAAGCTGTGTTCTTCTCAACGACAAATTGTTCATCATTCGCGGCAATGAAATTTATTATTCAGCTTTGTAATATCGTACAGAAAGAGAGTCTTCCGCGGTATACACCGACCGAGCGTGACATTTGCTCTCTCCTTAATATGCGAAATGTCAATTTGGAAATATGTGTTCGTATGAACTCTACACATTGACGGTTACATTTTTGACGGAGCATTGAGGACTGATTGGTGGCGTCGAAACAAGCAGTCGATTTGAGTTTCACGTTTTTGAACGCCGCATTTTTATAAATATTTGTGTTTTAAGCTTGGATATGCCTGTCGCAATAGTTTCACCGATGGATCAATCGATAGTATATGATGCATTTTCGCAGATGACAAAGCGGAGCACGATAGTTTGGGGACAGACCGGAGGCGGATTCGAACGGCCATTGGTCAACGGGCGGACTGTCGTTGACCGTGTCAGCGGAGAAAATATTACGTATGACGCATCGGGACATATGAACCATCAAGGCAACGACCCAGAATCCTATCAGACTACGACGTTCGATGCCGCAGGTCGTCGCGTGAACTTTGACGAAAAATGGAGAAGGGAGGACCAGTGTCACACAAACGCCGCTTATTAAGTATCACGGCACGGCGGATCAATGGTATGACGGAGAAGGGCGTGTGGTGAAGCAGATCGAGGATAAAGAGTACGAATATCAGGGTGATCCGTTCGGGTTTAACGACGACGGGTTATCGTATATTTTCAACAGTCCTTGGCGGCGAGCTTGTCAGCATCGAAACGGATCTTGACGGGTGAACGGCGGAAAGGTAAAGGTTTTCTCACTGCCGGCGGGTGCGGTCGTTGGAGAGCAGTCACAGACAACTTTGACAGGACAATCCCCAACGCAGGGCTTTGCATTTTTCCACGCCGATCCAGTGACCGGTGAGACAAGCAACATGGTTTACGATGCTCTTGGCCAAGTTGTCGAGACGACTTTGATAGAAGACCCTGACCCGGAACCTTTTCCCGCCGCCGCAGAGCCATCGTCCAGCATTTGCGGAATGGCAATGTGGTGTTGCGGCTGCATTTGGACAGACATTTTACGAAATGCCCGACGACTGTCGAAAGGCATTCCATCAGGAAAGTTGGCAAGTCAGGTTTGGTCGGAAAGAAGGCGATCCGACAGTTGCGTGCCGAAGAAAGGACAAAGATTAGGATCCAATTCATAAATTCGATCAGGAAACTGTCTGGCATCGGATATTTCTCTACGCCAAAACGCTTCGCAGCACCGACAAG
Source organism: uncultured Acidobacteriota bacterium (assembly GCA_963720905.1). Lineage (GTDB taxonomy): Bacteria > Acidobacteriota > Blastocatellia > Pyrinomonadales > Pyrinomonadaceae > OLB17. The sequence goes on from CAVRHB010000001.1 coordinate 28,252, forward strand.
AAAATGACCGCTGAAGGAGAGAGGAAAATCCTTGTGATTGGGACAAAGATGGAACAGAAGATTTTGCTGTCTCTTTTCATGCTCACTGTGGGAGAGACGACCCAATAGCGGACGTCCCCGAGTTTTGTCGACGCGAGTGTCACTCCTTTTAATGATCGTCTTCCGAAGTATATTCGAGATGTATAGACGGGTAGGCCTGGCAAAAGCCTTACGACTTATATAAACAAGATTTTTCAGGCGAAGAAAGTAGAGGTAACCCAATTGGAAAGACCTATGAAGTTCTAGGATCTAGCAATTAGCGACCCAAACAATCAAGGATACGTCAGAAGTTGATAGATTTTCATGGTAGCAATTTGGACTTGGTGGCGGCGGCAGTGGTCCGGATGCGTTGGGGAGTCAGTATTCCATACCATCAAATGCAAAGCCGGGGAATTCTGCCCTTTGGATTTTCATTGCAAATGCTGTTACGATCTATCTTATTCCATTATTGGAAAATCCGTAAGTGTTAGTGCAACCGAAATTAAACAAAGAACTTACGTACATGAACTTGGTAACTACCTTTCCGCCTCAATTGCGAAAGGTGATGCGCGGTATTTTGGGGATCCAAATGGGGTTCCGCAAGATAGCGATCCTGGAGTAAAAAGTCTAAGACACCGGAGCTAACCTTGAAAAATGATTTTGGGGAGATATGAGACCATGACCAAAATAATTCTTATAAACTTATTTATCTGTCTGTGTTTTTCTTTAGCCAGGTAAGTTGTATTTCAAAAAGTTCGACCTCGGATAACCTCCAAGTTGTTGAAGATACTGGTTCTGTAGTTACAAATATTGATTTTAATGAAGAGCACTACGAGATATATTCGCTGATCCTACAGACCTTGAAAGAGAAAGATGAGCCGATCTTTGTGTCGGCAATTACAACTCCCGGAGAGGTCTGGCAGATGTCTAAAATAACCGACGTCTGTAGGGTTTTACCCAACTACCAATCTAAAGTGATCAATGATGAGATCGTGCGTTCATATTGTAGCCTGAACCAAGAAATAAGGTTCTAGAGAATCGATTTGTCAGCCTCGATATGACTGTCGCTATAGTTTCACCGATGGCTGAAGACGAAGTGAGAAACTGCCGATCATGCGTTTTTCGCAGATAGCATTCGATCCGCAGAGGTCAAAAGCTCTGCTTTATTATGATATGCGGGCAGGGCCGAAAACAGGCTATGGATATTTTGTTACTTTAGAGAAGAGAAATGGTTTGTGGGATGTTGCGGAATCCTTTAACGTCTAGACTTCCTAACTAAATAAATAAACAATTTTGGAGGCGGCGGTCGGAATCGAACCGACGAATAAAGCTTTTGCAGAGCTGTGCCTTACCACTTGGCTACGCCGCCCTTTGATGTGGGCAAATTTGCGGTGCTGAGATATTTTACAGCATTTGAAAGAACTGAAGCGACGATTCGGCCGGAAACCTCCACGTCGCTTCGAATTTAGTGGAGCGGGAGACGAGATTTGAACTCGCGACTTCGACCTTGGCAAGGTCGCGCTCTACCACTGAGCTACTCCCGCATCGCAAATGATAATTTTACCGACTCGGCAATAATTGTCAAGTAACAAACCAGCGAAATTATTGTATCGTCAGGTCTTTTACAAAGGTCCAATCGCCGCTCGGATTGATCTTTATATTGCCGACACGTTTGTTCGCAACGACCATGATCGACGGATACCAAAGAGGGAAGAGCGGCATATCGTCGCTGATCATGTTCCAGGCTTCGATGTATTTCTGCTTTGCTTCTTCACGATTCGTTGTATCAACCGCAGTTTTGATCAGTTCATCGACCGCTTCGTTCGTGTATCGGCTGCGGTTGCAGCAAGAAACGTTCGGGCCGGGGATCTTTGTCGAGGAAAAAAGATCGCGAAGAAATATCGGGTCTTGATTTCCGCCGATCCATTGTCCGGTGTTCATCTGAAACCCGCCTTGAGCAAGCTGTTCGCGGAATACATTCGGGTCCACGGTTTCGATACGCACATTCAAACCGACATCTACTAACGCGCTTTGTATGACCTGAGAATATTGGTTCGTCGCCGTGTTTCCGGCACTGTATTTGAAGGTGATCGGTTCGTTCTTATAACCGGATTCTTTAATTAGCTGACGCGCTTTGTCCGGGTCGTAATTGTATTCAGTTCCGGGTGAATAAGCCCACGATTCGGGCGGCAATATCGAATGAGCCAGCTTTGCTTGTCCAAAAAGCAGTTCGCTAATGATCTTCGGCCGGTTGATGGCATAGCCGATGGCTTGCCTGATCTTTTTGTCTTTGATCACGTCGGATGTCGTGTTCAATCCTAAATATTGAATATTCGAGCCGTCGAACTGCTGAACGTTCAAATTCGGAGCTTTTTCTAAAAGCTTTAACGTATCCGGCGGAAGATTTGTCGGATTTGGCGCGATATCGACCGCACCTGTTTGCAGTTCGGCTTGCAGTGCACTCGCATCCGTAACTGTCTTAACCCTTATTTTGCCTATAGTTGGCGGACCATCCCAATATTCGGGAAACGCCGCAAGTTCTAATATATTCTGTGATTTATCCAAACTCACAAATTTGAACGGACCCGATCCGACCGGCGATTCCGCCTGCGTATCCGCTGTTCCGTTTGGAATGATCGGTATTGTAACCAGATTTGAAAGCAATTGATTTGCAAGTGCAGGTTTTCCGACCTTGATAATGACGGTCATCGGATCCGGCGTTTCGATCGATTGGATGTGAGCTTCGCGTTTTGTTTTTTGTTTTCCTGCCGCGTCTTTACCGGCGGCTTCGTCCGGTACGGTATCAAAAAATGCACCAGATTTATATCCTTTCTTATCGAACAGAGTGTCGAAACTATATTTCACATCCGCCGAAGTAAATGCCGCTCCGTTGTGAAATTTAACACCGTCACGCAAGGTAAAGGTGACTGTTAATCCGTCTTCGGAAATATTGATATCCTTTGCCAATTCGCCGACGTATTCGAATTTTTCGTTCTTTTTGACAAGCGAGTTGAACATCAGATTTCTAACGCGGTCGGCCGATGCGTCTGACGCCGTCGAAGTCAAAGTATCGAGACTCGAAAATTTATCCGGAAGAGCAAGTGTGACCGATTCGTTACTGATGCGGCGGCACGAACCACCGATAGCTAACATTGAGATCAGAATAATAAAAATATAATTGCGCAAAAGACTACTACCTCCAGAAATATTAATTTAATTCACTGCGGATGGCTTCCATTTCTGCTGAAAGCTCGGTAAACCTGCCGGGAGAAAAACTTGGAACTACGAGGGTTTTTTGTTTGAGCATTGCGATCCGTGTTATAGATTCGTCAAGCCGTTCCTGCGAAATCCGACCGGAAGAGATCGCTTTGCTGATCGCTTCGAACGCCGAATATATCGAATCAACACCAGCACAGATCGCCGCCATATCGTTTCCCGCCAGGATCGCCATAACCGCCGCTTCGCCAACGCCGTATTCATTGACGATCGCACCCATTTCGAGATCATCTGTTATTACCAAGCCATTAAAATCGAGCTGGCCGCGGAGAAGGGTTGTAACGATGGTGCCGCTTAACGAAGACGGTAAAAGTTTGCCATTTACGCCGGTTTCCTGCAAGTTCGTGTTCGGGAAAGCCGCGTGGGCGATCATTACCGAATCGATCAAACCGGACGGCAAAAGGTCTTGATATGGTTTCAGATCCGTTTCGAAAAGTTCCTCGCTAGCTATATTTACTGTCGGAAGCATCGCGTGCGAATCGACCTTAGCTGATCCGAGACCGGGAAAATGTTTGGCGGAGGTGAAAATCTTCAGATCGTGAAGCTCTTTTGAAAATGCTTCGGCGTATTTCGCAACATCGTCAGCCGACCTGCCAAATGCCCTTGAATATAATCCGTTGTCGGCTCGTTCCCGCTCCTCGGTTATTACATCAAGGACTGGCGGCAAAATCCATGTTGAAACCCAATAAAGTCAGAGTTTCTGCCATGATTCGGCCGATAGTCGCGGCGTCGGTTGCCGATCTAACTTTCGAAGCCGCGGGTGTCGGTGTAAAAATACGTTTTAAGCGATCGACCGTTCCGCCTTCTTGATCGATACTTATTAATGGCTCAAATTTCGAAAGTTTGCGTAACTCGTCATTCAATTCCCGAGTTTGCTCAGGTTCTTTGATGTTTCGCGGAAAAAGACAAATGCCGCCTGGCTGAATATCGTTCAGCAGCGTCCCGGTAGCCGCGTCGATCTCAGGGCCGGGAATACCGATAAACAGAAGTTGGCCGATCTTTTCTTCGATGGTTGCGTCTAGCATTTATTAAAGTATTGCCTGAAGTGTCGGCACTCCAACAATTAAACCGATAGATCAAATAATATCTTTCTTCACTTGTGTCAGAAATTCTTTCAGATCATCCGCGTTCATTTCTGCCGCATCAACATTACGCAGTCTTTCAATGACGCTTTCGTTCGAAATAGCGAAAAGCGAATGCTGCGTCGCGATCCTTTTGCCGACCGCAGCCGCTAAGTCCGGTCGTTTTCTCGTCCGCAAAAACTGCAAGTTCGTATTTCTCCAGTTTTGAAAGAACATCTTTCGCCCGCTCGATCACCGGCTGCGGCAATCCTGCGAGACGCGCGACCGCGATTCCGTAAGATTTAGAAGCCTTGCCTTTCTGCAGTTTGTGCAGAAATACGACTTCGCCGTCTTCTTCGGTTGCCGTTATCTGATAATTTTTCGCACCGGGAAGGTTTTCGGCGAGTTCAGTCAGCTCGTGGTAATGCGTCGCAAAGATGGTCTTCGCTGAATGTTCGGGCGAATTGTGCAGGTATTCGGCAACCGCCCAAGCGATGGATAAACCATCAAACGTAGATGTTCCGCGGCCTATCTCGTCAAGCAAGATCAAGCTTCGCGGCGTTGCATTATGCAATATCGAAGCCGTTTCCGTCATTTCGACCATAAAGGTCGAACGCCCCGAAGTCAGATCGTCCGAAGCACCGACACGCGTCCAAATGCGGTCGACGATGGGCAGCCTTGCCGAAGAAGCCGGTACATATGAACCTATCTGGGCCAGGATCTGAATGATCGCGATCTGCCGGAGGATGGTCGATTTTCCTCCCATATTCGCACCGGTCACGATAAGAAGCCGGTCGGTCGAATTATTCAGATACGCGTCATTCGGTATGAACGAACTTTTCGAATATGCCTCGATCATCGGGTGACGGCCGTTCTTTATCTCGATCTCATCGCCGTCGTGAAGCAGCGGAAGGACAAAATTTCGTTTGGCCGCCGTTTCGGAAAGCGCGGCTAACGCATCGAGCGTTGCCAGAGCCCGAGCCGTTGACATCAATTTCGGCGTCGCATCGCGAACCGTATTGCGAACTTCATCAAACAACTGCAGTTCGAGCTTTCCGATCTTTTCTTCGGCTCCAAGAACTTTCGCTTCCCAATCTTTGAGTGCTTTCGTTGTATAGCGTTCGGCGTTCGTTAGTGTCTGGCGGCGTTCGTAATCTTCAGGTGCGCGTGCGGCGTTTCCTTTCGAAATTTCGATAAAATAGCCGAACACATTGTTAAAGCGGATCTTTAAGTTTGAGATCCCTGTGCGTTCGCGTTCTTTTGCTTCAAAGGCAGCGATGGTTTGTTTCGCGTCCGACGAAATGCTGCGAAGTTCGTCGAGTTCCGTGTTGAATTTTTCACGAATAATGCCGCCATCCGCAAAATTTGCCGGTGGATCGTCGTTGATCGCACGTTCGAGCAGATCGCGTATTTGCGGCAGTTCAAATATGTTTTCGCTCAAAACCTGCAGCAAAAGCGAACGAACGTCTGACAGGCTTCCATTTACAGTCGGAGTTTTCTCAAGTGATACTTTAAGATTTACCAGATCTCTCGGCGTCGCAGTGCCAAGATTCAGCCGCCCAACCAACCTTTCCAGATCACCGACCTCCTTTAATAAGAAGCGTATTTTCTCTCGAAGGATCGAGTCGGAAAATTCTTCGACAGCCATTAGCCGCGTCTGAATTTCCGATCTCTTAACCGATGGCCGCAGAAGCCACGAGCGGAGCAAACGGCCGCCCATTCCCGTTACAGTTTCGTCGATTATGTTTAATAAGCTGGCCTTTGACGTGCTGCTAGACGACTCGATAAGTTCAAGATTCCGCAAAGTTAGTGCGTCGAGCACCATAAAATCCGCAGAATCGATGAGTTTGATAGACGTGATGTGCCCGGCGGGCGAATTCTGTGTCGATTTCGCGTATTGTAAGCACGCTCGAGCCGCGCGGATCGCTTCATTCTTGCCTTCAAGGCCAAAAGCGGACAGTTCGGCGACCCTTAATTCGCGCTTTAAAATTTCGGCCGCATTCCTTGTGTCGAATTCATCATCGTCCAGCGCCGTCACCGCCGCATTCAAAAGGGAAGACGTCGTTGGATCGGCCGTGTGATCTCGGATCAGTTCGCCGCCGTTATCGTCACGTGAAAAAAAGACGCTTTGAAAAACTGATCTCGAGGCCGCCGGATAAAGTATCTCGCGTGGTGCGAAATTTTCCACATCGTCCATTAACTGACGAATTGCATTCGGACCCGAACGCTGCGTCGCAAAAAAATCGCCGGTTGAAAGATCGAGAAACGCCCCGCCGAATTCCTCTCCATGCGAACAAACAGCCGCGAGAAACACAGGCTCGCGCGATTCGACGAGCTGGGAATCGATCGCCGTTCCGGGCGTAATAACCTTTACAACTTCACGGTTTACGAGTTTTGTTCCTTTTCCGGCAGGCTCAGTTTGTTCGCAGATCGCGACACGATAGCCTTTTTTGACAAGCCGTGCGATATAGTTTGCGGCGGCGTGATGCGGAACGCCGCACATCGGCATCGGATTCGCCGAATCTTTCTGTCGAGCGGTCAACGTTATCTCTAGTTCGCGTGAGCCGATAACGGCGTCTTCATTGAACATCTCGTAAAAATCTCCGAGCCTGAAAAACAGGATCGTTCCCGGATATTTCTTTTTAATTTCGAGATATTGCCGAAGCATCGGCGTGGTCTTTTCCATACGTTACGAAAGTTTAACGAAATTCCTTAAACATTTAAAACCGTTATTTTTCAATATTAATTATATTTGGTAAGATATTCGTTTATTAGACGCTTGGCGCATATAGTCGTAGATCGAATTTTAGAACAACGTTTAAGGACGCGAAACAATCCAAACGCTTATAATTTCAATTCGCTCAAGTTTTTCGTTGGAGCTACAATTTATGAGAATGTTGTTCAAAACTTTAACCGTTTTTATTTTTATCGCGATCGCAAGTTTTTCCGCATTGGCGCAAACCGTAACGCCGACTCCTGAGTCGACGGCTGTTGCTATCACACCCGCATCATTAAACGGCAATGAAAGATATCGCATCGGATTTCAGGACACGATAGAGGTTCAGGTATTCGGCCAGCCGAAATTGACCCAGCGTGTGTCGGTCAACCCAAATGGGACTATCAACCTGTTTCGTTTGGCTGATCCGATAGTTGCGGTTTGCAAGACCGAACGCGAACTTTCTGACGCGATCGCGGCCGCATATGAAAAAGATTATCTCCGCGATCCGCAAGTAAATGCGGTCGTTGTTGACCAACGATCGCAGTCATTCGCCGTTATCGGAGCGGTAGAAAAGCCGGGAAATTATTTTATCAACCGGAAAGTAAGATTGTTGGAACTCCTTGCCCAAGCCGGCGGCCCAACAAAAGAAGCCGGTTCTCGGCTTGTAGTTGCCCGCACCGGAAGTACCTCAGACTGTAAGCTTGGTGCGGATACTAAAGCGGCGGACGATGACATCGAACTCCTCGATTTCAAAATGAGCGATGTGCTCCAGGCAAAATCGGATCTGGTGATGCAGCCCGGCGATATTGTCTCCGTGATGGATTCGGATGTGATCTACGTTTACGGCAATGTCAATAAACAGGGTCAGGTTGAAATAAAAGAACCGATAACATTGACACAGGCGATCGCCTCCGCTGAAGGCTTAAAGCCGGCAACCAAGAAGGATAGTATCCGCGTGTTCAGACAAAAACCGGGAACCTTGGAGCGGGACGAGTTTGTTTACAGCCTGAATGACATTGAAAACCGGAAAGTTCAAGATCCGTTCCTTGAGCCGAACGATATCGTCGCGGTTGATGACGATAAGGTCAAAGGCTTTTTAAGATCGATCAAAACCAGTTTAACTCAAGGAATACCTTCTATCATTTATAGAATTCCATAGCTTTTTATACGATGAAAGACAGCAGAGAGATCATCAAACCACCAGTTTCTGATTCAACTGAGATCGAACGACCGTTCGATCCGCAGCTCGTTTCGTCCGGCCGATATCAAAATTATCGTGATACGGAATTTCAGGACGGCATGCAGCTTTTGGATTACTGGCGTGCTATAAGAAAGCGCCTGTGGCTCGTCGTTGGCATTGCGGTGCTTTCTACCCTGCTCGCAGCTATTTACATGGCTCGTAAGCCTGACGTTTATCAAGCGACCGCGGTAGTTCAGGTCGATAACGAACAGGTAAATCCGGATGTTGCAACAAGCGATCGGCAGCGAACGATGGCTAATCCTGACCCCTCGTATTTTAATACTCAGCTCAGTCTGCTAAATAGCGACAGCCTTATACGCCGCGTTATCAAGGAACATAGTCTTGATACCGATAAGGAGTTTGTGGCCGCGGTCAAAGCTCAGAGCGGCGGAGGGCGCGTTGCGCGGAATGTTGAAAGCGATCGGACTCGCAAGTGACGTTGATAAGAAGGAAGATGGTTCTGCCGAAGGAACATCACCGCTGGACGACTCTACGCTTGTTTCGGCAGACGAGATCGCGGACGCAGTTCGGCTCGAACCGTATGTAAAATTGATCCAAACGTCGCTTGATGTTGAGCCCGTACGAGAATCGCGAGTTACGGTAAAAGATACCCGGCTGATCGAAATTTCCTTTAAGCATACAGACAGAGAATTCGCGGCGAAGGTTGTAAACAGTATCGGCGAGACCTTTGTCAGCACGAATCAGGAAAAGCGTTCGGGAACGAACCGCAAAACCAGCGATTTTCTCCAGGGACGTATAGCGGATCTGCAATCGCAGATCCAAAGGGACGAGGTGAAACTCGTCGATATGAAAGACAACGTCGGTATTGTGAAAACAGAAGGCGACCAGACGATAGTTGTTGATCGGTTATCCGCACTAAATAAGAGTCTGCTCGAAGCCGAAAATCGCAGAAAAAATGCGGAAGCAGAATATTTCTCGGTCAAAGATGATCCTGACGCGATCAGATCCAAGGTTGATGAAGCTATCCTCCGTTATACGACGGAGCGTGAGAATTCCGTATTGGCATTGCGAAATAATACAGAAAAGGACATTGCTGTGCTGAGAGCCAACCGCGAACGGATGCTTGTGGAATTCAAGGAAAAGGCTCCCGAGGTCCGCGAGATCGATAGACAGATCAAAAGTCTTGAAGATTCGATCACTGCTGCGGTCAATAAGAACAACGAGGACCTTAAAGATTTCCGTGAACGAACCACAAAAGCATTCCTCGAAAATCTGCGCACGCGATATCTACAGGCGAAATCTGAAGAGGATAAGATCCGGGCGTCATTTAACTCTCAATATAGCGAAGCTCAGGGCCAAAGTACCGGTGCCGTCGGTATTCGGTTACTTGAACAGAATCTGGAAACAAACAAAGGCTTTTTGGAAAATCTGCAAAAGCAGCAAAGTTCGAACGACGTCGCCGCGCAGGGAACCGATAATAATATCCGCGTGGAAAGCTTCGCGATCCCGCCCGATCGGCCGATTTCACCGAGTAGAACCATGACTGTGGTCGCAGCTCTTTTCCTTTCCACATTATTCGGCATGGGACTCGCATTGTTCCTTGAATATCTTGACGATACGATCCGTTCGACTGACGAGATAGAAAATTATCTGCAGCTTCCGGCCTTGGCGGCGATACCAACTATCGATTCGATGGTGAAGAGAAAACTTTTGCTCGTGGGTGCGAACGGCGAAGAACCGGAAATTCCCGGCACTTCGGAGTTGTTGATCAGCGCCGACACGCGTTCATCGCTCGCCGAAGCCTATCGACAACTGCGAACGTCGATCTTGCTTTCGACAGCCGGACATCCGCCGAAATCGCTGTTGATCACCTCAAGCCTCCCGGCAGAAGGTAAGACCACAACTGCCACGAATACGGCGATCAGTCTGGCTCAAACCGGTGCGAAAGTTTTGATCATCGACGCCGATATGCGACGGCCGCGTCTGCATTCGCTCTTCAACATCACTAACGGCGAGGGTTTGAGTACGCTTCTTTCAAGCAAACTAGCGGAAGCTGAAATTGCCAAGGTAATTAAATACGACGAAGGCACAAAGCTTAATCTTTTAACATCAGGTCCGGTACCGCCGAATCCCGCGGAGCTGATCGGCTCTGAGCAGATGGCGAATTTATTTAAGATTCTACAATCGAAATTTACGCACGTCGTAGTTGATTCACCGCCGATCGCTTCGTTTACAGATGGCGTTTTGATCGCATCGATGGTTGATGGAGTTATTCTTGTCGTACACGCGGGCAAGAGTTCTCGACAGATCGTTCGCCGTTCCCGTCAGCTCCTTACTGATGTCGGAGCGAAAATATTAGGTGTCGTTCTGAACAACGTTAATTTGCGTTCGCAGGAAAACTACTATTACTACCAATCCTATTATCAGGGCGACAGTTATGTTAGTAGTGATGAGGCCGACGAGCAGGAATAGTTCCACCTTCAATGCCTCCGATTATGAATCTCGCAGATAGATCGATATTCGTCGCCGGTGCCAACGGAATGGTTGGCCGCGCGGTCGTTCGCGAACTAAAAAGATCTGGAATTGAGGACCTGCTCACGCCAAGTTCGAAAGAATTAGATCTGACCGATCAGGCAAGCGTAAGAAAATATTTCGCTGCGGAGAAACCGCAGATCGTCATCGCTGCCGCGGCCCGTGTAGGCGGTATTGCGGCGAACAATGAGTTTCGTGCCGATTTTCTTTATCAAAATCTGATGATCGAAGCGAATATTGTTGAATCGGCATATCAGAATAACGCAGAGAAGGTTTTAATGCTGGGAAGCTCGTGCATCTATCCAAAAGAAGCCGCTCAGCCGATGCGTGAGGAGGAGCTTTTATCCGGTTATTTGGAATTCACGAACGAGCCTTACGCCATCGCAAAGATCGCCGGAATAAAGCTCTGCGAAAGCTTCTATCGGCAGCACGGCTGCGATTTCTTTAGCGTGATGCCGACGAATCTCTACGGAACCTTTGATAATTTTGATCTTGAAACATCGCACGTCATTCCGGCGTTGATGCGTAAGTTCCACGAAGCGAAAATTAACGGCGATGAAAGCGTTGAAATTTGGGGAAGCGGTCGGCCAATGCGCGAGTTTATGTTCGTAGATGATCTGGCCGCGGCGATCGTTTTTGTTCTTGAGAATGTCAAAGCTTCTGATATTTACGACCAAGGAATTTCTCATTTGAACATCGGAACGGGAAAGGATATTTCGATCCGCGAGACGGCGGAGATAATAAAGGAAATTGTCGGCTTCGAAGGCAAGATCGTTCAGAACACCGAAAAACCGGACGGCACGCTGCGAAAATTATTGGATGTCTCGCGATTGAACGACCTTGGCTGGAGATATGAAACGGAACTTCGCGAAGGCCTCGAATCAACGTACCGCTGGTATTTGCAGAATGAAAACGTATCTCGCGAACGAGCGGCGGTTTAACACCAAATGAAAAAAGCACTGATAACAGGCATAACCGGCCAGGACGGCAGCTATCTCTGCGAACTCTTGCTGGAAAAAGGCTATGAGGTTCACGGCATCATTCGCCGTTCGAGTTCTTTCAATACCGGGCGGATCAATCACCTTTACGAAAACCCCGAAATTTTAGATAAAACGATGTTTCTCCATTATGGAGATATGATCGATGCCAGCAGCTTGAACCGTTTGCTTGAAAAGATCGAGCCCGACGAAATTTACAACCTTGCCGCACAGAGCCACGTAAAAGTTTCGTTCGACATTCCTGATTACACCAGCTCAAGTTGACGGACTCGGCACTCTCCGTTTTCTTGATGCGATCCGCGAAACCGGGCTGAAACAGGTCAAATTTTATCAAGCTTCGACTTCTGAACTCTTCGGCAAAGTCCTCGAAACACCGCAAAGTGAAACGACGCCGTTCTATCCGCGTTCGCCATATGGCGTTGCTAAGCTTTTTTCATATTGGACGATCGTAAATTATCGCGAAGCGTACGGCATATTTGCATCGAACGGAATACTTTTCAATCACGAGAGCCCACGTCGCGGTAAGACGTTTGTTACCAAAAAGATAACTCGTGAAACCGCACGTATCGCTTTAGGAGAATCCGACAAACTTTTACTCGGAAATCTCGACGCAAAACGCGATTGGGGCTATGCTCCTGAATATTGCGAAGGAATGTGGCGGATCTTGCAGCATTCCGAGGCGGATGATTTTGTTTTGGCGACTGGTGAAACACATTCAGTGCGTGAATTTTGCGAACGTTCTTTTGAAGCGATCGGCGTACAGATCGAATGGACCGGCGAAGGCGTTGACGAGATCGGCCGTGCCTGCAACATCGACCGGGAAATGCTTGCCGCGAAAACCGGAACTTCTGAGGTCAATATCGAAAATGGACAAGAAGTCGTCGCCGTTGATCCCGGATATTTCCGTCCAACCGAGGTCGAGCTTTTGCTTGGCGACGCAACAAAGGCGAAAAGCGTACTTGGCTGGCAATCTAAAACCACTTTTGCTGAACTTGTTAAATTGATGGTTACTGCCGACATCGAATTCGTACGCTATCCGAACTTAGATTATTAGACCCGAGAAAATGCCGAATATAAAGGTCGAAGCTGTCACACCTGTTCACAATCGTCGCGAACTCACGCTCGAATGTATCAAAAGCTTGTTGAGCATAGATCTGAAAGGGATCGATCTGGCGATCACTGTGGTTGATGACGGTTCGACCGATGGCACGGCGGAAGCCGTCAGGTCACAATTTCCAGAGATCAATATCATCTCCGGCGACGGAAATCTTTGGTACACGGGCGGAATGAACGTCGGTATTAAAGCCGCTCTCAAAAACGAACCCGATTACATTCTCGGATTTAACAACGATTCAATATTCGATCCCAAATTTCTGTTGAACATGGTCGAAACGGCCGAAGATATCGACAGATCGGTCGTAGGTGCGGTTCTGATCGATTGGGAAGATAGGCGGTCGGTCTTTCAGGTTTCGCCGAAATGGAACGTTTGGTGGGGCGGCATGCGGCATTGGCGAAAGCAGACGATCGACACTTTGCCGGATTCGCCCTGGGAAGTTCCGATAATAGTCGGGAACTGCGTTCTAATGCCGGTTAAGGCGATCAAAGCCGCTGGATTAATGGACGAAAAGCGTTTACCGCAGTTTGGCGACGCCGGTTTTACCCCAAAGATGAAACGGCTCGGTTGGAAATTGATGATAGATCCGAGAGCCCACGTTTACTGTAAACCCAATGACGTCCCTGTAAGTTTTGGCTCATTGTCTTTATCGAAGAAGGCTAAGGCTCTTTTTTCCGACCCATACGGGCCGCATGGCCTAAAGCGGCGATTTTATACGACTCTTTTTGCTGCTCCGAATAAGCTGCAGGGAATTGCAGCTTTCTTCATTTTTTATATTAGGGTTTTGCTCGGCCGGAATATTGAAGGAAAATGGGGTGCGGAACTAGATGAAAAGCCTCTCGCTATCACTTTCGCCGACAAAATAGTTCGCCGCTAATTTCAGAATTTGTAAATGGATAAAAAAAAGCAAATTGTTTTTGTTTGGAATTATCTGAATTGGGGCGGCGCTCAGATCTATTTTTTGGCGATCATAAAAATTGCACGACCTGATTGGGACGTTCTTGTAATTCTGCCTCGAAATTCTTCGAAAGTAATGATCGGTTTTTTGAATGAACTGAAAATAGATCATGAGTTCAGCGATCATCCGATCGATCTTTTGCCCGCAAAAACTATTGCGAAAAAGATCGGTCGGCAAACGAAGCGGATACGATCCGAGATCGCGACATATCGCAGACTAAAAACTTTTGACCGACAGCGGACCGTCTTTCATATTGAGGTCGCGCCGTGGCAATCGTGGCTTTTTCTCGCGGCCATGTCGCTTTCCGGCGCAAAGGTTGTTGTGACAATGCACAATATAATGTCGAACGCGTCCGGCATTCGTGATCTTGTTTGGAAATTTCGGATGAGATTTCTTTCGCGATTAAAAGGTTTCCGTATAGTCGCATCAAACAACGATACAAAAAAGCGCTTGAGGCCATATGTTAGCCAGTCATTTTGGGACAAAATTGTCGCCGCTCCGACCGCGGTCGATCCGGAGATGATAGATACGGTTTATGGATCGCCCGCTGAAAGAGATCAACTTCGCGAGAGATTTAATATAGATAAAGATAAGTTTGTCGTGCTATCCGTTGGGCAGTTCATCGATCGTAAGGGCCGTTGGGTTTTTATGGATGCGGCGAAAGAGCTTGCGGCTGAACAGGGCGATATCCAATTTGTCTGGCTGACGCCGACCGAGCCCTCGCCTTCTGAGATAAAGCAGATCGAACAATACCAGCTGGGCGAATATGTAAGACTCGTCCTTTCTGAGACCGTCGGAACCGAGCGAGCCGATGTTCTGAATTTCTTTCGTATCGCTGATGTTTTCGCTCTTCCAAGCTATATCGAAGGCCTGCCGATCGCGTTGCTCGAAGCGATGTCGCTTGGCATACCGAGCGTTTCGACAAACGTCTATGCGATCCCGGAGGCTGTGATAAATAGCGAGACCGGTTTGCTGATCGAAGCCGGTGATTCTGCGGCACTTGCAGCATCGATATTAAGGTTAAAAAACGACGAAAGATTCCGACGGGCGATCGCCCAAACTGGCCGCGAGTTCGTACTCAAGAATTTCGATGAACGTGATTCGGCAAAGAAGATCATTGCGGTTTACGATGAATTGTTGACCGAATCAAAATGAAAGAGCCGAGTTATCAATCAACATCCAGCATTGTGCGAAATCTCTTTTTTGGGGTTACGACCTGGCTGTTGCCGATCGGCCTCGGATTTATCGCAACACCGATCATTGTTCGCTCGCTCGGTGTCGCGAACTATGGTATTTACGCTCTTGTTTTAGGTTTTGTCGGGTATTCATTCTCATTTAACATCGGCCGGGCTTTGACAAAATTTGTCGCCGAATACAGATTGACGGAAGACAGCGAAAGGATCGATAAACTCATTTCGGCGACTCTTATCTTGAGTTTTGCCACCGGCGTCGCTGGTGTTTTGGCATTGTGCCTGGCGGCAAATTGGTATGTGTTTGATATTTCGCTGATGACCGGCGAAGCGGCAGGAACGGCCGTTCAGGCTCTTTATGTTGCATCTGCGATCATCTTTGCGTTGATCATCGGTCAGGTTTTTGATGCGGTCCTACAAGGCTTACATCGTTACGATGTCTATTCAAAATTATTCAACCTAAATAGTATTGTTCTGGTTGGCGGAAACGTAATTCTTGCGATCACTGGTTTCGGTCTGATCTCATTACTAATTTGGACCGCCATAGTGACGGCTTTAACATCTGTCGCCTACTTTTTCGGTGTAAAGAAATTGATGCCCGAGTTCAGATTCCGATTCGACATCGATAGGACTCATCTAAAACAGATCGCATTTTTTTCTTGGGGTTTGATCGCCTATCAGATCCTTTCAAATTTTTTACTTCTGTTCGAGCGGGCTTGGGTAACTCGAAAATTCGGAATCGAAAGCGTCACATTCTATGTCGTTCCGATGACACTCGCGATCTATCTTCAGGGTTTCATCGCCAGTTTGCTGCTTGCACTTTTTCCGCTCGCCAGCGAACTGCATAATAATAAGCCGCGACTCCAAAAGCTCTATGAAAAATCCAACAAGATCGCTTGTGCGATAATTGTTCTGGCGGCGCTTACTTTGATATTGCAGAGCAGAACTCTGCTTACTCTATGGATAGGCAGTGATTTTGCCGAGAAAAGTTCCGATCTTTTGATCTTGCACACCATAACCTTTTCATCCTTAGCTATACTTACAGTTTCGTGGCGGATGATGGAAGGCTTAGGCAGGACAGGTTATAATTTCTTTTTGTTCGCAGTTACTTTCCTTGTTACGATATCTTTGTTTTTTTTCCTAACTCCGCGTTACGGCCTTGCCGGAGTCGCGGCAGCTCGGCTGATCGGCTTCTCCTTGGTCCTTATTTCGATATGGAATGTCGAGCGGATCGTTTTTGGGAAGATCCTGTGGAAGTTTTGGATAAATATTGGGGCGAAATTGTCAGCGGCGGCCGTAATTGCGGGTCTGGTTCAGATCTTCATTTTGCGTGTACTGGCTTTGAATTGGATAAGTCTTTTACTGGCGATCGGAGTATCGGTTCTCGCTTATTCGGCAATGCTACTTTTGCTTCGGTTTGCGGATGCGGATGATCGGGTCCTGATCAAAGGATTGTTAAGCAAATATGTCAGCTAAGAAGATCTCAATAGTTCAGCGGCTCGATTTTATTAAGTCGCAATGTGCCGGAAAAACGGTGCTTCATTTAGGCTGTACAAATCATCCTTACACAGAAGATTCTATCCAAAAAGGTATTTTGCTTCATTCGCAACTAGCCGAGATATCAGAAGGCCTTTACGGTTTTGACTATGACGAAGAGGGCCTCGACACACTGCGTGATCATGGATTCGGTAATTTGTATCAAGCGGATCTCGAAGATCTCAGCAGTGTCGATCTGAACAAAACCTTTGATGTAATAATTGCCGGTGAAATGATCGAGCATCTTAATAATCCGGGTCTTTTCCTCAGTGGTATCAAGCGTTTTATGAACGCTGAAACAAAATTGATCATCACGACTATAAATGCTTATGGAGCTTTGCGGCTTGCAAAATATTTTCTTCGCGGCGGAGGCGGTTTGAATGAACCGGTACATCCAGATCATGTTGCATACTATTCGTATCGAACGCTCAGCCTGCTTCTGGAACGCCATGGCTTTTCGATCCCGGAATTTTATTTTTATGACATTGGAGACGAACATCGGCCGTCAAGCCGTATGATCTATAACCTATTCAGCGATCTGTGCGTCGCCTTTTCGCCGCAAATGGGCGATGGCGTCATAGCTGTTTGTCAGTTCAACTCTGGACCATCCAAAAGAAAATGAACAGCCATAAACCAGAATCAATGGCGGCTATCGGCACTCATGACCGAGTACTCGCTTTGTTGAAAGAACATTTACAACCGTCCATGAATGTTGTCGATCTTGCGGCCGGTCAAGGAGCCTTTTCGCAAAGGCTTGCGGAGCTTGGCATGGAGGTTACGGCTGTTGACGCTGATCCGGCGAATTGGAAAGTGAAGGAGCTGGAACTTATTACCGCTGATCTGGACTCGGAGTTTTCGTCCCAGCTGACATCAAAAGGGCAGAAGTTCGACCTGGCCGTTGCCATTGAGATCATCGAACATCTCGAGAATCCGTTCCGATTTGTAAGGGAATGCTCGAAGATCTTGAATAAGAACGGACTCCTCCTACTCACGACGCCTAATGTCGAATCTATGTATTCAAGAATTGTGTTTTTCATGACCGGACGCCTTTATTCTTTTGGAGCTTATGAGACCGTTCGTCCGGCGCACATCACGCCGATATTTCATTGGAAAATGGAAATGATGTTGAAAGAAGCCGGCTTTGAGGTCGTTACAGAGACCTTCGAAAAAGTTGTTCATCTTTCGTCGGCAAATTTCAAAGTTCGAGCCGCAAGTGTGCTTGCAAAAGTACTTTCACCGTTTGTTGGCGGGGTAAAAGGTTCCGAAGGCAGAATAGTTCTCGCCCGCTTAAAATAGTATAATTTTAGCTAATGTCAGCATTCCGTGCCAACAGTATTAATAATCCGCCGAAAAAGGGAGCCAGCATTTTTGTCCCAATAGGGATCCTTTGGGGAATAGCTATCTTCTTTTTGGTCGGCTTTCTCTGGTTCACCGGATCATTTTCTGATTCGTTTGAAAGCCTCTATCTCTTTCCGTGGATCGCGCTTTTAGGTGTGATCGTTGCCGCTCCGAGTATTTATTTAGCTTACCACGGAAAATTCGATCTCTTTCATCCGCTCGTATTCGCGGCTTGGTCCTACGTATTTCCGGCATTTGTTATTGGCGGAATACTTCTCAATTTGGACCTGGTTGATTGGTATTTTCTTTCATTCATTGAAGATCCGCATTACAACATACCGCTGACCCTGGTTTATATTTCGATCGGTTTTCTTGGGTTGATCGCGGGATATTACTTGCCGATCGGCCGGCTGCTTGCCGAATCGCTCGAGAGTAAGCTTCCGGCGTGGGATTGGAAACCGGATAACGTTTGGGTTGCGGGCGTTCTGCTCTTGCTCATTGGCGTCGGAGCTAACGCACTTGCTTTTCTTCAAGGACTTGTCGGTTATCAGAGAGCCGAGGCCGCTGATGTTTTCGATGGACTGATCTCGTTCCTGCTCATCGTTCTTACGGCCGGAACGGTTCTGCTTTGGCTGGCTATCTTTTCAACAAAAAAAAGAACGGGTATCTTTTATCTTGTGCTCGCTTTGCTAGTGGCTTTTGTTCCGATAAGAATGGCTCTGCTCGGCAGCCGCAGCAGCTTGGTTATCGGACTTATTCCTATCGTTTTCGCCTACACTGTATCGGGCCGAAAATTTAAGCTAAAACCAACCATTATATTTGCCACTCTCGCGACCATCGGTGTTTTTGTCGGCGTTGTTTATGGAACGACTTTCAGAAAGCTAAAGGGTTCGGAAAGCCGTATGCAAGCCGGCGATTATTTCGGTCAGGTCGTCGCAACATTAGATTTTGTAACCAGCCAGAATCCGGGCGTTATTTTTGAAGATGGATTACAGGCTTTGGCACAACGCGTTGAAAATCTGAGCTCTGTCGCAGTGGTTGTTTCCAACTACGAAAAACTGGCTCCGTATGAAGAAAGCTATGGGCTTCAGAATAATATTCTGAACGATTTTTATACGTCATTTATTCCCCGATTTGTTTGGCCTAACAAACCTAGCACCTCCGATCCGCGTGCTTACAGCGAACTCTATTTTGATTTTGGTAATAATTCATTTGCGATCTCGCCGTTCGGCGATCTTCTGCGAAATTTTGGGCCGATCGGAATTCCGCTTGGTATGCTTTTGCTCGGAATATATCTGCGTTTGATATATGCGATGTTCATCGAAACGAAGCATCCCGCGATGTGGAAAAAGGTGGCGTATTTTCTCTTGTTGACGTGTATCTCATACGAAGCATTTTACGGCCCGCTTTTTCCAACCGTCATTCGGACAGCGATCGTTCTGGCCGTTTGCCTTTCTTTCGCCAACCTTTTCGCTCGTGAAGGCCGATTAAAGGGAATGGCTCGCGGATAAGAAGCTTTTTATTTCTCTCGGCAAAATTGTTATATTTGTAAGTTCTTTCCGTTAGTTATTTAAATGTCAAAAATAGTATTTACAAACGGGTGTTTCGATATCCTTCATGCCGGTCATGTCGATCTGCTTCGTCGTGCAAAAGCACTCGGCGATAAGTTGATCGTCGGTTTGAACAGCGATTCTTCCGTGCGTTCCGTAAAGGGAGCCGATCGGCCGCTTATCGGCCAGGAAGAGCGGGCGGCAGTTCTGCGTGAGCTTCGTTCGGTCGATGAAGTTATTATTTTTGACGAACTTACGCCGGAGAAGTTAATACGTAACATTAAGCCGGACGTCTTAGTTAAAGGCGGCGATTGGGCACCGAATGAGATCGTCGGATCCGCATTTGTTATTGAAAATGGAGGCGAGGTTATTTCGCTTCCTTTGCTGGAAGATCATTCATCAACATCAATAATAGATAAGATCAAAGGTGACAAGCCTGTTCAAACTGAGGCAAAAGTTTCGGTAATTTCGGCGTCGATCGACGAGCATCTCTCAACTATCGAAAAAGCCAAAAACGAACTCCACGATGCGATCGAAAATAGCACCCGAATTTTGATAGAAACAGTTCGCAGAGGAAACAAGGTTTTGATCGTCGGAAACGGCGGCAGTGCGGCTGATGCTCAGCATTTGGCGGCGGAATTTGTCGGCAGATACGAAACCGAGCGAACTGCGTTGCCGGCCATTGCTTTAACCACCGATACATCGGCCTTAACCGCGATCGCGAACGACTATTCTTTCGAAAAAGTTTTTGCTCGGCAGGTCGAAGCTCTCGCAACCGAAGGCGATTGTCTCATCGCGATAAGTACCAGCGGAAATTCCCCAAATGTAATTGCAGCCGTGATGACGGCTCGGGAACGCGGCTGTTCGATAATTGGAATGACCGGTGAGAAAGGGAAAAAGCTAGCCGGTCTTTCCGATGAATGTATCTTAGTTCCGTCGACTCGAACGGCTCGAATCCAAGAAACTCACATTTTGGTTTCGCATATCTGGTGCGAGCTGATCGACCGCGAATATTCAGATGACTAAAACCGATAAATTTGACATCCTCGTCGTCGGCGACATTATGCTCGACCGATATTGCTGGGGAACGGTGAATCGTATCTCACCGGAAGCTCCGGTGCCGGTCGTGCGGCTCGATTCGACAACAACCGCGGCCGGCGGAGCCGCAAACGTCGCGGCGAATATCGCCGGACTTGGAATGATCCCGAATCTGGTTGGTATCGTTGGAGATGATGAAGACGGGCGAAACTTCGATCATGTTTTGGCAGACTCAAAGATATCGAATTTCCACATGATCATGTTGGAAGGAAGGTCGACGACGGTTAAAACTCGTGTCGTTGCTCACGGCCAACAAGTCGCTCGGATCGATCAAGAAACAATAAACGCTCTAACCAATGAACAAGAAACGATAGTCCTGGAGCGTGTATTTGAATTGATACCAAATTCTAAGGCGATAATTATTTCCGATTATGCGAAAGGCTTTCTCACTGACCGCATATTAAACCAAATAATTGAAAAAGCACGATCGAAGTATATTCCTCTCTTGGTCGATCCTAAGGGAAAACGATATGCAAAGTATCGCGGTGCGACCATATTGACTCCGAATAAACGCGAAGCTTCTGATGCTTGTTCGCTTGATGACCACGAAGAAAATGTAGTTGACCGTGCGGGCGAGATGCTTTTAAGCGAGATCGATCTTGATGCTCTTTTGATCACGCAGGGCGAAGAGGGAATGACCCTGTTTGAAAAAGATAATCCACCGCAGCATATGCATACTCAAGCAAGACAAGTTTACGATGTAACCGGCGCCGGCGACACTGTCATTGCTGCGATGGCCGTCGGGCTTGCCTCCGGAAAATCGTTTGCGGAAGCGGCCGCGTTTGCGAACATTGCCGCCGGTCTTGCCGTCGAAAAAGTCGGCACGACTATCGTTACAAATGAAATGATGGCGAGCGAGGACGTTCAGCTTTGAGCCGTGCAACGAAGAAAATATTATATATTGAACGAAAACCTCATGAGTTCGTCAGCATTGAACGCGTATTTCGACAGATCGCAAGCGAGGTGGGCAAACGATTTCGAAACGGATTTTCAGCAGGTTCCCTTCGGCAACAAGATCTTTGACACGATCCGCAATCTTTTATTTTTTCGAAAACGAAACGCCGACATTTATCATATAACCGGCCATATTCATTATTTGGCTTTGCTGTTCTCTAATTCGAACACAGCCTTGACGATCCACGATCTTCGTTTTTTGGACACGACTTCGAAATTAAAGCGTTACATTATTCGAAAATTATATTTAGAATGGCCGGTGAAAAGGCTGAAATATATCACCGCGATATCTCAGCAAACGAAAGACCAAATCATTTACGAGCTCGGCTGCGATGAGCGAAAGATCCGAATGATACCGGTGCCGCTGATCGGCGATATGGAGAGCCGGAATTCGCGGACTTTTAATGACAAATGTCCTGTGATCCTGCAGATCGGAACGATGAAAAATAAAAACGTCGTGCGGCTTTGTCGGGCATTAAACGGGATAAATTGTCGGTTGCGGATTATAGGCCGACTCGATGATGAACAAGATCGCAGCACTAAAAGAAAACGAGATAAACTTCACGAATACTTTCGATCTTGGTGACAAAGAGATCCGTCAAGAATATGAAAATGCGGATATCGTGGCATTTTGTTCAACCATGGAAGGATTTGGTTTGCCGATCATCGAAGCTCAGGCAATGGGCAAGCCGGTTATTACTTCCAATATAGAGCCGATGATCGGAACTTCCGGCGGAGCGGCCGTGTTGGTCGATCCTTTGGATATCGCAAGCATTCGCGAAGGCATGAAAGCAATGATTGCCGACCATGATCTTCGTGCGGACTTGATCGAACGGGGTCAAGCCAATGCCGCACGATTTTCAGCAGATAAAGTCGCTGCTCAATACGAACAATTGTACGACGAGATGCTTGCAGCAATGAGCTAAATGTATGCGAATATTGATCTTCGGTGCCGGTGGAATGCTCGGGCACAAACTTTGCCAGGAACTTAAAGTGAAACATGATGTTTTTACCACGGTTCGCGGCGACAGCTCAAAATTTAGGGATCTGGGTATTTTCGACGAAGTAACTTTTGTCCAGAATGTGAATGTCACTAATGTCGAAAGCGTCGAAGGTGCGATCGAAACCACACAACCAGATGTCGTGATAAATGCTGTCGGCGTTATCAAGCAATTGCCGTCGTCGGCAGATGTCATAAACACCCTGTCGGTTAATTCGATATTTCCGAACAGACTGGCGGAATTTTCGGACAAATTTGGTTTCCGTTTGCTCTGCGTCAGCACGGATTGTGTTTTTAATGGCGAAAAAGGGAATTATGCGGAAGCGGACGTGCCCGATGCCTACGATCTTTATGGCCAAAGCAAAAGATTCGGCGAGGTTACCGCGGCAAATTGTTTGACGTTGCGTACCTCGATAATCGGCAGGGAAATTGGCACTTCGCATAGCTTGGTTGATTGGTTCCTTTCAAATCGTGGCGGTTCAACAAAAGGTTATACGAACGCAATTTACAGCGGCTTTCCAACAATTGTATTTGCCGATATAATCGATAATTTGATCACTGAACACGCCGAACTTTCCGGTTTGTTCCACGTTTCGAGCGAACCCATAAATAAATTTGAGCTATTGACTTTGATCAACGACGCTTACAAAGCTGATATAAGGATCGAACCTTTCGCGGACTTTAAGATCGACCGTAGTCTTAATTCCAATAATTTTCGAAGCATTACAGGATTTCAGCCCGAGCCATGGCCGGAAATGATAAGAAGAATGGCGACGGACGAGACGCCTTACGATAAATGGAAAAAATAAACATTCTAGAAGGAAAAAGAATACTTGTAACCGGCGGAACCGGTTCACTTGGACAAACTTTGGTCACACGGTTGCTGACCGGCGAAATGGGTTTGCCGGAGCGGATCACGGTATTTTCGCGTGACGAAGCAAAACAGCATTATATGCGGCTTGCATATATGCACCGCGAAAAAGCCACCGACGATGCCATTTACGAAAATTCGCAGAATCTGCTCTCGTTTCGCATCGGCGACGTTCGCGATTTCGCTGCATTGACGGCGGCTCTTCGCGAAGCCGACGTTGTGTTCCACGCAGCCGCTTTGAAACAGGTTCCTTCGTGCGAATATTTTCCGTTCGAAGCCGTGATGACCAATATTTTCGGTGCGCAGAACGTTGCTCGTTCGATCCGCGAAAACCGTTTGCCGATCGAAAAAGTTATCGGGATCTCGACCGACAAAGCCTGCAAACCGATCAACGTAATGGGAATGACAAAGGCATTGCAGGAACGCGTTCTGATCGAAGCAAACCGCGACTGCAGCGATACGAGTTTTGCCTGCGTGCGTTACGGAAACGTGATCGCATCACGCGGCTCGATCGTTCCGCTTTTCGTCGATCTGGTCAAAAAAGATCAGCCGCTTTCGGTGACAATGCCCGAAATGACGCGATTTTTGCTGAGCTTAGATCGTGCGGTTGATACGGTCTTTGCCGCGGTAACAACAGCGAATCGCGGTGAGACATATATTCCAAAAGTACCGTCAGCAAACATAGTCGATCTGGCGAAAGCTATCATGGGTGCTAAAGATCTACCGATAATTTTTACCGGAATTCGTCCGGGCGAAAAGGTTCACGAGATAATGGTTTCTGAAGAAGAATGCTTCCGCACGGTCGAGCGCGGCGATTATTATGCGATCTTGCCTGTGCTGCCTGAGTTGCGTATAGATCAGGACATTACGCCGGCTTTGGAAACCGAATACTCGTCGAAAGACGACAATATTTCGATACCAGAACTCCGCGAACTGCTCGGCTCGGCCGATGCGGAGATCAACCGTTTCTTGAACGCCGCTTAAAATATTATGAAAGTAATGACGATATTCGGCACGCGGCCGGAGATAATTCGCTTAAGCCTTGTGATGAAGATCCTCGATCAGCATTGCGAGCACGTGATGGTTCATACCGGACAGAATTATCATGAAAGCCTGAGCGATATTTTCCTGCGCGATCTCGATGTCAGAACGCCTGATCTTCATCTTGGCGTTCGAGCCAGTAGTTTCGGCGGACAAGCCGGAACGATACTTGAAATGATAGACGCCGCGATCGAAGAGCATCAGCCGGATCGTATTTTGATTCTTGGCGATACGAACAGCGCACTTTCATCTATCGTTGCGGCGAGAAAGGGAATCCCGGTTTTTCATATGGAAGCCGGCAACCGGTGTTTTGACGACCGCGTTCCCGAAGAAGTTAACCGGCGGATTGTAGATCACACAAGCACAGTTCTTTTGCCATACACCGAAGGAAGCCGAAAAAACCTACTCCGCGAAGGCATCGAAAGTGAACGAATTTACGTTACCGGAAATCCGATCCGCGAAGTGATCCTTGGTTTTTCCGAACAGATCGAAGCAAGCAATGTTTTGGCAACCTTGGCAGCGACGCCTTTTGAGTATCTTTTGGTAACGCTTCATCGAGCCGAAAATGTTGATATTCCCGAACGGCTGAAAGACATTTTTGATGCTTTTTCCGACATCGCTAAAAAATATGAAAAGCAGATCTTCGTCAGCGTCCATCCGCGAACGGCAGAAAAGCTGAAGAAATTTAACATCAGCGTTGATGTCGATCGAATTCGCCTGCTTGAACCGCTCGGATTTTTCGATTTTATTAAGCTGGAGAAAAATTCACTGGCTGTATTGACGGACAGCGGAACCGTTCAGGAGGAATGCTGCATACTCGGGATCCCGAACGTCACCTTACGCGATGTCACCGAACGACCGGAAACTATCGAATGCGGCAGCAACATTCTGAGCGGAGCGGAAAAGGAAACTATACTCCGATCGGTCGAGCTCGCCATTTCGCAACCGACAAATTGGATCCCGCCTGCGGAATATATGGTTGAGAACGTCGCTCAAACCGTCAGCAAAATTATACTCGGTTATTCCAGCCAACGCCGTCACATCTCGTAAGGGAAATGAAGAAACGAATACTGATCTTCTGCGATTATTACCTTCCGGGCTTTAAGAGCGGCGGAGGCGTTTGGACACTCGTGAATTTGGTGGAACGTTTTTCCGACCGATACGATTTTTTTATAGTTGCGCACAACCACGACGGCAAAACGGACCGCCAACCTTATAGTTCAGTAACATCCGAGGCATGGAATACGACCGGAGCGGCACAAGTTTACTACGCTTCCAGAAAGACATTTTCCGTCAAACTTATCGCAAAATTAACTGCGGAAGTTGCACCCGACCTAATTCTGCTTAACAGTATTTTCAGCATGCCTTCGATCCTTACAATGACGGCAAAGCGGCGGAAACTGATCCAACGCGTTCCGATACTGATCTTTACCTGCGGAGAACTTTCGAAGCCTTCGCTAAGCGTTCGAAAAGCAAAAAAGATGCTCTTTCTTGCGGTCGCGAAGCGTTTCGGTTCTTACCGAAAGGTATTCTGGAAGGCTTCTTTTGATGATGAACGCAGGGATATTGAAAACATTTTCGGTCAGGGTTTGGATATCACGCTCGCGCCTGATCTTTTGCCAAAGGATATTTTGCCGGATTTCACTATTAAATCTAAGCCTGCAAAATCAGCCGGTTCGATCAAACTTATTTTTGTTTCGCGGATCGATCCAAAGAAAAACCTTAGTTTTTTGCTTGAATGTTTGTCGGAGATCGTCGAAGGTTCCGTCGAACTCGAGATCATAGGCCCGCACGAAGATGTTCAATATTGGAACGAATGTAAAGACCTCATTGCAAAATTACCAAAAAATATATCGACAAACGTCGTAGGTTCAGTCAAAAACGCGGATGCTTTAGAGCGAATGGTCGATTCACATTTCTTCGTTCTTCCAACCTTGAGTGAAAATTTTGGCTATGTGTTTATCGAAGCTATGGCCGCAGGCTGTCCATTGCTGATAAGCGAACGCACCGTTTGGAACGATGTCGAAGAAAAGAAAGTCGGATGGGAATTGCCGCTTTCATCGAAAGAAAGCTGGATAAATAAGTTAAAGTATTGCATTAACATGGAACAGGGCGAGTACTTTGCAATGTCGGGAAATGCTCGAGAATACGCAACCAAGTGGCTGAACGATCCGGAACTTGAGAATAGGACCGCACAAGTTTTGGAACACGCTATCAGATCAACACATAAATGAAAAAGCCGCCAAATTCTTCTACCATTTGGATCTTATCCGAATTATATTATCCGGAAGAAACTTCGACCGGCTATTACATCACGCGGATCGCCGAGGGCCTTGCACAGGAAGAAAACGTAAAGGTCATTTGCGGCCAGCCGAATTACTCCGCCCGCGGCAAAACATCGCCAAAATTCGAAACGCACAAAAATGTAGACATATATCGAGCCTCCTCGACGAGACTGGACAAAAATATCGTTCCTTTTAGGCTTTTGAATATGATAACGCTAGGGCTTTCAACATTTTTCAAAGCTGTTCGCTATTTTAAAAAGGGAGATCGAATCCTGGTGGTTACAAATCCGCCGACGCTTCCTTTCATTACCGCAGTCGCATCTTTGATACGCGGCTCATCATACACATTGCTTATCCATGATAATTATCCGGATATTTTAGTGGCTGCCGGCAAAATGCGGAAAGATTCATTCGGCTTCCGAGTGCTGGAGTTTTTCAATCGTTGGCTATATAAATACGCCGCAAAGATCATCGTTGTCGGCCGCGATATGATCGAGCTTGTCTCAAGAAAGACCGAAGGACTCGATATTCCGATCGCCGTTCATCTCAAATTGGGCCGAGACCGAAGACATTTCGCCAACGTCAAGAGACACAAATCCGCTTCTTAAAGAACTCTCCTTAAGCGACAGATTCGTTTTTCTTTATGCGGGAAATATCGGCTATCCGAATGACGTCGAAAGCATTATCGAATGTGCAAAAGTTTTAAAAGACGAGCCGATACAATTCGTCTTTCTCGGTGCCGGCGTAAAACGTAAATGGCTGGTCAAAGCCGTGGCCGAAACAGACCTTAATAACGTAACGATCTTAGATCCGCGACCGCGTTCGCAGCAGCAAATATTCTTGAATGCTTGCGATGTGGCATTGGTTTCGCTCGTCGGACAAATGTGGGGCGTTTCTATGCCGAGCCGGACATATAATATTTTAGCCGTCGGCAAACCGATCCTCGCGATCACAGACGAAGGTTCGGAGGTTGCCCAGATAGTCGAAGAAGAGAATATTGGCTGGATAGCTCCGCCCGATGATCCGTCGACGCTACTTAGCGTTATCAAACAGATCATCGCCGAAAAAGAAAACCTGGAACCGATGCGGATTCGAGCACGAAATGCGGCATTGAATAAATACAGCGAAAGCCAAGCAATCGAAAAATATAAACACGAGCTGAAACAACATTGACATATTTTCTTACATTTATCGGGCTCTTTATTATTTCGGCCATAGGCGTCGAGGTCTTTCGGCGTTGGAGTCTTCGGCGCGGAATTCTCGATCATCCTAACGAGCGGAGTTCGCACGAAAGCCCGACACCGCGTGGTGCCGGACTTGTTGTTTTTATTATTTGTCTAGCTGCATACACAGTTTTTGGGCTATACGGCTTTTACCCACTTTCATGGGGTTACATATCCGGTGCCTTGCTGCTCGCTATCGTTAGTTGGCTCGATGACCTGATCGACCTATCGTTTATAAACCGAATGATCGCACACGCCGCGGCGGTCGGCTTATTGCTTGGGGACGTCGGTTTTTTCCACTCGGTGAATTTCCCCTATTTTGGGCCCGTGCATCTCGGCGTTTTTGGATTTGCGATAACATTCTTTTGGATCTTCGGATTTCTCAATGCTTTTAACTTCATGGACGGGATTGACGGTCTTGCCGGGTCGCAGGGTTTTGTCGCTGCGGTCGGCTGGTTCGCCGCCGGGATGTTATTTAGCATTCCGATCTTTTCAGTTTACGGAATTGTTATCGCTGCCGCAGTTCTTGGGTTCTTGATATTCAATTGGCAGCCGGCAAAGATATTTATGGGGGATGTCGGCAGCTGTTTTTTGGGTTTTACATTGGCCGCCATGCCTTTGTTTGGCCCGCGTGACGGAGGCCCGAACCTTTTTCTGCTTGCTGGAGTTTTTGTTTGGCCTTTTGTATTCGATGTAATATTTACTTTTATTCGCCGTATTTTCCTCAAACACCGCGTTTGGCGGCCGCACCGTGAGCATATCTATCAGCGAATGGTCATTTCCGGCTTTCATCACGCAACTGTGACCGCATTTTACGGCATACTCGCCGCAGTCGGAGTCTTATGCGGGATCTTAAATTTAATGTTTCACGGAAGATTCGCTTTATTGATCCTTTTTTACTTCGTGGGCACAGCTGATCTTACTAACCGCCGCTTTGGTTCAATCAAAAGATTGACGTAAATATCTATAAGTGTTAGCTTTGCAGGAATGATTTTGGTAAGTTTTAGGGTCTGTGCCGAAAAATGATCGATGATGCAACTGAATACGAAGGAGGATTTCCTTACGAGTTTTCCTTCGAATCGTACGGCGTCGCGGTCGATATTAAATGCGACAGCCCTGAACTTTTAGAAGAATTTAGATCTTTGATACGCTCGACGATGATCGGCCGCTTAAAGCCAATAAATAGCGGCGAAACGACTGCCGATCTTGAATTCAAATTTGCGATCGACGAAGATAATTATTTTTTTTGTTACGAGAACGGCAAATTACGTTCGGAGCCTACGTCATACATTGGAAATCTGAATTTTTACGAAAGCTATTTGAGAATAAAGATCGCCGAATACGCACCGAATGACGTTTTTGTTCATGCCGGTGTTGCGGCATGGGACGATCAGGCGATCGTCATTCCGGGTTCAAGTTACAGCGGTAAATCGACGCTGGTCGCGGAGCTGGTAAAATTCGGAGCCGAATATTTTTCTGATGAATACGCAATCTTTGACAGCGAAGGATTTGTTCACCCTTTTCCTCGGCCGTTGCAGATAAGGGAAAACGGAAGATTCGATCAGAAGCAAGTTTCGGTAGAAGAACTTGGCGGAATTGCGGCAGATCGAAAATTGCCGGTCGGATTGATCGCAATTACAAAGTACGAACGCGACGCGGTATGGAAACCGGAGACAATTTCGACAGGCGAAGCAGTTGTTGAGATGGTGCCGCACACGATCGCGATTCGGAAAAATACGACTTTCTCGCTAAATGTCTTGAAAATGGCCGCTGAGCGTGCAATAATCATTCGAGGTCGGCGAAACGAAGCAAGCGAATTTGCCACAACTTTGTTAAATTTTTTGGATCGTAATTATAAAATATAAAGTTTCGCCTCACCCCTATATTTGGCGTCAGCCTTTTTACTAGTAGGAGACTTATGAAGAACTCACAATTCCCAATTGCCCGCAAAGATGGACTTGTTGTCCAGGAAGTTCCGGGAGAACTTCTCGTGTATGACCTCGACAGCGATAAAGCTCACTGTTTGAATGAAACAGCCGCGATCGTTTGGAATGCATGTGACGGTAATACGTCCATTTCTGATATTGCGGCAATAGTTGCGGCAACATCTAAAGGCGAAGCAAGCGACGACCTAGTTTGGCTCGCGATCGATCAATTGAACGAAAACAATTTGCTCGACGAGGAACTCACTCCTCGCTTCGCAGGCGAATCACGCCGAAGCGTTTTAAAGAAGATCGGTATAGGAGCAATGGTCGCATTGCCGATAGTCGCATCACTTGCGGCACCGAAATCTGTTTTGGCCGCGACGTTCATGTAATTGTGCGAACCATACGATTGCTCAGTCCAGACCATACTTGTCCTCACGCAACTACTTGCACAGTGGTACTGGTATTGCTGCAGCGATTAAGCTATAAACTCGTGTTTTATTCGAAGATCTTGAAATGGCGGCGGGAATATTCTTGATCGCCATTTTTCGTTATTTATTCGGTTCTAAATACTGATAAAATGAAGTCGTTTCGATATGACGAAGAGCGTTGGTTTTTGCTTGAGAGAAAAACGACGAGAAATGAAATATCGTTAGATATTTCAACCAATTTCACAGAACTCGAGATTGAGCTTATATTATTCAAAGGTTGGGCAGTCGCTCGATATTATCCATCCGGAAAAGGCCGGCAATATAACGACATCGATCTTGCTGTTTCAGCCGAAGACTTCGAAATGGCTGACGAACTGAGTCATTCCGAAGAACTACAGACAATGCAGAATCGATCTTCACAAAGAACTCCGCGATCTTGACACTGTTCCATGGCAAACGGTTTTTGCCCGCACTCAACTTGTAAAGATCGGCGATACTGATATCCGCGTTCTTTGTCCTGAAGATCATCTTCGTGTTCTTTGTTCGCATTGGTTGATGGACGGTGGGGAATTTAAGCATCGGCTTTGGGATATTTATTATTTGATCGACGCTACGCGTGAAACATTCGATTGGGAAATTTGTCTTGGCGAAGTTTCCCCGAACCGCCGCGAATGGGTCGAATGCGTCGTCGGTCTGGCTCATAAATATTTAGATCTGAACATCGACGATCTTCCATTTGCCGACAAGATCCGCGAACTCCCAAAATGGCTGACCAAAGCCGTCGAAAGCGAATGGGAAAGCGGCGTTCCGCAAAAACCGATACTGATCACGCTTCACGATCGTAAAGAATTTATCAAACAGTTCAAAAAGCGTATAAGGCCAAATCCTCTTCGCACCGTCGTCGATATGGAGGGCAGTTTTTATAAGCCGAAACTAACGTATTACCGCATCGGCAGCTTTCTCAAACGCGGCTCGGCTATGATAAAACGAATAGTCGGGATAGCATTAAAAAAATGAGCTCACCTATATTGGCAATTGAATCCGCGATCGCCGGTGGAAGTATCGCGATCATCGTCGACGGCAAAATCATCGCGTCGTGGAGCGGAGACACAGGGGTTTCAAAAGCAGAAGACCTTTTGCCGACGATCGCCGGTCTACTCAAGGATCAGGAACTTCAATTAAAAGATTTAAAGCTTATTGTAGTTTCCGTCGGCCCGGGAAGTTTTACGGGAATTCGCATAGGCATATCGACCGCGATGGGTTTATCCGATTCGACCGGCATTGAAACTGTCGGTATTTCGTCGCTCGCTGCGATCGCAAAAAACTCTAACGCTCGAACAGCGATTGTTCCGGTCGGCAAACATGACATCGCCTGGCAAACGTTTAGTGAAAACGGCGAGAGCGATATCTCCATCGGATCTTTCGAAGAGTTATTGGCGGCAAAACCTGACGAGCCGATATTTCATCATACGATCTTCGCTGAACGTCGCGACGCAATTACTGAAAATTTTGGCGAGGTAAAGATCTGTAAAAATCCGGCGATCGAGATCGGACGGTTTGCAATTACGTTTCCGGAATATCGCTTGCCGCTCGAACCTTTGTACGTGCAAAATCCGCGTTACGTCTCGGCTTTTTGAAATGATCATCAGAAATTCGTTCTTGAAAGATATTCCCGAGATCATCGAGATCGGAAGGGAAACGAACCTCAGCATTTGGACCGCCAAAGATTATTCAGAAGAATTTTCGCGGACGGACGCGATCTGCCTTACACTCGTTGATCATCTAGATTCGGTTGCCGGTTTTCTGCATGGACGGCTCGGTGTTGATGCGTCTTCCGGACGAAGCATCTTTGAGCTGCACAACATTGGAATACATGAACGGCTTTGGCACAAAGGTTTTGGCTCCGCTTTGCTGAAATATCTGATCGACGAATGCCGCAAAAGAAGTGCCGAAAAAATAATATTGAACGTCCGTGTTTCCAATGATCAAGCCATTGTGTTTTATGAAAAATATGGATTTTCACCAGTTTCTCGAGTCAAGGCATTGTATTCGGCACCGCCTGAAGACGGTTTCCTGATGTCGCGGCCTTTGTGAATAACTTTTCAAATGAATACTTGAAATCGAGTATGGTTATCCGTTAGAATCAAGATTAAGCCATTAAATTTTCCGAACGTCTCGGTTAAATTTGGCTTAATTCATAGGAATGAGGAGATTGAAAAATTATGGACATGTCAAAGGCTGATCCGGTTCGCGACGAACTAATAAAGAGCGATCCCGGTTTTCGTGATCTTGTAAACCGGCATAACAACTACGAACAAAGACTCACCGAATTGGCCCATCTAACCTATCCGAACGACGACGAACAAGTCGAAGAAGTTACCCTCAAGAAAAAGAAATTAGCTATCAAAGACGAGATCTATTCGAAAATGCAGGAACACGCCGTTTCGCACTAATAGATCTGTATAAACAAATTTTGAGGCTGCCGACAAAAGGCAGCCTTTTTTATTTGTGTTTGTCGTCCCAGGCGTCTATGCAAATACGTTGCATAGTTGCTACACATTGTGATAGGCTTCAGTGTCGGAATCGGCATTGATATTTGAAAATTCAGCGTTCAGTGGATCATTGAACTTCTGTCGTGGGTGTGCCACTTTGACGCATTGTTTGTTTTCGAAAAAAGTTTTTTATTTTTGAGCAAAATTTAAGACTACCTGACTGTAACCCCAATCTGATCAATACTTTGCGTGTTCACGAAAGGTCTGAACAAGGCGTGGACAAGCCCTGAACAGGCCCTGAACAAGCCTTGGACAAGCGTAAACACACACGAATTGAGCCCCCGAACGATGGCGCTTGCGGAGTAAAACGTGAGGAAATACTCAAGCCCTGTTCGCATAAGGGTTATTCGCGCTCACGGCTCCAGTCAGTTGCCCACCGCACAGCTGTCGAGCGATAAATACTCAATATCGAGATTATTTGCGGCGATGATTGTTGTCGAGGTAAAGGAATCTATCTTGTTAACGATCGAATTTTCGGTATTGGCGGCGAGTTTGGTTACAGGTTTTCCGCTGCCGAGGTCAAAGACGACAACTTCGTTCTCGCCAACTGCAGTGGCAGCGGCAAGGCGATCGGAGATCACGATCAAATTACTTACTCGGCCGGACAGCCGAAGTTTCCAAATAACATCGCCGTTATAGTCGGAAACCATGTAGATAAAATTGTCGTCAGAACCGGCTAAAATGCCGTCAGCGGTTCGAAACGCCTTCGAGACCTTTCCTCCGGCTTTGAAGCGCCATGAGGTCGCCGGTGCGTCGCTCGACCATTTCGTCAGGCTGCCGCGGTCGCCGCCGAAAATGACGCCGTTCTTCATCGAGCCGCTGACAAAAACAGGAACTGCCGGAACTTCAGCCGAAGTTCTGACCGCACCGCTCGAGGCATCGACAATGTAAATATGTTTATCGTTCGAACCAAAAATTATGGAATTCTCCGAAAAGATCGGAGTCGTAATGATGTCCGCATTTATCTTTCGGCTCCAAAAGAGACTTCCATTTTCGCTGTCGAATCGCGAGATCGTTCCATCATGAGCAACGGCAAGTACGCCGTTTCCGTTACCGCCAAGATAAACCTTGTCGTTGATCGCTATCTTCCCGCTCCAAACCGTAATGCCCGTTTCGCGGCTCAATGCACGAACGGTCGTCTGATCGCCGCCGTCGGAGGAATTTGTGACTATGTAAAGTTTCGAGCGAAAAACGAGCAGTTGTGAAATGACCTGCCCGCCGAGGT
The DNA here is from genome assembly GCA_963720905.1 of uncultured Acidobacteriota bacterium. Taxonomy (GTDB): domain Bacteria; phylum Acidobacteriota; class Blastocatellia; order Pyrinomonadales; family Pyrinomonadaceae; genus OLB17. Next base: position 62,348 of record CAVRHB010000001.1, read on the forward strand.
CGGACGTCCAGTCTCTTTTACCGGTCGGTGCGTCGATACTAATGATCTGTCCGGTTCTCGACGCAACAAAAATATGAGAGCCATCGCCGGAAATAGCGGCAACACCGTCATCAGGAACCGGAAAGCTCCAACAGCGTTTCAGATCGATCTTGTCATCGTCGGAGGAATTTTTCGGAGATTGGGCGGATATGAAACCAAAAGACAACAAACTAAGGACACAAAAGATGATCAAATGCGGCCGGAAAGAAGATATATTCGAAGCGAAAAATGTCACAAAATTTCGTGTAAAAGCAATTCTAACATAACGAACTTGACCGCAATATATTGATGACGTTAATATCGCTCAAAGTTTACTTCTAATTTCACCACACGGAGATAATTTCTAAAAATGTCGTTTAATAAAATAACTTTGGTAGGACACTTAGGCCGCGATCCGGAACTGCGTTATACACCGCAGGGAACGGCCGTTTGCAATTTCTCGATGGCAACCAGCGAGAAGAGAAAAGATAAATCAGGCGAATGGCAGGACCTTACGACTTGGTTTCGAGTAACGCTTTGGGGCAAACAGGGCGAAAATGCGGCAAAATATTTGACGAAGGGTACTCAGGTATATATCGAAGGCCGCCTGCGTGTCGAAGAATGGCAGGATCGCGACGGAAAAGAGCGATATACGCTCGAGGTCAACGGTTCGGATATGCAGTTTCTCGGTTCGGGCGGTGGCAGATCGTCCGATGAGTATTCGGGCGGCGAAAGCGATGATGAACCGACGCACTCGGGACCGGCGAATAATTCTCAAGATAAACCGACGATCAGTTCGCCGGCATCTGACGATGACATTCCATTCTAAGAAAAATGCCCGGCGAACAATCCGGGCATTTAACCTAAACCCACTGACCCATTTTCCGAAACTTTTTGTATCGATGTTCGGTCAGTTCTTTGCCGCTCAGTTTTTTCAGTTCTTTGAGAGACCTGAGTACGCTCGCTTTTAGATCTCCCGAGATCTTTTCATAAGCTTTTGACGGTTCATCTTCGGTTCCGATCTGCCACGGGGCAGTCTCAGGAATGATCTCGTCGACAAGTCCGAACTTCATAAGGTCGTCGGCCGTGAGCCGCAAAGCTTTGGCCGCAAGATCCGCTTTTGCCGCGTCTTTCCAAAGGATCGCGGCGCAGCCTTCGGGCGTGATGACAGAATAAACTGCGTTCTCCATCATCAGAACCTTATCGCCGATGCCGATAGCAAGTGCTCCGCCCGAGCCGCCTTCACCGATGACGATGACAATGATGGGAACCTTTAATCCGGCCATTTCGCGAAGATTAAAAGCGATAGCTTCGGCCTGGCCGCGTTCCTCTGCATCGATTCCCGGATATGCTCCGGGCGTGTCGATAAAAGTGATTATCGGACGCCCGAATTTTTCCGCCATGCGCATTGCCCGCAAGGCTTTTCGATAGCCTTCCGGCTTAGGCATTCCGAAATTACGAAAACGGCGCTGATTTATATCACGGCCTTTCTGCTGACCAACGATGAGAACTTCAATATCGTCTATTCGAGCAAAACCGCAAACGATCGCCGGATCATCGGAATACCGACGATCGCCATGGATCTCAGTAAAATCGGAAAAAATAGTTCGAAGGAGATCATTCGAATAAGGCCGCTCCGGATTTCGAGCAGTTATCACACGGTCAAATGCCGTCTTTTCAGCAATGTCTGTCATATTTTCCAGTTTACCTCACATCCTCTCGAACGCAATTCCGTCTCGAGATTTTTTGAACCTTGAACACGCATCGGAGCCGAAAACAATTTCACTTCCAGATCGCCAATCGGGAAATTCAAATACACGTCGCACTTACCATGATTCTTGCTCAACACTTCAAAAATCTCTTCGAAATGAGAAGGAGACGATATCTGCGGCGGCAACGTGATCGATACCGAGCTCGCAGTTTTAGTAACCGCCTCGGCAAGCGATTGTGCTTCATCCACAATAAGCGTCATTTCGTTGCCTTCGACCGCTTCGACTTTTCCAGCAACTATCAGGACTTCGTCAACCTGTAAGACTGCTCCAAATTTCTCATATGCTTCCGCCCAAACCAAACATTTTGTCGTTCTCAATTGGTCCTCCAATTGCACGATGCAGAACTTATTGCCTCTCCGGCTGAACTTAACGTCTGCCTTCAAAACGATCCCGGCGAGTTGCAGGCGATCGCCCGGTCTTACCTCGATATTTTCGTCGAGTTTCTGAACATTCATATCGTTGAGTATTTCAGCGAAATTATCCAGTGGGTGAACGGTGAGATAAAATCCGATTGCGGTCTTCTCATTCTTTGACAGCTCAGATTGACTCCAAGCCGGCACATCGGGGAGCTCGCCAACCGTCGTCGTTTCCGATTCGACTTCGCCAAATAAATCGCTTTGGCCGCTCATTCGATCGTTTGCGGCGCGCTGGCCATATGCAACCGCAGGTTCGATGGCAGCAAAGAGCTTCGCACGCCACAATGCGGTTTCCATGTTTTCGGGTTTGAGCGAATCGAACGCTCCGGCCATTACTAGACGTTCGAGGCCGCTTCTTCCAAAGACGCCCTGCTCAAAACGTGACGCGAAATCAAAAAGGGAAGTGAACTTTCCGGACTTTCGAACTTCCATCAACGTGGCCGTGCTACCCGCTCCGACACCCTTGATCGCACTAAGACCGAAGCGAACCGCGCCTTCGGATGGGGTAAAACTGTCGTCGCTCTCGTTAATGTCCGGTGGAAGCAATTCAAGGCCGAGCGACCGGAGTTCCGATGAGTATTTGTAGACCTTTGCGCTGTCATCGGATTCATGTGAAAGTACCGCGGCATAAAAATATGCAGGATAATGCGCCTTTAAATATGCTGTTTGGTAAGCAATGTAGGCGTAGGCAATACTATGGCTCCGATTAAACCCATAGTCGGCGAATTGAGCCATTAAATTAAAGATCTCGGTGGCCTTCTTTTCCGAAATGTTTCTTGCAACCGCACCGTCAATGAACTTACGCTCATGCACTGCCATTTCTTCGCGTTTCTTCTTGCCCATCGCCCGGCGGATTAGATCCGCTTCGCCGAGGCTGTAGCCGCCAAGCTTTTGGGCAAGCTGCATGATCTGTTCTTGATAAACCAAAACGCCGTAGGTTTTATTCAGTATCGACTCCATTTCGGGAATCAGATATTCAACCTTTTTTTCTCCGCGATGACGCGAAATAAAATCATCAACCATTCCGCCGCCAAGCGGACCCGGTCGATACAGAGCATTAAGAGCAGAAAGATCTTCGAGCTCGCTGGGTTTCATTCGGCGGCAAAGTTCCTGCATTCCCGAAGATTCAAACTGGAAAATCGCCTCGGTTCGACCGTCGCCGAATAGGGCCATAGCCTTTTCGTCATTGAGCGGAACTTTACTCCAATCGATCTCAACACCGATCTTTTCTTTCATCGAGGCAAGACAATCATTGATGATCGTCAGTGTCGTCAGCCCGAGAAAGTCCATTTTCAACATACCAACCTTTTCGAGGTCGTTCATTGTATATTGACTCGTTAATTCGTTCTTTGAAGAGATCGCGACCGGCACAAGCTCATGAAGCGGCTTGGGTGAAATAACAACACCTGCGGCGTGAACCGAGGTATGCCTTGAACAACCTTCGAGACGCAACGCAAGATCAATTATTTCTTTAACTTGGGGGTCTTCATTAAACAGTTTTTTTAAATCTGAGACCTGCTCCAAAGCTGTTGTGATGGGAACATTTCGGCCGAGAACCGGCGGCGGTATGAGTTTAGCGATCTTTTCAACCTTTCCTAATTCGACACCCAGCGCCCGGCCAACATCTTTGATCGCAGCTTTAGATGCCATCGTTCCGAATGTTACGATCTGACACACAGATTCGCGACCATAGAACTCGGTAACATGGTTTATTACGTCCGCTCTTCCGCGAATACAAAAATCGATGTCGATATCAGGCATTGAAACGCGGTCAGGATTCAAAAATCTCTCGAAAAGGAGATCATATTGGATGGGATCAATGCCTGTTATTTCCAAACAATAAGCAACCAGCGAACCCGCGGCCGAACCGCGACCCGGCCCTACAGGAATGTTCTTATCGACGGCATATTTAATGAATTCCCAAACAATTAAAAAATATCCTGCATAACCCATCCTATTGATGATATCGATCTCAATCTCAAGTCTGGCTTCGTATTCTTCGAGCGTGTATTTAAGCGAGCCTTCATCAAGCATCGGCTGAAGAACTTCACGTTTCCTCAACTCAAAGCCATCAAAAACAACCTGTCTGAAATATTCATCCGCAGTTTTAGCATTTGATTCAAGCGGTATAGGGAATTCGGGTAAGGTAAGAATGTCGCTACCGATGGTGAGTTTTAGATCGCACATTTCGGCGATCTTCATCGTGTTTGTTAATGATTCAGGCAATTCGTCACCAAAAATACTCCACATTTCTTCGGCGGATCGCACATAATATTCTGTACCGTTAGATTCGTTTCGGGACAATGTACGGCCTTCACCTAAGCATTTCAATACTTCTTGAGCTCGTGCATCGTCCCTGGTTAGATAGTGTGCATCATTGGTTGCAACTATCGGTATATCCAACCGCTTGGAAAGTTGGACTACTTCTTTAACTATTGTGCTTTCATCATCGTCAGCATGATCTTGAACTTCTAAATAAAAATTTCCTGCCCCAAAGATATCCTCAAAACGTTTAGCATGCTCCTCGGCTTTTTTAATCTCCTTAGATCTGATCGAATCCCAGATCGCTCCTTCGATTCCCGATGAAAGCCCGACCAAACCTTGGCTAAAGCTAGCCAGTAAGGTCAAGTCTATCAATGGTTTATGATTAAAGCCCTCAGTATATGCTTTAGATGCGAGATGCACCAAATTGTGGTATCCTACCAGATCTTTAGCTAACAGAACGAGCGGATAAAATGGCCTTGATCCCGTGTGAAGAGCGGAATTCCGATCGGACATATCACCAAAAGTAAGATTCGCTTCGTAACCAATAATAGGACGAATGTCCGCTGATCTCAGCGTGCTGTAAAACGATACGGCTCCAAACATATTCGCATGATCAGTGATGGCACACGCTTTCATTTCAAACTCGGTCAATTTTTTCACAAGCGGCTTCAGTTGGATTGTGCTTTGCAAAAGGCTATAATCCGAATGCAGATGCAGGTGAACAAAATCTCTCGGTTTGAAGTTTAAACTCGCCATAGATGTATCCATTTTATGAAAAAGGTCTTTCTAGAAACATTCGGCTGTCAAATGAACGTTTCTGATTCGGAACGGGTCGCAACTTCGCTTGAACGCAAGGGTTACGAGCTTACGAATAACGAAGGAACGGCAGATATTGTACTGTTTAATACCTGTTCCGTGCGTGAAAAGGCCGAACATAAACTTTACACTCGCGTGGGAGAGATTCGCAACTCGCGTGAATATAAGCCGATGATCGGCGTCATGGGCTGTGTCGCTCAGCTTGAGGGTGAAACATTATTTAAAAAGATCGAGGGCGTTGATCTTGTCATCGGAACCCAAGCGGTCGGCCGGGTCGCAGATGCTATCGAAAATGTTTTGGAGGGGAAAGAATTCGTAACCGACCTTGGCCAACGCGAACTCGATTATGACTGGTCTGTCAGTGATACGCAGCGAAATTCCCCTTATGTCGCTTTTTTGCCGATAATAGAAGGATGCAACAAATTCTGTACCTATTGTATCGTTCCATTTTCAAGAGGAAGGGAACTGAGCCTGCCGGCATCTGAAATAATCCGACACGTTCTGACGCTGCGTTCGCAGGGAATTAAAGAAGTTCATCTTATCGGACAAAACGTTAACAGCTATCGTCCAGAGACTGAAACAGGCCTTGAGAAATTCAAAGGATCGACGCCTTTTTCCAGATTGCTTCGTGCGGTTGCGGCGACAGGCATCGAAAGAATAAAATTTAATACATCGTTCCCGAGAGACTTTCACCCGGACATTGTCGATGCGATCGATGAATGTGAGAATCTATCAACCTGGGTGCATTTGCCGATCCAAAGCGGAAGTGACCGAATTTTGAAAGCAATGAAACGCGGCCATACTTTTGCCGGTTATTTGAAGAGGATAGAGAAGATCCGGGCGCAAAACGAGATATATCCTTAACTACGGATATTATCGTTGGCTTTCCGGGTGAAACGCGCGAAGATTTTCTTGATACAAAAAGAGCGGTCGAACTATGTGGCTATGACATGGCTTATATTTTCAAATACTCGCCACGTTTCGGTACGCCGGCTTGGAAAATGGCCGACGATGTTCCGGTTAATGAAAAGACCGTTCGGTTTTTGGAACTTGAGCAAACTCAAAAATCGCTCCAGGCTGAAAAGCTTGAAAGATATATCGGCCGAGTAGTAAAAGTTTTGGCGGAACGCCAGTCGTCGAGAGATACGAATGATCTCACCGGTCATTCGGATTGTCATAAATTGGTTAATTTCACTGGCGATGCATCGCTTTTAGGAAGCGAGGTGAATGTAAAAATATCCCAGATAAAGACTAATTCGCTTTATGGCGAAATGTGTTAGTTTTAGGTACTAAGATAATTTTTGTGGAAGAAGAATTAATAGAAGTAAAGATCGGTGCCCTAATAATGGATCCGAATACGAACACGCCGATCGTCGTGCTTAAAGGCGTCGAAACTGAAGCAGTTTTGCCTATTTGGGTCGGTGCGTTCGAGGCAAATGCGATCGCTCTGGAGATCGAAAAAGTCGTGCCGGAAAGGCCGATGACTCACGACCTGCTCAGAAACGCCATTTTAGAATGTGGTCTTTCGGCGGCACGCGTGATAATCACCGACCTTCTCGAAAATACTTTCTATGCTCGTATAGAATTGACGGACGAAGCCGGTGAGCCGGTAATGCTTGATTCGCGTCCATCTGATGCAGTTGCTCTTGCTCTACGTTTGGATTGCCCGATATTTGTGCATACAAATGTTTTGGAATTGTCGGCGCGATCCGTAACTCCAACACCTGAATCCGATATTGAAGATACGACACCTTTGACCGAAGACTGGCCAGACCTGATCGGCTAAATTTTAAACATAAGTATAATGATCATTGTTATTGCCAACCAAAAGGGCGGAGTTGGAAAAACTACAACCGCGATCAATCTATCAGCGGCGTGCGCGATCCGTGGAAAAAGAGTATTGCTGATAGACCTTGACCCGCAAAGTAACAGCTCGCTTTCTTTCATTGATCCCCAAAGTGTCGATGGCGGTTCGTACGAATTGTTTACCGAACTTGACCGTCCTTTCAGCGATTTTATTTATCAGACGCCGGTTGCGAAACTTGATATAGTTCCGGCGAAGATCAGCCTTGCAAAGCTCGAGTCGAAACTAGTCGGCGATTTTGACGCAGCATTTCGCCTTCGTGACCGGATCGACCAGATCCGCGACAACTACGATCTGATCTTTATCGACACTCCGCCGACTTTAGGCTTGATAACGGTAAACGCACTGGTTGCTGCTCATCACGTGATCATTCCGATACAATCTTCATATTTTGCGTTGGAGGGAACTGACGACCTTTTGGAAACTATTGAAAAGGTCAGATCGCGGCCAAATCCGGAACTGAATCTTTTGGGTGTTTTGGTTACCTTATTCGACCGACGGACGTCATTATCAAAGGATGTCGAAGCACATATTCGAAACGTTTTTGGAAAGAAAACATTTAAGACGATTATCACCCGCAGCGTACGGTTGGAAGAAGCTCCGGCTCATAAAGAATCGATATTTTCGTTCGCCCCAAGGTCATCAGGTGCCGTCGAATATACAAACCTATCAAAGGAGGTGCTTAAACGTGTCTAAAAGAGGTTTACCGCTTAATGTACAAATGCGGCATGATTCGCATTATGTCGAGGAGATTTCACGTTCGAACCGGTCGATCGGTAAAACGATCGACGTTAAAAAGATCGCTCCGAACCCCGAACAGCCGCGAAGCGAATTCGGAGATCTGACCGATCTAACAAATTCCATAAAAGAGAAAGGTGTGCTCGAACCTTTGCTCGTAAAGCCGAACGGTGACGGCACTTTTATGATAATCGCAGGCGAACGCCGTTGGCGGGCATCGCAAGCGGCTGGTTTGACAGAAGTTCCGTGTATTGAGATGGATCTCGACGAACAAGGCGTTGCTGAGATCGCTTTGATCGAAAACTTGCAGCGAAAAGATCTGACCGTTTGGGAAGAAGCTGACGGATTAGCGGCATTGAGTGAAAGATACGGATACACCCATGATGAGATCGCCAAGCAGATCAGTAAAAGTCGGTCGACGGTGACGGAATTTTTGACGATCGCGGGCTTGCCGCCTAGTGTCCGTGAAAAGTGCTTAAACTCAAAGATCGAATCTAAATCAACTCTTCTGGGTATCGCCCGACAGTTTGACGAAGAAGCGATGCTTTCCTTCACAGATGATCTAGTATCAGGAAAAAGTCCGAAAAAAGCTCGATCGCAGCCTAAAGAAGTTAAGTCTTCCGATAACAGTAAAGCGACGGTTTCCGCCACCAACGACGACCCGTTCACTTATACTTCGAAAGACTTCAGGGTCAGTATTGAATTCACCGAAAAGAAAACTACAAACCGCGAAAGCATCTTAAAAGCTCTCAAAGAAGCGTTTGACTCTGTCAAAAGCAATAAACTTTCTAACTAGATCGGTTTAATACTTAAAGCGTTCGTACTCAGGCAAATTAATGTCATCACGTAAATCACGGCCGACAAAATATTCAGCAACGAACGAAATATTTAGCAACTTCGTGACAAGGTTTCTGAATGCTATGCCGATTGCCGAACCCGGCACAAAGGACGAAGCAAATTTGGCGGCGGATCCTTGTTTTTTCGCTAAAAAAGGCATCATTAGTTTTTCGTATCTGCCGAAAGCTTTGGAATGGTCTTCCGAAATTGCCAATTCGCCTCCTAAAACATAAGATTCGGCCATGGCAAGACCCGTACCTTCGCCGGCAAGCAAGGATACGCAGGCCGCCGCATCGCCGATCAATGCGACACGACCTTTCGTCCATTGATTCATGCGAATCTGACTCACACAATCAAAATAAATATCAGAGACCGAATTCATTGCTTCTAGAATTTTCGGGCATTCCCACTTAACATTCGCGAAAATTCTTCGTATTGTGGAGCGACGTTCCTCTAGATCGACCGGTTCGGCTTGGTTTAAATATTTATCCTGGAATACAAACAAGAAAAGCGTTTTATCATCACGCATCGAAAAACGTGATATCTGTTTACCGGGAACTGCGTGGCTTATGTAAACCAACTCGTCACGCGGCTCGTAGCGGTCAACCTCAAAGGCAGCGACATAATAACCAAGCTTCTTCTCGAACTGATCCTCCGGACCGAAAACTAACTTCCGAACACGTGAATGCAATCCATCAGCGCCGATCACCAGGTCAACTTCACGAGGTTCCGCGTGATCAAAATTTATTAATACAGAATCACTATTTTCCTCAATTCCGGAGATGGAATCGCCAAGAATAGTTTCGACCTTATCTTCCACCAATGAATAAATAGTCGCCGCAAGGTCGGATCGCTGTAGACTAGTAAATCGGCCGTTTGTCGTCGAAGCGAAAACGTCCGCGGCAAAACCGCCGCATTTCTTTCCGTATTCATCGACGAATCGAACTTCTTCAACCTGATAGCCGAGAGCCTTGAGCCTCGGTATGATGCCCATTTTCTCAGCTATGTCATATCCTACACCCCAGAAGTCGATCACGTATCCGCCGCTCCTGATCTCCTGGGACTCCTCCACCATCAGAACATCATGGCCACCCTTAAGCAGCCAATACGCAAGCGAAGGTCCGGCAACACCTACACCGTTTATAGCGATCTTCATATTGCGATATTATAACTTACGAATTTCTTTGAAAAGTGAAGTGTTAACTTGAATACAAAGGGGTTACGCGGAATTGATACAAAACGCGTACACGCCTCGTGTACATAATCTTTATTATCAGACGCACTGGCTATTATTCGAGTCTGCTTCACTACGATTCGTTTCAGGATGTGGGTGGCCACATAACTAGTTCCGTGAGGCAACGGTTATTTAGAATGTTATTATTAAATTAACTAGCATTGATTATTTCATACCTAGCCTACGAAATAGAAAATGTCGATCTTAATTGCCGAAGACAATAACGCACAGCGAAACTATCTTGCCGAGCTATTAGCCAAGGAGTTTCCATCTCATATGCCCGTCATCGAGGCAAAAGACGGCGACTCAGCCGTTGAACTTACGATCGAGCATCGCCCGACGATCTGTATTTTGGACATACAAATGCCAAAGATGTCGGGCGTAAAGGCCGCTCGGACTATCTGGCGTGTCGCACCGGAAACAAGAATAATTTTCTGGACTCAGTTCCCTCATGAAATTTATATTAACGAGATCCGAAAGATCGTTCGTGCGATCGACCCGCAGCCGACACATGGGTTTATTCACAAAAATAATCCGGAACCAAGATTTCTACGTTTTGTCGCTGCCGTTTTAGAAGACGGAGCGGATATGATCGATCCAGCGTTCAAGGATTCGTTCCAGCGGCCGTTGCTGACGGAGTTTGAAACCGAAGCTTTAAGATATTTGGCACTTGGCCTTTCAAATTGGGCGATTGCACGGCGATGCAGTCTAAGCCTTCGCGGCGTCGAAAGCCGCCTTGCAACACTGTATGAAAAGCTATTTCCCGAAAGCTCTGCCGGGACAGAAAATGAATCCTACGATAAGCTCGCTTTCAACACACGTACGAGGGCGTTCTTTAAGGCGTTGGAGCGGGGACTGATCAATCGCGATGAAATGGAAAAGGACGATGCCGAATTGAGTGCATGGATCGAAAAAGATCGGGCTCGATATAATGATTCCGCAGAATAAAAAAATGCGATCTAATTGTAAGGCAAAACGATATGCGATCGCTGTGATCTCCGTGTTTGTTTTCCTATTCATTGTTTCGAATTTTATCGCTCAAATACCTACTCCACCGCCGCCCTCATCAAGGCCCGAAATATTGGCGTCACCGAGCCCGACAGAATCGCCCACACCAATTCCAGCACCGTCACCGACTCCACCGATCTATCCAATTCCCGGTTGGCAAAATTTTCATCAATGGGGTTCGATCACTTTGTTTAACGGCCTGCCGTCAAACACTGTCCGAGCGATCGCTCAGACCCCTGACGGCTTGATGTGGTTCGGCACGGATAATGGCCTGGCAAAATTTGACGGAAGACGGATACAAACTATTTCGCTGGGAAAATCTGGAATGCCGAAAGTTTCAGCTCTGAAAATTGGAACCGGCGGAGTTCTTTGGATCGGGACCTCTGAAGGAGCTTTTTACTATCGCAACGGCCGCGTCGAATTCATTCAGCAGATAGGAGAACAGACAATAACCGCGATCAGCATTGGGGACAATGTTTTGATCGCGACTACAAATCAAATATTTCGTTCAAAAGACAGCGATAACGAATTTAATTTTCGAAATATCTATCAGAGCCCCGATTCGGGGTCAGAATCCGACGCTGTTTTTACAGGCCTCTTTGACACTCCATCCGGAATAATAATAACAACGTATGGAAATGGACTTTTCAAGTTTGATCATGGAAGTAAAACTAAAATCCCCTCCGAAACAAGATTTATCAATGCTATCGGAGGCGACGGCTCTGGAAACATTTGGGCCGGTGCCGATGCGGAAAGACGTGGAGCCAACAGTGGGCTTTATTCGTTTTTGGAAAGTAAACAGCTTATAAGTGTTGGCGAGGATCTCGGCGATGTGCTAACCGCAGAGCCCGATCAGGATGGCGGTGTATGGATCGGAACGGCCAAGCGTGGATTGCATCATTTTCGCGACGAAGAGGACTTGGAACATTTCACCTTTGAAAGCACCGCCGGCGGTTTAAGATCCGATACCGTATATGCGATTTTTTTCGATCGTGAAGGGGTGCTCTGGACTGGAACAAACCGCGGAGTCTGCCGCTTCGATGCATCGAGCCCTTTTATACGAACCATTTCCGAAAATGCCAACAGCAATTTCGTTCGGGACCTATACCAGGACAGTAATGGCAATCTAGTCGCCGGAACCAACTTCGGACTGTTCACATTCGACGGAAAAAGGTGGGTAGAGTCGAACACATTCCCCGCCAGAACTATTTATGCAGTCAGTGAAGATGTGAATGGCGAAACCTTGATCGGCGGCCCGTCGGGAACATACGACATTTACGGAAGGCGAGTTGCAAACGGCGAGTCACGTTCATTTGCTAATTTTCGCGGTAAAACATACGCTGCGATCTTCGAGCGGGGTTTGCAAGACCTAAACGACGCGACGTCTCCGCCAGTTTTTTCTGTTTCAACTCCGACTACACTTCTATCGACTGATGACCGCATCTGGATCGGTACTGCAGAAGGCGACGTTTATACATTTGACGGAACAAAAACAACCAAAGACGAACGATTTTCACCTGTATCTGGATCAACTATTCGGAAGATCGCTATCGGTGTCGATGGAACGATCTGGATCGCCAGCTCGGGCGGTATATTTCATTTAGCCAATGATCAATTGCAACTGGTCGTTCAGAATTATGATGTTCGTGATCTGATCGTTGACGGTCGCGATGTTTGGGCGGCGACCGTAGATGGAGGACTTTTTCATATCGTGCCGGACGATCTTTATGGTTGGATCGTGTCCGATCTGAATGTCGAACAAGGCTTGCCGTCGCAAAAAGTTTTTGCTCTTCTCAAAATTGACGACGGATTGGTCATCGGAACAAATCGCGGCATCGTCAGCTATCGGCCCAGTTCCGTAAACCCAAAGATAATCATCAGTCGTGTCTTGAGCCGTCGCCTTCATGACCCATCGGAGTGGTCGGGAACGATCGATCTTGATTTTCCGCAGAATTCTTTGCTCGTCGAGGTCGCCGGATTAAGCAGCCGAACCTTTCCTGAGCAATTTCAATATTCTTTTATTTTACGAAATACGGCCGGCGACATTCTAGAAAAACGACTTAGTAGGGAAGCTCAATATTCCCCCAATAATCTCAAACCCGGTCAATATTCGATCGAGGCAAAGGCTTTCAGCAAAGATCTTCTGTTGTCAGAACCTGTCACAGTGAGATTCTCGATCGGCAAAGCTCCTTTTCCATGGTTTGCAACGGCTCTCAGCGTGCTGCTGATCATCGCACTGATCGCATTGATCTGGGCGATCGTCGAACGTCGGCGAATAGTTCAGCGAAACCGTGAGCTGGCTGCCGCGCGCGCCGATCTTGCAAATGAAGCCGAAAGAGAACGCGGCAGAATCGCGCGTGATCTACATGATCAAACGTTGGCCGATCTGCGAAATTTGATGATGAAGAGTGATCAGCTGCTACCGGAAAACGTTGAGTTCCGGGGCGAGATAGAATCCGTTTCAACCGAAATTCGACGTATTTGTGAGGATCTCAGTCCATCGGTTTTGGAAAATGTTGGTTTGGTCGCCGCTCTCGAATTTCTACTTGGAAACTCCGTTCCCCATCATACTTTTTCCACCAATGAGAACGCCGATGAACTGATCAAATTCCCGCTTACCGTGCAACTTCATATTTACCGGATCGCTCAAGAGATCCTTTCAAATATAAAACGTCATTCGGATGCCGATCTGGTCGAGATGAATGTCCAGGCTTTTGCCGATCAACGACTTATCCTAACAATTATTGATAATGGAACGACGTTCCGACCAAATTCATCGACCGAAAATGGGCGTGGCATCCCGAACATTCGCTCGCACGCGAACATAATAAATGCACAGGTAGCTTGGGACGAAGGCCCGCAAAATAGCAATCTATTTACACTCGTTATCGCAGGTTAAGGTGATCTTTTCTTTTTCGAATTTCCAAAAATATATGGAAAACGACAAATGGCATTATCAGTATCATTGGGATTAAAAAAACAAAAACCGCATGTTCCCAAAATCCCCTTCCCTGTCGATATGCTCCGTTCGCGAACGGAATTCCCAAAGTCATTGTGTAATATATTAAGAGCGGAACGGTTATCCGACTAAAAATGCCATAAATAGTTATTGACCGATCCGAAGGACTCAACTTCTCATTCACAAAATAGAGCAGTAAAAGAAAGCTGAAATAGATAATGATGCCCTCAAAACGGTGAAACTGTTCAGAGTTCAAACCTACCGTCTCCGTATCCATTTGGCGAAGGCTAAGTGCCAAGTAAATGCGCGTTGTATTCGCAATTATCGCAGTCAGAAATGCCAAAAACGCCGCACGTGGAATGAAGCTCCATCTAGAATTTCGCTTGAAAACATTTAAAACCGACAGCATCAGAAACGCCGTGATCAAAAAGTTAACGCCGGAGCATGGAGCAGCAATAATGAATGTATGGTCACCACTCATATATCCGGCATTCGATTCGAATATAAAGCTAATGCCCGACAAGGTTTCAACGAGCCAAGCCGTCGGCGCGAGTATCCAGCGCAGATCATTTACGCCGGCCCTCGAATAAAAAAGTTTTAGCGCCGCAGCCACGGCGGCTACGGCGGTCAGTTGAGCAAGGGTAATAAATCTTTGTTTCATCTCGTCCTCACTGTAAAAGGCGATTAGGTCCGTAAAGTCGTCTTCGCCCGATCATCAGCATTCCGATAAGGAAAACACCAATAAATAGCCAGAGGATCTCGGGTTCGCTTCCAACCGCGAGGTCAGTAACGCCAACCGGAAGAGGCAGCGGCTGATCAACATCGCTGGCATTGCCATTCGGATTCACGATCTTTTCACGTACTGCGATGAACGATGTGTAGCGAGTCAACAGATTATATTTAAGTCCGAGTCCGGTGATCTCTTTCACTTTGCCGTCAGAAATATTTTCTGATCCATAATCCGACAGTTCGGCAATACGATTTCTCGCCCATAAGTATCGCAGGGCCGAATTGGCAATATCCGGCTGTATTCTTGCAACATCAAAAGTAGATGAATATTCACCAAGTCCGCTTTTTCCAGTCAGGTCTATTGTTCCGGTTACCGGCCCGCGCCATTTGCCAAAGACAATTATTGGGCGTTTCGCAAGTAAATCCGGTATATGTTGCGGGAACACATCGTATGTTTCAAAGCCGTTGGCTTTTACATTGATATCGGTCAATACCGGTGACTGGATGTATTCGCGAAATTTGGTCGCGATCGCAGCGGCTTCGGTCTCGTTCGTTACTATGAATGGCTCACCCATTCCCGCTTTCGCGACGCCTTCTATAAGGTAGCGATTGACACCATTTCCAATGCCGAATGAAAAGACATTCGACTTCCCGAGATTTTCTCGGATGTAATCAAAGACACCTTCTTCTCCGGAGATGTAACCGTCGGTTATGAGAACTATATTTCGCGAAATAGCGGTTTCACGCGGCATACTCATTGCTTCTTGGATCGCCGGCAAAAGTTCGGTGCCACCGCTGCCGCGCTGGTCATCCAAAAGCGTTATCGCACGCGAAAGATTTTCCTGATTTGCCTGCATTGAAGTTGGTGAGAGCAGTGTTGAGTCCCCGGCAAACAGCACGATGTTGAATAGATCCGTCGGACGCAGATTGCCAATGAGGTCCCGCAATAATTGTTTAGAGGTTTCCAGAGGAAAACCATCCATCGAACCCGAAACATCTACCACAAAGATGTATTCACGCGGCGGTATTTCTTCGGTTCTTACACGTGCCGGCGGCTGAGCCATATATAGAAAGAAATTTTCATCTTCGCCTTGAAACAGGAGTAATCCGGAAGTTATTTGGTTCCCTGCCAGGCGGTATTGCAAAATAAAATCTCGATTTCCCTGGAATGCGTCAGGTTCATCAAGAGTTAGTCGGGCGACTGTTGGACCTGACCATTCAGGCCTGATCTGATGTGAAGTACAGTTCAGTTCTTCGATCGGAAGTCCGGCCGCGATACGGGTCGAAATGTGAAGTGTGCTACTCGGATTTTCGCCTTCGCGAAAATATGGAGCATTAACCGGACGGTCGTTATTTTTGGCAGATCGTGTTTCTTTTGATGCATATCGGGGCCCGACGACGGTCGGGTACATCACCTCATATACTCCGTCATCCGGAACTAACAATTCGGTATAACGCAGTTCGATCTCGACTTCTTCGTTCGGCATCATATTTGCCAGTTTCATTGAAAAAACATTAGGCCGGTTTTCCTCAAGTAGCGATGCACTTTTACCTTCTTTTTTTGCTGCTTCAAACTCTTGTTTTGCTTGTTCGCGTTCCTTGATCTTTGCATAGATCAGTTGATCGCCGATCCGCATTCGCATCGAATAAACGGCAGCTCGGGTCGAGGCCGGAAAAATATAAGTTGCATTTATTGGCCGTAAACCTTCGTTCTTGTAGGTCTGTACAACCTTTACATCGGCAATCACTCCAGAGACGTTGATCTCGACGCTCGTATCTTTCAAAGGAAGACGATCAACGCTTGGATCGCCTTGAACAAAGAAATACGGAGAAAGGCTTTTGTCCGCTGTCGGCTCTTCTTGTGCCGAGACTGAGGTTGTTAATATTGCCGCCGCAATTAGCAGTAGGCAAAAACGAAGTAGATTGATCTTTAATAATTTCTGTGTCATACGGTCGCTCCTCGATAGTGCTATTGGATATAAGCTTTGCTATCTGAACCAACCTTATGACTTTCTCAAAAATGAAATAACGCCTTCTGCCACACTACCAATCCGTAGCAACCACAGTCAGCCGTCGTGAGATACCACTCAATCGAGCGACAGTTGAAATTGCCAAAAATGGTACAAACATCATTTGATGCACATTTTTTGATTGACATCGGTGCATCATTAGGTGTAAGCTACGTCCACTTGAACCCAAAATGCAACACTTAGTGCAGAATAGAATGCTTGCCAAATGCATTTAATTCGCAGATACCATCGAAAGGAAAATGGAAACAGTAAGCCTTTAAAACGCATGCTCCAGTTTTAAGTTCGATCTTATTTGCTGGAAATCCAATTCCGTACATTTGTAGAAGAATCAAAGTATGAAGAAGTACGCAAAGGGCAAAAACCAGTCAACTTCAAAAGTCAACGGCAGAGATGTTGGTTCGTCGACCAATGGCAATGGTCCTACCGCAGACGACGGCAGAACACAGCTCGAAGAGCGTTTCCTAGAAGCGCAAACCAATTTGAGTACTAGCCGTCAACGCCTATTGAGCCAGATATTGGCCGAGGCGGATGAGACTTTCTTTCTTTCGTCCCGCGAACTTGGTCGCCGATACAGCGTCGATTCGGCAACGATCGTACGAACGATCCAGGCAATGGGTTACAAAAAATTTGCCGATTTTGCTCACGATCTGCGAAATCATTTCGTTACGCAGATCACACCTTACACAGCACTTAAAGCCGCTACCCGGAAGAAACGAAGCGTTGCCGATTATGTTAGTCGAAGTGTTGATAAAGATCTCGAAAATCTGAACGCATTGAAGGCCAGATTGGACGTTATTAAGATCGTCGAGATCGCCAAACAGATCAATCGCACTCGCCGCATTATAGTGATAGGAATTGATTTTGCGGCTTCCCTTGCGATGTCGCTCGCCTACGGCCTAGTTCGTGTTGGCCGCGACGCCGAAGCCCCTACTGGGAGTACCGGGTCCATTCAGAACAAGATAAATATGATGACCGAAAAGGATCTGCTTATAGCGATCAGTTTCGGCAAATGCTTGCGCGAAACGGTCGAAGCGGCTCAACAGGCGCGTCGACACAATATTCCGACATTCGGAATCACCGACAATGACAGGTCGCCAATTGGGTTAGTTTGTGACCAGCACATAATAGCTTCGACCGATCGCGCATCCTTTATAGATTCATACGTAGCACCGACAGCCGCGATAAATGCAATATTGGTCGCGTGTGCACATAGTCAGCCTACACGGGCATTAAAGATGCTGCAGCAATTCGACAAAGAATCTGCTTCCGGTAAACGCTGGTATGAGGATAAGAGAACTGCTGAAGGGTAATTGTAAGTACGAGATGCGTCGAAATTTCAATAACTTATCTTTTTATGATCCAAAGGTAAGGGTAGAACAACAGGCAAAGAACTTCGTCTAATTTTAATTCTAAGATCCGGTTTGGAGAAAAAGAGGAAATATGGAAAAGATCAAATACTTTATTGGGTTTTGTATCGTAACTGCGTTTGTTGGAATTTTCACGAACGTATTCGCACAAACCACCACGTCAACCATTGAGGGAACGGTAACGGATCAGAACGGCGCCGTAGTTGCGGGAGCGACTGTCACGGCGACCGGTTCTAATCTTGCCGCAGAGCGAAGTGCGGTAACCGATTCACAGGGATTTTACCGGCTTGTTGCCCTTCCCGCCGGCACCTACAAAGTTACTTTTACACAAACCGGATTTGCGAATCGAGTAGTTAACTTTGAATTGACGCTTAATAGAATAGCGAAAATCGATACGGTTCTGGGCGTTGCCGGCGATGTTGGCGGCGAAGTCAGTGTGACCGGAGATGTTCCGCTTATTGAGCCGAACGCCTCGTCAACCGGATCGACTATTACTCCTCGGCAGATCCAAGACTTCCCCGTTAACGGCCGCGAATATCTTGATCTCTTACAGCTTGTACCCGGTGTTGCCATTAATCGGCAGTCTGACGGAGATAATGCAAATCCGGTTCTTGGCGAACGCAGCGGCAACAACAATTTCTTCATAGACGGTCAGCCGAACAAGGACACTGTTAACGGCGGTCCTGCGGCCCAATTTAATCAAGAAACGATCGCCGAATTCCAAGTATTAACTACTGGTTTCAAGGCTGAATTCGGCCAAGCGTCGGGCGCGATCGTCAACGTTATCACAAAGAGCGGCGGAAATGGCTACCACGGAGTCGCCTCGTTTTTTCATCGCAACGAAGCCTTTGATTCATCAAATTCATTAACCCCGAATACCGATCCTGTTCATCTAAGAAGATTTAATTATAGCTTTGCGGTTGGCGGACCCGTGATTAACCCCGGATTCGGCGAAGGCACTAAATTTTTCCGGCCGCTAAAAGATAAAGTTTTCTTTTTTGCCTCGTCAGAGAGGATCACTCAAGATAAAGGAATCGATTTCAATTATCCGGATCTTGGAAATTCGGCGGGTGCGGCAACCGTGCTGCAACTGCTTCGAGCTCAGGAAAATCCTTACGATCGACCTGAACGGATGGAAGCGACAAGAAATTTCATTAAATTTAATGAAAATCTGGGACGACACCAGTTGGTCCAGGAAATGAATTACACAAATGAGTTCACTCGAGGTTCAGGCCAAGGCTTGCCGTCTACACGTCGCAATTCAAGTGGACGAAATTTACTATTAGCGGTGGGTGATACAATGCTTTTGGGAGATCTTGGAAATCCATGGATCGTCGATCTTCGGGGATCGTATCGTTCTGAACCTTCCGATAATGGGCCTTCCAACCCGGGCGTTGTTGGTGTAACGAGTTTGAATGCTTTTACTGCTCAACAGCCGTGTCCACCTACGTGCGGGTTCTTCGGTGATCTGCCATCCGTCACATTCGGCAGTGCAACGACCGGCTCGAATTTATTTCAAAAATATACTTCTCTATCGGCAAACGTCAACAGACGGT
This sequence comes from uncultured Acidobacteriota bacterium, assembly GCA_963720905.1. Lineage (GTDB taxonomy): Bacteria > Acidobacteriota > Blastocatellia > Pyrinomonadales > Pyrinomonadaceae > OLB17. Next base: position 81,957 of record CAVRHB010000001.1, read on the forward strand.
TTGGCGATCACAATTTCAAGTTCGGCTGGCAATACCTGCGTACAAAAGTTGACGGGCTGGATTCTAATACTCTAACAAATCAGCTTTTTACGACAGTTGATGATTTTGTTACCTACGGAGCCATAAATGCTGGTCCAATTCTACTACTCAACGCCGGCTCGCCAACGGAAGCCGGAAAGCAAATACACATTAAAAATGATTACAATGCTCTCTACGTTCAGGATGACTGGAAGATTTTTAGGAACCTCACTTTAAATCTTGGATTGCGGTACGACCGCGATTCTGAATTCGAAGCGAAGAAAAACTTTTCGCCTCGACTTGGCGTTGCCTGGGCGATCACCCCGAAAACCGTACTTCGATCAAGCTTTGGTATCTTTTACGATCAATTCAGACTCGGACTTGTGCGTAACATTCCCGCTTTCGGCGGCAGCGACCGACGTATAGGGCAGTCTTTGTATTATCCCAGAGGTTATTACGGATCGCCGAGTGCGATCAGCATGATCGGGTATGTGGTCGGTCTTCCGGGCCAACCCTGTATCTCAAACCATCTAACAGATGCTCAAATTATTGCAGGCAGTATTCCTTGTCCGGTGAGGGGCGGCCCAATGATTGGAGTCGATAGACTTAACAACGTCGTTACTCTTGGACATGCACCGATCCCGGCAAATGCGGTGCTAAACATCAGCAATGTCCAGGCACTTACCGGTTACACTCCGGAACAGTATCTAGTCGCCGCTGCCGCAGCTATTGGACAGCCTAGTGGATACTTTAATTGGGGTGAATTCGGCGTTTTAAATAACCCGATTATCGCTGCATCAGCTCAGCCCACGACCGTTGACAGCACGTTCAGCACGCCTAATACACTTGGGTTCAACGTCGGCATTCAGCGCGAACTCGGTAATGGTATGGCTATCGAGGTGGATTACTTTCATCGAAGAATGAGAAATCTTCTCGGTGTACGGCTTAGTAACCTTGCTTTCAGGTCACGAGTTACCGGCCGTAGTTTCGATCCTCCGGGGAGCCCGGAAACTCAAACATTCGGACCTTTTTATAAAGGTAGATACGATGCTCTGATCGTGAATTTCAACAAGCGATTCAACGATCGATATGCTCTTGGCGCAAACTACACTTATGCTAAGGCAACGGATAATTCACGCGGCATATTCGCGGGACCCACGGATAATTTTATTGGCATTGCTCCGGTAGTGACTGAACCTTGTCCTGCCAGTGACCCTGGGTGTACTCCTCAGACAAACGCTAACGGGTCTTTCATAGCAAGAAACGGTAATTTTGTTGCGGCAGCCGGAACATTCGTTAACGGCCCCGATCTGGATAAAGGACCGTCGGATCTAGCCTTGGATCATATATTCCAGGTCAATGGTCTGGTTGAGTTGCCATGGAAGTTCCAGGTCAGTGGGATTTTCAGGGTACAGAGCGGTTTCCACTTTAGCCGGTTTGACGAACCACCTAGAGATCCGGACGGTAATGGTAATTTTTCGGGTGTCGACTTTACCGCCGGTAGAAATGCTTTTACCGCAGCACCTTTCGTTAATCTCGATCTACGATTGTCGAAGCGGTTCGTATTTCGGGAACGATACAAATTTCAAGTGCTATTTGAACTCTTCAACGTCCTTAACCGTCAAAACCCTGCTTCGGTCCAAAACCGCGAGAACGTTTTAACAGAACCGTTCGGCTCAACTAACCAGGTTTTATTTGGTCGCGAAGGACAGGTAGGATTCAGGTTCGAATTTTGATGTGGACGGTGATTTCCTCCTAAGGCGCTGAGGTTCGAAATATTCCTATTTGGGGCCTCAGCAATTCATTCCAGTTTTGAAAGATCTTTTAATAACTATGCGGAAATTATTTTTAGCTTTTGCAATTTCGATATTTTTGTTTTCTATCGGTACCGCTCAGGGCACGCGCATGCTTCGCCATCCTGCGGTTAGCCGAGATCTTGTGGCATTTGAATATGCCGGTGATCTCTGGACCGTTTCACGAAATGGCGGTGCCGCAAAACGACTTACGGCAACCCCCGGAATGGACATCGATCCGTATTTCTCACCGGATGGTTCACAGATCGCTTTTACATCGACGGTCGCCGGAAACATCGACGTTTATATCGTTCCAACGAGCGGAGGCGACCCAAAAAGACTGACGTTTCATCCCATCAACGATCGCGTTCGCGGATGGTCGCCGGACGGCCTATATATAATTTTTGAATCTGAAAGGACAAGTACGCCACTCGAGTCTCCCGCCCGTCTATGGAAGATAAGTCCAAATGGCGGCGAACCCGAAGCTCTTATTCTACCCAGAGCATTCTCAGGTGCGTTCTCTCCGGACGGTTCTAAGTTGGCATACGAGGAATTCCCTTTTGCAATGTTTCCGCCATGGTTCGAAGCGAGCTATTGGAGACATTACAGAGGCGGCCGCACTCACCCGATCAAAATCTTTAACTTCGCGGATCACAGCGTCGAAAGTTTGCCATGGGATAATAGCAACGATGCCTGGCCGATGTGGGTTGGCAACACGATCTATTTTGTTTCCGATCGCGATTTTACGGCAAATGTCTTTGCGTATCGTACCGATACAAAGCAAGTAACAAAAATATCGAATCATAACGATTTTGACGTAATGACGGCTTCGGCCGGACCTGATGCGGTTGTTTACGAGCAGGCCGGTTATATACATCTGGTAGACACAAAAACCGGTAAGTCCAACCAGCTTAATATCCAAGTCACCGGTGACCTTCCTTGGACGCGAACGCAATTCAAAAAGGTTGGCTCGATGATAAGAAGTGCCGCAGCTTTCACCCAGTGGTGTCCGGGCCGCCTTTGAAGCTCGAGGCGATATTTTCACGGTTCCGGCCGCGAAAGGCGATTACCGAAATCTGACGACGAGTTCGGGTGCGCATGACCGCGATCCGTCATGGTCTCCGGATGGTAATAGCTTGGCTTGGTTTTCGGACGTGACAGGGGAATATCAATTGATGATAGGGGATGCATCCGGACTAACCGCTCCAAGGGCAATTACCCTTCCAACAACCGGATATTTTTCAAATCCGGTTTGGGCACCCAACGGTGAGCAGATCGTGCTCGAAGACAATCATAACAATCTTTGGACACTGGATGTTAAAAGCGGAAAGACCGAAAAAATTGATACGGACAATGATCGCGCTCCGGGACGAAGGTTCGATGCGTCTTGGTCGCCTGATTCGAAATGGATAACTTATTCGAAGAATTTGAGGACTCGAATGAGCTCGATCTTTGTATATTCTTTCGAATCCAAGAAGGTTTCACAGATCACGGACGGACTTGCGGATGCTATCTCGCCCGCGTTCGACGCTGGCGGTAAATATATATACTTTCTCGCCAGCACGAATTTTGGCCCAAAAACCAGTTGGCTAGAGATGAGTTCCATAGACCATCCGACCAATAGGTCGTTGTATTTGATCGTGCTGCCTTCGGATGAGCCGTCACCCTTTATACCTGAAACCGGCGACGAACCGGTCGCGGCAAAAACAAGTGAACCGGGAAAAGCAAGATCGGCTGAGACCACTGCGACCCGGATCGATCTCGATGGTATAAGCCAAAGAATTCTGCCGATCGCCGTGAAGTCTGCGGACTACGATAATCTCTCGGCTGGCCCGGCCGGAACATTCTTCTTCACCGAATCAATACAAGGTACCGGAACCGTAAAGCTTCAGAAATTCATTCTGAAATCCGGTGCCGCGATACCTTTTATGGAAGGCATCAGCAATTATTCGCTGTCGGCCGACAAGAAAAAACTTTTGTATGGAGCCAGGGGCGGCCGTTGGGGCATTGTAGGAACGGACGCTCCGGCGAAAGTAGGAGAAGGTGCGATAAACACCGGTGAACTCGAAATGAAAGTCGAACCACGTGAGGAATGGGCGAACATTTTCCACGAAGCATGGCGTATTCAGCGGGAATTTTTCTACGATCCTAAGATGCAGGGAGCGGATTGGAATGCTGTGTATAAAAAATACCTTCCGTTGCTAAAATACGTCGGCCACCGCGGCGACCTCGGATATTTGATGGCCCAGGTCGGCGGTGAATTGACCGTAGGCCATTCCTATCTGAGTGGCGGAGGCGATGTTCCCAGCGAAGATCCGGTTTCCGTCGGAATGCTCGGTGCCGATATAGGGGTAGATAACGGCAAATTTCGTATCGATCATATTTACAGCGGCGAGAATTGGAACCCGGAATTGCGGGCTCCGCTCAGTGCTCCGGGGATAAATGTTTCCGATGGCGACTATATACTCGAAGTGAATGGAAAACCCATAGACGCTACCGCCAATTTTTTCAGTTTTTTCCAAAATACTGCGAATCGACAGATCGTTCTAACGTTGAATAGCAAGCCCTCGATGGAAGGGTCACGACAAGTAACCGTTGTCCCCGTCGCCAGCGAAAGCGGCCTTAGAACGCGCGCCTGGGTAGAAAACAATCGGCGTATCGTTGACAAACTCTCCGGCGGAAAACTTGCGTATGTTTGGCTACCTAACACAGGCGGCCCGGGTTATGCCTCGTTCGTTCGTTATTTCTATGCACAGCAAGACAAAGAAGGCACGGTCGTTGATGTTCGTTACAACCAAGGTGGAATGGTCGCCGATTTTGTCGTGAACGAACTCGACCGCAAGCCGATGGGATTCTTTGCCGTTCGGGACGGGAATACCTTCTTTTCACCGATCGCGGGCGTATATGGGCCGAAGGTGATGATAATAAACGAATCGGCTGGTTCGGGCGGCGATGCACTTCCCTTCTATTTCAAATTGCGAAAACTCGGACCGCTTATCGGTACGCGAACTTGGGGCGGACTCGTCGGCACACTAGGCGTTCCGCCAACCATCGACGGCGGCGGAATAACCGCTCCAACACTTGCCTTCTATAACTTAGAAGGAAAATGGGATGTTGAGAACATAGGTGTGTCACCCGACATTGAGGTTGAATATACACCTGCCGATGTTATAAGCGGACACGACCCGCAACTAGAACGAGCTGTTACCGAAGCACTGAAACTGCTCGAGAAGAATCCCACCAAGCGGGTTCCGCGACCCGCGTCGATCGATCGGGTCAATAAACCTTAGGAGTGATAATGTTGAGAAAACAAATAAGCAGATTTGCAAGATTTCGGTTCGTTTTTCTATCGTCGTTTGTCGTTAGTAGTCTTTTCGCGTGCGTTTCGTTGGCCTATGCAAAGCCATCTGTTCCGGTTTATTCAAAGACCGACGCAATGGTTGAAATGCGTGACGGCGTGCATCTTTATACAAAGATATTCACGCCAAACATCACCGATGAAAAGCTGCCGATCTTAATTCTGAGAACTCCATATGGCATCGGAGACCTTTCATCTGAACAACTCAACGCTGCTCTTCCTGAGATATCGAAGGACGGCTATATCATTGTTCAGCAGGACATCCGCGGTAGATTCAAATCGGAAGGCGAATTCATTATGCTTCGCCAACCGCGCGACCCAAAAGCCAAAGATGCGATCGACGAAAGTACCGATACGTATGACACGATCGAATGGCTATTAAAGAATACTCCGAACAATAATGGAAGAGTTGGACTGGCGGGCACTAGTTACGGCGGATGGCTGACGGTAATGGGAATGCTCGATCCGCATCCGGCACTTAAAGCCATAGTTCCTCAAGCTTCACCCGCGGACATGTGGCTTGGTGACGACTTTCATCATAATGGGGCGTTTCGGCTAAGTTACGGATTCGAATATACCTACATGATGGAAACATCCAATGAAGTCGTTAGCCCATCAAAAGTGGTCGATAAACGTGACGAATATGAATGGTATCTCGATCTCGGTGCCCTTTCGAATGTTGATCCAAAATATCTTCATGATAAGTATCCGACCTGGAATAATTTTGAGGAGCATCCCGATTACGATGCTTTCTGGCAAAGACAGGCATTCGCACCTTGGCTAAATAAAGTCACGGTACCAACGCTAAATGTTGCGGGTTGGTGGGATCAGGAAGATTTCTACGGTCCGATAAAGATCTATGAATTACTTGAGCGGCACGATACGAACAATCAAAATTTTCTTGTGGTCGGTCCCTGGAATCATGGAGGATTCTCACGCGGGGACGGTGATAAGTTGGACCGTATCAAATTTGGCAGTGCAACCGGAGACTATTTTCGCAAGAATATCCGTGCTCCATTTCTGGCCCACTACCTCAAAGACAAGCCTAATCCAAATCTGCCGGAAGCTCTGACTTTTCGAACCGGTGATAACGAATGGGTAAGACATAACACTTGGAGTCCAAAGGAAGCTTCAGTCAAAGATTTGTATCTCCAGGCAGACAGAAAACTTTCATTTGACCTACCCAAAACAACAGGCTCCGGTTTCGATGAATATATTTCAGATCCGGCAAATCCAGTTCCATATCGTCCCCGGCCGATGGATGTTGGTATGGGTGCGGAATGGCGTGTCTGGCAGGTTCAAGATCAGCGATTTGTCGATCATCGTCCGGACGTTCTTACATTTAAGTCAGAACCACTACCAGAAGACGTTACCGTTTCGGGTAAGATCATCGCAAATATATTTGCGTCGACGAGCGGAACAGACAGCGATTGGATCGTGAAATTCATTGATGTTTATCCCGACAAATTCGAAGCTGAACCGGAAATGAGCGGCTTCCAGCTTATGATCGCCGGCGACGTTTTTCGCGGCAGATATTATAAAGGCTGGGAGAAGTCCGAGCCGATTCCCGCGAACTCTGTCGTGAAATATCAGATCACTTTTCCTGCGAACGATCATACGTTCAAGAAAGGCCACCGAATCATGGTTCAGATCCAAAGCACATGGTTCCCTGTGATTGACCGTAATCCTCAAAAATTTGTGCCGAATATTTTCAAAGCAAAAGACTCGGACTTTCAAAAAGCTACCCAGCGAATATATCGTTCCGGTAAAAATTCTTCATATATTTCGCTGCCTGTAATTTCTAAATAAATTATGAAAAACGAGAAGTTCAAATATTTTCCTCAATGGCTTTCATTTCTGAGCGCCATAATCCTTTCACTCGCTTTCTGCTCCTCATCATTCGGGCAAAACATTGACGTCAAAAAAGTCGTAGCCGAACTCGAACCCGAGATCCGCCAGGCGATGATCAATGGAAAAATACCTTCAGCATCCGTAGCGTTGGTTTCGGGTGACAAAGTGATCTGGTCGGATGCTTACGGTGAATCAAATCTTTGGGCTCGGACACCTGCAACGACTGACACGGTATACCTCATCGGCTCCACTTTTAAGGCAATGTCCACAGTGGCTCTGCTGCAATTGATGGATCAAGGCAAATTCAAACTCGACGATCCAGTCAGTAAATATTTAGATTTTACGATCCAAGGCGATGACCCAAAGAATCCAGTAACGTTTCGACATCTCTTGACCCATACTTCGGGTATCGAAGGAGATTTTGGAGCGGTTCCGCTTTGGAGTAACGAAGGCGTTACCAAACTCGACGAGTATGTTCACAGATCATTAAAAGTCGCCCACCCTCCGATGACAAAGGTCGAATATTCCAACGCGGCATTTACACTTGTAGGTTATTTAGTACAAAAACTCTCGGGTGTTCCTTATCGTCAATATATTCAAGAGCATATTTTCACACCGCTTGAAATGACAAGTACGGCTTTCGACCCGACGCCAAACATTGCAGAACGCCTTTCAGTACCTTATGTGGTAGATCGCAAAACCGGACAACAACTACCGGTCGCACGGCTTCGTGCCGCCGTATTTCCGGCCGGCATTACGTATGGCACTATTTTGGACCAATCAAACTGGTTGATCACAAATTTAAATGGCGGAATATTTAAAGGTAAGCGGATCATTAGCCAATCGACTATGGATCAAATGATGACGCTTCAATACGACCAATTCAAGGGTGGTATCGAGGGGATCTGGGGTAACGAGACGGCCGGCTTTGGTTTGACCTGGTGGACAGAAGTCAGAGATGGCGATCGATATTTTGCCCACAGCGGCAGCCTTTCTGGATACACGGCTTTCCTACTTGGCAATCGAGATAAAAAGTTAGGTTTCGCAATATTGACTAACGGTCACCAAGCTCATCCGCATCTTTTCAAATTGGGCGATCGGGCTATGGACCTAATGAAAAAATATTCCATCTCTCCTACCGCCACAATTGGATCGGGAGGAAACAGATGATCAACAAAATTAGATACCCATTTTGCGTATTACTTATCTTTTTATTTTTATTCGGAACATGTGTATTTCCGATGGCAGCACAAACCATTGAACCCATCTATGACCTGGTTATTCGAAATGGCCGCGTACTTGATGGAGCCGGCAACCCGTGGATCGCCGCCGATGTTGCGATCAAAGATGGGCGGTTTGTGCGGATCGGAAGGGTCGAGGGCAAAGGAAAAAGAGAGATCGACGCGACAGGTCGATATGTTACGCCTGGCTTCATCGACATGCAGGATCAATCCGGCGGGGTTTTGCCCAAAAATGGCTTGGCAGAGAGCAAACTATTGCAGGGTGTAACAACAGGTATCGCCGGCGAAGGTGGAGCACCAGTAGAAGCCGATAAGCTTGGTCAATATTTCAGCGATCTGCAGAAAAGCGGCATCAGCATGAATTGGGGAACATATTACGGCGAAACTCAGGCTCGCGTAGCTGTTCTAGGTCAAGTTGCCCGTGATCCTTCACCCGAAGAACTTGGAAAAATGAAAGCGATCGTCGATACCGCTATGAAAAATGGTGCGATGGGGATTTCAACTGCACTCATATATCCGCCTGCAAGTTATTCAAAAACAGACGAGATCGCTGAACTCGCAAAAGTCGCCGGACAGTATGGCGGTATTTACATCAGCCACGTCCGCGGCGAAGGAAAGGAACTGGTCGAGGCAATTAACGAAGCGATCACTATCGGCGAACGCGGAGGTCTTCCGGTCGAGATCTATCACCTTAAGGCTGCCTATGCTCCGGGGTGGGGGAAGCTGATGCTCGAGGCCGGAAATACTATTCAGTCTGCTCGAGATCGTGGTGTTGATGTCGCTGCTGATATGTATCTTTATACAGCAGGCGGGACTTCGCTTTCGGCGGTTGTTCCGGCTTGGGCTTCCGAAGGCGGCAATACAAAACTACTCGAACGGCTAAAAGACCCGGCGATACGAGAGCGATTGAAAGGCGAAATAAAGACAGAGTCGCCAGGTTGGTGGAATATCGTTGAAGCTGCCGGCGGTTGGGAGAATATTGTAGTTGTATCGACAGCTAACGCGGCGAATAAAAAATTCGAAAATAAAAGTGTCGCTCAGATCGCGAAAGAATGGAACAAAGACCCCGCAGATGCGGCGTTTGACCTTATTTTGGAAAGCAACAATCGGTCGGGTGCTTTGTACTATTTGATGAGTGAAAAGGACATTGAAACCGCTGTCCAATTCCCTTGGGTGAGCCTCGGCAGTGATGCCGCTGCTTCGCTCAAGCTTGCCGATCCCAACACCGTCGGAAACGGACATCCACGCGGATATGGTAACTTCCCGAGGATCATTGCCGAGTATGTTCGCAAGAAAAAGGTCCTGACCCTTCCGGAAGCGATTCGCAAGATGACGTCCTGGCCGGCAACACGATTGCGTCTACCGTATCGCGGTTTGATCAAGGAAGGAATGTATGCCGATGTGGTCATTTTCGATTATGAAAAAATACAAGACGAATCGACATATGAATATCCGTACAAGACGCCGACCGGCATTGATGACGTGATCGTAAATGGCCAGATCGTTGTCGAAAACGGAAAACATATCGGGGCAAAACCGGGAATGATTCTTTATGGGCCTGGCAAGAAATAAATAACTGATCGAATCTTGGTGAACATACACATACGCGAAATTGTAGGGCAAGAGGAGTTACTCTCTGTCGAGAAGTTTCAACAGGATATCTGGGAAATTCCTGATCTCGACGTGGTGCCTCTAACCCAACTCGTTGCCGTAAAACAAGCGGGCGGTGTTTTGATCGGAGCTTTTGACGGAAATACACTGGTTGGCTTTGTCTACGGTTTTGTCGGGTTTGAGCACGGCGTCACAACTCACCACTCGCATATGCTCGCAGTAAAAGCAAACTATAGAGAACACCACCTTGGTTACAAGCTAAAGCTTGCCCAGCGTGAATTTGTTCTGGCTCAGGGCATCGAAGAGATGACTTGGACATTTGATCCACTGCAGAGTTTGAATGCTTATTTTAATTTCTCTCGTTTAGGCGTCGTCTCAAATTGCTATTTGATCGATTTTTATGGAGCCCAAGCCGCAAGCAGTTTGCACCAAAATGGCACCGATCGCCTTTGGGTCACGTGGCCGCTCAAAAAAAGCCGAGTCATTGAAAGATTGTCCGGCAAGGCGGCAACAATTGACCTTAATAATGTTGGGCCGCTTGTCGAGATGAATGAGAATACCGCTCCGAAGCTCTACGAGCTATCGTCCGTCGCAGAAGCCTTCATTGAGATACCTGCGCGGATCGTTGAGATCGAAAGAAAAAGCCTCGCGTTGGCCGCCGAATGGCGCGAAGCAACACGAAAAGCATTCACCGAGGCATTGGCAGCGGGCTTTATAGTCACTGGTTTTGTTCGCGGCGACCAAAGCGGAAAATACGTTTTGTCTAGGCAAAAAATAGTCGATTTCAAAACTCAGTTTTAGGAAAAACTATGAGAAAGAAAAAACCTATTGTGCTATCAATGCTTACGGTTCTGGTTGCGGCATTGTTTTTCGCTCTTTTTTCGCAGTCTCCTAAGATAGCCTCGGCAAGGAACGTGGTATCGACTGGAAATATAGCTCCGCAAAAGGATTATGCGGCCGTTTCAGAAATGCTGGAGAGAGCGATCGGCAACGAAATGGCGGAAAAAGAACTTCCGGCTGTATCGATCGCGTTGATCGATGATCAGAAGATCGTTTGGGCTAAAGGATTTGGTTTTGCTGACCCGGAACTTAAAATACCTGCTACGGCTGATACGGTTTATCGTGTCGGATCGGTTTCAAAGCTGTTCACGGACATTGCGGTGATGCAACTGGTCGAAGATGGTAAGCTCGATCTGGATGCGCCGATAACCAAATACCTACCCAGTTTCCAGCCGCATAATTCTTTCAATAAACCGATCACGCTTCGTCAGTTAATGTCGCATCGATCCGGTCTGGTTCGCGAGACACCTATTGGTAGTTATTTTGATCCGACTGAGCCGTCACTTGCAAGCACGGTCGCAAGTCTAAATGATACGGAACTCGTATACGCCCCTGAGGCGCATACCAAATATTCGAACGCCGGAATTGCGGCAGTTGGCTATGTGCTTGAAAAAACACAGAATCAACCATTTTCGAAATATCTAAAAAGGTCGGTACTCGATCCGCTCGGAATGGAACAAAGCAGTTTTGAACCAACACCGGCAATAAATAGGAATTTGGCAAAGGGCTATATGTGGACGCTTGACGGTCGCGTCTTCCCTGCACCAATCTTTCAACTGGGAATAAGTCCTGCCGGCAGCATGTACAGCACCGTGAATGACCTGGGACGTTTCACCAGTGCTCTTTTTAACGGAGGTCGCGGCTCAAACGGAGAGATCTTGAAGAAAGAAACTCTCGAGAAAATGTGGATCCCGCAATACACAAAGAGCGGGCAGAAAACCGGTTTTGGCCTCGGATTTAATATTTCCGAATTGGACGGACATCGAAAGATCGGGCACGGCGGTGCGATCTATGGCTTCGCAACTCAGCTAAGCACGCTCCCTGATCAAAAATTAGGTGTTGTAGTAGTGACGACGAAAGACGCTGCAAACGCAGTGACGAGCCATATCGCCGATCTTGCTTTGAAAGCCATGCTCGCCTCAAAAGAAGGCAGACCTATCCCACAGCCGGCAATAACGAATCCGATCGTGCCGGGTCGCGCAAAAGAAATTGCCGGACGTTACGTAAATGGCTCAAAAGGTTTCGATCTTGTTGACAGTGCGACAAACAGGCTTTCATTGTTGAACATAAACGGTGGTTTTCCAGCTGAGCTTCGATCGTCAGGAGATGACCTACTCGTAGATGGCAAACTAGGGTACGGTGAGAAGCTTACGGTCAAAGAAGATTCGATTGCCATCGGCCAAGAAATCTTTAAACGCGTCAAGGTTCAAAAACCTGCTCCGGCTCCTGCGAAATGGAAAGGACTGATCGGAGAATACGGATGGGACCACGATATCCTCTATATTATCGAAAAAGACGGAAAGCTTTGGGCGTTAATAGAATGGTTCGAATTTGATCCGCTTGAGCAAGTATCTGAAAACGTTTACCGGTTTCCAAGCCACGGACTCTACGATGGCGAACAGATCGTCTTTAAACGCGATCGCTCAGGAAAAGCGACTGCGGCTATTACTGCCGGTGTTATATTTGAGCGACGGAGTGTTGGTCCGGAAGGTTCGGGGCAGCTTCGGATCAAACCTGTCAGCCCGGTTAGCGAGTTGCTTAAGGAAGCTTTGACCGCATTCCCGCCAAAGGAAAGTGGTGAATTTCGAGAATCAGACCTTGTCGAGGTCGCAAAGCTCGATACTACGATAAAGCTCGATATCCGATACGCCTCCACCAACAATTTCCTCGGAAGTGTTTTTTATTCGCAGCCGAAGGCTTTCATGCAGCGACCCGCCGCGGAAGCGGTCGTTCGGGTAAATCAGAAACTCGCAAAACTTGGATATGGTTTACTTATCCACGACGCGTACCGGCCATGGTATGTGACAAAGGTATTTTGGGATGCTACACCTGACGACAAAAAGATATTTGTCGCAGATCCATCGCAAGGCTCACGTCACAACAGAGGCATGGCAGTCGATATCACTCTATATGACCTAAAGACCGGAAAGCCGATCGAAATGGTCGGAACTTACGACGAAACCTCGGATCGCTCATACCCGGATTATCCCGGCGGAACATCTCTCCAGCGTTGGCATCGCAAACTACTCCGTAATTCGATGGAAGCGGAAGGATTTACGGTTTACGAAGCTGAGTGGTGGCACTTTGATTTTAAGAATTGGAAGCATTATCCGATCGGAAATGAGGTTTTTGAGAACATCGGGAAAGCAGACCAATAAACATTCCGGCACCACAAACTAGTTCAATTTATGCATCTATATAAAAGGAAATTCAAGATGAAACAATTACTCATCACTGGAAAATATTTATCAGTAATTCTTGCCATTGGCCTGTATTTCGGATCACACGCTTCTGCACAAAATGCAGCGGCAGTGCAAGTAACGGATGATCAGATCAAGGAAAAAGTGAATGAATATATGAAGGCCGTTCTTCGTGTCGATGGTTTCAGTGGCACGATACTGATCGCGCGAGACGGTACACCGATCGTAAGCAAAGGTTATGGAATGGCAAGTATTGAGTTAAATGTTCCAAATGCCCCTGACAATGTATTTCGTTTAGGTTCTATAACCAAACAATTTACGTCGATGTCCATAATGATGCTACAGGAACGCGGAAAGCTGAAAGTCAGCGATCTGTTGTGTAATTACATTTCAGATTGTCCCGAAATATGGAAAGCCATAACGATCAAAGACCTTCTCACACATACATCCGGCATAACTAATTACACTGCCTTTCCAGATTTTGCCAAGACTACAATATTGCCGATCACTACAGCCGAGATGACCGATAGACTCAAAAAGGAACCTCTCGACTTCAAAACCGGCGAAAAGTTCTCTTATAGCAATTCGGGGTATTACCTGCTAGGCGTGATCGTCGAAAAAGCTTCCGGCAAAAAGTATGCAAGACTTTCTTCAGGAAAATATCTTTACGCCGCTTGGAATGACGCAGTCGGGTTATGACGATCCGATTAAGATCATTATGCACCGAGCGGCTGGGTATCAGAAACAAGCGGGTAATTTAGTGAATGCCGCTTACATGGACATGTCGGTTCCATACGCGGCTGGCTCGCTTTATTCAACAACCGGCGATCTACTCAAATGGGATCAGGCTCTCTATACCGAAAAGCTTGTTTCAAAGAAATCGCTCGATGAAATGTTCACACCTTGGAAAGGTGATGCCGGATATGCCTACGGTTGGGGGATCGGCAAACAATTTGATCACAAGGAAATATCGCATGGCGGTGGAATATATGGTTTTGCGACTGAAATATCTCGTTTCCCTGACGATCGTGTCACGGTCATCGTTTTAAGCAATATTCAATCAGCCCCCGCAGGACAGATCGCGAAAAATTTAGCGGCCATCGTTTTCGGCGCTAAATATGACATTCCGAAGGAACGAAACTTTATTGAACTCAATTCAAAAGTATTGGAAAAATACGTTGGTGAATACCAGATCGGCACCAACATAATTATTTCCATAAGCCTAGAGAACGGTCAGCTTTCCGGCCAGCTTGGCGGACAATCAAAGTTTTTACTATTACCTGAATCCGAAACCGAATTCTTTTCTAAAGACGTTAACGCCCAATTCGTTTTCGACAAAGACCCAAGCGGCCTGATAAAGGGAATGACCTTGATACAAGGCGGCAGCAAAAATCCGGCGAAAAAAATTAAGTAACATTTATTTTCAAGGCCGCTCGATTCGACAGAGGCAAAGCGATGAAAAAACTAGCTGCATATCTAATTCTTTTTTTAACGATCCCTTCACTGACATTCGGGCAGGTTCCGACCATTCAGAATCTTTCCACCAAGCCGGAAGTCGAGACAGTTCAAGAAACTCCGACATTGCCGGAGTTGACCGCTTCGGACGCTGAGGCATTCTTGGACGGAATTGTCCCGCTTCAGTTAGAGCGCGAAAACATCGCTGGTGCCACCGTCTCAATAGTTAAGGATGGAAAAGTTCTCCTAGAAAAAGGGTATGGCTTGTCAGATGTAGAAAACAAAACACCGGTCATTGCAAATGAGACAATGTTCCGCCCAGGCTCTATCTCTAAACTGTTCGCGTGGACCGCGGTGATGCAGCTCTTCGAACAGGGCAAATTGGATCTCGATCGAGATGTAAATGAATATATTGATTACAAGATACCAGATGAATTCGGAAAGCCGATAACTATTGAAAATCTATTGACACATACTCCGGGTTTTGAAGAATCGGTAAAAGATCTTATTACTTTTAAGCAGGAAAGTCCGGACTTAGGCCAATATTTGAAAACTCATATTCCCGCACGTATTTTTCCACCCGGAACCGTGCCTGCTTATTCAAACTACGGTGCCGCTCTTGCGGGCTACATTGTCGAACGCGTTTCCGGCCAACCTTTTAGCCAATATGTTGAGGCTAATATTTTTAAGCCGCTCGGAATGAACCACTCTAGCTTTACCCAGCCTTTACCAGCGGAAATGTCTCAGAGTATGTCAAAAGGTTACCAGTTAGCAACCGGTAAGCCTTTGCAGTTCGAGGTTGTTTCGCCGTTCCCGGCAGGAAGTTTGAGCAGTACCGCCGACGATATGTCGCGGTTCATGTTGGCTCATTTACAGAACGGAAGATTTGGTGACGTGAGTATCCTGAAACCTGAAACTGCTGAGCTTATGCATAGTCGACTGTTCGGTTTGGATCCTGCCTCAAATGCCATGGCTTACGGATTCTACGAGGAAAGTAGGAATGGGCATCGAATCATTGGACACGCAGGTGACACGACCGCGTTTCATAGTGATCTGCATTTAATTTTGGATTCGGGTATTGGCTTTTTCGTTTCATATAATAGTGCCGGACGAGGTCAAGTTTCTCCACGCACGATACTTTGGGAAGCATTCTTAGACCGATATTTTCCGTTTACTCCACCACTAGTTCCATTACCTGCAACTGCAGATCAGGATGCTGCAGCAGTCAGCGGAACTTACGAATCAAGCCGCCGCGGAGAGGGATCTTTTTTCAGAGCTTTTTCGATTCTCGGCGAATCGAAGGTTTCATCGATCGGTCAAGGAACTATACAGGTCTCATCATTGCTTTCGCCGAACGGAATACCGAAACATTGGCAGGCAATTGCTCCGATGACCTTTAGAGAGATCGGCGGACAGGACGTTCTAGTATTCAAGCCCGATGAGAATGGGCGAATGCAAATGATCGTACCCTTTCCATTCATGATCGATCAGCGAGTTGGAGCTTGGTCAAATAGCGGGGTTTTACTTCCGGTATTGGTCGTCTCGCTTGTGATCATGCTGATCACTCTGATCTTGTGGTTTGTGGGTTGGTTTATCAGACGGCATTATGGCGGATCGATCGATCTGACTCGCGCTGAATGGTGGCTTCGCATACTCGTCCGATTCGCTTTCTTGTTTGCACTGATATTTCTGAGCGCGATGATCGGGTTGCTTATCTATGCGATATCAAATTTAGATTTTCTTAACGAGAGCGGAAACACGTGGTTCCAACTCGTTCAGGTAATAGGAGTTGTCGCCTCGGTCGGTACGATTATTGTTTTCTTCAATGCCGTCCATGCTTGGCTCAGTAAGCGTGCTACAGCATCTGGGGAAAATTTCAGGCGACAATTTTTGCTCTGGCGAGCCTCGGTTTCCTCTGGTTTGTTTTTGCAGGACATTTATTATATTTCAGTTCAATTTTTTAAGATGAGTAACCTAAATTTACAAAAGATAGAACTGCGCGAGATCTGTCTCCCGCTCAAGGCACCGTTTGAAACCAGCTTTGGAACGACTTTCGAACGTCGCGTTTTTATTGTCCGCGTTTTTGACGCTAACGGAGCGACCGGCTATGGCGAATGTACAGCACCCGAAAACCCGTTCTTTAACCACGAGACGATAGAAACTGCATGGACGATAATCAGTAGGTATATCTCTCCGATCCTGGCACGTGTCCAAATAACAAGTGCGGCTCAGGTGTCAGATGCTCTTGCTCATATTCGCGGAAATCGGATGGCAATTGGTGCAATTGAGTCGGCAATATGGGATCTCGAAGCAAAAATTGAGAACAAGCCTCTTTGGCAACACTTGGGCGGAACCCGTGAGGAGATAAACTGTGGAGTTTCAGTGGGCCTGCAAAAATCAACAGATATTTTGCTTGAGAAAGTGGCCTGTGAGGTCGAAAGCGGTTATCAAAGGATAAAACTAAAGATCAAACCAGGACAAGATATCGAATTGGTCAGAGTGATTCGAGGCGCGTTTCCTGACATTCTACTCTCCGTGGATGCTAATTCAGCATACCGCCTCGAGGCCGATATTGAACTATTTAAGCGACTGGATGATTTTCATCTTTTAATGATCGAGCAGCCGCTTTCTGCCGGCGATCTGCTTGACCATTCGAAGTTACAGCATCAGATAAAAACACCGATCTGCTTGGATGAATCCATCACGTGTCTCGCGGATGTGCGTCATGCAATAGAGCTTGATGCCGCACGAATTATCAATATTAAACTTGGGCGTGTTGGCGGACATTCCGAAGCAAAGAAGATCCAAGAATTTGCCGCCAGCAAGAAGATTCCGGTTTGGTGCGGCGGTATGCTGGAAAGTGGAATAGGCCGTGCTCATAATATTGCAATGTCAACACTCCCAGGCTTTGTTTTGCCGGGAGATGTTTCGGCATCAGCCAGATATTGGAATGAGGATATTATCGAGCCTCCAGTGACCGTGACTAATAATGGAACAATTAGATCGCCCTCCGGTCCCGGGATCGGATACGAAGTAAAGGAATCCCTTGTTGAGAAACTTACATCTAGAAAAGAGACCATCGAACTGAAACCGGAAGCGGTCATAACTTTATAGAGTCAGCATACGCGAGGAAACTGCTCGCCGACAAGCATAACAATTCGCATCCGGCCAAAACCTGTGGTGAGCGAAACAATACCCTATGGATCAGCTTTTACTTCACCTATTAAAACACGCTGCCTCAACGTGTCATTAACACAAGTCCGCAAACTAAAAGGCCGTAAGTGAAATAATAAAAGCAGAAAGTAAGCCCCTATTAGTAGGGGTTGCAGGACTGTTCGATCTAGTGAACTAGTGGTGTTAATAATCCTTGCTATTTACTTTGACACGGACTACATAAAGCGTTAAAATTACCGTTTTGCTTATGCAATTATCGACTTGTTACGTAACGATCATTAAGGAGTTAGAAAAAACCATTGAGTAACGGAAATTTTTTATTTACATCCGAATCGGTCACCGAAGGCCACCCGGATAAAATTGCTGACCAGATCTCAGATGCGGTTCTAGATGCGATTCTTGAGCAGGATCCAATGGGACGTGTTGCTTGCGAAACCCTTGTCACCACAGGGTTAGCGGTCATTGCGGGTGAGATCACGACGACAGCGAAGATCAATTATAAAAAGATCATTCGCGATACGATCCATGAGATCGGTTATAACGACGCGAATTTTGGATACGATTCCAACACTTGCTCGGTCGTCGATGCTATCGGAAATCAGTCGCCTGATATTTCGCAGGGCGTTGATACCGGCGGTGCGGGCGATCAAGGCTTGATGTTTGGTTTTGCTTGCAACGAAACGCCGGAATTGATGCCGTTGCCGATCCAGTTGGCGCATCACCTGACGAAAAAGCTTTCCGATGTTCGCCGAAGCGGTGAGCTCAACTACCTTCGTCCGGACGGCAAATCGCAGGTAACCATCGAATATCGCGATGGACGTCCTTTCCGTGTCGAAGCTGTTGTTATTTCGACTCAGCACGCCGAAGACGTTACGACCGAACAGCTTCGCGAAGACATTCTTGAAAAGGTAATTAAACCAACCGTTGCTCCTGAACTTCTCGACGAAAATACTAAATTTCACATTAATCCGACCGGCAGATTCGTTATCGGCGGCCCAATGGGCGACGCCGGTTTGACCGGACGAAAGATCATCGTTGATACATACGGCGGTTATGCTCCGCATGGCGGCGGTGCATTTTCGGGCAAAGATCCTACAAAAGTTGACCGCTCGGCTGCCTACATGGCGCGATACATCGCGAAAAACATCGTCGCGGCCGGCCTTGCTGACAAATGCACAGTTCAGCTTGCGTATGCGATCGGCGTTGCCGAACCGGTTTCGGTCTATGTCGATACGCATGGAACAGGAACGGTCGATGATTCGAAATTGTCCGATCTCGTTCGCGAAAATTTCGTTCTTAATCCTAAAGGGATCATTGAAACGCTCGATCTTCGCCGTCCGATCTATACATCGACAGCTAAATTTGGCCACTTCGGTCGCCTTAACGATGAATTCTCGTGGGAAAAAACCGACAAGGCGGAATCTCTCCGCAATGCATTTACGACCGGAGCCGCCGGTTAATTCAATTTATTCGGCCGGTTGATCATAAACCGGCCTTTTCACTTTTAAAAGCCCGTCGAACGGCAAAACAATTTTATGGCAAAAGAAGGAATCTCAATGGAACACGATATTAAAGACATTAACCTTGCTCCGCAGGGCAAACAGCGAATCGAATGGGCCGACCGCGAAATGCCGGTTCTTCGGCTCATCCGCGAACGCTTCGAAGCGGAAAAACCGCTTACCGGCGTGAAGATCGTCGCATGTGCACATATCACCACCGAAACCGCTAATTTGGCTCGAACGCTGCAAGCCGGCGGTGCCGAATCGCTTTTGATCGCATCGAATCCGCTTTCGACACAAGATGACGTTGCGGCTTCGCTCGTTGCTGATTGGGGCATTCCGGTTATGGCGATAAAAGGTGAATCCACAGAGACTTACCTCAGCCATGTTAATGCAGCACTTGAAACAAATCCCAACCTGATTATTGATGACGGATCCGATGTTGTTGCAACGATGATCAAAAAACGTCCCGATCTGATCGAAGATCTTCTCGGAACGACGGAAGAAACAACGACCGGCATCGTCCGATTAAAAGCGATGCAGAATTCGGGCGTGCTCAACTTCCCTTCGATCGCGGTAAACGACGCTCAAACAAAGCATTTCTTTGATAATCGCTACGGAACGGGCCAATCGACACTCGACGGCATTATCCGTGCGACCAACATTCTTCTCGCCGGCAAAACGCTTGTAACCGTCGGTTACGGCTGGTGCGGAAAAGGTGTTGCGATGCGTGCCCGCGGAATGGGTGCGAACGTTGTCGTTACAGAGATCGATCCGGTCAAAGCGATCGAGGCTGTTATGGATGGCTTCCGCGTTCTTCCGATGAAAGAAGCCGCAAAGGTCGGTGATTTCTTTGTTACCGTTACCGGAAACCGCCACGTTATCGACAAGGAACATTTCGAAGTGATGAAGAACAACGCTATTGTCTGCAACAGCGGCCACTTCGATCTCGAACTTAATCTCGAAGCTTTGCGTGAAATGTCGAAAGCACCGGTCACACGCCGTCCTTTCGTCGAAGAATACCGCTCTGCTGATGATACGAAAAGCATTATCGTTCTTGGCGAAGGCCGCTTGATCAATCTCGCAGCCGCCGAAGGACATCCGGCGAGCGTTATGGATATGTCGTTCGCTAACCAGGCTCTTGCTTCCGAATATTTGGCGAAGAACAAAGGCACGCTCGCAAACGGCGTCCACGTTCTGCCCAATGAAGTTGACCAAGAGATCGCAAGCCTTAAGCTAAAAGCGATGGGCATTTCGATCGACGAACTCACACCCGAAATGGTCGAATACATGGGAAGCTGGGAAACCGGCACGTAATCTAAAGCAAATTTTTTGCTTTTAATTAAAAAGGCTCTGCTTTCCGCAGGGTCTTTTTTGTTATCAAGACAAAGCGTTTTGTGGTGTGCTTTTTCAGCCACAGCCCGACCTTGTAATGGAACAAGATCACGCCGATTGGTGAAAACATCGCGTCAAAGATCAATATTCTTATGTCGGCTATGCTTTCTAACACAGTTTTCGTTCATCACCCGGCAGTTTTCCCGCTTCCCTGCAGCCGTCATGAATTTCGCTGACAAAACCGTCGACACAATCACTGACACCGTCGCGGACCGTATGAGTTTCAGAGTTCCAGGGTTTCGGAGTTACAGGTGGAGCGGCAAGCATCCTTGCTTGCCCAAACTTCTTCAAACTTTCCAAACTTCCTAAACTTTCTCGCTTTCTTTAGCTCCGTTTGGAGCGGCCTATTTATAGTAGGTATCCAATGAAAAAATGATCAAGCTCCGTAGGAGCGGCACAAAATATGTCGCTCCTACGGAGCTTTCAAATTTATTAAAAACCGGTTCTATAAAGATGCCGCACCCTGGTGCTTAAAACTCGCCGAACTCACAACCGCACAAATCCACGCCCGCAAACCTAATTTGTCTCAAATCGTCCGATAATGTTACATTGCCCTTAGAAAATTTAAGGATGTTCTCCGGCCACCAAGGAACGCAGACTTCCACCTTGCCCGAACCCTCAAAAGTTCCGCTGCTACGAAAAACGCGGCAAACTTGCTAAACTCACCGAACTCACAAACACTTGAAAAAGATTTTCATATATGATACATTCGTTTTGTTATGAGTAACGAACGTATTATGAAAGAAAAATGGGTTGTGTTGCCGAGGGGTGATGTGGCTCCGCATTGGTCGGGGATGTATGTTTCGATGAACAAGCATGGTTCGATAGTGATGAGCCGTCTGACATACGAGCGTTTTGGCGAGCCGGACGCGGTGTTGATCCTGTTCGATCTGATGACCGGAAGGCTTGCCTTGCGGCCGGCTGCGTTGCATGGCGAAAACGCATATCCGGTCAGAAAATATGGCCGCGGCGGCGGCAAGATCGTGCGGGCATACAGGCTGCTTTCCGAGTTCAATATAAATCCATTTGATACCTTCGAATTTTGCAACCCGAAGATCGATGCTGACGGCCAGCTCATTCTTGATTTCAAAGATGTCAGAGTTTCGCCAAAGGCTCATTCGCAGTGCCGCAAAAAAGAGAAAGATATCGAACATCTTTTTGTGGACACAATTGCTCAGAGCTAGGTTTTTACTCTCGAAAGCAGAAACGCACCCAAAAGAGTGAACAACAAGAGCGGAGTCCAAACAGCGATCTTTGGCGACAGAGTTCCGCTAATTCCGAACTGTTCGAAAGCGGAAGTAATGCCCATAAATATCAACCAAAGGGCGACCGCATAGCCCACTGTGATGACCTTCCCTTTTCGCGTCAAAGACAATGCGAACGGCGCCGTAAACAACGCGATAATTAACGGCAAAAGAAGTGTAGAATATTTCTTTTCGAGGGCTACTAAAAATAGCCGCTGTTCGAGCGTAGATTCGCTGCTCGCGATCTGAGCTTTCGTTTCCGCAATGGACAAATGGCTCGGCTTTTTGCGAACTTCGCTAAACGGATTCCTTGCCTGTTCGATCTCTCCTTCGGAATGCTTTTCGGTTCGGATCTGATCATCTGAAACAGAACGATCGGTATAATTGCCGATAAATTTTATGGCATTATCACCCCAAACGGCTTGATCCGAATGGTACACATGTTGCAATTTTGTGTTTTCCTTATCAAATTCATAAACCGTCAGATTATTCACGGAACATATTCCGCGACACGCAGCCTTTCGCGCCGTTTCGTTATCAGACGCAATAATCTTATCGCTGTTTACTTCGAACGAATATATCCGGTTTCCGTCGGCGACCCATTGTTTTCCCGATAGATTTCGAACGGCTCCGTTGCTTCTGATCTGCGACCTTAGATCGTCCTGTATCTGGTTGGTAACCGGCAGCAGGCGGTCCTGCAACTGCCAATTAAAAATGCCGAGGAGCAGCATCGCCATAAAACACGGCAGCAAAAGCCGATAAACGCTCTGCCCTGCCGAGGTCCATGTGACGATCTCATTTTGCCGGGACTTAACGACGTATGTTGCCAAAACCGCGACCATCGCGGCCGACGGAGCGAGCTGAATATAAATGAACGGCAGCAAAAAGAACAAATATTTGATCAGCAGCACGATGCCGTGATCGATCGTGCCGGCAAATTTCCATAGCTCGAACGCCGTAAAGATAATGAAAACCGCACCCAAAAAGCTAAGTGTAATTAGAAAATATTTCGCGAGATCTAGCAGCAGATCCAGGTCGCGAAGTCCGGTCGTAAGATCGACCAATATATTTCGCTTCTGAACGCCCTCCTTTTTGCCGCGTTTGAACCGCTCGGCGATATCATTTGGAATTTCGGATAAGGCAGCCGGTATCTCGAACCGCCCGGAAAAATTGAACCAGATGAGCGCCGCCGCACTTAGCCCGAGCGGCAAAACGCTTCCCGCTATGACGCCGATGCGGTCGGTCCGTGCGAGCTGTTCGCCGAGAAAAGCCAAAAGATAATAAGCGATGAGCGCTAGTAAACCCATGACAACGCCAAATCCGCGGCCGCGCGAACTGAAACGCAGTACCATTCCCGTTCCGAGCAAGCAGAAGATCAAAGGCGTTATCGAAAGCAAAATGCGACGCTGCCAAAGAATTTGGGCTTCGGTACGTTCCTTTCCCTCTTTCTTGCTGGCAAAGTTGGCAAGATCGTTTAGGCCGAGTTCTTCGGCACTCGGTTCGGCGTTCGCCAGCTTGTTGATCAGTTCCCCGCGGCGGGTTTTGATCGCGAATCGAAGCTGCTTTACATTTTCCGATGAGAATTTCGGTGAATCGCCATTTTCTGTGAATGTAGAAACGATCGCGTCGTTCAAAACGAGTTCAGATCTTTCATCCGTCGAATCGATACGCCCGCTCGTTGACGTTATCAGACGCACAATTCCGGAATCGGGAGCTTCATTGTAAACAAAGATGTTCTTCCACGAGCCGGAGTCAGGATCGGCTCCTTTCACATAGATCGTGTAGCCGTTAACTTCGGTGTTAAACACGCCCGGTTCGATCGGCGATTCGAGCTTATAGATCGCGGTCTGTATCGCAACTACGCGTACGATCCGCAGCAGCAAAAGGTACTCCGTAAAGATTGATCAGCAAGGCGACACAGGAAAGGACGATACCGAGTATACGCCACGGGAAGCGTTATTTGAAAATTGGAAACACCGGCCGCACGTATCGTCGTAAGCTCGCTGTCGCTCTGCATTTTCGTCAGGCCGATGATCACGCCGACCAGAACGGCCATCGGGCAAGTAAACGCGATGACATTTGGGATCAGAGCGATCGTTAGCTGCCAAACCAAACCTGATGGAATATTTGCGCTAAAGAAAATGTCCGCAAAACGGCCCGCTTGCTGAACAAAGAGTATTACGCTCAGCAAGATCCACGCGAAAAGAAAATACGGCAGGATCGTAGAGATCAGATATCGCGAAATAATTTTGCTAATTCTCATGCCTAATTATTCCCCGAATAGGCAGCGGTTGTTAGTTTTGGCTCGCGGCCTATGACCTGCGTGATAATGCGGCGAAGTATGACGGAAAGTTCATTGAGGTCAGCGTCGCGGTCGAATGCCCAGGAAACGAATTCCGGCGGCGATAATTTCTGCACATTTGCAAAGATCTCGCGAACACCGACCGGAACATTGCCGGATGAACGCCTCGCCCCGCAATCAGAGCACGCTAATTGAAATCCGCTATGTATATATGCGATGTCGTTTGAGCCGATAGCTTTATTGCATTCGCGGCATGATCGCCACTCAGGCAAAAATCCGCCGAGCCGCAACAGCCAAAGTTCGAAATAAACACGATACGCTAAATAAGAAGTTCTTTCGGAAGCCGCCGAGCTGATACACGCCGAAACCATTCTATATAAAGTTTCATCAGCATCATGCGGCGGCGAAAATGCGATGAGCAGATCGCCAATGTATGAAAAAGTGCTGAGAAATTTGGCTTCGCTGGCTTGGTCGAATACCGAGCGGATCAGTTCTATATTGCGGATCGAGACGAGTTCGTGCTCGTCTTTGTGAAAATATTCGAGATTTACTGTGGAATATGGCTCAAGCGTGCTGCCGAATTTGCTGTTCAGACGCTTCGCTCCTTTAGCGACACCGCGGACGAGGCCGAATTTACGCGTGAAAAATACGACTATACGATCCGCTTCGGCGAGATTGTAACTCTTTAGGACTATACTTTCACTTTCGAATAAAGGCATTGTTTTGCCGGTTTGCGAGGATCTGGCGGCACGCTTTCTACCAGGGAATAAAGTAAAGCACCCAGGCTATAACCAAACTGATACCGACAAATTGGAGAAACATTCGCCCAGCGTACCATATGCGGTCTTTTGTGGTTCCGCTGCTAAAAACCCCAAAACAGGTTGAAATGAAAAGTGCGAACAAGAGCAAATAGATAAAATGGATCATTTCTTCCTCCCGAAAAAGATATCAAGCGCATCCATTATCGCTAAAACATTGAGCAATCCGGCGATCTCAAGCATACGGCCGCCATATTCAAAGGTTGCTCTAGCTGCTACGTCCGGCGCGGCTTTTCGATCCGACGATCGCACCTATTATCAAACCAAGTCCATTGCCGAGCTTTGCGAACATATTCAACAAATAAAGCAACGCCCCATCGGCATATCCAAAACCCGGATAATGAGCTCCGCCGCTCCATATAGCGATTATGTACATCGTCCAGATCGAGACAGCGATGATAAGGCCTCTTTTTGTCCTTTTTTGTGCAAGATGACCGGCTCCCGGAAAAAACCAGGCCAAAAAGCCGATCGAAACAGGATTTTCCATTAATAATTCCTCAAATTCATATTCATGCAACGCTTCAACTGTCGGTTTATCGACATCGAGAATTCAATTCATTTTATATTATCTAAAGCACTGAAAGTATTTATCTTATATGTTTTAAAACGTGAATTCTAAAAACTTAAACTATCACTTCAGCGACCGAAGTTTTTACTTTAAGAAAATCCCGCAATTCCCTCTTAATACGAGACTTAATAATGCTAATCAATAGCTTTAAGTATGAATCTTTCAAAGATGGCCTTAGAAAGTTCATCATTCTCCCACGACATCTCTGGATGCCACTGAACACCGAAGACAAAACGGCTGTCGTCAGCGTTTTCGATGCATTCTATGACTCCGTCGTTTGCCCAAGCCGTTGCGATAAGGCCTTTGCCAACGTCTTTAACTGCTTGATGATGATGCGAGTTTACATATATTTTCCTCTCATCATCTATCGAGTTCAAACAATCGGCCAAAATTCCTTTCTCGGCGTATTTGATCGAATGCGAATGCCGGCCAAGCGGAATTCCCTGTTCGTGTTTTATTGCATTCGGCACCTGCGATTCGATGTCTTGATATAGCGAACCGCCGCAAAATACATTCAGTACCTGCATACCAAAACAGATCGCAAGAACCGGAATCCCGCGTTTTTCGGCGATCGAAAGCACCATTTGATCGGTTTCATCCTTTTCAGGTATCACACGCCCTATCTTTGGATGCGGGTCTTCGCCAAATAGAGCCGGATCGACATCGGTATCGCTTCCGGGAAGCAGCACGCCGTCAATTTCGCTCAGCAGATCGTCCAAATAGCCGTATTTTGGAATAAGCGGGATCAAAACCGGAGTTCCGCCAAAAGCTTCAATAGCCTCGCTGTAATCGCGGCCAAGATAAAACCTTCGCGTTTCCAGATCCAAACGGGTTGTGATTCCGATCCTCGGTCGCTTCGCCATATACAGGCTTTATGTTCAAACAATTTCAAGGCACTGTCAATTTGAGCATTTGAAATTAAACACTTATGATTAAGTTTTATGCGAGACACGTCATTTGAACAGCGAATTCGTTCGACAACTGTGCTGATGGTCCGCCGTGACGGAAAGGTCGCGATGGCCGGCGACGGACAGGTAACCCTAGGCGAAACCGTCATTAAAGGCAACGCCAGAAAGATCCGCCGCTTGAGAAACGGCGAAGTTATTACAGGCTTTGCCGGTGCGACCGCCGATGCGTTTTCGCTGCTTAGCCGATTTGAAACAAAGCTCGAACAATACCAAGGCCAGCTCGAACGTTCGGCGATCGAGCTGAGCAAGGATTGGCGGACTGACAAATATCTACGGCATTTAGAAGCTTTGCTGATCGTTGCGGATAAAACAGACGCATTTTTGATCTCGGGCAAAGGCGATGTTATCTCTTCTGACGAAGGATTGCTGGCGGTCGGTTCGGGAAGTATGTTCGCCACGGCCGCGGCTCGCGCGTTATTGAAACACACCGAACTGAGTGCGAAAGAGATCGCCGGTGAAGCATTGAGGATCGCGAGCGAGATCTGCATTTATACGAATTCGGATATTGTGATCGAGGAATTATAGATGGTTATACAGCTTAGCGGCGAAACAACGGGCGAAGCTCCGGCACGCGATCTTGACGATCTGACGCCGCGACAGATAGTTGAAGCCTTGGATAAATATGTCGTCGGTCAGGCCGCTGCGAAAAAGGCGGTCGCTGTTGCTTTGCGCAACCGCATTCGCCGCCAGAAACTTCCGCCCGAGATCGCTCAGGATGTACTGCCAAAAAATATTTTGATGATCGGATCGACCGGCGTCGGTAAAACGGAGATAGCGCGAAGGCTCGCACGCATCGCCAATTCGCCGTTCATCAAGATCGAGGCTTCGAAATTTACCGAGGTCGGTTATGTCGGCCGCGATGTTGAAAGCATGGTTCGCGAATTGACCGAGATCGCGGTTGAAATGACCAAGCAAGCTGCGTTCGACGAAGTTCTTTCTGCCGCCGAGATAAATGTCGAAGAAAAGCTTCTCGATATACTTTTTCCACCGACGAGTTACAGCTACGACCCGAATTCCGAAAACGGAGAAAATCTCGAATCCGGAAAATCGCGGACACGCGAAAAGCTCCGCGAACAAATGCGACGAGGCGAACTGGACGACCGCCTTGTCGAAGTCGAAACGCAGGATCGTTCGAATACGGGGCTTGAGTTTGTCGGGGCTCAGGGAATGGAGGAAATGGGCGTGAACATAAAGGATATGTTCGGCAATCTATTTCCGACCAAGACGGTCTCTCGAAAAGTTAAAGTTAAAGATGCACGCGAATTTCTGCTTCGCGACGAACAGGAAAGGCTCGTTGATGCGGAACAGATAAATCGGGCAGCTATATCGAAAACAGAGAACTCGGGAATAATTTTCCTTGATGAGATCGACAAGATCGCGGGCAGAGAGGCCGGCGGAAATCCTAATGTATCACGTGAAGGTGTGCAGCGTGATCTTCTACCGATAGTTGAGGGAACTAACGTAAACACCCGCTACGGTATGGTCAACACGGAACATATTTTGTTCATCGCTGCCGGAGCTTTCCACGTCGCGAAGCCATCAGATCTGATTCCTGAACTTCAGGGCCGCTTTCCGATACGCGTCGAACTCGAATCTTTAACTATCGATGATCTTAAGCGGATATTGACGCAGCCGAAGAATTCGTTGATTAAGCAGTATCAGGCGTTGCTCGGGACAGAGGGAATTAAGCTTACTTTCACAGATGACGCGATCTCGACGATCGCTGAAATGACCGCGACTATAAACAGTTCTACTGAAAACATCGGTGCTCGAAGACTGCACACGCTCGTCGAAAAGCTTTTGGAAGAGATAAGCTTTCTCGGCGCAGAACTGGAAGAAAAAGATCAGATCATCGACACCGCTTATGTTGAGAAGCGTTTGGAAGATCTCATCGAAGACACCGATCTGCGGCAATACATACTTTAAGCACTTGGTTCCGAAAATTCTAAAACACATTAAATGCATAAATTGCTTAACTGCTTAATAGGGACGACTAAACACCTCGGACAAACTAAACGCTTAACGTGTTTAATTGTTTTAGCAGCTTCCGTCGCCGCCGGCTTAAGCTGTGGAAAACGTAAGCCGCCGCTTCCGCCGGTCGAACGCGTCGAACAACGCTCGGAGATCAGCGGATTTCAACGCGGCAACAAAGTTTTGTTGTCATGGAAAATGCCCGCCCGCAATGCAAAAGATGACGATGTGCTTAATATTTCTCGGGTCGATGTTTATCGCATCGCCGATCCATTAACTTCCCCGCTTACTTTAACCGAAGCCGAGTTCTCTTCCCGTGCCGTTGTGATCGCTTCGATCCCGGTAAAGGATACTGATTTTGCTTTGAAGACAATGACCTATACGGACACGCTCGAATTCGCATCGCAGGCGGTTCGGCTACGCTATGCTACGAGATTTGTGAATAGTTCGGGACAGCGGGCGGCTTTCTCAAATTTTCTGATAGTCGAACCGACGGCTCGCATCGCGGACAGTCCGCAGAATTTGGAACTGGAGACTTCGCAGGAAGCGATCACATTAAACTGGGAAAAACCGGCGGCAAACGTCGATGGAACGACGCCTGTCAATTTGATCGGCTACAATATTTACCGCTCCGACAAAAAAGATTCACCGGCGAAGCTGCTGAACAAAACTCCGGCATCGAATACAACTTATAAGGACCAATTCTTCGATTTTGATAAGACATATTTTTATTTTGTCCGGTCCGTTTCGATAGGTACAAATGCAGATCCCGTCGAAAGCGGCGAAACCAAAATAATCGAGATAACACCGAAAGATATCTTTCCGCCGAAAGCACCCGAAGGCTTGACCGTTGCCGCTTCGACGAACAGTGTCGCGATATTCTTTGCGGTCAATACTGAAAATGACATCGCGGGTTACACGATCTATCGCTCGGACGATCCGGACAAACCTAAAGTTGATTGGGAAAAACTAACGCCGGAACTATTGAAAACAAATACTTTCCAGGACACGACCACGGAAACCGGCAAGCAGTATTTTTATTACATTACCGCGACCGACCTTCGCGGAAATGTCAGTGAAGCGTCCGACGTCGTTTCGGAAACACCAAGATAGAACTATGAAACTTTGCAGATATAAAAAGGGTGATCGTATCGCCATCGGCATTGTCGAAGGCGAGGAGATCTGGGAATGCGACCTGAATATGCAGAAGACGGAAGTTCTTCATTACGCCGACGAGATCGAGTTTCTGCCGCCGGCCGCACCGTCGAAGGTTGTCTGTGTCGGCCGTAATTATTCGGAACATGCGAAAGAACTCGGCAACGAGATGCCGGCCGAACCGCTTCTCTTTCTGAAAGCTCCGTCGGCGATAATCGGAAACGGAACGCCGATACGCATTCCCGAACAATCCGAACAGGTCGAACATGAAGGCGAGCTCGCCGTGATAATCGGAGCCACGGTAAAAGACATTAAAGACGACGACGATCCGTTAAAGTATGTTCTAGGATATACGTGTCTAAATGATGTGACCGCTAGAGATGTGCAGCGTCGTGACGGTCAATTTACGCGTGGAAAATCATTTGACACCTTTTGCCCGATCGGCCCGGTCATCGAAACCGAATTGAATGTTTCTGACATCAGTTTAACCGTCGCGGTCAACGGAACTATCAAACAAGACGGACGGACCTCGCAGATGGCTTTTCCGGTTCCGTACCTTATTAAGTATATTTCGCGGCAAATGACACTTGTCGCAGGCGACGTTATCGCGACAGGCACGCCATCAGGTGTTTCGAAAATGATCGGCGGAGATATTTGCGAAGTTACGATAGAAGGCATCGGAACACTTTCAAATCCGGTGATCGGACGCTGATCGCCGTTTTTGTTTTATCAGATGAATGGTTTAGAATTTAAACATACAAAGAAAGAACTGGGGACAAAATTATGAAATTTTTTATTGATACTGCGAGTTTGGATGAGATAAAAGAAGCCAATGAAATGGGGCTTATCGACGGTGTGACAACAAATCCGTCGCTGGTCGCAAAAGAAGGCGACATAGATTTTAAGGAACATATCGCCGCGATCTGTAAGATCGTAAAAGGCGATGTTTCGGCGGAAGTAACGGCACTTGATACCGAAGGAATGTTGAAAGAAGGCCGCGAGCTGGCAAAGATCGCTTCAAATGTCGTCGTAAAATGTCCGCTGACAATGGATGGCCTAAAAGCCACACAAAAGTTCAGCTCCGAAGGGATCAAGGTTAACGTGACGTTATGCTTTTCCGCTTCGCAAGCCTTATTGGCAGCAAAAGCCGGTGCGGCATATATATCGCCGTTCATCGGCAGGCTCGATGACATTTCGACGAACGGCATGCAGCTGATCATGGACATCTTGCAGATCTACGGGAATTACGGATACGAAACCGAAGTTCTGGCCGCGTCGATCCGGCATCCGATGCACATCGTCGATTGCTGCTCTCGCCGGTGCCGATGTTGCGACACTGCCTTTCAAAGTTCTTAAGCAACTTGCACATCATCCGCTAACGGATAAAGGATTGGACGCATTTCTCGCTGATTGGAAGAAGAGCGGGCGATAGTTAGTCGTATTACCAACGCTTGGCATCATAATGCCATTCGGGTGAAATTCCCGAATACGTGGTTTTCTATTGAGGTAAAACTTTATGAAGTTAGCATCTATATTAATTTGCTCGGTTGTAGTTGCATCATTTGGCCTTATGCTCGATCAGGCACGAGTTAATCAGGCTCAAATAAACATCGAACAAAAAGATGAAAACAACTGCTGGTTCCTAAGTTCCAGAGGGATGGATAGCGTGGGTAAAGCGGTATTAGAGGAAAGACAGAATAGAGAAGATTTAGGATACCCTTCGGATTTGCCAATTTCGGAAGCTCTTGGTATCTATAATCGGGAACAAAAATGTTGGTCAAACCCTGGGCCGGATCTGACGGAAGACGAATTATTGTCTGCTCTTGCGATCCCCTTAGACTATGGTTCGGAAAGCAATTGGCCGATTCAGGGCGATATAATTAGAAAGATCCTTGTTTCCCATAAACTTCCAAAAGGCTCATTATTATTAAGCGAAGGAGCTGGAACTTATCAATCGCCCATAGGGGGAAGCAAAGAAATCAAAGTCAAAGGACAGCGTATTTATCTTCTACTGAATCTTCATGAGAATTCTCGTTATTCTTCTACGTCGTTCGCGAAGGAGCAAATTATCCTGATCAAGAAGACTCTTTTTGGACTAGAAGGATTATGAGGTTTGAACCCTTTCTTGATAATAGGAGCTAGAGAGGAAAGAGGTCATCTTGGCCTTATGAAGAAGTCTATCGTTTGGCTTCGGTATTTTTACAATTAACATTGGTTTCAAAGGGAAAGGTTGCGTTCGAGATCCCCAACCTGTCTCCTAAAGAAAAAGAATTCATAGGCTTTTCCTTGTGAGGAAAGCCTTGAACCTACTTCCTTACCGATTGATTTCGCCAGACATACTGATTCTTTGCGAATCAAGAATTCTAACATTCCAGTAAATTAGTTTTATATTATCCACTAATTACATAGATCAACACGAATAGCGATAGATCTTTTTTTCGTGCGATTCGTGTAATTAGTGGATAAGATCCATTTCAGCAGTATTTATTTCTTCGCTGTTTTAGCTCGCTTGGCGGGCTTTTCTTTTGCGGCTTTGCCGGGCTTTAGAAGTTTAACGATCTCTTTTCTATATTTGCCGGCATCAAAGTTAGTCGCTAAGGCCTTGTTGAAAGCATCTTTGAAAACCACATCGGGCGATCTCAGGTTTACGATCTCTTTGACCTTATCCAAGATCGCGGTCACTTCTTCTTTTTCAAAACCATCCCGTCTGGCGAACATTTCATCAGTATCCACTAT
The DNA here is from genome assembly GCA_963720905.1 of uncultured Acidobacteriota bacterium. Taxonomy (GTDB): domain Bacteria; phylum Acidobacteriota; class Blastocatellia; order Pyrinomonadales; family Pyrinomonadaceae; genus OLB17. The sequence goes on from CAVRHB010000001.1 coordinate 114,374, forward strand.
CAACGCGGAAAACCGCCGCAGCCAATCGTAATCCTTATTTTCGATCAGAACAGCAAGGAACTCGGCCGCGCTAACGGCGCCGTTTTCGGCTTCATATTCCTCCCGCGATTGATCGACAAGGGATTTATGCAGCTTCAATAGAACTTCACGTATGCGTTTAAGCATTTCGGTATTATCCATATATTAAATAATACACCATCGATTAAATAATAAGTAGCCCACAACGTTTTGTTTATTAGCCGCCTAATGATACTTTATTAGCTGCCTAACGATTTCTAATTCGCCGGCTATTAAACATTTAAGAGCCGGGCAAGTGTTTACTTAAGCCTTGCGGGTGCTTAACTTAAGGTGTTCGATGAATATTGAAGAATCAGCCGGTTATCTGCTATCTAAGCTGACGATCGCTCATAGAAATTTGCTGGAAAGACATCTACGCGAATTGGGTCTGCATAGCGGACAAGTTTTCGTCCTGTTCGAACTGTGGAAAAAGGACGGCCAGCGGCAGATAGACCTGGCGGAAAATGTCCGGCTTGCTCCTCCGACCGTTAACAAGATTCTCGGCGGCCTGCTCGAAGCCGATCTTGTCACGCGTGCGAAATATGAGAACGATGCCCGTTCGACGCGAATATTTTTGACGAATAAGGGTAAGGATATTCGCCATGATATTGAGATCGTTTGGGATCTGATCGAAGAAGAAACACTCGCCGAATTGACCGAAACAGAGCGGCTGATGTTCCGACAGCTTTTGAAAAACATGCTCAGATTTTGATCTTGGTGATATTTGTCACTTTCTTTGACGCATCAGAAGGTCTAGAGTTTAGTTATAGACAGTTTTTGGAGGCAAATATGAAAATACTTCTTGCCACAGACGGCACCAAAGAAAGCGATTCGGCAGTTGAGATGGTCAAAACGCTAAAGCTTGCCAATGGCGATTCGATCTTGATCGTAAGCGTTATCGATATGGCATTGCCGCTCGCGATCGATATTTACGGCGGTTATCTGCCGGATACGACCGACATAGAAACGGCCGCACGGACGCACGCATCCAAAGCTCTCGAGCGCTGCGTAAATGATCTCAGCGAACATCTAAAAGGTTCAAATATTGAGATCACAACCGATCTTCTTTTTGGCTCGCCCGATAACCGAATAGTTGAGATCGCGGAAAAGATCGAAGCCGATCTGATAGTTTTAGGTTCGCATGGTTATAACGCATGGGAACGTTTGCTGCTGGGATCGGTGTCGAATTCCGTCGTGCATCATGCACCTTGTTCGGTTCTGGTCGCAAGACGCCGAAAGACGGCTGAAGCTTAAATGAAAAACACGATCGTGACCGTGAATGCACGGAAATTTGACGGCTCGCTGCACAGAACCTGGGCGTGCGAATTGGTTTCGAAGAATGACCGGTTCATCGAACTTGTCGGCGAATTCGAAGAAACGGTCGTGCACAATGATCTCGGAACGATCGAAGCCGGAACCATTTCGCGCGAGTTCTATTGGTTCGACGAATTTTACAGCGTTTTCGTTTTTAAGCACCCGAACGGCAGACTTCGGAATTACTATTGCAATATAAATCTTCCGCCGACTTTTAACGGCGGCGTTTTGGAATACATCGATCTTGATATGGACGTGTTGGTAAATGCCGACCTTTCGTATGAGGTTTTGGATGCAGACGAGTTTGCGGAGAATTCGGTTAAATATTCGTATGGATCAGATGTTGTAGCGAACGTACATTCGGCATTAGAGAAGCTCAAGAATATGATCACCTCGCGCGAATTCCCTTTCGATCTGAATTAACGCGGCTGGACGCGGAGCATGTAGCTGCAGACGCCGACAGCAGTTCCGGGCGTTATCGCAATTCGTTCGCCGGACGGAACTTCCCTATTTGCAATAATTGCAGCGTTACGGCCTTCGTTTACGATCCAGTATTTCCCGCTTCCATCAGTAAAAAGCGTCAAATGTTTGCGGCTTATCTCAGGATCACCGGCCAAGGTTATATCTACCGGTTTTGTTCGCGATCCGCGGCCGATGGACGTTTCGTGTTTAAAGATGGGAACAACATTTTGGCGAACGTTATTTAGCCAGATCTCCAATTTGAATAGTTCAACCGGACGGCTTCGAACGTTCGTTAGGATCTCGCCATCGGTTGTCGGCAGCGGAACAGCCTTTTGGATAACAGTCGAAGGAACGCTTTCAGCCTGCTGATCGGACTGAATTCTAGTTGAAAAATCGGTTGTCGGCTGGGGTCCTTTTCGGCGGGTTGTATTTCACCGTCGGTTCGGCCGAGCCAAGCGAGCTTTTGGCCGGCGGCGGAGGCTGCATTCCTGCCGGACGAGCTAGTACGCCGGTCTTATTTGTCGATGATTCTTCCCAACTGTGCTGCACTCGGACCTCGCCTTTTTCTTGGGTTCCATCGACGCGGAGCTCGATCACAAAAGTTTTTGTCTCGAGCTTTTTCCTGCCGGCGATCTCTTTCGCCCGTTCGGCGAGTATATGGTAAAGGCCTTGTTCGAGCCCGCGGCGTTTTACGCCCTGCCATTCTTTGTCGTCTTCGTTGCTGAGGAAAATTGTGTATTCGCTGGGAATTATCGTCGTGCCCTGCGGAAGCGGAACCATCTCGCGCTGCATCACGCCTTCGACGGCACGGGCGATCTTTACAATGAATTCTTCGGCCTGGCTGCGCGGTTTGACCTGAGCATCACGGGCGGCTTCTTCTAAAACAAGCTCGGCCGTTTCGCCGTCGATCCATCGTCTTACTTTGTCGAGAACACTCACCTATTAGATCGCCTCCTTCTTTAATTCTGATCGATATCGATATACCGCCCGTTCACCCAACCGCGGTCCGATGCCGGCGGCGGCGTACGTTCACGGCCCTGCTCGATCACGTCGATCTGATACCAATTGTCTTGTTCATCCAATATCCGCACGCGTGAATCTTTGGTCACAACCCCGAGCGGATCCTGTTTTACGTTCGGCTCCGGCCGTAAATTTATATCAGTATTTGCTTTACCGGTTTGGGCGCTGAAAGAACGTATTGTATCTGAAAATATGCCGGAACGCGTTAAATAGAAATGCGTTCCGTATAACAATCCTACAAAAACGGCGAGCAACATAAAAGCCGCGACCGCCGTGCGAAGCAATTTACGTCGTTTTGGAACCGGAGCGATCGCTTCCCGAGACTCTTGTAATTCAAACTCCGGCTGATCCGCCGGAAAAAGCTCGATAGGCTTCGGCTGTTCTTGTGCGACCGCCAAACTGCTAACCGCGGGCGGTTCATAGAATACCTCGATCGGCCTGTCAAGTTCTTTTTTTACAGCGATTAACGGATGTTTTGCTCGCAGATCACGCGAAGTATCAAATCTCGGCTTTGTCGGAGCCAGCGGCGAATAACCTTTTGAAACATGCGGTTGCGGCAAAGCCGTAAATTTCGAACGAACCCGCGTGATCGTTTCGCCGCTTTGAACCATATTTCTCAACGCCGCAAGGTCATCCCAAAGTTCATCAACCGTTTGCTGACGTTTATTTATATCATCATTTGTCGCCCTTCTAACGACACGGAGCAGTTCATCGGCCCAATTCTCATCGCGAACAGTTATCGGCAGATCGGTGATCGTATTGTTTGCATATGCACGCGGCGATTCGCTTGTCATTAGTGTATAGATCGTCTTTGCAAGCGAATAAATATCAGCCGCAGGCGTTAATTCAGAAGCTAAAGCATTACCTGAGCCTGCATAAAGCGGACTATGTTCCGGCGGTGCGTAAATATTTGTACCTACACGAGTTATCGGTGCATCCGAAAGATGTATTCTGGCAACTCCGAAATCCGCTATCTTTACGGTTTCGCGGTCTTTGGTCAAAAGGACGTTTTGCGGTTTGATGTCGCGGTGAATAACTCCGTTCTTATGCGCGTGACGCAAACCGGCGCAGATCTGTTCGACATATTTCATTGCGATGTCCGGCTTTAGCCAACCGGCACGCGTCGCTTGCTGAAGATCGCCGCCTTCGAGATATTCCAGAACGATGTAATGAAACATCATTCCCTTCAGATCGCGTGCCGTTCCGTGTCCCAAGCGGCTGATGATATTCGGATGCCGCACACGATCAAGAGCAATTGCTTCATTCTGAAAATTCTCAACAAGTGTGCGTTCCAGATCGACGTCCAGATCGTTCTGCAAAAAAACGTTAAGAGCTTTTATTACAACCTGTTTATGGGCCAACTGGCGGGCGATCTTGTCTTCGGCGACAAAGATCTCGGCATAGCTGCCGCGGCTGAGCCGCTGACGCAGATCATACCTTTTATCAAGCCGGCAATTTTCCAGAGATAACTCGCGCATTCCTATTCTTCAATACGATATTATAGATGCAAAGTTCGTCAATTACATAGTTTGGCTATTTTCGGATGCCCATAAACAAAAAAAAGCGGGTGTCTAAAACACCCGCTCAGCTTCATAGTATGAAACAGTTTAGTTATTGGTTCTTAAGAATCCGGTCGTTTGAACATACTGGAAGAAAGGCGTTCCAGGCGGCAAACGGGTCGGGTCAAGAAATGTGCTGTCGAAAACCCAGTTACGATAAGGCGGATCGTAAACGGTATTGCAGCACTTGAATGAACCATTATTGTTCCTCGAATTGAACAGGTTGATCAACGAACCGGAATAGTTCAGATAATCTCCTGACCAGCGTTCGAGAAAACGTTTAAAGTTATGAACACCGCCATTCAACCTTGGCGATATGCCGCCTTGGTTGGGTGTCGCTTCTTTTGAGGCGATCGTATCACCGGAGATCATGGCGAATCGGATAGTTGTATCCGCTGCCAATCTGCCACCTTCGTCGTAGGGTGAAATAAAGCTCTTAGAATCGTCCCAATTGTTTGAAAGGATCGTTACCGCGTCAGCGACTATCGATGCAGGAACATGCGTAGCCGTTCCCTGAGGCTGATAGTTGGTTGAAGGTGTATTTCCGGTTGAAGGAATACTTGTAACGCCGGTCGCGTTATAGTTGCCCATAACATAGATGCCGTTCTCGGAAGACACGCTGAATCCTCTAGTATTAGAAGGTGTCGTCGAATCGTATATTCCCGGACTACTGTTCCGTTCATCAACCGGATACCTCGGCGATAATATTTGTGATCTACAACCATCGCTTTATCAGGTGAAACACTTTGGGGATCACCTGCGAGACATGGATTATTTGGACAGCGATATTTTTCAGCTTCGCGTCCATAGTCCGCTTGGAGAGTTCCATAGCCTAATTGTCCGGCACTTTTCTGCATGTCTTCACCGACCTGCAACGTACCGTCATTGGGGCCGTAAACATCTTCCATGTCGTATTTGCCATCGAAATCATAATCGCCGCGGCGGTCAGAAAGATACATAACCCAACCGTTGCTGCTGGGAATATCACAAGCTACCGCAGGGATCTGATCGCATTTACCTTTTAGTTTTTGGCTTGTCTTATTGTAATAAGGTGTGCCGGTCGGCATATTCGTATCAAAATTACCCAACCATAAACGGCGAAGGTTGCTAATGTCGATGTCAACCATGCTCATTATTCCTGCGACAGGAACACGCGGGTTTGCACCGACCTTGTAATGATTTTTTGGATTGAAAACTGCACTTGTGTCGTTGTATAGACCTTCACACATATCGAACATTTCGATCGGAAACGGAACGATACAGCCTCGCTTCGACGAGATAAAATTAATTTTCGTGAGCTTTGGAGATGTCTCTCACTATCTCCCGCGAAACCGTTGTCCTCGTCGACCTTACTGGAATCACACGAGGTCTTAGTGTTTGCGACAGTGTAGCGAACAACGTAATTGTTTCCGCTAAGTTGGCTGATAAACGTGCTGCTTGACGGTTGAACATCTACACCCGGGCCACAAAGCGTTGTAATTTGATGATCGAACGACCATCAGTCCCACTCGAACCGGTAGTGTATGGAGCTGCCAGAACACCAGTCGGTGCCTGTTCTGTTACGCCTAAACTTAGAATATCTTCAGTTATATCGTTCGTATCATAAACGAGCGTGGCCGGATTGTACTGGACCGTTTCGATTTTGATCCAAACTTGCGAATCGCGATCGTTAGCAACCGGCTGTCCCGGCGTCGGGATCTTATGCACACCGGCAGCCAGCCTTTCACCATTGACCCTAGTCGCTTGATAACCGTCGCTCATTGGACGCGGTTGATAACCTTTACTTCCATCGGCATCGGCGTCTGCACCTTGCCCATTTGACGCTCCATCTAATCTGATCCCGCAAGGATTTGCCAGCGGAACAGTCTTGCATCCGGGCAACAGATCACGTGCATCGGCGAGCAAAACACGGAAACCGGTTTTGTTGTAGTAGCGTTCGCTGGCTGTGACTACATCGTCGCCACTTCCGGCCGCGACCTGCTGAATATCACGAGCGTTGCCATCGCCTCCCGCGTTTGTAAGATCTCCGACAGATTTTCCGCGTTTTACGAGCTCGATAAGATCAAGCTGTGTGCCGGTAATATCGCTATTGAGTTTAAGCGGTAGGTTCAATGGTTTTTGATCGGCGAGCAGATTCCCCTGAAATACAGCTTCGTCGGCCGGCCAGTTCGCATTTTTGTATGCAGCTGGTTCGTCAGGCGTTGTTACTACGGGTCCATTTGATGGCGACTGCAACACGCTACCCATATCATGAGACAAGCGTTTATAAACACCTGAAGCATTCTTGATGTACACCTGATCGCTCCAGTTCGTCCATGGTGAATTGTTTTTCTGCACATCCGTAAAGACGTGTTTTGCAGCAGTTACTTTCGATGAAAAGTTGAGACGAGTATTGGCGCTCAGGAACAAGCTTCCATTGGAATGGACGCGGCCGCCGAAATCGAAACGCGGGCCTGGGTGAAATTCAAGATCGTCATCATAGAAGATACCGAACTGAAAGATCGGGATTCGATTATTGAAAAATCGTCGGCTAAGCGTAACGCGAACACCTGTGTTTCGATCGATCACCGGCGCCTGCAGGTGCCAACCGTCGCGGATAGCTGTCAGACCTTGAAACTGGCCTTCGGTCATAACAACGGTCGATCTTTCATCCGTTATCTGAATATCCTGACCGGAAAAATCGTAATCATCAAAATTCGGCGGAGCCTGTGATTGATACGCGCCAAATCGGCCGCATCTGGATTGAGCTTTGTTTCAAATATCTTGTTGAAGTTGCGTGTCATAACTTCAAGACTTGCATGCGCGGCGTCAAACGCCCGCGATTCCGCTGCGTCATTGCTTGCCGCCACTGTTTCGTTGCTCGTTCTCGAAACCGCAAGAGCGACAAAACCCATAAGCAAGATCATTATCAGAAGAGCCAGAACGATCGCCGTACCGCGTTCATTATGCTTTTCCTCGACAATTACTAATTCTTCATTGATTTGGGGTGCTTCGTCACCTGAAACGTTTGGTTCAAATTTATCGATATTCATTTCGCTCATCTCCGTGACGCTTAACCTGCGTCGTACTCCATATTTCGAGTGCTGAATGTTGCATTTAACGTGATCGACTGGGCCTGGCCGGTCTGTTCATCATTTTCGTGTGCCTGAACTTGGATCCGTATACTCACCTGGCGAACAAGATTATAACCTTCAGGAAAATCATCGCCTGTTCCGACGATCCCGTCCGGGCCGGCATTTGGCTTATCCGTAACTGTGCCGTCTTCGAGGACGTACGTGACCTGAAAATTTTCCACGTTGTATGCGATAGGCTGGATCTGTACTTGATCGCTCGCACCGCCGCCGACATTATTGCCATAGATGATCCTAACGAGTGTGCCGTCAGGCTGGACACGATAATTGACGATGAAGAATCGCTTCATCGTCGCAACGTATGTCGTGCAGTTCTCGTCGTTTTGATTGAGACATTGACGCAGAACACTGCCGGTCAAGCCGCCGTTGAGAGGTTGATTCAACCCCAAAGGATCGCCCGGTGCCGCATCGATGAATTTGTTGCCTGTTACGGCAGTCGCCATGACAGCCACCTGCGTCGTATCGGATTCGACTAAAAAGAGGTGATTTGTCCTAGCATCAGATGCACCATCAGCTGCCTCAGTTTCAACCTGGGCCACTGCCGGATTTGTCGGAGCCGCGACTGTTTTAAGTCTGACAAGGCGTCCAACTTGTTGTGCTTGGGGAACCGCCGTATCCGGATGAAAATCCATATCTCGATAGCAGAATGCTACGCTGTCGGTCATAACTCCGGGGCCTGCAAGGTTGTTGGGAAAAAGATCGTTGCCGCCGACGATCGATGTCAAGAGATCGCGTTCGTTGTCTGTGTCGGGTGTGACATTCAGCGTACCTGAGATCCAATTATCCGGAACAACGGCACCGGTTCGGTGATAGCCGAGACCTGCATTCAACGCGTCACGGCCGATCATATGGATCGCCACACGAGCGTTCTTCATAACATCGGCACGCCGACTGCTTCTGTTGCGGTCAATGCGGGCGATCTGCATCAAGCCGAAGATCGACCCCGAAACGATCAGAAAGATCAGCATCGCAACCAGCAATTCGATCAAGCTGAAACCAGCTTGGCCAGATCTGTGTTGGCTGTTTATAGTTTCGCTATTTCGTTGAGTATTCATTACTGTAATACCTCATAATTCGTCAAAATGGTCGAAGATCTTTCAGTTCGGATCGCCGCATTTACCGAGAAAGATATGGTCACATCGATCCTTCGGCGGGCGACCGGATTTTGCGTCGGGCGCTCTGGATCAACAACATCGGTTATTGTGATCTCCCGATAGTAGTTAGGTAACACGCGGCTCGTGTTCGAAGGGCCAAATGCCGAAGGACATGCTCCGGGGGCCGGACAAGCGTCATCGGCAGTTCCCGCAACACCGTCCGCACCAAGTTCTTCTCGAACAGGATTGAGCCCAGTTAAAAATATTCCATCATCTATAGGAGCTCCGGTCACGTTTCGTATCGTCTGCCAGCTATCGGCAATTCCGTCTCGTTTAAGTTCCTTGGCTGAAATGATCGACTCGATCGTCGAAACGGCCAACTGTTTTGCGACAACACGCTGCTCGGATTCGTATGAGCGAACAAGGTTTGCTGTCAGGGCGGAAAGTAATGCGAGAATGCCGACCAACATAATGACGATGGCTATGAGCACATCAATATATGAAAAGCCGGCTTGCGAATTATTTTGTGTTTTCATTTTCAGTACCTGATGGAAAAATGTTGAAATTACGGCGTCGTAGCCACTGTCGATGCTGTTCGTCTGGAATCTTTCCATTTATTTGCTGTCGAGAGCGAAGCATCATATTCCCAAAAGCGAACACTTCCCGTTGAACCGATAACTGTTATGCACCGAGCTACCTCATATTGCGTAGGATCAGCTTTTGCCGGCGTCCAGACATTTAGGCTGACTCCGACCGGGACGCGCCTGCTCCAGTCGCATTATTTCCGGCATTGAAGACCTGACCATTTGGCATAAAACGCATCGTACAAACATCCTGCGTGGCACTGTCGGGATAAACACTTGGTGTAAAAACCGCGAGCGGTGCAGGAAACGGTTCCGGCGGAAGATCGATAATGTTCGAAGGAGAATCGCCCATATGAACGTTAGCCGGATCGCTCAGTCTTATCGATCGCAAAACGACGTCGTCATCCGAAGTTGACGGATCATTTTCATCGATAAGTCGTGCGAGCTGCGTCGTGCGGTTTACTTCAACACGCAACACTTCACGTTGGGTCAGTGAGCGCTGGCGGCCCTCCTGCAGCAGATCTATTACTTGTAGTGATTGATCATCTGTTCTGTATAGACGCTGGTGCCCAACAAGGTTAAATACAGTGAATGAGAGAATTATGAAAATTAGAGCAACCACCACAAGGAGTTCAGCTACCGAGAATCCTTTCATATTCAATGTTTTATTCGCACGTAAACTAGAATTTACAGCTTTTCGATTCGGCATAATTTTTGTCCAGCCGCCGTACGGCTATTTCATTACTTCGCGAATTTATTCGCAGGTTTGCTAACTCATTAACAGGGTTTGCGGGTTCTCAATCGAATATGATGAGAACTATAAGAAAGAAACGTCGAAGGAACAACGTATTCCAAAAACATTTTACAATGTTGAACAATATAAATCAACAAATTTGTTTCTCTTTTGTTTTGTATTGAGTTTCGGATAGAATCTTCTAAACCTTAGAAGTAAGATCTTGTAGATGACAGAAAAACCTTCACCGCCGCGTCCTTCACGATCCGCAGATTGGTTCGTTCAAGGCATTTTGACAAAGATCGGCGACACATTTGATCGTTTAACCGGCCGCGGTTGGAAACCGTCAAGCAGTTTGGCGACGAGCGAGCTGGCGGAAAGATTGAAGTCGCTGCTCGATGACCAAATAAAGATCGATGAAAGCGGCCGTAAGTTCGTTCCGCATAATGTGACTTTGCGGATGCAATGGGACAAGTTTTCGGATGACGCCGAATCGTCGCTGACGAAACTGGAAAATCAACTCCTAACGGCAGCGGTAGATCACATAAACGACCGTCATTATTACACTTACGCTCCGCTTTCAGTAAAGGTAAAGCCAGATTATTTCACCGAAGGCGTGAAGCTAAATGTAAATTTTGACACTTTTTCCGAACCAGGAACCGAAGGCGAATTAGACGTCGCTCTACCATCGGCCGCAGCGGAAAAAGCCGTTGTCGAAGCCGAAAATGAGATCATCGAGGTCAAAACAACGGCAAGATTCACTCTTGACGGGGAAAATATTGTAAAAGAACTTCATGTTGTCAGCGGAAAGCGATTAAGCATCGGACGAACCAAAGAGAACGACCTACCGATAGATGATCCGAGTATTTCGAAATTCCATGCATCGCTTGTTTTAGGCGTCGACAGCCGATATGTCCTTGCCGACACCGGTTCGACCAATGGAACTTTCGTTAATGGAGAGCGTATTTCTTATGGTAAATCAGTGCGGCTTAGATCTTCGGATGTCATTAGGTTCGGGAACGTGGAAGTGGCGATCGATCTGAAAGCCGAACCGATCGTCCGCGAATTGCCCGAGCCGATCGAAGATGTCGATAATACTGACGTTACGTTTGTCGGCGATTTTCAATTCAGCAGGCCGAATATCAGCGTCGCGGAGTTACCGGAAGAAGAGATCGAAACCGATAATACATAATGTTGGCTTTTTGGCTGTTACAGATCGATTGGGATAAACTCCGCCCGGAAAATCTTTTCGGCGGCCAAGTACTCGAACGCACTCCGGCCGGTTTGAGCATCTTCTATATTATCGCGATCGGTGTCTTGCTCGGTTTTCTTCTGCTTACATTTTTCGATAATTTCTCGCGCCCGAAATTCCCTTTCGAGCGAAATCTGCCGAAGGAAGTTAAACAGCGGCTCACGACAACTCTTGCGAACCGGAGTTTGCGCGTTTGGCAGGTTGTTTTTATTCTCGTCGCGATGTCTGTGTTCGGTTTTCAGATCTATTGGGTATATTTTGCCGACGATTCTAACGAACAATTTCAGGCACTGGCTTATAAAGACCTTCGCTCGCGTCGAACAACTGCGGCGAGCCTTCGCGGTTGGATGTTCGACCGCTCAGGCAAACTGCCGAATTCCCTTGCCTACTACAAACTAGATAGCGAAGGCGATATCGACCGTTCGTATTCGCTCGAACGCGAAATGGCTCATCTTCTTGGCACTGAACGAGGAACGCCCGGTTTGGAGCGGACTCTTTTTCAAAACAAAGCAAAGCCGATGCCGGAATCTTGGGAAGTTCTAACGCGGATCAAACGCCCCGAAGACGAACAAAAAGATGTTCGCGTTACGATCGATCATGATCTGCAGGCGTATTTGGCCCGCGAACTTGATGGCAAAAAAGGTGCGATCGTCGTCTTAAACCCGCAAACCGGTGATATTTTGGGAATGTTCTCAAATCCGACGTTCGATCTTAACGATGCTCAGACACTTTCGGGCTATCTTGATCTCGAAGGCAATAAACGCGATAAACCCTTATTAAATCGTGCGACACGCGAATTTTATGTGCCCGGTTCAACGTTCAAAACCTTCACGATGATCTCGGCGTTTCGTGCCGGCAAGCAAAATGCGGTCTTTAACAGCTATCCGGGCGGCTTCATTCCGGTTCGCGGCTCGCGGCCGATCGTCGATGATACGCAAAAACTTCACCCGGACGGGAGCGTCACCGGAGCATGCGACGGCGGCTGCCAGGAAAAAAATATAATGTTCGCTTACAAGGTTTCGAGCAATCAATATTTTTCTCAATTGGCCGTAGAGCTTGGACGCGAGCGAATGCGAGAAACTGCTCAGCTTTTGGGAATAGCACCGGTCGATACTCCCGACGAAGCTTTGATGCAGAGATTTTTCCCGAACATCTTTAATACCAGCAATCCGGAGATCGCAAATGCTCTTGCGCCTCAACAATCAACACTCGTAACCGGCAGTGATATCTCACTTTACGACCTCGGAATTGAAGGAATGGGTCAAGGTTATGCCGGTCAAATGACGCCGCTTCAAATGGCCCTTATCGCCTCCGCTCCGGCTAATATGGAAGGTAAATTGATGAAATTGCGGGTCGAGGCCGATCAGCCGCCGGCAGTTTTCTCTCAGCCCCTTTCTCCGCAGCAAGCCGCCGCGATACGACAAATTATGTCCACCGTCACGGAAGAATCGGGTGGAACGGGAACCATCATATCGAGCAAACTCAGCGGAACCGGCATTCGCACCGGCGGCAAGACCGGAACGGCTGAAAAGCAGGCTCCGGTATATGATGAAAAGACTGGAAAACTTAAAACGATAAAGAAACGACGCAAGAACGATCAGGGCGAATGGGTCGATTACAACGCTCCGGTCATGTACGAACGAACCGACAGTTGGTTCATCGCGATCGCTCCGCTCGAAAAACCGCAGGTTGCGATAGCCGTTGTGGTTGAAGGCGGCGGTTACGGTTCACGAACAGCGGCTCCGATCGCAGCGGATGTGATCTTGAAAGCCCGCGACCTAGGTTTGCTCGGGGCCCAATATGCACCGAAACAAGTTTCTCCAAAACCGACGGCAAAAAAGAAGCGTAACTAGTGTATATACGGCAGTTAGAACAGAATAGTTAAAGTAACGAATAAGCTTTGAAGAACAGAACATCATCACATTTTTTCATTTTGGTCCTAATAGTTTTGGTGACTGCGGCGTCGCATTACTCGATCTATTACGGCGGGCTTATTCGCGGTTTTGAAACGTCTTATTACACAGCAGTTAGGAACATTGGATTGCTGTTAATTCTTGCGATCATTCCCGTACTACTTAAACGATTCTTCAAATTTCAGGGAAACTGGACGCTTTATACAACTGCGGTCTTGTTATTCTCGATCGGTTTGACCGTTCAATACAGGCTTTTTACGGATCCGGAATACATCTCGCGGAAAGATAAATCGACGGCTCGTCAGGAAAAGATAAAAACGCTGCAGCTTCATTATATTCAGGAAAATTACACTGCCGATAAAAAGGCGATGATGGGACTTCCGGCTACGCCTCCGTCGCCTGTCGATCTTTCTGCCGAAACACCGCGGCCTTCGGAAGACACGCTGTCGGACATAATCTTGTCGGGCAAAACGATCAATCCCATAGTGGGAATTCTCGGTATGATCGCGGCTCTTTTACTGCTTTCCCGGGAAAAGGTTCTGGAAATTTTGCAGCGAAACGGCTTTTTGATAGTTATTCTGACTCTCGGACCGCTGTTCGTCGCGGCGATCACGTCGCGTGCCGGTAAATCGATCGGCAATATGACGCCGTGGGAACCGTCAAAGATACCGTTTTTAATAGGTTTCGCGGCCGTTCTTTCCGTACTTTATAAAAATTTGGCACGGACCTATTGGGGTTTGCCGCGTGCAAAAGATGTCGTTCCGCTCGTCTTTATGGCGGTTTTGCCGTTCGTTCCGTTCTTTGTTTTAAAAGATTTCGGGCAAATGATGGTTTTTAGTGCGGTTTATGTGACGCTTTATCTCATCGCCGTGCGTCGATTTTCTCAACGATTTGTTCTGATCGGCAGTGTCTTGATCGTCGTCGGAATTCTGGTCGTCGGAGCCTTGCCGACGACAACCCAAGACAAGATACCGCTCCTGCCGACCCTCGCTAGGCCTGTAAAAACGGTACTTCCCGACCGAATTCAGCAGCGATTTCATTTGTGGCTTGATGGTTTCGATCCACCGACACCGGAAACGTCCTGGTGGAAGAGTGACTACGACAGCTATTACAAAAAACTTGTCGAAAAAGACCCGAATCTGCCGCAGATGATCGAAGAAGATCCGAATCTTCAGCGGACAATAAACGTCGATGCATGGTTCGATATACTTGCCTTTCAACCGGCACAGGCGACATTCGGGATCGCTTCGGGCGGCACGACCGGCCGTGGGCTTGGGCTCGGCTATCCGGAATTGATACCGGTTGCGGATTCAGATTATATCTTTGCCGCGTTGGCCGAAGAACTTGGACTTTTCGGCGGATTGTTGCTAATCTTTGCCCTGATCGTCTTTGTAAGTGCAGGCGTTAGAACGGCTTTGGACGCCCGCGATATGTTCAGTAAACTGTGTTCGATCGGGCTGGTTGCCTTCATCGGTTTTCAGGCACTGGTCAATATCGGCGGCATAACCCGAGCGTTACCAATGACAGGAATAACTCTGCCGTTCGTCAGCCACGGCGGATTTTCTTTAATTACAAGCTTCTTTATGCTTGGTATGTTGATGGCATTTTCGCATAGAAATGCGATCGATCGAATGAACGGTGTGCCTCAGGACATGCCTTAGGTTAATGTAGTTTATTTAAGTGTGTAAAGAACTTAGCATCCTTTCACATGATGTTGGTCGGAGATCAATAATGGCAAATAATTTCCAGTTTAATTCAGCTTCCGTAAGCGATCGAGGATTGAGCGAAAAGCGTCCGCAGAACGAAGATTCATTTATCGAACTTCCCGAACAAGGCATCTTTGCTGTTGCCGACGGCGTTGGCGGAGCACAAGCCGGCGATGTCGCTTCGCAGATGGCGATGGAGATATTGGCGGAAGCCTTTGTGAACCAGCAGGACGCCGATCCGGAAGAGATCCTTAAACTGGCCATTACGCGTGCAAATACGGCCATTTTTCAGATGGCACGTGATCTGCCGCAATTAAATTCGATGGCGACGACCATCGTCGCTCTGCATTTGAACGGAAATATTGCCACGATCGGCCATGTTGGCGATTCGCGGCTTTATCGGCTGGACAGCAATTCGCGGCTTTTGCGTGAAACAGAGGACCATTCGGTGGTTGAGGAAGAGGTCCGAGCCGGCCGTATGACGCCCGAACAGGCTCTAAATCATCCGAGCCGCAACGTTATCAGCCGTGCTCTCGGAGCCGAAGAAACCGTCGATATCGATATCAAAACAATAATGTTCGATGCCGGATCGTCGTTCTTGCTTTGTTCGGACGGAATCACACGCCATATCGACGATGCAGAGATCAATCAGCTTCTAACATCACACGAGGATCCGGCCGCGATCTGTGCGGAAATGAAAGAAATCTGCTACAGCCGCGGAGCCGAGGACAATCTGACTGCCGTGATCGTTCAGATACCTCAGGTTGCAGCCCCGGTCGTACCCGTCGCTGAAACTGAAGACGAAGTGACGGTAGCGGCGGCAAGATCGCCGTTTGATACCGTTGCTGCTTCAGAGCCTGAAAATACTGCGATCGCCGAGCAGATCGAAGCTCAGGAACCGGTCGAAACTGTTGCCGAACCGGAATATGCATCTTCGAGCGTAACCATTCCGGCCCAGCAAACACCGGTTGTTGAACGCGAAGACCGCACATTTTTAGCTCCAGCGGAAGCAAGTAGCGGCTCCGGGATATTTGGTAAAGCCCTTGCCGGTCTCGCTCTGCTTTTATTGGGAATTTTGGTGGGTTATGCCGGCGGTCTTATGTTCAAAAGCCCGCCCGAAGCCGTCGTTGAGCCGATCCCGGTTATCAAGGAAGCAAAAAGCGATAATGTTGGTTTAACTAGTTTCGAAGACGGCCGTCGTTTAGTTGACAAAGATCCGGCCAAATATATTAACGCCAATGCCGCGAGTCCGGAAACTTCTGAAGATTACTTTTTAATGGGTCGTGCCTTTTTCCTTACCGGAAAAAATTGGGAAGCTAAGAAATCTTTCGAAGAGGCAAAGAACAGACTATCCCAGGCCGATCCGCTGAATGCAAAAACGCTTGCAGCGGAGATCGCGATGGCTCTGGCAGTTATAAATAATGGTTCGGCCTCCGAATCTTTCAACAAGGAAATGTCAGTTATAAACGCTACGCCAGCCGAAACGAACACAAATTCGAACACGATCGAAAATAATTCGATAAACGCAAATAAATAGATCAGCTTCGCTGCCGAAGCGATTCGAAGATCATTATCCCGGCTGAAACGGAAAGATTTAAGCTTTCCGTTTCATTTTTCATTGCGATCGTAATATGTTCTGCGGCCAAGTCTAATTCTTCGCCGGACAAGCCATGTGCTTCTGATCCGAAAACGAGCAAACGCGGCTGATTCCAATCTATATCGGTGTAGTTCGTCTTTGCGTTGATATCCGCGGCCGTTGTGATCATTCCATTTCCGTTCGCCCAATTTAAAGCTTGGTTAAAGTCTGCTCCGTACCATATCGGCAAACGAAAGGCCGCTCCCATCGAAGCTCTTATCGATTTTGTTGAGAATGGATCGGCAGAACCGATCGTGAGGATCACACCGGCGACACCTCCGGCTTCGGCCGTACGCAAAATCGAACCAACATTCGCAGGATTATTCGCTTCGTGTAGTAAAACGACTAGAGAAGCTTGATCTGAACTTGCTTTGATCTGCCCTTTCGCAAGTTCGGGCTTTTCCGCGATCATGACAATTCCCTGCGGATTTTTGGTGTCGGCGATGCTCGTCAAATATTTTTTCGGCAACGGAAATTAGTTCTATCCTTTGATCGGCCAATTTGGCTTTCGATAGTTTCATCGAGAGAAACGGCGGCTGAAACAAAGCAATATTTGATCGTAAGATCGGAACGTAACGCTTCGGCGGCGAGCCTTTTGCCTTCGATAAATATCTCGTTTTTGACCTTTCCGTCGCGCACCTGACGGGCGTGCTTTAGCCGCTCGTTGTCTTTGCTCGATATAGTTTCGCTTCCGTTCATCATTAGTAAGTTTTACCATTAACAACGGCGTAACAAAATTTTAGAATGCACAATTCCCGTTTTGCCTTTCAACTATCGGCTAAATTAGCTAAAATCACGACTTATGAAACCCGAAACGAAAATCACCGACAAGATAACCGAACTTCATCAAAGATCGGCCGCAGCAGAACTCGGCGGCGGCAAGGAACGGATCGAAAACAAAAAGCCGGCGGCAAGCTGACCGCCCGCGAACGCATCGATTTTTTTCTGGACGAAGGAAGTTTTGAGGAATTCGATAAATTTGTCATGCATCGATCGACTGATTTCGGTTTGGATAAGCAAAAATTCGCCGGCGACGGCGTTGTAACCGGCCACGGCCTGGTCGACGGCCGCGAGGTTTTTGTTTTTGCACAGGATTTTACGGTATTCGGCGGTTCGCTTTCGGAAACCCACGCGGAAAAGATCTGTAAAGTAATGGATCTGGCGATGAAAACCGGTGTGCCGATGATCGGCTTGAACGATTCGGGCGGAGCTCGGATCCAGGAAGGCGTCGTATCCTCGGTGGCTATGCTGACATTTTCCTACGAAATACTCTCGCAAGCGGTGTGATTCCGCAGATCAGCTGCATTCTCGGCCCGTGTGCCGGCGGTGCGGTCTATTCGCCGGCGATCACGGATTTTAATGTGATGGTCAAAGATACGTCCTATATGTTCATCACCGGACCGGATGTGATCAAAACCGTGACCCACGAAACCGTCACAAAGGACGAGCTCGGCGGCGCAATGACCCATAATGCCAAATCGGGCGTCGCACATTTTGCGGCAGATTCGGACGAACACGCGCTGCAGATCACACGCGAACTTCTTTCCTTTATGCCGTCGAACAATATGGACGACCCGCCGATCGTTCCGACAAACGACCCGATCAGCCGCGCAGATGTTGAGCTCAATTCGATCGTTCCCGAATCTTCGAATCAGCCTTACGATATTCGCGAGATAATCCACCGCGTTGTTGATGACGCTTATTTTTTTGAGGTTCAGGAACATTATGCACCGAATATTGTCGTCGGGTTTTGCAAGGCTTGGCGGACTATTCGGTCGGGATCGTTGCGAATCAGCCTGCATTTTTAGCGGGAGTTTTGGATATTGATGCTTCGGTAAAAGCGGCGCGTTTTGTCAGGTTCTGCGACTGTTTTAATATTCCGCTGATAACTTTCGAGGACGTTCCCGGATTTCTTCCGGGTGTTAATCAGGAACATTTCGGCATCATTCGCCATGGCGCAAAACTGCTGTATGCATTCGCCGAAGCGACCGTTCCGAAGATCACAGTCATTACACGAAAGGCCTATGGCGGTGCGTATTGCGTTATGGCGTCCAAGCATATTCGTACCGATATAAACTTTGCTTATCCGACCGCGGAGATCGCTGTTATGGGTTCGGAAGGAGCTGTCGGCCTGCTTTATCGAAAAGAATTGAGCAGTGCGGCCGATGCCGAGTCATTGAGAGCGGAAAAGGTCGCCGAGCTGCAGGATAAGTTTGCGAGTCCGTATATTGCAGCTGAACGCGGCTTTATTGACGAGGTTATTGAGCCTTCACAGACCGCGCGAAGCTAATTCGGGCTCTTTCGCTGCTGAAAAACAAGCGCGATACGAATCCGCCGAAAAAACACGGCAATATTCCGCTTTAAGAAATACATTAGCTGTCGGTATACCGACAGTTGAAGTAACTTCTTATTGCATACACTCAACGTTCTTATTTACAGATATTTACAGATACATATTCATGTCTTTTGTTAAGTAATGACCGAGCCTTTTCAACCTCATCAAGCAGCAACAGCGAACATCGATCTTGATGCGCTCGCGTTCAATCTGCGTTCGTCTGCCAAATTCATCGGCAACGGCGTCAAATATATGGCCGTAGTTAAAGCTAATGCTTATGGTCACGATGCTGTTGCCTGCTCGAAGCGACTCGAAGAAGAAGGCATAGATTGGCTTGCCGTTGCTCTAGCGGAAGAAGGCATTGAACTTCGCGAAGCCGGAATAACTGTTCCTATCCTTTGTTTACGCGGCTATGACGGCGGAACGCCGGAGCAATTGCTGCAAAACGATCTCACGCCGGTTCTTTATCAACCTGAGAAGATAGCGATATTTAATGAAGCATCACGCGAACTAAAAGCTAACGTAAAGGTTCACATTAAGATCGATACGGGAATGGGACGCGTCGGTGTCAGATCGGATGAGATCGATGAGGTCATCGACGCATTAAAAATTGCCGATTCCCTTTCCGTCGAAGGTTTGATGACCCATTTCGCCGCGGCCGACGATCCGGAAAAAGATGAATTCAGCCGAATGCAAACCGATCGGTTTTATAAATGCGTAGAGAAATTTCGTGCTGCGGGTATTGAACCGGACCTTATCGATCTGGCAAATTCGCCCGCAGCCATCGCCAGGCCCGAATCTAGAGGCAATATGGTTCGCCTCGGCGGTATTCTTTACGGATTGATCGGCGACGTCCTGCCGCCCGGCATTGATCATCCGCAAACAAAACCGGTACTGTCGCTAATAAGCTCAGTTTCTTCTTTAAGAAATATCCATCCGGGCGAAACTGTCGGATACGGCCAAACCTTTACCGCAAAACGCGAAACGATCGTCGCGACCGTCGCTATAGGTTATGCCGACGGATTAATGCGTTCACTTTCGAACCGCAGCTCGGCCATTGTTAATGATAAAATAGTTCCGATCATCGGGCGCGTTTCGATGGACTGGACCACGCTCGATGTTACGGATTGTCGAAATGTTAAGATAGGAGATGAAGTTGTTTTTATCGGAAGCCGAAACGGCCTTTCGCTTACCGCCGAACAGATGGCAGCGTCGGCCGGCACGATCTCTTACGAGGTAACGTGCGGGATCAGCCGGCGTGTCCGAAAAACTTTTAATAGCAAATGATGAAATTCCCCTTAAATTTTAGTTTCAAGATAGTTGCCCTTGCTAATAAAATATTTGTCCGCGATGCGGATCAAAATGTGATCGGCTATGCCCATCAAAAATTCTTCAAGCTAAAGGAAGATATCCGCATATATTCGGACGAAAACCAGAGCCGGCAGATATACAACATCAGAGCAGACCGGATCATCGATTTTTCGGCAAATTATATTTTCTTCAATGAAGCCGGCATCGAGATCGGTTCGATAAGACGCCAAGGGATGCGTTCGATCTGGAAGGCAACCTATCACCTTTGCGATGCGAATCGCAACGAGATCATGGTGATAAATGAAGAGAACGCATGGCGAAAGGTCGGCGATGCTCTTTTATCCGAAGTACCGATACTCGGAATGTTCACGGGATATTTTATGAACCCAAGCTATCTTGTATCCAAAATGAACGGATCTGTTATCGCACGGTTAAATAAAGAGCCGGCATTTTTCGAAAGCAGTTTCCAGCTAACAAAGAACGCAGAACTTTCTGAAACCGAAGAACAGCTCATTTATTTGGGAACACTAATGATGACTCTTTTAGAGCGGAGAAGAGGTTAGGTCTATTGAATGCAGCGAATTCTCACATTCCCTTGGAAAAAATTCTTCCTCGAACTTTATGAACGCATATTTGAGGCAGAATTATTCGCTCGTTCCGCGCAGGTCGCTTTCTATTTTTCATTTTCGCTTTTTCCGCTTCTCTTCTTTTTGGTAAGTCTTTTTGGACTTGTGCTGGAATCGACCAATAGTTTGCAGCGTGAGATGTTCTCGTATCTCGGCCAGATCATGCCGCAGAGCGCATTCGTGCTTGTCCAAAAGACGGTAAAAGAAGTAGTCGAAAATAGCTCAACCGGCAAGCTGACCTTAGGACTTGCAATCACTCTATGGTCAGCCTCAGCCGGGATCGACGGAATAAGGTCGGCTCTGAATGCCATCTACGGATTCCGCGAAAGCCGGACGTGGTGGCGAACAAAACTCCAGTCGCTGATACTAACCCTTCTTTTTATTCTGCTGCTCGCGATCGTTTTGGCAATTGTGTTCTATGGCTGGCAGATCGTTCAGATAGTCCTCGCGTTTGCCGGATTCGAGATCACGTCACCCTTAGTGCTTGTATCAATTCAATGGGTATCGATCATCTTAGTAATGCTTTTCGCGTTCGAAATACTTTACAATGTGATCCCGGATTACAAAAGATTTCAATGGGAATGGATCAATCCGGGTTCATTCATTGCTATAGGACTTTGGCTGCTGACGACATCGGGTTTCAGGCTGTATCTTTCATATTTTAATAGCTATAACAGAACCTACGGTTCGCTCGGAGCTGTTATTATTTTAATGCTGTGGCTTTACATCACGGCGGTTGTAGTAGTTTTTGGTGGTGCGATAAACGCTGTGTTAAGAGAAATTAAGGCTGATACTTTAACAAACTCGTTTAATACCGGTGAACAGAAAAATATCAGTGTCGAACAGCAAGATGTGCCGCTTGTAGATTCTTGAATACTTCCTTCATTCATTTCCCGCTCAGTGATAAAATATTCTTTCTTTTAGTTAAACCTATATGTCATTAATGCTCGAAGAGATCGGCGAACAGCCCGATGTTCTGGAAAAAACCATTAACGCCGAAGCCGAAACTGCGACACGCATCGGCGATTTTATCCGCGCTAAAGATGTCGATCTGATCGTATTGGTCGCCCGCGGCAGCTCAGATAACGCTGCGTTGTTCGGCCGCTATTTGCTGGAAATAACGACCGGTATTCCGGTATCGCTGTCGGCACCGTCGGTTTTTACTCTTTACAATGCGAAACTTCGTTTGAAGCGGGCTCTTGTAATCGGCGTTTCGCAATCCGGCGAAGGCGATGACATCAATTTTGTTTTGGAGCGTGCAAAAGAAGCCGGTGCATTTACGGTTGCGATCACGAATGAAGCAGATTCGACGATGGCAAAGATCGCTGACGAAACAATGCGTGATTCACGCCGGCCGCGAACGATCGGTCGCCGCTACCAAAACGTACACAGGTCAAATGATGCTTTTGTATATGCTTGCGAATGCCATCGGCGATGCACGGATAGATTATCGAAAAATTCCCGCGTTCGCGGCTGAATCGCTAAAGCTCGCGCCGGAAATAAAAGAGATCGCACAGCGATATGCGTTTGTGGAGAACTGCGTCGTTGTCGGACGCGGGTTTAACTACGGCAATTCCTATGAGCTTGCCTTAAAATTGATGGAAACCTGTTACGTTGTCGCCGAAAGATTTTCTTCGGCCGATTTTTTCCACGGCCCTTTGGCGATCGTCGAACGGCGTTTTCCGGTTATTTTATTCGCTCCGAACGGCGTAACTCAACAAGGCAGCATCGATCTGCTGACAAGGCTCGGCGAATTGAATGCGGATTGCTTTTCGATCACCAACGACGAAAAGATCGCATCGCTTTCAACTCGATCCTTGCGGCTTTCGGCGGAGATCGATGAGATATTGTCGCCGATACCGTTCATCATTCCGGCACAGCTTCTGGCGGCTCATCTGGCTGAAGTAAAAGGCCTCGATCCGGACGCTCCGCGGTCGCTTTCGAAAGTAACTAAGACGCTCTAACAAAGGCTTTTATTGACATTGCGTCGATTAAGTAATAAATTTGGTCGGTTGTATTCTCTCGTTTTTCTTGGAGGAAATGTGATTCTTAAAAAGATCTTTGGCGGTTTCGCGATCGCGGCTGTGATCCTTTCAATTGGGCTCTTCGTTTATTTTGATCAAGGTACTTCGGCCGACAGCGGCGTTAGCTGGGTTACTATCGATGCGAAAGAATTGTCTCATATCGATTCAGTCGTCAATGCGAAAGGCGGCAAGCTTCCCTACAAGATCGTCGATGATCGCGACGGTATCGCAATTCTCAAAATGAGCGATGAGTATATTTTTAGCCTTACTCAAAGCATGCACGAAGAATTTCACAAATGTGCGGGCTTTTCATCGCATCCGACATATGAAGAAGCCGTTGATTTTGCCACTGCCAGCCTTCGATCGGATCCTAATTCGCAAAACATCGTATATGCGATCGACAATGGTGCGAACGTAACTCCGATGATCGCGGCCACGAGCGAACCATATACGCGAAGTGTTATTGAGGACCTTTCGGCATTTCTAACACGCAGACATAATTCGGCAACCGGGCTTCAATCGGCTGCCTGGATAAAAGACACGTGGACCGCGCTCGGTGCCGGACGTCCCGACGTTTCCGTCGCATATTACAATCATCCGGCAAATGTCACTCCGCAGCCGTCGGTAATAATGACGATCCAGGGAACAGAGTTTCCGAATGAGATCGTAGTACTCGGTGCGCATCAGGATTCGATAATCAGCGGCGGCGCAACCGACGCAAGATCACCGGGATCTGATGACGATGCTTCCGGCATCGCAACGCTTACCGATGCTATACGGGTCTTGATGGACAAGAATTTCCATCCCGCCCGGACTATCCAGTTCATGGCATATGCGGCGGAAGAAGTCGGTCTTAAAGGTTCCAATGATATTGCGACAAGCTATCGAAATGCTAATAAAAATGTGGTTGGCGTGCTTCAGCTTGATATGACGAACTATCGGGATGCCGCTTCGATATACGATATTGTTCTTATTACCGATCATACGAATGCGGCTCAAAATCAATTTATCCGCGATCTGATAACTGCCTATTTACCGAACTACGTCGTCGGGAATACCGTTTGTAATTATTCGTGTTCGGATCATGCATCATGGGACAATAAACAATACGCTGCTTCCTTCCCTTTCGAAGCTCCGTTCAATCCGCCGCCGGCTATGGATAATCCATACATACATACGATCCAGGACACGATCGATAAAAGCGGAAACAACGCGTTACTTGGTGAAAAGTTCACAAAGGTCGCACTCGCTTACATTGGCGAATTGGCGAAAGGTTCAATAATAATAGTAGATAATGGCCCGGTTAAATTCGACTACGACGGCGATGGCCGTTCGGATATTTCGGTGTTCCGTCCATCAAATGGATTTTGGTACATAAACGGATCGACCTCCGGTTATTCGGGATTTCCTTTTGGTATATCGACGGACAAGATCGCACCGGGCGATTTCGACGGAGACGCCAAAACCGATACCGCAGTTTATCGCAACGGCGTCTGGTATCTGCTGCGTTCTTCGCTTGGTTTCACTGCGACCCAATTCGGCGATGCAGGCGATATTCCGCAAACCGGTGATTTCGACGGTGACGGGATCGACGATCTCGCTATCTTTCGTCCATCAAATGGAACTTGGTATATGCTTGGCAGCACGGGCGGAAGTTCATCTGTTCAGTTCGGCTTGTCAGGTGACCGGCCGATGGCCGCTGATTATGACGGCGACGGCAAGATCGATCAGGCTGTCTATCGGGACGGCTACTGGCACATACTAAAATCGCAGGCAGGATATCAGGTCATACAATTCGGCCTCGCAACCGATATCCCGCTGACCGGTGATTTTGATGGCGACGGAAAAGCCGATATATCGGTCTATCGTAACGGCGATTGGTATCAATATCTTTCGAGCGGCAGTATAGCTATCTTTCACTTTGGGCTTGCCGGAGATGTTCCGACGGTCGGAGATTTTGACGGCGATGGAAAAGCGGACGCGGCCGTTTATCGAGGCGGTGTTTGGTACATACTCAACAGCTCGGACAGTTCCTATCGGATAGAAACATTCGGTCTGGCGGGTGATGCACCGACCGAAGCTGCTTATAACCAATAAATAGATATGTTCGTATAAAAATGAAAAGGCGTGCCGCTATAATTAGGCACGCCCTTTTTGTAACTTAAACTGATCCTATTGGAATTCGGCGGCTGCGCGAAGCAGAGCTTCCCTCATCTCGCCGGCAGAACGCCATCGCAATTCGACCTGCTTTGCGAGAGCGGTTTCGAACACGGCGGAAATGCGGATCGGAACTTCCGGAACGCGTTTTGCGATCGGGATGATCGGTTTTTCGAAGATCGCTTTGACCGTTTCCGAAATACCGGCGTTCGGACTGATGTCCAAAGCGTGAGCACCTGTTAATAAGCTGTACGCCGTCATTCCGATGCCGTAAATGTCCGACGGCGGTCGAACCTCTTTGAAATCGCGAACCTGCTCCGGAGGCATATACGCGATCGTTCCGGCGACATCGCCGACCATCGTAACGCCGCTCATACCGGTTTGCTTGTAACTCTTAGATAGACCAAAATCGGTCAGCTTCGCTATATATTTTGGAAACGTTCCATCGACCAGGATATTCTGCTCCTTAATATCGCGATGCACAAAGCCCTGGTTGTGAGCAAAATCCAGGGCGGCCAGCGTCTGTTCAATTATCTTTACGACCTCTTGATAGCTAAGCTTTCCGCCGCGGGTCTTTGCGAGTTTTGCCGCATCCATTCCGGTCACATATTCCGTAACCAGATAAACTATGCCGTTGTGCGTGCCGTGTTCGATATAACTGACGATATTGGGATGCTGAAGCGATGAGGAAACTTCGATCTCGCGCATGAACCGCTTTAATGATTGATCGCTGACGGCGACTTCGGGCAGCAATGTTTTAATTGCCACGGCTCGTCCGTCGCGTTCGGCACGGGCAAGCATTACGCTGCCCATTCCGCCTTGTCCGAGCATGCGGATCATTTGATAATTCGGTATCGGCTGCGGATTTTTACGAAGCTTTTCACGGCAATCATCGCAAACAAAAGATAGTTTTGCGTCCGGCCGAGAAGCGGCGGCTTGTGCGGGAATTCCGCAATTCAAACAAGCGACCGTTATGAATGAAGGCTCGGTTCCATCATACGAAGGAACTCTTGACGCCGAGGCCGCTTCCATCGAAGAATCTGCGTTGACCTTTACTTCCAAAACGGTTTCGCCGCCTTGGATCCGATCGCCGTTCTTTAAATGAGCGGTTTCAACGCGAAGTCCATTTACGAATGTTCCATTGGTCGAACCCAGATCACGCAGAAATGTTTGCGGCGGAGCGATCTCTAGCAGGCAATGATGGCGCGAAAAGAAACGATCATGCGGCAGACAGAACTGTGCATCTTCGCTTCGGCCGATCATGAACGTGTCGTGTTCATCAAATGTAAATTGCCGGCCTGTTTGCGGTCCGGCCACGACATTAAGCGTAACTCGCATTTATAAGAGTATAGAGAATTTAAACCTAATTCGCCACCAAAGTAAGGAAGATGTATAGCATCGATAAAATAAAACTTATGACGCCTATAATCATAGCCGCTATCGCCATTCCGCGTCCGCCGTATTTTGTCGGATCTTTGTCCGCTTTGGTCATTCCGATATAGCCCACGATAGCGGCCGGAACGCCCAACCAGATACCGCCAAAACAGCATACGAAGATCAAAGCTCCAAGTGAGAGAGCCAATCCGACAATAGGCAGGGTTTGATCCTGAGAGGGCGAATAAACCATCGGAGGAGCATAACCGGTCTGTTGTACGACCTGATTCGTCTGCCACGGAGCAGGCGGACCGCCGGGTTCCCAGTTCGAATTGGTCACCCGCGTCGGATTCATCAGAACGGTCGGCGGCTGATCGTCAGCATATTGTGACGGCAGAGGATCACTGCCGAATATCGTCGGCGGAGTATCGGCGAAATCTTTTAGAAGTTCGCCGTCCTCGAGACAAAAATTTATGTTCGCGTCGCTGTACCGTTGGCCGCATTGAGGACAATGTTTCATAGAACCAAATTTGCTTCTTAGTCGCTTACAGTCAGGTCCGAAAATCCGATCTTGATCGCATCTCCTGCATAAAGTCCGGGCACACCGGATGTGGCTCCCAGCTCATTACGAATAGTTGTGAGTTTTGATCCGTTTATATAAAATTCCATCATTCCGCTTAGGTCATGGACTTCTATAGTATTCTTCGCATCACCATCTTTTATCGTCGAAGAAGTCGTCCATTTAACTACATCGCTTTCCTTAAGATTCGCGTGTTTGACGATCCGATAGCGTTTGCGTTTCGAATCTATAAGAAATGCGTAATCTTGCTTGAGCGGTTTTACATCGCTGTGAAATACCAGGCCAAATCCGATGCTGGTATTTTCGTCGTTGATATTACGAACGGTCAAACTTGTATTGGAGCCGACAGTCGAAAATTTTTGCGGTGCGACCATTACAAAAAAATGGCCCTTTAGTTTTGACCACATCACACTTTCCGCACCGTTCGCCTGGAGTGTGCCGTCTTCTCTCACTCCGGCCCATTCGGAAAGATTCACTTTATGTGCGCCGGTTTTCGGAACATCAGGCCGGGAATCATTTCTGTTGTTGGTGCCGACATTCTCGTTAGAATTATCGTCGGGAGCATTGGCAACCAAGATTCCGAAGAATGCGGCACCGCCGCCGCAAAGGACAATCAGCGCAATGAATATTCCGATCGCCCACATACCGCCGCGTCTCGACGACTTAGCCGGAACCGGTGCCGGAGCAGAAGCGTAGTTCATCTCTGCTGTTCGCGGTGTCGGCGGCGTAACAGCAGTTGGACGAGCTTGATTGAGGTAAACCTCATTGGACGGATTTCCTGCAGTAGTCAGGACAGATCCGTCATCAAGGCAAAAATTCAACAAGTCATCTGCGTAATTTCTTTTACAAGTCGGACAAACTTTCATTAACGGTTCCCGATCGCTTTAGATAAAACGAAAAAACGATTCTCAGTATTATAAGCATAAGACCTACGAAATGCTAATTTTGGTTCGATCTGGAAGGAAACCTGGATAAAATTTATGCGCCGAGAACATTTCCGCAACGGCCGCAAAATTTTATTCGTGCCGGATAGGATTCGCCGCATTTTCCGCAAAGCTTTTCGGCTTGCTGCGGAATTTGCATACCTGCATTGGGTTTTAAGAAAGTCGGTTGTGTTTGAATGCCCGGATTTCCGCTTCCGGGCGGAGTCATATTTAATCCGCAGCGGCCGCAAAACCGCGAATTTGGCGGCAGCATATTCGTACATCGCGGACACGGAAACGCTCCCGGATCTTCTGCCGGGACAACAAGAATGAACGACCTGTTGCCGCAGCGTCCGCAAAATTTCACGCCTTCGGCAAAACGCGCATTGCAATTTGAGCAGGCGACAATGCCCGGCATCATGCTCGATCGAGCACCGCTGCTGCTTCCCTGCGAACCTGATGAAGGTTGGCTGCCTTGCTCGTTTATCGTCCGCAGATGTGCCTGGATAACCTGTTCGTTTACGCCTTCGCGGATCTCGATAACGCGTTCGTCATCTTTCTCGCCGGTCTTTGCCACGCGCAGAACATGCTGTCCGGCCGGGATTCCGGTTAACACGACTCGGCCCGAACTTCCGACGCTTCCCTTGCGTTCGTCATCGACGTAAACTTCCGCACTCGGCGGAGCCATAATGATCAGCCGCGACGTTCCCGAACTTCGGCTTTCGTCAAAATCCGATGCGGCTTCTTCGAGCTGGTTTATCCACTCCGAAACCGAAGCCTGACGCATATTCGGATCGATCTCCAGCGACTTCATTATTACTCGTTCGACATCGCTGGGAATATCGGAACGCAGAGATGAAAGCGGCTCAGGCGTTTTCATTATTTTCTGCATTACGAGCTGCATCATATCGCCGGTGAAAGGTGTTTTGCCGCCGAGCATCAAATATGCGATCGTGCCGAGTGCATAGATATCCGCCCGAACATCGACGCCCATTTCGGGCTGCATCTGTTCCGGCGACATATATTCGGGCGTGCCGATAATTCCGCGTGACGAAGGAGTTGCGTTCGAACTGATATCGGTTACAGTTTGATTTACGATCTTTGCGAGTCCGAAATCGCCAACCTTAATGAAACCGTCGCCGCCGACGCCTTTTTGCAGCAGAAATATATTCGCCGGCTTTAGATCTCGATGCAGTATGCCGATATCGTGTGCCGCTTCGACACCGTCGGCGATCTGCCGCAAAATTTTCACGGAACGGCTGACGGTCAAGGTTCCTTCGCGGCGAAGCAGCCGATGAAGAGTTTCGCCTTCGACATATTCCATGACGAGATAAAATATACCGTCCTTGGTTTCGCCAAAATCCGTTACGCCGACCGTGTTTGGATGCTGAACCGAAGCTGCCGCTTGTGCCTCGCGTTCGAAACGCACGATCGCTTCGCCCTCTTGAAGGTCTTCGCTGCTGAGAATATCCTGTCTAACTGTTTTTACGGCAACTTTTCTTGCAGCAAATTTATTGTCGTTCGCCAGATACACCTGACCCATCGCACCGCGTCCGATCCGTCGCTGAAGCAGATATCTATTAGCCAGCAATTGTCCGCCGGGCATTGAGATACGTGTCTCCGTCTGGTCATTCGGACAGACCGTGACCGCATCCGGATAACATGTCTCACATTTAGAGCATTCTCTCATTTACCTAAGTATTGTCGCATAAAGCCGCCTTACCTCTCAATTTAGAACGAGGAAATTTAGATTTATTGCGGTTTGCGTGTTGGTTTTCTTTATTGCTATACTGCAAAGGTTTTCGGGTCGTTAGCTCAGTTGGTAGAGCAGCGGACTCTTAATCCGCGGGTCGCAGGTTCAATCCCTGCACGGCCTACCAGTAAATTGAGAATGGATAATGGAGAATTGAGATCTCATCTCTCCATTATCCATTTTTCATTATACGTTCTCCATTGTTCTAGACTTTGTCCCGCCAAGCCAATACTTCCTCACGCAGCAGCGGATTTTGCTGGAAGCTAGCTGTTTGTCCTTGAGCGGCGGTCGCTCGCTGAATATGCCAATAACTCAAACCCAAACTTCCGATCGCCCGCATATACCGCGAACGAGCCCGGAATTTTCCGTCAAATAAACCGCTCAACAGCCAGCCTGTACTCTTGAAGATCGAGGTCGCCCGTTTAGCATGATCTTCCGGAATTAAACCGCGGGCGATGTCGATCGCCAGCATTTCCTTCAAGATCTTGTTTTGCCGATACATAATATACGAAGCAAAGCCGACGAAGATCAGAAAGAACGGTATCTCAATGATCAGATAGCCGACTAAAAACGATCCAAGTCCGCCAACGATCGCCATTCCGTTCCAGATCATATGAAGCGTGACGGCTCCGAAGTAACCGAGCATCGGCATCAGAATACGTATAAATTTATTATGCGATTCGCGTGAGATGCCGCAGCCGATACCGGTAAGCGACGTAAACGTCACGTGAGCAAAGGGCGACAAGATACCTCGCATAAAAAATATCAGCACCAAAGCCGCGATGCCGCCCTGGCCAAGTGCACGGCCGTAATAAAGAACATTCTCGACCGTTGCAAAACCGAGAGCGATGACACCCGCGAAAACAATGCCGTCCAAAATATCATCAAAATATTTTCGAAATGCGATCAGCAATATTAACAAGCCGATGCCTTTCGATGCTTCTTCGACGATCGGCGCGGAGATAAGTCCGCTCACAACTTGGCCGGCATCAGGCGAAACGGTCAACGCGACGGTAATGCCGAAAAATGTGTTGAGTATAAAAGAAACAATGACCGCGACAAGTGCTCCCCAGCCAAACGCGAGAGCGAGGAGCCAGATCGGTTCAGGGTCATAGCGATCCAAAACAACGAGCGGGATCAAATAAATGACCGCCGGAATGAATGCAACGACCGCGGCGATCACGGCCGGGATCGGGCCGACACTTAGAAACATTATCCCAACGACGATCAATGACAAAAAGATCATCATAAAGATCGTCAAACCAATGCCGACATATTTGCCGACGTTCTTATTCGTCGGAGCAACGGCGACCTGGCCAAGGCCGATACTCGCCATAGAATTTTGCAGATTGTCAGGGACTTTGATCGCTGCGGAACTATATTGAGCGAGTTCGTTCATCCGGAAATTTTCCGGCGCCTGCACAGCCTGGCTATCTCCCTGCAGATGTACGGTCGCCGACGAACCGTTCTTGCCAAAATCTATGCGGTCGCCTTCGTGCAGCATAGATTGCTGAATGCGTTCGCCATTCAAAAATGTTCCGTTACTGCTGTTGTTGTCCGTCAGGTAATATCCGTCGGGTTTGGCTTCGATAAAACAATGCTGTTTTGAGACGAGCCTTTCGCCTATAGGGTCGAAACGGATCGTACAATTCTCGCTCCGGCCGATCGTCATAAAGCCGGTCTCAAGTTCGTAACTGCGGTTGGCAAGCGATCCGGTGTTAACAGTAAGCGTCAGTTTCATATAAGCCATAATAAAAACAAAAAGGCCATAGTCAAGCCGAAACTATGACTTTTGGCCTTTAAATTTTATGACGCAACTAATTTGGCTGGACCGAGGACGGCGAAGGCTCGTCGCCTGATTGTCCAAATTGTCTTATCATAACGCCATTATCGCTGCTACGCAGAGCGTACCAAACATTGGTGCTTGGCCGATAAACGGCACGATCTGAAATACCATCGCCGTCGAAGTCGGCCGGGATGGGTAAGTCTTCTTCGATGCCGAATTTGTAAACCGCAACGCTATAATCAGAAGAATTGAGCGTGTACCACTGGCCGGTCGAAGGACGATAAATTCCAAAATCCGTACGTGCATCGCCATTGACATCAAGCGTCAGCGGTTTGTCGGTTTCTAAACCGAATTTCACAATGATCGGAATTTCAGCCGAACTCGGAAGCACATACCAAACGCCGCTCGATGGCCGCCAGATCGCCATATCGGCTTTGCCGTCACCTTCATAATCGCCAACAAGCGGTTTGTCGCCATCGATTCCCCATTTCACTATTTGAATACCAAGCGTGCTTCGATATATGTACCAAATGCCGGTAGATGGCCGCCAAACGCCGATGTCGTCTTTGCCGTCGGCATCGTAATCGCCGACAACCGGAACATCACCTGCCGTACCAAACTGCTGCTGATAAAATCCCGCAGTGCTGCCGAGTATGTACCAAGTTCCATTCGATGGCCGCCAAACCGAAACGTCAGAACGTCCATCGCCGTCAAAATCGGCGGTAACGATCTGATCGCCGTTAAGCCCAAAAGCTGTGTATTGTGGTGCTCCTGTGGAACTGTTCTCGACCGTCCATTGTCCGGTCGTGGGTGAAAAGACGGATAGATCGGTCTTGCCGTCGCCGTCAAAATCCGAAACAGAGTTTCGCTGCGGTGCGCTAAAATCGGAAACATCTACGATCAACAATCCTTTGGTCAGATCACCGATGACAACTTTGTCCTCGCCCAGGAACGGATAAACTGCCCACAAGCCGTCGTAATTTGTCGGCAAATTGCTCTGCGACAAACCGGGGCCGCATATCTGATCCCACGGTTGATCTTGGATCGCGGAACTTTTTGAAGGAGCATAAGCATCTTCAAAAGTATCGTATTGGCCGATCCTCACCGGCGTCGTCGGGTCTGTAAGGTCGAAAACCTGCAAACCGGCTTGATACCAAGAAACATAAAGTTTGTTGCCCATAACGACCGGATTGTGCGGCGTTACTGCATTGATGCCGAGATCGGCCATAGATATCCGATTTATCAAAAGCGGCTGAGCCGGATCGGCGATGTCATAGACACGTATGTCGCCCGGACTCGGGCCGTTGCTGTTCGTTACTTCGCGTGCGCTGTAAAGATACCTGCCGTCTTCGCTCGTCCAGCTGCTGTGCATATTATTGCCGGCTGTCGGCGATGCCGATGGATCTGAGATAGAACCCAAGAGTACCGGCGGTGTCGTCGCAATGTTCTCGATGTTATAGATCTCTGTCTTTCCGCGGGTCGAATTATTTCCCCAACCGGATGTGAATAAACGATTCCCGCGAATATGCATCGCGTGAACCCATTGAACTTCGGTTGGATCAAAATTACGAATAAAAACCGGATTTGCCGGATCGGAAATATTTATGACCTTTAATGTCTTTACGCTCGTGCTGTTGTAATTTTCCAGCAAATACGTCGCGCCGTTTTGTTGAAAGACCATCATTTCGTGAATTCGATTGTGACCGTTGCCATGTGAATCATCCACGACGCCGAGAAGAACAGGGCTTGTCGGATCGCTCAGGTCAACAATATGCACACCGCCATTACCGGTGCCGGAACCAAAATATCCGCGGTTGCCAACGACGATAGCCTCAAGAAATTGCTGATTATTCCCGGGATTGTACCAAGATGCGAGCGTTGGATGATCAGGATCGCTGATGTCGAAAATAAAAGCTCCTTTACAACTATAACTTCCCAGAACGGCTATATTCCCATCCGCAAACACGTCAGCGAAGCGCGAATTTGCCGAACCGGTGCAAGCCGGTGTCAGTTGTGAACGAAGCCTCACTTTCTGAGCCGAAGCGTCGTTCGAAAAAGCCGTAAATAGCAATAGAAATACAAAAACACTCAGAAGTGCTTTGAAATTTTTCATCGGAGATCCCTCTATGTTCAAGTCAAGAATTGACTGTAATTTGAAACTTTATTATCGACAAACTGAAGTTTGCCGCACAACCTAGGAAGCCGCTTGATGCGAAGCTTCGCGAAACATCAGATCGAATGTTCCCGGTTCTACTTTTCTAAATCGACGGTTTCTATTGAGCGAAACGGCGATCGAGATGGTCGGATTATTTCCTTTGAATTCCATGCCGCCTGAAACCAAGAGATTATAAAGCTCATTTACGTGAAGCGGCTTTTCGGCTTCGCGGAGCAATAATGTGCAAGCTTGTGTGATCGTGCGGTCGGCAAAACGGTTGCTGATCGGTTCGATATCATTCGAACGCGATGGAACGCCTCGATTCTGATTTATGTAAGCGACCGGCCGATTCGGCGTCTCTTTTCTCATCGGACGCACCGATGCAGAAGTCGGCTTTTCGGAATTTGTTGGAGTGGATTTCGGTGAAATGCCGTATTCATCGTCGATCCGCATCGAAGTTCCCGAAGGGAAAATACGGCTTCCGGAACGCATCGTTACAAGCAAACTATCTATCGCCGATTCGGTTTGCCGGGCGCTGTTCTCAAGCGCACCGATCTCTTCTCGAAGCCTTTCCGACTCTTCATGCACCTCGCGCAGACGTGCTGCCAAACGGTTTTGAGCGTTACGTGTTTGGCGTAAACTTTGTTCGAGTGTTGCTATAAGGTTTTCGTCTAACATAATGCAGCAAAGCAGTTTGCGGGAAACGAAATGAGATGTTTTTAATTCCCGCGTTCGATGACGTAATCAGGAATCGCTTCCAAAGCAACACGATACTCTGTTTCAGGTAAAACTTCAAGGTTTTTTCTTGCGGCTGTGGCAAACCCAAGCGCAATGGAACGTATCCGTTCGATCATTCCGATCTCAGACATTTTTCGTAACAGGCCGTTACGCGAGATCGCTTCGTAGGTTCCGGTCCGCATTACCTCTTCTAATATCACCTTTAATTCCGGCTGTTCCTGCAAAAGCAATATCAGCGGAAGCGTCATTTTTCCTTCGGTCAGATCGACGCCGGAGGCCTTGCCAAGGTCGTTCATTTCCGCCGTCAGATCCAAAAGATCGTCAGCAAGCTGAAATGCGATGCCGAGATTCATTCCATAATCACGCAATGCTTCGCGATGGTTTTGGTCTGCACTGCCCGAAATTGAACCGATCTCACAGCAGGCAGAAAAAAGATATGCGGTCTTTCGACGAAGTATGTCGTAATATGCGTTTTCGGAAATACTCACGTCGCCTATCGTCGTAAGCTGGATCAATTCGCCTTCGGTCATTTTTCGCGTAAGCCGCGTGAGGATGTCGAGGATCTCGAGCGAACGTTCGCGGAGCGAAGTTTCGAACGCCGACATATAGAGCCAATCGCCCATCAGAACGGCCGTTTGGTTGCCGAACCTTGCGTTGACCGAAGCACGATTTCGGCGAATATCCGAATTATCGATTATATCGTCGTGGACAAGCGTGGCCGTGTGGAGCATTTCCATAACGGTCGCGAGCCGGATGATCGGTTCGTCCGAGGCACGGCCGCCCGCTGCATAATTAGACAAAACAAGTAACGCCGGACGAACACGCTTGCCGCCGGATTCACGAACATAATCGCCGAGATAATTGATCACCTGAATATTCGAACGCATCTGCCGCTCGAACTCAGCCTCAACCAAAGCAAGCTCATCCGCGACGATCGAAAATATCTTCCGCGCCGTTGCTTTGCCCAAAATGGCCGCTCGTTTTGTAGCGAATATTTGCATCGATTAAATATTTTTGATCTCTCATAATAGTTATTGAGATATTAACAATCCAGTAAGACTCTGAGAGTCCTTTCCAATGTCTTCATTAGAATTCCGGGAACGACTGTGCCCCAATACGTCGAATCTGAAGAGAAATCCCGATGGTCGCCCATCACAAAATAAGCATCATCATGAATTTTCCAAGATCGCTCAGAATCGGACGTTGCTCGGTTGTATGCCTGATCGAGGTAAGGCTCCGATATCTCTTCTCCGTTAATGAAGACAGTTCCTGAAACCCACGGATCGAAAGTGTTTCAACTGGCAATCCAATGATGCGTTTCACAAAATACTTATCCCGATCGTATGGAACAGCGAATTCACGATATCTTCTCTTAAGGTTTTGACATCCGATCTAAGTAATCATTCAAGATCTCCGGCCTGGAGCGTCGGAAGCCATCGAACTTCCTGAAAATTTAGCAGGCGTACACAGGACATGACGGACAGTGCGGTCAATAACAATAATACTGTGACGATTCTGCGATTCAACACTAGTCTTAGTTGTTCCTAAAATTATCGAACATCATATCGACCCCAAAATCGTGGGCTTTCAGTTTTGCGATCACGTCCTGAAGAGTGTCGCGGTCTTTGCCCGAAACACGTACGCTTTCGCCTTGGATCGATGCCTGAACTTTGAGCTTTGCGTCTTTGATGAATTTGACGATCTCTTTGGCTTTGTCGATCGGAATTCCCTGCTGGATCTTCACCGCTTGGCGAACAGTTCCACCGGCTGCGGCTTCGACCTTTTGGTAATCGAGAGCCTTTAGTGAGATCCCGCGTTTAACGAGTTTGCCTTGCAAAATATCGTTCATATTTCGCAGCTTGGTGTCGTCTTCGGCGGTTAGTTCGAGGTCTTTTTCTTTTAGCTCAACAGCAGCTTTGCTGCCTTTGAAATCGAATCGCTGCGAGATCTCTTTGTTGGTCTGATTCAGAGCGTTCGTAACTTCCGCGTAATCTGTTTTCGAAACAATATCAAATGAATTTTCTTTAGCCATAATTTTGTAAATAATACCACATTTAAGTGTGTGATCGGATTCTGCGATCAATTGATCCCGGCGATCTTTAGGTTGAAAAATTGAAGGAAATTTGCGGTTGTCTGCGATGCGAGTTTTTCGAGTTCAACAGCATAAAAGTCTGCCAAAAACTCGGCTGTGTTGACTACGTAAGCGGGCTCATTCCGCTTCCCGCGAAAAGGTACCGGCGTCAGAAAAGGACAGTCGGTTTCGATCAGTAGTTTTTCGAGCGGCACAACACGCGCGGCATCGCGAAGATTTTCCGCTTTTTTGAACGTGACGTTACCGGCAAAAGATATCAAAAAACCGATGTTCATCAACGCTTTAGCCATTTCGGGTGTGCCGCCGAAACAATGCATTATTCCGTTCTGAGTCCCGCCTTCAGGCGGCTTTTCATATTCTTTCTTAAGGATCTCAACCGTTTCGTCATCGGCATCGCGACTGTGAATTATGATCGGCAGGTTCAACTCTTTGGCCGTGCGAATTTGCCGTCGAAAAACATCACGCTGCACGTCCCGCGGCGAATGATCGTAATAATGATCGAGCCCGATCTCGCCCCAAGCGATAACCTTTTTACTCGACCTCACCAGCCCTATCAGATGTTCTTCCGCTGCGTCGTCATAAAGCTTTGCGTCGTGCGGATGAACACCGACCGCCGCAAAAACATTCTCATATTTTTCCGCAACCGCAACCGCCCGACGAAAATCATCCGACCGCGGATCGCCCGTTCCGATATTCAACATCGCCAAAACGCCGGCATCCACCGCACGAGATACAACCTCATCCCGATCCGCATCAAACGCCTCGCCGTCAATATGACAATGTGAATCTATATAAGTCATTAAAAAGGTTCCGGATCGGTCTTATGGAACGATACGAACTGAAAACACAGAGAACTACGTAATGAATTCGCTTGAATAGAAGATACATCTGAGACAGCGTCTTCAGTCCCGCGACAGATCATCTCTTTTTCATCATTCAACTCATTTTTCCGGGGGTATACGTCTGGACCTAAAACTCTAATTTATTTGCCGAGTGTTCGAAAAATCTTTAAGAAATGGGTTATTTAAAATATCTTGATGGATCTAAGAGATTTTTCCATAATATTCAGATCTTCGTCCTCAGCACCTGTATAAACCATGGTCACAGTATATTTTCCCGATACAAAAACGACCAATCTTTGCATAATTGTTCCGTAATTCGGGATCGCCCATTCTCTTTCTAAACTCGAAACGTTCTTTTTTCCGATCTTGAATGTGTATGGATGTTTTGTGATCTTATTTCCGTTTTGTTTCTCGAACAGCGCTTCTGCTGCAAGCAGCCCTTTCAAAGGGTCGAATATTTTTTCGCCGTTAAAATCAGTGACGACCGCGATAGAAGAATTTCTCTCCATTCCCATCACCTTCTTCGAAGACACAAACAGCATCATTCGCTGCGAAGCGAATCGTTTCAATGACTCGCTGTTTTCTGACGCCGACGGATCCTTTCCCATCTGCTGCAAAAGACCAGACTCTTCGTTTCCTTTAAATTTCCACCCTTCCGGCAACTCGATCGAAAAACCAATATATTTATTCGTATACAACGATCCATTCAGTTTACCGAAAAATTCAGCGGGATATTTCTTTAATGCCTCTTCGATCTCTCTCAGGTTTCGAGGCTTAAATTGTTCAAAGCTATCGAAAAACTTAGCCTCGGCAGCATGTATTGTTTGTTCCTCACTTCTAATCGTTTCGAGACCGGCATCATACGTCACGGCCAATGAATAAAGTCTCCCATCAGTCAAAAAGACCCTTGCCGATATCACATGAGTTGCGGTTTCCACCCTTATCTCGCGAGCTTCACGGCCGAATTTCTTTAGCGATCGAGAATCGACGATCTTCGCTTTAGACGATTCGGTAAAACCGCTCTCCCACTCGTCCAGCACCTTTGAGACTGAAGCTTCGTCCTCCGGAAGCAGTCCGTATCTTTGAATGACAACCCCGTAAGCCATTCGGGCTGTTTGCAAAATATATTCGGTTTGTTTTATTTGTCTGATCTCGTTCATCACCTGGGTGTCCTTTATTTCGGGGACACCAGGCATTTCAACACTAAAGCCTTCTTCATCCGAACTAAACTTTTTCCACGACCCCACGTCATTTTCGTCAATTTTGGAAGTCTGAACAGTTTCGGGCGGGAACAATTTAAAGGAACTTATAAATGGAGCAGCAATGGATCTGTACGCATCGGCCGCTCCCATCACGTTTTCCCCATGATTACTTACTGCAACAGATGAAACCGTATAAAGCACAAGGCCTGATAGCACATGGAGTTGTCGTAGCCGTCGACCTCGGGTTTCTATCTCATAATATCGAGATGGTAAATCCAACCATCCTTCGTGACTAACACCTGTGAATTCAGCTGAACCAAATTCTTTCGCAGCCAAAGCCGCTCTTGTATCGAACAGTGCCTCAATTTCAGCGTTATCCTTCGGTCGCTCCTTAAGCACCCGAACTGCAACTTCATAAGATATAAAGCTTGCCGATCTGCATACAAACTTCGTTGGTGAAAGAGGATCCAGATCAGAATTTCTGACGTCAAATAATTTGGTTGCGGGCCGGGGAAATTTGATCGAGAATCCAAATTCCGAAAACTTGTATTCTTTCCATCGTTCCGGCGAATAATCGGCGGCCGGCGCAGGCGGTGCTGGCGCGGGCGGAGGAATTTGTGTCCACGAATGTCCTACTGCAGCGGTCAAAAGCAGTAAAAGTAATATTAAATTCAGTTTTTTCATTATCCTAATGGCTTATTTCAGCCTCGCGCCGACTTTAACGTCTTCCAAAAATGTTGCGATCGCCGGTGTGTCTTCTTCGGTTAGCGAGGCGGCGCAGATCATGCCTTGTGATTCGAGGCCGCGCATTTTTCTTGGTTTTAGGTTGGCGACGACGACGACCTTTCGGCCGACTAGTTTTTCCGGATCGTAATATTCGGCTAAGCCGGCGAGTATCTGCCGCGGCTTTTCTTCGGCAAGATCTATCTCAAAACGCAATAGTTTATCTGCATTCGGAATACGTTCGGCGACCAATATCTCGCCGACACGCAGTTCGACCTTCAAAAAATCGTCGATCGCGATAAAGTTATCAGCCGTTTCCTCGCTCTTCGCGGGCTCATTGCTTACTGATTGCTGCTTATTGACAACTTCCTGCTCACCACTCATCTCAGTTTCCCCTTTGCTGATCTCATTCATAACTTTTTTCTTATCAATTCGCGGAAATACCGCTTCGCTTTCGCCGATCTTTGTTCCGGCCGTTAAAGTCCCCCATTTCAGCTCTGCCGGATCAAGTTTTGAAATATCTTCGCTCAGTCCGATCTGTTTGTAAATATTTTTTGTCGATTCCGGCATTACCGGATAAAGCAAAATGCACAGCCACCGAAGCGTTTCCGTCGCCCGATACAAAACCGCGTTCAATGTTTCCGCTTGGTTTTCGTCTTTGATCAAAGCCCAAGGCTTGGTGTCCGAGATCATCTTATCCACGGTCGCGATCGTTGCCCAGACCGATTCAAGGGCCTGGTTGAATTCAAACTTATCGAACCGCATTAGAAACTCATCACGAAGCCCCGACAATTCCGCCGATAAAGCGTCTGCAGTCGGATCGAGTCCTGCTTCTTCAGCTTTTTCAAATCGAACCGGCTGATATTTCACTGCTTGGCACTATGCCCTCACGATATTTCGTTATCATCGAAAGCGTTCGGCTTGCCAAATTCCCCAAACCGCTAGCAAGATCTGCGTTTACGCGGTCGATGAGATTTTCGTACCCAAATTTCCCATCTTGGCCAAAGGCCATCTCGCGGAGCAGAAAGTAACGCAATCCATCGACTTGGAAATGCTGATGTAACACATCAACTTCAATTACGTTACCTATGGTTTTACTCATCTTACGGCCATCCGTATCGAGCCACAAGCCGTGTGCATAGATCGTTTTGGGCAGATCCAATCCGGCAGCGATCAAAAACGCCGGCCAATAGATCGCGTGAAACCGCAAAATATCTTTTCCGACCAGATGAGTTACATTATTCCAATATTTCTCAAAACCGGCCGAACCTTCGCGTTCATTACCATAACCCAACGCCGTAATATAGTTCGAAAGTGCATCGAGCCAAACGTACATTACATGCTTATCGTCATCCGGCACCGGAATTCCCCAGGAAACCGATGTTTTTTCCCGACTGACCGAAAGATCCTGTAAACCTTGCTTTATGAATGAGATAACCTCGTTTTTGCGAGATTCCGGTTGAACTAATTCTGGGAATTCTGCGATCTTTTCCAAAAGCAACTCGCCATAATCAGAAAGACGAAAGAAATAACTTTCTTCAGAAACGCGGTCAAGCGGCCTTTCGTGGATCAAACAGTTCGGTATCTGGCTTCCCTCCGGCACCAAATACTCGTCTTCGGTCTTAAATGAAGCACACGGAGCACAAAACCAGCCTTCATAATGGCCTTTATAGATATTCGAATTCCCTTTCGGCGTTTTATTTTCGGCGATCGCACGCCAGAGTTTCTGAGCACCTTCGTAATGAAAAGGCTCGGTCGTACGCATAAATATGTCGTAGCCGCCGTTCTCTGTATCCAGCCGAAAATCGTGAAAGAGCCGCTTAAGTTCGTCCGAAACCAGATCGACCTGCTCTTTCGGCGTCCGACCATTCTTGTCCGCCGCGCGCTGGATGTTTATTCCGTGCTCGTCGGTTCCGGTCAGAAAATATGTATCAAAGCCACGCTGCCGCTTGTGCCGATCTATCACATCCGCGACGATCGTCGTGTATAGATGGCCCAAATGCGGCGAACTGTTCGCATAATAGATCGGTGTTGTTATGTAAAACGTCTGCATATTTCCTATTTGATACCGCGTTTTTTATCGGCTGCCGAAAATTCGTCTTTCGCATCGTAATGCGGAGCTTTCTTTAGGTCCGCAAGCTTTACGCCGATCGCCAATCCGATCTCGGCTTCCTGGATCATTGCCGACATATCCCACCAATCGTCATATTCATCCGACACCTGATGATAATGTTTTTCGCCGTAAGATCTCATAAATTCGGCGGCTTCTTTTGACGGAGGATCGATAAATTCATCACCGTGCTGCAATGAAACAGCCGGAACTCCGACCTTAGCGAAAGGAAAATGATCCGAACGGAAGAAAAATCCCTGTTCAGGCGAAGTATCGGCTTTGGCGATCAACTTACGTTCTTTGGCAACATCATCGACTATAGTTTTGATCGACGAACGTTCCGCACCCAAAGCCATAAAATCCTTCACCTTGCCGGCAAAATTAACACCATCGATGTTTACATTAGCCGCCGTTTTCGACAGCGGAATGATCGGGTTATGTGAATAGTATTCGGTGCCGAGAAGTCCTTGCTCTTCGGCCGTCGGAAACATAAACAGGAAAGAACGCTTCGGCCGCTCTTTGATCGGCATTTTTGCGAGTACATCCGCGATGCCCAAAACCGTCGCTACTCCCGAAGCGTTGTCATAGGCTCCGTTAAAGATCTTGTCGCCGTCGGCATTCGGTTCGCCGATACCGAGATGATCCCAGTGTGCCGTAAATATTACGAATTCGCTGCTCAGTTTTTTATCGCTTCCTTCGACCATTCCGACAACGTTCGGCGATTCGAATTTTTTCAACTCGCTCTTCAGGTCGATCTTTACATTCAACCCGGTTTTGATCGGTTTAAATCCGCGAACAGCGGCTTTTTCCTGCAGCTCTTTCAGGTCCAATCCGGCAGCTCTAAGGATCGTCGCCGAAGCTTCTTCGGTCGTCCACGACTTCATTTTCAGAAAAGGGATCTTATCCGACGAAGTTCGTTCGATCTCATAACGCCAACTGCCATTAGATGTCCGCACAACGTTCCAGCCATAACCGGCTGAATTATCCGTGTGCACGAGAATGACGCCAACCGCACCACGCCGAGCGGCTTCTTCGTATTTGTATGTCCAGCGGCCGTAATATGTCAGACCTTTTCCGCCAAAACGATCCGGTTCGGCGGTCGTTGGCGGTGGGTCGTTTACTAAGATCATCAGAACCTTTCCGCGGTAATCATCCGCCGGACCGCTGTAATCGTTCCAATTATTATTGGGTGCGTCGATGCCGTAGCCGACAAAGACGAGTTCGGCGTCTATTCCGACATCGGCAGACTGTGCCGAGGTCGTCGCAACAAAATCATCCCCGAAATCCAAAACGGTTTCGCCTGCTTTGCCGTTAATGATCAGGTTGGTTTTCGGATCGGCTTTTACGCCGACCATTTTTACGTTCTGGAAATAGCTGCCGTGGTTTCCCGGCTTGATACCGCTTGCTTTCATCTCGTCCGCAATGTAATCGGCCGCAAGCTTTCCGCCGGCGGTTCCCGGGCCGCGTCCTTCGAATTTGTCGTCCGAAAGCGTTTTAACGCGTTCGCGCATTTTGTCCGCATCGAACTTGGCCGTTCGATCCTGGCCAAGGGCGGATATTGCGATAAACAAAGTGATAATTAACAAAAATGGTCGTTTTTTCATATTAAAGTGATTTGTTAAAGGTCGGGCCACCGACAGTTAAAGTGAATTGTTAACCCTGAATAAGCGACATTGCTTCGGCTCGAGTTCGCGGATCGGTTCTAAATCCACCGAGAACGGTCGAAGTAATAGTCTTTGCACCCGGTTTCTTCACGCCGCGAAGCGTCATACATGTATGCTCGGCTTCGACCACAACCATAACGCCGATCGGATCGAGTTCGTCAAAAAGCGTTTTCGCTATTTGCTGCGTCATTCGCTCCTGAACCTGCAATCTTCTGGCAAATATCTCTGCGATACGAGCAAGTTTTGAAAGACCGACGATCCGTCCGCCTTTTGGTATG
This sequence comes from uncultured Acidobacteriota bacterium, assembly GCA_963720905.1. Lineage (GTDB taxonomy): Bacteria > Acidobacteriota > Blastocatellia > Pyrinomonadales > Pyrinomonadaceae > OLB17. The sequence continues at coordinate 157,508 of CAVRHB010000001.1, forward strand.
TAAGCAATGTGGCATTTGCCGACAAACGGTGCGAGATGATGTTCGCAAACCGACGCGATCGAAATATCCTTTACGATGACCATTTCATCATGCGAATCTCCCGGCAGCGGCACGATGTGCGACTTCGCATCTTCCCACATTCCGGCTGTTAATTCCGCATAAAAATCCGCTACACGCTCGGGTGTTTTCTGCAAACCTTCCCGATCCGGATCTTCGCCAATGCCTTCGATAATCATTTTGACGCCGGCCGCGATCTTTGCCAGATCGACCGCCGAATTATTTGAGTTTTCCATATTATCCAGGTCTTATTACGGTAAAAGCTAGAGTTTAACGTTTTTGACGGAAAAAAGAAAAACCAAAGACGCTCCATTTTGCTATCCCGAACAACCGCATCTATAATCTATCTTTTATTTCGTTACAGATAATTTATCTAAATAATGACCATATCGGAATTAACATCAAACTTCCGCGAATCTGTCCGCTCATCGGCTGCTGCGAATTTTAACATCAGCCTCGATCAGATCGCCGCCGAAACACCGCCGAAAACTGAGCTTGGCGACGTAGCGTTCCCAATTGCCTTTGAACTCGCCAAACGGATCAAACAAGAAACCGGCGAAAAGGCCAATCCGCGTGCGATCGCTGAAAAATTAAAAGAAAATATCCAAACGATCGATGGCGTCGGCAGAGTAGAAATAGCCGGTCCCGGATATCTGAACGTATTCTTTGATCGTGCTTCATTTTTGACGGCAAACGCCAATTCGGAGCCGCTGTCGATCTCCCAGGACATCGAACAAGAAAAGATCTGCGTTGAACACACATCGGTAAACCCGAACAAAGCCGCCCACATCGGCCACGTCAGCAACTGCCGTGCTTGGCGACACGTTTCAGCGAATACTCAAGGCGACCGGAAAACAGGTCGAGATGCAGAACTACATCGATAACACTGGGGTTCAGGTAGCAGATGTTGTTATCGGCTTTATATATCTGGAAAACAAGGACTTCGACGGCGATCAAGGCGACTAGACGCCAAACTCGCCGCTGCGGTGAAAGAGTTCTTTGATTTTATTGCTGGGACCTCTACGCAAAGGTCGGCCAGCGAATATCGCAGACGAACGAAGAATCAAGGCAAAGCGCCCGAAATGCTCACGCTGTCGAAGAGGGCGGCAATCAACTGCCGAGACTCGCTGACTTTGTAGCCACCCGCAATGTCGAATGCATCGTTTAAACCATGGAGCGATTCTCGATACGATACGACCTGCTGCCCCGCGAATCAGAGATACTTGCATCTGCATTTCTGGGACAACAGCCTTTCGACCAAATGAAGCACTCAGCGTAATTCATTATGAAGATGCGGCAAACACGCAGGCTGTTGGGTCATGCCGTTTGACATCCCACACCGGGACCGACGACCACGAGAACGAACAAGATCCTCGTCAGCTCGAACGGAACAGTTACATATACCGGCAAGGATATAGCTTACCAGATGTGGAAGCTCGCCCTTCTCGAGATGGATTTCAATTACCAGTCTCTTCCACAAGTACGCTGACGGGACGAACGGTCTGGATGACTACGACTACGCCGATGAATCGCTGATAAGCCCGTCCCCATAAATTCGGCGGCGGTGCGAAAAGATATATAACGTCATCGATTCCCGGCAGTCATACCCCAGGAAGTCGTCCGAAAGGGCGTCGCCGCGATCTCGCCGGAGAAAGGTGAAGAGGCGAGCATTCATCTCTGCTTATGAGATGGTCGCTCTTTCGCCCGCGGCTGCCGCCGAGCTCGGTTTTGAGAATCTCCGAAGATAGACAAAACAAGCCGTTCATCGAAATGAGCGGCCGCAAAGGGTTAGGCGTAAAAGCGGACGACCTGATCGACCGTCTTGAAGCAAACGCTATGCCGAGGTCGATGCCCGCCACGCGGACTGCCCGAAGCTGAGAAAAAGCCACATCGCCCATCAGACTCGCAGTTGGCGGTTTGCGGTACTTTCTGCTCAAATTCACCAGAAATACCGTTATCGTTTTCGATTTCAAAGAGGCACTTTCGTTCGAAGGCGAAACCGGCTGTTTTTGTCAATATTCGGCCGTTCGCGGCAAATTCGATCTTTCGCAAATTAGATGAGCAAAAGGTCGAAACGACGGAATTGAACGACAGCGAAGCAATAAAAGCGATATTTGATTCCGAGTCGGGCAACGAGATATGGTCATTGATATCCCTATCGGCTCGTTTGGCTGATGTCGTGAAAAATGCAGCCGAATCCACCGAACCGGCGATACTCGCAAAATATACTTTCTCTTTGGCAAAGTCCTTTAACCTCTTTTATCACAATAATAAGATCATTGCGGAACCGGACATTCTCCGCCGTTCCGTGCTGATCGCCGCCGCAAATATGGCTCGACGGTCGCTGACCGCTGCTTTGGATGTCATGGGAATCGAAGTTCCTGACAAGATGTGATTGACACGGACGGCAGGGATTTGCTACAAATTGGTGTAATGAATTTTTCAGGAATAATCGCAGAGCATTTTTATTCGTGGCGAAACGTCGCTTGGCAGAGCACATCTGCTGCGGCTTTTGTACGAGGAACAAATGAATGCTTTTCCGGTCTAATTTAGCAATCTGGATATTACATTCTCTACCTTTGCCGCCTTAATTATTTAAGGCGGCATTTTTGTTTTAATGAACGAATTCGATCAATTCATAGAAAAATGCTCAGCGGCAAATGTCGTTCCGGTTGTGGAAACGATGCCGGCCGATCTTCTGACTCCGCTGGCCGTTTATCTGCTGCTGGCCGGCGACGGTCGCGATTCCTTTCTTTTTGAATCGGTCGAAGGCGGCGAATCGGTCAGCCGATATTCTTTTATCGGAGCCGATCCGGCACAGATCGTTTCAGGCGGGCAGAACAGATTCTCTGTCAATGGCCGTGAACATGACGGTTCGATCTGGGATCATTTGAAACAGCATTTTTATTCGAACACGATCTTAGAAGATCCGGAACTTCCTTCGTTCATCGGCGGAGCGGTTGGATGCTTTGGTTTTTCTTGTTGCGGGATATTTGAACCGTCATTGAAAACCGCGAATTCCGGATCTGAAGAAGACGCGGTAAGCCTGATGTTCTTTCGCTCGATCGTCGCTTTCGATCACGCGAAGCAGGTGATAAAGATCATCACGCTTGTCTTTACCGAAGACGGACACGACACTCTTAAAGATAAGTTTAACACCGCGAAAAATGCGAATGAAATTATCCGCGAACGATTAGAGTCCGGCAGTATTCGGCTTCCAAAAAACAATTCAAAAAACGATACCGCAGAGGTTTCATCAAATTGGAAACCAGAAGATTTCAAACAAGCCGTCCGCGATATAAAAGAAATGATCGCCGCCGGCGATTGCTATCAAGTCGTTATTTCACAACGATTTACCCGCCAGACAAACGCTTCGCCGATTTCGATCTATCGGGCAATGCGTTCGATGAATCCCTCGCCATATATGTTTTTGCTCCGTATCGGGACGCGTTCGATCATCGGCTCGTCGCCGGAAATGCTCGTCCGCTGCGAAGGCGAAAGATTAGAATATCGCCCGATCGCCGGCACGCGAAAACGCGGAGCGAACGCCACGGAAGATGCCGCACTTGCCGAGGATATGCGGGCCGACCCGAAGGAGGTTTCCGAACATCTGATGCTCGTCGATCTCGGCCGAAACGACCTCGGCCGCGTTTCGGATTTCGGTTCGGTCGAGGTTTCGGGTTTGATGAGCGTCGAGAAATTTTCACATGTTCAGCACCTCGTAAGTTATTTATCCGCCCGACTCCAGGCAGGCTGCGACCGGTTCGATGCATTCGCGTCGTGCTTCCCTGCCGGAACGGTATCCGGTGCGCCAAAAATTAAAGCGATCGAAATAATCCGCGATCTCGAACCGACTCCGCGAGGAATTTATTCGGGAGCAGTCGGTTATTTTGATTATTCTGGAAATATGGACACGTGCATCGCGATCCGGACGATGGTCTTGGAAGACGGCGTCGCAACAGTACAAGCAGGTGCTGGGATCGTTGCCGATTCCGACCCCGAAATGGAATTCGCCGAAACGATCAACAAAGCAAAGGCGTTATTGCGAGCGATCGAGATCGCCGAATCGGGAGCGATCTGAAATATGAAAGAATTTATCAGATCGATCCAGAATGGCAGCGACCTTTCGCCCGAACGAATGGAAGAATTCTTCGATGCCCTGTTGGCCGAAACCGACGAGGCCGTGATCTTTGAACTCCTTTCGGCATGGAATAAAAAAGGCACGAATGAAGACGAACTGTTCGAGCTGGCGAAGATAATGAGAAGGCGGTGCACAAAGGTCTCGGCAAAGCATAAGGTTTTTGTCGATTCCGTCGGAACCGGCGGAAGCCGGGCAAAGACTTTTAATATTTCTACCGCTGCGGCTTTTATTACAGCAGGTGCGGGCGTAGCCGTCGCGAAACACGGAAACAAAGCCGCGACCAGCAATTCGGGTAGTGCGGACGTGCTTTCGGAACTCGGGATCGAACCGGCAGTCGATAAACAGATTGCTGAACAATGTCTGAATGACATCGGCATTTGTTTTATGTTCGCACCAAATTTTCACCGGCTTTCGCCGACGCTTGCGAAAGTTCGGCGAAGTCTCGGTGTGCCCACGATCTTTAATAATCTCGGGCCGCTATGCAATCCGGCAGACGCTCCGCACCAGGTCATCGGTGTGTGGGACGGATCTCTTGTCGGCGTTACGGCGAATGTCCTTGCGAAACTTGGGACAAAAAGGTCGTGGGTCGTTCACGGAAGTGATGGCCTTGATGAAATAACCCTCAGCGGCGAAACCCTTGTCGCCGAAATATCCGATGGAAAAGTTCGCACGTTCAAGGTCAACCCGGCGGATTTCGGTTTTGAGGTTGCGGATTCGTCCAAGTTAAAATGCAGCGATCCGAAGCAAAGTGCCGCGATCATCAGGTCGATATTTTCGGGCAATGGCGGTAAAGGGGCAAACGACATCGCGGTAATGAATTCCGCCGCCGCGATCTATGTTTCCGGTGCGGCAAAAACATTGAAAGAAGCCGCCGAAATGGCAACGGAGAGTGTTCGAAACGGAAAAGCATCTGCGAAACTGAAACAATTAGCGTCAGCAACTAACGGCTAAAATATTATGACCATTCTGGAAAAAATATTTGCGGCAAGAAAGATCGCGGTTGATGCGGCCAAAGCTAGTTCGAACGAAAAAGAACTGTTCGCGTTGGCGAAACTAACACGCAAAGGCCGAGCTTCGCATTTATTTTCTTCAGCTCTGCAGAACGATTCACGTATCAACATCATCGCCGAATTCAAACGTCGTTCGCCGTCGAAAGGAATTATAAATGCGCGGCTCGATCCGGCCGAAACAGCGAAACTTTATGCGAACGGCGGAGCGGCGGCGATGTCGGTTCTGACCGAAGAAGAAAATTTTGGCGGTTCTATTGAGGACCTCAAAGCAGCACGAACGGCCATCGATCTTCCGATCCTTCGAAAAGATTTTATCTTTGATCGCTTTCAAATAATCGAAGCGGCAAATGCCGGAGCCGATGCGATCTTATTGATCGCTGCGATGCTTGATGACAACCAACTTATTGAACTAAAAGAGTTTACCGAAGGCGAATTCGGAATGGACGTACTTTTAGAAGTTCATGATAAACAAGAAATGGAGCGAGCCTTGCGATCTAAGGCGAAACTGATCGGCGTGAATAATCGAAACCTATCTACATTCGAAGTTTCACTAGATGTTTCTCGGCAACTGATCGAAAACCGCGAGCCGGATGTTATTTATGTCGCCGAAAGCGGTATTTCGGATCGAGCGGAAATAGACGAACTTCACGGCCGCGGCTTTAACGGCTTCCTGATCGGCGAGACTCTGATGCGAAGTGCCGATCCGCTCGCGGAACTAAAAAGATTGACGAAATGACAAAGGTAAAGATCTGCGGGATCACAAATTTTGAGGACGCAAAGCTTGCAGCCGATCTCGGCGCAGATCTTTTAGGTTTTAATTTTTACGAGAAAAGCAAAAGATACATTGAACCGAACGATGCCAAAGCAATTATTAAAAGCCTCGACGCTGCCCTCGAAATTGTAGGGATCTTCGTTGATGAAGAAATTGAAACAATATTACAGATAGGCGATCTTTGCGGTTTGAATGCGGTGCAATTACACGGAAACGAAACGCCGGAATTTGTTGCAGAACTCGAGCGGCGAACTGATGCAAAAATAATAAAAGTCTTTCGCATTGGACCAAATTTTGATACTGAAAATATAAAACTTTTCCCGGCCTTCGATGTGCTTTTAGATTCGGCTCACGGAGTTGAACTCGGCGGAACCGGCCACACTTTTGATTGGGAGATCGCATCTCAAATAAACGAATCGGTGGAGCGATTGTATCTGGCCGGCGGTTTGACGCCCGAAAATGTCGCGGACGCCATCAATCAAGTAAGACCTTACGCTGTCGATGTCTGCAGCAAGATCGAATCCGTTCCCGGAAAAAAAGATCCGATAAAGCTCGAACGATTTATTAAAGAAGTAAAAGAAAATGACCAATTTTGAACCAAACGAAAAAGGATATTGGGGTGAATACGGCGGACGTTTTGTGCCCGAAACGCTAGTCGCTTTGCTCGACGAGCTGACCGAATCGTATTTTCGCTACCGCGACGATCCGGAATTTCGTCAGGAACTGGACGATCTTTTGAAAAATTACGTCGGACGCCCATCGCCGTTGTTTTTCGCCAAACGACTTACCGAAAAACTCGGCGGTGCGAAAATATATCTAAAACGCGAGGACTTAAATCACACAGGCGCGCATAAAATAAACAACTGCATCGGGCAGATCCTGATCGCAAAGCGAATGGGCAAACGCCGCATTATCGCCGAAACCGGAGCCGGTCAGCACGGCGTTGCGACCGCTACGGTTTGTGCGTTGTTCGGACTCGAATGCGTCGTATATATGGGCACCGAAGATATGGCTCGACAAGAGTTGAACGTATTTCGAATGCGTCTGCTCGGTGCAGATGTTCGTCCGGTCGATTCGGGCACGCGAACGCTAAAAGATGCGATAAACGAAGCTCTTCGCGATTGGGTTACGAATGTGAGAACAACCTATTATCTGCTCGGTTCGGCTCTCGGTCCGCATCCATATCCGCTGATGGTTCGCGATCTTCAAAGCGTGATCGGCCGCGAGGCTCGTGAACAGATACTTGAGATCGAAGAGCGTTTACCTGACACTTTGATCGCCTGCGTCGGCGGCGGTTCGAATGCGATCGGTTTGTTTCACGAATTTCTCAATGACGACGATGTTGCGATGATCGGCGTCGAAGCCGGCGGACGCGGAAATGGCCTTGGCGAACACGCGGCTCGGTTTATGAACGAACAAAGTATCGGCGTTCTGCAAGGTACGAAGAGCTATCTGCTGCAGGACGAACACGGTCAGATCGCCGGAACGCATTCTATTTCGGCCGGTTTGGATTACGCTTCGGTGGGCCCGGAACACGCGAATTTGCATGACATGGGCCGTGTCGAATATGTTTCGGTTTCCGACAGCGAAGCGCTGGAAGCATTCCAGATCTTGTCCGAAACCGAAGGCATAATTCCCGCTCTCGAATCCGCACATGCAGTTGCTCAAGTGATGAAAACTGCACCGAAAATGTCACAAGATCAACTGATCATCGTCAACATTTCCGGACGCGGAGATAAGGACGTGAATACGGTCGCGGAGCTTCTTTCGGAGGTAAAAAAATGAACGGGATCGATAAAGTTTTTGCGGACAGTTCGAAAAAAGCTTTTATTCCATTCGTCACCGCGGGAGATCCGGACGACGCAACTTCATTGGAGATCGTTCTGAAACTTGTCGAATGCGGAGCCGATATTATCGAACTCGGGGTTCCCTTCAGCGATCCGATGGCAGACGGGCCGACGATCCAACGTTCGTCGTTGCGGGCTTTGAAGAACGGAATGAATATCGGACGCATACTAAAGATGATCGAAAAACTTCGAGAAACCTCTTCCGTGCCGATCGTTCTGTTCAGCTATCTGAACCCTATTTTGAGTTTCGGCATTGAAGAACTTGCGAAAGAAGCAGACAGGCTTTCGATCGACGGGATCTTGCTGACCGACGCCATCGATGAAGAAGCAATAGCGATCGGCGAATCATTGGGAAATGTATCACTGATATCGTTGATCGCTCCGACAAGCACCGACCAACGCATCGAGCAGATCGCTAAGCGTTCGAAAGGTTTTATTTACGCGGTTGCTCGAGCCGGAGTTACCGGTGCCCAAAGCGAAACGAGTTCGGATTCTGAAAGTTTGGTGAAAAGAATTCGCAAATACACCGATCTCCCTGTCGCGGTCGGTTTTGGTATTTCCACAAAAGAACAAATAGAAGAAGTCTGGCAATATGCCGATGCGGCCGTTGTCGGTTCGGCGATCGTTGCCGAAATTGAAAAAGCAGAAACGAAAAAGCAAGCGGTCGGGAACACGGAAGCTTTCGTTCGCGGTTTGCTGCCGGAAGTTGCAAATAACCGAGTTCGCAAATAGAGTTAAACGTTAAGGAATTTATAGTTTATGTTGATCGTAATGAAACAGTCCGCAACGCGGGAAGATGTAAAACGCGTTGTCGAGGTAATTGAGGCACTTGGGTTTCGCGGCCATTCGATGCCCGGCGAAAATCGCACCGCTATCGGCGTTACCGGAAATCCGGGTGCGATCGATCCGGCACATTTTGAAAATCTTCCCGGCGTTGCCGAAGCCATTCGCGTCACAAAGCCCTATAAACTCATTTCAAAAAATGTTCGGCCCGAAGGCTCTGTCGTTGCGGTCGGAAATGCTTTTATCGGCGACGGCGAAATGGCGATGATCGCCGGGCCTTGTGCGGTCGAGAACGAAGAACAGGTTCTTGCGGTTGCACAAACGGTGGCTTCGAGCGGTGCGAAATTCTTTCGCGGCGGAGCGTTCAAACCGCGAACTTCGCCTTACGCATTCCAGGGAATGGGCGAAAGCGGTTTGAAGATTTTGGCGGAAGTTCGCGATCAATTCGGATTAAATATAGTTACCGAAGCAATGGACGAAGCAGGAGTCGATATGGTCGAAAAATACGGCGACTGCATTCAGATCGGTGCTCGCAATATGCAGAATTTTTCGCTGCTCAAATACGTCGGCAAAACGCGCAAAGCCGTACTTTTGAAACGCGGTATGTCCGCGACGCTCGAAGAATTCCTTCTCGCTGCCGAATACATCATGGCCGAAGGAAATTACAACGTTATCCTTTGCGAACGCGGCATTCGAACCTTTGGCAATCACGCACGCAACACGCTCGACCTTTCGATTGTCCCGGCCGTTCAGCGGATCACGCATTTACCGATACTTGTCGATCCTTCGCACGGCACCGGACATAATTACATGGTCGAGCCGATGGCACGGGCGGCGGTTGCAGTCGGCGCGGATGGCCTGATCATCGAGGTTCACCCAAATCCCGAAAGACGCTTTGTGCGATGGTGCTCAGGCCCTTACGACAAAGCAGTTCCTCGAGATCAACCGCAAACTAACTATGCTCCATGCCGCACTGCACACACGCGAAACGGTCGGAGCCGAAGCTTAGATATTTACATTTAAAATAAAAGATCCGCACACGCTCCAGATACGTATGCGGGTCTTTTATTTGTCGTTCAGCGCCTTTTGCCTATTTGGCCAAACGAACCTTAATAATATCATAGAACTGCATATAGCAGCTGATCATCGCGGCAACGATAAGAAGAGTAAACGGAACCGTTCTAAAGCTCACCGGAAGTACCGAACCGATCGCTTGTCCGTAAACTACGCCAAAAATAACCGCAAAAAAAGCGATCAATGCCCTGCCCGCTGCCCACGAACCGAATTGCGGTTTGATGCTGCGTTCATAAAGAAAATAAGGCAGAACGATCAGCATTAAAAGCGTTATCAGCGAAAGAAGCGTGCCGAGATCATAATTCAAAACAGTTTGCCCCATATCGACCGCTAGAAAAAATAGAACAAAAGTCGTATCGATAGCAAAATGTCTGTCCGGCAAACTCTCCGTCATTTCCATCTGCATTGTACGCATACTCTTATTTCCCTTTTTTCCGCGGATTGCCGCTGAACTGTTTATAAGCAACTCGGAATAGTTCTGACAAAGCCTTTGCCGTTTCAGGCGTCAATTTTTTATCGGCACGCAAATGGGCTTCGACGATCTCAGGCGTAGCTTCGTGCGGATAATAGATGACTGCTTCGACATCGCTTGCTGCTTGTTTATTAGTAACGCGGTCCATCGGCATATCGAGCCAGCTCGTCAGACGTGCGATATTATCGGCGTCCGGCTTTCCCGTTCCGTTCTCGATACGCGAAAGCGTCGATGCCGAAACACCCGTAACGTCCGCGACGTCCCGTAAGCTCAGATCAAGTTCCTGCCGGCGGCGTTTTATCGCGTTGCCTAATTCGACTGTGTTTACAAAGTTTTCGTCTCTAAATGACATAAGTTTTTTCCTCCGGAATGTAAGTGCCACTGTTGCTCTTGGCATTTCATAGATAAAACATAACACGATCAAATTTTAAATGCAACACCTAGTTTCACTCTTGCAACAAATAAATTGATATGATACGATGTTTCATCGGTGCAACGTATATCGCACACATGAGGTAATGAATATGCAGAAGGAAAGGATAAAAGACATTGAGCGTTCGGCAAAAGCGATCGCCGCAAAAGGTTTTGTAAAACGTTCGCAAGGAAGATTCCTTGTCCGCAAAAGCGAAAACGATCTGCGTCCGGCGGCCGTAAATAGAACGGCCAATGGAAAGATCGTTTGCAGCTGCAAAGATTTTGCGGCCAACGGCGAGCTTTCCTGCGTTCATATTTTGGCGGTTCCCTATGCCATTGCATTAAAGAACACCGAAATATTACCGGCCATTGAGCCAAAACGATTTCCCGATCAGCTTCAGCTGATAAGAACAACTGAATCGCGTGAGTCTGGACGCGGTGAACAGAAGACGCGAAATGGATCGAAGATCGTTTCCGAATTCAGACATTTCGGAAATGTGGATCTCGATTCGTTTCGACTTGAAAATATGAGAGGCAAAACAATGACACAAAAGAAAGCTGAAATTACGATCAATAATGTACAAGAACCGACACCCGAAAATAACGTGCTGAATTTTTCGACGACGCTAAACGAACTTCGCCACAGCGTCGAACCCGAACTCGTCCGCCAACGCGAAGGCTGGAGCGACCGCGAAGGACGCACGCATATGGTCGATTATGTCGAATGGCACACGGTCGCCGATATTCTCGATGATGCGGCACCGAATTGGAGCCACACAGTAAAAGATATTCGCACCATCGGCGATATCGTTGCGATAACCGTCGCTATCACGATAGACGGCATTACGCGTGAAGGCATCGGAACCGGCTTTGCAAAAAACGAACTCGGCATCAAGAAAGCTGAACACGACGCTCTTAAAAGAGCCGCAGTAAAATTCGGCATCGCACGCGATCTTTATAAAAGCGAACCGACACCAAAAGCAGAATCGAATACATTCAACTTGCTCGAAGACGCCACAGCAAAAACAATGTCGGATATGATCACGGGCAAGCAGATCCGTATGATCCATTCGGTCGCACGCGAACGCGGCATCGATGCCGAAAAAGAATGCTCCGCGATGACAAATTGCCGAATCGGCGAACTTTCGAAACGTGCCGCGTCGGCATTCATCGATCATTTGATGGAAACCGAACGAACCGTTCCGGCAGCCGCGGCTGTCGCGGTCGGAATGAAAAAAGCGAGCTAAACTCCCACTACAAAGTTTTGAGTTGTGAAGACCCGTAATGCTTCCTCCATTTGAGCATTCTTCCTCACTCACAACTCAAAACCCTTCAAATCGCTTGCCAAAAACAAAGATCAGGAAGAATATGAGGTATATTTCAACAAAATAGGAGGAAAACAATGTCAGAACAAAATAATTTTGGCCCGGCCGATGGTACATTTTGCTGGACGGAGATCGCATCTTCAAATGCCGAACAATGCAAAGCTTTTTACACGGCCGTCTTTGGATGGTCGTTCAAAGACAGCAACGCGACCGATGGCGCATTTGCTTATCACGAATTCACGACCGGCGGCGATTATCCGGCCGGCGGACTTTATGAAATAACACCGGAAATGTGTCCCGAAGGCGGCGAACTTCCTCCGCCGCATTTTATGTCGTATGTCGCCGTTCCGGATGTCGATGAGAACGCAAAACTTGCTAAAGAACTCGGCGGTAAGATCATAAGAGAACCGATGGATATTCCGAACACCGGCCGCTTTGCCGTGATTCAGGATCCAACCGGAGCAATGATCGCAACCTTCAAAATGGCATAGGAGAAAAACAATGGCAGAATTTACAATACCTGAACACGGCACAGTATGCTGGCACGAATTGCGAACAAAGGACATTTCCGCGGCTTCGGATTTTTATTCGAAAATGTTTCCGTGGAAATTGGCTCAATCAAAGGTCACAGAGATGGATTACAAAGAGATCGTCATAGGCGATGCTGCCTGCGGCGGGATGATGCCTATGGCGGCTGAATGGGGCGAGATGCCTTCTCACTGGGCAACTTATATCGCTGTGAATAATGCCGATGAAACAGTCGAAAAAATAAAGGCGAACGGCGGATCGATCCAGGTTCCACCGTTCGATGCACCGGGCGTCGGCAGAATGGCAATGGTGTCCGATCCGTCGGGTGCATCATTTGCGATCATTCAATTTGTGCAACCGTGACTTGATAGCTTAAACAATTTTTTCCGGCTAAGGCTCGAAAATGTTACTATTCTGATGTCTCAATTATTCTCAGGAGGTACCCAAATTGAGCATCAACGAAGATCTGGCTCTTTTCGTCGGCGATTGGAAAGGCACGAACAAGCTCTATTTGTCGTGGCTTCCGGATCCGTTGAAAGAATCGCAATCGAGAATGGAGATCTCACAAAAGGCCAACGGCCAATTCATTCAATTCGATTACGACTGGGAATACGAGGGCGAAAAACAGGAAGGCATGCTCGTGCTTGGCTGTGATGCTAAATCAAAGGCTGTGCAGATCATCTGGACCGATTCCTGGCACAGCCGTCACACCTTTATGGTTTCTGACGGAACGGTTAAAGAGGACGGCACGGTTTCGGTCAAAGGCTATTACAAAGTTCCCGATCATCCTGATTGGGGATGGCGGACCGAAATAATCCCGCAGGGCGAAAAGATCAAGCTGATAATGTTCAATGTTTCGCCCGAAGGCGAAGAGGACCTCGCCGTCGAAACAACATACGAACGAGCCTAGCCGCGTTTGCCCGTAAACGTCAGCGGTTCAGGGATCATCGGGCTCGTAATACTTCCGCTCATTTCATCGCCGCCGGCGACGCCGCCGATCACAAATTCCACCGATTGTCCCTGCATTTCGGCCGCAGCCGTCGCCGAAAGCTTAGTTCCTTTTACGCTTCCGTCACTAATAATTCCTTCGCCAAGCGGTGTTTCGAGTTTTCCGGTGACAGCTTCACCGTCTTGTTCGAGCGTTAAAGTTACCGGCACATCTGTTCCCTGAAAATTCAATTGCAGCGTCCATGTTCCCGCGACATCTGCGGTCGGAGCATCGGCTGCGGCTTCGTAATCGGCGATGTCTTTTGCGTTTCCGTCGGCATCAAAGATCTCTATCACCGGTGCATATTCTCGAACCTGTGACAAAACATCGCCGCCATCGCCGACGATCACGATCGCGATCTCATCAGGCTTGATATATTTTTCGGCGACACGTTTTACATCTTCAGCCGTAACTGCCGCAACCTTATCGCGATATGTTTCCAGATAATCGTCCGGCAGTCGATAAAGCTGCTGATTGACGATCAGATTTGTCCGGCCTTCCTGCGTTTCGGCTTTCAGCGGAAAAATGCCGACAAGATAGCTGATCGCATCGTCAAGCTCACCTTGCAGAACCGTTTCCGTCCGAATACGTTCCAGTTCGTAAAAGAATTCTTTCAAAGAATCGCCGGTCACGGCAGTTCGAACTTCTGCGGTCGCTTCGAACGAACCGCCAAGCTCTTTTGCATCAAACCGCGTGTAAGCACCGTATGTATAGCCTTTTTCCTCACGCAGATTCATAAACACACGCGACGACGCACCGGCACCGAGTATCTGGTTCATCACGAGCACCGGAAAATAATCAGGATCTGTGCGTTTGATCGCGCGGTTCGAAATAACAATATTCGATTGAGCCGAGCCTGGACGATCAACGATCGTCAACGTTCTACCCGCACGTTTCGGTTCCGATGGCTTTGCTTTTTCGGGAGTATAACTTCCCTTCCAGGTTCCGAGATGAGCTTCGATCTGTTTGAGCAATTCTTCGCGACCGAGATCGCCGACTGCGATCAGCACCGCATTTTCCGGTACAAAAGTCTGTTTGTGGAAATCAACCAAAGCCGGACGCGTAAGCTTTCCGACATCTTCTTTTGTCGTCGAAACTCTTCCGTAAGGATGATCGCCGTAGATGATCTTTCCAACCTGCTCTGAAGCGAGAAACGGCGATTGCGACCGCTGGAATTTTAGATTTTCGATCATATTCCGGCGATAGAGATCTAGCTCAGATTCGGGGAATGCCGGCCGCAGAAGAACTTCAGATAAAAGCTCGAGCATATCTTCGGCATAAAAAGAGAGCGACGAAGCCGATACGATCGTAAAATCATCGGACGAACTTACGTTCAAACCGGCTCCCAAACGCTCGATCTTTTCGGCAAGCTCTTTGCTCGAATAGTTTTCCGTGCCTTCGGTCATAAGCGACGTAACCGCAGACGTCAAACCTACGGCATCCGACGGGTCATCAGCATCTCCTGAGAAAAAAGCGAGCCGCAAACTCACCAACGGCAGTCGTTTGTCCTCAAAGATCACTACTTTCAGCCCGTTGGCTAATTTCGTTTCAAAAGGTTTTGCAATGTGAAATGCGACAGGCTCTAGCGGTTCGGGCGGCGAGCTTCGAAAAGATTCAGTCATAATTCTGTTTATTTTACGATCGGTTTTACGTCGAGCAGCGAACGGTTCTCGGTATTCAAATATTTCGCAACCGTTTCTTTGATGTCATCGCCGGTGATAGCGAGCAGTTCGTCGAGCTCGCGGTTTATAAATGTCGGGTCGCCGTCATACAAAGCAAATTCTGCGATCTGCTGGGCACGCGATTGCGATGACTGTCGGGTGCGAACGGCGTCATTAAGTAATTGATTTTGCAATTTCTGCATTTCGTCGGCTTGCGGGCCGTTTTCCGCGATGTCCTTGATCTCGGACATAATGATGTTGCGGATCTGGCTCAGGTCGCTTTCCGGCTTTGGGATCGCACCGATAAAAATGCTCGAAGGGCCGCGGCGTTCGTCGGTAAATCCAAAAAGCTGAATTACCGATTCATCACCCTTTACCAATTTCTGATAAAGGCGTGAACTGTCGCCGTCATACAAAAGCTTTCCGCCAAGATACAATGCGAAAAATTCTTTGGTTCGTCGTTGCGGAATTTTCCAGCCGAGCAGAAAAGCCGGAAGCGGTGCAAGCGGATCTTCGTATTCGCGATAGGTTTCCGCGACATTCTCGGTCTCTTCGACATTCAGCTCCGGTGGAACCGGCTGAGACGGAATATCACCAAAATATTTTTCGACGAGTTCCATTGCAGTTTTCGTTTCGAATGCACCGGAAATAACCAACACCGCGTTATTCGGAGCATAATAAACTCGAAAGAAATTCTGCACATCTTCGACCGTTGCGTCGTCGAGATCTTCCATCGAACCGATCGTCGAATGCGAATTCGCAAAATTCGTAAAGATCATCTCCGATATCATGTCGAAGATGCCGCCATAAGGCTGATTGTCGTAACGAAGACGCTTTTCTTCTTTTACGGCTTCGCGTTGGTTGTCGAGATTTTCCTGCGTAACGGCAAGCGATCGCATCCGGTCCGATTCGAGCCATAAAGCAAGAGGAAGCTGGCTCGCCTGCAGCGTTTCGAAATAATTCGTGCGTTCGCTGCTCGTCGTGCCGTTCATAGATCCGCCGGCTTTCATTATGTACTGAAAATGCCCGGCTTTCGGGACATTCTCAGAGCCCTGAAACATCATATGCTCAAATAAATGAGCAAAACCCGTGCGTCCCTCGCGTTCGTTCCGCGATCCGACGTCATAATAAACCGCAACCGCAACAACCGGCACCGAATTATCCCTATTCAAAACGACCCGAAGGCCGTTATCCAACGTAAACTGCTCAATATCAAGCGGCTCAAGCGCGAATTTTTCCGTCATACCAATCATATTACCGAATCAAACTCCGAAATGCTAAACATAAAGGCTTTAAATGGACTTGGAAGCATGTATGTATCATACTTAATACATATTGCTATATACGCAATATTATGTTAAATTATCTTTCGGTCGGAAATCCTGCCGATCAATGTGAGTGCGGTTCTTTGAAAATTATGCGCGAGTTGAAGGCTGGGACAGCGGGACAGGCGGGACAGACACGATCTTCCGTAATCGCACACGGCCCGTAAAGCCTTTGGAGCCCGGTAGTTATAAGGAAACTGCGAGATATTACTTTAGGTCTTTGATCTGTCCCGCTGTCCCAAATCTGTCCCAACTCGATCTCAAACGATCAGGAATTCTCAGATTTCGTTGGAGCCTGATTTTCCTTAGCGATGGAATACAGTGCAGATTTAACTTGAAAAGGCGTTAGGTCCGGGTGTTTTTCGAGCAAAAGAGCGATCACGCCGACGATATGGGGACAAGCAAAGCTGTTGCCGGTCAGATTGCGGTGCGAGCCGCCTGGCCAAGCCGTTTTAATGTTCACGCCCGGAGCGGTCAGTTCGATGATCTCACCGAATTCGAAACCAAAATTAAGCGGATCGGTTTCAGAGCTTTTAATGACCGAAATAAGCGACGATGAGAACACCGACGGAAAACTCGGCTGCGGCAGGTTATTTGCCGCCGCTACGACGATGCAGCCCGACTGATACGCACGATCAAGCAGATCGTGAAGCGGCGAAAAGAACTGCGGTTTGGTCGTGCCGAGGCTAAGGTTTATCACTCGAAACCGCTTTTTGATCGCGTATTCGAGTCCCGCCAGAAACGCCTGGCCATCGCCAAGGCCGCCGGCTCCGAGCACTTTAATACTGTTGAGCTCGGCATCGGGTGCGATGCTGGCAACGATCCCGGCACAGGCAGTTCCATGACCTGCCGAATCGCCCGCTTCCGATGGATCGAAGATGATCTTGCGGTTATCTACCCGGGCCTCAACCGAAGAATGCACCTTGCCGCTCAGGTCGGGATGCGTCGTATCGATACCGCTATCGACGATCGCGACGCTCACGTCTTTGCCCGACGCCGACTTCCAACTGTCATCGAGTTGGAAAAAGGTCGTCCGTGATGAGATTCCGATCTGTTCGTATCCGGAAACGGTTGTCATATATTCACAATTCTGTGAGAGAACTGTCGGCGGCTGATCCGCCCAAAAACTATGTATAGCTCAAAAAGCTCGATTCACCTGTCGTGTCGCTGTAGATCAGTACCGATTCAAGTATCGAACGGCACAGATTTCGTTCTGCTTCGCCGCGGCCGGAGATTTCACGCAGCAGCACGGCCAGGTCCATCATTTCGCGATGTTCGCTTGAATCGCGCAGGCCCAAAAGCCAATCGCGCATCTCTGTATAATGCTCCGCCGAATTATCCGCGAGGATCTTTTCGCTGAAATCTTTGAAAAGTTTTGCCGATTCGTAAGCGTTCACAAGCGAGGCGATGGCTTCGGCAAAAAGGCCTGCTTTGTCCATCTCGTCGGGCGTAAATGGAGCAAAAGGCGGTTTGCCCGGACGATTGATATATTCGAGAACGCCGATGATCTCGCCGTCGTGCCGCAGCGGCGTCGCAAGTATCGATTGGGTCGAATATCCGGTTTTCTTATCAACCTCGGCGTAAAATGTCGATTCTTCGCCGACATCAGAAACAGCCATCGGCTGGCCGGACGAAAAGACGAACCCGGCGATTCCCTTGCCCGATGGGACTTTCACATTCATGAGTTGATCAGCGACTTCGCCGATCGCCGTCAAGAACCGGAGGTCGCCTTCGCCGCCGTCGCGGATCAGAACCGAAGCCTCATGACTGTTGATATCCGCCGCCGAAACGCGCAGAAGATCTTCGATAGAACGCGTCAGCGGCTCGGTCAGAATGCTAGCGATATCGATGGTTTCGATCAGCCGGCGAAGCTTGTCGGCTATATTTATATCGTTGGATTCGCCCATAGTTTGATTTTACCCGAAAAGAGGTTTCACGCAACCGAAATGATGTCGCGATATTTTCTGGAAATAGTGTGCTATTGGTTCTTTGACCTAGACATAATCAAAAGCTCGCACCTTTTACCAGAAACGCCGTTGTGCTTTATTGAACGGCCAAACGCAGTGTTTTTGCCGTCCACGCATAAAATACCGCACGAATTTCGTTGGGGGAATAATGATTTTCGATAAGATCAAGCCAGCGGCCGCCGCATTGTCCTGTGCAGTTTTCGCCCTAAGCACATTTTCTCAATCTTTGCCTTTGATCGATAATGCTCCGTTCAAGATCGAGCCCGGCAGTTCGTTTTCGGCCTCCGGCGAATCGGAAAGAACACGAACGGCATCCAACCGCACGCGGCCGGGTCAGGTCATCGACGACATCGAAGAAGCGATCGCGATCATAAACCAAAACAAGTTCAGTTCTAACAATAAGGATCTCACGGCTGATGCTGTTGATGGCATGCTCCACACTCTCGATCCGCATTCGCATTATTACACGCAAAGCGAATGGAAAGAGTTGATGGACGATTACAACAACGAATATTTCGGTGTCGGTGTCAGTATAATTAGCCGTGTCCGTGACGGATCAATGGAAACATACGTGGTTTCGACTGTTCCCGGTTCGCCTGCGTCTGAAGCAAATTTGAAATATGGCGACAAGATTGTCGCAGTCGGCGGAGTCGATGTAAACGGCAGATCATCGGTCGAAGTCAGCGATCTGATACGCGGTGCTAATGGAACGAACGTTAGGATAACGGTAAAGAAAACGAATGGCGGACGTATCGAAACCGTAAAGCTTGCCCGAACGAAGCTTCCGCAACCGACGGTTTCTGCTGCGTTTATGCTCAATGACAGAGTCGGCTATATTGGATTGACACACGGCTTCAGCTTTACGACGGCGGACGAGGTTAAAGCCGCTGCTGCGAAATTGAACACAGCCGGAATGAGATCGCTTGTCCTCGATATTAGAGGAAATCCCGGTGGAATTCTCGAACAGTCCGTAAAAGTCGCCGAACAGTTTTTACCTAGCGGAGCAAACGATAGTAAGCCAGCGGGGACGCGTGCCGTCCGATACGCGGATCTGGCGATCGGGAGACACTAAAAAATTGATGCTTCCGCTTATTTTGCTGGTTGACGGTGACAGTGCTTCGGCATCCGAGGTTCTTGCCGGAGCTTTGCAGGATAATGACAGAGCTTTGATCGTCGGCCAAAGGACATTTGGGAAAGGCCTGGTGCAAAACGTTATCGACCTTCCTGAAAAGGCCGGATTGACATTGACCGCCGCACAATATTACACACCCTCGGGACGGTCGATCCAGCGGGATTATAGCGATGGAAGTTTGTATAACTATTACAATCACAAAAACCAGATCGCCGATATCGACAAGCCGTCGTATGTCGCGAAAACAATAACCGAACGCCGCGTTTATGGCGGCAACGGCATCGAACCTGATATTTTGATGCGATCAGAAAGTTTCAGCACCGCGATCGTTGATTCAATAGCTTTCTTCGCGGCCGCGAATGCGGATAGATCGATGACTTTGAGCGATGACGAACTGTTCGACCAATTCGAGATCTTTGCCGGTTCTGATAATTTGGTTAACCAGCGTGAAAAGATCATTCGAATGATTAAGATCGAGTTGGCTTTGGCGGCTAATGGCTCAGCCAACGGAAATCGCCAGCGGATAATAAGCGATCCGGTGATACTCACTGCGATCAAGGAAATGGATCGTTCGAGAGAACTATTCGCGAGAGCAATACAAATGCGACGTATCGATGTTTCTCAAAATAAAAAAGCCCGCTGAGCTTACGAACTCAGCGGGTGAAGAGGTAGAAACAGGAGGAATCAGAAAGTCATTTGCCTATAGTCCCCATGGTTTTTGGCCCGCACTTTCTCACTCAACTTAATTGATGCACGATGTTCCTGAAATGGTTGCAAACCCCACGAAAAAAAATCCTCTGCCATTCTTTCGAATGACAGAGGATAAGTTGTTGCTTCTAGCATTTACCTAGAAGTTCAGTTTTCCGGATATCTGAACACGCCGCGCGTAACTTGTTACGGAAGTACGTATTCGTCCAAATATCGAAGAATTTTGAGTTGCCGTGGGCAATCCGAACGAGGCATTGTTCGTCAGGTTCTTCGCGTCGACACGAAGGTCAAAACTCCAACGTTCGCTGAATCTAAACTTCTTCGAAAGCGAAGCATCGGTCTGGAAACGACGCGGGCCAACAAAATAATTTCGTCCAGAGTTTCCAACTTCACCGGGTTCCGGCTGTGAGAACCGTGCTTCGGCGTCCTCGGAGAACCAATAGTTCGTTCCGTTCCTCTCGATCAATTGACCGAGATTTCTCGGGCAACCGTCGCAGTTCGCCAGTGACTGGTTAACATTCGAGGAAGTGTAAACACCGGAGTAAACCGTAAATGGACGGCCGGATGCCCAAATAAAATTTCCGGCAAGCTGCCAACCGCCAATTATCCAATCGAGTGGTCGAGGTATATCACGGCCGATCGATTTACCGCGTCCGATCGGAAGCTCGGCAACATAGGTGGCTTGTAGTGAGTGCCGCCGATCAAAATCGGAATATGCGTAGTTCAAGTCCCGGTTATTGATATCGAAAGGAGTACTCGATGCGGACTGATTATTCGCACGCGATACAGTTGTAAATGTCGGGTCGAATGAACGAGTATCCTTCGAGAGCGACCAAGTATAGCCGACCTGATATCCAAAACCTTTCGCGAATCGGCGTTTCAAAATGACCTCGATGCCGTTATACATCGATCGGTCATTACTATCCAAGACATTAAAACTTCCGGTAAATTGTGGAAAGTCTTGAAAAAAGAATGGATTGCCGATAGTGTTGGCGATCATTTGCTGATTGCCGGATGTGCGTTGTGAAACCACGAGCCAGCCGTTCCTACGCTACCGCCGGTGTTGCCCTGCGAAAGTGCGGTCGCGATCGTACCAATGCCGCGGAAGGTAGCTGTTCCGGCATTGTTGAGCGGATCGCCGGTAAACAGTAAATTGATAAGACACGAATTCGCTGTCGAATCCCCGCGAAGCGTGTTGAAGGCTTGGAGGAATGTTTCCGGGCAACGAGTATCCTTTGCGTTAATATTGACCTGATTTCGGTCATAACCGCCGAAGAGATGCCTTCCCATTCTGCCTATATAATCAACTTCTAAAACATTACCGGAGAATATCTCCCTCTGAGCCCCGACAAACCATTGGTGGCTTTCCGGATATCGCGTGTTCGGATCCACAACAGTGATTCCCGAAGTCGAGAATGCAGAAGGTTGCCTCAGTGCTTCCGGCGAAGCCGATGGCGGAAGAATCGGAAGTCCGTTTCTGATCAGAAGATTCTGCAGGGCAATTCCATTCGCTACAACACTAGTTGTGTTTCCAGGGGCGCTTTGATACACACTGTTCGCAAATACTTGTGAAGGAAAACGGTCATAAGCTAAACGATAATTTGCTCTTATCGACGTTTTTCCGGTTTTGAAAGGATCCCAGGCAAAACCAATCGATGGCGAAAAATTATTCCAATCATTTTTAAACAATTTTCCTTCGGTCCACGTCAACGTATTGCTCGGAGCAGAACCTACCGTAAAATCTTGCTCCGGTCGAAGTACCGGTAGATCTTTCGCCGAAGGGCTTAATTTTACTTCCCATCGAATTCCAAGATCCAGTGTTAGATTTTGTCTGGCTTTCCAAGTATCTTGAAAATAAAAATCGTATTCCGGATAATAGGCACGCCAATTCCATCTTGTACCGGCAGGAGCCCAAGCTCCCGGATTTCTCGGATCGACGACGAATCCTTGGCTGTAGCTACCAATTCGGCCGATAAAATTGTTTATCGTCGAGCGGAGAATGGAGAGATCCGATGAATTAATACTGGTTGAACCCGCAACTGGCAACCCGAAACCAGAAAAATCACTTGAGCCCGCTCCAAATCCTACAGCAGGTTCTATCTGTCCGCCGGCTGACGAGCGGTCGTCAAACTGGCGTCCGAAGCGGAAATTGATTCCGGTTTTGAAGCTGTGCGATCCTCTGATCAAAGTCGCATTATCAATGAACTGAAAAGTCCTCGCCTTTCGTGCATTATAATTGAAATTGGTAAATGCGTCTGAGATCGTATTGTAAACGAAAGGAACATCAGGATTTGGTTCCTCAGTCGCAAAACTAAATCCAAATGTACTGTACCCGAAGATGAACTCATTGGTGAATCGGCCGGTTGGCGACCACGTATAGTTCAATGCCAAGTTCTTCGGCGTGCGATATGTGTTTACGAGATTTGAATATCCCGGAAATGCAGGCTGACCTCCGTTCGCCGAGTCGCCGATCGTATTCTGTTCACCTTGTGAATAACGGGCATAGAAACGATTGTTGTCATTGATCTTAAAATCAAAACGTGTCGTCAGATCCCACTGCTCTTCTGTTTCCGGTGCATTGAAGCTATAACTCGCATAGTTAAGACCGTCGCCCGAGAAGAAATCATTCGGTAGCGGATAATTCTGGAAAATACCCGAAACGAACGGATCCGGCGAGATCGGCGAATTAGCGTTAATGTTATAAGAGGCGATACAAGGCGAATTCGTCGGAGGAGTGCCGTTGCAAACTGGATAACGCGGGCTGCCGTCAGCGTTTACGGATGCGGTCGAAGTTCCTGCCGGAGCATTTCTCTGACCGACGACATAGCGGTATATACCGTTTCGTGCAGATTCGGTGTATACGGTTCTTGTAACGGCATTTGACTGGCTTGCATGAAGTTTTTGCAAGTTAACGAAAAACCAGGCCTTCCCTCGCAGTGGTTCAAAGAAGGGCGTGCCTTCGCCAAAACCCGGATTAACGATAGGGCCGCCAAGGCTTCCACCATAGATATGCTGAACGAACTGTCGACGAGGCAACCCAACGAGATTGCTTTCAAATTCATTCGCGTTGAAGTCCGGTGTTTGATAATACTCAAACAAATTGCCAGTAAAGCGATCGGTTCCGGGTTTGGTAACCAGCGTTACCGATGCACCGCTGCTGCGGCCAAGTTCCGCAGTCGCATTACTGGTCACGATTTGAAATTCCTGCAATGAATCCGGATTTGGACGAAGTGGAGTAAAGTTCGAACCACCCGCCGTGGATTCGTTTATATCGATTCCGTCAAGAGTAAAGTTGAAAGCTCGATCTCGTGAACCGTTTACGTGAACACCGCCGCCGGTGTTGGAACCGGTCGAGACACCGGGCTGAAATTCGAGAAGATCAAGGGGATTTCTACCGCGAGTACCGACGATGGGCAGCGATTCGAGCGATTTTTGATCGATCGTTGAGCCCACGTTGCCGGACGTCGAGGTTTGAACCTGTTCGGCTGTAGCTTCCACAGTAACAACCGCGGACACATCGCCGATCTCGAGTCCTACGTTGATCGTTGCAGGCTGATTGATCAGAGCCTGGTTATTTGTGGTGACATATTTTTTGAAACCTTCCTTTTCAACAGTGATCGTATATCGACCCGGAAGCACAAGATCGAACACATAGTTGCCGGAGTTTCCGGTTGTTGTGGTGATATCTGTCTTCGTGCCTTCATTTGTCAGCGTAACGTTCGCGCCGGGAACGGCGGCTCCTGCTGTATCTGTAACAACGCCGGTGACACGCGTCGTGGTTCCCTGTGCTGATGCGGATATAACCAACGAGAACAAAAGAACGGCTAGAACGAGTGCGAAAGCAAACGGTTTTTTACCCATTTTATTCCTCCAAATTGCAAAAGTGGTAATAACTAAACGTGATGAGAAAACAAAACTCTATCTGAAATTATTATGTAAAATAACACAGTCTTACTAAAATGTTAACAAGAAAAGTAAAAGAAAACGGCTATTTTTGGAAATTAGCGGTCGTATTCGAACAATAGGCCGTTTTGACCGACTGCCCAGCCGGCTTTCTTCATCATATAGAGCCCGTAGATATGAGCCTTGGTGTTCGTCGCCTGTTGAACCCATGTTTTGCCTTTGTCCGAAGATCGCAACACCGTACCGTCGCGGCCGATGATCCATCCGTTTTTGCTATCGGTAAAATCAACTCGTAGAAGATTGGACTTTATCGAGGTCGGAGATATGACCCAAGTTTCACCGCCATTTTCAGTTCTGAGGATAGTCCCGCCGCCGCCGACCGTGTAGCCGATCTCGTCATTCTGAAAATCAACGCTATATAAAGCACGTGTCGTTCCGGATCTTTGCTCTTTCCAGGAAAGGCCTCCGTCATGGGTAACGAGGATCATTCCGCGATCGCCGACGATCCAACCGTCCGATTTTCCGCTGAAATCCAAATGAAAAAGTTCGCGCTTTGACGGAACCTTTATGCGCTGCCAAGTTTGGCCGCCATCTTCGGTTCGCATTACCAAAGAATCAATGACCTCGTCTTTTTTGTTCAAAACCGAACCGATCGCATGGCCTCGATTTTTATCGGAAAATCGAATACTCAAAAATTCCGGAACGCCCTCCCGAAACTCACCTGCGTTAAAAATAACGGTTTCCCGCCAGCTATTTCCGCTATCGGAGGTTATGAAAAGCTTCCGTCCGGCGACCAAATAGCCGTTCTCGTCATTGCGAAAATAGATCTCATTGATGTTTTCGTTGGTTCCGATCTCTTGCTTTGTCCAGCGTTCTCCACCGTCGTTGGTCACAGCTAAAAATCCATCGTCACCGGCGATAAATCCGCGTTTTGAATTAATAAAACAAACCGCGACAAGATCGCCTGCTTTGTCGATATTCCGCGAACGCCAGCCGTTTTGAGCAAAACCGCCTGCCGCTAGCACTAAAATAAAAAGCAAAATAATAGCCGAGTTTATCGAAAACCTATTCACTAAGAACCTCCGAAAATTTATATAGATATTAAAAAAGGTGATGTCCGTATCAATAGAGAATAGCCTCTTTCGAAACGAAAATCACCTTATAGGACGAAAGATCTCGCCAAGTTTTGCCGTCTAGAGCTATTCCACAACTCTAAAGATGGTCCTATTCCAGACAACGACAACCTGTTTGCCTAGTGCAAAATATTGCCCGAGTTCAGGATTCCGCTCAACGACATCGAAATATTCATCGCTGCCGAACTTAACTCGTTTCTCCGGCAAACTCGCGTCTTTATCAAACGCGCCATCGACCCAAATATTGTCTTGAAGCGTGAAATTCTTGTTCGCGACAAATTGATTTTGGATAGTGTTGCCGATCAAAAGTTGATCATCCTTGCTGTCTGCTCCGTCAACTGTAACCACCATATTTGACTGCATCGAATTTTGTTGAACACTTTGCTTTACAGCGTCAGCTCCTGAAGCGGCTTTCATCTTGGCCGGTGCCGCACGGTCCAAACGTCTGAATTCCTCGCTTTCACGCGGAGCGTTCGCCAAAGTACCGTCCGTAGCTAAATAGGACGTGTAAGGCGTGACAATTCCGTATCGTGTTCCGAGATCAACTATCTCGTCTTTCAGCTCCTTATTTTCGCCGTTGATGCGTATCTGTTCGATCAACCAGCCAACGCGTCGGCTGGCCCAAAGACGCGGCAGAAAATCGTTGTCTCTCGCACGTTTTGGAAAATCGAGCCCGTTGAAGTTATAAGACTTTGATTCTTTGCCTGATTTCCCGGTCAATCTCAACGATATGTTGTGCAGGTCTTCGTCGTTTTTGTAACGTCCGATGATCGACAGCTGCATTCCTTTGAAAATGTCGGTTAATTTTCGCGGATACATAAGATCGGTTTCAAGCCGACCAAAATCGATCGCGAGATCCGAGAGAACCGGTGAACTCACACGAGCAAAGAAATTAGAAACTTTAACTTCGAGATCTTCTTTCGGCTGAATGTAATCCGAAATTCCAGAATTTTCCGCACCAAGACGATCAAGTAAATTCGTATTTACGTCGTATCCAAATCCAAACGGAAAGATACGCACGTCTAGTTTTTTCGCACTTTTTAGATTCGAAACGATCTTATCCACATTTTGTTCACTGACCGTCGGCAATCCGTCTGTCATAAAGACAAGCATTTTCGGACGCTCGTTGTTTTCAAATTGCTTCATAGAAGCGATCAGTGAATCGTTAATATTTGTTCCGCCGGAGGGACGCAATTTGTTGACGAACTCCTCGCCGCGCTTTATTCCTGCATCATTGGCGGAAATGAGTTTTGGCTCCATCAAATGCTCTTCGCCGGCAAAATTGATTACGTTAAAGCGATCGCCGGATCTAAGAGTTCGAATTCCGAATAAAAGAGCCGATCGAGCTTTGTCCATCTTGCCCGCATCTGCCATTGATCCGCTTGTATCGAGCACAAATACTATGTCTTTGTTAACAAGTTCTTTTTCCGCGACATCATCTCGCGGTGAAAGCATCATCAGAAAATAACCGTCTTTGCCTGCTTCCCGATAGGTCAGCAGTGTCATGCCAAAATCGGTATCCGACACGCCATAATAAAGCTGAAAATCAGCATCGCTCGAAGTTGTCTCGAATGAAACAGTGGCGTTTCGTTCGTTCTTCATTTTTAGATCAAGCGAATGTGTCGGTGAATAGATATTTCGCAGCGGACCGTTTCCGCTAATTTCGATCTTTCCTGATATTGTTCCGAACTGCTGATTCGCGGACGACCGGCGAACACCGTCTTCGATCATTTGCGGATTCTGCCGCCACAAATTTCGTCCGGTTCCCAGAGGATAGCGATAACCGACCGTTCCCGAATCCGCTTTCAGGACTTCGGAATAAATAAGCTCAAGTTTCTTATCTGAATTTGGCGGTATCGGAAAGATCGAAGCTTGAAATAAATTTTTGCCTGCATACTCCAGCAATCCAGGATCACGCTGCCGCCTAACTATTTCATCATAAATTCTACGAGCCTCTTCACGCGAACGGACCTCGCCCGTAAGTTTCTTGCCATTTTCCCAGATAGAAAATTCCACGATCGACGCCGTTTCCGGTATCGGAAAAAAATAAGTACCCTCAAGTGTAAAATTGGTATCGTTCCTAAAAACCTGAGTAACATGCGTTGTCGCTACCTGGCCTTTGATCACCGTATCCAAATTGATCGATTTGACAGGCAGTGCGTTCGGAAGCGGAACGGGTCTCGGAAGCGGCCGCGGGCAAGGCCGACGGTCGCAAATTATCGGTATCACAATACCTTGAGCTTGTGCGGGAATTATAGCGGCGAAAAAGACCGCGAACAGAGCTAACGCGTAAAAAAACAAGCGTGACTTCATAAATTTTTTCTCCTTAAATTTGAACAGCAAGGTAAGGCCTATAGCTGTTGGATATTTAAAGAACGTTCGAAGTTGCTTTCGCTTGCAGATCTAGTTCGAAAAATTAAGGATTATCAGGTTCGTCGGTCAAAGCGGCGTCAATATCGCGTTCTAGTTTCTCACGCAGTTTATCCACTAAGCGATCGGCTCGGTCCGCTGATACGGTCAAAGAGTCCTTGCGCTCTCGAACCTGGGTCAACAAACTTTGCTGGTTGGCTTTTTCGGCCTCGAGACCTTTCTTTCGCATATCGCGAAGCTCTTCGGGGCGGAGACTTCCGGTAAACGCTAGGTTTCGGTCGATCGTTTCGGGGAGAACACTATATTCGAGCTCAGCAAGTCTTGCAAGGATCGTATTTTCTTTTTCGATCATATCAAACAGCTGCTTTCGAAGATTTTCCGCACGCTCCTCAGCTCGAGTCAAAATATCAAGATTTGTTAACAACCGCCGCTGTTTCGCATCATATTTATCGTCTTTGTCCGCAGCGGCCTGTTCAGCCAGCATACGAAGCTCTGCGGTCGAGCGTCCGGACGTTGTCGTTTCAGGCTCGATCTCAGGTGTGGGAGTTGGCTGGGTCCTGTTCTCATCGGGAAAATCGTCGGCTCGGCTAATGATCATAGGAACATCAGCTGCAGGTGTCGGAGTTGGAGCCGGACGGCCGCGTCGTGTTTGAGCATTGAAGGAAGCGGACAATATCAACAAAGCACATAGAGCGGCTACGCCGAAAAACATCTTATGAAGATCCCATTTTAATATCATTATCTTAAATTCGCTCCTTCTTTACAGGCTTGTCCGGAAAAAAGTCGCCGGTAGCCAGTTCAACAGCATTTTTTGCAAATCCGACAAATGGGATCGCGTCTATGCCGGAGTTAAGGACACCTTTTACTAACCCTTTTCGTTTTATGTCACTGCCAACAAAGCCGATCGCTAATGCAGTACCTACATAGGGCACGGACTTCCCAAATCGCCTCAATAATGCCCAACCACCGGCTCGAGCCAATTTGTTCGGAAGTGTAGGTTTCTTCTCTGCCATAGTATTATCCAGTTTATAACTTGCGGATATACGATGACAAAAGCATACTTTTTATTTGCACGCTCTTTTGACCTCTAAGTTCCATTTATCGTTCAAATTATGCAAATTGAGATCAAAAACCTTTCAAAAAGATTTGGAAATAACTGGATCTTTCGTGACCTTTCTTTAACCGCCCAACCCGGAAAAGTTGTTGGAATTTTCGGCTCGACCGGATGCGGCAAAACCACGCTCCTGGAAATGATAGCTAAAGGAGAAAAGCCCGGGAGCGGTTCGATCAGCAGTTTTGATCCGGCGGGAATACTTTTAGTCGGATCTGGATCGGCCGCTAAAAGATCTTGGTTGTCGTTTTTGGGAGGAAAAGCAGAAACCGCAACCGGCCGAAACGACGATCTGGAGAGAATTTTCGATCCCGAGAACAAACTGGTTTTATTAGATTCGCCATTTGCCGGTCTTGATATTGCGGCAAAGGATAAATTCAGCGAAAAGCTTCGGGAATACGCATCAAATAATGCTGCCGTAATTCTGTTCGCGACTTCCGATTTTAACGAGGTCTTGCAATTTTGCGACGAGGTCGCGGTGATCGAAAAAGGCGAAGTAATGCAATTCGGCGAACCACAGAAGGTATACGATGAACCCGCCACAGTTCAAATAGCTCATTTGACAGGCCCGAATAATTTATTCGAAGCCCGCAGACTTAGCTCCAGCAAAGCTGAGATCCCTGAATTTCAGACGATCCCCGGCAATCACAAACTTTTCGGCCGAAAAACAGAATTGAGTTCGCTCGGCGCGATCAATCAAAATGTGATGTTGGGAATTAGACCCGAACAGATCACCATGTCTTTCGGAGCCTCATTTCCCGAAGACAATCTCATTAAAGGCAAGATCACGCGGATAAAACCACGCGGAGCAGAAACCCGAGTCGAATTGGACGCAGACGGACTTCGGCTTGAAGCGTTGGTTCCACGCCTGATCGGCTTGAATGTCGGTGACGAATGCATGCTCGGTTTGCCGCCGGACCGCATTCGCCCTTTCTCGCACTGACCAACTTATTGGATCGTTGGTTCTAAAACGATCTTTACTCTACGATTTTTCGCACGGTTCACATTAGTCGTATTTGGTGCGATCGGATCAGCCGCAGCCATTCCTTTCGCGGTTATTCTGTCAACCGGAATTCCCGCTGACGAAAATTGATCGGCGATCGCGATCGAACGTTGTTCCGTCAACGTCGCAAGATCGGCGGCGTCGCCGCGGTCGTCTGTATAAGATTCCACACGGATATGATAATCGGGATTAGCCGAAAGGATCTGGCTCAAAGCTCCAACTTTCGAACGTGTCGATGCAGACAGACTGAACGATCGCGAATTTACCCACCAATTTTCAGGAAGCGTCAAGATGACCACGCCGGAATTCCGTTCGACCGCTCCGAACCGCTTGAGAGAGTTCATAAGCTCTGCCTGATCTGCCTCAAATTTTTCCATCCGCTCTTTGTTCGCTGCGTCCTCTTTCTCTTTCGCCATTGCATCCAATTTTGATTGAGCGTTATTGTATTGAACCTTGGTTTTTCCGAGCTCTTCGCGGAGCTTGCCAATTTCATTTTGCAGTTCACGAACCTGATCGGAATAGTTTTTGGCATCACGTTCTGCTAATTCACGATTGCGTGTTTCGCGTGCCAGCTCTTCTTTCAACGCCGCCGTTTCGCCTTGAGCGTCCGCAATGCGATTTTCGGCTTTTCGTATTTCTGCATCGGAACGTAATTGCTCATCGCGTTTTTCACGATTCTGTTTTCGTATCGCCGCTGTCGATTCGGCCATAACAGCCGCGCTTACAGCTTGACGAGCTGAAATATCGACAACGCTTTCAGAACTTCCCGCCTTCCACTGATCATCGGCAGCTTTCAATAAACCTTCGGCCTTTCGAAGTTCTTCGGTCGCATCGCGTTCAGCGCCGGCGAATTTCGCCAAAGCGATCGCCTGTCTCGCCTGCAAGATCGTCGAGGGTGTTTTGGAATAATCGATCTCGGCGATCTCCGGTGTTCGGGAATCGCTGAAGTAATCGCTCGAGTTGCCAAAATATTGAACCGTTGGGCTAGTATCGATCTGTGCGCCGTTGCGAGTGTACGGATTAAGGTTCTCGAGCATTATTTGCTGACTCGGGCGCGTAACCAGAAAATGCGGCTCGGCAGTAATTATCAAGGCAAAGGTTTGCAATTTTGTAGTGACCGAGATGTTTGAATCGAATTCAAAAAAGCCACGCCGCTTTATCTCGCCCAAATTGTCGATCTGTCCGTTCGGCGAAATCGCCCAAAGAACATAGGTCGCGTATCCGGCACCAAGTTCGAAAGGCCGGGGCATTTTCGAAACCGAAAGGTCAATTTCGGTACCGTTTCGCGAGGTTCGTTTGATCTTCGCCTCTCCTTTCATTCTCGGAAATCGTGTGGTTCCGCGAAATTGAAGACGAACTTCTTGATTCAAAGGGTATGTGATCGCCGTCGTTCGGCGTGCAACATCAACCTGAGCAAAGGAAATTGTCGAAGCCGACAAAAGGAATAATAGCGATAGAACGATATTCGATCTCATTTTGTTAATCATATTTTATGCTCCGAATGAAAAATGGAGTGCTTTAAGAAAGATGTCATAATTCGATAATGAGTTGCAAACCAAGCCGATTTTGGACAATTTACGTTCAACTCTAGTATATTCAATTTCTTACGAAGCTGATGAACGATCTGAAACGACTATTATCTTACGTGCGGCCGCATTGGCTGAAATTCGTTTCGGCTCTCGTCGCGATGTTCTTCGTCGCCGTGTTTGAAACGGCGATCGGTGCATTGCTTGTTCCGATCTTCAACCAATTTTCGCCGATCCCCGGAAAACCTCCATCAACGCTTTTTTCATTACAAGAAATTATTCCCTATGACAACTGGTATTCGGCGTGGATGATGATAGCTGTCCTGTTGCTTTCATTCACTGTTCTCAAAGGCATAGCCGAATATTTTTCTTCATATTTGATGGCGGTCATCGGCCAATCGGCTGTTCTCGATCTGCGAAATCGTTTATATAGCCATGTTCTAAAACAACCGGTTTCTTTTTTTGAGCGACATCGCACCAATTTTCTCGTGTCGCGTTTGGTTGTAAGCTGCAGTGCGATCGAATTGGCCGTCTCTGCAAATTTACGAGACGTTTTGCGCGAAAGTTTCCTCCTTGTTGGATTTTTGGGTGCGGCGTTCTATTTCAATTGGCGTCTGATGCTAGGTGCTTTGATCATCGCTCCGATCATCGGTGTGCTTACTTCGAAATTCAGCAAAGCATTGCGAAAGCTGGCAGACGAGGTTTTCGAAGGCAACAAGAAATTGACCGACATTGCCCAAGAAACTCTTTCGAATCAAACGATCGTCAAAGCTTATGTTGCCGAAGACCGCGAGCGAAAACGTTTTGGAGCATCCGCAAAAGCGATCGCAATGGCAACTCTTCGGTCGTTTCGGATCTCTGCCATATCGCCGCCAACCATTGACATAATCGGAACTTCCGCCATTTTGATCCTGCTTTATTTCGGACTTCGCGAAATAAATTCCGGCGACATGGACGCAGCCCAATTCTTCACGTTCCTTTTCTTTCTTTTCCGAAGCTACGACCCGATGCGAAAGATCTCGCGGCAGCACAATGAGATCAGCAAAGCATTTGCCGCGGCGAAAGATGTATGGGACGTTCTCGACGAGAATGAAACTCTTCCGGAAAAACCGGACGCGACCAAACTCTCGACACTTCGCGATAAGATCGAATTGAACAAGATCTCGTTTCACTATTCCAACGACCCAAAACAAATTCTCAAAGATATTTCGCTGACTATCCCTCGCGGTTCGGTCGTCGCATTTGTCGGCGAAAGCGGCGGCGGAAAATCGAGCCTTATAAAACTCCTACAGCGGCTTTATGATCCCACCGAAGGTTCGATAACTTGGGACGGAACCGATCTTCGCGATGCCGATCTGCTGAGTTTGAAACGACAGATCGCACTTGTTTCGCAGGAAACGATCTTATTCAATGACACGATCCGATACAACATTTCCTACGGAAAACCGGACGCGACCGATGCCGAAATTGCCGAAGCTGCACAGATCGCATTCGCCGCAGATTTTATCGAAGAGCTTCCAAATCAATACGACACACTTGTTGGCGAACGCGGCATTCTTTTATCCGGCGGACAGCGGCAGCGGATAGCGATCGCACGAGCCGTTCTCGTCAATGCCCCGGTTCTGATCCTCGACGAAGCGACGTCTGCCCTCGACACCGAATCCGAGCAGCTCGTACAAAAAGCTCTTGCAAATCTGATGCAGAACCGAACGTCGGTCGTTATCGCACACCGTTTGTCGACAATTCGAAAAGCGGATATGATCGTCGTTCTCGAAAAAGGCGAAGTTATTGAAAGCGGCACACATAATGAACTGATCGAAAACGACGAAAAATATCGCCGACTTTATGAACTCCAATTTGCTGATCACGACGAAATTATAAATAACATATGAGATCAATGACCGGCTTCGGCCGAGGAACTGTTGCCGATCCAAAATATTCTGTCAACGTCGAATTGAAGACGGTTAACAATCGTTTTCTCGATATTTCTCTTCGCCTTTCGGGCGAAATGCTTCCGCTGGAAGCCGATCTGAAACGCCAGATCAGTTCGCGTCTTTCGCGCGGACGTGTTGACGTAAACCTTCAATACGAACGCAGCGGCGATATTACTTACGACCTTAATCGGCCGTTGATCGGCGGTTACATTGCGGCGATGAAACAGATGCAGGATGAATTCTCGCTCGCCGGCGAACCGGATCTGAATGTCATCGCACGCCTTCCGAATGTGATCTTTCCGCAGCGTGTCGAGCTTGACGAAGGTCTCGCCGCAGCCGTTGAAAAGGCGGTCGGCCTGGCCCTCAACGATCTTGAAAAAATGCGTGAGAAAGAAGGCGAATTGCTTTATAAAGAACTTGCTTCGCGGCTTGATGAGATCGAATCGCGTTTGCCGCTGATCGGAACCGAGGCCGCCAAGATCGGCGATGAATATCAGCAGCGGCTGACGAAACGTATCGGCGAAATGCTTGCGAAATCGGAATCGCAGATCGAGATCGACCAATCTCGGCTCGCCCAAGAAGTTGCGTATCTTGCCGACAAATCCGACATTTCCGAAGAGATCGCGAGGCTCACAACTCACATCGAACATTTTCGCACGATAATGAAAGAGGATAAGGAAGTCGGTAAACGGCTCGATTTTCTGACTCAGGAATTGAATCGCGAAGCCAACACGATCACCTCCAAAACATCGAACATGACGGTCAAAGAAAGTGCACTCCAGATCAAGAGCGAAATTGAAAAAATTCGCGAACAGGTGCAAAATGTTGAGTAATTTCGAATGAAAGGTAACTTGATCATTATCAGTTCTCCTTCGGGTGGCGGAAAAGGAACTCTTATCCGAGAGATACTCGCGTCCGTTTCCGACATCGGCTATTCGGTGTCATACACGACGCGCGAATGCCGTCATGATGAGATCAACGGCCGGAATTACCACTTCGTTTCGGTCGAAGAATTTCAAAAGAAACTCGACGCCGGAGATTTTCTCGAACACGCCATGGTTCACGGCAATATGTACGGAACTTCTATAGCTCAGATCGAAGAGATCACAGCGAGCGGCAGAGACGTTATTCTCGAGATCGATGTTCAGGGTGCCGCTGAGGTCCGGCGAAAGCTGCCGCAAGCGGTCGCGGTCTTCATTTTACCGCCCTCGTTCGAAGTGTTGAAAGCTCGCCTTACGGCTCGTGCGACCGAGGACCGCGACGACCTCGAACTTCGCTTACGTAATTCTTTTGGTGAGGTTATGCAGTACAAACACTTCGATTATGTCGTTATCAACGATGTTTTGTCGGTTGCGGCACGATCGCTCGCGGCCATTATTATCGCGGAAAGACGCCGCTTGGATAGACAAGACGATGCAATTCGCGATATTCTAAATAGTTTCGAGGTATCGAAAAAGCATACAACCGGAGACTAGTTAAAATCATGGCTGAAAAGAACGAAGAAAACGCACCAGAAACCGAGATCGAAGAGCAAGGAGTTGACGAATCAATCTTCGATTCGCCCGGGATCGATTCGAAATATCGAATGATCATCCTCGCCGCCCAGCGCAGCAAGCAGCTCCAACGTGGAGCCTTGTCACGCACAAGCGTCGATATCCGCTCGCACAAACCGACACGCGTCGCTCTAAGAGAGTTGGACGAAGACGTCGTAAAATACCGCATCCTCGAACCCGGAACCGAATAATCTTAGTGCATCAATGAATTTCCAAAGAGCCGTCGGAATTTCCGGCGGCTTTTTTTATCTCGTCAATGCGAAGAACATTTACGCTTTTCCGCTTGGGCGAATTACTTCTGCAAAAACTTTGCGATACCTTTTTGGCAGTCTTCGGTCATACGGGCTTTGGCGTTGATTTTTGAGCCCTGGTCGAGGGCTTCGTCGAATTCTAGGGCGTCCATTTTGTATAGGAGCTGTTTTGTGAGTTCGACTGCGGAACGGCTGGTTTTTTCATAGACAGAGATGTATTCGGCGACGGATGCCTCAAAGTTTTCCGTCGGAAATAACTTGTTGATCAAACCGATCTCCAAAGCGTATTCGGCGGAAAACTCGTTGCCTTGTGTCAGCATTTCAAACGCGCGTTTTTCCGAAACGTTTCGACGCAGAATTGCCGATACGATCGCCGGTACAAAGCCGATCATAACCTCCGGATACCCGAACCGCGAACCTTCGGCCGCAAGCACAATGTCGCAACCGGTCGCGAGTCCGCATCCGCCGGCGAGAGCTCGGCCATGAACCGCCGCGACGACCGGAACCGGACAGTTACGAATCAGAGTAAACAGTTCGGCAAGCGAACGCGCGTCCGCAAGATTTTCTTCGTAATCGCTCTGGGCGATCTTTTGGAGTGCCGAAAGATCCGCCCCCGAACAGAAATCTTTTCCGGCTCCGCGGATCAGAACGGCTCGAAGATCTTTGTTATCGCTAATGTCTTTAATAGACTCTTTTAGAGCCGAGATGAGTTCGTCATTTAGAGCGTTTCGTTTCTCAGGCCGGTTCAGTTCGAGAATGCGGACAGACCCTTGGTCGATGACATTTAATACGTTCATATTTGCTGAAATTATCTAAAACATTTTCGCGGCTCGGTCTATATTTGCCGCAAAATTTTCGATCGTCTTTGATACGATGACGATCTGTTCATTGGCTTCTTTCCAGTCACGCTGTTCGATGGCTTCGCGAATTCCGGGCAGCGTTTTCACGCCATAACCTGTGTAAAAACCGGGAGCATATATCTGGTGACGATACCAATCGCGTCGCGGCAAACCTTCTTTTCGGGTCAAAACACGTTCGGATGTGAACAAAATTTCGTCGAGTGCCTTTTGGTCTTTGGCAGAAAGTTTACCGGCAGATGCCGTTTTGTAATCGGACGTGCTTTGCTTTAATTTTGCGAGTGCGTTTTGCAGCGGCGCAAAATTGAGATACGGAACCTCATCTTTTATCTTCGGAAGGACAAATGTCTCCGTAGGGTCTTCGACGGCTTTCCACATTCCGTTTTCGATAATTCGATTTGTCGATCGCGTTTCATCACGCATAGAATCCGTAAGTTTTATCACCTCATCGACATAGCGTCCGACCGTTTCGGTAAAGTTTGCGAAATCGAAAGGCAGTGTATCCGCATCCGAAAGCCGCAAAACTGCGTGGCCACAAACTTTTGCGAGAGCGATACCGTAAGAAAAATCCGGGTCGCCAAATCGTGTGTAATGATCGAACGAATCGTATATCGAATGGTAAGAACCGCCGCCGTCTTCGCCGCCGAAGCCAATGTTCATCGAAGCGATACCAAGATGCTGAAGGAACGGCGAATAATCGGAACCGGAACCGAGTGCATCGATCCGCGAATCGTTCCGAGCCATTAGCTCGGAACGTTCTGCCGGCGACGCCCCGACTATCTCCTGCCGCACGAGCTCGTTCCCATACCGACATTTTCGTTTGCGGATCGGGAACGTCGCGGGCGACCTCATTGATAAATTTCTCGAGCGTATGCGAACCGCCAACGCCCAAAAATCCGCGTCCGTTCGTATCGGTATTTATGTACACGGCCGCTTTACGGCTCAGTTCGTCGGCGTGTGTTTCGACCCATTCGGTCGAACCGATCAAACCTTCTTCTTCGGCGTCCCACGCAGCAGAAAACGATAGTACGTTTCGGCCGCCAGCCGGTTTTGGCAAGCTCCGACATTGCACGAGCCTCTTCCATCATCGCCACTTGTCCGCTAAGTGGATCGTTGGCACCGTTGACCCAGGCATCGTGGTGATTTCCGCGAATTATCCATTCATCGGGCCGTTCCGAACCGGGCATTTTTGCGATCACGTCATAGATCGTTTTTGTGTCCCAATTGAATTCGACCTTCATCCGAACGGTCGGCGTTTTCCCGCCGAAATGATAGGTCATCGGCAACGCCCCGCGCCAACTGTCGGGCACAACCGCTCCGTCCAGATTCTTTAATAGCGGGAGAGCGTCGCTGTAAGAGATCGGCAGAACCGGTATCTTCGTCAGTGTTTCCGCGTTTTTAATATCGATGCGTTTTGCATCCTTTGTCGCGCCAATGCCCTTTGTCAGCGGATCGCCCGGATAAAGCGGCATATCCATCACCGAACCGCGCTGAACTCCGTTCTCATTTCGGAACGCGCCTTTCGGATAAACGTCACCTTGATAGTAGCCATCGTTTCTTGGATCGGAATAGATCAAACAGCCGATCGCACCATGTTCGGCCGCAACTTTTGGCTTGATGCCGCGCCATGCTCCGCCATAACGCGATATGACGATCTTGCCTTTTACATCGACACCGCGGCGTGCGAGTTCTTCATAATCAGATGGCCGGCCGTAATTTACATAGACCAGCGGGCCGTTGACATCGCCGTCGATCGAATATGCATTATAGGTCGGCAGCTGCTCGTTTTGCTGACCCGATGTTGCGTCACCTTCTACTTTCGGTTCATTCAGTTTTAATGTGAATTTTTCCGGTGATGTCATTTCGACAAGCCGTGTTTTTGGAGTCGGGAAAAGCACATCGAATTGTTCGATCTGCGTATCATAGCCCCACGATTTGAATTGCGAAGCGATGAATTCGGCGTTTTCCTTGTCATATGGCGAACCGAGATGATGCGGCCGTGCGGAGAGCCGTTTCATCCACATGCGAAGATTATCGGCTTTCAGATACGAATCAAATTTGGATTCGAGCGCACGCTGCTTTTGCGAAGAAGCATCGGAGAATCCAAGCATCGTCGGCGAACCCATCGACATCGATTGGGCAATTACAGAAGTAGTTAAAAGAAGGCCGAGAGCGGCAGCACGGTCCAAGCGGTCACCCTGCGCAATGACCACGGCGTCACCGCGCGGGTGATCGACCTCGGCGCCAGCCTGCAGTCCCTGCTGTTGCCCGACCGCAACCGCAAGATGGCCGACGTGGTGCTGGGCTACCCGGATGCAGCCAGCTACCTGAGCAAGCCGCAGTATTTCGGCGCCACGGTCGGGCGCTTCGCCAACCGCATCGCCAAGGGCCAGTTCACGCTGGACGGCAAGCACTATCAGGTGCCGCTGAACGACGGTCCGAATTCGCTGCATGGCGGCACCAGGGGCTTCGACAAGGTGCTGTGGACCATCACCAAGGTGAGCAAAGGGCCCGCGCGAGCGTGACGCTGCGCTAGGTCAGCCCGGATGGCGACCAGGGCTATCCGGGCAAGCTCACGGTGCAGGCGACCTACACCCTGGGTAACGACAACACGCTGACCATCGACTACCGCGCCACCACCGACAAGCCGACCATTGTCAACCTGAGCAACCACACCTACTGGAATCTCGGCGGCGAAGGCTCCGGCAGCGTGATGGACGACGTGCTGACCATTCCGGCCAAAGAGTTCACGCCCGTCGACCCGACACTGATCCCCACCGGCGAGTTCCGCTCCGTCGCCGGGACCGACTTCGATTTCCGCCAGGGCAAACCGATCGGCCAGGACATCCGCGATGGCAAGGAGCCACAGCTGCTGCGCGGACACGGCTACGACTTGAACTGGGTGATCGACCGCATGAAGGCCGACAAGCCTCGGATGGTCGCGCGCGTGGCCGATCCGCACAGCGGGCGGGTGCTCACGCTGATATCGGCGCAGCCCGGGCTGCAGTTCTACTCGGGCAACTTCCTCGACGGCACCAGCAGTGGCAAGGCCGGCAAGGTCTACCGCCAGGGCGACGCCTTCGCGCTGGAACCGCAGATGTTTCCGGACACGCCCAACCATCCCTCTTTTCGGCTCGGCCCGACTCGCGCCTGGCCAGGTCTATCGCAACCACATCGTCTATCGCTTCACCACCGAGGCGGCCGGCCACTGATCCGCGACGGAGCGGCCGGGGCCCGTGGTCGTCCACCGACCGCGGAACATCAGCACGAAGGCGTCGCCACGGCCGCACGGGAGCATCGAT
The DNA here is from genome assembly GCA_963720905.1 of uncultured Acidobacteriota bacterium. Classification (GTDB taxonomy): domain Bacteria; phylum Acidobacteriota; class Blastocatellia; order Pyrinomonadales; family Pyrinomonadaceae; genus OLB17. The sequence goes on from CAVRHB010000001.1 coordinate 196,655, forward strand.
GAAGTACCGGACCGCGCATGCCGGGCATGGAAAATCCTCCTCGCCGCCTACGGATCTCCGATGACGCGCGGGCGTAACGATCGCCGCGAATTCTTGAACAGATCGCAGTGGCCGCGAGCGCGCTGCCCTTGCTGGGGCGCCCCACCTTCGCGCAGGCGCAACCTTGGTCCAGCCGGCGACCGCCGGTGCCGGCCAGGCAGGCGCTGCAGCTGCATTATCGACGCCCGGCCGATGAGTCCCGCTTGCTTCGCGAAGGCCTCCCGATCGGCAATGGGCATATCGGCGCACTGGTCGGTGGCGCCCCCGAACGGACGTGCCTGTATGTGTCCGAAGGCAGCCTCTGGCTTGGCGGAGGCAACGACGGCCTGGACGAGAAAGGGCAGTTCCCATACCAGCGCGACGGCTTTGGCAGCCTGGTCATGCTGGCCCGGCTGTATCTCTCGTTGCAGGGGCACACATTTGCGCGGCTGCATGACTATCGCCGTTCGCTGGACCTCGGCAACGGTTGCGTCCGCGTGGCATACGAACTGGACGGCGTGCGCTATGCGCAGACCCTCTTCGCCAGCCATCCGCATGGCGCCATCGTGCTGCAGCTCGACCAGGACGGCGGTGGCACCCACAACGGCCAAGTGGCCCTTGCGAGCGTACATCGCGATGCCACGCTCGCTCACGATGGCCAGCTCGCCTTTGCTGGCGGGTTCTCGAACGGCTTGCGCTACGGCACCGCGGTAAGGCTTTGTGCCGAGGGTGGGCGTGTCAGCGTGGTGGGCGACACACTCCAGTTCAGCGGCTGCCGTACGCTGACGATCGCCTTTTGCGGCAGTACGAACTACATCCCGGATCCGGTCCGGCACTTTCTCGACCCCGCCATCGATGCGGCCTCGCTCGCGACCATGCGGGCCAAGCACGCGCAGGCGCTCGGCGGGAGTCGTCTGCTGCGGGAGCACGTGGCCGACTACCGAGGCCTGTTCGATACGATGTCGGTGGAGCTCGGCACGTCCACGCCGGCACAGCGGGCCATGGACACGGCAGCGCGCATCGATGCGCGGGCCGCTGAGGGTGCGGCCCCCGACCCCGAACTGGAAGCGGCCTACCTGCAGTTCGGACGCTACCTGACCATTGCCGGATCGCGCGATGGACTGCCCACCGGTCTCCAGGGCCTGTGGCTGGACGACAACCATCCGCCATGGATGGCCGACTACCACACCGACGTGAATCTGCAGATGAACTACTGGCTGCCGGATCGCGCCAGTCTGGGCGGCTGCTTCGATCCACTCACCGAGTACTGCTTGTCGCAGTACCCGTCCTGGCGGCGACTGACCCGGAAGCACTTCAACGATCCGCGCAACGGTTTCCGCAACAGCAGCGGCAGACTGGCCGGATGGACCGTGGCCATGTCGCTGAACATCTATGGCGGCGAAGGATGGTGGTGGCCGCCGGCGAGCAATGCCTGGCTCTGCAATGCATTGTGGCAGCACTACCAGTACACGCTCGATCGCGGCCATCTGGCACGCATCTACCCGCTGATGAAGGGCGCATGCGAGTTCTGGGAGGCGCGACTGGTCGAAGTGTCCGTGGCCGACCCGAACGACGGCAGCACGCGCAAGGTACTGGTGGACGACCACGACTGGTCACCCGAGCAGGGGCCCACCGATGCCCGCGGCGTCAGCTACGCGCAGGAACTGGTATTGCGCTGTTCCAGAACTATCGGCAGGCATCCACCGTGCTGCGGCGCGATGCCGAGTACGCGGGCACCGTCGCGCGCCTGCAGTCGCGCCTGTACCTGCCGCAGCTCAGACCGGCATCCGGGCATCGAGAATGGATGAGCCCCGACGAGCTGGGCACGCCCACCCACCGGCACCTGTCCCCGCTGATCGGACTTTTTCCCGGCGACCGGATCACGGTGGATCGAAGCCCGCCCGCGCTGGTCGAAGGTGCCAGGCGGTTGCTGCAAGCCCGCGGAGCGCGCAGTTATGGCTGGGCCAATCCGTGGCGGTGGATCTGCTGGGCGCGACTGAAAGACGGCGACACCGCCTACGCGCTGGCCATGAGCAACCTCCGGCCACCGGTGGGCCACGGTGGCATCGCGCCGAACCTGCTCAACTCCGATGTGCTGCCACCGGATTCCGGGGCCTACCAGAGCACGGACAAGGGCTCCCAAGGTGGTCTTTCGCTGGACGACACGGTTCCCAAGGCGGCAAGCCGATCTTCCAGATCGACGCAAACTACGGCACGCCCGCTGCCATGCTGGAGATGCTGCTCTACTCGCGCCCCGGCCGCATCGAGGTGCTTCCCGCGCTGCCACACGCGTGGAGTGCTCATGGCGAGGTGCGCGGCATCCGCGCCCGCGGCGGCTTCAGCCTCGATATCGCCTGGCGTGAGGGCCGCGCCACCGAGGTCAGTGTGCGCAGCCTCGGCGGAACCTCGACCGAGGTCATCATCCACGGACGCAGCCATACGCTGTCGATCGGTCGCGGCGAACAGGTCCGCCTGCTCTAGGGTCGATCAGAACATCCCGGCTGCGTAAGCAGCCACGAATGGAGAATCCTGCGTGAAAGCCCCTTTCTTCCGGCACACCCTGCTTGCCCTGACGGGACTGGGATTCACCTTGCATGCCCACGCCACGCTACGCCTGGCCGGCCTCTCCGATCACATGGTGTTGCAGAGGGCGCAGTCCGATCCGGTCTGGGGACATGCAACGCCCGGGGAGCGCGTGACGGTCCGGTTCGGCGGGCAGACGGTGAGCACAACCGCGGATGCCAACGGCCGCTGGCAGGTCGAGCTGCCGGCGATGCAAGCGAGTGCCGCAGGCCGCGAGCTGGTGGTCGAGGCGACCGACCGGGTGGTGATCCATGATGTGCTGGTGGGGGAGGTCTGGCTTTGCGCGGGGCAGTCCAACATGGAGTTCCCGATCCAGGGATGGACCCATCCACTGCATGTCAAAAACGGTCATTGCCACCTCCAATCGGCCGACGATCCGCTTGATCGACGTGCCGAACCTGGCGAGCAGCGCACCCAAGGCCGATTTCGTCGGCCACTGGGTCCCCAGTACGCCGCAAACCGTCGCGCCCTTTGCTGCCGCGGGTTATTTCTTCGCCACCTACCTGCAGGGTGAACTCGACGTGCCGATCGGATTGATCGAGGCCGACTGGGGCGGCACGGCGATCGAGCCCTCGATTCCGGCCGAGGGTTATCGCGACACACCGCAACTGAAGGCCGATGCACAGCGGCTGGCCCACCTGCAGACACAATGGCAGCAGCAAGCGCAAGGCTACTCCGCGACGGCACCGCAGGTTTCGACGCCGCCCCGCCGACGGGCACGCTGCCCATGGCGGTGGCGGACAACCAGGCGCCCACGGTCCTGTTCAACGGCATGATCGCCCCGGTTGTCGGCTACGGAATCCGCGGTGCGCTCTGGTACCAGGGCGAACAAAACGCCACCAACCAGACCGCCGCGTACTTCGACGATCTGCAGGCACTCATCGGGAGCTGGCGTGCGCGCTGGAAGCA
>CAVRHB010000002.1:0-201016 GCA_963720905.1 uncultured Acidobacteriota bacterium
TCCGACGCCTTTTTGTCCTGAGCGCTTGCCGCGGCCGCTAGAACGAAAACGAAAGTAAGTCCAATAAAAGCAGTTAAAAATCTCATATTTCCCTCAGTTCCTAAGATGCAATTTACCCAATAGCATTTTGCCTAAAAATAAAATACTTTGTTAAATTAAGTATATATAATATAAACGATTATGCCGATATACGAATACAAATGTTTGGGCTGTGATGCTCATTTTGAAAAACGCCAATCAGTTTCCGAAGATGCCCTGACCGTTTGCGAAAAATGCGGCGGCAAACTCGAAAAGCAGGTGTCGCTTTCCGGTTTTCAGTTCAAAGGCGGCGGTTGGTACGTGACCGATTACGCAGGTAAAAAGGCTGATTCGGGAAGTTCACCGGAAAAGTCCGATAAATCTTCGCCGAGCGAATCAACCCCAAAGACAGATACTGCATCAAAGGATAAAACAGATGCACCCACAACGCCGAAAACTGAACCAGCGTCAAAGAAAGATTGAGATGGAAAAAGCCGTATTGCGAATAATTGCCGGCATTTTTTGCCTTTCATTGATGGCAATGACCGGGTTTGCGCAATCCGGTCACAGCAATCGCAGCGGCGGGCTCGATGGCGAGATCATGAGCGTTACGGCCACTCGTCAAGGCGAAAATAAGGATCCGATCAGGATCGAAGACCTCTTTTTGTATGAAAACGGCCAACAGCAGCGGATCGGCAATTTTAGCTTCGATCCATCGCCGGCGCGGATCGTTCTGCTCGTCGATAATTCCGAACGTCTCGGCGTCGGCGTAGAAAAACTGCAAAAGGCTGCAATGGAATTTGCATACGAGATCTTTGACGGCGATCAGATCTACGTTCTTGCCTATGACGAAAAAGCCGAGATCGTCCAAGAATGGACAGATGACGCTAAAAAACTAGAAGCTTCGATGGCGACTTTTCGTCAAAAGGGAAATCCCTATTTATTCGATGCTCTGCACGATACGCTGAATGTTGTACTAATGCCGCTGATACCGGGAACGCGAAAGACGGCCGTTGTGGTTATCGGTGATGGGCTCGATCGCGGCAGTACGACGTCTTTTGAAAAAGTGCTAGATGAGCTTCAGCTTCAGAATGTGACCGTTTATGCCTTGCAGGTAAATGATAGAACCAACGGCGTTTATCGCCGCAATTCGCCGAAACCGGCCGCTGTTATAACCCAACTGACCGAAGGCACCGGCGGACTTGCCTTCCCGATCGACAGCGCACAGGAAGCCGCGAAAAAGATCTGTGACGAACTTCGCAAAAACCGTTATTTGCTGTCATATTTTCCGGTCAATACCTCAAGTTATGATCAACGAAGCGTCCTGCTTCTGGGTGATGACGGCATCTCTATCCGCACAAAAAAGGCTCAACCGCCGAATATCAAATAGAATCATTGATCGTTCGATAAACATTAACGCTGAAAAGATTTTATGATAAAGTAATGTAGTTATTTTTTACTTTTTTGTAGATCGGAGTCTTTTCATCTGTGAGCGATTCGAACAAAAATCCTGCGCCGCCGCCGCCAAACCCGGACGATTTCGCCAAAACTACGCCGAATATAAAGCTGCCTGACAATGCGGTTGGCGAAAATAAAGGCGATTGGGATGCGTCTGCTCCGCAATATCCGAGCCAGCCTGCTTCGGATGATTGGGGAAATACCGTTGCGAATATTAAACCGATCGACATTAGCGGTGGAGATTTTGGGGCATCTGCGGCACCGAAAGCTTCCGACTGGGGCGAAACGCGACCGAACATAAATATCTCCGACTTTGGACCGGATGCGGACAAAGCGCCTGACGATTACAGCAGCGATTACGGAAAGACAACACCATACTTCAAACTGCCCGAAGCGGAACGCAACAAATATCAGAAACTCCCGCCGACACCGACCGAACAGGTCGAGCAGGAAAAAGCCGCGGCGGCCGCAGCCGGCGGAATTCCGGGCTGGGTTTTAGTAAGCGTCGGTTTGGGTGGTCTTTTGCTGTTCTTGCTTCTTGTTTTAGGCGGCGTTGCGTATTTAGTTCTGCGGCCGACCGGATTTGAATTGACCGTTCGCCAAGCTCCGCCGGGAGCAGACATATACATCGATAAGGTTCTTTGGGGAACTACCCGCTCGGACGGTTCGCAGGTTGTGCCGAATATCAAGAACGGCGAAAGGCTCGTGTCGATCCAGCTTCAAGGCTTTAAGTGCGACGAGCAAAAGGTTAAAAGCAACGGTGAGCCTAAGACTATTCCGGCTCTTTGCAGAGCGGTGGAGATCAAAAAAGGCGAAGACTGTACGAATATTAAACTTGGCGAAGAAGACAAAGCCGAACGCTGTTACTATCTTGCACTCGGCGAATTGCCCGATCCGTTTACCGTCGAAGATCTGCTGAAAGCGTTGAACATTCTTATCGTAAATTTTGATACTAATAAATACGATGTTCCGCCAAAACGGCTCGCAGCCTTACAAAAGGGCGCCGAATATATAAAACGGCTTCCGCCGGAGGTTGTGCTGGAGATCGGCGGACATACCGATAATGCAGGCAGCGATGCGATCAATGGGCCTCTGTCGCAAAATCGCGCGGACTCCGTAAAGGCGATCTTGGTTGGTTACGGTGTGCGGCCGGAAGTTTTGCAGACAAAAGGTTATGGTTCGTCGCGGCCCAAACCCGGAGCCGATAATAACACCGAAGAAGGCCGCTTCCACAATAGGCGGATCGAATATACGCTTGTCAAAAAATGATCTGGTCCGGACGCCTTACTCGTCCGGTTTAGCGGAATGTCACCCGAAAAATACGAACGGCTAAAAAGACTCTTTAACGAAGCCCTCGATATCGAAACCGCCAAACGCGAAGATTGGCTCGGAGAGATCGAGGATGAAGAACTGCGCAGCGAATTGACCCTCTTGCTGCGCGGCGACAAGCATTCGGGAGAAACTTTTGAAGGGTCTCCGTTTTCTGCGATCGGCGCCGGGTTTAAGGCCGGACAAACCATCGGCAATTATAAACTGATAAAAGAGATCGGCCGCGGCGGAATGGGTTCGGTTTATCTCGCCGAACGCGAAGATCTAAAAGGCAGGCAGGTCGCCATAAAGATCGTTCGCAGCGAACTCGATTCGACCGAACTTCTTAGGCGTTTTCAAACCGAACGCGAGATCTTGGCCGGGCTTGAGCACCCCAATATCGCAGCTTTATACGACAGCGGCACAACAGACAGCGGCTTGCCGTATTTCGTGATGGAATACGTCGAAGGCGAAGACATCGCGGATTATTGCGATCGAAAAAATGTTTCGCTGAATGACCGCATCACACTCTTTCGAAAAGCCTGCGCCGCGGTTCAATACGCACATTCGCGGCTGATCGTTCACCGGGATCTGAAACCATCGAACATTCTTGTTACAAAAGACGGTGAGCCGAAACTTCTCGATTTCGGCATCGCGAAATTTACGTCGAACGAAAGTACTGATAAACCCGGAACTGCGACCGCTCTCGGAATGATGACGCCAAGCTACGCCTCGCCCGAACAGCTTCGCGGTGAAACCGTCGGAACGGCCACAGACATTTACAGCCTTGGCGTTATTTTGTTCGAACTGCTCACGGGCAGCTTGCCGTACAACATAACCGGGAAACGCATCGACGAGATCGTCCGTGCGGTTTGCGAAACCGAACCGGAAAGGCCTTCGTCGGTCGTCAGCGGCAGCTTTGGCCCGAACGCGAGAACGGCTAAGGAAAAGCCGCGCGAGACGAACGAGAAAGCGTCACATTCGCGGCATTCAGCCGCCGCGAGTTCAAAGATGCTTCGCGGCGATATCGATAATATTCTTCTGAAAGCTCTGCGAAAAGAACCTGAACGCAGATATTCGACCGTCGAACAATTTTCCGATGATCTTCGCCGGCATGTCGAGGGATTGCCGGTAACGGCTCGGGCAGATACGTTCTCGTATCGAGCCTCAAAGTTTATTACCCGCAATCGGACGGCGGTCGTGGGAACCGGTGTTCTGGCACTTGCTGCTGATCGGTGGTGTTGTCGGAACTACTTGGCAGGCCTACAAGGCCGAACGCGAACGAGCTATCGCGGAAGAGCGTTTCAAAGACGTTCGCGCGATCGCGAACAATGTCGTTTTCAAATACGCCGATGAGCTGCAGAAAATTTCGGGTACAACAAAAGTGCAGGAAATGCTCATCACGGATGCGATCGAATATCTCGATAAACTTTCAAAAGACGCCGCCGGTAATGTAGAACTTTCGCGCGAACTTGCGAATGCATATATAAAGATCGGCGATCTGCAAAGCGGCATCAGCGGAGCGAGCGGCACAGGAGCCCTTGGGGAAGCGATAGTGAATCTAAAAAAAGCTGTCGCGATCCTGGAAAATGCCGCACAGAATTCGAACGATCCAATGCTGCTTGCCGATCTTCGTGACGCCTATTCGCATCTTGGCCAAACATTTGCGCGGGCCGGCGATGATGAGAAAAGCAAATATTTAAATTTATCTTATGAGACCGCCGAAAAGGTGTTGCGGTCAGATCCGAAAAACGTCGATAACCGATTGGCCGTTGCTTCGGTAAAAATTTCGCTTGCCGATATTACGCCGGACGAGGAAATGGCTAACATGAACAAAGGCGACGTTTATTTCGGCAACCGAAAAATGTATCTCGAAGCCGCTGCAGATGATAGATCAGATCGTCGCCGAGGTGCCGCAGCATCGTAAGGCGTTGGAACGCAAAGTTCAGGTAGATAGCCGTCTGAGCGGCGGCTACCAGATGGAAGCGGACGCTCAGCGGCAATTTGAGAACGAAGAAAAATTCCGTGAACTCGGAGCTAAAGCCCTCGAATACGCTGTCAGCGGACGGGTTGCCGCCGATAAGGTGCTCGCAATGGAACCGGACAATTTCGATTGGCAGTACAATGCGAGTGCTCTCCGTTGGAATGAATCTTTGATCGAAGCTCTGGTCGGAAATTACGACAAAGCTCTCGCGATCCAAAACGAACAGATCATAAAGAAAGAAAAGCTTGCCGCCGCAGATCCGAACGACGCCGACACGGCTCACGGCCTAGCGACAATGTACGATGGCATTGCGGCGACGTACGTTTTCAAGAAAGATTTTGCGCCGGCTTTGGATTTTCAGAAAAAAGCGATCGGTGTGATCGACGGTTTAGTAAAACGCGACGCCGAGAATATTGAATTCGTTCAATCACGCCGCGATATAATGATGAATTATGCAGCGAATCTGCAAAACCTGGACCGATACGATGAAGCGATCAGCACATTCCGTCTCGCGATAGATCAATATAAGAATTCACCCTTACTAGAAGAAAAACACGCCGAAACTGCATATTACGAAGGCTTGGTTAATGAACGTCTCGGAAATGTTTATAAACAACAAGCCGACCGTCACATTGGAAACCGCTCGACAAAACTTCGCTCCGCGGCAGACGCTTTCCGCAAGGCCATCGCGATCTGGGAACGCCCGATTGTTACTGAAGCATTCTTTTCGTCCAATACAGAACAGATCGACGCCGCAAAAAAGAAATTAGCTGAATGTGAATAGCTGATATTTTCGTCGGTCTTGAAAGTCTCAACTCGGACCACCCATACAATATTCCTGTCATAAAATTGTCCTGCCGCGGTGTTTCCTCCTTTGAAGAAGAAATTGTCTAAATACGCAAACTTTCGAGGAAATATGAGATTAACCATAACTAAATTATTTATCTTTTCTGTGATAACGACGGGATTATCCGGTTTTTGCTTTGCTCAGTCGCAGAATATTCATTCGATAAAACGTCCGATCGAAATAAAGCTCGACCGCGAGAAACTAGGAAGAGTTCCTACTATAGACGTAATGATAATGGGACAGAGACGCACATTTTTCTTTGACAGCGGAGCCGCTATTACGGGGATATCAGAGGAGGTTGCTCGGTCCGTCGGCTGTGAACCTTTCGGAAGAGCCGTCGGTTTTGACGCAGGCGGAAATGTCGTTGCCGTTAAACGCTGTGACGACGTTGGTCTAAGCATAGGAGAATTCCGGACTGTTCGCGACACTCTGGTTCTGGATGCGAGTGCATTCTTTCCGGGTAAACCCAAAGTTGATGGAATAATTTCGCTTCAGACATTTGAAGATCTGCCGATCACAATGGATCTGGTAGGCGACACGATCACGATAGAAACCGAAAAAAGTCTGGCAAAAAGGATCAAGCATATGAAACCGCTTACGTCGCGGCTGAGCCGTGAACTAGGCGGTTACGGGTTGGATATATTTTTTGCCGCAAATTCGCCAAAAGGAAAGATATGGTTGCTGGTCGACACCGGTAATACGAATAGGATTCTGCTTGACGAACCATCTGCTGCTCTCCTGGGCATTCAATTCGAAGAACCCAAGGACAAGACGATGAAACCGATCACGATCGATCTGGCCGGTTATGGAAAGATCGAAGGAATCGGAAGGCACCGAAAAATGATCTATGACGGAATGCTGAATTACGATTCGATACGAAAAATGATTCTGACTCTTGATCTGAAAAGTGGAAGAACGTGGGCAGCGCCGAACCCATTGTATAAAGAGGAATTGAAATAGATGGGTCGGAACATTAGGCCGCAAAGCTCAAACTGCGACGGGAGCGGCTATTTTGCCGTGAGACTCGTAGCCGACGAGTTCGAGATTTTCGTATTTAATGTTTAGCAAACCGTCCAAGCCTTTTAGGTTTTCGGTGTTTACTAATTTTAGTTCGGGCAGCGGCAGAGGTTCGCGTGAAAGAAGCTCATTTACCTGATCGAGATGATTAGAATAGATATGCAGGTCACCGAAAGTATGGACAAAATCTCCTACCTCAAGCCCGCAAACCTCTGCGATCAAATGAGTTAGAAGAGCGTAGCTGCTGATATTAAACGGCACGCCGAGAAATGCATCGGCCGAACGCTGATAAAGCTGGCAATGAAGAATGCGTTCTTTCTCTACCTTGAATTGGAAAAGCGTATGACACGGCGGCAAAGCAACATCATCGCAGGTTTCAGGATTCCAGCCGGTAACGATCAGCCGCCGCGAATTCGGATTCGTTTCGATCTCTTTGATCAGCCGTGCGATCTGATCGACGCCGTTTGTCTTCGGATAATCTCCGCCGAAGGAACGCCAAAGGTAACCATAAACGGGGCCGAGATCGCCTTCGGTTCTTTTGAATCTTTCGGTTTGTTCCGGCGTCGCCCATTCCTGCCAAATATCTACACCGCGATCACGCAGGTCTTTTTCATCCGTGCTGCCGCTCAAAAACCAAAACAATTCTTCGGCAACCCAGCGAAACGGCACACGCTTAGTCGTGACGATCGGAAAACCTTCGCCAAGGTCAAAACGCGTTTGATAGCCAAAAACCGATATCGTTCCAACACCCGTTCGGTCTTCGTGCCGCGTTCCGTTTTCCAAAATATGTTTTAATAACTCTTGGTATTGATGCATTCTAATGCCCTATTATCCATTATCGGTTATCCGTTATCAATTGCTTTGCAATTTACTATTTCCGATTCACGATTTACTATTTACCAATGAGTTTAGAGGTCAGTTTTAACAGTCCGCAGTGTGGATGGATGTCGATAGGTTTTGATGATGGTGTATCGGAATTTCACACCACGACGGCGCATGCTCCGCATGAATTGGCACTGCCTGAGCTTTTACGGATACTTACGGTGTTGCTCGGCGACGATGCTTTGCAAAGTGAACATATCTTGAAATGGAACCGCGATCCGGAGGAATTCGATTTTCGTTTTGTTCGCGACGGCGAAAAGCTTCTACTGGAAATATACGAATATCCGACCGATGATCGCGAAGCCGGAACACGCGAACTCGTTTTCTCACATACCGGAAACGTCGGTGAAGTTTGCCGCTCATTCGCCGAAACATTCGATCAACTATACGAAGACCGCGACACAGACGAATTTGAATTCAACTGGCGGCAGCCCTTTCCTTTTGAGGGCTACGAACAATTTAAAAATGCATTTGGGCATTAATAAAAATAATTAAATTCTCGTCGGTATAATTTTACGTTTTAATGAAAGAAAAACTTTTAGACCTACTCGCCTGTCCGATTTGCGGCGGTGATATTTTGTTGGCGTTTGCCGGCAAATACGAAGAAAGCGAGATCATCGAAGGCGTTTTGGCCTGCAAAAAATGTGAGCGCGAATACAAGATCGTGCGCGGTGTTCCGCGTTTCGCGGACCTTGGAAAGATCGAAGCGGACAAAGCCGAAACAGCGGAAAATTTCGGCTGGCAATGGACACATTTTACGCAGGAAGATCCGAAATATAATGAGCAGTTTCTCGGCTGGCTGCAGCCGGTTACGCCTGATTTTTTCAAAGGCAAGATCGTGCTCGAAGGCGGATGCGGAAAAGGCCGGCACACGAAGCTCGCGGCTCAATGGGGAGCGAAAGAGGTCGTCGGCATAGATCTCGGCGATGGGGTCGAATCGGCTTTTGCACTGACACGTGATCTGCCGAACGCCCATATTGTTCAGTGTGATATTTTCAAGCTTCCCCTAAAAAAAGCCTTCGATTATGCGTTCAGTGTAGGGGTTCTGCATCATACGCCTGATCCGAAAAAAGCGTTCGTGTCGCTGGCATCAAAAGTGCGAAAAGGCGGCCATATTTCTGCGTGGATATACGGAGCAGAGAATAACGAATGGATCACGAAATACGTGAATCCTCTTCGCGAAAGCATTACATCAAAGATGAGCCAGCCGATGCTCTATCAACTTTCAAAGCTGCCGACGCTCAGCCTTTTTCTAACTACGAAGCTTATTTACAAACCTGCAAATATCGCCGCCAAACCGATCGCGAAAAAGCTCTTCTATAATGATTATCTGAATCATCTCGGCACATTCGGCTGGCGAGAACAGCACAACATCGTTTTCGATCACCTTGTCGCACCAACCGCTTTTTATATATCAAAAGAAGATTTCGAAGATTGGTGGCAAGAGATCAAAGCCGAAGATGTCGAGATAATCTGGCACAACAGCAACAGCTGGTGCGGCTTTGGAAGGATTTAATGTATTTGAACCGCGGAGACGCCGAGACGCAGAGAGAGGCAAAAAAAGGGAATGCACGATATTGAGCATCTTCGAACCACTATAAATTCGATCACGGAAACGACGATCGGATGTGGGATAGCGGTGCATCGGGCACTTGGGCCCGGTCTGTTGGAGTCTGCTTACGAAGAATGTTTGTGTTATGAATTAAGCCTTTCGGGACTAGCGTTTCAGAGGCAAGTTCAGTTGCCGATCTCGTATAAAGGCGTAAAACTTGATTGTGGATACCGGTTGGATATTGTGGTTGAAGATCTTGTTGTCGTTGAACTGAAAGCAGTTGAACGTATATCACCGATCCATGAAGCACAGATACTTTCCTACTTGAAATTGTTCGATAAAAGGGTTGGGTTATTAATGAATTTCAATGTCGCCGTTCTAAAAAACGGCATAAAACGCATTGCAAATTCTTTCTAAAAATCTCCGCGTCTCAGCGTCTCTGCGGTTTATTATGTTATGAAGTTTTCGGATGGCATCGACAAAAAGTATATCCGATCGGTTGAGGATGCTTTCAAGGCGATCATTGCGAAAGGCAATGACGATCATCGGAAGGTTGCGCAGAATATTCTAGATTCCGAGATGCTTGTTCGCGTTTTGCCGGTGAGCAAGGTGAATGCGTCCGGCGTAACCGGGTTGATAAATGCAAAGACCACGAACGAAAAGATCGAGGACGACGGCATCGGCTTTCTTGAAGCGCTTGGCGAAGTTCACATCACCATCGCCGAAGAAACGATCGACACCGGCGGTCAACGCGGCTGCGAAGGTACTTTTGTTCACGAAGGCCGTCATGCGTATGATTTCGCAAAGGTCATCGAAAGCTTTTCCGATGCGAAAGTTAATCCGCTAAGTATTTTTGATCCAACGCTTTACGAACTCGAACTCGAGGCTCACAGAACGGCCGGCGAATATATGTTGATGGTCGGAGCCGACGAATATCTGCACGAAGGACTCGAGCTAATGATACTCGGGCGCAAAGATAACGGCCCGTGCTACCTGAACAACGACGGTATCTGCCAACGTCTCCGCGAAAGCTACGGTCTGGAGATCACCGGCAACCAAGGCCGAACCGCTAGCGAGATACTTGGCCTTAAACTAAACTTTTAACTTAGGACTGTAACTATCCGACGTATTTTAGTTATAGTTAAGAATATGAGCACCGCACTTCCGCAGGAAATGGAACAGCATACGTATGCGATCATGGATGAGGTCGAAGGATCGCATTGGTGGTTCGTTGGGCGTCGAGCGATATTAGAAACTTTTCTTCGCCAGATCTGTTCCAGCCTTAAGACTTCTGACTCAAAACTTTCCATTCTAGATGTTGGCTGCGGAACGGGTGCGAATCTGGAAATGCTCTCGCAGTTCGGTGAACCGCAGGGCGTAGATGTTTCGGATGATGCGCTCGAATTTTGCAAGCGAAAGGGTTTGAACGTTCAAAAAGGCTTGGCGGAAACTTTGCCGTACGAGGATGAAGCATTCGATCTGACAACCGCTTTGGATGTCGTAGAACATCTCGATGACGACATTGCCGGTCTAAAAGAAATGTTTCGCGTCACCAAAAAAGGCGGATATTCGCTTATTTTCGTGCCGGCTTTTATGTGGCTTTGGGGCGTACAGGACGACATTTCTAATCATCGTATCCGGTATACGAAAAAACAGATCACCGATCGGCTCGAAAAAGCCGGCTACTTCATCGAACGCGCAACATATGCAAATTGGACATTTTTTGCACCGATCCTGGCCGGCCGAACGCTAATGAAAATTACCGGCATTAAACCCGAATCGGAAAACAACGTAAACATCTCTGCCTTAAATGGTATTTTCGGAAAACTCTTTAGCTCAGAACGTTTTTGGCTCAAGAATATTAACTTTCCTTTCGGGGTTTCGATCGTCGTGGTGGCAAAAAAGAATGTCTAGTGACTTTTATTGCGAAGAAGTCTTATCGTGCAGGACGCCGGTCGAGAAGGTTTACGAGACTGAAAATGTTTTGGCGTATTATCACACTCGGCCGTTTTGGGAAACGCATATCGTCGTGATCCCAAAAACGCACGTCGGGTCGCTTTTGACGATCGAAAATAACGAACTATTGATCGAACTTTTCGATGTTATTAAAAAGGTTGCGGCGATGGTAGTTGAAGAAAAAGGCGCGGCTCGAGTTCTGACGAACCTAGGCGAGTATCAGGATTCTAAGCACCTGCATTTTCACGTAAATTCCGGGAATGAGCGACCTTAAAACCAACTCTTCGCCGCAAATACTTTTCCTTCCGGATACTGCTCGTTCGTCACGGAAAACGTGAACCCTTTGACCAGCGAAAACGCACCGATCTCGCCTTTTTTTGACAGAGCGACAAAACCTACCTGCATTTCTTTTGCTTTAGCGGCGTCCCGTTTTACGATGCGGCGGATGGCTTCGCGGCAGGCTTGTTCGGGCGAGCGTCCCATTCGCATTTGTTCGACAACGGTGTGCGTTCCGCAGATCCTAATTACTTCTTCGCCGACTCCGGAGCTTGTTGCGGCACCGGCTTCGTCATCGACAAATAATCCGGCACCAATTATCGGGGAATCGCCAACGCGGCCGCACATCTTGAATCCCATTCCGCTTGTCGTGACCGCTCCGGCAAGACGGTTTTCGCCGTCGATCGCTATCGTCGCCATCGTATCGTGATTTGGCGAACCGTCGTCAAAAAACTTCGGCGCGAACTGCGAACTCAAACCAGGCTTGGGCGAATTTTCGATATTAATTACGGGTTTGTAATCTGATTTTTCGAGCCATTTTTTCCATTCCTTCTCCGAATCCGGCGAAAGCTTGTCGGGTTCTAGCGGAAAACCATTCTCTACCGCGAACTGCTGTGCTCCGACTCCCGAGAACAGAACGTGCGGCGTCGTTTCCATAACTTTTCTTGCGACGGAGATCGGATGTTTTATGCGTTCAAGGAACGAAACGGCTCCGCAATCTCCGTTGCCGTTCATGATCGAAGCATCAAGCGTGACATGGCCGTCGCGGTCCGGATAAGCACCTAGACCCACGCAGCAGCTTTGCTCGTCTTCCGCCGAACGAGCCGCGGCCTCGACCGCATCTAACGAAGTTCCGCTTTTCGACAAAACCGGCCAAGCCGCCGCGTTCGCCCGAAGGCCGCTGTCCCACGTCGAAACAACAACCGGCATTTTTAGCTTCATCACAGTCGCCGTTTGCGGCTTTTGTCCAAAGGCATCTTTTGTTAGTAAAAGCGGAATGCCAATAAGCGGTAATTGCAAAAAATTTCGGCGATCTATCATATTTATCCTTCCAATGTTTTTGATATTTTGTCCAAATTCAGGCTTCGGGCAGAAGCGTTAAAGATCTCAAAATATGTTCCGCCTTTGTCGTAAAGTTCTTCATGCGAACCGATCTCAACGACATGGCCTTCTTTTAGAACGTATATTACATCCGAATCTATTATCTGCGAAATACTATGCGAAATAACGACGGTCGTGCGATCTTCTTTTATCGCATCCAGGCTGTTCTTGATCTGTTCGGTCGCGACCGCATCAAGACTGGCGGTAGGTTCGTCAAGAAAAATTATCGGCGGATCTTTTAAGAACAAACGAGCGATGGCGATCCGCTGCTGTTGGCCGCCGGATAATGATTGAGCTTCAGAATCGTATTGATGCGGGAGTTTTTCTATCTGATCGTGAAGGTAAGCTTTTTTTGTCGCGGTGATAACTTCATCTTGCGAGGCTCGCATATAGCCGTATTTTATATTCTCTTCGATCGTTCCACGGAAGATGTGATTTTTCTGCAGCACAAGGCCGATCTTGCGGCGAAGCAAATGCGTTTCATATTCTAGAATGTCTTTACCATCGAGCAATATTTGGCCGTTCGTCGGCGCATAGAATTTGCATAAAAGATTTATCAGAGTCGATTTTCCCGCACCCGAAAGGCCGACAAATGCGACGGTTTTGCCCGCGGGGATCGTCATATTCACATTCCAAAGCGCCTGCGTGCCGTTCGGATAAACAAAGCTCACGTTGCGAAGTTCGAATTCACCCGCTAAATTTTCGGCAGTTAGATCGCCGCTTTCTTCGATCGCATCGTCCGCTTCGAGTATTTCAAAAAACCCTTCGGCATAGGTCAATGCTTCGTTCATCTGATCGTAGATCCGGTGAAGTTGGCGTATCGGAGCCGAAACATTATTGAACAGCAAGATGTGAAACATTATCGCGCCTATCGTCATCTGTTGATCGAGAACCAAATACGCCGTAAGAATAATGATCAACACCACGCCGACCTGTTCCGCAAAGGTTTTCATTGCATCAAAAGCATAATTTGTCTTTCGTTGTTTCAGCTGAGCCTTGACCAAATTTTGCTGAAGCTCGTATTGTTTTGCGCCTTCGTACTCTTCGCGGACGAAAGATTTTATGACGATTATTGATTCGATTATGTTGAACAGCCCATTGGTTTTTTGTTCACGCAATGCTCGAAGGCCGCGGCGAACGCCTCTGAGAAGTAGTGCCTGCCGCCAACTGAGCAGAAAATAAACGGGCATTATTACCGAAGCAACGACGCCGACATAAAAGTTCGCCGAATACATCAACGCGAGAGCAAGTATTGCGTTGGCGAAAAGCGGAAGCAGATCTATAAAGATGTTCTGTACGAAACCGGTAAGGCTTTCGGCACCGCGATCGATGCGTGTCTGAAGCTTTCCGGTGGCATTGTCATCAGAGGCGAAGAATGCGTATTTATAGGTCAAAACCCGCTCGACCGCGTATTGCGACAAGCTGCTGGAAAGCTTTACGCGAAGGTTTTCGCCAACCATGCTTTGGCCGTATTTGACGGCGATATTCAGAACCTCTTTGCCAAAAAGTATGGCGGAGATTTCGACCAGAAGTTTCGTGCTTGCTTCGACCGGAATGCCTTGATTCAAAAGCTGTTCAACGGTATCGACCGTATATCGCAGCACGAGCGGATTGACCTGAGCCGCAAGAGCGCCGAGCATAGTCAGAACAAGCGATACAATGATCCATCCTCTGTAAGGCTTTACAAAAGGAGCCAGCCTTCGGATGATCTGCCAAATGTTCATTAAAGAAATTTACCACAAATGGATCGAATCAAGTCTGGTAACTGATTTATGCAGTAGAATAGAAATTGTGATATTGGGTTTTCGAACTCTGAACTGTATTTTTTCGCCGCAAAGTTCTAAATTAAACTTTTTACATAAATGGATGAATCGATCAACAAAACCGATAAGCCGGAACTTTCGCTTTTTCTCCCGGTAATGGACGAAGAAGAAAATCTGCGTCCGATGCACGAAAAGATCGCTGCGGCTCTCGACGCTCTTGGAAAAACGGCCGAGGTCATTTACGTCGATGATGGTTCGACCGACGATTCGCTGGCGATACTGAAAGAAATTGCCGCCGGCGATGATCGTGTGCGTGTGATATCCCTTCGCAGAAATTATGGCCAGACCGCAGCGATGTCCGCCGGTATCGATGCCGCACGCGGCGAGATCCTGATCCCTATGGACGCCGATCTACAAAATGATCCGGCTGATATCGCACGTCTTCTTGAAAAATTGAACGAAGGCTACGACGTGGTTTCCGGTTGGCGAAAGAACCGACAGGATAAGATGATCTCGCGAAAGATCCCCTCACAGATAGCGAATCGCATAATTTCGTGGATCGGCGGCGTGCCGCTTCACGATTATGGATGTTCGCTTAAAGCCTATCGCCGCGATGTTATACAGGATGTAAAACTTTACGGCGAGATGCACCGATTTATACCGATCTATGCAAGCTGGGCAGGTGCACGGGTTACGGAAATTCCTGTCGATCATCATGCCCGAACGATGGGCAGATCGAAATACGGAATTTCGCGGACGATCAAGGTTATTTTTGATCTGATGACCATTAAATTTATGGCATCGTACGGCACAAAACCGATCTATGTTTTCGGCGGTTTTGGGATGCTCGCGTTTGCGATATCGGTCATAGCCGGCATTTGGGCTTTGTACCTTAAAATCTTCGAAGGTACGTCCTTTATCCTAACGCCGCTGCCGATAATTGCGGTCGTTATGCTTGCGATATCCGTCCAGTTTTTCTTGATGGGATTATTGGCCGAACTCTTGGTGCGTACCTATCATGAATCTCAGGACAAAGCGATATATGCGGTCAGAGAAAAGATAGGATTCGGAAATGGAAATTAAATTGGAACATTTCATGCATGATTTGATCTGGCGAATCAAAGAAGAGTATAACGAGTGTCTTGATCGTGTGATGGTCGCCAAGAATGAAACTGAAAAGGCGGACGAGGAAGGACAAAGCTGGGCGTACTATCGAGTATTGGAGATGATTGAGAGCCAGTTGTTCGCCTTCGGGGATCGGTCAGGAACATTTGTTAACCTTGCTCCGCAACCAGGGTGTAAGGCTGAGTTTACAAAACGAACTTTTAAATGTGCGGAATTGCGGGTTGGATAAACCTGGAAAAATCTAATTTGGGCCTACCGGCTGAGTCAATTCTGCATTCGATGTGCGAGCGGATCGTTCATCGCGGGCCGGATTCGGAAGGTTTGTGGATCGACGATCAGGTTGCGCTCGGTATGCGGCGGCTTTCGGTTATCGATCTCAAGACCGGCGATCAGCCTGTTTTTAGCGAAGATAAAAGCATTGTCGCGATGATGAACGGCGAGCTTTATAACTATCGAGAAGTTCGCGCGGATCTGGAAAAAGAAGGTTTCAAATTCGTCACAAGATCAGATACTGAAATTCTTCCGCATCTATACGAAAAATACGGCGAAGGTTTTATAGAATATGTAAATGGGATGTTCGCCTTTTCGCTGTGGGATTCGCGCAAGAAAAAATTGATCATCGCACGCGACAGGTTTGGCGAAAAACCTCTATATTATGGTGTTTTTGACGGCAAACTCCTCTATGCTTCCGAACCGAAAGCGATCCTCGCTCATCCCTCGGTAAAAGCCGAACTCGATCTCGATGCTCTGCGTCATTATCTTTCATACGATTATGTTCCGGCTCCGATGTCGATCTACAAAGGCATTCGAAAACTTCCGGCTGCGCATATGCTGATCGTTGAAAACGGCGAAGTGCGAACGCGTCGTTATTGGGACCTTTCGTGGGGAAAAAGTTCGACAAACTTTAGTTTGTCTGACAAGGCCGAAGAGCTTCGCGAGCTTCTTTCGGACGCGGTTCGGATGCGGCTAGTTGCCGATGTTCCGCTCGGCATTTTGCTTTCGGGCGGGATCGATTCATCGACCGTAGCGGCGTTTGCGACACAGCACGCGACCGAGAAAGTAAAGACATTTTCGATCGGTTTCGAAGAAGATTCCTTTGATGAATCGAAATATGCTCGGCAGGTCGCAAAGCATCTAAACACAGAGCATTACGAAGAGATCTTGAGCGCAGAAAAGGCCGGCGATCTGATCACGGAGATCGGAACCTGGCTCGATGAACCGCTTGCAGACGGTTCGCTTATTCCGACATTGTTGCTTTCTCAATTTGTGCGAAAGCACGTCACGGTCGCTCTCGGCGGTGACGGCGGCGACGAACTCTTCGCCGGTTATCCGATGTATTACGCGCACAAGATCGCGGCAAAATATCTTGCTGTTCCAAAACTCTTTCGCAGAGGCGTGATCGAACCGGTCGTGAATGCCTTGCCGGTTTCGACGAAAAATCTTTCCTTTGATTATAAAGCCAAACGCTTTGTCGCGGCCGCAAATTACGACATTGTAAGACGGCATCATTCGTGGTTCGGTTCGTTTGGGCTCGATGCTCACGACCAGCTATTGACGGCAGATGTTCTGGAAAATTCGACCGGCGATATTTATAAAGTTGCGAATAATTTGTTGAATGAGACCGACGCCGATGATCCGATCGAGCGTATGCAGTACCTCGATATAAATCTTTATATGGCTGAGGATATTTTGACAAAGGTTGATCGTGCGGCGATGGCAGTTTCGCTGGAAACGCGCGCTCCTTTCCTCGATCCGCGCGTCGGACAATTTGCGGCGTCGATCCCGCTCGAATACAAATTAAAAGGCAAAAGCGGCAAATATATTTTGAAAGAAGCGATGAAAGACCTGCTGCCGCATTCGATCCTGAATCGGCCAAAAAAAGGCTTTGGCATCCCTATCGCCGAATGGCTAAAAGGCCGGCTCAATCCGCTTTTGCATGAGATGTTGGATCCTAAACGATTGAAAGAACAAGGTTTATTCGAACACGTATATGTCAGCAAACTTATCCGCGAGCACGAAACCGGTTCGGCATCACATCACAAAGAGCTCTGGAACTTATTGGTGTTTCAGCTTTGGTACGATAAGTTTTTGAACTGACTGGAGCTCAAGCATTCTGCTTGCCGCTCCCATCTAAAGCGATCCATTCACGAGCAAGATTTACTATTTACCGTTTACGATTTACTATTTAGTATATGAAAACATTATATCCTGAGATCGAACCGTTTGATTCGGGGATGCTGAAAGTTTCCGATATTCATACTATTTACTGGGAACGCGTCGGAAATCCCGATGGCATACCGCTTATATTTTTGCATGGCGGGCCGGGCGGCGGACTGATCGAAGATTACAGGAGATATTTTGATCCGGAGGCTTATCATGTGATCTTGTTCGATCAACGCGGTTCGGGCAGATCGACGCCGCATGCCGAACTTGAGGAAAATACGACCTGGGATCTGATCAAAGACATTGAAACGCTTCGCGAAAAATTCAGTGTTGATAAATGGTATGTTTTCGGCGGCTCTTGGGGCAGCACGCTCAGTTTGGCTTATGCGATCTCGCATCCGGA
The DNA here is from genome assembly GCA_963720905.1 of uncultured Acidobacteriota bacterium. Lineage (GTDB taxonomy): Bacteria > Acidobacteriota > Blastocatellia > Pyrinomonadales > Pyrinomonadaceae > OLB17. The sequence continues at coordinate 17,854 of CAVRHB010000002.1, forward strand.
TCGATGCCTGGGATTGATACTTCGCGGAATATTTTTAACACGAAGATCTGAGCTGGAATGGTTCTATCAAAAAGGAGCATCGGAAATTTTTCCCGATTTTTGGGAGCGCTTTTCGCGACGAAATTCCCGAAGCCGAACGCGGCGATTTTATTTCCGCTTACCACAAACGGCTGACGAGCGACGACGAAGCCGTACGGCTTTCTGCCGCTCGCGCATGGAGCACCTGGGAAGGTTCGACATCGAAACTATATCCGAGCCAAGAACTGATGGACCACTGGGAAGAAGCTCAAGAAGCGTTGAACCTCGCCCGCATCGAATGTCATTATTTTACGAACGGATCATTCTTTCCTAACGAAAATTATTTGCTCGATAATATAGATAAGATACGCGATATTCCGACCGTGATCGTGCAGGGGCGTTACGACGTTGTTTGTCCGATGACCTCCGCTTGGGCGTTGCATCGCGCGTTTCCCGAAGCGGAACTGCACGTTATCGCGAATGCCGGCCATTCAGTATCGGAAGAAGGAACCACCTCGAAACTCGTTGAAACAATGGATAAAATAAAATCGCAAAGCTGACGCGTTTAGCGTGAATTTCGCTTGATTTCGCTGTATCATTGTTCTGAGGCCGGCTTTGCCGGAATATCATTATGAATTTTGGACCAACTGAAATATTACTTATCGTATTGGCGATCTTTCTGCTTTTCGGAGCATCACGCTTGCCGCAGCTTGCGAAATCTTTAGGACAAACGCGTAAGGCTTTCAAAGACGGAATGAAGGAAGCCGAAGAAGAAGAAAAAGCCGAGAGCCAAAAAAAGATCAATTCACCTGAAACGCCGCAAATATCCCAGCTAAGCGACGAAGCTTTGGTCGAAGAAATGCGGCGTCGTGCGGAAGTCAAGAATTAAGTTTATTTAGTTCCGGTTAAAAGCGTCGCTTTCACTGAAAAGTGAAACGTTAAACCTTCTCCGTCTTCGTCGATCAGCTCGCCGAGTTTTGTTAATAACCTGGCTCTTTCGTCGCCGCTCAGAAAATCGGACCACATCGGCATTAGAAAATCAGCAACCAGCGGAGCCGCGATAAGATCGGCTCCGTTCTCGTATTCGAATATTTCATTTGCGGTGTAAGACTTTATTTTTTTCAGCCCAAGTTTCGCTGCTAATTCTTCAACAGCCGTCACCTGCGGGATCGAAGAGATCAGCCTTTCGATCTCTGCCGCATATTCCGAAAGATCTGCATCTAAGCAGCATTCCCACATCAGCGAAAATATTTCACCAAAGCTTCCGGCTGTCGGCAGCATAATTGCGACGCGACCATCGGAAAGTTCAATGGCATCTTGGATAAATTCCGTCAGGTCTTCCTGCTTGACGAGGCTCGCATCCGCGATGACAAGATCAAAAGACTCGCGCGGAAATTCGTTGCCAAAATTGATCTCGGCTTTTACGACCTCGGTTTTTGCCTGAGCTAAAATATTCGATTCGGTGTCTATACTGAAAGTTTGAAACCGGACATCATCATCTAATCTTGCACGTATCTCTATCGCGTGATTTCCCGTTCCCGGATCTATATAAAGAATTTCTTTTTCATCCCCGATCTTAAAATGCTTGTCGAAAAGTTCGGTAAACCTGTGCGTCCATTCCGGATCAACGACCAGATCGCGTATGAAAGCGAGTTCTTTTGCAGTTTTGCTCATAGTTAAATATTAAATAGTAAACAGGGAATAGTAAATCGGATATGGTAAATGGTGAGGACGGATCGTTTACCTGATTTACTATTTCTAATTCACCATCTATATTTACAAAAATGAAGAATGTAAAAGATCTGTTTGACCTGACCGGGAAAACGGCGATCATTACCGGCGGTTCGCGCGGAATTGGAAAAGAAATGGCTGAAGCATTGGGCGAAGCCGGTGCGGAACTGATGCTTTGCGCGCTGCCGCAGCGAATGGCTCGAACCGACCGTCGCAGAATTTCGCGAAAAGGGTTTCCATGTTGTCGGCAAATTGTGCGACGTGACGAAGGCCGAAGATATTCAGGCGGTTGTGGATGAAACGCTAAGCCATTTTGGCAAGATAGATATTTTGATAAACAACGCCGGAATTTCGTGGGGAGCGATGCCTGAGGAAATGCCGCTTGAACAATGGCAAAAGGTTTTGGATGTTAACCTCACCGGTTGTTTTTTATTCGCCCGGTCCGTTGGGGTCGAAATGCTGAAAAATCGGTCGGGTTCGATCATAAATATTACGTCCATCGCCGGTATGACGTCTTCGGCAAATGGACCTTTTTACAGCGGTTATGTCGCCAGTAAAGCCGGACTCATCGGTCTGACTCGTGAGCTGGCGGCAAGTTGGGGACGCCGCGGGATCCGTGTCAATGCGATAGCTCCCGGATTTTTCCATTCGAGATTGGCCGATGCTGTTCTGGATATTTACGAACGCTCGATACAGGAAAATAATGTCATTCCGCGTATCGGCGAAGAAGGCGAACTGAAAGGCATTGCAGTATTTTTGGCTTCTGATGCCTCGAGCTACATCACCGGACAAACTATCGCCGTTGACGGCGGAATGACCGTCTAAACAAATACAAATTCGCCAAAGCTTTCGGGTACATGAAAATTCGGAAGCTCGGTAAACGTTGGCTGCCAAGCCAGATAGCCTCGCGTCGGGTCCTTTCCGACACAGCGAAAAAGGTTGCCGAGCCAAACGTCATTGACCGACGGCTTTTTGCCGAATGCTTCCCAGCCGATCCTCATTGCAATAATAATTCTGTCATTTTCAATAGAGGCGAAACTTTCAAAATTTGATGGGTATTCGAGATCTGTCGTTCTTCCGTTCGCTCCCGTTTCGATCGCGAGATCTACCCATTCGCCCGTCGGTGCGACCTCGAATTCAAAATATTTTCCCGGCCGGGTAACATCAGTAGCGACAAAGATCTCGCAAACATCACGATCCCAAAGTCCTGGCGTTTTTACATCGGTCTTCGGTTCTTGGCTGACTATCAAAGGCTCTTTCTGAGCCGCATCAAAACGAACATACAACGCCGTTTCCGACCAATGCATTCGCACAGCGGCGTGTCGCTCCGGCGGAGCGCTTTCACCCGACCAATACGTCGTGATCGCGACCGCAGTGCCGATATTCCACCCATCAGGCGAATCGATCGGATGATCATTTTCTATTCTGGAAATTTCGACCCGCTCGCGGATGATCTCTTTCATAAATTTATCTGCCGGTGAGGCGTCGTTTTAGCCAGGTTAATTCGGTCGCGGCCGCACGCCATAGGCCGCCCGCGACGACCCTGAACGGCTTGTTTTCGGTAAAGGCAAGTGCGATCGCATATAGAGTTCTGCCCGAAAAGTTCTTTTCATTTGAGATGGCAAAGATCGGTTCCCAATCGTCCGGCATCAGCTTTGATTTGAAATGATCGAGGCCTTCGAAATTATAAAAACGCTGGGCGTGTTTTCGCATCCATGCGAGCAGAACGCGAAGCCAGATCGGATTATCAAAAGGTTTGATGGTCGCTCGTTTGGAAAGCGGAGACAGGCCGAGCGTTATGTAATCACAGCCTTCATCGCCGAGTTTTCGCATCGCCGCGTCCATCATTAGTTCTACAGTCCCATTTGGTGCGGACGGTATATGCGGAAATTGTTCGGTAAGCCAGCCGTTGCGGTTCGGTATCGGCGAAAGCAGTAAAAAGCCGACGACATTTCCATCTTGTTCGGCGACGAAAATACGACGGTTCTCAAGCCGTTCGAGCGTGTCAGGTTCAATAACGAAATGGAGCGGCGGCAGGCCTTTTGAATCGAGCCATTCGTGTAAGCACTTCTTGAGCCGTTCGTTTCCCGCCGCTTCGTCAATGCTCCATTCAACTATGTCTACTTTCTTATTCTTTGCACGATTTAGCTGAGCCCGAAGCGAACGATGCTCTTTTACGATCGCCGGCCAATGCGACGGATCCCAAACAGGCTGAGCTCCGATCAGCAGCCATGCGTGCTTTTTCGAATCGTGCAGAACCGCTTCGAGCCGAGCTTCCGCACCGAAATAACAAACGCCGAGATCGTTGAGTTTCGCATCTGCTTCGAAGGCGTGAACTACTGAATTCAATGCTTCATCGGCACAAACCGGTGCACCCGCAACGACACGTGATCTTGCGGATGTGACATAGCCGACAACAGATTCGCCGTCTTCGCCAAACCAATATTCGATCCCCGGATTTACGATCTGAAAACAAGTTGAATTCCAGCCGTATTTCAAGACGAGCTGTCTCGCTCGTTCATATTTGCGAACGCGAACATCCGACAGCGCTATTTCTGATATTGGATCAGCATGCGATCGGGGCATGGATCAATTATAACAAGAAAAGTCTCTTGCTGACCGGTGTTAGGCGAGGTATTATTTGCCAGTGTTTAATACGGTCTTAAAGGCCATTTTTGCGAGTTTCCAGCTTCGTTCCCAATCGATCTTGCCGTCGGTGTCGCGACCCAAGATCTTATTGACAAAAAGCTTTCTGAAATCATTTCCTTCGCGGCGGAGCATAAATTCTTTGGCGTATGGCTTTGCCGTTTCAAAGAAATTGAATTCCGGATCGGTGATGATGCCGATGCCCTCGAGCGTCATTAGAGCACGCATGATATACGTAAAATTCGACGGCAGACGGAAAGGATAATCGTACATTATATCCGCGAGGTCGTAGGTCAGTTCTTTGAAATTTACATCCTTGAGTTTTAGGTTCAGATGAAATTCGAACATTTTCTCGACGACCGGCCGAACGACATTTGGGTTTGTTCCGGGCTTTAGAAAATCGAGATCGATCAGATCTTGCGCAATACCTGCCGGATCTTTTCCGACAACGTGGAAAAATGCATCGATCATTTTTGACTGGAGCTCCGGTGTGATGCGGCCGACCATTCCAAAATCAAAAAATGCCAAACGACCGTCATCCATCACGAGCAGATTTCCCGGATGCGGATCGGCATGAAAAAAGCCGTCTTCTAAAAGCTGTTTCAGGTAAGTCTTTATTAACAAACGATTTACCTTCGCCGGGTCGATCCCGCGAAGAGCTTGTTCTTCGAGGTCGGTAACTTTTGTTCCCCAGATAAATTCCATTGTCATGACCTTTGGCGTGGTCGCTTCCCAATGGATATGCGGAACGTGTATGTTGTCCCAATTCTTAAAATTTTCGCGAAAACGCTCGGCGTTCTTGCCTTCGGCGACGTAATCCATTTCTTCGGTTATCGTGTCGCTGAATTCGCGCAGCATTCCGGACCAATCGGCGTTCTCATTTAATTGCGGAAAGCGTTCCGCAAAATTTGCTACCTTTTTTAGAATTTCGAGATCGCCTTTTACGATCGTTTCTAAATTCGGCCGCTGAACTTTTACCGCAACTTCTTCGCCGCTATAAAGCCGTGCACGATAAACCTGTCCGAGCGAAGCGGCGGCAACCGGTTCGAGTTCGAATTCTTTGTAAACATCGCTGATCTTTCGCGCGAGCTCGTGTTCGATCCGTGCAAAAGCAATGTCGTTCGGAAACGGCGGAACTTTATCCTGAAGTTCGCCGAGAGCTTTTACGAAAGGCAGCGGCAAAAGGTCTGCTCGCGTTCCCATAGACTGTCCGATCTTGATGAACGTCGGGCCAAGTTCGATCAGTTTGTCTTTAAGCCATTCGGCCTGTTTTTCTTGATTTGCTTCTTTGTTGGTTTGGCTGCCCAGAATGAACCGACGAAGGCCGCGCATAAATTTATCAAAGAACCAAAGCCTTATGCGATATAACTTTTCGCCGTAAACTGCCGCTCGCGTAAGGCGGAATGCTTTTTGCATACGGCCTTTTGCCAAATGCATTATGCGTTCCCAATGAAGGTCGTATTGATCGAGATAAAGATAAAGCGAAAGCATCGCCAGCACGCGTGAAACCTCAAAGATGCGCAAATAATTTCGCACACCGCTATAACGGCGACTGACCTGGCTTTCCGCCTCGATCAGTTCGCCGTAACGATCATCCGAAAAATTATTTGTTTTGACGGGCAGTTCTTTTGCGGGCACGATCTCGGCTGTTTCAGCCGGTATCCGCTCTAATACTGCAACGCCGTCGTTCGATGTGGATTCGCTCATCATTTAATCTTAAGACCCGACCTCACAAAAGCAACCGGACCATATTTTCTGATCTAATGGGTTTCGATGCAGTTTCACACCTTTGCTTTGTCCTTTAACTTCGTAGCCCGCCTTACAAGAGGTCGAGCATATTCTTTACGCCTTCGTGGCGGAAATAGTTCGATGCCCGCTGGGTATCTTTTTCGATCTGTGCCTTTAACTCATCTATTCCGTTGAACTTACGCTCGTCGCGAATGCGGTGAAGGAAACGTACGCGAAGAACATCGCCGTAGAGATCTTCGTCAAGATCGAAGATATATGTTTCGATAGAAGGCTCGTTGTCATTTTCAAAAGTCGGCCGCACACCGATGTTCGTAATGCTTCGCCGCCAGACTCCTTCGACAAGCGTTGCGGTCGCGTAAACGCCGAATTTTGGGATAACGCGATTGTGCGGCTTCAAGTTTGCGGTCGGAAATCCGATCGTACGGCCCCGCTGAGCGCCTCGTTCGATGACACCTTCGACGCCGTATGGTCGGCCGAGCATACGTCTGGCAAGATTGATCTTTCCATGCGACAAAAGTTTGCGGATCGCCGACGAGCTGACCCGCTGGCCGCGCAATGCAACTTCATCGACCTCGTCAGCATAGAAACCGAGCTCGCCACTTAATTTGCGTAGCAGATCGATATTTCCGGCCCGTCGTTTTCCAAAAGCAAAGCCTTTGCCGAGATACACCTCTATGGCCTGAAGACGTTCGTGAACGATCTCGGTTAAAAATTCTTCGGCTTCGATCGCGGCAAAATCTTCGTCAAAAGGAATGATGATCGCTTGTTCAATGCCGAGCACTTCAAAATTTGCGAGCCGTTGGTCAAGTGTTTGCAAAAGCGGAGGTGCCGAATCCGGATAAAGAACCGCCCGTGGATGCGGATCGAATGTCATTACGGTCGGAACCGCGCCGATCGCTTTCGCGCGTTCGACGACCTTTTTCATTATCCGCTGATGGCCGATATGCAGGCCGTCAAAAACGCCAAGCGTCATTACGGTCGGCCGCAAAATATTCGCGTTTTCCGTTCCATGAAATATCTTCATCTGTTCAAATAGTATTTTAGCCGTGCGGCAATGGCAATTGCACTGAATGGTAGCGCTGCTAACGCGGCAAGACTGGCGTAAGGTCTTCGGTGAGTTTCAACATTTCGGCTTTGGTCAAAACTCGATAGGCCGGATGAAATTCCTGCTCGTATTTTTCGCTGTGGTGAACGGCCGGATAATCTTTAGCCTTCATTTCTTTGTCCAATTCCTGCCACTGTTTGTATTTCAGATCGCCGATAGGGTGTTTCTTTAATCGTTTTCCAAGTTCTGTCCACACTTCGACAAAAGATCCGCCGTCGCTCTTAAATTCGCGCGAACTTGCCAAAAATGCCTGCAGAATATCGTTCTCGCTGCCGCCGTTCATTTTAAAAGGACGCAAGTTAAAACGTCCGATAGAATCGTCCGGACACAGCGGTTCCCAAAGGAATTCAGTAAGTTGTGGCTGACCGAGCGACGACCATTCGCTGTCGAGCCATTCTTTGGCGTCAGCTTCGCTCGCCACTGCGTGTTCGCCGCCGTTGGTCGCCTGATAGAGCCATTTATAAGCATCGCGAACTTCCATATTTGGTTCGTCTTTCCATTTCGGCGTTGCAAAATCAAGCAATGCGGCAGGAAGGCAGGCGAGAAGAAGTATGGTTCCTAAAAATGACATAAGCTTATTTATTTACACCGCGCCGGTCGTTTATATAGCTGACCAGTTTTGCGGCGGCTGATGGCGAAAGATGACGCGAAACGAACGCGAACGCTTTGTTCCATAAGCCGGGAACAACGATGCGAAGGCCGGCTTCGCTTGCGGCAAACGTAGTCTTTGCAACATCTTCGGCCGGCATTCCTTTTCCTTCGCTGTCGGTTATGCCGATCCTTTTTCTAAATTCCGTTCGTGTTGTTCCCGGACAAACCGCCGTGACGAAAATGCCTTTATCGCGAACTTCATTATCAAGTGCCGCCGAAAACGAAAGCATAAACGATTTGCATGCACCGTAAACCGCTTGCTTCGGCACGGCAGAGAAAGAATAGACGGAAGCGACATTTACGATGCGGCCTTTTCCGGCAGCGATCATTTTCGGCAGCACCGCTTTTGTCAATTTTAACATTGCCGCGAGCTGAACGTTAAGCATCGCGAGTTCGGAATTTAGATCCGTATCGGCGAAGTCGCCCTTGACGGCAAATCCGGCGTTGTTGATAAGTGTGTGAATTTCGGTCGAAGAAATATGACCGGCAAGCTCATCGGTTGCCCGCGGATCGGCAAGATCGGCGGAGATAACTGTAACAGTGATTGAAAATCGCGAACGGCATTCTTCTGCAACTGAGGTCAAAGCCATTTCATCGCGTGCCGTCAAGATCAGGTCAAATCCGTTCGCTGCATATTCAAATGCTAGAGCTTTGCCGATGCCCGAAGACGCGCCTGTTATCAAAGCCGTTCGTTTCATTTATGCTGAGCAAAATATTCGTCTTCCATCGCCTTTATGGTTTGGCCGATCTCTTTGACGACGGCGATGCTTGCTTGTTTCTTTATACCGTTATTAAGATCCGGTTCAATGACTTTCATTTTCATAGTAAAACGCGAACCTTTCGGCGGATAGTTTGTATATTTTTTTTGTTTGTCGCTGCGGAGATAGATACAGAGAACCTGCGGATCTTTCAAGGAGGTCAAAATTTTTCCTACGCCGAAACGCAGACGGTCGATATCGAAAGTTCCGGTTCGGCTTCGCTGGCCTTCCGGAAAAACAAGAACGACATTTCCCTTAGCAAGCAAATATCTACAAAGATTCAATATCGCATTCTTATGCCGCCGGCGAACCTTCGCGGTCGATGAAGATGCATTTCGTGAGATAAAGTATCGCGTGGTAATGAAGCTTCTTTTTGAAAAAATCACCTGCCGGGACGTTCCACATGAAAGCCCGGTAATTGAAAAGATACCAAAAATTTGAAGCAAGAGCCCAGATCATCAAGGCCGAATCGATAAAGGTCAGATGATTTGCGGCAGATAACAAGCGGTTTGCCGGTGCGTTCTTTTTCGGCCCAGATCTTTTTGAATTCGCGGCGGATCTCGGACATATTTTCGATCCGATAGCCTTGCATAAAGCGGAACAACCCCGCGATCGAGCCGCAAACCGGAAGCAGCAGAATGCGGCAAACGATCGATTGAAAGCGGCAGTTTTTCGATCTGCCAAACGGGCGGCTCATTAACGTCGCTCGAAAGCTTTGCCGTTTTTATGATCTTTATTAATTTTTCCGCTCTCAGCATTTCATTACCTCAAATTCTGATTTCCGGAACCGAATGTATTTTTCGGATCAAGGCTGTGCTTTATATCCTGTTTCCATTTTAAAGCCGTTGGCGACATTATTTCCGGCAGGTAACCTTCGCGGATCTTTCCGACACCGTGGTGGTGAGAAAGTGAACCGCCGGAACGCAAGATCTCCGCTCGTGCAACATTTTCAAGATCCAAATAAACCTGCGACGGGTTTTCGACGCCTTTATAATAAAAGCCGAAATAGAAATAGATCGCGACACCGGTCTGATAAAGCTGTGTGATGCGCGATGTAACGAACGGTTTGCCGGGCAATCCGCGTTTTGTGTATTCTTCGCGAAGCACGCGTTTTACGTTGTCGCAGATCGCAAGAGCATCGCTCCACGCACACGACGTTTCAAAGCTTTCCGCGATGATGTAATGATTCATCAAAAAATCGCGAATGTAGGCGATGCTGTATGTAAGCTGATAGCCGCGGCGGCCATTGTCTCCGCCGGCTTTCATTCCGCCGTGTTTTGCGGCAATGCGGTAAACGTCTGCTTGTTCGCGGTCGGTCTCGGTTTTCGTTCCTTCGAAAACGAGCGTGAGCGCAACCATCTTGTTCGGATCGAAGCCTTTAATTTTGGTAACAAAAGCTTTTTCGATCTTGCTCTTAATAGCCGCAAATCCTTCGGATGCGGGTTTTAATGCCATTCCGAATTGGAACTGTAGATTATCTACTAGACGGCAGCTCGCCGGCGGCGTTGCCGTGCTCACGAGTTCGCGCATAAACGCAAAACCGGCTTCGTAACTGGGAAAAAGAACCGAGCCGTATTCCTGAACTTCGGGCAGCGGAAATAATTTCACGATCGCCGACGTCACAATTCCAAGAGTGCCTTCCGAACCGAATATCAACCTGCGAAGATCCGAACCGACGGATTCGCGCGGAGCCGTATTCAAACGCTCAAGATTTCCATCAGCCGTCGCGACGGTTATGTCGACGACAATGTCTTCGATATTTCCGTATTTGTTCTTTTTCATTCCGCTGGCGTTGGTCGCGATCCAGCCGCCGAGCGTAGAAAATTCGACACTGTCGGGTTCGTGACCCATCGAAACGCCGTATTGTGAAAGCGTTTCCATAATATGACGGCCGACCGCACCGGCTTCGACGCAGGCCATCATATTTTCCTTGTCGATCCACCGAACTTTATTCATCCGCCGCATATCGACCGAGGCTATAAAACGCTCTTCGTCGTTGCTGCACCGAAGCGCATCCGTAACGTTGGTTCCGCCGCCGAAAGGTATCAGAACGGCATCGTGTTGCTTTGCAGCTTCGATAAGGTTTGCGACCTGGTCGTCGGTTTCGGGATAAAGAACGACATCCGGAATGCGGCCGAGCTTCGTGTGTTTGATCGCGAACATTTCTTCCTGCGTATGGCCGTGGCCGTGACGCAGGCGGCTTTCGCCGTCGATCTCGATCTGTTCGGGTTTTAGAATTTCAGCGAATGCCGCTTCGAATTCTTTCGAGCTTTTCGCTTCGGGAATAGCTGTTGGATAGGCATTTTTATGCACATCGGCAGGATCGACATCTATCTCCAGAACTTCCCGGATCCAGGGCAAAAGACGCACTAGCTTTTGTCCGCTGAGCTCATATCGATCGCCTAGAACGGTCACAACACCGTCATCGGTGAACGCAAAGCGCGTATCGCGAAAGCCCCAATTGTCGTTGCTTTCTGCTTCTGCGTCTGTGATTACCGGCTTCTCCGGATAAATTAAACGGTCTTGTTTCATTAGTTACGTGTAACGGCGCAAATCCAGGTAAGTTACGATTATGAAACGTTTTTATTACAAAATCTTGAACGATTTTCTGCTATGGCAAAAAAGATGTGAGAGAGCTTTCTTTGATCAGCGCCGATGGCGTTATGCCGAGCATTCCGCGAAATGTCCGCGTTAGATGTGCCGAATCGGCAAAGCCGGCTTCGTATGCGCTGTCTGTCAGCGAAACGCCGCGGGCGAGCAGATGTATCGCTTCGCGAAGCCGCAGCCAGAACAAATATCGCCGCACAGGAACGCGAACATTTTCCGTAAAAAGATGCGAAAAACGGCTTTCGGAAAGATCGGCTCCGGCGGCGATCTCTTTTACGGAAACGCCGCCTTCGCGATCGCTGCGGATCCATTCGATACTTTTTGCGACACGCGGATCGAGCGAACTTTCAGCGTCCGTGCCGACATCTGCTGAGATGATCTCCATCATTCGAAAACAGATCGTTTGATCAGAAACCGTCGAGTTTTCTTCAGATCCGAGTTCCTTGAAAAGTGCGCAAAGCCTTGTGTCCACAGCATTTGATAGTTCGATCACACCATTCGTCAAAAACAGCGGATTGAGCGGTTCGGCGAGTTCGGCTTCGGGAACCAGCACGAGCATCGCCATTTCGCCTTGTCGTCCGTCGATCGCATGAAGCTGTCCGGGAGCGATGATAGCCGAAGCAAACGAACGCCAATCTTCGCCGTCTCCAAACTTCAGAAAAAAATCTTCGCCAAGCGCGACGCAGATCTTTATTGCCGGAGATTCGTGCAGGCTCGTATCCGCAGCGTTGCCTAAAAACAACGCTTGCTCGTCCCACAAAAGCACCTTGCCGTGCCAATTGTGGCCAAGTTCTGCTGTATCAGCCGTCCGATCTCGCATTATTTAATTTTACGACAATTATCCGTGTTCGTCGTTCATTTAATGGAAATTGAGGTAAAATCGCAAATAAGCTGGTACAAGAAAATGAAAATATTATTGATCGCCGCCGTATTGTTATCTATGTCGCTCACCTCAAACGCCCAAACCGCGAAACAGCTTGATGACTTTGAGAGCGTTTATAAAAAGGAGCTTGCCGATGCCGGAATTGTTGGCGGCACGTTCGTTTTTATGAAAGACAACAAGATCGAGCGGAGCATTTTTTACGGTTCGGCGAATTTGAGCAAAGATCAGCCGGTCGATGAAAATACGATCTATCATTGGGCATCGAACACGAAGCCTTTTACCGGCATCGCGATAATGCAGCTGCGCGACCGCGGGCTTTTGAAACTTGATGATCCGGTGACGAAATATCTGCCGGAGCTTCGCGCGATCCATAACCCTTTTGGTTCGATGGACGATATTACGATCCGGCATTTGCTGACGCATTCGGGCGGTTTTAGGAACGGCACATGGCCCTGGCGAAACGACAAGGATTGGGAACCTTTTGAACCGACGGAATATTCGCAGCTGGTTGCGATGTTTCCTTTTACGGAAGTTCTGTTCAAACCCGGCAGCAAATTCAGCTATTCGAATCCGGGGATTATTTACCTCGGTCGGATAATAGAAAAGCTTGCCGACGAACCTTACGAAACCTACATAGACAAAAATATCCTGCGGCCGCTTGGGATGTATCGCAGCTATTTTGATACGACTCCGCCGCATCTTTTGAAATATCGTTCGAATTCCTATTACATCGAGAACGGCAAACGCACCGAAGGCAAATTTGATGCGAACACCGGCGTGACCGTTTCTAACAGCGGCCTCAATTCGCCCGTCACCGATATCGAAAAATATCTCAATTTTTTGATCGGCGATCCGTCAAAACAAGCTGATCATGATTTTGTATTAAAACGCAGTTCGCTGGAAGAAATGTGGCGGCCGCAGCTTCCGACAGATACGGACGCTAATGGAAATAAGGACTTTACGACCGACATTGGACTGATCTTTTTCATCGACAAAAAGCTCAGCGAAACGCACCTCGGCCACGGCGGCGACCAGAATGGTTTTATCAGCTACATCGATTTCGATCCGAAATTACGTAAGGCTTCGATCCTTGTTTTCAACACAAATGTCCTATATCCGCCAAATACGCCGGCTGAAAAAGAGGTTGTCAGCCGATTGCGGAACGCGGTTAGAAAGTTATATTAAAATATTTTGACGCTATAACGTCAAAACGTTATAATGTTAGATATGGCAACAGAACTAAAAAGAGCGACCATTTATATCGAGCCTGACCTGCACAAGGCTGTCCGTCTAAAATCCGCGCACACTAATCGGACCATTTCGGACATTGTGAATGAATCGTTGCGCGAATCGCTGCGGGAAGATCAAGAAGATCTGGACGCTTTTGATAAGCGTCATTCGGAACCAACGATCTCTTATGAAAATTTGCTGAAAAAACTAAAAGCTGATGGCAAAATATGAGATCGTTTTCAAGCGTTCGGTTTACAAGGATCTAAAGCCGATTCCAAAGGCTGATGTTAAACGCATACTTTCCAAAATACGGTCTTTGGCCGAGGACCCTCGTGCCCCCGGCTGTGAAAAACTGCCTGGCTCCCAACGCTACCGCGTACGACAAGGTGTTTATCGTGTAATTTACGAGATCAAAGACAACCATCTGATAGTTGTCGTTGTAAAGATAGGCCATCGTCGCCAGATCTATGATCGTTGAGTGATACATACAAGTTGAACTGAAATGAGAAGAGTAATGTGGATCGAGTACAAGGGTGATGAGATTGTCGGTCCGGCGAGGATCGGATGGGTCACAGTTCGCGATCGCGGTAAGCGAATAGATTATAATGATCAGTCTTTCCGCACACTTCGAGGTTCAGGTTTCAAATCAAATTATTACGACACGGAAACGCACGAACAGTATTGGATCTCCGGTTGTCATAAAGATGGGCGCGACGTGCTATATAGCACCGTTGCCGAAATCGACGAAGATGCCCTTGATGAATATTGGCTGAATATAAGGAACCTACCCGAGAATCGCGATGTTCGGGTGATTTCTGTATCTGGAAAATATTAAATGGTGAGCAAGGCGGTCTTCTTTAGTACGCGGCACTAAGAAACGCCCTGTGTTGCGTCCCAAGTTCCATGGAGTTTTCTTAGCAAGCAAAATTTGGCCGGCATGATAGGCTGTGTGGGTGTTGATATCCGAGATCACGGACGACCATTTACGGTGGTTAGTTTCTGAAACAGGTTGAGAGAACTTCGCTTCGTCGGCGGCCTGCATTGCGGTTCGCCAGCCGGTCATGATCTTGTTCATACGGTCGAGTTCGGCGAATAAGGCAGATTCATTCGGCAACTCGGAAATCGAAAAAGTGTCGTCGTTATCCAAGCCTTCCGGATATTTGAATTCATTACCCTTGAACCGCACGAGCCACGCTTCGTTATAAAAATTGAGGTGTGTTAAAAGCTTCCAAATAGATTTATCGGAACCTTCCGGCGACCACACTGCTTCGTCAGGAGTGATGCCATCAAGACAATTCTTTAGCGCGACAAACCATACATTTTCGTCATAACAGCTAGAAAATTGCTCTAATAAGAAATCTTTCAGGAGCTTAGTCATTTTAATAATAGGTAATTGTACGATAAGAAATTGAAGACGGCTGAAATGAAGTTACTCCGTCTTTCTTAACCTCGGTTGCGGTTGTTCGCTTGATCCAGTTTCCTTCTTCATCGAATTCATACGAATATCTATATTTCCGATCTCCATAAATATCAAAATTGAAGAGACCAAAATCAGTTCTTTCGATCTCATTGCCTTCTTCATCAAGGGTAATAAGAAATTTTTGGTTGAGATCTCCGTCCTCTGTGTAAACAAGTTTTTCGACCTGTCTTTCGATATGTTTGTAAACATATCGCATGCCTTTTTTTCCATCGTTGTAATACATCTGGCTTTCTATCAGTTTTCCGTCCTGATATTTGTATTCCCAACTATATTCATACTTCGGATAGGCTTTGCGTGGCGCTGCAATTTTTTTTGCACTTGGCGGAGCCATTGCGGGAGGTGGATCGTAAGTGTGGCGTAGAAATTTACTGGTTGAGACCCGTTTTCCGTCAATGTAACCGTACATAGTTATTTGGAACGGATTACCTTGCGAGTCATATGAGTCACTTTGAAGTAAAGCTCCGCTCTCATCATAATAATCGACAGAAGAAAGCTTTTTCCCTTGAACCGCCCAGGTGCCGGAGCGATCCTCACTTTCTGTTATGACTTTTCGAACCTTCCCTTTTAGCCCTTTATCGTTTGAATCAGACTTTTCTTTCGCAACGATCGGGGTTTGTGGCAAAGAGTTCGGCTTCAATGCTTCGTAGTTTTTCTGTTTTTGCTCCTCAACTTCGCTTGGCGGAATAATCTTAAAAGTTTTATAGATCGACTCAATCTTCGTTCCCGCTTTCAACGACGCAAAGCCGGAATGGAATCGATAGAGACGCTTCTTATCCAACAAAAGGCGAATGTTAATATAGCCTTTCCCATCATCCAATGCATATGTCGAGCTTGACACCGGAAGACCATCTACTACTGATTCATTTTCGGAGATCAGTTTCGCCGTCATTAACTCTTTGGAAATACTGTTCTGGATCGTTTTTGTTAGTTGTGAAAGTTCTTCCGATGTTCCACTTAACGATGAGTCCGGAAAATCCATGTAAACGATGACGATATCGCCTTCGGCGAACTTCCAAGTAAATTGTTGTCCGGTTGCAGTCGATCCCGTTTGTTTAGGCGACAATGCAGCGAAGCCGTCAATATCCTTCGGAAGTGAGATCCTGAAGCGACCATCCAGAGATTCGAAAGGGTCTGAAGCAGGCAGAGTTGATACTGAAGGCCAACCCTGTGAAACACTTCTCTCATTTGTCGACTTTGACGCCGAAGCAGGAGGTGATGACTGACCTAATGCCGTTAATGCGAATAACCCAATAAGTAAAATGAGAGACAGTTTGAACATAATTTACCCAATCTTTTTCGCCATTTTAATGACGTTTTCGACCGTAAAGCCATAATCGCGGAAGACGTCTTCGGCGGGTGCGGATGCTCCGAATCTGTCAACGGCGAGCGAATCGCCGGCTAGGCCGACATATTTTGCCCAGCCTTGCGAAACGCCGGCTTCGATCGAAAGCCGTGCGGTGATCTTTGCCGGCAGCACTGATTCTTTGTAAGCGGCGGATTGTTCGTCAAAAAACTCCCAGCAGGGCATTGAAACAACACGTGTTGGAGTTCCGCTTTTGTTCAATTTTTCGCGTGCTTCCATCGCCAGGCCGACTTCGGAGCCGGTCGCGATCAAAATAAGTTTTGGTGCCGCTTTGCCGCCGATCTTGTCTTCGGCTTCGGCCAAAACGTATGCGCCTTTGTGCAGACCCTTTGCATCGGCAAATTTTTTACGATCGATCAGCGCGACCTTTTGCCGTGAGAAAGCAAAAGATGTCGGAGCATCCGAACGCTTTAACGCAGCTCGCCAGGCTTCGCGTGTTTCGTGCGCGTCGCACGGACGGATAACCGCAAGGTTCGGAATTGCACGAAGTGCTGCGAGATGTTCGACCGACTGATGCGTCGGGCCGTCTTCGCCAAGTCCGATCGAATCATGTGTGAAAACGTAAATAACCTGAACTTCAGACAAAGCTGCCAGCCGAATCGCCGGCCGCATATAATCCGAAAATGTCTGGAACGTTCCGCCGAAAGGAATGACGCTGCCGTAAAGAGCCATTCCATTCATCGTCGAACCCATCGCGTGTTCGCGTATGCCGAAATGTATGTTGCGGTTTTGATACGAACCGGCAGCGAAATTTGCAGACGATTTTATGTAAGTATTATTCGATGGCGTTAGATCGCCGGAACCGCCGATTAGCTGCGGTATCGTTTCTGCGATGGCGTTGATAACTTCGCCGGAATAAGCTCGCGTCGCTTTCGCTTCGACATTGTCGAATTTCGGCAGAGCCTTTTCCCAACCCTCAGCAAGTTTATTGGATCGAGTTGCGGCAAGTTTTTCGCCGAGTTCGGGGAATGCCTTATTATATTTTTTAACCGAAGCTTCCCAATCTTTTTCTAATTTTGCTCCGTTCTTTATAGCTTTTCGCATATGAGCCGAAACTTCTTTCGGAACGTAAAAGCTTTTGTTTTCCGGCCAATCAAGATTTCGTTTGGTTTCTTTTACGGCATCGACGCCCGGTGCATCCGAATGAGCTTTTGATGTTCCCTGCTTCGGCATTCCAAAACCAATGATCGTTTTTATGCGGATGATCTTCGGTTTGTCTTTGATCTTTTGGGCAGCCTTGATCGCATTTTCGATCGCTTTCAGGTCGTTGCCATCGGCGACCTCGCTTACATGCCATCCGCAGGCTTCGAAGCGTTCCGTGACGTTTTCCGTGAACGCAAGATCGGTCGATCCATCGATCGTAATGTGATTATCGTCGTATAGATAGATCAGATTTTCGAGCTTTAAGTGTCCGGCAAGCGAAGCCGCTTCGTACGAAACCCCTTCCATCAGATCGCCGTCCGAACAGATGCAATATATAAAATGGTCGATGATCTTATGACCTTTTTTATTGAACATCGCGGCAAGATGAGCTTCGGCCATTCCCATTCCGACGCCGTTCGCAAAGCCTTGGCCGAGCGGTCCGGTCGTTATCTCGACTCCCGGCGTCAGCGTATTTTCCGGATGTCCCGGCGTTTTCGAATGAAGCTGGCGAAAGTTTTTAAGATCGTTCAGCGAAAGATCATAACCGGTCAAATGAAGCAGACTGTAAAGCAGCATCGAACCGTGTCCCGCAGAAAGCAAAAACCTATCGCGGTCGAACCACTTCGGATCTTTCGGATTGTGCCTTAGAAATTTTGTCCAAAGAACATAGGCCGCCGGAGCCATCCCGAGCGGCAAACCCGGATGGCCGGAATTCGCCTTTTGGACAGCATCAAGCGAAAGTGTGCGGATAGTATTTATACAAAGCTGGTCGATGTTCTGTTTTTGTTTTGTCATTTTTTTATCAAGAGACCGTAAATTTCCTCGTGCATTTTCCGGCCTGCTTTATAAGCTTTTTGATTTTTCTTGTTGAATTTAAAAACCTCGCCTCTCGGCGTTTTGACGTTTTCTAATTTGTCTATTTTGCCAATTGTTTCGAGCACAAGCAAAACCGCCCCGCGTGAAGATGCTTCGCGGGTGTCGGGAAGCGACAGATCTCGCGCAAGAACGTCAGCAATTATCTGCGTCCAAACAGGCGATTGGCGTAAAGCTCCGCCGGACGCAACAATTTCTTTGATAGTAAAAATGCTTTTCAGTTGGTCGAATATTTCTGCGAAACGATACGCGACGGATTCGAGGGCGGCCTGAACTATATCGACCGCATCGTCCGAAGAATGCAGCCCGATGATCGCACCTGCGGCATTTTCATGATAACCGGTGCTGCGTTCGCCGGCGACGAACGGCAGAAAAGTTATCCCATGGCCGGCAGGCGGACGTTTTGCGATCTCGTCTTCCGTAAGATCATCGTCGTCTTTCAACCGCAGATTGTCCTTTAGCCAGCGATACAATCCACCACCGTCAGACAATGCACCGCCGATGATCATATATTCATGGCTTATGCGGTAACACCAAAGTCCGCTCGGAATCGTCTTCGGCGGCGAACCTTTATATGCAATTCGCATCGCACCGGAAGTGCCTATCATGATCGCGGCTTTTGAACGGCCGATGCAGCCCGCACCGATATTATTTGCGGCACCGTCGCCGATCGCCGGAAACCATTTGGCTTCCGCAAATCGAGGCCAGCGTTTTGCATATTTTGCGGAAAGCAAAGCCGTGGCTTTGTCAGCGGCTATCGGCGGCAGCGCCTCTTTCCCGGGTTTTACGTATTTTACTAATTCGCTGTGCCAGGCACATTTGTGGATGTCATACAGGCCGGTCCCGGAAGCCATCGAGATACTTGTTGTGAAACTGCCAAAAAATCGAAACCAAACATAATCCGAAAGCGAGAGCCAATGTGCCGTTTCTTTGAAAGCTTCGGGCCGCGATCTTTTCAGCCACAATAATTTCGCCGGCCAATAAGACGAATGAAATCTTGCACCGGTTTCGGTATGGATCGTGTCTTCGTCAAAATATTTACGGAGCCGGTCAACTTCATTGCGGCTGCGCGTGTCTGCCCAGCCTAAAACTTTTGTTGTCGGTTTACCTTTTTTGTCCACGCCGAGCAGGCTGTGCCAAAACGAAGAGGTCGCCACATAAGCGACTGTTCCGTCGATCTTTTCTAACTTTTTGTGAACGTCATCGATGGCCGAGCAGACTTGGTCGAAGGCTTCCTCGGCATCGATCTCGGCACCGCCGTCATCGGTCGCGGTCAGCGTTCGTTCGTTCTTAACCATTGTTTCGGGCAGAACTTCGCCCGACGCATCATATATGGCCGAGCGAACGCTCGACGTACCGATATCCAATGCGAGAATTAATGGCAGTTTCAAAACGTTATTTTTCGGTAGAAATTGAAGAAGTATTTATACCAACGACCTTCTTCAGCCACCAACGCAGGCCGACTAACAGAAATCGCCAGTCTTTCAAAAACTCCGGCGGTTTGCCTTCGTAATAATGACCGACGAACTGCAGGATCCAACCAACAACAAACAAAGCCGAAACGACAACCCACATTCGCGAAAAGAAAAAGCCGAAAGGCAGCAGCAAAATAGAAAGAGCGATCATCGGAATACCGATGCTGTGCGTCAGCCGGTTTACCGGATGCTGATGGCTTTCCGAATATTCTTCTATCCAATCGTCCCAAGATCTTCCACCCATCATAATTTTGCTCCTTTTATTTTCTATCGAATGTTTTTACGACAAGACCATCGCCCAGTGACTCGTCATTTTTCAGTTCAAAGCTGTTCAGGAAGTCTTTCGGCATAAAAACGTCGGCATCTTCGACATGTACCGGAATTTCGGTGACGAGCCATTTCTCGATGACATCGCTAAAAAGTTCAAATATTGAAGCTCCGCCGATAATAAAGACATCGCAATTCAAATAATCTGCAAGCGAGAGCACATCAGATTTCGAATGAAGTGTTACCGCATTCTCGGCGCTCATCGCCGACCGGCTCAGCACGATATTCAAACGGTTCGGCAATGCTTTTCCGATCGAACGCCACGTGTTCGAACCCATTACGATGGCGTTTCCGGACGTTGTTTCCTTAAAAAATTTAAGATCGGCAGAATAATGCCACGGCAATTTGCCGTCTTTTCCAATGGCTAGGTTTTCCGCAACTGCGACGATGCCGATGATCATATTAACCTGCGATCTTTTCGCCTTTGTAAACCGAGATTTCCGAACCCTTTGCGAGCAGAACCGAAAAAGGTTCGGTAAGGTTTAGGATGGCAAATTCCTCGCCGTATGTTTTGCCGAAATCAACGCTGATGTTAGCGTTGTCGGCGGAGAACAATTCCCATTTTGGATGTTCGACCTTGTATTCATCCGTGCGGTTTTCGCCTCGCTTTGTATAGCCCCAATAATGTTCGATGATAAATTCACCGTTCGATCCATTGTCAGGAACGCCGAGATTTTCACCGCGTTCGACGCTTACGGAATTTGCAAAGCCATTCTTTTCCCAAGTATAGCGGACAAGCGTATCATCACGAAAATTGCTCATCGACCACTTTTCGTAAGGCTCGCCGTAAAGCCGTCTTGCGATCATCGCGATCGCCGCTCGCGGTACGATCTCTTTTACAAAAACAACACCGCGTCTGGTTTCCTCATCTGTTTCGCGTTTTACATAGAACCGAAGATTAACCTCTTCGAAATTTACGTGAAAAGGCACGAGAAAATCCATTACGCGCGTATCCAAAAACATAAACGCGACAAGACTTACAAAACATCGTCCTTCATAAAGATCGATCTCCGTTCCCGGCGGAACAAGCCCCTCCAGAAGGGCCGGATCGATCTCGTAATTGATCATTATCAGATCGGCCCAGTTGGCTGTCAGGAATTTTTTCATTCGTTTAATTAATCCACGATCTGGTAATCGACCCATTCCGATGCGAGCAATTTACCCGCCGTGTTTCGTAATATTATCTGCAAAGCGTAATCGCCGACCTCTGCTTTATCGAACAGACGCATATAACCGAAATCTTTTTGGCCATCCGGACCTGCCGCAGTGTCGATCTTCAACGGTTCCGGTTTGCCCTGGACATAAACTTCGCCGTTGCGATAGATAGTCACCTGAGCCGTAATTCCGGCTTTTGCCGAGCTGTCATTTGCGGCGTTGAAAATATTATACGAATAAGCCAGGATCTCGCCGGCCTTGAATTTTCTGATGGATGGATCCGACGGATTGGCGACCAGCGTAAAACCGGCGTTTATTTCGGCTCCCGGAACAAAAATGAAACGGCCCTTGTCATCTGCCGATGTCACGGTCAAACCGGAAATGAAAACATCTTTGTCCTTTAGATCAGGAACCTGAACGTCGCGTCCGGCAGAGCCGATCAGTTTCGTATTCGTATCACGCATCGCTATGCGGAAACTATAATTGCCGGGCTTTTTCACCGGAACATCGGCCATAAAGCTAAGGCCGCTTTCTTTTACCTTTTCAACATAAGCCATCGGGATTTTGATCGTATATGTGTTGTTAAATTCATCGACGATCTTGTTCTTTCCATCAAAAGTAACCGCTACAACATCGAAAACAGCCTTGGCGTTCTCCTTTCCATCAGGCGTAAATTTTAGCTCGTCGCCATTTACATAAACGATCGATCGAACCGAATTAGTGCCTTTCAAATTATTGAAAAAAGCCGTAAGCCGAAGGTCAAGACCGCTGTCCGGCAACGGCGAAATAAGAGCTTCGTAAAGCTCGCCATTTTCAGTTTTGAACTTTGGTTTAAGAGATTCGTCGGTGATGCTCAAAAATCCTGAACGAGCCCGAACGTCATAACCCTGCGGTTTTACATTGATCTTTATTTCGTTAAATTTACGCCCCTTGAAAGCCTCGTCGCCGGGATCGTACGCGATCAGATAATATCCTTTTTCTCGGCCAAGAACATTCTGGATCGGCACGTCCAGATCGTTCTGGTCGTGATAAAATCTTCCGCCTGTCTCGTCAGCCAGAAAATTAAGGCCGCTGCGGGAAATGATAATATCGTTGCTTCGGTCGCTGCTTGTTTTACTCGTACTGCCAAAGCTCAAAGTTCCTCCCGACGGAGATGTGAAATCGTCTTGAGCGGAGATGAATGCCGGATTTATAACGCCGCGAACATCTATCGTATTAAAAACGATCGAAGCCCGATTAGCCATATCGATCAGATCGCGCATCTGCGGCCATTGGTCGCCGGTTGTAAGCCTGCCGTTTGAATCAGCTTCCTGCAGACGCAATCCGTCCGACAATAAGAAAACCGTTTTGCGTCCCGAGACACGCTGAAGCCCGCGTGTAACAAAACTCAGCACACCAACCAATCCTTCTACCTTCGTACTGTTTTGTTTGCTTTTATTTCTCTGCGCTGCCGCTTCGTTTCCGGTTTGAGAGTCCGGCCTGACCGTGGTTGGTATCGGATCTTTCGCATCGATCTGGTTGTTCGAATAAAGCGATGCCGTCGGGTTTTGTCTGACCGGATCGAATACATCGCCGCCGGCGTCATTAGGACAGACTCCGCTCGGCGGATACCAGCGGATCTTGTTTACGACCGCCATAAGTTTTGACCGGTCGGATGTATATTGCTGGAGTGTGCTGCTTCCGCCGCGGGTTTGATAGATCGCAACCAGATCATTCGGCTGCATTTGCTCTGTGAAGAATTTGGTCAAGGCTTCGCGTGTTGCTTTGATGCCGATACGCGATACGTAACAATTGCCGTCATCAACGACAAACGTCAAAATTCGTCCGGCGTTTTCCGGCGCGACCGTCGTTCCGGGAGTTGCCGGTACGTTCTTTCCTTTTGGCAGCTTTTTAATTGCTGTCCGCGATCTCGGATCTTGAAGATCGACGTAGGTTACCGAAAGTATTTCACGCGGTTTTCCATCCTGAAGTACTTCGAAATCGCCGGCTTTCAGGCCGGTTGCCGGTTTTCCGTCCTTGTCGGTTACGACGGCATCTACCTGAACGACCTGCGTCGATATTTTAACGACCGCATCATCGTCATTTGCCGGCACCTGCTGAGCGGCGGCGGCCGCGGCAAAAATAAATATTGCGATAAGAATAGTGGCGAGATTCTTCATTTTTTTATTTCCTTAGAACTGATATTCCTTCATTCTGCTGTCAAAACCAGCTAATGTAAAGGTTTTCTATTGTTCGAGCTTTCTGTAAAGAGTTCGCCTGCCGATCTCCAGTAGCCGCGATGCACGCGATTTGTCGCCTTCGGTGTAATCGAGCGTTGCGTCGATGACCTGTTTTTCGATCTCTTCCATTGTTGCCGGAAGCTCGATCGTAATTCCGATAGAATTTCCTTCGGCGGCGGCATTTGCCCTTTCATGCCTCACCATAGCAAATGCTTCGAACGCACTTTTGCTGATCGCTTCGGGCAGATCGTCTAATTCGATACTGCGTCCCGAACCAATGATGACCGAACGTTCGATCGCGTTTTCCAGCTCGCGGACATTTCCCGGCCAATCGTAATTGACCAAGGCACGCAAAGCTTCTTTCGAAATGCCGGAAACAAAACGGCCGGTCTTTTCTTTGTATCTTTCCAAAAAATGATAAACCAGCGGCTGTATGTCCTCGATGCGTTCGCGAAGCGGCGGCAGTTCGATCGGGAAAACCGAAAGCCGATAATAAAGATCTTTTCTAAACTTGCCTTCATCGACGGCCTTTTCGAGGTCAACGTTCGTTGCGGCGATTATCCGCACATCAGATGAAATTACATCTTTGCCGCCGATGCGCGTAAATTCGCCGTCCTGCAAAACACGCAGCAGCCGAACCTGTGCCTGCATCGACATCTCGCCTATTTCGTCGAGGAAAAGCGAGCCGCCGTCAGCTTCTTCAAAACGGCCGACGCGCCTTGAATTCGCATCGGTAAAAGCGCCTTTTTCGTGACCGAAGAGTTCCGATTCGAGCAGCGTTTCGGGTATCGCACCGCAATTTATCTTTATATAAGGCTTGCCTTCGCGGCCCGAATTGAAATGGATCAGATTCGCCAACAACTCTTTTCCGGTGCCCGATTCGCCGTTGATCAACACACCCGTTTTTGTATCGGCAACATTGAGCGCGAGCCTGATAGCTTTCTGGATAGATTCGGCCTGGCCGATTATTTCGCTGCTTCGCTGATGTAGTTGGCTCTTGAGCCTCATTACTTCGGCGGAAAGCTGATCGCGTTCGAGAGCGGTGCCGATCTGATCGGCGATGCCTTCGACAAGCGCGATGTCGTGTTCGTCAAAAACCGTCTCTTTGCTCCAGACGAATCCGAGTAGACCGAACGGCTGTCCGCCGACTCGAACCGGTGTTACGAGCGCCGATTTTCCGCCGAGCTGCGTATTAAAAATAATGCGTATCGCCAGCGGCAGCTGCGAATCATTGAGCGGACGGGTTTTTCCTTCTTTCAAAAGATCGGTTATTGCCTGAAAGGTATCGACCCTTAAAGATCCGCCGTGATTTTCGACGATCCGCAGTACGCGGCTTGGTTTTACGCCTTCGGCAGCTTTGAAGGACACAAGCGTGATGCGTTCGCCGGCTGCATCCAGAACACCGAGAGCGCTGTAATCGGCTCCGGTCAGCTCGACCGCTTTTTCGGTTACGCGATCCGACACTTCGTTAAAATCCGAATGCGAATTGAGCGTATTGGCTATCTCGAGCAGAGCCGCAGTTCGGCGAGCTTCGCGTTTTTGCGCGACGAAAAGATTTGTATATTGATACCCGATCGCGAGCTGCTGTGCGATCGATTCGAGAAAAGCGACTTCTTCGTCAAGCCAGACACGCGGATATTTCGTATCGTGAAGACCCAAAAGCCCGACAGTTTGTTCACCTTGTTTTATCGGTATGATCAACAGAGAACGCGTCTCTAATGCCTTTGTAAAAAATTTCAGCGTCGGGTCTTTTGCTTTTTTTGTGTCGTTTATCCGGATCGGTTCCGAGATGTCGAACTGCTGATTAAGCTTCTTGAGATCTACCGGTATGGTCGTGCCTTTGCTCGAGGGGATCGAATCATTCTTTCGCCATTCGTGGCTGATCTCAAGCTGTTTTCCTTCGGTCAATTGCAGAACATCGCAGCGGTCGGCCTCGAGCATTCGGCCGATCTCGGAAACGACGACGTTGAGAAATCTTTCGATGTCGATACTGTCAGGAAAATCACGCGCAAGCCTCGCGATGATGCCTTCGCGGGCTTCGTGCATATCCAGTTTGCGTTCGAGAGAGAGCGATTCGGAAGGTGAAGCTTTTGCGTTCATAATTAAGCGAAAGAGCAGATGTGGTTGCTATCGCTAATTTGATATTTAAGGTGCGAAATGTCAAGTTGACACAGTTTCGAGTATGTTTGTGTAGTTTTGAAACACTATAGCTAAGGCTTTTTCGGTGCAGGTTTTGCTTTTTCTGGCCGAACCGGCGGCGGCGGCGTGCCGGAAGGAACCGTAAGGTCGTCTTCATCGGGCGATCCGGAGGTCTTGGGCGAAGGAGTTTTCGAGGTGAAATTTATACGTTTTTGACCGGCTTCCGCTTCTTCGAGCGATTCGACGGCCTCGGAATATTCAGGATCGAGCTCGACGGCTTTACGTAAAACCGGAACCGCTTCGTTGTATTTCGCAAGCTTTATCAAGATCGCACCGAGTTCGGTTTGGTATTCGACATCTTCGGGCTTTAATTTTACAGCTTGGCGAAGAGCACGTTCGGCTTCGGGATCTTTATTTAATTTGTTGTATGAACGACCGAGATTAAAATAAGCGACGTCATTTTTGTCATTTGCATCGATCTCTTTTTTATAAGCAGCGGCAGCCTTTTCAAATGCAATTTCGGAATTGGCTTTTTTTTCTTTTGGTTTTTCTTCGCCGGGAAGAGGTGTTGGTGTTTGTTCGATGAGATGAGCATCGCGCTTTTCGATCAGCGAATAAGCGATGCCCATTTTGAAATATGCTTCGGCCAGATCGGGATCCAGTTCGACTGCTTTTTGAAATGCTTCGATAGCTTTTTCGGTTTGATTTACATCAAACAAACGGTTGCCTTCGGCGAGTGCGACGTTTGCATCGGTGATCTGAGAGATCTCGCCAACGACCTGTTCTGCATTAACATTAGCAGAATTATCCGCACTGCCGCCGCCGCAGCCAAACTGCAGAAGTAGACCTAAAATAGCGATCAAAAAAACTTTTCTCATACCAACAAATATCATCTTCATCCCGGCGGAAATACGAATTGCCGACCGGCAAGAAGATGCACGTGCAAATGAAACACGGTCTGTCCGCCGTCCGAATTCGTATTCGCGACAACGCGATAGCCGTCTTCCGCAAAACCATCGCGGCGGGCGATCTCTGCCGCTGAAAGCAAAAGATGTCCGAGCAGATCCTTTTGATCATCCGATGCTTTATCAAGCGAATCTATGTGTACTCGCGGAATTACCAGAATATGCGTCGGAGCCTGCGGTTCGAGATCGTTGAACGCGATGCACACATCGTCTTCATAAACGATCTTCGCCGGAATTTCGCCCGCGGCGATCTTACAAAAAATGCAGTCATTTTCCGCCATATTGGCTATTAAATCATAATCGCGGCGGCATAGTCGAACGCATCAAACGGCCTTTGCGGGTTCGGCCGTTTCGTCTTCGCCGGTCAAACGTTCGATCTGAGCTCCGACCGACTTTAGCTTTCTGACGATCTTTTCATAGCCGCGGTCGATGTGATAAACGCGGTCGATAAGCGTTTCGCCATCCGCACACAAAGCCGCCAGAACGAGCGAAGCCGACGCACGCAGATCCGAGGCGATGATCGGTGCGCCTGTCAGTTTTGTCGGTCCGTTGACGGTCGCCGTGTTTCCGGAGATATGGATATCGGCGCCCATTCGGATGAGTTCCGAAGCATGCATAAAACGATTTTCAAAAATGGTTTCGGTGACGGTCGATGTGCCAACGGCCTGCGTCATTAGCGTCATGAACTGAGCCTGCATATCGGTCGGGAAAAGCGGATGCGGTTCGGTCGTGATGTCGCAGGCTTTCAAGCCGCCAGCCGAACGGCGAACAACTATCGTCGTCGCATCTCGTTCTTCGATATCGACACCGGCGGCGGTGAGTTTTTCTATAACCGCACGAATGTGATCGGGGCGACAATTTGCGATCTCGAGTTCGCCATTTGTGATCGCGGCCGCAACGGCGAAAGTTCCGGTTTCGATGCGGTCGGCGATGATCGTATGTTCGGCTTCACCCATGGCTTCGACACCTTCGATGACGATCGTGTCGCTGCCTGCTCCGCTAATTTTCGCGCCCATTTTATTGAGAAGTTCGGCGAGGTCTTCGATCTCAGGTTCGCGGGCCGCATTGCGGATAGTCGTCGTGCCGTCCGCAAGCGAAGCCGCCATCATAACGTTTTCGGTTCCGGTCACGGTCACGATCTCAAACGAAATATCCGCCCCTTTTAGCCTGCCGCCCGGAGCTTCGGCAACGACGTCGCCTGATTCCAACGAAACCTTTGCGCCGAGTTCTTCGAATGCTTTTAGATGCAGGTCTATCGGCCGCGTTCCGATCGCACAGCCGCCGGGAAGGCTTACTTTTGCTTTTCCAAATCTCGCGAGAAGCGGACCCAAAGCAAGCACACTGGCACGCATTGTTTTAACGAGTTCATAAGGAGCTTCGAATGTTTCGATGTGGTTTGCGTGAATTTTCAGCGTGCGAAGTTCTGGGATCAGAACCTCAGCTCCAAGATCTTCCAAAAGCCGCCGCTGCGTGATCAGATCCTTTACATACGGAACATTGTGAAGCGTGATAACTTCAGACGACAAAAGGGCCGCCGCCAAACACGGAAGAGCCGAATTTTTCGCTCCGCTTATTTCGATCTTGCCTCTTAGCGGCACACCGCCGCGAACAATAAATTTATCCATTTTCTCACTTAGATCCAATACTTTTACTTATGCATACAGAAACGAAATGTTATCACAAAAGCTCGACAATATTGAACTTATGCGAGCCTTGTTGAATGCGGAGTTATTTAATCGCAAGCAAACTAAATCAGCACTGCGGTCATCATAACAGCAGTTCCAAAAGTTTAGAGTTTAGAATTTTGGGGCTTTTTAATACGATAAAAAACTCCGGCTGTTTCGCCCTTCTCGCAGCCGGAGTTTTTTATTTTTAAAACTTCGAATTTATGCGCTCTATTTGTTTCAAATGGCGTGCGTCATGGCCGCCGATCAGGCTGAGCCATTCGCCAGCGGTCATGTCACCGAAATAAGGATGCGGAAACGAGCCGACGTCAGATCGAAATTCTACAAAACGCGGCAAAAGGCTCGTGAGCATTTCGCTGTTAGCCGTCAGGTTGTCCATAGCCTTTTGCAAAGTTACATCAGATTCGGGGCGAACCGTTTCCGGTGCTTCGAGCTTGGCGGCAGTGGCTTCGCCGGCTTTTTTTAGATAATCGTCTGAGAGAGTGATCGTCCCGTCCGAAAGCTCACCGGCTTCTTCGGCTTTGCCGAGCAATTTCGCACAAATGCGGATAATGCCGCTTTCGACGATCGAAATATGTTCCAGCACCTGCAGCGATCGTCCAGCCTTCGCCATCAACGACAGCAACGGCCTTGTCCGCATCGATACCTTCTACAGCTGCAAGCAGCTTTTCGCGTATAGCATTATTATTTGCGTAGATCTCTTCGGCGGTTTTTTTCATATTCGTTTAAGCTTGCGTACAGTTTTTAGAAGTTCAATCTATTCTCTTACCGAATTTACCATCATTCGACTATTTCCATTAGCCGTTTAACGCGAAACTCAGACTCGCAGCGAACCTCGGAAACCTCGGGCGGCGTAATAGGATTCGGCGCCGTTGTGATAGGTGAAAACCGTTTCGTAGCGACGGTCGCAAAAGATCGCTCCGCCTAAGTCTCTGATGTCATCAGGTGTTTTAACCCAACTCGAAGTTTTCAGATCGAACTTTCCGAGTTTCTGCAGCTCGCGATATTCTTCTTCGGTTAAAAGCTCAATGCCCATCTCGTTCGCCATATCGACGGCGCTGTTTTTCGGTTTATGTTCCTTTCTTGATTCGAGAGCCTTGCGGTCATAGCAAACGCTTCGGCGGCCTTTCGGGCTTTCCGCCGAACAATCGTAAAAAATATACTCGCCCGATTTCTTATCAAACCCGACAACATCCGGCTCACCGCCTGTCCGCTCCATCTCGCTCAGCGACCAAAGCTTTGCACCTTTGAGCTTCGCTTCAACATCCGCCCATTTAATACCTTTATGACGACCCATATTTTCCTCAAACCGCTTCCTTATTCCAGTCAGAAGTTCTTCACGATCTGCGGGCAACAATTCTTTTTTCATACAATCTTCGACTTCGGCTAAGCGGCTTTTGACAATACAAGCTTTCGACTTTCAGGCCTAAAATACCACGAAACTACGGTCAATATAAGTAGCAGCAAGGCCGGAAGTATCTCGACCAAAGGATCGCTTACGGCGAGATGTGAAAATATCGCTCCTGACATAATAAAGAAAAAGCCCGCATATGCCCATTCCTTGATCAATGGAAAGTTCGGGATCAGCACAGCTACGACACCCAGCAGTTTCCAAAAAGCCAGTATGGTCAGCAAATAAGCCGGATAGCCCAAATGAGCGAGCATATCTGCTCCGCCCTGGCCATTGGCTTTCAACATTTGTCCTATGCCGGTCGCGAACATTCCCAGGGAAAGCCAAAGCGTGGCGACCCAATAAATAATTTTCCTTGTTTTCGTCATTTTAATTTTTCTGCGATCTCTTGCAGGCGGTCGTGAGCCATGTTGATGCCTTGTTTGAACGGCAGTTTCAGCATTTGATCGCGCAGATCGCCCGAGCGATAAACGACGTGCATATTGAGCTTACTCGTTTCCTCTGTCAGCATTTCAAATTCCAAAAACTCTAGCTGTACGTCAAACGGCGTGTTCTCCATCTCAAATGTCCGCGTTATCTTTTCGTTCGGAACAAATTCGTGGATGGTTCCATTGGCGCGAAATAAAACATTTCCGTCGGCATCGCTTGTTTCAAATTGATAGCCGCCGTGCGGTTTATTCTCAAGCTTCAGCACCTTTGTGCCCATCCACTGTTCAAGGATCTCCGGTTCTTCATACGCCCTAAAAAGAAGCTCCAGCGGTAATTCGAATTCGCGTGTGATCGTCAGTTCCTGGCGGCCGTTCTCTGCCGCGATCTTTGTCTTGCGTTCCATATCTTATTATTTTCTTGCCTTGTATTTTTTCATAACGTCTTCCAGCCTATTGAACCGCTCATCCCACATTTCGCGAAAAGGCTCAATAAAATCAGCGACTTCCTTCATATTTTTTGCGTTAGTGAGGTAGTAGATCTCTCTGCCGTTCTGTTCCTGTTCCAGCAATTCACACTCAGTGAGGATCTGCAAATGCTTTGAAACCGTCGGCCGTGCCGTGTTAAAGTTGGCCGCGATCGCACCGGCGCTCATCGATTGCGAAGCGACAAGAAGAAGAATTGCTCTTCGTGTCGGATCGGCTATGGCTTGAAATACGTCTCGTCTTAAATTCATATATGTAGCTACTTGACTACAAATATACATGAAGTCATTTGACTACGCAAATACCAAAGCGATTTTATTGCAAATTGCGTAAGAGCTTATTTGATGAGTGAGTTTTTAGGTGATCGCCGCTAGAAATACTTCGCCGCTGGCGGGACTGAGATCGTTGACCGCACGGCAAAACCTACTTTCGATCTAATACAACATTTAATTTCCCTGCGGTTGCGGTGTAAGGATCAGGCGATGCCAGCGTTGGAAGCTGGTGGCGTTGTCGTTTTCGAGCTTCATCAGTTTGATCGCGGCGGTTTGGAAATATAGTTGGTCGTCCGACTGCCAAACCAGTAAAACGATCGGGTTGAACGAGACCAAGGTCTTCTCATCCGGCAAAACGGTCGGCTGTTGAGCGTTTGGATCGGTGTTAGTGTTCGCATCGGCGGTGTTTGCGTTCGCATCGGCGTTCAGCGAGCTTGCCTGGGCTTTATCGTAAGCGGCGGACGACAGCAGCAAACTGTTTCGCAGCGGAACCGCGGCTTGCGTCGGCGGATTTCCGTCGGCGTCATATAGCCGGATCTGTTTATCAAAAGCGACCGCGACCTTTGCCGAATCCGGCGACCAGACCGGCTGAACAGTCGTAAGGCCGTCGTCGAGCCGGCGTTCGCGTCCCGTTGGTTCAACGATACGCGGGCGTCCGCGCGGCACAAAGATCGCACCGGCTTCGTCCGCCTGATATTTTAGAAATTGCCATTCGCGGGCGGTTGCTGCGAGAGCAGCAAGCTTACGGCTGTCCGGCGACCAAACGTAATAAAAATAGATCAAGCCTTCGTTTTGTGTGATCGCTTTTGCCCCGACACCATCCGCACTGCACGTATAGATCTGCTCCGTGCGAAAAGTTAAAATTCCGACAGGCGGCGTTGGCGTCGCACCGGGTTCCGGAGTCGCGGTTTCGGCCGGCGGAACTTCGGTGTTCGCATTCGCATTCGTGTTCGTGTTGGTATCCGGCGAAGCGATCTCCGGCGTTTGCGCCGGCGTTGGCGTTGCTTTGTTGTCCTTTACGTCCGGAATGTCATCGCCGGCCGTTTGAACATCGCGCAGCATCGCAACAAAAGCGACCGTCTTCGAATCCGGCGACCACTGTATCGTTTGCGGAAAATGAACGGCCATTTCGTCGGACGTGACCTTGTTCAACAATTTACCTTCGGACGAATACATATCCATTCTGTATTCGTCCTGCATATCATTTGGCCGGTGATAAAGAGCGACAATGCGTTTGCCGTCCGGCGAAGTGATAGTTCTATCCAAAACTTCCGGCGTGCGGTTTTGATCGAAATCGGTCTGGATCGCCTCATTGCGCGGTTCTATGACCACCGGGTTCTTTATTTCAGGCGGCGGAACGTCCGCTTCGTAGCGGTAGTTCAATCGAACGGCTGGTACCTGGCTAAGAGCAGACGGCATCGACGGCTGTTTTTCATCAACCGCCTTTTTTTCACAGCCGAAACCGATAGCCGCGATCCCAATAAACAAAAACAACATGCCCGAAGAGATCTTCATAAATTTAATAGAACTTTATTTATTTTAGGTCCGATAAAAAATATTGCTTGTACAACCGCTTCTGATCTGCCGAAGGATCTTCGACAGCCGCAAACTCGTACTCGCTCTTTGTATCCGCACCGAGTTTTATATCGAATTCGCGGAGTTTCTCATTGCGGAAAACAGATATTTTTACCGTGTCGCCCGGTTTTTTGCCGGCAAGATAGCTTTGCATAAAAGCCTGGCTAGCACGATATCCGTCGATCGCGAGTATCTGATCGCCCGTGTTCAAACCTTGTTCATAAGCGGGCAAACCTGCAGGAACGCCGCGGATCGTCAGCTTACCGTCGTCGTCAAACGTGATCGCACCGAGCGAGGCTTTTTTCGAATCCGCATTCTTGTCTTCAAGTTTTAAGCCGAACGGTTTGAGTATCGCATTGTAATCGATCTCATCGGTTCCACGGACATATTTGCTAAAGAAATCGTCGAGGCTTCGTCCTGCCATCATCTCGGAAATTTTCTGATAATCCGCCGGCCCGTAATTTTTGCCTTTTTTGTAATATTCGTCATACAAATAACGCATCACATCATCGAGCGACTTTTTGCCGTCCGACGAAGAACGGATCGTCAGATCAAGCAGCCAATTTACGATATCGCCTTTGTCGTAATAAGAGATCTGATTGTTTATCGCATTTTCATCCGGGCGATAATATTTGATCCAGGCATCAAAGCTGGCGTCTTCGAGACTGGTTTCAAAACGTCCGGGGCGATTTTGGAGTTGCCCGATCGCATTTGCTTTCGAATTCAAAAAGCGGTCGGCATTTTCAAATCCGGCGCGGATGCTGATGACGCTTTCGTAATAAGCTGTGCCGCCTTCGGCAACCCAAAGCATTTTTGTGTAATTCTCGTTCTCGTAATCGAACGGGCCGAGAGCATCGGGCCGGATGCGTTTTACGTTCCACAGATGGAAATATTCGTGAGTCAGCAAACCGATGAAACCCATATAACGCGATTGCGGCTGAAAGCCGAATCGGTTGTATTGAAGCGCCGTCGAATTAAGATGTTCGAGCCCGCCGCCGCCGCGAAGGTTGACGATAACGGTGTAATTATCCGGCGGCAGTTCGCCAAAGATCTTTACGCCTTCATCGGCGATCTTTCCGAGATCGACGGCGATCTTGCTAAGGTCATAATTTCCTTCGCCGCTCATTACGATGCGGTGCGGTTTGCCGTGAATGCTGACCGTTATTTCGTGAAAATCGCTGACCTCAAATGGCGAATCGTAAAGTATGTCGTAATTCGGCGCTTTGAAAGTATCCGTCGTGCCGGCGACTTTCGGCAATCCGGTCGCGATCTTCCAATTCGAGTATGGAACGATCTTTACAGTCGAAGGAGTTTTGAGCTCGCCTTTCGGGAACATAAGCGTCGCGGCGTTATTCCAAAAGCCGTGTTCGTCGTTGAGTTCGTTCGTGCGAACGGTCAGCTCGTTTGAATAGACCTTGTATTTCGCCACTATCTCTTTCGCGCCGGCCGTCGCTACCTGCCACGTATTCTTATTTATCTTTTCCCATTTCAGCTCGCTGCCTTGTCCGTTCGCTACCGAAAAATCCTGCACGTTCTTTGCATATTCGCGGATCAAATAACTTCCCGGCGTCCACACCGGCATTTTCAATTCGGCGTTGGCAGGCATGGAACTCCATTTCATACGCATTTCTACTTCGAGCAGATGCGTCCATGGTTTAGACATCGAAATGGTGTATGAGATCTCTGGGGCGGCGGTTTGAGCCGCGTTCGTTTCAGCAGCAGGTGTTTCCTGATACATAAATATTAAAATTGCCGCGAGAACGAGCGTCGTAATGCGAATCGATATTGTTTTGGCCATTGTCTTTCCGGCAGTCTCCCTTTTTGAATTTGTATTGAATGTTCATGACCATTCTACTATGAAACAATTGTTTGCTAAAATTTCGTTTAGGCTGAAAATTTTACGGCGGCCTTAAAACAAACCAATGCAAGCAAATCAAGCGGAAGACAAATTCTTCACAAAACCGCTTTTAATCATATTCTTAACTGTATTTATTGACCTTATCGGCTTTGGAATGATAATTCCGATCTTGCCTTTTTATGCCGAAAAGCTGAGTGCAACGCCCGCAGAGATCGGTTGGGTATTTTCTATATATTCATGGATGCAGTTCGTTTTCGCTCCGTTACTCGGGCGAATTTCAGATAAGGTCGGCCGTCGCCCTATACTTTTTATAAGTCTTCTGGGTTCGGCGGTCGGTTATTTTGTCATCGGTTTTGCCGAAACTCTTACGCTAGTTTTTATCGGCCGTATCATTTGCGGTGTGACCGGTGCGAATATTTCTACGGCGCAGGCTTACATCGCGGATGTTACCTCAAAAGAGAACCGAGCGAAAGGAATGGGTTTGTTCGGTGCGGCATTTGGTCTCGGCTTTATTCTAGGGCCGGCGATCGCCGGGATCCTGAGCAAATACGGCATTCACGTTCCTTTTTATTTTGCCGCCGGGTTGTCGCTTTTTAATGCGATCGCACTTTTCATTTTTCTGCCCGAATCGCTAAAGAAAAATGCCGATCGTGAACCAGTAGTGCGGAAAAATCGTTTCGTCGGTTTCCTCTCGTCATTTACGAAAGGCGAATTCGGTTCGATCAACCTCGTCTATTTTCTGCTCGTGACTGCGTTTTCGATAATGACGTATGCTTTTGTTCTGTTTACCGAATACCGTTTCGGCTATACGGCGGAAAATAATGGCTATCTATTTACTTACATCGGCGTTATCGCGGTCATCGCTCAAGGCCTTCTCTTCAATCGGCTAGTAGAACGATTTGGCGAAGCATCGTTGGTTATTTTCGGTTGTATCTTGATGGTGATCAGCTTGATCGCAATTCCATATTTTGGCCCGCTCAATGGTGGATTGATCGTTCTGCTGATCGGAATGGCCATTCTTGCTTTTGGTAATTCGATGGCGTCACCGGGTTTGACGAGCCTTGCATCAAAATCTGCCGGAGAATTTGACCAAGGCGAGCAGCTCGGCAATATGCAGTCGGGTGCAAGCCTCGCACGCGCGATCGGCCCGACGATCGGCGGTTATCTGCTTTCAAACGCGATTGGCAAGATCGACGATGCTACGCTGTTTAGAACATTCTGGGTCGCCGCCGCGATCATGTTCGTCGCATTTTTGGTGGCTTTCTTTTCAATGCGTTCAGCGAAACTTGCTCAGTAATTTTTAGCTCACCGCGCGGTGACGTGTCGTTGCGGCTGACGGGAAGACGAGAGTGAATGTGGTGCCGTTGCCGTTGCTGCGGACGTTGATCGTTCCGGCGTGTTCCTGGACGATGCCATAGGTCACGGCCAAGCCGAGCCCGGTTCCGTTGCCGACACCTTTTGTTGTAAAGAACGGATCGAAGATCTTATTGAGGTTTTCTGCGGGAATGCCTTCACCGGTGTCGGTTACTTCGATGCGGACCTCGCTTTCCCGAAGCGCGGTTTTCAGCGTAATTGCTCCGCCGTCGAACATCGCATCGCGTGCGTTCATTATCAGATTTGTAAATATCTGCTGCAGCTTTCCTGCGTTTCCAAAAACGATCGGCGAAATTTCTGCGTAATCCTTCGTTACCGAAATATTCGATTTACGCATTTGCGGTTCGAGCAATTGAAGCGTGTCGTCCAGCAATTTGTTGACATCGATCTCGGCGGATTCGATAGCGTTGCCTGTACGCGAAAAATTCAGGAGGTTACCGACGATGTTGGTCGCACGATCCGTTTGCCGCTGCATTTTTTCGAGCAAAGCATGTTTCGGATCGGTTTCCGGGATCATTCCGAGCAGCATTTGCGTGTAGCTCGAAACGCCCGTGAGCGGCGTATTTACTTCGTGAGCGACACCCGCGGCAAGCAGGCCGATGCTTGAAAGTTTTTCGCTTTGCTGCAGAGATTCTTCGAGTTTTACACGCGACGAAACATTTTCGAGAACGACGATCGCCCCATTTTGCATGCTCGAAACCGACTGCAGCGGAGCGACCGCGACATTCAGCATCAGCGCATCGCCCTTGTTGTTGAAAGTGTGCAGTTTGTATGCGTTTCGGATCTCGGTCAGATGCCAGCGTGATTTGCCCAAGATATTCGAAAGATTTGATGCAAAGCTTTCGTCAAAAACTTCTTCGACGCGTTTGCCGACAACCTGATCGCGATCGAGAGCCATTAATGCTTCGAAGGTCGTATTACAGCGTGTGATGCGGCCTTCTTCATCTACGGCGAGCAGGCCGACATTGACCGATTCGATGATCGATTCGTTGAAATCTTTGAGCAATGCGAGCTCTTCGGTATATTGCTGCTGTTCCTGATAAAGCCGGCTGTTCTCGATGGCGACGGCGATGTAGCCGGAGAGAGTTTTCAATATCTCGACATCTTCGGATGAAAGAAGGGAACCGTCGCTCGCACGGCCCATTCCGATAACGGCGACCATTTTGCTTCGGGCAACGCACGGAACATAATAGTGAAGTTCCTGTCGCACCGGAAATTTAGAATGTCCGTTTCCGTTCGTCGAGCCATCGTCAGTTTCCTGTATATCCAGTTCGTCCGCTCTGACGATGCCGCGAACGGCCGAACGCTGGCGGATCATATCGCGGAATTCGGCGGGAATTTTATACGTATCGCTCAATCCAACGGATTTCGCCACACGAAATGTTCCGGGTGCTGTTTCGTCTTCGACAAAGACGGCGATCTTTTCGACGTCCAAAACCTGTTTGAGCCTGCCGGTCAGCGAATCGAGAAGCGGATCGAACGCTGTCGTAGCCGAGAGCGTTCGGCCAAAATCCAAAAGCCCTTGGCGAAGGTCATAGCGTTCGCCATAAAAATATCTGTCGGCTCGTTCCTGCAAAAATTTCTTTAGCGGTTCGCTCAGCATAACGATCGCTGCCATCGCAATAACGGCGATCAAAGCACGCAAAGCGATCTCCGTCGAAGAAAGATTGCTGCTGACGGCAAAGTAAACCAGGGCGAGAGCGACCGCACCGATCATCATCGCTATCGCGACGGTCGTTAGTGCGTAAACGACCGCACGGCGAACGACGACATCGACATCCATCAGGCGATATCGCACGACCGAATGGCCAAAGCTCAGCGGTATCAAAGCCAGCGGAAGCGTCGTTAGAGCAACGGTCAAAGTATCGTCCGGCAAAAAAACAAATCTGCGTGCGAGCTGGATCGCCAGGATCGGAAAGACCGCTATCAAAGTTCCCCAGATCGCCCATTTCAGACGCTGACGAACGAGAGCCTGGCGGTTTCGCATAAAGCGCCAGATCAAAATTGACGCGCCTATACCGACGCCGATCGAAAAATGGAATAGCAGAAATGTGTCGAGCCTCGGAAGCAGCGTCACAGATCCGGCAAAACGGTTTATTGCCGTTCCGATAGATTCAGGCGGCAATGTGCGGAGCCAAACCGAAAAACACGAGCACCAAAGAAGCGGCCGTTGCCGGAGCGTAAAGCAAGAAGGTCTGCCAGCGTTTCGTGTCAAAAACATTGCTGCGAACCGGATAACGAAGACAGAAATGGACAAATAACGGTACAAAAAAGGCGAAAGCGATGCTGTCTATGAGGCTAACTGCAAGGTCGAAATCCTGGCCCAAATTCAGCGGCCGGTAAACGTGGAATGTAAATGCCGCCAAACAGATCGCTGCAAAATGCAGAACGAACGGCGAACCGCTGCCTTGTTTGAACAGAACAAAAACGCCGACGGCGAGCCAAATAATTCCGACAAGCGTTAGAAAAATTATCGAAGCCGACCAGCGCGGAAGTGTATCGATATTTCG
The DNA here is from genome assembly GCA_963720905.1 of uncultured Acidobacteriota bacterium. Taxonomy (GTDB): domain Bacteria; phylum Acidobacteriota; class Blastocatellia; order Pyrinomonadales; family Pyrinomonadaceae; genus OLB17. The sequence goes on from CAVRHB010000002.1 coordinate 55,967, forward strand.
CAGATCGGCGAAATAGAAATTATCGGCTGACGAATAAGAAGTTTTACGGAAAAAATAGGTGAGATCACCGCCGACACCGGCTGCGTCGAGATACATCGGAACATCAGCGACCGACGTAACTTCGTCAAAGGTTTTGCCGTCGAGGCTGATGGTAAGAAGCTTATCGCCTTTGGAGATTCCGGCACGTTCGCCGGCAAGTCCGGGCAGAACATCTGCGGCATAAATGCCATCTGCTTTCTGAACCCACAGGACGCCGTCGGAAGGCGGCAGCGAATGGAACGCTCTTTGCGAAAGATTAAGTGCGCCGCCCGCGACGAACAGAACCGTCACAACCAGCCATATCAGGCTCCAACTTGTCAGCACCTTTCTTTTCATCTATCGCGGGCAAACTGCGCCAAAGTTTTAAGATGCAACATTCGTTCCAACGGTTTGCATATCGCGGATGAGTGTAAAAGGTTGAAACGAAAGAAGATATATATAGGATGAAGCCGATGGCGGTGCGATGTCAAGAAAAATCTATGAAATTTTGTTTTTCAATCCGAGATTTTGGACAAAGTTGTTTGCTAAAGGCGTAAAGTATTGTGTATTAAAACCTTACTAAAATGCCGCCGCGAACCATTCTTCGTTGGCTGTTGATGCGGAGCGAAGACTGCTCGCCCGACACGCTCGGTTGGAAATCGAAGAGGTTGCGTGCATCGACGATCGCCTCGGCGTGGAACGGCAGGCCGAGACTCGGCAGGTTTTGCGTAACCAAAATACTAAGGCTCGGGTCGTATATCGCAAGTCGTCCGCGGAAAGGATCGATCGCAAAAATTGTCGCTTCGGGCGAAAGCCGGAACACGGTCTTTACGTTCGTGCCGGTTCGCAGGTCGGCTTCGAACTGGCCAAAGAAGCTTTGGAAATAAGCGTCTTCAAAAGCCGACGCCGGATCGGTGATATCGCCGCCGGAAAGCCGCTGGCCTTTACCAAAGCTGTAACCGGCAGATGTGCTGAAACGTCCGTTCAGCCGCCGCGAATAAACCAGACGGAAGCCTTGTGCGTTTCCCTGTTGGTTGCCTACGAGTTCGCCGATCTCGCCGCTGAGCGTGTCGAACGGGATCTGATCTAGCCCAACACCTCGGCCAACGGTCGTATCAAAGAAAACGTTTCCCTCGATCGAGGAATTATTATCTAAAACGCGTTCGATACCGAATTCGAGCCGCGAGCTTTTCTGCATTTGCGGTTTGTTTTCGGTTACGACAAAATCGTCGACCGAAACCGGTTCGCGGAAAATGATCTGCGTATCTTCTAATGCTATGGCGTTTGCCCAGGTTTGATCTTCGGTCTGCGATGTATATGAACTGCGGAAACGTGTTTTCGGGTCGATATCGATCTGAACGCCGAGCCGCGGGCTTATTGAAAAATCGCTGCTTGCTCCGACAAAGCGTGAATAATCGAGTCCGTAAACCAAAACGATGCCTTCGCGAACACGCCATTCGTCAAGAGCTTGGACAGAAAATTGCGAAAGATTTTCGCGGCTATCGCCGATGTCGATCGAACCGAAACTTCCGAACGACGTCATGAAACGAAGCTGATGTCTGTCATTCGGCCTGTAGTTAACCTTAGTTTCAAGCCGAAGCGGAGCATTTTTGCCGAGGCCGGCTTGGCCCGCAACTATCACATCGGTCTTTTCATTTACAGGCAAAAGCGTCGCGGCATTTACGCCGGATATCGCTCCGTCTTTTGTCGCACCGGCGTAAGTTTCGACAACTGTTTGGCCTTTTCTATTCGAATCGCGATCTTCTTCTTCTTCGGTGTTCGTGTCGGTTGATTCGACAGCGGCGGCAGTGTCATCGCCGGTTTGGTTTTGATAGATCGACCTGCCGGTTTGAGCCGAACGAATGACCCATTTCGGGTTGTTTCTATCTAATCTTTTTTCGGGTAAAGTGTTTCCGCTTCCGGCTCTTTCTAGTTTGAAGCCGAAATTCAGTTCGCTAAATCGTCCGACCTCGACATCCGAAAGCGTCACCGGATTAAAGCCTTCGGCAACGGCGAGCAGCGAATATTTTCCCGGAATTATTTTAGCGATATACGTTCCGTCGCCTGCGGACTGGACCTGTTTTAATATTTTCGAAGAACCGGCGCGAAAGATCGCAACGGTGGCATCCTGGATCGGAATGCCCGCTCTATCAAGCACTTTTCCTTTGATCACGCCGAACCCGCCGCTCGAAATTTTAGTTTCCGCGCGGACATCATAAACCGCGGAAGCAAAGATAACTGCGGCGATGATTGCGTAAAATCTAAGATGTTGTACTTTCAGAAAATTCATTCGCATCAATCAAGAATCGCAAAAAGCGGAAGAAAACAAGGTCAAAAATACTTTACCGCTAATAACCTTGCTATTTTCTAGACAAAAAACGTCTGTGTCAAGCCTTAACAGTCACCTGTCCTTGGTGAATAGGATGCTCGAAACTTGACAATGTTTGCCCTTGGGCTAGAATAAAAACTTGCTTCCGGTAATGGTAACCATTATAAAGGATAGCACGGAGACGTGGCTGAGCGGCTGAAAGCGGCGGTTTGCTAAATCGTTAAGGGTCAAAAGCCCTTCACAGGTTCGAATCCTGTCGTCTCCGCCATCAATTTTTATGCAGAAGCCGGTGCGTAAGCAATGGCTTAATACGCTCTCGGGCAAGTTTCTAGAAAGTTAGCTATCAGTTGAAATATCTGATAGCTTTTCGTGTTTTTGCGCTATCTTTCTTTTGTTGGATACGGCATGACTCTACGCAAAAGTATCATTATTTACGGCATCGCGATGGCCGGGCTTATCGGTATTCTGAAATTTGTCGAATATCGATTCTACGTCCGCGATATGTCTGTAGAAATATATATCGGCATCGTCGCTTTCTTGTTCATTGTGCTTGGGATCTGGATCGGCAGGCGTTTGACCCGCGTTGAAAGAGTTGAGGTTCCAATTGGCCCCGATTTTGAGATGAACGAAACCAATCTCAAAAAGCTCGGCATCACAAAACGCGAATTTGAGGTCTTGGAGCTGATCGCCGCCGGAATGTCGAACCAAGAGATCGCCGATAAACTCTTTGTTTCAATGAGCACTATCAAAACTCACACATCCAGCCTGTTTTCAAAACTGGATGCAAGCCGCCGCACACAGGCAATGCAAAAAGCAAAAGAACTGCAAATAATTCCCTAGCACTTAGGTATGATTTCGGTCCAAAACTGCGAATTCATACTTTTGGCCGATTGTATTTCGGTAAATGTCGCGTAAGATTCTCGAAAAAACGGAGGAAAAAATTATGCGAAAGATCGTTATCACCTATGGACTTATTTCCGGAGCTCTCATCGTCGGGTTTCTGCTGCTGTCGATGTACCTTTGGTCAAAAGGGATCATTAATTTCGACAACGGCGAATATTTTGGCTACGGCTCGATGCTCGTCGCTCTCTCGATGGTATTTTTTGGGATCAAATCATTCCGCGATAATCAGAACGGAAGATCGATCGGATTTTGGAAAGCGGCTCAGGTCGGCATCCTGATCACGCTCGTCGCCTCTTTTGTTTACGCCGCAGGCTGGGAAACTTACATGCAAGTAAATCCCCAAAATACTTTCATTGAAAAATACACCGAACATTATATCGGCGAACTAAAAGAAAAAGGCGCATCCGAGGAAGAGATCGAAAAAACCAAAACCGAAATGGCTTCGATGCAGGAAATGTACAAAAATCCGCTCATCCGTTTTGGCATGACGCTGATGGAGATCCTGCCCGTCGGGATCATCGTAACAATACTGAGCGCGGCAATACTCAGGAAAAAGGAAGTTTTGGCTGAATAGGCGCGGTTTAGTTCCTGCTTCCATAGCGACCATTTGCGGTAAACTGAAAACTACGAACGCCGTGAAGGCAAAAACCTCGTTCACGAGGCTTTCCCGAAGGGCACATAGCCACGTCGCTTTAGCACGTGGTCGAATTGAGGAAATAATGCAAAGGGCGTTTTAACGTCCTTATTTAGATCTGGAGGCTTTAGCAAAAGGGATGTCGAACAGTGTTTATTCTGAGATAAACTTTCACATTACGTGGCACACAAAGACCAGTTTGCCAAGTATAAATGAACGGATCGAAGACCGTCTTTATCACTATCTGACTCACAAGATTCTTCAAACACCGGGGGCTCGTTTCCATGCGATAGGCGGCATCGAAACACATATTCATATCGCAATCAGCTTACAGCCAAATATCCTCGTTTCGGATTGGATCGGAAAACTAAAGGGCTCGAGTTCCTACTATATCAACCATGAAGTTCAACCTAAAAGTCTCGAATGGCAACGCGGCTACGGCATCGTTACGTTTGGCACGAAAGATTTACAGTGGGTGATTAATTACATCAACAATCAAAAAGAGCATCACAAGAAAGGCACAACAAACGAGCGACTCGAAAAGCATTCAGATGACCAAGGCTAAAGCCGGAAACAAAAGGACGTTAAAACGCCCTTGAAATCGTGTTGCCAATCTACCCACGCCCTAAAGGTGCGTGGCTATTTGCCCGCGGAACGCGGGAAGGACGGCTCAATTAACCTTGCTCGGAAATACACAGCGATCGTTTGAGCTTTACGGATTCCCGCAGTTCATTGCCGCTATACTTTCCCCACAATTCTTATTCTCAAAAAATATTGCGAAACCGTTCGGTTGCACTTGACATCTGCAACCGTTTGGTTGCATACTCGGAATCGAGTTATGAAAAGAGATATTTTCCAAGCCATAGCCGACCCGACGAGACGTGCGATCATCGCGCTTATCGCCCTGCAGGCGATGACGCCGAATGCACTTGCCGAGCATTTCGAAACTTCGCGGCAGGCAGTATCCAAGCATTTAAAAATACTGACTGAATGCGAACTCGTTACGCAGGAACAGCAAGGGCGGGAAATTTACTATTCGCTGGAGATCGAAAAAATGAAAGAGATCGACAAATGGCTGGAGCAATACAGAAAGATCTGGGAATCGCGCTACGAGCAGCTCGATGTGTTGCTTACAGAGTTAAAACAACAAGAAAAACAGGAGAAAAAGAAATGAAACCAGCAGAAGCAAGTCTGCCGTCAGAAACCGAGGTTCTCGTCAAACGGAGTTTTGATGCTCCCGCCACGTTGGTGTGGCGGGCTTACATGGAACCAGATCTACTGCGTCGTTGGTGCACGGGGCCGCCTAGTTGGTCGATGCCTGTATGCGAGATGGATATGACCGTCGGCGGCCAATATCAATGGCGTTGGCGCAACGACGAAGACGGGATGGAGTTTGGTTTTACCGGCGAGGTCCTGGAGGTCGTTCCGCACGCTAAGATCGTGCATACGCAAGCTTTCGATCCGGGTAATATGGGCATTGGCATGGGTGGTGAACCATCGATCATCACCGTCACCTTTGACGAAGCTGACGGGATCACGAACGTCGCCACATCGATCAAGTATGCTTCAAAGGCCGACCGCGACGAGGCTCTATCAACCGGCATGACAGACGGTATGGAGACGAGCTATACGCAGCTCGACAAAGTGCTAGCCGAATTGTAAAGAAAAGTTAACTGGGGATAGGAAAAATAGGTTGAATATGGAATTTATAGTTAATAAAGAAACAAAGACGGTTTCAATTACCAAAGAGTTTGACGCAGAACGTGATCTGGTTTGGGACGCTTATACAAAACCCGAACTTTTAGATCAGTGGTGGGCTCCAAAACCATTCTCGTCACGAACAAAGATTATGGATTTTCAAGAAGGCGGCCGCCGGTTTTACGCAATGGTCAGCCCCGAAGGAGCGGAGCGTTGGATAGTTCAGAAATACAACTCCATTACGCCAAAAACCAATTTCAAATTCTTCAATGCCTTTGCCGATGCAGACGAAAACCTCGACCTGCCCGGTTCCGATTGGGACTTTAATTTCAGCGAGCAGAACGGAAAGACAACGGTCAGCGTTTCGATCTACAACGAGTCCTTGGAACGCCTAGAGAAAATGGTCGAAATGGGTTTCAAAGAAGGAACCGCGGCGCAATTGCAAAATCTGGAAGAACTGCTGACAAAGCTTTCATAAGAACAAAGGAGTCAAAATAATGAGAAAAATAACGGCATGCGAATTTATGACCCTCGACGGTGTCATACAGAACGAGGAAAATGACGGTGACGGATTTAAGTATGGCGGATGGTATTTCCCCTATGCCAGTGCGGCGACGGGAGCCGTTTTAAAGGAGCGTCTGGGCAAACAGGTCGATCTGCTATTGGGTCGAAAGACCTTTGACATTTGGGAACCATATTGGCCCGCACATTCGGACGCCTGGCCAAACGTGATGACGGCAACGAAGTATGTCGCCTCCAATACGCGAGACTCCAGCGATTGGGAAAAGACCGTCTTCTTAAGCGGGGATCTCGCGGAGAAGGTGCGCGAGCTAAAGGCGACAGACGGACCAGATATCCATGTGTTCGGAAGTGCGGATATGCTTCAGACGCTTTTTAAAAATGATCTTGTAGATCGGCTGGAGTTGATGATAATCCCGATCACACTTGGGCCCGGCAAACGGCTCTTCCAAGACGGCACTCTTCCCGCTGCCTTCAAAGTCACAGAGAGTTCGATCGCACCGAACGGCGTCTTTATCGCAACCTACGAACGCGACGGCGATGTTAAGACCACTGTAATGGCTGACTAACAGATGCGGCTGAGCGACAGGTAACCGGCCTCCGGACCGGAGGCCGACAGATCTATTTCCAATGAACATAGAAGAACAGATCAAAGAATATATCGCGGATCAACCCGAACCGAAACGCAGTGAGATGCAAGAGCTGCACGACCGCATCGTGCGGATAATGCCGAAGGCTAAATTATGGTTCCTGGATGGCAAAAACAGCGAAGGTAAGGTCGTTACTAATCCGGATATCGGGTACGGTTCTCGCGACCATAAATACGCCGACGGGTCGATCAGCGAGTTCTATCAGATCGGCATGAGCGCAAACAAAACCGGGATCTCCATCTATATCCTCGGCATCGAAGACAAGAAATACCTGGCCGAAACATACGCGAAAGACCTCGGCAAAGCGACCGTGTCCGGCTATTGCATCAGGTTCAAAACTCTAAAAGATATAAATATCGATGTTCTTGAAGCGGCGATACGATTTGGGTTTGATAATACGAATAAAAGAAGCGAGCTGAGAGATTTAACATTCATAAACATCATGAAAAAATCCAGCCGATTTTCGACGAAATCTGGCTATAAGCGATGATCCGAAGATGTGATCGACCTGATGTGTCTTGGAAGATGCGTACATCTATTTTGCAATGCGGGTTCAAGAAGTTGACTAATTTGGGGTTACGCGCAAGGACTGGGTCGGGATTATACTCAAGTTTATTTTACGCTACCGTCAGCTACAAACTCGGCTGACCGCGAGGGATTGATCGATTGCTAAAGAAGGCGGTCAAGAAAGGACGGTCAATCTTAGCGAATCGAAGAATTTGGACGGATCTTTCCGGACATCAATACAAAGGAGAAATTTGAGAAAAATAATTGCAGCGGAATTTATGACGATCGATGGGGTCATAAGACTTGAACAACCTGGAAGATCTGCTCGCCATCTTGTTAAAAAGACATTAAGGATTAATTATGAAAAACAGATTACAGCTGCATTCTCTTTCTAGTCTTTGTTTGTGCGGTTAGTTCGGCATACAGCCAAAAGAGTAAACCGTATTCGGCGACTGACCAAGAGGTTTACAATCGGATCCAACAGGTTAAAGGAAAGGTTGTTTATGTCAACCGCCCCGATCTTCGAAAGACACCTGCATCTGGACAGTATCTAGTTTTTCAACGAGTTGGTTGCAAAGATTGTTTGGTTGCAACACGTGCCGATGATCGAAGGGAACTATCAACTATTGTTAGGAGTATGGTAAATACAAACTCATCGTTCAGTTCAAGAATTGTGGCTACGCACCTTCCGAAGATTGTGACGGGGACAACTACCTTTACCGATAATCAATCACAATATCTAATCGTAGACACGGTACTGTCTGGACCTGAGTTCAATGATAGAACTGGTTTCGCCAGAGCACTAAGAAATAAGAAGGTATTAAAATTATGAGAAAAATAATTGCAGCGGAATTTATGACGATCGATGGGGTCATGCAGACCGAGGAAGTGGACGGCGACGGGTTTGGGTATAGCGGGTGGTTTTTTCCGTATGCGGACGAGGTGACGGGAGCGGTGGTGCAGGAGCGGCTGGCGAAGCCGATGGATCTGCTGTTGGGCCGCAAGACCTTTGACGGTTGGGAATCGTATTGGCCGACGCATTCGAATTTTTGGCCGAACTGTATGACCGCGACGAAGTATGTCGTGTCGAACACGCGCGACTCCAGCGATTGGCAGCCCAATGTATTCATCAGCGGCGACATTGTTGAAAAGGTACGCGAGATCAAACAGCAAGACGGCCCCGATATATACGTCATGGGCAGCGCGGAACTTCTGCAGACGCTTTTCAAAAATGACCTTGTGGATGAAATGGAGCTTATGATAATCCCGATCACCCTCGGCACCGGAAAACGCCTATTCCAAGACGGCACGATACCCGCGTCGTTCAAAGTAACCAGCAGCCAGGTCGCCCCAAAAGGCATAATCAGCGTCACGTACCAACGCGACGGCGACGTAAAAACCGGCGCACCTCAGATAAAAGAGGATAAAGATTATTAAGAAGATTTACCACAGAGACACAGAGAGCACAGAGTTGTTTAGGTTAAGAGTTTGAATAAGGCTCCGTAAAATTATTAAATTATTTCTCAGTCTACTGTGTGATTCTGTGATGAATTAGGATGGAATTTAAGGAGTTAAGCTCATGTCAAAAGTAGTTGTTCAGGCTGTCGGGATGTCGCTGGATGGATTTTCGGCGGGAGCAGATCAAAGTATAGACGAACCGCTCGGTGTGCTCGGTCGGGATCTGATGGAGTGGTTTTTCCCGACAAAGACTTTCAACGAGCAGCACGGCGGCGAAGGCGGCGAGACTGGCATCGACGACGATCTCGCGGCTCAGAGTATGACCGGTAAAGGTGCGTGGATACTCGGCCGAAATATGTTCGGCCCCGTACGCGGACCATGGCCGGATGATGAGTGGAAAGGTTGGTGGGGCGAAGAACCGCCCTATCACGTGCCGACATTTGTCCTGACTCATCACGCCAGAGAGCCGCTTGTGATGAAAGGCGGCACGACCTTTCACTTTGTCACAGATGGAATCCATTCGGCTCTTGAGCAGGCCAAGGCAGCCGCAGGCGACCTCGACGTACGCATCGGCGGCGGTCCGGCGACGATCCGGCAATTTCTTTCGGCAGGTCTCATCGACGAAATGCATATCGCGTTGCGGCCGATCTTCCTCGGCAAGGGCGAACCGTTGTTAGCGGGATTAAACCTGCGCGAACTTGGATATCGTGTGGACAAAATGATCCCCGGCGAACGAGCCGCGCATATGTTCATTAAAAAGCGGTTGAGTGGTAAGCTCCGGTAATGGGCTTAAGATGAATGACGAGATCCCCGGCGGCAGCACGCCGCTGGTGCTGCTTCATGTGAGACGTGAATTGTAATCATAAGCGTCACATACCAACGCGACGGCGACGTAAAAACCGGCGCACCTCAAATCAAAGAGGATTGATGATTACTGCGTGTAGCGTGGCGTGCATGATCGCTCAATCCTAATTGTTATGTTGAGGATGTGGGTACTGTAAACTCCGGAAAGAAATGAATACATCATCATTGAAAAAGTATCGGCCGCACCTAGAGGGTGTCCTAGGAAGTCTATGTGCTGATGACGACGCCCAGATACGGGCGATACTAGATGAAGTCGACGAAATCCTGATAAGCATCGCTCAACATTTTGGCCGTGAACGTGCTGGGTGGGAAGGAACTGGATTGGAATTAAAGTGGATGGAATCTGGACAAATGTCTATTAGTAGCTTTGTTGGAACTTGCACGAAAGAAGGCGGCTGTATCGATTTCTGTCTCATGCTCCAACCGTCTTGGTCTCTTGGTGAGAAATCGTCGACCCTGCATTGGGTGGTTGAATCGTCAGTCGAAGCTGACTGCTCACATACCGTAGACCATTCGCACATGCATACAGTGCATGAAGTTTCGGTAGTTGCGCCGACTGCCATTGACGCGTCGATAGCCCTCCGAACTGCGGCTATGGAGTTGCAACGACTTGCAACCGATTATCCGGTTAAGCACTGGTTGGAACTTGCATCCGACGTGAGTGATTAGACTCAACGTTCACATCTTGAGAAAAATTATAAATTGGAGATCAAATATGAAGACAATGGCTTTTGTGATGATATTGTTCCTCGCGGGTGTTATATCGGCACAGCAGAAACCAACAACTGGTTATGCGCCGGTTAACGGACTCAAGATGTATTATGAGATCCATGGCAGAGGCGAGCCGGTGGTGTTGCTTCATGGAGCGTTCATGGCGATCACGGACGACTGGCGTTTGTGGATCAATGAACTTGCCAAAACGCGGAAAGTGATCGCCGTCGAAATGCAGGGCCACGGGCGGACGGCTGACATCAAACGCGATATTACTTATGAAAACCTCTCGGACGATGTAGCTGCTCTGATGGACTATCTTAAGATCCCGAAGGCAGACATCGTCGGTTACAGCCTGGGTGCCGGTGCGGCGATGATGACGGCGATCCGCCACCCGGAAAAAGTTCGTAAGGTCGTCAGCATCTCGGCACCGATCCGCCGCGACGGTTGGGTCAAGGAAGCGAACGACTTTTGGCCGAATTTCAATCTTGGAAATGATGAAAGGCACGCCCGCCGAAACCGAACGGGAGAAACTTAATCCTGTGCCGAACTCGTTCCCCGACTTTTTCGCCCACATCAAAGCGATGGCGATGCGGCCGTATGATTTCGGTGCCGATAATCTCAAGGCCACGAAAGCCCCATTCTTCTTCATCCACGGCGACGCAGACGGCGTTCGGATCGACCACATCGCCGAAATGTACCAACTAAAAGGCGGCGGCGATAGCCACGCCGACATGATGCCGCGAACCGAATCAAGACTCGCGATCTTGCCCGACACAACACACGTCACGCTGATGAACCGCATGACAACGATCGTTCCGATGATAAACGACTTTCTCGATGCGAAACCGCAAAAGCCGTAGCTGTCCGGTTAAATAAAACCCGACATATGATATAGGAATGTTAACCGGCGTTAAATTATTAAATCGCTCCCGCCCGCCCAGGAGCGATAGGAGAAGAAAATGAATCGTTCTGAAACTCCGCAAACACCTGAATCCAAAGTTCTTCGCGATGCCTACGCCGCTCTCAACCGTAACGACGTCGACGGATTTATGAGTATTTTCGATCCGAAGATCCTTCGCGTCGAATTCGAGGGTTCGCCGATGGCCGGTACTTTTCGAGGCTTTGATGAAGTCCGCGAACACGTAATCAGCGGGCGTTCGACCTGGGCCGAAGGCGCGTGCGAACCGCAGCATTACACCGTTGAGGGCGACAAGATCATTGTCGGAGTACATGTCCGCGTCCGTTTGAAAGACAAAAACGATTGGCTCGAAGGTGATGTCGCTGACGGTTTCTTGTTTCGCGACGGCAAAGCGATAGAATTTCGCTCTTTCAACGAAGAAAGCGAAGCACTCGAATGGGCAGTGAAATAAACTAATGGAATTCGGTCCTCTGAACAATATAATTCAACTCTGTGTTCAGGGCATGGCAAGGGAAGACAGCGGCGAACCCGCCGAAGCAAGCAGATTGTTTCTTAAAGCCTGGGACGAGGCGACGACTGACTTTGAAAAATATCTGGCGGCTTATTATGTAGCTCGGCATCAGGAAAATGTTTCCGACAAATTGAAATGGCTGGAGTCCGCGTTGCAGCTTGCAAAAGATATCGATGCGCTAATCTCACCAGCGGGTTTCCTAATTTGTATTCCAAGATCGCGCAAGCCTACGAGGAATTAGGCGATGCCCATAATGCAAAAAAGAACTTTGAATTAGCAGCTTCGTTCACGAGCGATCTGTCGGACAAAGGCCCTTTTTATCATGGAAGCAGAGCAGATCTGCGGGTTGGCGATGTGTTGACCGCAGGCGGCCGTTCTAATTACAAAGACGACCTCACGATGAATCAGATTTATTTTAAGGCGCTGGCCGACGGAGCTGGACTCGCGGCGTCGTTGGCAAAAGGTGATGGACGCGAACGCGTCTATGTCGTCGAACCAACCGGCAGTTTTGAGAACGATCCGAACGTAACGGATAAAAAATTTCCCGGCAATCCAACCCGGTCGTATAGAAGCGTGTCGCCATTAAAAGATCGTAGGCTGGAACTTGCGGATTGGGTGTGGACAAACACCTGAGCAATTGAGGAATTGGGAGAAAAGCTGGCGGATAATAAAGGCGAAATAATTAATTAATCGTACCAGCGTGTAACGATCCTCTGTTACTGTATTTATGTTGGAGATACATAAAATGAGACGAGTGTATTTCAAAATATTATTTGCCGCATACCTGTTCGTTCTCATGTGGCTCGTACTGTTCAAATTTTCTTACGATCCTTTCGCCGTGATCCGTGAATTTCAAACTCGAAGTCTTAATTTAGTTCCATTCACCATTTGGGCACATAAGAACGAAATGATCTCGAATATGATCGCATTTATTCCGTTCGGAGTGATGCTCGGTGTCAATTTCAAACAGGCTGTTTTTAAGAATAAGATCTTGGTGATATTCGCCTTTAGTCTCGTCGCGGTAAATTCTCCAGTTTGTTCTTGCGATAGGTGTCACTGACATCACTGACATTATTATGAATACACTCGGCGGGATCGCCAGCTTTGGGCGTATGATATATAAGACTGCAGGCTTACTCTAATAAAAATATCTGGATCAATGCGTTCTTGTCCTCGGCACGCTGATCCTTCTGACGATCCTTTATTTACGAATATTTGTGTTCATGGTCAAATACTGATGCGAGCTTTTTATTACATCGCGTAAATGAGAAAAATATTGATCTGAAACGAATTCGCTTACAGTTTAGGACGCTAAAGACTATGATGATCACAAAAATCACATTATCCAAAACTACCATCCAAGACCTAGACGTGCTTTTTGAGTTTCAGATTGACGAAGAAGCAAATTATCTGGCCGCGTTCACATCTAAAGACTCAAAGGACAAAGCCGCTTATATTGAAAAATACTCAAAGTTTTTGACCGATCCGACCAAAAATACGCAGACAATAAAAGCTAATGATGCGATCGTCGGCAGCATCGCAAAATTTGAAATCGACGGTAATGCCGAGATCACTTATTGGATAGACAAAAACTTTTGGGGCAAAGGAATTGCGACCGCAGCACTTAAACAACTCCTGACGCTCGAAAGCAAAAGACCGATCTTAGGACGGGTCGCGTATGACAACATAGGCTCGCAGAAAGTCCTGGAAAAATAACGGGTTCGTAAAGATCGGCACCGACAAAGGTTTTGCGAATGCCAGACAAACCGAGATCGAAGAATATATTTATAAGCTTACAAATTAGAATTTGGAGGTTGCAGTGATGAGAAAATAATTGATTTGGTTTGCTATCGTTCAGATATTTGGTCTGAGTGTCTCAGCTCAGCTAACGGCTTCTCAACAACTCCGCTCCCATGCACACGGTAGATTATTCAGGTGGAGATCTCCCAGAAGAATCGTTGCGAAAAGTTAGAAAGTAATAATAGCGGCAGGTATAATAAAACACACGGTTGTCAGTGCGAGTGGTGATTCCGACGGCCTAGGAGAGCAAGAAACTGGCAATAAAATCTAATATATCAGTCCCCATAGGCTCAGAGGTGCCCGGCCTTTCCTGCCGGCAAAAGATTTCAACCTGTCGAAACGCTTTTATCATGCGTTGGGATTTACAACGGAGCTGGATAGCGACGAAGTGGCGATATTCCGAATTGGAACAAGCACCTTCGTTCTCCAAAAATATTTCCAGAAGGAATGGGCAGAAAATTTCATGATGCAGCTTATGGTGGATGATCTCGATTCTTGGTGGACACATATTTTGTCGCTCGATCTGCCCGCAAAATTCGGAATATCTGCGCCAAAACCACCGGCGTTGCAGCCTTGGGGCCTGCGGATCGCCTACGTAACCGACCCATCCGGTGTGCTTTGGCACATTGCCCAGCGCCGGCCCGAATGTCCCGCATGACGAATGATCCAGCGACTAACACAGACAAGACAGGAGAAAAATAATGGCAAAGGTAACAGGTATCGGCGGAGTATTTATTAAGAGTACGGGCAAGGGCTCGGAGCTTGCGGCGTGGTATGAGAAGAATCTTGGCCTCGACCGTGAGAGTTGGGGCGGTTCGATATTGAAATGGACTGAAGACACGGCCGAAGACGGCGGACTCACGGTCTGGAGCACGGCGGACAGCGACAGCAAATGGTTCGCTCCGAGCGATTCTTCCTTTATGATCAACTACCGCGTTGATAATATGGACGAAATGCTCGCCCAGCTAAAGCAAAACGGCGTCGAGATCCAAAAAGGACCCGATTCGGAAGAGAACGGAAAATTCGCATGGATAATGGACCCCGACGGCAACAAGGTCGAACTCTGGGAACCAATGGTAATGGACGAACAGAATAAAAAATAGGCGGAAGATCAGCGTTAGTCCAGATCAATAACAGATATAGATATGAACGAAGAGATCCAAAAATATAACGATAGACAGACGCCGGTGGACAAAGAAATTTGCGACATTCTTGCTGCGGCGATCGATGGCGAGTTGACCAAGGCAGAGAGTAAGATCTGGCACGCGCATCCTGTTTGGTTTTTGGACGGCAATCCGATCGTTGGCTACAGCAAACAGAAAAAAGGCTTGCGGCTGATGTTTTGGAGCGGAGCGAGTTTTGACGATGAAGAATTGAATGTTCACGGCGGGAAATTTAAAGATGCTTCTGTTTTTTACCACGCGGTCGAAGACGTTGATAAAAAAGACCTCAAACGCTGGCTGAAAACATCGAAAGAAATTCAGTGGGATTATAAAAATATCGTTAAAAGGAAAGGCCAATTGGAACGACTCAAATAATTTGAAAAATAAATGACCAACACAAGCAAACACGACGAGAAGATCGCGAATATGACGTTCAGTTCGGTATATCCGCACTATCTGACAAAAGTTGAAAAGAAAGGCAGAACGAAAGAAGAACTGCATCAGGTGATCAGATGGCTGACAGGTTTTAGTGAAAAGAAACTGCAGCAATTCATTGATGAAAAGACAACTTTCGAGACATTCTTTCAGCAGGCAAAGCTAAACCCGAACGCTCATCTTATTACCGGCGCGATCTGTGGTTATCGGGTCGAAGAGATCGAAAATCCGCTGACGCAGCAAGTCCGATATCTGGACAAATTGGTCGATGAACTCGCAAAAGGCCGCAAGATGGAAAAGATACTGCGAACTGAATAGCTGATCGGCTGCGCCTTTTGCGTTCTTTGAGCTTTCTTGTGAAAATCGTTTCTTATGGAAACACGCGTTCGTTTTGCACCAAGCCCTACGGGCTATCTTCATGTCGGGGCGACCCGATCCGCACTTTTTAATTATCTTTATACCCGCCAGAAAGGCGGCAAATTTCTGCTTCGCATCGAGGATACCGACCTTGCACGCTCGACAGACGAATCGACACGCTCGATCCTGGACGGCCTCGCATGGATCGGCCTCGAACCGGATGAGGAGATCGTTTTTCAGTCAAATAACGCCGACAAACATCGGGCGACCGCAAAAAAGCTGCTTGATGAAGGCAAAGCTTACCGCGACTTCACGCCAAAAGCTGAACCAAACGACGCCAATGTGAAAGATGCGATCAAAGACCGCGCCCACGCCGCGCAAGGCGAAAAGAATATCCGCGACAACCCATACCGCGGTCTTTCAAATGAAGAAAGCGATGCGCGTGCGGCGGCCGGCGAGCCGTTTGCCATCAGGTTAAAGGTGCCTGAGACCGGAAAAACCGCGTTCGAAGATGGTGTCTTTGGCCTGCAGGAACGCGAATACTCAGACACCGAAGACCTCGTTCTGCTTCGCTCCGACGGACATCCTTTATACAATCTCGCAGTTGTCTGCGACGACATCGAAATGCAGATCACGGATGTGATACGCGGCCAGGATCACCTGACGAACACGCACAAACAGATATTGATATACGAAGCACTCGGTGTCGCTCCGCCGCGTTTCGCACATCTGCCGCTAATACTCGCACCCGGCGGCAAAAAACTTAGCAAAAGGACACACGGCGAGATCGTTTCCTTGACGACATACCGCGACGCCGGATTTTTACCGGCAGCTTTTCGAAACTTTCTGGCTCTGATGGGCTGGTCTGCGGGCGAAGAAAAAGAGATCTATTCGCTGGATGAACTGATCGAGAAATTTTCGCTCTCGGGCGTCCACCGCTCGAGTGCGATCTTTAATTACGAACCGAATAATCCGAAACGCTGGACCGACGACAAAGCGATCTGGATGAACGCCGAATACATCCGCACTGGTACGCTAGAGGAGCTTTTGCCTTTTGTGAAAGCGGAGCTCAAAGCGGCAAAGCTCTGGCGCGAAGAATACGAACCAGAAGGCCGTGCGCTCACCGGAACGATTCCATCGACCAATGCACAAAGTTTCGAAAAGGGAACCGAGATGGCCGAGCGGCCGGAAAATATAGCCATCGATCTGCCCGAGATCGGCTCTTACGATTGGTACGTCCGCACCGTAGATCTCATCCGCTCGCGGTTCTTTACGCTAAAAGATTTTTCGACCCAAGGCCGTGCATATTTCAGCGAAGATTTCGATTTCGACCCGGCCGCGATCGCAAAAAATCTGACCAAATTCCCCGACCTCAAAACATGGCTGCCCGAACTCGCCGATAGATTCGAAGCGGAATTTGAAGACTCCCCTCCTGTTCTAGGAGGGGTGGCAGCCGCTTCGGCTGACGGGGTGGTAAACGCCTTCACCGAAGAGAACATCGAAACCGTCGTCAAAGCATTTACCGAAGAAAAAGGCACGAAACTCGGCATCATTATGAACGGAGCACGCACTCTACTGACCGGCGTCGCCGTCGGCCCGTCGATGCTCTCCGTATTCGAAACCATCGGCCTCGACCGCACAATAATGCGCCTCCGCAGCCAAGTCGCCTGGCATAATGGTGAATGATAAATGTGACGTCGGAAAGGGGTCTTATTACGCGAGCAACTTTCCGCTTCCTCACTGACGCAGGCGGTTCTGATCGGTCGGTATTTCCTGGTCGCCCGTGCATCTACATCGATTATCTTATTCATTGCATCACAGACAAAAGCTCTTCTTAAACGAAAGATCATGTTAAACCGAATTTCTCTAATCTTTGTCCTTTATTTATTGATCTGGTGCGGTTTTGTTTGTAGCGTCAATGCTCAATCTGCCGAAAAACTGGTCGTGAAAGGAAAAGTCGTCGCCTTTGAAAATTCACTTACAAGAATATTGAAATTGACCCACGTGCCGCTAAAGGAGAGCTTTTTTGTTCAAATAAAGAAGATCATAAAAGGTAAGGAAAACGCTAAATACATCCGCATCATTCATAATTACATGGCGGAAGAATATGATTTACCGAAGGATCTCTTTACTCGCACCGGTTTGTGGAGGTTTGAACTCCTTAGGGATTCAGAATGCGATAAAAATGGGCTCAACACATCGGAGGATATTATTGCTTCCGGAAAAAGAGTAGTTATAGTAGGTGAGGATAAAGATGTACTAAAAAATGACGCCTTTCCTTGTTACATCTTACGACCAGGCGATCTGAAAAAGCGCTGAAAATCGCTCGGTGAAAAAAATCAAGACAATAGAGAGAAAATTAAGATCGAAGGAAATGTAATTGCTTACGACCTTCTGATTACCATGGAAGAAACTACATTTGCTCCTCCCCAACCTCAAGTCTTGATATTTAAAAGCAACGAAAACAGCTGGCTTCATGAGTGAATCGTTAAGGTTCTGTACCAGGAGCCTGAAAGACTGAGCTTATTGGGCCGGACACATAGCTTCATACTTCCGACCGCCCACTGACGCAGGCGGTTCTGACTCCGCAACTCTGTTACTCCGAAACTCATTCATCCAGGCTTTTAACCCAATTCCAGAACGAATCTTCATAGACGAGCCAGCCTAATTTTGTCGGGCTTGTGCCGGCGGTTTCGAACGTGCCGTCTTCGCAGAAGGTGATCAATGTCGGGCGCGATATCGGCGGAACGATGATCCTGTGCTTTTTGATCAGCCTTTCTATTTCGGAAAGCCGCAGTTTTGCGCGTATTTTGTTGTCCAACGTTTGTTGCATTTCAATTTCCTCACAAAAAGATCTTCAAAAACTATAAAAGTTATAAGAATCGCGATATATCATCAGAATTATACTAAGCAAATAGATTGCTTTTAGGTATTCTGCTTGTGGCCGGACGGTTTGCAAGCGGCGACATGATTCTCAGAACAAGATTCGCCCAAAATCGTCCGTCCATTTCATACTATCAAACATATATATCATTTACAAGAAGAAGTCTTATGAATGAAACACGCGAGGAAACGATGAGCTTTACGGACCTAGACAAATTAAAAGCACTGGCGATCACGAATATTTTTGAAACGTCGCGGCCTTTTGGAAATTTCGCGACGGTCGCGATCAACGACGATGGTGCCGGCATTTCTTACGGCATAAATCAGTTCACACATCGCTCGGGTTCGCTGCTCGCAGTCGTTCGCGAATACATCGAACACGGCGGCACGGTTGGCAAAAGCGAGATCGAAACTAAACTTTCGGTTCTCAAAAGCCAAACGGCTTTCGCGATCGAAAAACTCGCGGCCGATGACAGATTCAAAAAAGCATTGCGTACCGCTGCATCGACAATTGAAATGCGTGACGCACAAATTGCCGTTGCCGAAAAGCTTTACCTAAAACCGGCGATCGATGCATGCGAAGGTTCGGGTTTTACGAACCGCTGACGCTCGCGGTCATATACGATTCGATCAACCACGGTTCGTTCGAAAAGATCCGTGACCGCGTGCCGAATTCGGGAAGCGAAAAAGCTTGGGTTTCGAATTACATTCTCGTTCGCGATCAATGGCTTCGAAGCACACCGCGGCTCAGAAAGACGGCGTATAGAACGGAGTTTTTCGCCCGCGAGATCCGCCGCGGAAATTGGCAGCTAGAATTGCCGCTGATGGTGAACGGATATCGGCTGACGCAAAACATTTTTCAAAATTCGGCGACGGAAACCGACATAAACTCTTCAAACAAAACTGCTATTGACCAGCCGAAAACCTCAATTGCATACGACGGCGAAAAAGCCGGCGTACCTGCTGAAGATCCGTCGCCGAACACATTACTAAAAGCCGCCGAAGGGTTGGATCGGCTCGAGAGTCAGATAAACAAAGCAGTCGAAACCTACGACCGGATCGATGCTATGACGACAAAAGTTGTTACGCGAAAAGACGCGGCGAAATCGCTCTGGACGACGATCGTCGGAACTTTGTGCCAGGCCTTTTGGGCGATCGCCGCATTCATCGCCGACATTCCGCTCGAAGTTTGGCTCGTTGTTGCGGTCATCGCGGCGGTGATAATGATCGTTTATTTGCGCCGGAAGAAATGAGTTTCAGGGTTGCGGAGTTGCAGAGTTACGGAGCGGTCGCCGTGCGACAAGGAATAAAGAAATATGAATGACCTAAAGAATTTGACCATAGCGTTTTCGGCATCGGTGTCGTCGCTGTTTGCGGCGATCGAGATGCGGACGCTGATCACGATAATTTCGGCGATAGTTTTGCCGATAGTGTTTTTCGCGGTTGGAAAGGCGATAGATGTCGCCCTGCAGATACATTTCAACCGACGAAAGAACGAGGAGAAAGACCAATGACACGGAAGAAAATTTATATCGCCGCGGCGGTCGCGGCAATTGTCATCGGCGTCGGAATGGTCCGCGATATCGGCAGCAGTATTGCTATCGGCAAACTAGAGAAAAGGATAGCCGTTGAGAAAGCAAGGGCCGCCGAGCTTGAAAAACGCGCCGATGAAAAGATGCGCGAATCGGAAAGTTACCGCGAAAAATTAAATTATCTGGAACGTAACCTGGACGAGATAAACCAGATCGCAAGGAGACAAAATGAAGAGATCGAAAAATTTGAAACTGTTGTTAATAGTGCTCGCGATGATGTTCGGCGGACACGCGGCGTTCGGTCAATCGCCGTCACAGCCGCCGAACTCTGCGACAAACTCGCCGAAGCCGGACATCCGTGCGGCGAATGAAACGTCGATCCGCAACTCTTGCTCCGCAGCAGTCGAGGAACTAAAGGCAACGAGAACACTAGCGGACGCATTAGAAGCAGAAAACGGTCTGCTAAAAAAGCGGCTCGAAACAGCGGATCGAACCGCCGCCATCTACAAAGAATTGAACGAAACTCGCCGGGCCGAATCATCGGCTCTACGCGAAACGATCAAGGCGAAAAATGAAACGATCGCGGCCCAATCGGAGGTGATCAGAACGCATGAACAGCTCGCGGAAAAGTTGAAGAAGAAGAAACCGTCATTGATTCAGCGGATCGGCGATGTGCTCATTGGTGCGGCGATCTTTGCGGTTCTCAAATGACGGAAGAGCAGAAAAGCGACTTTCTTTTATGGCTGAAAGAGGTTGCGGGCTTTTGGACGTGGGATTGGAACCACCAGCTTTATTTATACAAAGCACTTAAGCCAATGACCGACGGCGACGCCAAACGGCTAATGATCTTCATGCCGCCGCGGCATTCGAAATCAGAAACAGTAACGGTTCATTATGCCGCTTACCGGCTCGAACTCGATCAAAAAATGAACATCATAATCTGCAGCTACAACCAAAAACTCGCGAACCGTTTTTCCCGACGTATTCGCCGAATATGCGAGAGGCGTATGGACCTATCGACAGAACGCAGAGCGGCCGAAGAATGGGAAACCGCAGCCGGCGGCGGCGTGAGAGCGGTCGGGGTCGGTGCGGGCGTAACCGGTTTTGGAGCAAGCTTGATCATCATCGATGATCCGGTGAAGAACCGCGCACATGCCGAATCCGAAACCATTCGCGACAACACGGGCGATTGGTTCAATGACGACGTTTATACGCGGCTCGAACCGAACGGAGCGATGATCGTTATACAAACCCGCTGGCACGACGACGATCTTTCCGGCAGGCTTTTGCGCGAAATGGAAAACGAAGACGGCGAGCATTGGGACGTTGTAAAACTTCCGGCTTTGGCCGAAGAGAACGATCCGTTGAACCGTGCTCTGGGCCAGGCACTCTGCGAAGAACGTTACAACGAGGCAGCCTATGCGCGGATAAAAACAAAGCTTGGTTCGCGTTCGTTCTCGGCTTTGTATCAACAAAACCCGCTGCCTAATGACGGTGCGGTTTTCAAACGCAGTTGGTTCAAAAGGTTTGTCGACGCCGCTCCGGAAGGCCTCAGTTGGTGCCGAGCCTACGATCTTGCCGTTTCGACCAAAACTTCGGCCGATTACACTGCGTCGTTTCGTTGTGCTTTTGATAATGAAATGAATCTTTACATTGCCGATGGGTTTCGCGCCCAGATCGAATATCCGGAACAGCGAAATTTTATCATCGACCGAATGACGAAAGAAAAGAACACTCAACACGGCATCGAAAGCGCGCTGCACGGCAAAGCTTTTGTCCAGGATCTACGCCGGATGAAAAAGATCGTCGGAGTTCCGCTCAAAGATATCCGGGCTGAGAACGATAAATACACGCGGGCTCTGGGTTGGTCGCCGCTGGCCGAAGCCGGAAAAGTGATCATCGTTCGCGGCGGCTGGAACGAAGATTTTTTGGATGAAGTTTGCCGCTTTACCGGACGAAACGACCGCCATGATGACCAAGTAGATGCGGTCAGCCTAGCCGTAAATATGCTTCGCGGAACCGAGAGTAAAAAGGCCCGCGGCTTTAACTAAACACAGAACAAGGAACGAAATATGAACAACGATTTAGAAAGATCGATAGAACAATTGCGCGAAAATTCGATCCGCTATCAGCGGCCCGAACGCTACTATCGCGGCGAACACGACCTCGCTTTCGCGACGGAGAAATTTGCAAATGCATTTGGTTCGCAGTTTCGCGAATTTGCATTGAACCTTTGCCCGGCGGTTTGCGATGCCGTCCGCGACAAGCTGAAGATCGAAGGCTTCAGCGTAGAAAGCATGGGCGATGAGAACCGGTTCAAAGCCGATGAGCTCGAAGAACAGGTAGCCGCAATTTGGCAGCGAAATCGTATGGATGTGCGAGCCGGCGAGCTTCATAAAGAAGCTCTCAAGAACGGCGACGCTTACGCGATCGTCTGGCCGAATGCCGATGGCCGTGCGGTCGTCTATCCGAACAAAGCCGCAAACTGCACAGCTTTTTACGATGAAGAATCACCCGGAAAGATCGTCTCCGCAGCGAAATATTGGCAAACCGCCGATAAATTTACACGGCTAAATCTATATTACGCCGACAGGATCGAACGTTTTATTACCAAAGGCAGCGGAGGGATATTGCTGCCTGCGGCCGATCAATTCTTGCCATTCGCCGATGATGGAAATCCGGTAGTTATCGCAAATCCCTTTGGGTCGGTTCCGGTCTTTCATTTTGCGAACAACGCGGACATCGGCGAACTCGGCCGTTCGGAACTGGAAGCGGCGATCCCTGTTCAGGACGGTTTGAACAAATCGGTGCTCGACATGCTCGTTGCTATGGAATTTTGTGCCTATCGCCAGCGTTGGGCCGCCGGGATTGAGATCGATTACGACGCGGACGGTTTGGCCGTGCCGCCTTTTAATGCAGGCATCGATCATCTTTGGGTATCGGAAAATACCGACACACGCTTCGGCGAATTTGCCGATTCGAATCTCGATCAATTCCTAAAAGTAAAAGAATCTTTCCGCATCGATATCGCTTCGGTGACGGGAACGCCGCTTCATTACCTGCAGCCTCAGAATAAAACTCTGGCAAGCGGCGAAGCCCTGAAAAAATCGGAAACGCGCTTTATCGCAAAGGTCCGCGATAGGCAAAGTTCATTTGGCAGAGTTTGGGAAGAAGCGATGAGCTTTGCCTTGCGGATAGAGAACGCGGGCAGCGACGTTCGCTTGCTTTCCAGGTGGCAAGATCCATCGCCTATATCAGAACGCGAACTGCTGGAGAACATACAGATCAAACGAAGCATCGGGCTGCCGAGCGATATCGCTCTTGCCGAAGCCGGTTACGGCAAAGCTTCGATCGAAGGAATGAATAACGAAAAAGGAGAACAAAAATGAACGAAGAAGAAACGACAGAAACAATAGAAACGGTTTCGCCGGAGGCGAGATCATTGCTGACCGAAACATTTCGCGAAGCAAAGGCGCGTTCGCCGGAGCTGCTAGTGAGGATCGCGGAAAATTCGATGCAGTTCGGCGAAGACGGCGAATTGCAGAACACCGAAGCGATCTTGCGCGAAATGCGGCAAAGCTTTCCCGAACAATTTCATACGGAAACAAAGCCGGCGGGCATCGATGGCGGTGCCGGTTCGGGAACGGTCAGGCCGCTGACACGCGAAATGCTGGCAAAAATGAAACCTTCCGATATCGCAAAGCTTGATTGGCAGGCGGTTCGCTCGGTACTTGAAAACAGACGATAAAACAAAAAAGAGGAGATCATGGCATTAGATTTTATACCTACAGTTTGGGCGGCACGGCTGCTCACGGCATTGGATTCAGCTCTCATATATGCACAGCCGAATGTGTGTAACCGGGATTATCAAGGTGAGATCCGCGAAGCGGGAAATTCGGTAAAGGTCGCTTCGATCGGCGAAGTTACGATCGGAAATTACGCAAAGGACACGGACATTTCTGCCCCGGAGATATTGACCGATGCCGAGCAAACGATGCTGATCGATCAATCGAAATATTTTAATTTCTATGTGGACAGCATCGATCAGGCACAGCAGAACGTCAACGTTTTGGACGAGGCGATGCGGCGTGCGTCGTGGTCGCTGCGTGACGTTGCGGATTCGTATCTGGCAGGTTTGATGGAGACGGCGGTTCCCGGCGGCAACACTTTGGGTTCGATCGGAACGCCGCTCGAACCGACATCGGATGATGCTTACGAAAGCCTCGTCGATCTCGGTGTTTTGCTTGACGAATCGAACACGCCGATCGACGGCAGATTCGTCGTTGTGCCGGCTTGGTTCCACGGGTTGCTCTTGAAGGACAGCCGGTTCGTCAGCAGCGGTTCGATGCGTTCGGACAGCGCATTGGCGAACGGAAACGTCGGCGAAGCTGCCGGTTTTACTATCTTAAAATCGAACAGCGTGCCGAACGACGAAGGCGAGGCTTATAAGATAATCGCCGGACATTCGATCGCTACATCGTACGCCGAGCAGATCGTTGACCTGCAAACTTACAAACCTGAAAAGCGTTTCGGCGATGCGGTGAAAGGTTTGCATCTGTATGGCGGAAAGGTGCTTCGGCCGTCGGCATTGGCGATGATCATCGCGAATAAGGCGTAAAGAAAATGGAAACATTTGAAGAGAAACTGAAGAAGATGACGGCCTGGGACACCGAGCCGTCGCTTACGGAAACTGAGGTGAGCGAACTGCTCGGTTCCGCAAGCGTTGCTGATGCAAGCGGTGCTTCGCCGCTGAACGACGATTGGGAACCATCCTATGACCTGAACGCTGCCGCGGCGAACGGTTGGCTGATAAAAGCCGGACGTTCGGCAAGCACAACGGAGACCGACCCCGACAGCCTGAACGTAGCGTCGAAGATATTCGATAACTGCCTGGAAATGGCAAAGATATACTCGAACAAACGCAAAGCAGCTGTTCGCATTCCGCCTTTGACGTAAACACATACGGTAAAGCATATATAAAAGGACGGTTATTACACCGTCCTTTTTTGTCTTTTATTGCTGTGGCCTTTACGCGGATGCGGTCTGGCCCTTATGTTTGCCTTCGGCAAATTCTTCGATCATTTTGTCGTTAAAAGCAGGAATGTCTTCGGGCTTTCGGCTTGAAACAAGTCCGTTGTCCACGACGACAGGTTCATCTACCCATTTCGCACCGGCATTGATCAGATCTGTTTTAACCGATGGCCATGAGGTGATCGTTCTGCCGCGAACGACGTCCGCTTCGATCAGCGTCCACGGTCCGTGGCATATAACCGCGACCGGTTTTTGGGCGGTGAAAAATGCTTTGATAAATTCGATCGCTTTCGGTTCGATGCGTAACTGATCGGGATTCGCAACGCCGCCCGGAAGCAGCAACGCGTCAAAATCCGCAGCATTAGCATTTTCGAGCTGCACATCGACCGTAAACTTATCTGCTTTGTCAAAATGTTTCCAACCCTGCACCTCGCCTTTCATCGGCGAAATTATTTTCGTTTCCGCCCCGGCGTTGTCGAGCGCTTTGCGCGGCTCGGTCATTTCCTGCTGTTCGAAACCGTCGGCGACGAGTATTGCAACTTTTCTATTCTTTAATTTGTCCATAAAACTCCTTGGCGCGCCGCGTGTGGTTTTAATACACGCACGCTCCTATAAGGTTATAGACGCAATCGCCGTGCCGACCGGCTGATCACTTTCCAGGTCGATCGATCTTTGTCGAATATTGAGTAAAGGCCTTGCTCTTCCATTGGCGGATCGCCCATATAATCGTCGCCGGCTTTCCAAAAAAGCTGATCTTTGATCGGCCGAGCCGTTCCGCCGAATGCCCAAAAATTTGCACCCGCGATGAACGGTTCGCTTTTTATGTAAGAAAAGACGGTCTGAAAATAACGGTCGCGAAGCTTTGTTTTCGCTGATATATCAAAGGATTGTGCGTCACGCGGTAGGCCAAATTCTTCGATGACGAGCGGTTTGTTAAGCTTTTTCGCGACGCTGACATGTTCGGCAATATAATCGCGGGTCAGCTTTTCTGCTTTTGCGTATTGCTCGGCCATTTTGCCGTTTTCGAACCACGCCCAATTTTTTGGCCAGATGTGGATGGTCAGATAATCGATGTTTTTGTCAGCGTGGATCTTATCAAAAAGCTCGAGGCTTTCGGTTCCGATGCGGCCTTCGTGGCCGGTGGTGACGAGATGGTTTTTGTCGAGCGATCTGATCATCGCGGCCGTTTTGCTGATCCATTTGCTATACGCGTCGTTCGCGGCTGGCCGCATCGGCCGCGGTTCGTTGGCAATTTCCCATGCCATTATCGTCGCGTCTTCGGTGTATCTTTTATGTGTGAATTTGTTCGTGCGGCCGATGATGATTTTTGCCTGTGCGTTATAAGAATCGATACACGCCGCGCAGGAATAGAATTTCGCAACATTATCGCGAAGCTCGTCCCAGGTCGGTTTTTCGGTTAACCATTTCGCGGAGATGACGTCGTTCCAGATCAAATATTGCTGAAAGCCGCCGCTCCATTCCCAGTTGTTGCTTAGGAAAATAACGGCTTTCATATCGCGTTTGTCCATTTCGAAAAGCACGAGATCGAGCCCATCGAGCACGCTTTCGTCAAACTTTCCCTGCTCCGGCTTGAAGCGAAGGCGAAACTCGCGTCACGCCGTTCAGCGGCCCGACGCCTTCCGCACCGCCAAGCAGCCGCAGGTTCGTCACGCCATTCGCTTTCAAAAAATCCAACTCTTTCCGCAACCGCTCAACACCGCGTTTCTTGTCTTGTCTCTAAACCCAGCAGAGAACCATACCAATAATTTGCCCCGACAAAATAATACGGCTTGCCATCAGCGAAAAGTTTGCCGTCCTTTGCCGTAACAAAGTCCTGCGGAAACACGGTGGAAACCATGAGTAACAGTAAAACTATGCCTATCAATGGTCTTTTCATCGTTCTCGGAGCATAAAGCAATCAGCAAAATTCGGCAAATATTTGGCCAGGCGACAAACTAGCTGCGCGGGTCAGTTGAATCGGCTTTGTTTCTGTGAGCAAGGCCAAGGCCAAGCGAAACGATCTGAAGTATTAGAGTGATCAAAATGGAAAATGCTAAGATCAGGAACCCAGTCCGAGTTTCTCTTAAAATGTCTAGGTATTTATCCGCAAAACCTACATAAGCAGAGATTAGGGTATTTGCGGACCACCATAAATAAGCAGATGCAAAAAGCGGAAGGAGCAATGTTATCGAATAGATCCATCCTCGTTCGAAAAGCTTTAAGAGAACGAAGACAAAAATGGCTATTGATAAATAGGAAAGAAATCCCGAAAGATCAAAAAGCGGATCAGCATGGAAAATTGTCCAAGTGTTCCCCTCTTGGCCAAACGTCGGATAGTTATATTCACAGACCAGTCTCGAAGCGTATCCATATCCCGAATACATTCCTAAAAGAGCCTGACTTAAAGCAATCGACAACACGCCGAATGCAATACCCGCTCGGTTCAAGATCAAAGAAACATTCACTTTCATTTTATTATTAGACACTGTCGTCTAGGTGTTAGTTCCATTGTTTCGTCAAACACTTCGCGGGCAAAAAGCACGCTCCCTACGGGTCGCGTTTCTGCCTGTGTAAATATTATCGGACTATGAACTATAATCGAAACAATGAGCGAAACAATAAATGTTATCGGCGGTGGTTTGGCCGGGGTTGAGGCGGCATGGCAGGCGGCGGAATCCGGCGCGGAGGTGCGGCTGTATG
The DNA here is from genome assembly GCA_963720905.1 of uncultured Acidobacteriota bacterium. Taxonomy (GTDB): domain Bacteria; phylum Acidobacteriota; class Blastocatellia; order Pyrinomonadales; family Pyrinomonadaceae; genus OLB17. Next base: position 83,592 of record CAVRHB010000002.1, read on the forward strand.
AGATGCGGCCGGTTCGGCAAACGCCGGCGCATCGGACGGATCAGCTTGCGGAGATCGTCTGTTCAAATTCGCTGAAGACGGACGAGCCGGGTTCGGCTCCTTATCTTTTAAAGGAGGAATTGCGGCGCGGCGGTTCGATGGTTTTGGAGGTCGCGGCGGCAACGCGTGTACCGGCCGGAGCGGCTCTTTCGGTCGATCGAATAAAATTTGCGGAGATGATCACGCAGCGGATCGAGGCTCATCCGCGGATCGAGATCGTCCGCGAAGAGGTGACCGAAATTCCTGCCGATGAGATATCGATTATCGCGACCGGCCCGCTTACCAGCGAGGCTTTGACGGCAGAGATAATGAAATTCACGGGCGACGACCAGCTTTATTTTTATGATGCGATCGCGCCGATCGTTGCGGCCGATTCGATCGATATGTCGATCGCATTTAAAGCGGCGCGTTATGGCAAAGGCGGCGACGATTACATAAATTGTCCGATGAACCGCGAGCAATACGAAGCTTTTGTCAACGAAGTTTTGGCCGCAAAAGCAGTTCCGCTAAAGCGTTTTGAGGACACCCATTGGTTCGAATCGTGTTTGCCGATCGAAGAAACGGCGCGCCGCGGCATCGAAACTTTGCGGTTCGGCCCTATGAAGCCGAAAGGTTTGCCCGACCCGAAAACCGGCGAAGAAGCTCACGCCTGCGTACAGCTTCGGCAGGAAAATCTGATGGCCGATGCTTACGGAATGGTCGGTTTTCAAAACCATCTGCGATACGGTGAACAGGAGCGAATCTTGCGGATGATCCCGGGACTCGAAGAGCGCAGAATTTTTGCAGTTCGGGCAGATCCATCGCAATACGTTCATTAATTCGCCGCAGATCTTGAATGAAACGCTCGAAACGCGTGCGAACCCAAAACTCTTTTTTGCCGGCCAGATCACCGGCGTCGAAGGCTATGTCGAATCGGTCGCGACGGGCTGGCTCGCCGGAAGGAACGCGGTGCTCACTTCACGCGATAAACCGATGCTGACCGCTCCGCAAACCTCCGCGATCGGTGCGCTTTGCCGATACGTCTCAAACGTCGAAACCAAAAATTTCCAACCGGTCAACATAACTTTTGGCCTATTAGAACCACTCCCGACCGAACTCCGAAAAAAATATCGCCGAAAACGCGAACGCCACACATTCCAAGTCGATCGAGCCCTTGAAGATTGGGATAAATTTATGATGTCCGTCCGCGCATAGAACAGACAAATGGATCGTAAATAGTGGGTGCAGAAGCCTGACCACCGGAACGCGGACACTCTTGTCCGCAATCGCCGGTTCCTCCGCCGAAGCACACAGGCATATTTTTTGGCGGTTTGGTAATCAAAGGATATAGTATTGTTCTAGCCGTTAATGAAGTTTTTAATTTGCAGTTTGATTTTCGGGCTTTCCGCCGTTTCGTTGGCGGCGCAGTCCGGCCGTGTGAAGCCTTCGCCGACGCCGGTGACGAACAAAGGTTTGCCCGGGCCGAACGCGGCAACGGTTCGCGAAGGCAAATTGCCGGAGAAAAATAAACCGACTGTTCTTCCATCTGAAACGCCGCCGGTCGATGACGAAGTTATCAAGGTCGAATCGGCGCTCGTGCCTATACCTGTTTCGGTATTGGGTCGCGACGGTCGTTCGATCCGAAGCCTAAAACTCGAAGATTTTGTTTTGACGGTCGATGGCGAATCGGCGGAAATATCCGATGTTTTTACATCTGACCGGCCGGTGCGGCTTGCGCTGCTTTTTGATAATTCGTCGAGCGTAATGATCGCCCGCGAATTTGAAAAAGATGCTGCCGTAAGATTTTTCCGGCGTGTGATCCGGCCCGAAAAAGATCTTGCCGCGCTCTTCAGCGTCGCGACGACGACGCGGCTTGAGCAAGGTTTTACAAAAGATGTTTCGTGGCTCGTGCGTTCGATCGAGCTGTTTCCGCCGCCGTCTGGCGCGACCGCGTTGCTCGATGGTTTGGTAAAAGCCGCGAAATATTTGAGCGAAGTTCAGGGCCGCCGCGTTATCGTAATAGTTTCCGATGGCGATGATACGGTAAGCGACGCGACGTTTGCTGAAACGGTTTTGGCTTTGCAGAACGCCGATTGTCAGGTCTATGTCGTGAAGACGACCGATTTTGAAAATTTCGTACGGACCGGTTCGCGTCAGGGAAACGCGAATATCCGGCAACTCGACGCCGAACGCCGCATGAGCGAGATCGCCGATCAAACCGGCGGCTCGGTTTATTCACCGATCGATCGCGGCGAGTTCGACGGCGCCTTTCGCCAAATTTCCGAAGAGCTTTCGCAGCAATATATATTGAGTTACTATCCCGACACCGATATCGAGAAACGCGGAACGTTCCGCACGTTCGGACTAACGCTAAAGAAACCCGATAATGTAACGGTCCGCATACGAAAAGGATATTACGTTAAATAATGTAAAATGGTGAATGGTGAATGGTAAATGATGAATGGTGAAAAGGTGGAAACGTGGAAACGTGGACGGTAACTACCAACTACTGATTCCTGAACACTGAACACTGACCACTGACCACTGATTTCTGACAACCGATCCCAGATGCTCAACGATTCTTACGAACAATTTGTCCGCCATTTAAAATATGAGCGTGCGGTCAGTCCGCATACGCTGCGAAATTATGCGAGCGATCTTGGGCAATTTCGCGACTATTTATTGGGCATTGAAAAACGCGAAGACATTCCGGTCGCGTCGATCGACCGTCTGACGATACGCGAATGGATGGCCGAACTTCACACCGATCACAAGAAAACATCTATTGCACGAAAGATCGCCAGTCTGCGGACATTTTTCGAATTTCTTATACGCGAAGGCAAGCTCGAAACCAACCCTGCAAAGCTGGTCGCGACACCGCGGATCGAACGCAAATTGCCGGATCATCTTTCGATGGAAGATGTCGTCCGATTTATAGAAACGCCGGACATCACAACCGACCTCGGCAAACGCGACCGTGCGATAATTGAGTTTCTATATGCGACCGGATTGCGTGTCAGCGAACTTGTCGGCATCGATCTGAAAGACATCGATTTTCGCGAGCGGCTCGTACGTGTTGTCGGTAAGCGCAAAAAGGAACGCATTGTTCCTTTTCATGAATATGCCCTGCAGGCTTTGATCCTTTATTTGGAAGAGGCAAGGCCGATATTCCTCAATAATTGTCCGGCGGCCGAACGCGATGATCAGCCTGTTTTTTTGAACTATCAGGGAACGCGGCTCACTACGCGAAGCGTTGGCCGGATGATCGATAAATATATAAAACAGTGTGCAGATATCCACCATATTTCGCCGCACAGTTTGCGTCATTCTTTTGCCACGCATCTGCTCGATTCGGGCGCCGATCTTCGCGACATTCAGGAACTGCTCGGCCACGCACGCCTTTCTACAACACAGATCTACACACAAGTTTCGATGGAAAAAATGATCGAAGTTTACGACCGCTCGCATCCGAAAGCATAGAGACTTTTATTCATCACCGAAGAGAAAGTTGTGCCAAATTTGCGCTCAAAAAAATAGTTTAAAAAAGACCTGCTTTGCTATTGACAGGATAGAAAAACGCGAGCATACTTCATCAGCTTTAGATAGTTTCCCCCATTTCTTTACGGTTCCCCCGAGCCGATTTTTACTTATACAGATTTTCGCAAGCTTTGTCCGATAACGGGTTTTTGATTATTCCTTTTATTTATTCGGCCTGATATTTTTTGGCATCCAAATAAATCCCAAAGGAGACAAACAAGGTGAAAAAATTTCTGAGTATCATGGCGGTTTTCGCCATAGCGTTAATCGTTTTTGGAATAGTTTCGAATAAGGCCGGCGCCAACAATGCAGTTTTTGGCAACGGCGATGATGCGGGCGACCGCGACAGAGCGACACAGATCAGCTTAGCGATCCTGCGCGACAAAGCCGCCCAGAATGCGATCGGCGATCCGGATGAATACAAAGTAGAACGAGTCGATATAGACGAGCTGAAAATGGCACACGCGCATTTTCAGCAATACATTGGCGAACTTCCTGTCTGGGAAGGCGAGGTGATCGTCCATCTGAAACAGGATGGAACTCTGGCGGTGATAACGGACGACCTGAAAGAATCGATAGCCGTTTCGACGCAGCCGAATTTTTCGAAAGACGAAGCGATCGATTTTGCTCAAAGAATTGCCGGAGCGAATGATCCGACCGCTGCGAAACCCGTCGTTGATACCTGGATATTTCGCGGCGAAGATCGCGATCATCTGGCATACCGCGTGCCGCTTGTAATGGTAGATAAATCCGATACTCCGACCGCCCCGGTTGTTTTCATCGATCCGCAGACCGGCGAAAAGATCTTCGAATACGACAATTTGAAAACCGGCACAGGCAGTTCGCTTTACAGCGGAACTGTTTCGATCTCAACACTACAATCCGGTTCGACCTATTACATGGAAGATACGACACGCCGCATGGGCACGTTCAACATGAACAGCACCGGCAACGAGAACAGCGGAACCGGCGGCACGATGTCGCGATATACGGACACGGATGACAATTGGAATTCGACGATACAGCGAGCCGGCGTCGATGCTCACTACGGCGCGGCGAAAACATTTGATTATTACAAGAATGTTCACGGCCGCAACGGCATCGATGGCAACTACGGTCCGGGAACAGTGACGTCCGCGACAGGCGGAGTTAGCTTGGTTGCATCGCGAGTTCATTTCGGCAGCAGCGGCCGATATAACAACGCCTTTTGGTATAACAACCAGATGAGCTATGGCGACGGCGACGGATCGAATTTCTCGCCGCTGACGACGCTGGATATTTGCGGACACGAAATGACACACGGCGTCACAGAAAGAACAGCTAATCTGACATATTCGAAAGAATCAGGTGCTCTAAATGAATCCTGGTCGGATGCGATGGGTGCAATGGTCGAACTTTATGCACGCGGCGGTTCGCCGACGGCAGATACCTGGAAGATCGGCGAGCAGGCGTATACGCCTTCGAACGGAACCGGCGACGCGCTTCGTTATATGGACGATCCGACACGCGCCGGCGACCCAGATCATTACAGCGAACGACTGTATCCGGGAAGCTGCACACCTTCGAATGCGAATGACCAGTGCGGCGTTCACACGAATTCAAGCATATCGAACAAAGTGTTCTATTTGGTCGTTGCGGGCGGAACACATCCGCAATCGGGCGTAACGGTGACAGGCGCGGGCGCAACCGCCGGCGGCAAGATCTGGTTCCTAGCTCTGACGCAATATATGAATTCGGGAACGAATTTCGCAGGTGCGAGAACGGCGACATTGAATGCGGCGACCGCACTCTATGGTTCGTCGAGTTCGCAATACAACACGGTCGCAACCGCATGGTGCGCCGTCGGCGTCGGCAGCTGTCCGACCGGTCCGACACCTACACCAACCGCAACTCCGACTGCAACACCGACTGCAACTCCAACGCCGACACCGACACCTGGCGGCGGCGGCGAACTTTTGACCAACGGCGGATTTGAAGGAAGTTTGTCGCCTTGGATCGGCAGCGGTTCGGGTGCTTTCTATACATCGAACGGAAATTACCCGCACGGCGGCAGTGGATATTTCTATCTCGGCGTTAACAACAGCACGTCAGGACAGGGCTATCAGCAGGTCACTATACCGAGCAACGCAGCGGGAACGCTGAAGTTCTGGCTAAGTGTGACATCAAGCGAAACCACGAGTTCGCAGCAATATGACAAGATGTATGTCGAGGTACGCAACACGAGCGGTTCGCTGCTTGCCACGCTTGCGACATACAGCAATCTGAACAAAGGCACCGCCGGAGTTTATTCACAAAAAACCCTGAACATGGCTGCTTATAAAGGCCAAACCGTCCGCGTGCAATTCCGCGCAACGACGGATTATTCGCTGTCAACCACATTCAGAGTTGATGACGTTTCGCTTCAATAAACGACAGCGTTGCCAATATAGAAAGGTCGCCCGAAACGGCGGCCTTTTTTTTCGCTCTACACAAATATTTTGCGGGAATGCCCCAAGCATTTGCTTGTAAAAGCAACCATTTTCAGATCTCGCTGCATCTCACGCGATAGTTGACGGATGTTCCCGCTGTGTGTTTTTTTTCCTGCGGCTCGAAACGATAAATTAAACAGAGGTAAGTTTAGATGTTACGGAAACTCTTTCCCATGGTAGTGGTGTGCCTTTTTTTCGCGGCGGCGGCCGAAGCCCAAACGCTGAACGAAAAACAGACATCGTTTGAAATAGTCGATGGATCGGGCCTTGTAAAGCTCGCTATCGAAAACCCAACCGAGCTAAAAACCGTTCCAATAAAACTCGAACTCCTCGACCCGGATGATAAGATCCGCGCAACTGCAATACAAAGTGACAAACATCGCGGCCCAGGACCGCAAAACGTTTCAGTATCCCAATCGACATTGGGCGATATTTTGCAAAGGAAGATGAATATTCTCGGCTGGTTTCGACTGCGATATCACATCGGCGGCGAAGCTCGGCATCGTTTCATTGACCGAAATCTTCCATGAAAATTTCAGCCTTCGAATATCGGGCTTCGGGTATACGTTGCCGCCGGAATCGACATACCGCGTTTTAGTGGAATCGATTGAATCCAACCACGGAAAAACCGATAGGCGGGGTTCAGATAGAAGCGATTCTTTACACCGGATCTGAAAGAGAAAAGCGGTAAAGATAAATTCATTGTCGGCGAAGAAGCGGTAACCTGGAGAGGACGGTTCGGCCTATATCGATATTCCGCTGCCTCCGGGAATCGAGATTTCCGAGGACGAAAGCGGTAAAGATAACAGGTTTAAAAAATGGAATTACACGCACAGACGAAGAAGATCTGGATGGCATGACTTTGGCAGACGATCTAAGTGGTTTCTAATGATGAATGACAAGCTCGATTTATCAGCCGGGACAAACTCTCACTTCCGCGGCATTTTGATAGAAGGACTAAATAAAATGACGATTCCCCCGACCAGCGAAGTCGAAGTTAAGGATAGAAGACGAAGACGACACGGTATTGTTTCGTGAAGTTCTTAAAACTTCAGAGTTCGGCATCGCAGCAGCGCGATTGGGAAAATCCCACGAACGCGAAGTTGGCGTACGTACACGTATCAATATTCGGTTCTAGACGAAAGGCGAGATCATCGCCAGGAAGCAAATAAAGATCTCTCGATATGATCTTCCTAATTTCGTCGTTTACGCAAAGCCAGACAAAGCCTTCTATTTCCCGCAAGAAAACACCGCAGAAGTGACTGTCAATGCTAATTATCTTTTCGGAAAGCCCGTGACAAAAGGAAAGTCCGCGTAGTTGAAGAAGAAGATCGACAAATGGAACTGGAAGGAACAAAAATACGATTTTACCGAAGACGGCCAAGTTAGCGAAGGTGAAACCGATGAAATGGAATCTTTATAGCAAAACTCGATCTAACCGAAAAGCTCGAAAGGACTTGTAACAGACAATGATGAGACCGACGATGCAGGATTCAGCGAAACAAGGCGGCAAAAATATGACGATCTAAGATTTACTGCTTATTTTACCGATCCGACGACAAACCGTCACCGAACAAAGACGTTTTACATTCGCATAACTCGACAGCCGATACACATATATTATGAGGCTACAACTTTTAATGATAGATCTGATCAATAACACTACCGATAAACTGCATATTTCACGGCTTTCTACGCAGACGGAACACCTGCCGTGTGCGATCTGGACCTAAATATAGAGTGAGCGAAGATGAAGATGAATATATCCACTGAGCGACGATAAAGACAAACAATTACGGTCTTGCAAAGATCAGTTTTATCGGTGGCCGAAATATAGACGACGAAACTGCAAATATCGATATTCGGGTTCGCGCGACTGATGCAAGGGCACGACTGGTTTATATAAAGGTAACTTTTATTTTAGCCGAGTCAGAGGCGATCAAGTTCGAGAACGGACAAGACGATATACATGCCGGGCGAAGATATACAGATTTCAATACTTATCGACGCTGAAAAATGACGCCGTAACTTGTTAACGTGATCGACGCGGATTTTCCGTAACGGATACTTTTTCGGGTGAAGCTTTCCGAATGGGAAAGCCCATTTCAACCATACCTTATAAGTGATAAATATCGAGGCGGGTCTAACTTTATGGTATTCGAACCATCCGATGCATGACTGAATGAAATCATACTGGGATTATTTATCCCGCTCCGGTTAACTTAAAATGACCGCTTCATTCGACAAATCCGATTTATAAGCCTGGCGAAAATGCGGAAATTAAATTTAGCGTTCTTGATGAAAACGGAGCATCCGGCTAAAAGCGGCCCTTGGCGTTTCAATCATTCGATGAAGCAGTCGAATGTCAGATCAGAAGCTATGGCGGATACCCGTTGTTTTCCGAAGAGTGTTTATGGCTGGCTGGGCTATACCGAAAGCTTCGGGTCGGTAAGTAGTAGCGACATCAGAGGTCTAGATCTGATCAAAGCCGATACCGTCCGGATATGGATCTAATTGCGGAAAAGATGTTTAGTAATAATTACGTATCGCCGAATATTTTCAACACCGAAAATTATGACGCTAAAACGCTTGAGTATTTTTAAGGAATATTTTGACGTTCAATTCAAACCGATTCGACGAAGCGTTGAAAGTGCATTAGTAAGATCTTAACGGATTCCGATCATCCTGACGGGTGGAGCTTCGCTAAAGCGTATATTGGCGGAATCATAAACTCGATCTCGGAAAATTAGTGCGATCCTTGGGGCGAACCGTATATTGTAGGATTCGAGCATATCCAAATCGCAGGATACTGTAAACATAATCTCGAAAGGGATCGATAAAACAGCGGAACTGATGATGATCTGGTAGTTTATTCAGGCGGTTTCGGCTATTTCACGCCCATGGGAAAAAAGATCGACGCGGCTATCGACAACTACCATAAGCGTACCGGTAGTTTTATTCGCGATCAGGCGACGCTGTTTGCTGAACTCGGCATTAGCGAATTGAATGACCGTTTCGGACGGCCGTATTACTTTTCGTTTTACACCTTCAATGCACGTTACGTTTTGGATATTATGAGCGTCGGCAACGACGGAATTCGGTCGGAGAATAAGTACGTTGGCGATGATTTTAATGTATGGAACACGAGCATAAATTATGCAGATGATCTCCGTATAGCTGTCGATAAACTGTTAAATTCGAGTAAAGAAAAACCGACCGCGATCGAGCAATTCAAATCCATTCTTGAACGTGGTGGTATGTCTTTTGCCAATATACGCGATGGTTACAACAATTCGGTTTATCTAACGACAAGGAGCGGTTCGCGGTTTGTCGATCAAGTGAAGATCGTAAATCGAAAACGTTTTGGCGAAAATAAGATAAAAGTGGAAACGATCATTACGCCTGTGACGGAAGATTTTGTTCAGTTCGATATCCGATCAGCGGGAAGTAATGGCAAAGAAGGAGATTATGACGATTTCACGCTCACCTCGCACGTTATTGTCACCGAGGTAAGAAAGAAAGAAGCGGCAATTAAACAGAATCCGATTTATAAAGGCAAAGGCGGAACGATAAGCGGAGTTGTGAAAGACTCAGCCGGAGCAATAGTGCCCGCAATTTCCGTTCGTATATGGAGCCCGAATTTCGTAAAAACCGTTGTTGCAAACGATTCAGGATTTTTCGCAATTACCGGACTTCCGCCGGGAACATACGAAGTCTCCACGCTTCCCGAAGGCGGATTCGCCCAGTCTCAGATAACAAATATTGTTGTTACTCGCCGCAGTAGGATAAATATCGAGATCATAGTCTTTGCGAGCGAAGAAGGAAATACTGTAGATGTTACCGCAGGCGATGCTCCCATAGACACTACTAGCTCAGAGATATCGAACAGCGTCGACCGTGCCTCGATAAAATTCCCGGCAGAAGCAAAGACACAGATCGTCAGCCCGCCGGAAGGCTTTACGCCGAGGTTGCGGGAGTATTTTCCGGAGACGTTGTTGTGGATGCCGGAGCTGATTACGGGTGCGGATGGGAAGATCACGGCGAATTTCAAGATGGCAGACAATATTACGACATGGAAGATGTACGCGATCGCTTCGGATAAGAAGGGAAACCTCGGTTTGGTAGAGAGCGAAACGACGGCGTTCCAATCGTTCTTTGTCGATCTCGATCCGCCAAAGTTTTTGACGCAGGGCGACGAGATCTCATTGCCGGTCCAGGTGCGGAACTACACGGCTTCGGCGCTTACGGCGAATGTTTCGATGGCAAAGGCCGATTGGTTTTCGATTACCGGCAAGGAAAATTTGAAGGTTAACGTCGCTGCCGGAAAGTCCGAGAACGCCGTGTTTACGTTCAAGGCGAACAGCTTTATTGACCCCGGCAAACAGCGTGTAACGGCGATCGCCGATAAAGAATCTGACGCGATCGAAAAACCGGTGACCGTGCGTCCGAACGGCCAAGAGGTCATTCGGCCCGAATCAAAGGTTTTCACAGGTAGCGAAACATTTGCTGTAGATTTTCCGGCGACAGCGATAAAGAATACGCCGCATGCCGAGCTAAAGATCTATCCGAATCTTTTCAGCCACGTTTCCGAAGCTGTTGATGGATTGCTGCAAAGGCCATACGGCTGCGGCGAACAATTGATCTCATCGTCGTACCCGAACCTGATGATCCTGAAATACAAACGCCCGGATAAAAAGCTAAAGGAGCGTGCGCTCAAGAATCTGCAGGAAGGCTACGACCGCTTGATCGGCTATCAATCGACCGGCGGCGGATTTACATATTGGGGCGGGAACTCCGAACCGAACATTGCTCTAACGGCATACGCCATACGCTTTTTGAATGACGCAAAAGAGATCATCGCGGTCGATAAAGATATCATTGCAAAAGCTGAAAAATGGCTGATCGGACAGCAGCAAACTGACGGAACATGGGCCGCAAAAGAAGTCTGGCCGACGGAGCAGACCTTTCGACGCCGACAAATGCTGACGAGCTATGTCGCCAGAACTTTGGCGATGCAGAAACCGGCGGCGGATGATCCAAAGGTAAAGGTTCTCGAAACCGCTTTCAGATACCTCGCCGCAAAGAACGAGCAGATAGCCGAACCGCATACGCTGGCGCTTTACGGGCTTGCGTTGCTTGATTCGGATAATGCCGAAGAAGCTTCGCGTGTCGCGGCCGAGCTTGCTGACATGGCGATGACAGAAGGTGACGGTGAATATTGGAAGCTCGAAACAAACACACCTTTTTACGGTTGGGGAACTCCCGGACGCATCGAAACGACGGCACTTGTCGTGCAGCTTTTATCAGGTGTCGCGGACGCCGGAAAATACAAAGAGCGCATTTCGAAAGGGTTGATATTTCTTCTAAAGAACAAGGATAGATACGGCGTTTGGTATTCGACGCAGACAACTATAAATGTGCTCGACACGTTTTTGGCGCTGATCGCCGCTCAGCCGGCGGACGCGAAAACGAACATCGAAATAAAGGTGAACGGAAAGCCGATTACGAAACTCTCGCTGACGGCCGAGCAGATAGAACAGCGGTCCATCGATCTGACGCCGGAGCTTAGCTCGGCAAATAATTTGGTCGAGGTCGTTTCCGATGGTATTTCGCCGATTATGGCGCAGGTCGTAAAGGAACATTACGTCGCATGGGAAAATGCAGATATTTCTTCTGTGAATATGAGCGGTTCGCGGACACTCGCTCTTCAATATAACTGCGGCACGGGCCAAGCCGCCGTCATGGAAGAAATTACCTGCTCGGCTTCGATCGAACGGATCGCTTTTAGCGGCTATGGAATGCTGATGGCCGAACTCGGCACACCGCCCGGAGCCGACATAGACCGCGAATCGCTCGACAAAGCCGTCCGCGATTCATACTCGATCAGCCGCTACGAGGTTCTGCCGGATCGCGTCGTTTTCTATATGTACGCCAGCGCCGGCGGCACGAATTTCACCTTTAAATTCCGTCCGCGATACGCCATCAACGCCCAAACACCGGCATCCGTCGCCTACGACTATTACAACCCACTCGCTCGAGCCGAAACAAAACCACTCCGGTTCGTCGTGAAATGAAATAGCAATGTGATACTTTTGAGAACCAAACTATTACGGAGAAACCCTAGTTATGAAAAATATCTTTTTGATCTCGCTCGTTCTTATCTTCGCGGCTACGGCTTCGGCTCAATCTATAGACGTTTCCAAAATGCCTTCGATATCGGTGACAGGCACTGCCGAGATACTGGTAGTTCCGGATGAAGTTACGTTTTCGTTGGGCGTAACGAAGCTCGACATGGAGCTTGCCAAGGCAAAAAAGCAAAACGACGAAAATGTTGCAAAGATCGCCTCTCTCGCAAAGCGTTACGGCATATCTGATAACGACATCAAAACCGATTTTCTTGCGATAAAGGAAACTTATGAAAGAGTTAAGGTGAAAGGATCAGATGACGATTATAACTCTGTCTTTTCCGGCTACAGCGTTTCGAGAACGACGGTCATCAAACTTCGCGACATCAGCAAATTTGAAAGCTTTCTAACCGATGTAACTCTGATCGGTGTTTCGGAAGTCAGCAATTTCAGTTTTGGTAGTTCCGAATACCGAAAATATAAAGACGAGGCTCGTGCTGCCGCGATCACGACCGCAAAAGAAAAAGCATCCGCCGCAGCCGCACAGATCGGCCAATCCATCGGCAAAGCTATCTCCATCGAAGAAAGAGACATCGACGAGTACAGAAGTCCATACGCGAATCACATTATTAGCCCGAGCTCGGACGACGGCAGCACCGACGTAGCATTGCCCGTCGGGACAATTTCAATAAAAGCACAATACAAGGTCGAATTTTTGCTGAATTAATTTCACCTGCAGTTCGAGTTAGGTTCGGTGAACAACCCGCTCTCCATTCGCTCCGGTTCGTCGTCATTAAATGACAGGCGGGAAATCGGCATTGTGGTAATATGGCGGTGAGTTATTTTTGGCTGTAGTTTATGAAGATCGTATTGCGGATATTTTTGGTGGGAGTTTTAGTTGCGGGTGCTTTTGTTGGCGGCCGGGCTTGGGAAAGGCTTTGTTTTCCGTTGTCCGGTGTTGAAGCGACGGTCAATGGAAAAGCTATGGATGCTGAAGCCTATACTTGTCCGAACGGTTTGGTCTTTGTAGATATTCCGGGCGAATGGCCGATCCTGATAGCCAAAGATACTAATTCTGCATATTATCCTGGAACACAGTTTCATCATATTTTGGGAATGGTATTCGCGCACGATCCCGAGCCCGGCGGTGTTTCACTGAACGACGGTGTAAAGGTTGAGGAAGATCGGGAACTTCAATTTACGGAAAGCGGGCTTTCATACACCGACATCGAATCCAAAAACCGTATTGAAATAACGTTTACAAAATAGTCCGCGTTCATTTAATGCAGAAAGTTCCGATCAATAATCTTCTGGTCGCCTTTGTGATGGTGGCGTATGATGCGGTGGCTTCGGGGGTGTCGCGGGTTGCGGGCATCGAATATCGGTATTTTATGTTCGGATCACTGCTATTGTGTGGTTTGATCGGGTTTTTTGTTAGTTGGCGGACGAGTTTTGTTTGGGGAATTGTGGCGGGTTTTGTTGCCGGTTTGGCGGAGAGCACATTGGGTTGGGCGGTGTCTTTGTGGATCGGGCCGACTACGGCGATTGCTCAGGAAACGATCACCACGGACCTGATACTCTTCACGATCTTTGTAGTTACGATGTCCTCAATGTTCTTCGCGGCAGTCGGGTCTTCGATCGCTGCACTCGCGAAACGCCTCAGGTAAAATTTAACAAAGAAAATTTTTAATAAAGCAATGAATGTGTTGTATAATAACACGATCATTGCTTTTTTTGCAATGAAATTTGAGATATTTGAAAAACGAAACAAAACGAAACAAAGTTTTTCATAAAAATGATGAAAACTATGTGCAAAGTGTTTAGTTGCAGTTAGTTAGACGTTTAGACAAGCCTTGAACAAGCCCTGAACAAGCTATGGACAAGCTATGGACAAGAATGGAATAAGGCCGCAAACACGAAACGAGCGTTCTATTCGCCGGATCTGTTCGAATCGATGCTGATGTCCGGGTTTTTTGCTGTAAATTGGTCGCGCGGCTGTGTGTCGATCGCGGAGCGCAGCGGTTTCGTGCCGACGTTCGGTTTGAAATTGCCGTTCTCGTCATACAGCCGCCGATATTGAGCGGTGTTGCGTGTGACGCCCTGAACGTAGCCGCGGGTTTCGCGAAAAGGGATCGCTTCGACAAATTCGTCCATCTCGATCGGCAGCGACGCACGCCAGCCGGGAATGCGGCCCGGACCGGCATTATACGCTGCGGCCATATATTCGACGCGGCCAAATTTATCCAGCTGGTCGCGCATATATCCGGTGCCGAGCTCAATATTTAGCGTCGGTTGATATAGGTTCGTTGGCGATGAAAGATCGGCGGTTGAGCCGTATTTCCGGGCGACGAGTTTTGCGGTGCCGGGCAAAAGCTGCATCAAGCCGTAGGCGTTCGCACCCGAACGGACACGCGGGTTAAAGATAGATTCCTGCCGGATGATGCCGCATACGAGATACGGATCGAGGTTGCGTTGTCCGGACCAATATTTGATATCGCCCCAGTTGATCAATGGATAAAAAATGTCCCATTCCTCGCGAGACATTTCCTCAGGAAACATCTGTGCGTAATCCGGATAGCTTTTCGCCAGCGAAAGCAGAGCGTTCACATTGTCGCCTTTCAATCGGTAATATTTTGCCAGCGAAAGGTTTATCGTCGGCGAATTATCCGCCGTCTTTTTCGCTTCTTTCAGTTCGTCGATCGCCCAATCGAACAGGCCGATCGTGCTCAGCTCTTCGGCTTTTTCGCCGCGTTTCAGTTCGTATTCGCCGGCCGTTTCCGCGGCGACGGTTACCAGCCTCAAATTTGCCGCTGCTTTTGCGACCGTCGGATCGCCAGCGGAATTTCCGCTGCCTTTACAGGAACCGCTCTTCAGCAAATTACCCAAACGCTCGAGTGCTAGATAGCCGTACCAATTCGCGCCGTAACGATACGCCGTTGCTTCGTAAAGTTCACACGCCGCGGCCGTTTTACCGGCACGCTCCGAATCACGGGCGGCCCAATAACCGGCCTTGCCGCGGTTCGATGTGTCGCGGTCGGTGTAGCGTGCGAGATGTTCGATCAGCATTTTCGAAGACTGTGTGTAATTTTTCGCTTCGTGTTGGATCCAAGCGAGTTCGAATTGAGCACCCGCGACTTCGACCGCATTCGGATGATCGTTCATCGCCGACATCAGGAAATACGTGGCGTATTCATAATTTTTCTGATCCTGCGCCGTTTCGCCTGCATCGACCCAAGCTCCGGCAAGCAGCGGGCTTTTTGGAAATTTCTCGCGCATTTCCTGAGCTAAAGCCTTTGCCTGCGGCCACATACGATTTGCCGCATAGGCCCGAACAAGCATCGCGTATGCGTTATCCTTCACCTCGAAACTCGATGGCATCGCGTCAAAAGCAAGCTTTGCTTCCGTCATTTTCTTTGCCGAGATCGCTGACTTTAATCTGTTTATATGAACCTGTGGATCTTTTGCCAACTCCGGAAATTTTATAAGAAGCGCCGTGTAAGTGTCGTAAGCGACCGACGCAGGACCGACCGCCATCAGGTTGTCGGCGGCGACCTTCAGGTCATCGGCATCGGTAAAATCTTTCGAAGCGCCCATTGCCGTGAGTTTCGCTTCGGCAACTTTGCCCGGAACGGTCGAACCGCCGTAAAGAAAAGCTTTGCGGTAATTGATGATCGCATTGGCCTGATCGTTGCCGGCTTGGTAAGCATTTGCTGTCGCGAGATATGCTTCGGCAGAATTTTCGCCGCGAAGCTCGGTAAGCATCGCGGGAACTTCGCCGGCTCGTCCGGTGCGCAAAGCAGATGCCGACCACAAGATCTTAGAATTATCCGCACGCAACGAATTCGGGAAATCCTTGAGCAAAGTTTCAAATGCCGCCATCGCTCCGGCATCGTCGCCGTCATTCTGCAACGCACTGCCGCGAAGCCACAAAGCATAATCGCCAACGCCGGTCAGCTTCTGAAACGCATCCGAATTAAGCACGATCACAGCTCCGCGATAATCTTTGTTCTCAAAGCGTATCCGGGCTCGCAGAAGCCTTGCCAATATTCCGGTTCGCGTATTGCCATATTTATCTTCGATCGCTTTTACCATCGATTCCGAAGGCATATTGCCGCCCGCCGTCAGATCGCGAAGAGCTTTCAGCGACTGCTGCTCAGAGGTCTGCGCGGAACATCCGATCGTGAAGGAAACTATTATGAAAAACGCGGAGAAAATGGCTTTGGTGACTTTATGGTGCATTTGGTGTGTAAACTCCTGAACCGTCTGATGCGAAAAATATTGTGGATTTTGCCAAAGAAAATTCTTGGAAATAAAAGTAACTTGGGATATAGTAACAAACAATCTTTCCCCGATTCGAATTCCAAATATAATTTAAAGGACATTTTCGTTATGAAAAGTGTAATTTGCGCATTTCTCGCGACGCTGATCTTCGGGGTTATTGGGTTTGGTCAAAATGTAACTCCTACTTCCACACCGCCCGCAGACGACAGCGGCGATGTCGTAAAGATCTCTACTTCACTCATTCAACTGGATGTTACCGTAACGGATAAGAAAGGAGATCCGATCACTGATCTGCGGCCGGATGAGATCGAAATATACGAGAATGGCAAAAAACAAAAGATAAACAATCTATCGTTCATTTCTAATATCCGTGAAAGAGCAGAAAGCGGCAACCAAGCAGCGACTCCGGTTTATCTTCCGCCAGGCACGGTTAAACCCGAACAAATACATCGAACGATCGCGCTTGTCGTGGATGATCTTACGTTATCTTTCTCGAGTATATTTTGGGTGCGAAAAGCTTTAAAGAAATTTATCGATGAAGAGGTGCAGGAAGGCGATCTGGTCGCGGTGATCCGAACAGCTGTCGGTTCAGGCACGCTCCAGCAGTTTACTACTAATAAACAGCAGCTTTATGCGGCGGTTGATAACATCAAATTCAATATGTCCGGCACGGCAATGATCGGAACTTATACCCCAATAACACCAACGCTAAAGGAAGTTTTGAATGGAACCAAAACCTCTAGCGGCGTCAAAGATCTGACAGCCGACATAGCAAAAGAAAATGCTTCGCGGCTTGAGATCGAAGAACTCCGCGAAAGTATTTTTACAACCGGAACTTTGGGCTCGATAAATTACATAGTTCGTGGAATGCAGGATCTGCCCGGCAGAAAATCGATAGTCCTTTTATCAGATGGTTTTAGTTATGTGTCGCGGGACAGCCGAGGTTATCCGCATCCTAACATGGCGATGTCATCTCTGCGAGCTCTCACGGATCAGGCAAACCGTGCATCTGTCGTTATCTATACTCTCGATGCGCGAGGCCTAGTTGCACCGGGTCTGCGGGCTGATGATGACACCAGTGGATTAACATCAGGTCAGATCGACAGTCGCTTAACAGAACGAGAGAACAGTGTTTCGGATACGCAGGATGGGTTGAAATATTTGGCCCGGGAAACCGGCGGGATCGCTTTCTACAATCAAAACAGCCTCAATAAAGGCTTACGGCAGGTAATGGACGACCAGAGTTATTATCTGGTCGGGTATCTGCCGGATGACGAAACGTTCGATCCGAAGGTGCGGCAATATAATAAATTAGAAGTAAAAGTACTCAGGCCTGACGCAAAGGTCAGATACCGAAGCGGCTTTTTTGCGATCGTGGACAGCAAAAGAGAACCGCAGCGATCGGGCGACACGCGATTGATGAATGCTTTGCTGTCACCTTTTGCCGTTAACGATATCTCGCTTCGCTTGAACTCGCTTTTTACAGTTGCTGACAAGGATAAAACGTTTTTGCGTTCCCTATTGCATTTCGGAGCCGGCGAACTCAAATTCGAACGTGCTACCGATGGGCAATACGAATCAGAATTTGATCTCGTAGCAATGAGCTTTGGCGAAACCGGAGTCGTCTCGGACCAATTATCAAAGACATTTACCATTACATTGGATGAAACGGCCTATCAAAAATATATGGAGAAAGGATTTGTGTATAATTTCATTTTTCCTATCGAAAAAGCCGGGGCATACCAACTGCGTGTAGCAATTCGCGATCACAATTCAGATAAGGTCGGTTCAGCTAGTCAATTTGTGCAGGTGCCGAATTTAAAGAAAGGCAAGCTTATATTATCGTCTGCCGCTTTGGAAAATTTGAACGCCGCAGATCTGCAAAGAAGAAAAGCCGGTTTGCCGTTGGATTCGACTCGCGAAATGGATCCGTGGACGGCGACCGCGTTGCGACGCTTTAAAGCCGGAACAGTTCTGAATTACGCATTTGAGATATTCAATCCGAAGCTCGACTCTTCGGGAAAACCGGATCTTACCGTCGAAGCAAAAATTTATAAAGACGGCGTTTCGATCTTTGATGGCCAGCCGCAGAATATCCCGACGAATGTGATCGCAAAACTTGATTCGGTCGACCTATTCGGTTCGATAAATCTTGGTTCCAAAATGGAACCGGGCGATTATATTCTTCAACTTGAGATCACCGATCAGCTGTCAGGAAAGAAGAACAATAAGGTTTCACAGTTCGTTCAGTTCGAGATAATCGAATAACGCAGGCAGCCAGGCATTCCGGCTTTCGGGAATGCCTGGCTTCACTTTGCATTTGGGCACTCCAATCATTAACCTTTATCTTTCTATTAGGGGTTAATATGATCATCAAGAAAATCGAACTTTTTGAAATAAACCTGCCGCTTGTTCATTTTTTCGAGACGAGTTTTGGACGGACGTATGAACGGCGGATCGTTCTGGTCCGTGTCGAAGACGCCGATGGCGGCGAAGGTTGGGGCGAGATCACATGCGGCGAATCTCCGAGCTATTGCGAAGAATGGACCGATTCGGCCTGGGTAACGGCTGAAAAGATATTGGCTCCGATGGTCATCGGAAAAGAAGTTGCGTCTGCGTCCGAGGTTTTCCAGCTGATGAAACAGGCCCGCGGAAATCGAATGGCAAAAGCCTCGATCGAAACGGCTTGTTGGGATCTGGAAGCAAAGAACCTCGGCGTGCCTCTTTGGAAACATCTCGGCGGTGTTAGGAACGAGATCGAATGCGGCGTGTCGATCGGCATACAAGATTCGGTCGAACAGCTCATCGAAAAGATCCAAACCGAACTCGATGCCGGCTATCGCCGAATTAAGATAAAGATCGCACCGCATTGGGATCACGATGTGATCAAACAAGTGCGTGAAAAATTTCCGGATATTAGGCTGATGGGCGACGCGAATTCGGCATACACGCTGAAAGATATCGATCTGTTCAAGAGAATGGACGCTTTCGATCTGATGATGTTCGAACAACCGCTTGCGTATGACGATATCGTCGATCATGCAAAACTTCAGCGTGAGATAAAAACGCCGATCTGCCTGGACGAATCCATCAAGTCATCCGAAGACGCGCGAAAGGCGATCGAACTCGGTTCGTGCCGAATAATAAATGTAAAACTCGGACGCGTCGGCGGACATGCTCAAGCCAAAAAGGTCGAAGAAGTTTGCCGCAACGCCGGTATCGATATTTGGTGCGGCGGCATGCTCGAAACCGGCATCGGCCGTGCGCACAACATCGCGATGTCAACGCTCAAAGGCTTCACGCTCCCCGGCGACGTGTCCGCTTCGAAAAGATACTGGCACGAAGACATTATCGAACCGGCGGTCGAAGTAAGCTCCGATGGAATGATCACCGCACCGGAAAAACCGGGAATCGGGTTTGAAGTGAAACGCGACCGGATAGAAAAAGCTGCCGTGCGGAGAGTAATTATAGATGCGTGACAATCACGATGGTATGTTGGAATTTATTGATGCTTATGAAAAGGATGAGCATTTCTACGCTGTTGTTGAATTCCGATCAAAGAAATATCAGTTTGGGATTTCTTTGCGTGGTTATAAAATATTGAAACGCATAATGCAGTTGAGACCATTCGACATGATGCCCGGACGAAATTACCGATATTTTTATGTCGGATCGAACAAAGGATCAGGTGACAACCAGTTTTTGATGGACGTGCGTGTGGAGCTTGATAAAGATGCAACAAAAGAGAAACTGTCGATTCCTCAAGACTTACATGCAAACCTACTTTGGTTTGCCAGACTTGAGAACATGTCAGAAGCTGAGTATTTAGAGATATAGAATTTGGCCGCAGATAAACGCGGTGATATTAACGATGTAAGAATGTCGAAATACCTAAAGATCACTTTGGCAATCACCGCTCTGGCCGCAATTGGGTTAGGAATATATATCGTTCCTTATGTATGGATTCGTGTCGGAAGCACGGAGGCCAGTAGACCAACCGGTAATAATTACCAAGCTAAGGTTTATAAATCTATGCACGGCGACCTTCTTTTCGTAATCGAAGAGGATTCGATGGTAGATGAATATATTGTCTATCCAGATGGGCAGATCGGAATTCCGTCCATTAGCCAGTTTATGATTTCTCCGGTAGCTGCATTCAGCACTCAAGTGCCTGTATCGGCCGTACCATCTACCGATAAGATAAAGGCTGAATCGGACATGAATATAATTGTCACCGGAAAGACTATTGAGTTCACCACTTTCCGCGGCCTAAGAATCAAAGCCGAAATGGATAACTTCTAGTTGGTCGAAATTGATTCAAAAATCTCCACCCCATTGTTCGTTCCCGGGAATAAGATTACAAAGCCCAGAATAGCGGCAGGAAGATCATCACGACGAAGAATAAAAGTATCGTCAGCGGCAGGCCCATTTTCATATAGTCCCAAAAGCCGTATCCGCCGGGGCTCATTACAAGAATGTTTACCGGATGGCCGAGCGGCGTGATGAACGCCATCGAGGTTGCCATCGCAACGCCCATTACCATTGCACGCGGATCGACACCGGCTTGCTGCGCGATCTGAATGGCGATCGGCCCGATTATCGCAGCGGCGACGGCGCCATTTATCATTTGGGCAAGCAGCACAGTAACGATAAAAAGTCCGGCGAGCAAAGGCAAAGCTCCGTGGCCGCCGAAAATGTTCAGGATCTGAATTGCAACCAATCCGGCAGCATTGGTTTTAGTAAGAGCGACACCCATCGGCAGCATTCCAGCGACCAAGAAAACACTTTTCCAGCCTATGGCGGAATATGCTTGTTCGGTCGTTATTATCTTCGTCAACACCATCGCAAGTGCACCGCCGAGCATTATTGCACCCGTAAGATCGGGAAATATCACGGCCAGTATCAATGTCGCCGCAAAGATCATCAGAGCTGCTCGGCCTTTGCTCGGTACGGTTATTTCGGTTTCTTCGTCGGAAACGAGCAATATAAGATCGACATCGTCTCGCAAGACCGCGAGCTTTTCGCGCGTTCCCTGAAGTAAAAGAGCATCACCAAAGCGTAAAGGTACGTCGGCAAGATCGATAAAAATTTCCTGGTCGCCGCGCCAGATCGCAAGGGCCGAAAGCCCATATTTTTCACGAAAATGTGATTCGCGTAAAGATTTTCCGATAAGGCGCGAACGCGGAGAAAGCATAGCTTCGACAACTTCGACGCCCCGTTCTTCCAGATCGCTTTCGCGCCATTTCGATTCGGGCAAAAACTCCATATATGGCTCGACGTCGCGTTTGCGAAAATCCTTTTCGTCGCCTTCCAGAACAAGAACATCGCCTTGCTTCAAATGGGTTTCGGACGTCGGATCCAAAATTCGTTCATCGCCGCGTTCGATGGCTACGATATTTACATCAAAATCTTCGCGAAGCGTGCATTCACTAAGGCGTTTGCCGGCAAGAAAAGAATTGTCCGGAACACGCGCGCGGAAAAGCTTTTCACCGAGTTTGTATGCTTCGATCAGATCGCCTTTTGTAGAAACGTCCGGTGCCATCGTGCGCTCGATCGGCGAATCTCCGGGAAGCGAACGCCGGCCAATGAGCGCGATATACAAAATGCCGAACACGACGATCGGAATACCGACGGGCAGGAAATCGGTGATGCTGAAACCTTCGATATTGTTATCGTGAAGCAGCGAATTGAGGACAATATTAGATGTTGTGAAAAGCGTCGCCGTTCCGCCGAGGATAGTCGAAAAACCCAGCGGCATAAGCAACCGCGAAGTATTTACTCCCGCACGTTTTGCCGCACCCGATGCCGCCGGAAGCAGAACCGCTGCAGCAGCGATGTTGTTCATAAACAGCGAAAGAAGTGCGCCCGCTATCATGACGACTACGATAAGAGAAATTTCGCTTCGGCCGCCGACCTTGAGAAGGATGTTGCCGACCTGATCGGTCACGCTCGTTTTGTGCAGAGCTTCGCTTAGAACATATATTGCAATGATCGTAATGACCGCCGAACGGCTGAAGCCGGAAAATGCTTCTTGCGTCGTGAGCACACCGGTTAATCCAAGAGCCACAACAACAAGCAAAGCCACCAGATCAGCCGGCAGGCGATCCGTTATGAACAAGACCAGGGCGGCAACAAGAATTATGCCTGTGATGATGAGTTGATTATCCATCAAGAAAGATAACTGAAAGTGTAATTCGGACGGACGGGCTTTTCAATATCACGGCGGCTCATTTTTTACGCTGTCGCTCAATAAGGAGCATGAGCGAATCCAATGATCGACATTAGCTTGGCAAACCTTGCCATAAATGCTATTTTTTTCTCATGAGTACGATGAACATTTCGTTGCCGGAAACTCTTCGATCATTTGTGGATTCGCAAGTATCAGATGGTGACTATGGCAGCAGCAGCGAATACATGCGAGAGCTGCTTAGAAAAGAGCAGGACCGTGTCAGGCTTCGCAGATTGTTGCTGGACGGTATGGAATCCGAACTGATCGATGAAACGATGGATGCGCAATATTTTGATAAGCTCAGAAAGCGGATCACGGAGAAGAAATAAGTGAGGCAGAAACGGGTAGTTCGCCGACGCCTGGCGGACGACGATATCGAATCGGCCGTTTCATATTATCTCGACGAGGCTGGAACTGAAGTCGCAGCTACGTTTCTGAACCAACTTGAAGAAGCGATACGATCTATCTCTAAACAACCCGCTGCCGGTTCCCAACGTTATGGCCATGAACTTCAGATCTTCGACCTACGACAATGGCCGATAAAGCGGTTTCCATTTCTTATATTTTACGTTGAAAAGGAACGGCATATCGAAATTGCACGTGTCCTTAACAGCAAAAGGAACATTCCGTCATTGATCACAAACGATCAAACTGAATAAAACGTTTTTATAATGAGCAATCCAGAACCAAACAAGATCATCTTTTCGATGGTTAAGGTATCAAAATTTTACGACAAAAAACCTGTCTTAAAGGACATATATTTGTCATTCTTTTATGGAGCTAAGATCGGTGTGCTTGGGCTTAACGGCTCGGGTAAATCTTCGCTGCTTCGCATAATTGCCGGAACGGACAAAGAATTTAACGGCGAGGTTGTTTTTTCGAAAGGTTATTCGATCGGCATGCTCGAACAGGAACCAAAGCTCGACGAATCGAAAACCGTTCAGCAGATCGTCGAAGAAGCGGTTCAAGCGACAGTCGATCTTCTCAAAGAATTCGAAGAGATCAATGCAAAATTCGCCGAACCGATGGATGACGATGAGATGACCAAACTCATCGAACGCCAGGGTGAAGTTCAGGAAAAGCTTGATCACGCAGATGCTTGGGATCTGGATTCGCGGCTTGAGATGGCGATGGACGCGCTTCGCTGTCCGCCGCCCGAAACACCGATCAAAAACTTAAGCGGCGGCGAAAAACGCCGCGTCGCCTTGTGCCGTTTGCTCCTGCAAAAGCCGGACATATTATTGCTTGACGAGCCGACCAATCATCTCGACGCCGAAACCGTAACCTGGCTGGAACAGCATCTGCAAAAATACGAAGGTACGATCATTGCCGTAACTCATGACCGTTACTTTTTGGACAATGTCGCGGGCTGGATACTCGAACTCGACCGCGGCGAAGGCATTCCGTGGAAAGGGAATTATTCGTCTTGGCTCGAACAAAAACAGAACCGGCTTGCTCAGGAACAAAAGACCGAAGATAAGCGCCAAAAAACTCTGGAACGCGAGCTGGAATGGATCCGTATGTCGCCAAAAGGCCGGCATGCAAAATCCAAAGCGCGTATTAACGATTATGAAAAAATGGTCGCGACCGAATCCGAAAAACGCGGCGAAGAGCTTGAGATATATATTCCGCCCGGCGAAAGGCTCGGCGATAATGTTATCGAGGCTCACGGTGTTTCAAAGGCTTACGGCGATAAACTTTTATTTGATAACCTCGAATTTTCTCTTCCGCCCGGCGGTATCGTCGGCGTCATCGGCCCGAACGGCGCCGGAAAGACAACTCTGTTTCGGCTTATAACCGGACAAGACACCCCCGATGCAGGAGAATTTAAGGTCGGCTCGACCGTTAAACTTGGCTATGTCGATCAATCGCGCGATAGCCTCGATGCGGACAAGACCTTATTTGATGAAATAGCCGATGGGCTAGATTTCGTTCAGCTTGGCAAACGCGAAATGAATGCGCGCGCTTACGTTTCTCGGTTTAATTTTTCCGGCAGCGATCAGCAGAAACGTGTCGGCCAGCTTTCGGGCGGTGAACGAAACCGCGTCCATCTGGCAAAGATGCTCAAAACCGGAGCAAATGTTATCCTTTTAGACGAGCCCACCAACGACCTCGATGTGAACACAATGCGTGCACTCGAGGAAGCCCTCGAAAACTTTGCAGGCTGCGCCGTCGTAATAAGCCATGATAGATGGTTCTTAGATCGCATCGCGACGCATATTTTGGCTTTCGAAGGCGACAGCAAGGTCGAATATTTCGACGGTAATTACAGCGAATACGAGGAAGACCGCAAACGCCGACTCGGTGTCGATGCAGATCAGCCCCATAGAATTAAATATAGAAATTTAACCAGAGATTAAGGAAGTTCAGACATTGATGAATATTCAGCTAAAAGAAATGGCAAAAATGTTTGCCGTTGCAGTTCTTTTACTGACCGCTGCATGCGGAACGCGCACAGATACACCGGATACGAACAGCGAACAGCAGCCCGCAACACCGGTCGCCGTCGTCGCAACGCCGGTTCCATCTCCCGAAATTCCAAATCTCCAAGATGAGATCGCCGATAAACGGTTTCACGAAACCACATCACCGCTCGGCAGTTTCGATTTCAAAAATTTTACATATCCGCTGCCGCGGCGGCTGGCAGAATCCGGACGGCGCCGATATTACGCTTGTCGATGGCCGCGTTCCGCCGGTTTCTTTGGCTGTTAATGAGGATATGTCCGATGAAGAGCGCGTCGAACGTAAATCCGCACGCCGCATCGGGATGTCTTTTGTAACAGTAAAATATTTCGATATGACCGGCGATGGAAACGACGAAGCCATTGTCATTTTGAAGATAGAAACCGCAGGCAATGCGGTTCCGCAGGTCGCTTATGTATTTGACTGGAAAGACGACAAACCCGAGCTCATTTGGAATTTTCGCACCGGCGACCGAGCCGACGGCGGTCTGAAAGACATCAGGCCCGAGAACGGCGAAATAACTATCGAACTCTTTGGCCAAGATCGCTTTATCCTCGGCGAGGTCGAAACCGGCAAGGTCACAGGCGACGAAGAACAGCTCTGCTGCCCGATCTTTTTCACACGCTCCTTCTATAAATGGAATGGCAGCACTTTCCTAAGAGAAGGCAAACGCCTAACATACGAACTCGCAAACCGCGACGTTCCCCCGCTTGAGAACTACGGCGATGTCGTGAACGCAAGAGAAAATCAGAAAAAGAAATAAATACGTTTTCGAACATGGAATAAAAGATTTACTTCTTATAGGACGGTGTGTCTAAATGGACATTGTTACTAGCGAGGTAAGATGTATGTTGAAAAAAATACTGATTTTTAGCTTTCTGATTTTATCAAGTTGTTCCTATAGCCAATCTGTAGCGACGGACGGTAATTACTTAATAGCTCAAACTCGTCAGGAAAACCAGAAAGTTAGCCCGATTACTTTCACCAAAATCGCCCCGGCTTATAAGGCAGGCGAATTTGCATTCTATGGGACAGTACTTTTGGATAATAATAAGATACTTTCTGTGGGTTATGATGGTGAAAATCTGCGAAATATTCGAATTTCGACCGATAGCGGCCAGACATGGAAAACCAAGGGAATCACCGAAGATATTGGTGCATTGGCTGATTCTATTTATTTCACTGATGACAAACATGGTTGGATCGGCGGTGGCATGAATGCCTATCGCACAGCCGATGGAGGTGATACTTGGGAAAAGTCAAAAATTGGTAGGTACCTTCGTAATACGGAAATAAGCTTTTACGGTTTAGAAGTTGGGTATCTAACAGGGAAACATAATATAGAAGGCGAAATCGCCGGGGAAGTATGGGTCACTAACGATAGCGGCCAGACTTGGAAAAGAAGTTATACAAGTAAAGAATTGACAACGCCTTTTTCCGTGCTTGCGATCTCAAAAAACACGGCCTTGGCAATTTTCGATGAAAAGAATTTGATTCGAACGGACGATGGCGGAAAAACCTGGATTCCGGTCAAGTCGTACTCTTCTCGAACGCATAAGTTGAAAATGGACAAGAAGGGACAAATCTGGGCGGTTGGGCCGGACAATACTTTTCAATTTTCATTCAGATAATGGACTGACCTGGCGAAAGGCAAAAATTGATTTTTATGATCAAACAAATTATCCAACAACCTGGTTTTCGATCACTTTCGTAAATAAAAAGCTCGGTTTTGCGGTGGGTAACAAGGGTGCCTTTGCCTACACACACGACGGGGGTGAATCATGGAAAACCCTCGAATCTCATCTAACGGAAGACCTTAATGATGTCTTAACGAATCAATCATTTGGAATCGTTAAGGGTTCCGAGAATGTTTACAGTTTTGGGTTTTAGTTTTGACTCAGGTTAAGGAATTCGTTTGAACTTTCGGTAAACTTTGCGATTCCTGTCCTCGAAAATACCATGGAACGTTGATATCAGTACATTTTCCGGGGTCTATGTAACTCTTTCAACCGGCCACGCTCCATTCGAAAATTTTCGTGGGTAAAAAACTCACCATTCGATCGGGCTGCCGGCCTAAAGACATATATTCAAATCGTAGATAAGTCTTTTCTTTCGACCGACGCTTTGGACATTTTAATCACTTTATAGCATAAAGTTCTTGACAAACAAAACTACTTGGCATAGACTCCGGAATTATGGCAGATGCGCAAAAGATCCGTAAAACCGACGCCAATGATAACGAGCCGATAAATCTCGGCGACCGGGCGATCGAAAATCTTCGCTACATACGCGAGACGATGGAGCGTTCGACGAGTTTTACGGCCGTTCCGGGTTTTGGCGGGATCTTGATGGGCGTAACGGCTATCGCTGCAGCGTATATCGCTTATCAGCAGGCATATTTGCGTAACTGGTTGATAGTGTGGCTGACGGAAGCGGCGCTTGCCGCAGCGATCGGATTTCTGGCGATGTGGCAAAAATCAAAAGCCGCAAACCAATCGCTCTTTTCGACGCCGGCCAGAAAGTTCGCGTTCGGATTCGCTCCCCCGCTGATCTGCGGTGTGATCGCGACCTTCGGCCTTTGGCGGTTTTCGAATTTTGAAACGATGCCGGCGATGTGGATGTTGCTCTACGGTTCGGCGGTTGTGACCGGCGGTGCGTTCTCAGTAAAAATTGTGCCGGTAATGGGTTGGATCTTTATCGCATTCGGAGCGGCGGCTTTCGCATTGCCGGCAGCCTACGGAAACATTTTGATGGGCACAAGCTTTGGCGTTCTGCACATTGTTTTCGGTGCGATCATCGCGCGAAATTACGGCGGATAAAATTATGTTAAATGGCAATAAAAGAATTCTCTATATTGTTGCAGTTGTCGGGTTTCTGCTCCTGATACCGTTTGTTGCGATGCGATTTACGGACGAGGTCAAATGGAACCTATTTGATTTTCTGGTTGCGGGTGTTCTGCTGCTCGGCACGGGTTTGGCGATCGACCTTGTGTTGCGATCCGTAAAGAAAGCATGGCAGCGGCTGGCTTTGTGTGCGGCGGTTCTGGTTGTATTTGCTCTCGTTTGGATCGAGCTGGCGGTTGGGTTGTTCGGCACACCTTTCGCGGGAAGTTAGTAAAAAAAATGAGCAAAGGTAATTTAGCAACAGTAAGAACGGATAACGGATCGAAATCCCTGCGGATCGAAAAAGCAGCCGGACGAGTTTCGACAGATCTTGACAAGGTAATCCACGAGCGGATGCGGCTGGGCATAATGAGCGCGCTTGCGGCTAACAAAAAGCTAAGCTTTACGGATCTTAAGAATTTGCTCGATACGTCCGACGGAAACGTCAGCGTTCACGCGCGAAAGCTCGAAGAAGCCGGTTATCTGACGGTCAATAAATCTTTCTTGGATCGCATGCCGTTAACCGAATACAAAATAACAAAAGACGGACAAAAGGCACTGGATCGATACCTGGATCACATGGAAGCTTTGATAAAAGCGATGAAGAAGATTTAGGCCGCCTATTTCTATGCGGCTAATTAGAAGATGCGAAAACTAACAATAGCGTTCATTCTGTTCGCGGGTTTACTGCTCTCCTGCAGACCTGAGGCGGTTCGCCCAAATGCGAACGTGGAAACGGCCAACTCAGACAACTCAAACAGAGCGGTCGAATTTCAACCTTCTCCGACTCCATCCGATTCATCGGATATAAATGCAAAGGTCGGGCTGGCGGATGTCGGGAGTGAAGGGACCGGTTGTCTCCGGACAAAGAATCCTAACTTATACGAAAAGCAACATATCTCGGTAATCATTTCCCTCGATGAGCCGCCGCAAAAGTCCATTGGCGCGACTATCGAAAAGAAACTGGAGAAAAGCTGTGCCCGTCAATTTTCCGAATCCGGCGATGAAAATCCCGGCGAGAACGTTTTTTATTCACTGAAAGTCAACAATACCGAAGAAATTCCGGGCTTTGATGTCGGGATCGCGGTGTTCGAGGCGGACGATGAAGTTCGGATCGAAAAAGGATCGGCCCAAGTTGACCTAAACGGAGATGGAACCGCGGAATTTTTCCGAAAGTGCACGGGTTTTGAAGGAATCCTTTTCACGGTCTGGAGCGGGAAGCCGCTCGTGGGAAAAAGGATCTGGGATAGCTTTTATTATCTTGATTACGACACCGTACCGAATTGTAAGAAAAAGGACATGGAATAGCTTTATGAACGTCCGAACAAAAACAAGTCTCGAAATTTTACAGGCCGCATTGCTCATTGGCGTTTTAGGCAATGTTCTATTGCGGCAAACTCCTTGGGGATTGAATGCCTTTCTATTTGTTGCGGTTTTTGTTGCCGCGATGATCGCTTTGATGTTTCGTCGTCGTCGGGAGCTTTTAACGGTGCGAACGATCGCCCTTCAAACCGCGATGGTGTTCTTTGGTTCGATGTTCTTGTTTCGAGATTCGATCGAGCTGCGCGTCGCGGATACTTTTGCGATCCTTATAATAATGGGCGTTCTGGTTTTGCCAAATTTTGGGATCAACACGCGAGTCGCCGGTATCTTTCATTATGTTGTCGGTTTTATCTGGTCAGGTATTAGTTCGGCTTTTTCACCATTCGTTCTCTTTGCGGCCGATATCGAATGGAACGCAATGCCCGGCAATAAGCTGAGTAAGAATATTTTTTCCGTGCTTCGCGGCCTGGTGATCGCACTGCCGCTCGTGCTTATTTTCGGGGCGCTTTTTATGGCTGCGGACGCGGCATTTGAAGGTATCGTAAACCGAGCTTTCAATTTTAATATCGACACGATCGTTTCTCACGTTCTGTTGACGACAGTTTTCGCATGGTTGACCGCCGGATATTTTCGCGGAACACTGATCGAACAATCCCGTCCCGAACCATTCGTTTCGCCAATTCCAAAACAAGAAGCGAAGGCTGAAGAATCAAGCTTTGTCGAAAAGATCGCGGCCGAAGAATCCGGCTCTGAAGGCTTGCCTAACCACGCCACCGTTTTGGAACACATTAACCGCAGCGATCCGCCAAATACGTCAAAAACCGAGCCGGCGAAAAAGCGTGACTGGCAGAACTGGGATAATTCGGTGTTTCCATCCGTCTTTACCCTCGGAACAGTCGAAACGGTCATAATTCTCGGCCTCGTCGATCTGTTGTTTCTAGGTTTTGTCATTGTGCAGGTTCCGTATCTTTTTGGCGGAATGGAATTTATTCAGAACACGCCCGATCTCAATCTTGCCAATTACGCCCGACGCGGTTTTGGCGAATTGGTCGCGGTCGCTGCTCTCGTTTTGCCGATATTGCTCGTTTCACACTGGCTTTTGCGAAGCGAAGTAAAACGGCTAAAGAACATCTTTCGTGTACTCGCCGGCGTTCAGATAGCTTTGCTTTTTGTGATAATGGCATCGGCGGTTCAGCGGCTAATTTTGCTGACCGGAGAGCTTGGCTATGGAATGACGACTGTGCGGTTTTATCCGATGGTCTTTATGCTTTGGCTTGCGCTCGTTTTTGTTTGGTTCGCGCTCACTGTTCTTCGCGGAGCTCGGCAAAACTTCGCTTGGGGAGCTCTTTGGTCGGCGATCATAATTACTTGCCGCAACAAACCTGATGAACCCGGACGCATTTATCGCCCGTACAAATATACAGCTAATGCAGCAGGGCCGGGAATTTGACGCGACTTACAACACACGACTAAGCGATGATGCAATTCCAGTGCTTATCGAAAGCTTGTCAAGTATGAATCAGATAGACCAGTGCTTCGTAAAGTCAACTATCCATTATCGGTATAGAGAACTCGGACAGATAAACGACGTTCGTTCATTCAATGTTTCCCGGCACACGGATGTTTCGATTTGCGAGAAAACGACCCATTGCTGCATCAAACCGAAAGCTGTCCTTCTCAATATCAGAATGATGCAGAAGGATATTGAGAGGAAGCTAGGAGCGAGGTGTTATATTTGTTTGTATGAACCGCGATCTGGTCCGGGAATATACATCTTATATAAAGGTTGAAAAGGGGCTTTCGAAAAATTCGATCGATAGTTACCGGCGCGATCTGAATAAGCTGCGTGATTGGTGCGATAAGAATGGGCTAGAGATGTTGAGCCTTGAGCGCAACGATCTTCGCGAATGGCTGATCGATCTGACGGCGGCGAATCTGGCGGAAACGTCGAAATTGCGCCTTTTGAGTTCGGTTCGTGGATTTTATAAATTTTTGATGATGGAAGGCCACATCGAAAAGAATCCTTCTGAAAACCTCGACGCACCTAAAAAAGGAACGTATCTCCCGAATTTTCTAAATCAAAGCGAGATCGAGATGTTGCTTGCTGCGCCCGATGTTTCAACCGATATCGGCCTTCGCGATCGTGCGATACTTGAGCTGATGTATGCCTGCGGATTGCGCGTTTCCGAAGCCGTTGATCTAAAGATCGCGCGATCTGGATGTTGATTCGGGATTATTGACCTGCACCGGAAAAGGCAGCAAGACGCGGCGTATTCCGATAGGTTCAAGCGCGGTCGAATGGCTAAAAAGTTACGTGGCAAACCGCCGCAAGATCGAAAAGATCGATATTGAGAACTTGTTCGTCACGCCGCTCGGCAAGCCGATAAACCGCCAGATGATACATCTCTTTATAAAGGAATACGCAGCGAAATGCGGTCTACGTGACGTTTCAGCACACACATTGCGACACACATTTGCGACGCATCTTATTCAAAACAATGCGGATATCCGATCCGTCCAACAAATGCTAGGCCACGCGGATATTTCGACGACACAGATCTATACGCATATTACGAGCAGTCATCTGAAGCGAAACTTACGAAAAATTCCATCCGCGGTCAAAGGCAAAATAGCAGTTGAAAAACCTTCTCATTTCAACTTGCATCTTATAAAATGTTCCGCTAGAATTGGAAATTTGCTAATTGGCTCAAAAAGTCGGTCGGCAGGACAGAAAAATAAACGCATGGGTGGTCGAGCGGTCAAAGGCAACGGGCTGTAAACCCGTCGGATTAATTTCCTACGTAGGTTCAAATCCTACCCCATGCACCATTTCGTTTCGGGCGATGCCCGACGCGGAGCGGGCGGGAGTAGCTCAGTTGGTAGAGCGTCAGCCTTCCAAGCTGAATGTCGCGAGTTCGAATCTCGTCTCCCGCTCCATTATGTTTTTGAGCGGAACTGCCCAAGTAGCTCAGGGGTAGAGCGCATCCTTGGTAAGGATGAGGTCCCGGGTTCAAATCCCGGCTTGGGCTCCAGATTTTAAATATAGATATTAGTTAGGACTAAATAAATGAGCAAAGAGAAATTCGACAGATCCAAACCGCATGTGAATATAGGTACGATCGGGCACGTTGATCACGGGAAGACGACGTTGACGGCGGCGATCACAAAGGTTTTATCGAAGCATAATCCGAAGAACCAGGTACGAGATTTCAGTTCGATCGACAATGCACCGGAAGAGAAGGCACGCGGAATCACAATTGCGACATCGCACGTTGAATACGAGACGCCTAATCGCCACTATGCACACGTCGATTGTCCGGGTCACGCCGATTATGTGAAGAACATGATCACGGGTGCGGCACAGATGGACGGAGCTATTCTGGTAGTAGCTGCAACGGACGGCCCAATGCCGCAGACAAGAGAGCACATTTTGCTCGCACGTCAGGTCGGCGTACCGTCGATGGTCGTATTCATGAACAAAGTGGATATGGTCGATGACGCAGAACTTCTCGAACTCGTCGAGATGGAGATCAGAGAACTGTTGAGTTCATATGAATTCCCGGGCGATGACATTCCTGTTATTCAGGGATCGGCACTCAAAGCACTCGAAGGCGATGCTGCATGGGAACCGAAGATCGACGAACTGATGCAGGCGGTAGATGATTACATTCCGACACCTGCACGCGAAACCGACAAACCGTTCCTGATGCCGGTCGAAGATATCTTCACCATCCAGGGACGCGGAACGGTCGCAACGGGACGTATCGAACGCGGACAGATCAATGTCAACGAACCGGTCGAGATCGTCGGTATCAAAGACACGAGAAACTCTGTCGTCACAGGCGTCGAGATGTTCAAGAAGCTTCTTGATTCGGGAATGGCAGGCGACAACGTCGGGCTATTGCTGAGAGGCGTCGAGCGAAAAGAGATCGAACGCGGACAGGTGATCGCCAAACCGGGCACGATCACACCGCATACGAAGTTCAAAGCGGAAGCATACGTTCTGACAAAAGAAGAAGGCGGACGCCACACACCGTTCTTTACGGGTTACCGGCCGCAGTTCTACTTTAGAACAACGGATGTAACAGGTGTTGCAAATCTTCCGGCCGGAGTAGAAATGGTCATGCCGGGCGACAACATCCAGATGGAGATCGAACTGATCGCACCGATCGCAATGGAAAAAGGCCTCCGCTTCGCCATCCGCGAAGGCGGCCGAACAGTCGGTGCCGGTACCGTTTCGGAAGTTGTTGAATAGAAGAGATTCTCAAATTTCAGATTCCAAATTCCAGATCGATCGGAATTTGGAATTTGGAATCTGGAGCGAGGAATTAGGAAAATGGCTAGAGATAATATAATTTTGCAGTGCACCGAATGTAAGGAGCGCAACTACGTTACGACAAAAAACAAAAAGAACACGCCGAACCGGCTTGAGCTTAATAAATTTTGCCGTCGTTGCCGCTGCCATCGGCTGCATAGAGAAAATAAATAGTCTGAAGTAGAGAGTCTTAGTCCTGAGCCGGAAATTCCTGCTCAAGACTCACAGCTCTCCACTCTTGACTCATTACAGGGGTATGGTGTCAATGGTTAGCATGGAGGTCTCCAAAACCTTAGGTCCGGGTTCGAGTCCTGGTACCCCTGCCATTAAATAATTAGGAGATATACAAGTGTCGGAAGCAATAGACACCTTAAGCAAGGATAAAAGAAGGAAGGCGTCGGTGAGTTCATTCGCAAAACCCGCGAAGAGCTGGATAAAACCACGTTTCCTTCGTCAGACGAAGTTTGAAAGACCACGATGATCGTTATCATCGCGGTAATATTCTTTGCTGTTTATCTGTTTCTTGTCGACCAGGCATGGGTTATATCTGTTGGATGGACTTACTTGGTTGATCAATAAGATTGCCGGAATATAAGGATTTTTAAAATGAAGCAGTGGTATTTTATCCACACATATTCGGGACATGAAAACAAAGTCGTCGAAAGTCTGAAGGCGCGAATTCGCGATATGGAGCTCAGCGAGCAGATCACGGAAGTTTTGCTGCCGAAAGAAACGGTCGTCGAAATGCGCGGAAATAAGCGCATCGAATCGTCGCGGATGTTTTATCCGGGCTACGTGCTTGTCGAGATCGAATGTGACGATAAGGGCAAGATTCCCGACAATGTTTTTCACGCGATCAAATCAACGCCGAAGGTGACCGGTTTTCTGGGCGGAAAAAATCCGACTCCTCTGACACAGGAAGAAGTTGATCAGATCGTTCATAACATTGAGGTTGCGACCGAAAAACCGAAACCGAAATTCTACTTACGAGGTCGGCGAGGTCGTCCGCATCAAATCCGGTCCGTTCGCAAGTTTTACAGGAAAGGTCGAAGAAGTAAACGAAGAAAAGCGACCTTAAAGGTTATCGGTCACGATTTTCGGGCGTTCGACTCCTTTCGAACTGAGTTTCCTGGAAGTTGAAAAAGTTACGTTTGCTGAAGAAGAATAGCTGGTAAATCGTAAATAGTTTATAGTGAACACGAAGGATTTCATTTTCAACAAGAGCAAGATGCTCGCATTGAATGCAAACGAGTGGTATACCATTTACTATTAACTTGATAAAATTAAATGAGGACATTTTTGGGTTGAAAACCCGAAATCGTAAATCGAAAAATATGGCAAAGAAAATTACAGGTTATATTAAGTTGCAGATTCCGGCCGGAAAAGCAAATCCGGCACCGCCGATCGGTCCGGCACTCGGACAGCACGGCGTTAACATCATGGAGTTTTGCAAGGCGTTCAACGCCAAAACGCAAAACGACGACCCGGATATGAAAATTCCGGTCGTGATAACGGTTTATGCCGATCGTTCGTTCACGTTTGAAACCAAAACACCGCCCGCCGGCGATCTTTTGAGAAAAGCTTCGGGAATCCCGAAAGGTTCGGGAACACCGAATAAAGAACGTGTCGGTTCGGTCACCAAAGCTCAGATCGAAGAGATCGCCAAAAAGAAAATGGTCGATCTGAACACGACCAATCTCGCAGCGGCGATGCGAACGATCGAAGGCACGGCGAAGAGTATGGGGCTTTACGGTTGAGGGATAAGTAATCAGGGACGAAGGGCGAGTCGAATCTATACGACTTTAATTCCCGAGTCCTAATGATCAAAGAAGGGAGAACGTTAAAGCGTTCGTTTGAACCTGGAGGTAAAATGAAAAGAGGAAAGAAATACTTAGCGGCTCTTGAAAAAATTGAGCCGAATAAGAAACATACGCTCGACGAAGCGGTTGCTAAAGTGAAAGAGATCGCCTTTGCAAAGTTTGACGAAACCGTCGAACTGACAATGTGGCTCGGCGTTGATCCGCGAAAAGCAGATCAACTCGTTCGCGGAACGATCGTTCTGCCGCACGGTCTCGGCGGTGCCGATAAAAAGGTCGTTGTCATCGCACAGGGCGACAAAGTCAAAGAAGCCGAAGATGCCGGAGCGGATATGGCCGGCGGCGACGATCTCGTTGAAAAGATCAAAGGCGGCTGGACTAGATTTTGACGCACTGATCGCAACACCCGATATGATGGGTAAGGTCGGTCAGCTTGGTAAGGTCCTCGGCCCTCGCGGCCTGATGCCTAATCCAAAGACAGGCACCGTAACGATGGATGTGAAAACCGCCATCGAAGAAACCAAAGCCGGTAAAGTCGAATATCGCGTTGATAAAACCGGAGTTATTCACACACCGGTCGGCAAAGTTTCTTTTGACGAAACAAAACTCGCCGAAAATGCGAAAGTTTTGATCACTGCGGTAATGAAGGCAAAGCCGGCGACATCTAAAGGCCGATATTTGAAAAAGATCAATCTTGCTGCAACGATGAGCCCGGGCGTTTTGCTCGATGAGCTCGCGTACGCGTAAGGCGTGAGGAGCGAATAGAAAAAATGAAATCAAGAGAAACAAAACAGAAAGATCTGGTAGCCCTCACGGAATCGCTGCAGAATTCGAAATCGGCAATGGTCGTAAGCTTTTCAAAGCTTTCGGTTACCAAAGACCAAGAATTCCGCAATCGAATACGCGAAGCAGGTGCAAAATACCAAGTAGTTAAAAATACGTTGGCACGAATTGCCGTTAAAGATACGCAATATGAACAGGCGACCGAACATTTCAAAGGTGTTACGGCTATCGCTTGGACGGAAAGCGATCCGGTGATCTTAACCAAAGCCATCTCGAAATTCATGAAGGATAACGCCGATGTTTATACCTTCAAGACCGGTGTTGTTGACGGAAAGCTCGTTGATGCAAATCAGCTGCAGGTTATCGCTAACTTGCCTTCGAAAGAAGAGCTTATGTCGAAATTGCTTTACGTTCTCAACGCACAGGCACAAGGCATCGTTACAGTCATTAATGCGATCCCGCGTGATCTGGCAATTGTGATCAAGCAGATCGGTGACCAGAAAGAGGCTCCTGCTGCCGAAGCTCCAACAACGGACGCTCCGGCTGTGGAAGAAAAAGCGGAAGAGAAGGTCGAGGCACAAGAAACGCCGGCAGCTCCGGTCGAAGAACCGCCGACAGCGGAAGAACCGGCAAAAGAAGCTCCCGGAGCTGAGGAGAATCCTGCACCGCAGGAAGCTCCTCCGGCAGAAGATGTTCCGGCTGAAGATAAACCGGAAGCTCCGGCAGAAGCCGCAGGCGATGCTCAGGATAAGAAAGAAGATGATCAGGATGCCAGCTCGCCGGAAGGCGAACAGCACGCTGAAGCCACCGAAGGCGAAGCGGAAAAGCCTGAATAAATAAGTTTTGTTTCGGATATGATCCGGAACTAAAAGCCGTACTCAAGGAAAACGAGCGAAGCAGTAGTCAGGCTGCTTTGCGGCTCGGACGACATAGAAAAGGTGATGCAACCCGTTTCTCGGCGTCCCGTGGGTTCTAGCGGCTGACACGTAGCAGTGGATCGCAACAGCGGTCGACGATGAATTAAACAGAAAAGAACCCTATTTGGAGGACAGATAAAAGTCATGGCAGTTACAAAAGATGAAGTAGTTGAGTTTTTGAAAGGTATGTCGCTTCTCGAAGCGTCAGAACTCGTCAAAGAATTGGAAGAAGTATTTGGTGTCTCGGCAGCAGCAGCGGCCGCACCGATGATGATGGCAGCACCTGCGGGCGGCGACGCTCCGGCAGCCGAAGAAAAGGATTCGTTCGACGTTATCCTTACGGCAGCGGGCGGCAACAAGGTTCCGGTTATTA
This sequence comes from uncultured Acidobacteriota bacterium, assembly GCA_963720905.1. Taxonomy (GTDB): domain Bacteria; phylum Acidobacteriota; class Blastocatellia; order Pyrinomonadales; family Pyrinomonadaceae; genus OLB17. Next base: position 121,123 of record CAVRHB010000002.1, read on the forward strand.
AAGCGGTTCGCGAAGTTGTCGGCGGTTTGGGACTCAAGGAAGCCAAAGACCTCGTTGACGGCGCTCCGAAAGCTTTGAAAGAAGGCGTTTCGAAAGCAGAAGCCGAAGAGATCAAGGCAAAATTGACCGAAGCCGGTGCAACCGTCGAGATCAAATAAATTTCTTTAATAATGCGGTTTCAGCCCGGCGCATCGCCGCGGCGGGTTGAAACCGCAGGAATTTCTTGATATTCTAAACGGCAGGCAATTTTTAGAAGGTTTCGTTTAGAAGCCGGCTGTTTACAGATTGAAGCCCGGTTATATAAGGGTTTCAGGGGTTACAAGAACGATTGTTCTCGATATTTATTGGAGAGTTGGTGTCCCTTTCGGCACGCTCGGAAAATTTAGGCAATAGCATTAACTGCTAAAACAGCGGTCTGGGCGTATTACGCCCTCGGCCGCATTTGCCGTCTTTATTAGCAAATATAGCCTGTTATTTTGCGACTAAAGAATCCTAGCAATTACGAACGGATAAATCAACCGATTTTTTCTTTGAACGTTATTTAATCATATGATCAATAATCCGCTACAAAATAATGCACATGGGTTGGGACGACGAACGAGCCAATCGCCGGATCGTGTGGATTTTTCAAAAATTTATACAACGGCGCGGATCCCAAATCTTATCGAAGTGCAGCGCGAATCTTACAAGCGGTTCCTGCAAATGGACCTGATCCCGGAAGAACGCCGAAACGTCGGACTGCAGTCCGTCTTCGCTTCGATCTTTCCGGTTTCCGATTTTCGTGAAACCGCAACACTCGAATTTGTAGAATTTCAGATCGGTAACTGGCAGTGCAAATGCGGAAATCTCGAAGGCCTCGAGCATTTGCGTGCAAATTGTAAAGAGTGCGGTTCGAAGATCAAGGTCGATCCGTTCAATCCGGCTGAGGTTCTTTGTAACCACTGCGGAACTTTCAACGCCGTTCGCCCGAAGCTTTGCCCGAATTGCGGTGAACCGGTCGGACTCAAACATAAACACGACCAGCAGGAATGCCAGGAGCGCGGAATGTCTTTCAGCGTGCCGCTCAAGGTAAAGATCCGCTTGACCGTTTTTGATAAGGATCCGGACACAGATGTTTCGACGATCCGCGACATTAAAGAAGAAGACGTATTCTTTGGCGAAATTCCGCTGATGACCGACAACGGTACTTTCATTATCAACGGAACCGAGCGCGTTATCGTTTCGCAGCTTCATCGAAGCCCGGGTGTTTTCTTCAAAGGCGATCACGACGAATTTTTGGCGAAGATCATTCCTTACCGCGGTTCGTGGGTCGAATTTGAATACGACCAAAAAGGAATACTTCATGCGCGTCTCGGCAAGAGAAAAATTTTGGCGACGATCTTTTTGCGTGCACTCGGCCTTGTGGCTGAATCCGCAGATCGATATGAAAACGGTCTCTGACAATATTTTGGAAGAGGTCGTTAAAGGTGCCGAATTTACCGATGGCGACATTATCAAATTGTTCTACACGGTCGATACTGCGTCGGCCGAAAAAGGCAAACTTTTTGTCAACATTAAGAAAGAAGGCGAAACGAACCTCGTCGGAATGCGTTCCGAACAGGACATCAAAGACAAAAAAGAAGACATCGTCCGCGTTGGCAAAAAGGTAACACGATCTGCGATGGCCGATCTTCGCTCAATGAAGATCGATAAGGTCGAAGTTTCGACCGCCGATTTCGAAGGTGCATATGCTGTTGATGATGTCGTCAATACCGAAACCGGCGAAGTCATTATGGAAGCCAATACTGAGATCAATGCGGCAAAATTGCAGCAATTGATCGAAGAGAACGTTTCCGATTTTGCGGTGTTCTTCCCGAAACGCGATGTTATCGGCGAAGTCATTACGAATACGCTTAAGAAAGACGCGATATCCAAACCGGTCGATGCATTGCTCGAAATTTACCGCAAAATGCGGCCCGGCGATCCGCCGACGGTTCCGACTGCCTATCATTTGCTCGAAGGTATGTTCTTTGATGCACGGCGTTTTGATCTATCACGCGTCGGGCGTTTGAAATTCAATATCAAAATGGGACGCCCGGCAGATGACCGTGCAGAAGATCCGCTTCTGCAAGCCGATGATTTCGTAGAGGTTGTCAATTATCTGCTGCGAATGAAACGCGACAGCGAACATTATTATCAGGACGACATCGATCACCTCGGTAACCGCCGCGTTCGTGCGGTGGGTGAACTGCTCGAAAATCAGTTCCGCATCGGACTGGAAAGAATGGAACGCGCGATCAAGGAGAAGATGTCCATTCAACAGGATATGTTCACGACGATGCCGCGCGATCTGGTCAACGCAAAGCCGGTGACGGCAGCCGTTCGCGAATTCTTCGGTTCTTCGCAACTTTCGCAGTTCATGGACCAAACGAATCCGCTTTCGGAGATCACGCATAAACGACGTCTTTCGGCTCTCGGGCCGGGCGGACTTTCGCGTGAGCGTGCCGGATTTGAGGTTCGCGACGTTCACCCGACTCACTACGGCCGCATCTGTCCGATCGAAACTCCTGAAGGCCCGAACATCGGTTTGATCTCGTCGCTTTCGTGTTTTGCACGGATAAACGAATTCGGCTTTATCGAATCGCCTTACAGAAAGGTCGAAGAAGGCCGAGTTGTCGAGTATGTAATGATCAGCAACGGCGGCGATACGAAATTCAAACCGCGCGACCATGTTCGTCAGGAAGAGGTCGAATCTGAAAATAAAAAGATCGCTAAAAAAGACGGCAAGATCGCTGAATTCGAACCGTTCCCGTTCTATCTGACGGCTTGGGAAGAAGATAAATACATCATCGGCCAGGCAAATATCGAACTCGACGCGAAAGGCAATATTGTCAACGACCGTGTTGCCGCCCGCGAAAAGGGTGAATTTATCACGGCTGATAGATCTGAAGTTCAGTATATGGACGTCTCGCCGAAACAGCTCGTTTCGGTTGCTGCGTCGCTTATTCCTTTCCTTGAGAACGATGACGCCAACCGTGCCCTTATGGGTTCGAACATGCAGCGTCAATCAGTGCCGCTTCTGCGTGCGGAATCGCCGTATGTCGGAACCGGTATGGAGAAGATCGCGGCACATGACTCGGGTGCGGTTGTTATCGCAAAACGAAACGGCGTCGTCGATTATGTCGATTCGGAACGCATTATCGTCAAGGCCGATCACAGAGTAGATGGAACTATCTCGCGTGAGGTGACCGCCGATATCTATTCGCTGGTTAAATTCAAGCGTTCTAACCAGAACACTTGTATCAATCAGCGGCCGATCGTGCTCGTAGGCGAACGCGTAACGAAAGGACAGGTCATTGCCGATGGCCCTTGTACGGACCGCGGCGAACTTGCTCTTGGCAGAAACGTTCTCGTTTCATTTATGCCTTGGCGCGGATACAACTTTGAGGACGCGATACTCGTTTCCGAAAAGCTTGTGAAGGAAGACTATTATACGTCGATCCATATCGAAGAGCTTGAGGTCGAAGCACGCGATACAAAACTCGGGCCGGAAGAGATCACGCGGGACATACCGAATATCGGTGAAAATATGCTCCGCGATCTGGACGAATCCGGAATTATCCGAATCGGTGCTCAGGTCAAACCGGGATCGATCCTGGTTGGTAAAGTAACGCCGAAAGGTGAAACTCAGCTGACTGCCGAAGAAAAACTTCTTCGTGCGATCTTTGGTGAAAAGGCCGGCGATGTTAAAGACGCTTCGCTAACCTGTCCTCCGGGAATCGACGGAACGGTCGTTGACGTTCAGGTCTTTACACGTAAAGGCCAGGAAAAAGATGAACGCTCACTCGATATCGAAGGAATGGAAGAAGACGATCTTCGCCGCGATCTCGAAGACGAGATCCGAATCCTTCAGGAACAGCGTGACCAGCGAATATATGAACTTATTCGATGGCCGTAAGCTGAATAAAGACCTGATGGACGGCAAAGAAGTTCTCATCAAAAAAGGTGCAACGCTAAAGCGCGAAGATATGAAGGAGATAGACATCAAGATCTTGAAGAAAGCCGATGTCGCCTCCGGAAAGATCGATATCCCGAGCGAAGTAAAAGAATACGAACAGCGTACCGAACGCCAGATCAATATCCTCAGCGATATTTACGAAGAGAAGATCACGAAGCTCAAACAGGGCGACGAACTTCCTCCGGGCGTTATCAAGATGGTCAAGGTCTTCGTCGCGATGAAGCGTAAGCTTTCCGTCGGTGACAAAATGGCCGGACGCCACGGTAACAAAGGTGTTATCGCACGTATTTTGCCGGAAGAAGATATGCCGTATTTGCCGGATGGAACTCCGGTAGAGATCGTGCTCAATCCGCTCGGCGTGCCATCGCGTATGAACGTCGGACAGATACTTGAAACGCATCTCGGCTGGGCCGCTCGCGTTCTGGGACTTCATTTCGCAACTCCTGTTTTTGACGGTGCAAGCGAAGACGAGATCAAGAAGTTCATCGGCGATGCTAATGACACGTTCGACGAACTAGAGATACCAAATTCCGTCGGGCCATCGGGCAAAACACGTCTTTATGACGGTTTGACCGGCGAACAGTTCGAGCAGAAAGTGACCGTCGGTTACATATATATGCTCAAGCTATCGCATTTGGTTGACGATAAGATCCACGCACGCTCGATCGGGCCATACAGCTTGATCACGCAGCAGCCTTTGGGCGGTAAAGCTCAGTTCGGCGGCCAGCGTTTCGGCGAGATGGAAGTTTGGGCTCTCGAAGCCTACGGCGCGGCACATATTCTTCAGGAATTGCTCACCTGCAAATCTGATGACGTGGCCGGACGTTCGAAGATCTATGAAACGATCGTCAAGGGCGTTTCGAATTTTGAACCGGGAATTCCGGAATCGTTTAACGTGCTTGTTCGCGAACTGCAGTCGCTTTGCCTGGATGTCGAACTCATCATGGAAGATGAGATCAACATGGACGATGTAACTGCCGGCGTGGATACGCTTGTAGGCGTAGATTAGTCTGGAGTCTGGAGTTTCAAAGTCTTGAGCCGGAAAATTCCGGCCGACCTTGAAACTCCGACTTAGGGCTTCAGACTCAAGACTTAAGACTCTTTGGAGATATATGTTTCGATTTAATAACGAAAACAAGACACAATTGACCACGAATTATGAGGCGATCCGAATTTCGCTCGCTTCGCCGGACAAGATCCGTTCATGGTCTCACGGAGAGGTCACAAAACCGGAAACGATCAATTACCGAACATTCAAACCGGAGCGCGACGGCCTATTCTGTGCTCGTATTTTCGGTCCGGTTTCGGATTGGGAATGTTTGTGCGGAAAGTATAAAAGAATGAAGCATCGCGGAGTTATCTGCGATAAATGCGGTGTCGAAGTTACACAATGCAAGGTCCGCCGCGAACGCCTCGGCCATATCGAACTTGCCAGCCCGTGTTCGCACGTCTGGTTTTTCAAAGGCCTGCCGTCGCGTATCGGCCATCTGCTCGATATCACGCTGCGCGATCTGGAAAAGATCCTTTATTTCGAAACGTATATCGTTATCGATGAGGGCGATGTGCCGGATCTAAAGCAAAAAGATCTTTTGACCGACGAGCGCTACCGCGAATTGACGCGTGATTATCCGAATCAGTTCGTCGCCAAAATGGGTGCCGAAGCGATCAAAGATCTTTTGATGACGATCGAGATCGATGAGCTCGTCGCGGATCTTCGCGTCAGAAATGCGTGAGGAAACTTCGCAGCAGAAAAAATTGAAATTCTCGAAACGTCTCAAGGTTTCGACATTCGTTCGCTCGTTCGGGCAACAAGCCGGAATGGATGATCCTCGATGTAATTCCGGTCATTCCGCCGGAACTTCGTCCGCTCGTGCCGCTCGATGGCGGACGTTTTGCGACCTCCGATCTTAACGATCTTTATCGCCGCGTTATCAACCGCAATAACCGTTTGAAGAAACTGATGGAGCTTCGTGCACCTGAAGTTATTGTCCGAAACGAAAAACGTATGTTGCAGGAAGCGGTCGATGCGCTGTTCGACAACGGTCGACGCGGCCGCGTGCTTCGCGGTGCGAACAATCGTCCGCTGAAATCACTTTCGGGAACTTTGAAAGGAAAGCAGGGACGTTTTCGACAGAACTTGCTCGGAAAACGTGTCGATTATTCGGGACGTTCGGTCATCGTTGTCGGTCCGGAACTGAAACTTCATCAGTGCGGCTTGCCGAAGAAAATGGCTCTCGAGCTTTTCAAGCCGTTCATCTATAACAAGCTTGAAAAAGACGCACATGCCGCGACGATCAAACAGGCTCGCGAAATGGTCGAACGTCAGGAACCGATCGTTTGGGATATTTTGGAAGAAGTTATTCGCGAGCATCCGGTTTTGTTAAACCGTGCTCCGACGCTTCACCGCTTGGGTATTCAGGCGTTCGAACCGGTTCTCGTCGAAGGAAAAGCGATCAAGATCCATCCGCTCGTTTGTACGGCTTTCAACGCCGATTTCGACGGCGATCAGATGGCGGTTCATATTCCGCTTTCGGCCGAAGCTCAGATCGAGGCAAGTGTTTTGATGCTCGCATCAAACAACCTTTTGTCGCCGGCCAGCGGCCAGCCGATCACGGTTCCTTCACAGGACATTGTTCTCGGCTGCTATTATCTGACGCTCGGACGCGATGAGATGAAAGGCGATAACAAAGCCTTCAATTCGATCGACGACGTTCTGCTCGCACTCGATGCCGGTGTTATCGAAACGCAGACGAAGATCAGACTTCGCTGGAAAGGCGATCTGATCGATCTGACGCTCGAACATCATAATCAAGATGTTATGCGTGCGACTGTCCGCGAAAATGTCGATCGTGTGATCAATACGACAGCCGGACGCGTCGATCCTTAATGAACGCCTGACGCGTGACGGTTTGCCGTACGTCAATGGAACGCTCAAGAAGAAAGGCCTCGGTTCGCTTGTCAGCTACTGCCATTTGAAACTCGGTCATGACGCAACGGTCGTTATGCTCGATGACCTCAAGGCAATGGGCTTCTTATATGCAACGCGTTCGGGTATGTCGATCGGTATTGACGACATGGTCACGCCGGCAAGTAAAGAAGGCATTATCGAAGACGCCCGTAAAGAAGTTGACAAACTTCAGAAACAATATGAGAACGCGACCATGACGAACATGGAACGCGAAAACAAAGTGACGGCAATTTGGTCGGAAGTTACCGACAGGGTCGCCAAAGAAATGTTCAAGGCGATGCATACGCGTGAAGACGAACGAAAGGAACTCAACCCGATCCTCGTCATGGCCGATTCCGGTGCTCGTGGTTCGGATGCTCAGATCCGCCAGCTTGCCGGTATGCGCGGCCTGATGGCGAAACCTTCGGGCGAGATCATCGAAACGCCGATCGTCGCGAATTTCCGCGAGGGTTTGAACGTTCTGCAGTACTTTATTTCGACGCACGGTGCGCGAAAAGGTTTGGCTGATACGGCTTTGAAAACGGCCGATTCCGGTTATCTTACACGCCGTCTCGTTGACGTCGCTCAGGACGTTATTGTTTCCGAACAGGATTGCGGAACTCTCCGCGGTGTTTGGTCAGAGGCGATCATTCGAAACGGTGAAGAGGTCGAAAGTTTGCGCGACCGCATCGTCGGCTGCACGTCGCTTGACGACATTATCGATCCGGTTGACGGAACGGTGATCGTCAAAGCGAACGTTGAGGTTGATGAAGCATTGGCGGCACAAGTTCAGCTTTCGGGGCTTCAGAAAGTGCGTATGCGTTCGGCTCTTACATGCGAATCGCGTCGCGGTATCTGCGTGAAATGTTACGGTCGAAATCTTGCTACCGGAAATACGGTCGAGATCGGCGAAGCGGTCGGCGTTGTCGCCGCTCAATCGATCGGCGAACCGGGAACGCAGCTTACGATGAGAACGTTCCACGTCGGTGGTACGGCTCGGCTCGAACAGGAAACCAAGCATATTGCTGCGATGGACGGAACCGTCAAATTTGACGAAGACCTGAAGATCATCAAGAACCGCAGCGGTGAAATGATCTCGCTCAAACGTCAATCGGAGCTGGCTTTGCTCGACGAACGCGGACGCGAGGTTGCTCGTTACCAGATAGTTTATGGTGCTCAGCTTCATGTCAAAGACGGTCAGAAAGTTAAGGAAGACGATATTCTCGTAACTTGGGATCCGTTCACGTTCGCCATTTTGACCGAAACAAAAGGTACTGTGAAATATCAGGATCTGAAGGAAGGCAAAACGGTCGAAGAAGAAACAGATAAGGTAACGGGCCAGAAACGCCTCGTGGTTAAAGATTCGGATGAGAAAAATCAGCCGCGTCTTGAGATCCGCGATGGCAATAAGGTTCTGAAAACTTATCAGATGCCGATCCGGGCAAATCTTATGGTCGAAGACGGCCAAGAGATCAAACCGGGCGACGTTATCGCAAAGATCCCGCGTGAGACGACGAAGACAAAAGATATCGTCGGCGGTTTGCCGCGTGTCGTCGAGCTTTTCGAAGCAAGGCGTCCGGGTGAAACCGCGATGATGTCAGAGATCAACGGTACCGTTAAATTCGGACCGATCGCGAAAGGTAAACGTAAGATCATTATCGTCGGTGATGACGGCAGCGAACGCGAATACGACATTCCGCGCGGAACTCATATCAACGTGCAGGAAGACGATCGTGTACGAGCCGGTGAACCTTTGATGGACGGACCGCTGAACCCGCACGATATTTTGCGTGTTCTCGGGCCTGAGGCTTTGCAGAATTATTTGGTCAACGAGATCCAAGAGGTCTATCGTTTGCAGGGTGTGAATATCAACGATAAACACATCGAAACGATCGTTCGCCAGATGCTTCGCTGGGTCAAGATCAAAGAGGTCGGCGATACTGAATTCCTTATGGAAGAGCAGGTCGATCGGTTCCGTTACGAAGACGAAAACCGCCGGGTTGCGGACGAAGGCGGAAAGACCTCGGTCGGCGAACCTTTGTTGCTCGGTATCACGAAAGCATCGCTTTCGACAGATTCGTTCATTTCGGCGGCCAGCTTCCAGGAAACGACACGTGTTCTTACCGAAGCGGCTATTTCAGGACGCGTCGATTATCTTCGCGGCTTGAAAGAGAACGTCATCATGGGACGCCTCATACCTGCCGGAACCGGTATGAAATATTACCGCAACGTTCAGGTGGCTCCTGATGCAACGGAAAATCCGAAGCATCATGACGAATTTGACGAAATGCCGGACGTTCGCGGCGGACTGGATATTCCGGTCTTCGGCGGTGTTCCCGGAGTCGATTCGGGTAGCGAACCGGATGATGTCGAGGTCGAAGAAGTTGACGATGATATCGAACTCGAAGAAGAATTCGATATTGACGAAGCAATGAAGATCGATCTGGAAGACGACGAATAGGTCTTCACTTGATCATCAATTAAAAGAGGCCGTCTGGAGTGATCCAGAACGGCCTCTTTTTTAATGGTGAAAGGTGAGGGGCGAGGAGTGCGGAGCGAGGGTGAGGAACTTTGCAGAAGCCCGACCGTTAGGAAGGGCTTAACATTCAACGCGGAAGACGGACGCAACTCTCTGACTGGAACGCACGCGCCCCCGCGTGCAACGCCGGACACGGCGTAACCGACTTGTGCAGACGACAAGGTCGGTTTCGCCGGAGGAACCACCGATCGAGGACAAGAGTGACCGCGTTCCAAGTAAACCGCACCAATTGCAGAAGCCCGCCTGACCGTAAGCAAGGGCTAGATTTCTTAGCTCCGTAGGAGCATTCTGTTTGTAGATACCGCCAAAAAAATTACTAGCTCCGTAGGAGCGTCCCAGAATAGGCCGCTCCTACGGAGCTTGTTCGCATTCTGCATTCGTTGCTACAAACAGTTGGCTCCGCTGGAGCCGGGGAGCGGGCATTCAACTAGGAGATTTGCCGGTTTCGGCTGAGCGGTTCGATCCACGATGAGAAAGTAGTTGATTGTTTCATAACTAAAACTCTTTACTATTGTCGCAACTTTTGATATATTTTCATCGGCGGGAAATATTCTCCGCCAATTAGATAGTAGTTCTTTGAAAAATAGGCGCGAGTGGAAGTGGGACAGCTGGGACAGCCATCAGCCGAAATCCATAAAAATGGATGTTTCATTGAAATAGGGCGCGAGTGGGACACCGGGACAGCGGGACAGTTAAGCCCAAGCCCAATAAAAACGGGCGTTTCATCAAAATAGGCGCGAGTGGGACACTGGGACAGTGGGACAGCTTGGGACACTGGGACAGCGGGACACGTGATAAGTGCAGAAAAAGAGGCTGCCCTTTCAGACAACCTCTTTTTTAGATCGATAGATAGACCGATCTACATGATCGAACCTACCAGATCGCGCACTGATCTTCGCGGACCATGGCGTCGCCGTCCTTGCAGTTAAAAGCTTTCTTGAACTGCGGCATATTCGAAAGCGGGCCGTTTACGCGGAAGCGTGGCAGCGAATGCGGATTTCCTTTTACCTGCAAACGTTCTGCTTCGTCGGTGTATTTTCCTTTCCAGACCTGAGCCCAGCCGAGGAAAAAACGCTGTTCCGGTGTAAAGCCGTCGATATCTGCCGGTCGCGGTTTGCCTTCGAGCGATCGCATGAATGCATCGTAAGCAACCGTCAAACCGGCGAAATCACCGATGTTCTCGCCAAGCGTAAGCTTACCGTTGATGAACAATCCCGGCTGAACTTCATAACCGTCGAACTGTTTAATAACGCAAGCTGCACGTTCGTCGAATTTCTTTCTGTCGTCAGGAGTCCACCACATTTTTAGGTTCCCGTCAGCATCGAAGCGGCTGCCCGAATCGTCAAATCCGTGCGTTATTTCGTGGCCAATAACACCGCCGATCGCGCCATAGTTGATCGCGTCGTCAGCATCTACGTTAAAGAACGGCGGCTGCAGAATTCCTGCCGGAAATGTGATCTCGTTATTCGTCGGGGAATACGACGCATTTACCGTCGGTGGTGAAAAGCCCCAACGCGTTTTATCAACCGGCTTATTAATGTCATCCACGTTCCTGGCAACTTGGAACTTACGCGCTGAGAGAACGTTTCCGGCGTAGCTTTTGCGGTCGAGAGCAAGCCCTTTATAGCCGCGAAGGACATCCGGATACGCGATCTTTCGTTTGAATGAAGAAAGCTTTTTCTGTGCCTGAACCTTTGTTTCAGGACTCATCCATTCGAGGCCGTTGATACGCGTTTTCAGCGTTGCGAAAAGGTTCGAGATGAGTTCGTCCATCCGGGCTTTCGCTTCCGGCTTGAATGTGCGATGAACGTATTCCATTCCGAGAGCTTCGCCGAGCGTTCCATCGGTCGCTTCGACGCAGGTTTTCCAACGCGGCTGCTGTTCTTTTTGTCCGCTCAAATAGCGGCCAAAGAAATCGAAACGAGCATCGGCAAACGGTTTGGAAAGCGTCGATGCCGCTGAATTTACGGTCATCCAACGAAGGTAGGTTTTCCAATCGTTGATCGAAACATCCGTCATCATCGAGTTGAGATTTTTGAAAAAATCAGGCTGGCCGACGTTGAACTCGGTGGTTTTCGGAATGCCACGTTCGTTCATATATTTTGTCCAATCGAAATTCGGCGTGATCGCTTGTGCGTCTTCGACCGACATTTTGTGATAACGGGTGTCCGGATCCCGCATTTCAGCCGGAGCCAATGAATGCTCGGCAAGCTGCGTTTGGATCTTCATCACGGTTTCGGCATTCGCTTTCGCGGTGTTCGCGTCGTCACCAAGAAGTTTGAACATCGTCGTCATATAGTCCATAAACTTAGCACGTGTTTCGACCGATTTTTCATCGTCTTTCGTATAGTAATCGCGGTTCGGAAGCGACAAACCGCCCTGACCCGCATTGACTATGACCATATTCGAATTTTTTAGATCGCTGCCGCCGTAAAGTCCGAACATCGATGAGATCCCGGAGTTATGCAGCGAGGCGAGCTCTTTGCGCAGACTGTCAAGGTCTTTTATCGAAGCGATCTGTTTGAAAAACGGCTGGAGCGGTTTTGAACCGAGTCGGTTAATTGCCGCTTCGTCCATACACGACGAATAAAAATCACCGATCAACTGTGTGTCGCTGCCTTTGGCCGGTGATTTGGCGGCGGCGGCTTTCTCTAGGATATCCTTCAGAATATCGTTGTTGTTATCGGCCAGAACATTGAATGTGCCATAGCGCGATTCCGACGCAGGTATCTCGGTCGAACGAAGCCATTCGCCATCGGCAAATTCGAAAAAGTCAGTGCATGCGCTTACCTTTGTGTTCATATTTTTTGTTTCCAAAGCCTTTGTCTGAGCAAGCGATGAAAACGCGAATGATGAGATCACAAAAGCGAGTATCGAAAAACGAAAAGTGAACTTAAACATTTGAACTCCTTTTATATATGGATCGAAACTACTGCATCGGTACGAATTTCTCTTCGACCTTTTCGTGCAGCTCTTTTGCTAAAATTTTTCGGTCGCTGTTGCGGACCGGTTCGTCGCCGAAATCTATTACCGCCGTAAAGCCAGGCAATTTCAAAAGCCTGATCAGGTGCGACATGAAAGAAATATCGTCCCACCAGCATACCGATTCACTCGGGCTTGGGCCGTTTTCCGGCGTTTCATAGGTCAACGTCGCATACGAAACATTGAGGTCCGCTCGCGAGGCAAATTCAAAAAAAGACGAATGGAACGGTTTTACATCTTCGCCCTTGGCACTTACGCCTTCCGGGAAAATAATGACGCCTTCGTTATCTTCCAGTTTTTTCAAGATCTGTTCGCCGGCACGCGGAATGTCGCGGCGGTTCGTTCTATCGACAAAGATAACGCCCATATCGCGGATGATCCCGCCGACAATTGGCCAGTTCTCAATTTCCTTTTTAGCGACGAATATTCCGCCGGTCGCAAGGTTCAAAGCCGGAACGTCAACATAACTCACGTGGTTCGTCACCAAAAAAAAAGGCGGTTTTGGCACCTGGCCGATGATCTTTATCTTCATCCCCGATGCGATCTGGAACGAACGCGACCATTTCCTGAAAACGAACTGCCGCCAAAATTGCTTGTTCGGAACGACGAACGAGAACAACCACCAGCCCGCATAAAGCGAAAATGTGGCGATGGCGAAAATGCCGAAGCGAAAATATGCCAAAATGCTTTTCATTACTGTTCCGGTGTTGGGACGTTCTTGAAATTGTAACGCAGTAAAATTCGCATCGGCAACCGCTTTCCGTCTATCTCTGCCGGCCGCCAGTTCATTTGCCGGACATTCTCGGCAACGCTTTCATCGAGTCCGTAACCGGCCCAGCGGACGATATCTGTCCCCAATATCGAACCGTCCGCACCGACATCGACGAGTATATCCACCGTCGCTTCTATTTCGTAGATGGCCGCCTGTTCGGTATATTTCGGTTTCATTCTTTTATACGGAATCGGCGCGCGAAAGGTTACAGGAGCAGGATCAGGCGGTTCGGCAATGTGCGTATCTGCCGCGTTCTTATCGGTCGCGGCGTTGATAGAAGCCACTATATCATTGCTGATCGCGCCGATAGCGGAATCAAAAAGTTTATCGGCATCGACCGCCGATGCGGCTTCGTAGCGATAAAACTTCCAGTCGCGGAAGATTCCGCTTCTACCGTTTACGACGAATATCGCTGCGGTAGATTCGTAATAATCCGGCCGCTGATAGGCATTTCGGCGATCGTTCCTTGCTTTGATCAGTAGAAAATATTCACAGCCGATCGAACTCGCGAGTGTTTGTGCGGTTTCAATGGTTTGGTTGAAAGGCTCGGAAATGCCGGCTGAGCGAAATGCCGAATCGGCGAGTCCGCTGTCGATGATCTTGAATTTGCCGGTGAGATCGGCGGCCAACAAACGGGAAACCCGCTGGGAATTTTCATCATTATCGGGAGTTAGGATCGCAAGCGAATGTGTTTGACAGAAAGCTATCGACGGAAAAAAAATGAAAACGAAAACGATCAAACTATTTATGATAGATCTTTGCAATATCATCTTTTAATTCGCTCGGAAAACACACGCGATGGATCCGATAACCTCTTTGCAGCCCGCGAACCGCGGCGCTCACCTCAGAAATTTCCCGAACCTTTGGCTGCGAAAAACCATCTTCAACGTAGATCAGATCTTTCGCTTTGTCTTGGTCGATCGCATAAAAATAATGCGGAACATCGCCGGCTTTGTCCTCTATGAAATAAAATTCGGGATCAAATCCGTTTGCCGCAATTATCTCGCGAGCCTCGGCAACGAACTTGCCTCGCTCGGCTTCGGGCATATCCAGATCGAACGCTGCAAATAGCCGGCGATCGAGAAATCTACGCGAAAGATCCGCGAGTATCGTGTCATCCGAACTCTGCCAGCGTTTTATATGAAACATTACATCCGCGTCGTCAAAAGATAAATGCTCGCACAGCGTAAATTTTTCGCCGCGAAATACGCGATCGAGCGGGGAATCTTCGGCTACAAAAACATTTTGCCCATCGCGGAACAACGAAAGAACTCGTTTCAAAAGGGATTGCAGAACTGATTCGGCCGCCCGCAGCGTTCGATGAAAATAGACCTGCCGATACATATAATAACGAGCCTGCAGATAATCTTCGACGGCATAAAGGCCGCGAGCAGAAACAAAAAGCCGGTCGTTCTGTTCATCGATCTCGAGCGATTTGATTATCCATTCCAGATCGAAAACGCCATATTTCACACCGGTCATCAGCGAATCGCGCAAAAGATAATCCATACGGTCGGCGTCAAGCTGAGACGAAACGATCTGTGCGAGAGCGACCGGTTTGAAATCGCCGCGAATGATCGATGCAACACGTGTCGGCAGTTCCGGCGAAAACGCGCGAAGCTTTTTGCCGATCTCTGTATCATCGCTTTCGACGGCGGCGATCGTAAAATCTTCGTGGCGAAAATGAAGGATCGGTTCGATGACATGAGAGAACGCACCGTGACCGACATCGTGAAGCAGAGCCGCACAACGAACGGCGATGCGGTCGGCGTCGCTGATCTCATATTTTGAAGAAAGTTTTGCAAGTATCCGCGTCGCAAGATGCAAAGCTCCGAGCGAATGTGTAAATCGCGAATGCTCGGCGCCTTGATACGCAAAATGCGCGAGGCCAAGCTGACGCACACGCCGAAGCCGCTGAAATTCTGCCGTGTCTATCAAGCCGGCAAGCAAAACGCCTTCCGGTTCGTCGAGGTTCAGGCGTATAATATTATGTACCGAATCACGGTAAATTCGTTCAGACAGAGTTTTATTCTCCGTTAAAAAAGCGTTCGCGGACTTAACCAATTTACTGTTTTTTGACGCGAATCGCTAATTCAGTGCAACGCTGCGATCGGCAAAATTTCCGAAATCTGCTTAGAAAATACAAAAATTTGGACTTTTCAATGAATTAACGTTCGATCTTTGTAACATTGAAGCTTTCGCAAAGAGCCTGAAACGCTGTAAAACCTATATAAATAAAGGACTTGTGGTAATATTTGCCGTTCGCCAAGTTTTGGCTTGGTATTTGCATATATTTATGCGGAAAGAACAGTACTTGTCCATTTTTAGACAGTTTACTTCTCTTATTCCTTATTTTCAGGAGACAAATTATGAATCGAACAATGAAGTTTATTTCCGTGTTGACGATCGTTTTTGCTCTGACTGCTATTGCATTCGGACAAGAACGAACGGGAAACATGGAGATCACAACTAAAGATTCCGCCGGAGCGTTAGTTCCCGGAGTCGCCGTTACGATCACCAGTTCCGAAGGGACTGCTGGTTTCAAACGTACGGTTACAACAAATGATTCTGGCTTTATCCGCGTACTTCAGTTGGCACCGGGTTTGTATACACTTACAAACGAAGCTGCCAGCGGTTTTGCGGCAGGAAGCCAGCAAGCTCGTGTCGAATTGGGTCAAACCAGCCAAGTCGCCTTTACATTAGGTGTTCAGGCAGTTGACCCCAATGTGGTTGACGTCACCGGCGGTGACGCACCTATCGATACGACAAGTTCTGAAATTTCGAACTCGGTCAACTCCGAAAGAATCGGATTGCTTCCGAAGGGCGAAAATTTCACAACGATTTTGAAAGTTATTCCGGGAACACGTCCGGAAGCTAAATCGGGTGGTTTCACCATCGATGGTGCTTCGGGTGCGGAAAACACGTTCGTTGTTGACGGCCAGGAAGTCACCAACTATCGTAATGCCGGTTTGAACGGCAACCAGAATATTCCTTTCGCATTGGTACAAGAAGTTCAGGTTAAATCAAGCGGTTTCAACGCTGAATACGGCGGCGCAACAGGCGGCGTTATCAACGTTGTTACCAAAGGTGGAAACAATGATTTCCACGGTGATTTTGGAACTGCTTTTGAGCCTTCAGCATTGCAGGGCGGAAACCGTCCTTCGCTGTTGTCGTTCAGCAACAACCAGGTGACGGAATATTTTACATCGCCGAAAGGTAAATATCTTAGCTCGTATCCTTCGCTCAACTTGAGCGGTCCGATAGTCAAGAACAAACTTTGGTTCTTCGGCAGCTATTCGCCGCAGATCCAAACGCGTACGACTGATACGACCTATTACACGAACGCTCCGGCTGCAACACGAGTTGTTAACGCAAATGGAACAGTTCGGTATAAAGATAAATATACCAACGAATATACGTTCGCACGTCTCGATGCTTCACCTTGGTCGAAGCTTCGTATGACCGGTACATTCCTTTGGAATCCGGTTGTCCAAGATGGTATCAATCCTTACGGAACAGTTACTTTGGGCGGAGCCTATCAGGACCCGGCTGTTACTGCTCTTTATGGCGGCCGTCAGACATCGAACAACGTTACCTTCCAGACCGTTTATACACCGCTCAACAACTTAGTGGCATCGTTCCGCTATTCGCGCGGTTTCTTGAACGAAAAATTGGGTAACTATGGTATCAATACCGCATTGCGTTACCTTTGCACCTACGGCAATACCCCGTCAAATGGTAATCAGTACGGACCTAACGCTTGTACTCAGGGACAGAACGATCCGTCGAACACAAATACGACCAGAGACGTTTCCATTCGTACGAACTACGAAGGCGATCTGACGTACTTGTTTAGCGGTGGTGGACGTCACGAGCTGAAAGGCGGATACGGACATCAGGCGATCGACAATGACCTCTTGAAGAACTTTACTAACCGTATCTATCTTCAGTATGGTCATGCTATTGACGACGACTTCAACTGGAGTTCGTTGGCAGTTCCTTCGGCTCCTCTCTGTGCCCCTGGCCAGACGACGGGCTGTGTTTATGGACACGGGGTTCTCTATCGTTACGGAGAACGCGGTCAAGGCAGCAACCTTAACCAATCGATCTACATCCAGGATAAATGGCAGCCGATCAATCGTCTGACGTTGAACCTCGGTGTTCGTGTTGAAAAGGAAGCTCTTCCTTCGTTTAACGGCTTCCCCGCAGCTTTCGGCTTCGGTTGGGGCGACAAAGTTGCTCCGCGTATCGGCGGCGCATTTGACCTCTTTGGAAACGGTAAAACAAAGATCTTTGCCAGCTATGGTAAATTCTATGACCGTTTGAAATTCAAATTGGCCCAAGGTTCATTCGGCGGTAACTTCTATCGTGTGGATTTCTTTGAGATCCTTCCGTCAGACGGCCCGTTCCGTTCGGCTTTCACCGAATCATCGATCCTTGGCAACTTTAATGACGCTCCGGGCGGCTCTTGCGCACCTACGGGCTTCATCGGAAGCGGTATCAGCCGCTGCCAGAACGATTACCGTATCGCTTCGAACGATCCAAATGCGACGATCGAAGAATCAGGCGGTATCGATCCGAATCTGAAACCTTACCAACAGCGTGAACTCACAGTTGGTATCGAACATGAACTCAGCCGTAATTTCGTCCTTAAAGGACGTTATGTCAACAAAAAGCTTCTCGAAGCTGTTGAAGATGCCGGTGCTATTTCGGCTAATGGTTCTGAGATCTACATCACAGGTAACCCGGGCAAAGGCTTGCATGCTCAGTTCTTGCGTGACTTCGGTTATGCTGAACCGTATGCATTCCCAGAACGTCAGTATCAGGGTTGGGAAGTAACATTGGATCGCCGTTTTGCGAACAGCTACTTCTTTAATATGAACTACACCTATAGTCGCCTTCGTGGTAACTATTCAGGTTTGGCTAACTCTGATGAAGATGGACGTTCGGATCCAGGCGTTAACCGCAGCTTTGACCTTCCGCTTATCGGCTTCAAGGCAAACGGCGGTGGCGATAATGGAGCTCTTGCTACGGATCGCCCGCATGTGTTCAACGCATACGGCGGTTACATCTTCGATTGGATGGGTTCGCGTTCGAACTCGACAGAGATCAGTGCTTTCCAAACGATCCAATCGGGTACACCTCAGTCAACGACCATCGATTTCATCGTTCCGATCTTCTTGACCGGACGCGGCGACCTCGGTCGGTCGGATGTTTTCTCGCAAACTGACTTTAGCGTTTCGCATAAGTATAAGTTTGGACGTGATAACAAATATGGTGTCGCAGTTAACTTGAACATCATCAATCTGTTCGACCAAGAAACGGTTCAGGGCGTCTACACTGATAAATCGAACACCAGCATTTATGCCGGTGGTACGACATTTACCGATGTAGGTTGCGCTTCCGGTGATTTCCCTTGCCTGCTTGGTAAGTTTAATCGCGGTGAACTGTTTGACTATATTAACAGCAAGGTTGCATCAGGTGGTGTCGACCAGCGTTATGGCCAAGCGAATTCCTTCCAGGGAGCTCGTCAGGTTCGATTTGGTTTCCGCTTCTTCTTCTAAATAAAGAAGTAGCAGACAACTTGTAGCCCGTCTGATATATTCAGACGGGCTTTTTTTATTGGAACACAGCGGTCTGGGAAGAACTGACCAAACCCCGGCGAACCAGTTAATGCAGATTTGCGGATCTCTGTTACGTAGGCGTTTGAGGATCGCTGTGCGAAAAAACCGTTACAAATGTACTCAAAAATAGTATAATGCTAAGTGAACATTAAAATTGGCTTTGCCGGAGATAAGAAGTTTGATAAACAATAACGGCGATTGCGCGGTTCGCGTATGCAAAAAGACGGTAGAACGCGTTGCCCAAGCGAAGTTGCCTACTCAGATCGGTGATTTTAGGATCGCTGGATATCGATCGCTCAATAGCGATGAGGAATTTGTCGTGCTGATCAAAGGTGAACTTGAACGCGATACGCCCACGCTTGTTCGCATCCATTCGCAGTGCCTGACCGGCGATGTCTTTGGTTCCATCAAATGCGATTGCGGCCCGCAATTACAGAAAGCCATGGAACTTATTGAAGCCGAAGGCCGTGGAGCAATAGTTTATCAACAGCAGGAAGGCCGCGGTATCGGCATTATAAATAAGATCCGGGCATACGCACTTCAGGACGAAGGCGCGGATACTGTCGAAGCTAACGAAAAGCTCGGCTTTGCGGTCGATGCCCGAACATACGGCCAATGCGCCGAAATTTTATTCGACATAGGACTTTGCAAGGTCCGCGTAATGACGAATAACCCTGATAAGATAAGAGCCCTCGAAGAGGCGGGATTAACAGTTGTCGAACGTATACCGATCGAAGTCGAATCGTTCGAACCGGCTGCCCATTATCTCAGGACGAAGAAGGAAAAGCTCGGCCATTTGCTTGGCGACTGAGTTTTCGTTTACACCTTACAGCAGACACAAACGGAGTATAGACCATGAGAAGTACCGAATTTTTTAGCGTTCGAGCTATCGTAGTTGTCCTATTTTTAGCCGCAGGCGTCGGCGTTTCAGCACAGATCAACAATAATCGCAGCACGATATCCGGTTTTGTCTTTAATGAACAGCGTCGGCCTGTTCCCGAGATCAACGTCGAGCTGCAGAATGAAGTTAACAGTACCTTAGCTCGAGCCAGGACAGATAACTCCGGACGCTTCTATTTTGGCGGTCTGTCGCAGGGAAGGTTCACCATAAAGGTTCTACCCTATGGAACGAATTATCAGGAACAATCATCTGACGTAGAGATCGCCGGTTATGGAGCCACCGGAAGACAGCTCGCCGAGAATGTTCAGCGGGACATTTACCTAAAACTTCGCAAAGGAGCCGATTCGGTGCCGTTCGTCAATGCCGTTCTATTTGCGCAGGACATTCCGAAAGAAGCGAAAAAAGCATATGAAGCTGCGAGCGACGATCTTGATAACAAACGCAAAGAAGAAGGCATCGCCGGCCTAAAGAGATCGATCGAACTGTTTCCTGATTACTTCATGGCTCTTCAAAAGCTTGGAATTATGTACATCAGCCAGCAAAAATACGACGACGCAAAGAAGATGTTCAAGCGAGCCGTCGATGTCAATAAGGATAGTTTCGATTGCCTTTATGGATTAGCATATTCGGAATATGCACTCGGCAATTTTGACTCATCCATCACGTCGGCTGAAAGGTCGATCGCCATTAAACCTGATTCAATGGAAGTTAACCTTTTGCTCGGTGTTGCCTACCGCCAGGCAAAGGATTATAAAAAATCAGAGTCCGCCTTTTTAAAGGCCGAAAAGATCGCCGACGGGACATCGCCCGACGTTCATTACCAACTGGCTTTGCTTTATGCTTACAATTTAAAGCAGTACGGCGATGCGGCAAAACAGCTTGAGCTTTTTCTAAAAGAAGCACCCGACGCAAAAGATAAGGAAGCCATCAAAAAGCTCATCAAAGAATATAAGGACAAAGATAAAAATAAATCTTAACTAGGTCTGACTTGATCCAAATGCTTGTGTGAGCGATGGCGGACTTGTTTGACGCCAAGCTCCAACTTTTCCTCATCTTGATCGGATTCAAATAGAAGAATTAGCTTGCTTAAATAAAATGGCCGTTGTCGAATTAATCGATAACGGCCATCACATTTAGGGGTGTTCGATCTAACTAAGGTTGATCTTGCGGCTTTTCGTCCGTTTCATCATCCTTTTTTTCGTCTTCGTTATGGGCAAAGACTGCTCCGTCGCTTGTTCCAAAGATACGCGAAAGTAATCCGTTCAGAACAGAGGCAATACTTGCCGGTTCTGCTTCTTGGGCGATCGCGGCAGGCATATCAAATTCTGCTAACGCAAAATCAAGCCTGACAAGTTCGGCGGTTACGTGACGGCAGAAAGAACATTCCACAAGGTGGCTAACAACCGGAGCTGCTTCGCGCTTATTCAGGCTTCCTTCTGTGAATGCGGAAAGAGTGTCCTGATCAAGATGAAGCTCACGGCCCTCCTTGCTTTCAGAATTAACCGAACGCAAATAACTATCGAGCACCGATTGCATCTTAGTTTCTTCGTTGTTCATAAGAATTTTCTCCATCTTAGTTCTTCCTCCCAATGAACAGACGCATATAGATGTTAATTTTTGCGTAATTTTTTTTATGAGTGGAAATAAATCTACTATCTAGGACGGATGTTAATACGTTAGTTTGCACGTAATTGTTTATAAAGATCATTTCCTGATAGATCCTGTGTAGCCAGATCCATGCAAATATCCATTTCTGTTGAGCTTAACTGGTGCGTGGATTGAAGTTCCGAGCGAAACGTCTGCAATACTTTTGCATAGCATTTTTCAAGCCAACGCATTATCGTCGATTCGTGTATGCGGCCCGAAGGATTTTTTTCCCGCGACTGGGATTTTCGCTGAAACCATTCCCTAAGCGGAGAATCTTCGTTTTCGACGAGCCGGGCGATCTCACGAAGTTTGAGG
This sequence comes from uncultured Acidobacteriota bacterium, assembly GCA_963720905.1. Classification (GTDB taxonomy): domain Bacteria; phylum Acidobacteriota; class Blastocatellia; order Pyrinomonadales; family Pyrinomonadaceae; genus OLB17. The sequence continues at coordinate 142,847 of CAVRHB010000002.1, forward strand.
CTATCGACATGGTAGTAAAGCAAAAGCAGTTTCTCGTGGTCATCGAGCTGGCCGAATGACGAACTGAGCGAGTTTACGGTTGCCTGACGATAACGGTTTCGCGTTATTTCATCGAGCATATCGGTTTCGCCGCCCGGGGCCGGTTCGGCAAAATAAGCGTGTGCCATTCCTTCGCCGACGTTTTCCGTCATTTCATCGAGTGAAACTTCGTCGTGACTCGCTCTGTGAAGGTCTACAAGCGAATGCCAAACAACGGTTCGAAGCCAACCGCGAAGCGTTCCACGGCCGCTGTATGAAGCAAATTTAGAAACACGTTCACCATCGACGACCTTCGTACCGTAAAGCTCTACATAAACCTGATCGACGACTTCCTGAGCGTCAAGATCGGTCTGGGCGAGATGGCGCGCGACGCGTTCGAGATAAGAGCGATGATGCTGGTCAAATTCCCACCACGCTCGCTCATTACCATTTGCACAGGCGATAGCCAAAAATAGGTCATCGGCTTGAATTCCGTTGAGAAAATCCGCAGCGGAAGCTTCATCGATCAGTTCATTTTGATTTGCGCCACCAAATCTTTCCAGGGTCCGCAGAAGCGAACTCCGGAAACAATCGTCGCGGACGCCAAAATTCGGCGCATTCTCATGACAACGCGCGTATATCTCGTCAATTACCAAATCTGTGTTTGTTCGCGGAGCTTCACTCATTTGTTAACTAAGCTATATGTGCCGGTATTATAACGCAAATAGACGTAATCCGTGAATGATTATTGCGTATATGTATTAGTACGCGGAATCTGTACTCAGCTGTCTAGGTGCGGGAGTCGGTACCTTCGGTGCGTCATCCTCAGAATACTGCAATTGGAAAAGCCGCCAATACAGGCCGCGTTCGCCTAAAAGCTCGTTGTGGGTGCCGCTTTCGCGAAGTTCGCCGTGGTGAAACACGAGAATACGGTCGCACTGTTGCACGGTCGAAAGCCGATGAGCCACGACCATCGATGTCCGGCCTTCCATAACACGATCGACGGCTTTTTGGATCAACTGCTCGGTTTCGGTATCGATCGAACTCGTTGCCTCGTCGAGTATCAATATTGTAGGATCGAACGCCAAAGCACGCGCAAATGAAACGAGTTGCTTTTGCCCAACCGAAAGACCTGCACCGCGTTCCTTCACCAAATTGCCGTATCGTAACGGCAGTTTTTCGATAAATTCATCTGCGTGAACTTCTTTCGCCGCCCATTCGACCTTTTCGTCGTTGATCGTTTTATTGCCCAGCCGGATATTGTCGCCGATCGAACCGCTAAAAAGGAACACGTCCTGTAGGACAACCGCAAAATTAGAACGCAGATCGTGAAGATCCCATTCGCGGATATCAACGCCGTCGAGTAGGATCGAACCTTTCTGGATGTCGTAAAAACGCATCAGCAGATTCGTCACCGTCGTTTTGCCCGAGCCGGTATGGCCGACGAGCGCAACGTTTTCGCCGGTGTCGATCGTGAATGAAACGTCTTTCATCACCCAATCGTTTTCTTTATAAGCAAACCAAACGTTGCGAAATTCGATCTTGCCGACAGCTTTGCCGGTTTTTTTCGGGTTTTCCGGCGAGGTTATGTCAATGTCGCGGTCGAGCAATATAAATATCCGATGTGAAGCGACGATCGCCGCCTGGAGCACATTGAATTTGTCGGAAAGATCGCGAATCGGCTGAAAAAGCTGCAGCGAATATTGAACAAACGCAGCCAAAACACCAACAGAAACCGCTGAAAGAACACCAATATGCTGATATCCGAATGCAAATATAACCATAGCGATACCGAAAGAACCGATAAAATCGACTAATGGATAAAAGATCGAATAATAATATATCGTTTCTATGTTGGCGTTACGATAATCGTCGTTTATGTCGCGAAAGCGTTTCTGTGCTTTTGATTCGGCATTAAAAAGTTGAACGGTTTGTGCGCCTGAAATATATTCCTGCAGGAACGCGTTGAGCCGTGCATTTCGCGTACGGACACGGTCAAATCCGCGTCGAGCGTGTTTGCGGAACCAATTAGTACAGATAAAAAGCAGCGGCACAGTGATCAAAGTGACGAATGCTAATTTCCAATCCAGATAAAACAGCCAACCGATGATCGCAAAAATAACTACGAGATCTCCGAGAACATCGATCACTCCCGATGTGAAAAGCTCATTCAGTGCATCAACGTCGGATGTCAGTCGTGTCAGGGTGCGGCCAACCGGATATTGATCGTAATAGGCGACTTCTTGACGTTGAAGTTTTTCATAGATCTCCGTTCGCAGGTCGTACATCACCTTCTGCCCAACCGTATTCAGCAATATCTCTTGAATGTAGCCAAATATAAAACGGAATAGAAATACTGAAAAGAATAGTATTGCAAAAAGCCATACGCCGTCAGTAACCTTGGGCGTGATAAAACTATCAACAGCTACTTTGGTAAAATAGGGTTGAGTGCTGAGAAGAATACTGCTGAGAAGCGTAAGAACGAGCGCTCCGGTAACCAGCAGTTTATAATGCTTTAGGTACCGCATTAGGCGGCGAACGATACGGAGATCGTAAGTCTTTCCTATTGCCTCTTCTTCATGGTATTTTTGTACTGCGTTTGACACGTTATTTATAGATTTTAGATTTTGCGATTTGGATTCGCAATGCCCTGATCAAAATAAGTGAACCAATTCATCGAACAAAAGAAAGACGATTGGCAGCGGCTCGAAAACATTCTGGAAATTCAGAAAGGCGACCGGCTAAGTGGACTCTCGAAACTTGAGGTGCGCGAGTTCGGAGAACTCTATCGCCGTGCGGCCGCTGATCTCGCTACCGCACGTGCCGAAACACGCGATCCGAAGCTGATCAATTATCTGAACAGCTTGGTTATCCGTGCTCACGGGAAGATCTATCGGGCGGAAGGACAAGGCGCAAAAATGATCGCGAAGTTCTTTTTCGAGGAGCTGCCGCAAACCTTTAGAGCCAACTTCCGATACATGGCCGTCGCTTTTGGAATATTCTTTGGCTTTGCGGTCTTTGGCTTTGTTTCGACATGGATAAATACTGATTTTACACACTTCGTTATGCTTTCTGGAGTTACGGATCAGATCAGGACTAATAATCAATGGTGGCTTTCGCTAAACGATGCGAACCAGATCGGTTCGAGCAGCATTCTTACTAACAATATACTCGTTACGGCTCGTGTTTTTGCAATGGGGGCGTTCTTCGGCGTAGGTGCGGTTTATGAACTTGCATTCGAAGGAGCTAGGTTAGGCAGCGTATTCGGCGCGTGTTACAGCATAAATCCGCCCTTCGGAACGGCGCTCGCAAATTTTGTCGTCGCTCACGGTGTGATCGAGCTTTCGACAATTTTCTTTTGTGCCGGGGCCGGTATGATGATCGGTTACGCTATGATAAATCCGGGAAATTTAACACGCGGGCAAGCGTTGAAAAAGAAAGGAATTGAAGCCGTCCGGATCGTAGTCGGCTGCGCCTGTCTTTTGGTGATCGCCGGAACGATAGAAGGCTTTATTTCGCCGTCGAGTCTGCCGCCCCAGTTCAAGGTAGCGACCGGAGTGTTTACGGGCATTGCTATGTATTCCTATTTCTTTTTCGTCGGGCGAAAAACTAAAGAGGATCCGGAACCGGCTTAGATCTTTACCACTTTCACATTCTTTATATTTACGTCAAAAGCCGCTTTCGCGGACCTTCGCATTTGATCGCCATCGCCGGTTGTGTAAAATTCATCGCTTCCTTTTTTCATCGCCGACAGCTCGAGCGAATCAACAAGATATTCGGCCGGATCGATCAACTTTACCCCCCTCGGCAGGCATTTCGAAAGCGTTTCGGCAGCCGCCGGATAATGTGTGCATGCAAGCAAAATATGCGAGCAATTTCGAAGAGGCTGCAAGATCGATCTGGCCTCGTCACAAAGTTTTTTCGATCTGATGTCGCCGCTTTCGATCAATCCTGAGAGCGGCTGTGCGATCCGCTGATGAACTTTTATGTTTTTCTTCGCAAAACCTTTCCGATATACACCCGAAAGAACCGTTCGTCGGCCGCCGATCAATCCAAGTCGTCGCGGCTTTTCCGCTACAGCGGCATCGACCGCCTTTTCAATAACACCACAAATACGAATATCGCTTTGCGGCAAAAATGGGACCGCCGTGCTCGCGGCATTGCAGCCTATTACAAGATCCGTAACGCCTTTTGAAAGCAGAAATTCGATCACTTCACCGAGCCGCGAAACCAACTCTCGGCGCGACATTTTTCCATAAGCCAAGGCGCCCGTATCGGAAAAATACATAACGGACGTTCCGTGCAAACGCTTTATTTCTTTATAGATACCGATGCCGCCTATTCCCCAATCGAGGATCGCGAGCTTGGGTTGTGAGTGTTTCATTCCAAAATATCAGATCATGGATAGGATAACTTTACGTCGATCCCATTTTCGACCGGGCCGCTGTCAAAAGCGACCATTCGTGAATTCCATGCGATGTTCAGCGTGCTTACCTTTCGACCGGGAAAACGGCTTTCGAGATACCATTTCATTTCGTGTTCTGAGCGGATCGGATTATATTCGAGCATCTTTTGCCAGTCAGGATGCGAGACGAGCCGTATCAAATTTTTATTAAATTCAGGGTTCTTTTTTTGCCCAAGATGCCCCGAACTTTATCGGCAGCAAATCGCGGATATTCGGAAATTTTTACAGGAACAGTCACCATATCAACGATCAAAAACCTGCCGTTCGGCCGCATTACACGTTTGATCTCAGCGATAAGCGGATCCCAGTCGAGATAGCGAAACGACATAAGCGAAACGATCGTATCGAAAGAATTGTCCGCAAAGGGAAGCACCGGCCCATCGATAACCGAAAAATCAAGATGGCCTTTTTGTGCATTTCGCTTTATCGCCTGCTCGATCATTCCCGCAGATTCATCAACACCACGGCCTGAACTTATTCGATCTGACAAGGCATTTAAAAGAGCTCCATTTCCGCAACCAATGTCGAGCAGGTCGACCTTACCGTTCGGCAAATGCTCGTTCAACCATTTCCATTCGTCGCGGCGAACGCGAATATCCGAAAATGCGGCGTCATATAATTCGGCAACATGATTATAGGTCGTGTCTCCGTCCGGCGGTTTCGGTTCGAACGTTTTGATCTTTTCGGCTTCCATCCGGCCGGCAAATTTTCTGACGCTAGCCGAAATGCCATGCGATTTTCGGCCTTTGCAGCCGATAGTATAGAGCGGTTTCGAAGCGTCGTCACCGGCAAATTTATAACGTTCACGACTTTTTGAAAACGTCGTATACCAAAAATATCCGTGGGCTTTTACGCCGAACGTCCGAGCAAAGAACGGCGCGAACCAGCGTGCCGAACGGCAGCAGTGAAAATACGCCAGTGCATTTTCGGCAAAAGGGATGGACATCTGTTCCCACTCGAACGGCGAAAACTGCTCCGGAAACGCGACGGTTCCGAACATCGGCCCGTACATTCCAGAATGTCCCACAAAGTGAAATTCATCGATCTTCGCGCCGCTCGCCGATATATCGTGAATGCACTGAACTACGTCGCGTTTGCTTTCGACCGCAGTACAAAGGATCTCGCCGTCGTATCCGCCGATAAGCTGATCCGCCGCGATCGTCTCTGCTACTGCCGGAAACTGTGCTCCGCCTTTTCGATATTTAGTTGTGTAAATTATTAGGATCATTCAATGCGAAGTTAGAGCAAACCTCTTTCTTTCACCTTCAGATAGCTTTCTAAAAGCTTTGGCCCAAGAGTTTTTGTGGTTACATCGAGAGCTAAACCGCCGAGCGATTCGACAAGGCGCAGGGCTTTTTCGCGTTGGAGAATTATTTCTTCGGCGGCGGATTGGACGAAAGCTTCCCGGACGGAACCCGGCCTTCGGCTGACGGCGGTGTTCAGGTCGCGGTCGCCGATGGTTACGACGAGCGGCAGGTGTCGGGGACGTAAAAGCTTTAGCGAAGTCAGCAATTCGCGAGAACCGACCGTATCGACGATGTCGGTCAGAACAACGACGAACGCACGCTTTTTTGAATGCGAACTGATGTATTGGAACGCACGTGCATATGAAGGTTCGATCAGCTCCGGTTCCATATCATGTAGTGCTTCGAGCACCGAATCGATATGTTCGAGCCCACGCTTCGGCGGCAAATATTTGATAACGCGTCGGCCGAAAATAGCGATACCGCAATTGTCACCTGCTTTTGCACACGCTGACATCAGTGCCAAAGCGGCATGGACAGCAGTGTCGAATTTCGTCTCACCGCCGATCCTACCGGTCATAAGGCGCCCTGCGTCGATCGCGATAACGACCGTTTGATCTCTTTCGATCTGGTATTGACGCGTTGTCAGCCGCGAACGCCGGGCTGTTGCCGTCCACGATATATGTCGAAGCTCGTCGCCGCGAACGTAATCGCGCATAGATTCGAACTCGCGTCCTTCGCCGCGCCGTACCGATCGTCGTTGAATAGCCAAAAACGAACGTGCTCCCAACGCTCTCAATTCTATTTCGCGGGCACGCTGCATATTTGGATAAACTTTTACACGCTGAGCATCGCCGATCTCTGCCTGACACCAGACGAGCCCAAATCGCGATAAAAACCTAACTGCTGTTTTTCCAAATCCGTAATTGCCCCGTCGATCCGGGATCAGTTGATAAGAAAATTCAGCCGTCGATTGAGAATCAAGTTCTATCTCGGCTTCGCGGGAACCGATCAGCCGCATCTCTGCCGGATATTCGTCTTTTATCTTTAAATAGTGATCTTGAGGTGTTGGATTATTAAAATTTACCACTACCTCAGATCCGCCGCCGATCGCAAATCTTGCGGCCAACTTTCTTTCTGCGGTGATCTCTTCCGGAAGTTCACGGCTTTTGAAATAATCGAAAACAGCCACTGCGATCAGCAAAACGTCATATGCAAGAACGAAATAAGGCATCATCGGCACCGCAAAAGTGAGTGAAAGCGGAAGCAGACCGAGCCCAAAAAGTAGATAGAATTTGCGGGTAAAAACAAATCGCATCGGTGAAGCGAATTATAGCATTTATTGTCGGAGCATTTGCTGCTATTGATAAACTTCGGCGTTTATGTTTCATTAAACGTGCTAGTAATGACACCCGAAAACCACAATAATATTGATACAGCATTGCCGACGCGAAAGGCCGCGATCATCTTTCGCGGTAAGGCGACTCTTTTGCAAGCAAGGCGTGCGTTCAATGATACGTTCGGCGAGCCGATGCAAAAGTTCGAAAAAGCCGCGAAGCTCTTGGAAATGCCGATACTGTCGAGTTCGATCACGCCTCTTTGGACAGAAAGCGAGCCGGAAGAACAATTTCTAGTCGCCGGAAAGATAGAAAATCTTCGGATCGCGGCGAAACTTCTGAACGGCATTGAAATTCCTGCCGGTGAAATTTTCAGCTTTTGGAAAAACTTTGGCCGCGTCACACGCCGCCGCGGATTTACCGTCGGTCGGGAAATACGCGAAGGTTGTGTAATTCCAAATATCGGGGGCGGGTTATGTCAGATCTCGAACGCGTTGTATGCGACCGCGCTAGCGGCAAACTGCGAGATCGTCGAACGCCACGCGCACAGCCGAGTTATCGCTGGTTCCCTGGCGGAAAAAGATCTGGATGCTACCGTGTTTTGGAACTACGTCGATCTACGTTTTCGCTCGCAAAATGATATGCGGATCGAAGTTTTCCTTGACGCTCACGATCTGATCGTCCGCTTTCGCGGTGAAAAAATTGAAGCAAAGACCGCATTTACGAAACAGCGGCGGATCTTGCACGAGAGCGATCCAAATTCGTGTGCGACCTGTGGTGAAGGTGATTGTTTTCGCTCGATTCCTCCTGCTGAAACCACGAGCAAAAGACGGACGGCTTACTTGGTTGATGAATTTACGGCTGAATTTGACGATCATATTTGCTCCGAAAAAAGTCGGGATGACGTGCTGATGCTGCCGATCGACGGGAATCGTTTTCGCAAGGCGAACTATGCGTGGCAAACCGACGGATTTGATAGAACGAAACAAAGCTTAGCCACTACCTTCTTGCCGCTCATATCGCTCGCGAAAGTTGGCGGCTCAAGGTGCTGAAAGACAGCGAAATCTTTTATTGATGAGCGAACGGCTTGCGATGGATTTTGCGCGGAAGTTGCGGCCGGATATGCTGCATATCGTCGTTCAGCAAAATTTGCTATCGTTCCTTTGGCAAAACGGTGATCTCGGAGGCCGGACGTTCGATGTTCTGATGAACGCATTGCCGATGTCTGTGCTTCAGGAACGGCTCGACTTTGCGTATTCACTACATCCTGAAAGTACGACGCTCGGTGATTTTCGAGCAGATGCCGAATTGCTTCAAAACGAAAGCGAAGCTCTCGCAGCCGCTGCAAAAATAATCACGCCGCATTCCGAGATCGCGACGAATTTTACGGGCAAGGCGAAATTGCTCGATTGGAAAATGCCGCCAGAGATCATTGGTGGACGCGGAAAGGACGATAAACCGACGATCGTTTTTCCGGCAGCGACAGTTGGCCGAAAAGGTTGTTACGAACTTCGAGAAGCCATCCGCGATATTAATGTCCGCCTTAAATTTCTCGGGCCGTTGATAGAAACGCCTAGGTTTTGGGAAGGGTTTGATGCGGAACGCGGCGATGAAAATTCGCTCGTTTCGGCTGATCTGGTAGTGCTTCCGGCTTATGTCGAACACCGTCCGCTGCGTTTACTAAAAGCCGTGGCGGCAGGTGTTCCTGTCATCGCTTCGTCAGCCTGCGGTGTCGAAAATGTCGATGGGATCGAGACAGTGGACGTCACGGAACTTCGAAATATAGGCGAAATCATTAGAAAGTATATTTAAAATATTTCGCCAGAAGCAACGTTTGGCCGGTTTTGGTGCTCAAATAAATGCGTCCGATCTGAAAATGCAGACGTGTAAGAGAAATGTTCAAGAAAATACTTGCGATCTCATGTTTTGTAATATTTGCGGCGCTTTCTGCGTCGGCACAGACCTTTGTAGAAAAAGAGCCGCTGACCGGCATCGTAAATGCCTATTTGGCAAAAGATAATGGTAAGGGGAAAGCCGGCGAACCAGCCGGGAATTTTGGGACGAACGATATACCGATCTTCTGCGTCGTAAAGCTCGATTCGATGAAAGCCGTGACGGTGAAACTCATTTTGATCGCCGTCGATGTTCCAGGCGTCGAATCTGAAAGCGATGTTGTTACTATTAGTTTCAAGACCAATGGGATGCAGGATCGCGTAAATTTCGAAGGACGCCCGCAAGGAAAATGGGTTGCCGGAAACTACCGAGCCGATATCTATCTCGACGACAAGATCGCCCAAACCATCGAATTTGATATAGCGAAAACCGCCGCGAAAGTGGAAGCTTTAGTTCCTACCGAAGTCATAAAACCGAGATCTAAATTGAATTGATCGCAATTTTTCCCGCCGACTCACACCTAGGTTTTGGCTGATCGATCAACAGACTAGCATGTTATTTAACTCGTTGAAATAAAAAAGAGACTGTTCTTCAGACAGCCTCTTATTGTTTTATCTGCTTTCGCAAACTACCAACGGTTTTGTCCACCGCGTCCGCCGCCGTATCCGCCGCCTCCGCCGCCGCCGTAACCGCCGCCGCCGCGGTTACCACCACGACCACCACCGCCGCCGCCGCCAAATCCACGATTTTCACGCGGTTTTGCTTCGTTGACTTTGAGTTCACGTCCGTTCAATTCTTTTCCATTGAGCTGCTCGATGGCAGCTTCACCTTCTTCCTTCGATGACATTTCGACGAAACCAAAACCGCGTGAACGGCCGGTGTCGCGATCTTCGACTACAGTTGCAGATTCGACCGTGCCGACTCCGCCAAACAATTCTTCCAATTCGCTGTTCGATGTATCGAACGGCAGATTACCTACATAAAGTTTCATTGACATATACTTAACTAACTATCCTGTTCCGCTATTGTTTAAAGGGAACTTTCAAAAGAAGTGTCGAAATCGGGATCGTGCGTTCGGAGATTCGGTTGGCCTTCGAAAGATCGCGTTCGGCTGCATCCAAAAAAATGGTGCGGACTTCTATAACAATTACCAGCCTACCCTCGAACTTCTTGACGCCGTCGAAAAACGCTTTCACTATCGGGGCGCATCACCGTTGATGCGCGAGAGAAGGATTAACATTTCTATGATGCACGTTCGCTGCGTGCGTTGCAAGCTCAATTTGCATATATCGCGGCGAAATTGATTTTGCCGCTTGGTTGTGAAAAACTGATTTGCCGTTTATGACTCCTGAAGAATCTCTCCAATTAAACCGTCCTTCGCTAACAGCCGATCTAGCCGCCGGTGACAACGTCTGTCCTGTATGTTCGCGTGAAACCCCGGATGAATTCGTGCCGATGCGTGTTTTGGACGAAGATCTGCAAAAATTGATCGAAGCGAATGCACCGGATAACGGCGAATTTCGGGCTGTTTGTTCGCGATGTTTGAGAATTTTTGAGCGTGCGAAAGAACACATCGTAAAAGATGCAGCAATGCAGAAAGACGGCTCGCATGTTCTCTCGACACCTTTGCGGCTCGATGCGGTCGAACGATTTACCGGCAAAGGAGTCACGATCGCATTTCTCGATTCCGGATTTTATCCGCATGTCGATCTGACAACGCCGGTCAACCGGATAATCGCATATAGGAATATGCTTGACGACGACGGCGAGCTCGAATCTCTGTTCAAACCGGATGTTGCGAGCTGGCATGGAATGATGACATCGGTCGTTGCAGCCGGAAACGGTTCGCTTTCGAATGGTTTTTATCGCGGAATGGCGCCGGATGCGAATGTCGTTCTGGTAAAGCTTGCCCGAACCGGCCGAATTACCGAGGAAAATATAGACGACGCTTTGCAGTGGATTTTGGCGAATAAAGAACGTTATGACATAAAGATCGTAAATATTTCGGCCGGCGGTGATTTTGAAAAAAGCTATCTCGAAGATCCTCTTTCGCAAACGGTTGAAAGATGCGTAGCCGAAGGCATCGCGGTTGTCTGTGCGGCCGGCAACGCAGGACATTTGCCAAATCACCCTGTGTTTCCGCCCGCAAGTGCGCCTTCGTGTATTGCCGTCGGCGGACTCGACGACAAAAATTCGTTAAATCGAGCAAAGCGCGGAATGTATCGTTCGTCTTACGGCCCGACCATGGACAGCCTGCAGAAACCCGAAGTAATTGCTCCATCGCTTTGGGTTCCAGCTCCGATCTTGCCAAATACGCCGACCGCTCAGCAGGCCGAATTGCTTGATACGCTCGACCACGCTCCTGACGAAGAGCTGCACGAGATCATACTTTCGCATCCGGACATCGATCCGGAGCTCGATGCCGCACTCGACCGCCCGGTTCACAGCCTTCGCCAGATCATTGCGCTCAAATTGCGAAATGAGATGGTAATTACGAAGCACTATAAGTATGTTGATGGAACGTCTTTCGCCGCTCCGATCGTTTCATCGGTGCTCGCTCAGATGCTTGAGGCAAATCCTAATCTCACGCCGCAAAAGCTCAAGAAAATATTGATAACGACAGCCGAACGTTTGCCGCATTACGAAGTCGACCGCCAGGGCTGGGGCGTTATCGATCCGCGGCGGGCGGTTGAGATGGCCGTTGCACTCGCTAGCCAATACCTTTAGGAACTTTAAAAGTTATCGGACCTTCTGACGTTCGGTGTTCGCGTAACTTCCGGCGGAGCGGGCCGGATAATTATTGGCGTCGGCGTTGGGAAAGGTGTTCGCTGGCGCGTAGGTAAAGGCAAAGGTGTCGGCGGCGGCGTATCGTCATCGTTGCGATCGGGCGTTACCGTTGGCGTTGGTGTCGGACTTGGACGCGGGGTCGGTGATGGCGTCGGTGTTGGTGTTTTCAGGTTCGAATTCGATGAATTCGAATTCGTATTATCGTCAAAGCTCGGCATCGAATTAAAATTAAAATTCGAATCCATGTCGATATTCGTGTTCACGTTGGTGTCTTCATTCGCGAGATTCACGTTCGCATTTATGTTCGAATTCGAATTCGAACCGGAAAGCTTTTGTAGTCCCCAAAAACCGAGTGCTCCTAAAGTTAGAACAAAAAGTGTTCCGAAAATTGTTAGGACGACGACCTTGAACGTGTTCGATCTAGGCGGTTCGGCCGGTCGATAGGCGGTTGCGGATGCTCGTTTTGGTTCGTCAAATGTCGGGACAACTATGCGTTCCGCGGGTTCTTCACGCGGTGTAAACGCAGGTTCGACCACCGGCGGCGGAATGGGCGTGCTTTTGCGGACGATCGTGACCTCGCTCGGATCGTCCTCGACCGGATCAAGGCTTTCGCTCGGCATTGCGATGAAATTCGGCTCTTCTTCATCGACAAGAGGCGTGCCGTCTTTCATACAAAATCGCAGAATATCTTCGTCGTATCTGGTTTCGCAGGTCGGACAATATTTCATAAGACAATTCGGGAAGGTCGCAGATCAATTTGGAAATTTTATCACGTTTTATCGGTGACGAATAATAGAGAGCAGGTTTACGGCACGAAATTATACGTGATGATGCCGCTTACCTTTACAGGCTGACCCGCTAGATTCGTCGGCGAGAATTTCGCCCGGCGTGCAGCAGCAACGGCGGCGGCTTTCAAAAGGGGATGACCGCTAACCGCTCTTGCCGCGACCACGTTCCCCGATTCATCAATCAGAACCTGCACGCTAACGCTTCCTGAGAGGCGAAGGGCGCGAGCTGCGGGTGGATAAGCAGGCTTCGGTAGATACGTGGCCTTACCGTTAACCACTCCGCCCGATATCTGTCGCGGTATCTGCCTACGTCGTCCGTCATCCGCCGGACCTTCGTAATCCACCGGGGCTCTGTAATCAGGTTCTTCGTCTTGAGGTTCTGCAGGTCGGCTTTTTTGACGGCTCCGGTTTTGGGGTTTTCGCCGGTATCGGCGGAGGCTTTTCGTCGCCCGAATTCGGTGTTGGTGATGTTGTCGGCAAAGCATCGGGCGTTGGGTAATATTCGTCGATGAACTCTGGCGTCGGTGTTGCGGGCGATTCGGCCTGAGCAACCGTTCTTTCGGGTAGCGATGAATAATACCAAAAGCCGCCGATCACCGCCGCCGTTATCAATAGAAAACCAAGTATCAAAAAGCCGCCTAGCGCGACCAAGACCATTTTTGATGAACCGGTTGCTTTTGGCGCAGCTTTGATGACCGTCTGCTCTTCGGTCATTGTTGCGGCAAACGTCGCCGTTTGTTCGCGAAGCATCGTTCCGTCATCCAGACAGAACAGCATCTCATCGCCGAAGGTCTTTCCGCATGTGCCGCAAACTTTCATCGCTTTCAAAATAAACGAATACTTGCCTTAGACGCAAATCGAAGCAGGATTTGCACTTTTAATTTAGATATTCGGTTTTTGGAACGTCGGGCAGGGATATTTCCCGGGACGAGAGGGCTTCTTCCTCCAGATCCCAAACTTCGAAAAGAGACGGCGGGCATTCTGTGATAAAACGCGAAGGTTTTTGTATGATCGTTTGGCGGTTGTAATCCGTTATCATCAACGGATAAAGCAGATAAAGTTCATTTTTCGCACGCGTGAGTGCACATACCAAAGCCGTCGCTCTTCTTCTTCGCTGTCGATCTCGCGAAGCGACCGCGGGCTCGGGAATTTTCCTTCGGCGGCCCAGATCATAAAGACCGAATGCCATTCCAAACCCTTAGCCTGATGAATGCTGGTGAGCGTCAAAAGCTCGTCTTCTTCGCCGCCTTCGACAACGTCTTCGCCGACCAGCGGTTGTGGTTCTTTGAATCGTTCGGTGGAAAGTAAAGCAAGTTCTGATAAGAAATCTTCGGTGAATCGTATATCGTTTTGCATAAACGCGAAAGCCGCATTAATGTCCTCCGTTCTCGCTTCGGCGTTCTCAAAAGTTTCCTGCAAATACTGTTCGTAACCGTTGTTCCAATATCAACGCGATCTGCTTCGATGGATCGTTGCGGTTTTCCTGCGACGTCAGCAATTCAAGTAGTTTGACGAATATTCTGCCACGGTCTCGCTGGAGCGAATGCGGCCGGGTTTTATCGTATTTCGGAACGGAGAAGTTTTGCTAGATCCGCAGAGTGATTATTGCCGCCGTCACCGGAGACGGTAAGCTCTGACAGCGTCGGAGCTTCTGAACGATTTACTATCGATTCGAAAATTCGATTCGCTGTCTTATTTCCGATGCCGGGAATCATCTTCAAGATCCGCTTCCAGGCGAGTTCGTCACGTGGATTGACGATGATCCTGAGATACGAAATTACATCTTTGATATGCGCCTGTTCGAAAAAACGAACGCCCGATTGTACGCGATACGGAATATTTCGCCGTGGTCAAGTTCAAGCTGCAATTCGATCGAATGATAATGCGAGCGATAAATTACGGCGATGTCTTCAAGGCTCGTTCCCTCGTCGCGAAATTCCAAAATGCGTGACGCAATAAAAGCCGATTGCTGTTCGACGTCCGAACACGGAATGAGCGCGGGATTGAAATTCTCTCGAGCGTTTTACCGCCTGCAGCGTTTTCGGAAACTGGCGTTTGCGTTGTTGGCGATCGAAACATTGGCGAGTCCAAGAATTTCGGGCGTCGACCGATAATTGTCTTCGAGCTTGTAAAGCCTCGAGCTTCCGGATAGCGTTCGGGAAATTCGTAGATGTTCGAAAATTCCGCGCCGCGCCACGCGAAGATGCTCTGAGCGTCGTCGCCGACGACCATCACATTGCGATGTTTGACGGCGAGCAGGTCGATAATTTCCGCTTGCAGACGATTTGTGTCCTGATATTCATCGACCAAAATATGCTGAAATTGTTCGGCATAAAGATCGGCGATCTCGGGTTTTTCGATCAGAAGTCGTTTCCAGATTGAGCAGCAGATCGTCGTAATCCATCACGTTGCGTTCGCGTTTGCGAAGTTGATAGATCGAATCGACGCGTTTGATCTGCGTGGTTAGCATTTCGAAATACGGATATTTTCCGACGATCACATTCTCGATCGGAAGGTCGGTATTGTTCGCATAACTGATGATATTTTGAACGACATCTGCTTTCGGAAACCGTTTTGCCTTGGTGTCGATCGCCGCATCGTCAATGCAGACGTTGATCATATCGCGTGCGTCTTCGCTGTCGAGAATCGAATAGTTTGAATCGAAACCAATCGAAACGGCATGACGGCGAAGCATCATATTGGCGACGCGGTGAAATGTTCCGCCCCAAACGCGATGAACATTTTGCGAACCCGTAAGCTGTTCCACACGCCGAAGCATTTCCCGAGCAGCTCGATTCGTAAACGTGGCAAGCAATATCCGCTGCGGCGAAACACCTTGCTCGATCAGATATGCGACGCGGTATGTGATCGCCCGTGTCTTACCCGTTCCCGCGCCCGCGACAACAAGCGTCGCCTTTGGTTGCGCCGTTACGACGCTGAAACTGCTCTTCGTTCAGTTCCTCCGGTAACGAGTAAGTTTTTCCGGCAGAGAACTCCGATCACGTTTTACGACATATTTTTTCATCGGTGAAACAAAATCTTATCACATTCTCGAAACAATATTGCTTGAGGAGACCAAATTGATTATATTTTTAATTAGAGAAATACGTGAACGATAGAAAGCAAAAGATCTCATTTCCGCAGATAGCGATGACCATTTTGGTCGCCGTTTCTATTGGCGTGTCGGCAATTTCGGCGTGTGCGTGTGCCGCATCATATGTCGAAGATGCAGGCGATGACAGATTGCCATTCGACCGAGCATAGCGGAATGTCCGCAGAACCGCAGAAATTACCTTTAGCAGATATTCCCTGTAATTGCGGAGAGGAAAATGGCGTAACGGCGATCACAGTTCGCAGCGAAAGCCTGCGGCTTCCGGCGGCGATAGCAAATGACATCGCCGGCGTAGATCTTGCTCCCACCGAATTCGTCATCATTTATACCGATCACGGCAAGTTTTCATCCAGCCAAACCTTTTATCAAACATTCTTCAGATATCGCTCCGGACCTTCCCGCGCACCTCCGCCGCTTAATTAGCAGCTAACAATATGCAGTAAGTAGTAAGCGGTGGACGCGGTTGCTGCTCTATGTACGGCGTTCGCGTCGTCAATGACTAATTTTTACGGAGTAATAATAATGAGTTACAGATCTTTACCGTTTTTTGCGGTATTTATATTTATTTTGGGAACTATTGCAGTTCCAGCGCAGATGGATCACAGCGGGCATAAAATGACGCCGACACCAACGCCAACGCCGATGGATATGCCTATGGACGCTGACCAAAATGGCGAGATGAAAATGGGCGACGACGGTCACGCCGGGCATAACATGGCAAATATGAACATGAGTTCGACGGTCGATATCGGCGATCCGATGGATCGAGAAGGTTCGGGAACATCGTGGCTTCCAGATTCTTCGCCGATGTACGCCTTTATGAAGCATTACAAAGACGGCGGAATGTTCATGTTCATGGGAACGGCATATTTGCGTTACACGGCGATCGGTTCGGACCGTGATGTTTCGATCGCGGGAAAGGGGAGCCGCAGCCGCTTTGATGCACCGAATATGGCGATGGCGATGTATTCGCGGCCCTTGTCGGATCGTTCACAACTGGGGCTTCGATTGATGTTTAGCCTCGATCCGATAACGCAGCGTGGATATGGATATCCGCTTTTGTATCAATCGGGCGAACTTTTCAAAGGCGAGCCGATACATGATCGCCAGCATCCACATGACTTCATTTCGGAACTAGCCGCGACATATTCTTATAAAGTATCGGATACACAATCTTTATATTTTTACGGCGGCATAGTCGGCGAACCAGCACTTGGGCCGCCGATGTTTATGCACAGGCCTTCGGGAATGAACAATCCGGACGCGCCGATCTCGCATCATTGGCAGGACGCATCGCATATAACCTGGGGCGTTCTAACGGCAGGTTATAATTTCGGTAAATTCAAGATCGAAGGCAGCGTCTTTAACGGCACGGAGCCTGACGAGAACCGCTGGGCGTTCGATAAGGTAAAGCTCAATTCGTTTAGTGCCCGATTTTCATACAACCCGACAAGAAATTGGTCGTTTCAGATATCGCACGGATATTTGAAAAACCCAGAGCGTTCCGAGCCGGACTTAAAGGTACTGCGGCGAACGACTGCTTCGGCTCTCTACAACAAAGCATTCGACAAAGATCGGAATCTTGCAGCTTCCTTCATTTGGGGACAAAATTATAAGGAAGGCGATTTTACAAATTCGTACCTTTTCGAAGCAGACTATACCTTTGGCAAAAATGCTATATTTGGCCGTCTGGAGCAGGTGCAAAAAGACGGCCACGAACTTGTCATTCCGGATGACGATCCGCTACACCTCGGCACCTATCGTGTCGGGTCGTATTCCATCGGGTACGTGCGCGATTTTGTGAAAGATAAGGGCCTCGACGTTGGTTTAGGCGGAATGGTCACGGCAAATTCGAACCCTTCGTCGCTGACGCCGATCTACGGCGGAACTGCTCATGCCGGCTGGCAATTGTTCGTCCGGTTTCGGCCTTCGAAAACGAAGCATTAAAAATACTGACGCAAGACAATAACGAAGCCGGATGTTATAATTCGGCTTCGTTACATTTACAGAATTTTAGTTTAGAGGAACGAATATTTATGAAATTTCCAGGTGGAATGGATATGCAGTCCATGATGAAACAAGCTCAGCAAATGCAGGAGCAAATGGGCCGCGAAATGAAAGAATTGGTTGTGGAAGCATCGGCTGGCGGCGGTGCGGTTTCGGTAAAAATGCGCGGCGATTTTTATGTTACCGAAGTCATCATCTCGCCCGACACGGTCAAAGAAGGCGACACCGAAATGATCCAAGATCTGACGGTTGCGGCTCTCAACGAAGCACACCGAAAGGTCGAAGAATCGCTAAAAGGAAAGCTTGGCGGAATGCTCCCGCCCGGACTAATGTAGTAAATCGTGAATAGTAAATAGTGAATAGGAATATTGAGAAGATCTAATAGTCGATCTTCGATTGTTCTGAAATTAAGACGTCAATTTGCGATAAATCGAAATCTGGACGAGCGTTCTTCACTATTTACGATTCACTATTTACGATTCACCCAACTATATGCTTGATTATTCCGAACCGGTCGCAAAACTTATCGATGAATTCAAACGCTTGCCCGGCATCGGACATAAGTCGGCGCAGCGCGCCTTGCGTTTTATGTTTTGCGGCGGCCGGCGGCTGAGGTTGAAAATTTCGTCGCGGCTTTGCGGGAAGTAAAAGAAAAGATAGTTTTCTGCGATATCTGCAATAATCTGACGGACGTAAACCCCTGCAATTACTGCACAAACCCCAAACGCGACCGTTCTATTATCTGTATTGTTGAAGAGCCTTATAATCTCGTGGCCGTAGAAAAAACCCGCTCATATCGCGGGCTTTATCATATTTTGCATGGTTCGCTTTCGCCGATCCGCGGCATTGGGCCGGACGAGCTGATGCTGCCTAATCTCTTACCACGTCTGATGCCGGAAAATAACGAAGGCGTCGAAGTTGCCGAAGTAATTGTCGCGACGAATCCTACAACCGAAGGCGAAGCTACTGCGAATTACATCGCGCGTTTACTAAAGCCGCTTGGCGTCCGCGTTACACGTATCGCTATGGGAATGCCGGTCGGCTCAGATCTCGAATACGTGGACGAGGTGACGATGGACAAAGCACTCGCCAATCGCCACGAGATCTAATAACGAACTTTTTCTTCGTTCGTTTCAGATGCACTTCGCGAATTTTGCCACTCATCTTTGGTCTCGTAAAAATTCACATCAAAATTCAAAAGCGATTTGACCGGAATGCCGTCGAATTCTTCGGGCGCATTGCTGAATTTAACTATCGTTCCGATGCCGATAACCTCCGATCCGACGCTTTTTACGAGCTCGATCGTATCGCGCAAGGCGCGTCCCGAACGCTGTACATCGTCAACGATGATCGCCGGATAGACATCGCCTTCACCGATGTATTGGCGAAACTGCCGCTTGCCGTCTTCGATCTCTGCCCAATAGATCTGCTCTGCGGTTAAGGCTTCACGCACGCCGAAAGCGACCATAATTCCGCCCGGCCCGGGACTAATGATAGATACTTTCGGCAATCTACCGGCGATCGATTTTTCCATACGGAACAATCGGCTCAGGCCGACGGAAAGAATACGAGCATTATCGTAATAACGAAACGCGAGCGGCATTTGAAAATAATGCGATGCGTGTTTGCCGTTCGGATAAACGAAATGCCCTTTGCGATAAGCACCGGTTTCCTGCAATATCTGCATCACCGATTCGGGCGAGGGAACTAGATCAACCATTAAAAACTGCCTCCTAAATACGGAAGAAAAAATTAGAGTAGAAAAAATATCTTAAACAGCGGCATCCATTTTATCAAATTCGCCGCTGAAAACTTTTTCGATAATTAGGCGCTGCGATCCTGGCAGGCCTTTTGGCAGATCATCGGGTTGAAACCATTTCCATTCGATTATCTCGCGGCTTATAAATTTTGGATCCCCTGAAGCTTTTGCCGAAAAGATGAATTCAATGTGCGAACCTATGGTGCGAACACGGATATTGCGAAGGTCGATGAGTTCAATTCCGGTTTCTTCCCGAAGCTCGCGTCTTATTCCTTCGGACGGCTGTTCGCCGCGATCAAGAAATCCACCGGGCATTCCCCAACCTGAACGCGGCCGCAAAACGTGATTAAGTAAAAGCACCTGCCGTTCGTCGTTGAAGATCACCGCCGCACCAGATGCTGTAAATCGTTGCTGAGTCAGCAAAATTATGCGGCGTCTGCCCCAAGGCGGCAGCGTTTTCCAAACTTTTTTTACTAAACCTCTGAACATCTTTTCAGATGTTAGCACGAAAAAAAAGAGGTTACCGTTTCGGGCAACCTCAATAGAACCGAAAAACTGACAGGTGTCTTCCGGCTCATAAATAAAAGGTAAGAACGCCTTCGTTATGCGTTGAGACCTTCCAATAAAATTCTTTCAGATTATTAAAATCAACTTCCGCCCAAGCAAGATCTTCGAGCGGTTCCTCCCCGGTGATAGTTTCAACGCCCGACGCGGCCATTTGCCTGGGATCCCAATTTACTATTAGCGTATTGGTCGGTATTGCCGAAAGACGGTTCGAGATCTCCAGTACGGAAACCGGATCCAGATATCTGATCGGCTGGCCCGACGAAGCCAAAATATTCTCGCCCAGCACGTCGCCCCCGAGAGTCGCTTTGTCCAGCCAATGTGAACTATCATCGGCCCTTCCCGTCCGCCGCGTTTGTGATAGCAAATAATGCAAAATATCCCAACGTCGACCGAGATCAACGAAGCGTGCTTCGATGTCAGGAACATCGGCGGTCAGCTTTCGCACGTCGTGGACAAAATCGATAACATGCGGACGGTCTGACCAGCGATCAAGCATTTCATCTGAAGTTCCGACATGATCGGCGATCTGTTCTAAAATTCCGGCGTATTTGGCGTCGGCTTTGGCTTTAGAAAGTATGATCGAATCGCCTGTGATCGCACGATGCATATGATCGAAACTCATAAAAGAATCCTTCAGTTAACGATGGCCGTTTAAATGAAACAACGTATAGTGGCCCATCACGATCGGGCCGGTTAATTTATTTAGATCTTTGAGATCAGGTTCGCCCCTTAGCAGACCGTTTGCCGGTGGATATATGGAGCTTATCTCGTTATATTCATCGCGGTATGTTTTTGAAAAAAAATTCCCGCGAATCTCAGCCAGCCGCAGATGCTGGCCTTCGATGCCGTCGCCTTCGAGTACAATGTCACATTCAATGTCCGAACCTATCAGGATCTCGTCACCGGGAATTTCTACTGTTCGCTCAATTCGCGAAATTGTATTTAAAATATTGACTTTCATAGGAATTGGGGGAACTCCTTGTCGTTTCATTCTTATTACGTTTTATTCTGATAAAGTTAAAATAGAGAAAACTCTGACTATGACGTAAGACGATGTAAAGTTTTGCGTAAATTTTTGCAATTATTGTATTTTTTTGCCGCGATATCGTTTCCGCTGTCTTATATGCGTCAAAGCTTATGGAAAAACGCCATTTTTTTACATACAATATTTAGCCTATGACGATTGATGAACAGATCGCATACCTTACAAAAGGTACGGTCGATGTAATTAGAACCGAAGATCTAAAAGAAAAGCTCGAGCGGTCAGCAAAGACCGGAGAGCCTTTGAGGATAAAACTTGGCGCCGATCCGACCGCGCCGGATATACACATCGGCCATACGGTTGTTATCCGTAAACTGAAGGCGTTTCAGGAGTTAGGCCACACAGTAGTTTTTCTTATCGGTGATTTTACTGGTTCGATCGGCGATCCGTCGGGAAAAAATGTAACGCGGCCGCCGCTTTCGCGCGAAGAGATCAATGCCAACGCAGAAACCTATAAAACGCAGATATTTAAGCTGCTCGATCCGGAAAAGACCGAGATCCGCTTCAATTCAGAGTGGATGGACAAATTCAACGCGGCGGATTTTGTAAAACTTACATCGAAAGTAACCGTCAAACAAATACTCGAACGCGACGATTTTGAAAAACGTCTTGAAGAAAATCGCCCGATCTCGCTTCACGAACTGCTTTATCCATTGGTTCAAGGCTACGATTCAGTCGCGCTTGAGGCAGATGTCGAGCTGGGCGGAACCGATCAGAAATTTAACCTTTTGATGGGACGCAATCTTCAGCGTGAATTCGACCAAGAACCCCAGGTCATTATCACAACTCCGCTTTTGGAAGGCCTCGACGGTGTCAATAAAATGTCGAAATCGCTCGATAATTATATCGGCATCGACGAAGATCCAAATGAAATGTTCGGCAAAGTTATGTCGATCTCGGATGAATTAATGTGGCGATATTACGAGCTAATGACCGATAAAACGCCTGAACAGATCAGCGATCTGCGTTCAAAATGCGATAACGGCGAAGTAAATCCGCGAAACGCCAAGGTCGATCTCGCAAAATCTATAATTGCCGATTTTCACTCCTTCGAAGCCGCGGCAGCCGCCGAAGAAGAATTCAACCGCCGATTTGTTGAAAAAGAAATTCCGGCAGATATCGACCAGGTAAGCTTTGCCGCAGGCGACCATAAGATAACCGAACTTCTTGTAGAAACAGGACTTACGTCATCAAAGGCTGAAGCGAAACGCCTCATCGAACAAGGCGGCGTGCGCATCAACGGTGAAAAAGCATCAAATACGAACGAAGAAGTAACGATCGCTGGCGAACCGACGCTGGTTCAGGTCGGCAAACGTAAGTTCCTGAATATAGTAGCCGGTTGAACGGACGCAAGTATCGGTTAAGATAGAAAGATGGCAGAACCTGGCAGAGAAAAGCAGAAGATAAGAAAACGGATTAAGAAATATGCCGGATCCGAAGCACCTCTGCGTGAGCTTGCCGGCAATCTTTCAAAGACCGCTAAATATGCGATCGGCGAAGCTCAGACACTTTCGCTCGAAGAAATAGACGTTTCGATCGACGGTTTGCCTAAACGGCTCGATCGATTTCGGATCGTTCATTTGTCAGATCTGCATCACAGTCCGTTCACTCCGCTCGATCACATTATAAATGCGGTAAATACAGCGAATTCCCTAAAGCCGGATATGGTTGTTCTGACCGGTGATTATGTTTCGCACGACGTTTCTTATATTGAACCGGTCGCAAAGGTTCTTGGCGAGCTCGATGCGGAATTCGGGATCTACGCCTGTTTGGGAAACCATGATCATTGGACCGATCCATCGCTCGTTACAAAAGCTCTGGAAAAGGCCGACATCGAAGTTCTCACGAATCGCGGCCTGCGTATCGAAGCTTACGGAGCCTCGTTTTGGCTCGGCGGCGTTGATGATCATATGGTAGGAAAGGTCGATCTGGCTGCTGCTCTGAAAGGTTCTTTTCCTGATGAAACAAAGCTTCTCCTCGCGCACAATCCGATAATCTTTCGCCAAGCGGTGCGGGTCGGCGTCGATCTTACTTTTAGTGGACATACCCACGGCGGACAGGTTAAAGTCCGCGATCCGGAAAAAAGGATCTTGCCGCGGCGAAAACTTTCGAGCGGGTTACATAAAAGAAAAGATTCGCAAATATACATTACGCGCGGCATCGGCACCGTCGTTTTGCCGGTACGTTTTCAATGTCCGCCGGAAGTTTCGCTCATTACTTTACGGAGCAGCGATTAGATCAATGGCATCGCAAGTTTATACGATCCCAAATCTTCTTTCGATGCTGCGAATGGCATTGATACCGGTGTTTGCAAGCCTTCTTTATTACGGCAATTATAAACTCGGCCTCGCTATCTTCGTAACTGCAGCATTGTCCGACACATTCGACGGCTTTATTGCCCGTCGCTTCAAACAGGAAACCGCGCTCGGTTCGATCATCGATCCCATCGCTGACAAGCTTTTGATGACCACAGCATTCATTATGCTGACGATACCGCACGTGCTTGACCCTGTGCGCCATCTTCCTATCCCTTTCTGGGTGACCGCAACCGTAATCGGCCGCGATGTTCTGATAATCACATCAGCCGCCGCCATAAATTTTATGACCGGCTTTCGGGATTTTCGGCCTTCGCTGCTGGGAAAAGTGAGCACGGTCGTCCAGGTTTTGGCGATCACGCTGATCCTAATTGCAGCCGTTACGAAAGTCTCTATTTTTCTTCCGACAACCTACTTCGTAGTAGTATTATTCGCCGTCCTTTCCGGAATTCACTACATATTCCAAGTCGCCGGTTTGATGAAAGAAACAGAAAATAAGATCGACGATCGAACCTAGTACAGCGTACGACGAACTTTAGTTTGTTGCTCTCGCTAATCAACCGTTGGTGTTTGCTGGGCAAGATCAGGAAACTGAAGGTACCGTACACCTTGAAATAAACTTGACAACAACACACTCAACCTTTATACTTTCATCAGGCTCAGGTAATATATTAATTTATAATTTGTAGAGCAAGTAATTTTACGTTAATTGGAGAGAAAATAATGAGCAAAATTATTGGTATTGACCTGGGAACGACGAATTCGGTGGTTGCTGTGATGGAAGGCGGCGAACCCGTCGTTATCACAAATGCTGAAGGCGGACGCACAACTCCTTCGGTCGTTGCATTTACAAAAGACGGCAATCGTCTTGTCGGCCAGGTCGCGAAACGCCAAGTCGGTTACCAACCCGGAAAATACGTTGTATTCGATCAAGCGTTTTATGGGTCGTCAGTTACGACGAGGTTACGGGCGAGATCAAACAGGTTCCTTTTAAGGTAGAGAAGGCTTCGAACGGCGATGTTCGTATCGACGCTGAAGGCAAGCAATACAGCCCGCCGGAGATCGCGGCGATGGTTCTGCAGAAATTGAAGCAGTCGGCCGAAGACTACCTTGGTGCAAAAGTCGAAAAAGCGGTTATCACGGTTCCGGCTTATTTTAATGACGCACAGCGTCAGGCAACTAAGGACGCTGGGAAGATCGCCGGACTCGAAGTTCATGCGGATCGTGAACGAGCCGACGGCTGCTGCTCTTGCATACGGTCTGGATAAAAAGAAAGACGAAATTATCGTCGTGTTCGACTTTGGCGGCGGTACTTTTGACGTTTCGGTTCTTGAGGTCGGCGAAGGCGTTGTCGAAGTAAAATCGACGAACGGCGACACGCATCTCGGCGGTGACGACGTCGACGAGGTCTTGATCCAATGGATCATCGACGAATTCAAGAAAGATCAGGGCATTGACCTGGCGAACGACAAAATGGCGCTACAGCGATTGAAAGAATCGGCTGAAAAAGCAAAGGTCGAACTTTCGAGTGCGATGGAAACCGAGATCAATCTGCCGTTCATCACGGCCGACGCATCCGGACCAAAGCATCTCGTAATGAAGCTTACGCGCTCAAAATTCGAAGCCTTGGTCGAACCGATCCTCAAGCGTTTGATGCCGCCGGTTGAACAGGCGATCAAAGACGCCGGTCTCGAAGCGAAAGATATCGAAGAGATCGTTCTCGTCGGCGGTTCGACGCGTATTCCGAAAGTTCAGGAAATGGTCAAGGAATTCTTCGGCAAAGACCCGAACAAATCGGTTAACCCGGATGAAGTCGTTGCTCTCGGAGCGGCTGTTCAGGCAGGCGTTCTCGGCGGTGAAAAGACCGACATCTTGCTTCTTGACGTTACGCCTTTGAGCCTCGGCATCGAGACACTAGGCGGCGTTTTGACGCAGATGATCCAGCGAAATACGACTATCCCGACCCGCAAGAGCGGAAATATTCTCGACCGCTGCGGACAATCAGACATCGGTCGAAGTTCACGTTCTTCAAGGCGAACGTCCGCTGGCTGCGGATAACAAAACGCTTGGTAAATTCCACCTTGTCGGCATTCCGCCGGCACCGCGCGGCGTTCCACAGGTCGAAGTAACCTTTGACATCGATGCAAACGGTATCGTCAACGTTTCGGCGAAAGACGTCGGAACCGGCCGCGAGCAGAAGATCACGATCACGTCTTCATCGGGTCTTTCGAAAGAAGAGATCGACAAGATGATGAAAGATGCAGAATCTCATGCCGGCGACGACGAGAAGAAAAAGACCGAGATCGAAGCTCGTAACCGTCTGGACGGTTTGGTTTACAGTGTCGATAAGAGCTATTCCGAAAACAAGGACAAACTTGACGAAGCGGCTTCGAGCTGAACTCGAATCGGCGATCGCGGATTCGAAAACGGCACTTGCCGGCAGCGACATCGATGCGATGAACAATGCATTCGAACGTCTGCAAACGGCTTCGCATAAACTTGCCGAAGTTCTTTACAGCCAAACGGCGCAGACCGAAGGCGGCGAAGCCCCGGCTGACGAACAAGCTTCATCGGCTACGGCCGGCAGCGAAGGTTCAACATCTACTGCGGCGGACGACGATAATGTCATCGATGCCGAATATGTCGATGTAGAAGACGTAAAAGACGACGAAAGCAAGTAACAAAAACAGGGTGTAGTGACGAGGGACGAGGGAAGAGTGGGATTTGAGATTGCCTCTCATCCCTTGTCCCTCTACACTTGTCCCTGAAATTTAATGGCAAAGAAAGATTATTACCAAATTTTCGGCATCAAGAAAGATGCGAAAGCGGACGAGATAAAGAAAGCTTATCGTCGGCTGGCGCGGAAATATCATCCGGACGTAAATCCGAACGACAAAGCCTCCGAGGAAAAATTCAAAGAGGTTCAGGAAGCTTACGATGTTCTCTCCGATGAAAAGAAGCGTAAGGTTTTTGACCGCTTTGGATATTACAACGATAATCTCGATCCTGACTCGCCTTACGGCGCCGGAGCAAGTTCAAGTGCCGCAGGCGGCGGGGCCGGCTTTGATTTTTCAGGATTTGATTTTTCGGGTGCGTCGGCGCGGAAGTTCGGGAAGCTCGAGCTTTCGCGATATTTTTTCGGATCTTTTTGGCGGCGGCGGTGCAGCCGCGCGACGCAGCGTCAGCCCGAACCGCCGCGTCCGATGCCAAAAAAAGGCCGCGATATAGAAATTCCACTTGCGTTGAGTTTTGAAGAATCTTTCAAGGGTTTGACGACGAATATCACGGTCAACCGGAGCGAACAATGTTCGCGTTGCCAAGGTGCGGGCGATACGGGCGGTCCGGTCGTTACCTGCCCGACCTGCAAAGGCACCGGACAAGTGATGCGAACCGGCGGCCGACTTGCAATTTTCGCAAACGTGTCCCGATTGCGAAGGAACGGGACGGCGACGAACACCGTGTTCGCTCTGCAACGGCAAAGGCACAACGCCAAAGACCGAGCAGGTAAAGATCAGAATTCCGGCAGGCGTCGATACGGGTTCGCGTGTGCGGATCCCGAAAAAAGGGCATGGCGGCAGACTCGGTGCCGAACCCGGCGATCTGTTTATTTTAACCAACGTCGGTAAACATCCGTTCCTTACGCGAAAAGGCGACAATATTTATGTCACCGTGCCGATATCGGTTCCGGAAGCGGCGCTCGGCGCCAAGATCGAAGTTCCTACGGTCGAAGGAAAAGCGCAATTAAAAATCCCTGCGGGAACCGAATCGGGACAAAAATTCAGGCTTCGCGAACGCGGATTTCCCAAGCCTGAGAAATCCGAAACTGCGCGGCGATCAGTTCGTCGAAGTGAAGATAACGATTCCGCGAGTCATCTCCGAAGAAACAAAAGACGCTCTTGCGGCAAATTGAAAAAGCAAACCCGGAAAACCCGCGAAAGGCGATCGGACTGGAATAAGAGTTTCAGAGTTACGGAGTTTCAGAGTTGCGGAGTTTTTATGAGGTTGGAGGATGATGAATAGATGGCGAAGTTTAATAGCTTCGAAGAGATAAGTGCTTGGAAAAAAGCATTTGAAGTTACGCTAGATATTTACCGGATCGCAAAATATTTGCGAGAGAGCGACACTTCAAAGTCTCGGAGTTCCTAACTCCGCAACTCTGAAACTCCGCAACTCTGAAACTTTTTAGGTATGAAGAAAGGCAGTAAAACATATACGATCAGTGCGGTGGCGGAGATGTATGACATACATCCGCAGACGCTGAGGTTGTATGAACGCGAAGGTTTGATAAAGCCGTCGCGGTCCGAAGGCAACACGCGCCTGTTTACTGACGAAGACCTCGAACATCTTGAGGTGGTTTTATCGCTCACCCGCGAGCTTGGCGTAAATCTCGCCGGTGTCGAGATCATCATCAACATGCGCGAAAAAATGGCTTCGATGCAGCGTGAATTCGAACGCTTTTTCGAATACCTCAAAGAACATGCCGGCGAATTTTCCCGTTCCGCCGATTTTGCCTCGACCGATGCGCTCATTCCCATTTCCCGACTCCGCCGCGGCACCTATGTCGAGATCGAGATAAGTGAGGCCGACGAATAGCGATTAGTTTTCCGCAATTAAGCATCTCGTTAGAAATAACCGTTTCTGGACTTGTCTTTTTTATCGTTTCCATTCAAAATAACTCGAATTTCCTAATCCTAAATCGGAGTTAAAAAAACAATTAAATGATTCGATCTTTTCCTGCAAAGGTTGCGCTGTCTTTTTGTGTTCTTTTCCTTTTGGCGATGTCCATCGCCGCCCAAGATCTTGATGATGTTACGATGACCGGACGCGTTGCGGACCAGAATGGTTTGTCTATCGTAGGCGCGACCGTCACGGCAAAGCACGTCGAAACAGGCTCCGAGCGTACCGTCGTCACAGATGAATCCGGTCGTTACAAATTGATCGAACTGCAACCCGGAACATATTCGCTTCGCATATCTTCCGATGGTTTTGGAGCGATCGAAAAGATCGGTATTCAAACCGTTTCCGGCCAAAATCTACAGAGCAATTTCACGCTCGCTCCAGCCGATATTAACGTCACGCAAGATGTCGAAGTTACTGAGGACGATTCGCCGGCGGTCGATACGACGCGGACGGTCGTCGGCGGAACGATCACTAGCCGCGAGATCGAAGAGATACCGAATTTTTCCCGTGAGCCGCTTGATCTTGTGCTCACGCTTGGCGGAACTTCCGAAGAATCGCTCTCGACGAGCGGGCTTGCCGAAGACAGGTTTGCCAATCCGAATGGAACGCCGCTCGAACAAGGAAATTTTTCACTTTCTGGCGGAACGGCTTATTCGAACAACATCACCATCGACGGTCTCGATAACAACGATGACCGCTCATCACGCGAACGGTTTCAACCTTCCATCGAAGCTATTGCCGAAGTTCAGGTGATCACGAATCAGTTTTCGGCGGAATATGGCAGAGCCTCGGGCGGCCGCATCAACCTTCGGACACGGGCTGGCGGAAAGCGTTTTCGCGGCCGTGCTTTTATGTTCTATCGGAATGATGCGCTCAATTCGAATACTTGGTACAACAACGCCAACAACATTGAAAGGCTGCCTTTTACGGAATATAATCCCGGATTCACTTTCAGCGGGCCGGTCATTTTGCCGTTTTACAAAGGTCGGAAGCGGACGTTCTTTTCTGTCGCGTATGAGTATTCGATGTTCGATGACACCACTCTTATCGATGCATATGTTCCGGTGATCGGAAACCCAAATTATCAACTGCCGCCATCGACCGGTGGTTCGCAAACGTGCGACGCAAATCCGCCGACGCCTGACAATCCGGCGTGTGCCGGAGCAGACCCAACCGCCGGATTCGTTTCGCCATACACGCTTACCTATCCGACGCCAAATAGAAAACATATATTTACAGCACGTGTTGATCACAAACTTTTCAAAAGCAATGATCTAACGGTCGGTTTTCAATATGGTCTCACGAACAATCTTAGAACCAACGGAAGTTCAGTAACGAAACTTGAGCAAGCTTTCCAGGCGAAACGCCGAAATACGCAAGCGATAAATTTCACAGATAATCAAGTTTTTGGTGCGAATGTCGTAAATCAATTTCGCATGCAATGGTCCGGTTACAAGCCGAGCTATGAAACGGCTGATCCGCTTGATCCGGTAGTTTTGATCTCGATCCGCGATCCGCGTCGGAATAGTGTCAGAACCCTGATCGCAGGTAACTCAACGACAAGTTCTTTGCAAAGTTTTGCAGATTCACGCAATGAAACACGCTGGCAATTTCAAGATTCGCTGTCGATCGTCGGCGGAAGACATACGATCAAAACAGGCCTCGATGTAATGAGTGTAGTTTCGAAAACACTCGGCCTGGAAGATGCTACTGGAACATTCAATTTCAACAGCGTCTCTCAATTTTGGCAACAATGTCATCTCGCGTTTCCGGCAGAATTTTGGCACCGCTGCTGATGCTGAAAACTCTTATTATGGGTTTTTCATAAATGATGAGATACGCGTTCTGCCTAATCTGACGGCGAGTTTTGGCGTGCGTTACGAACGCGAAACCGCGGTAAAAGACAGTAACAATTTTGGTCCGCGTTTCGGGTTGGCGTGGGATCCATTCAAAACAAATAAAACTGTTGTCCGTGTTGGAGCAGGAATTTTCTACAATCGCGTGCTGCTTAGAACCGTTGCCGATTCGATCCAAAATAGCGGCGGTGATCTGATAAAATTTGATTCAAATACAATAGGAACGAGCTTGGCCGATCCGCGTCGTGCACCGATACTCGCGGCGATCGCGGCGAATTTTCCGGCCAGTTATGCATCGATCGGAGATCTGCGTTCGCTTGTTGCGGCGGCTTGTTCGACTATCACGACGACGCTGCCGTGCGATGAGAATACGGGTTTTGTTACAAATGTGACGAGTGCGGGAAATCCGCTGCGGTCGGTCGAAGATAATTTGCGGATACCGGAAAGCTATCAGTTCAATATCGGTTTCGAACGCGAGATCGGAAAGTCGTTCGTCTTTGAAGCCAACTACACATATAACCGCACTGCACATCTCTGGCGTGACTACAATCCGAACGTTCCGATCCTGCCCGCGGGCTATGACGATTGGACGGATTATCTGCTCGCAAATCCTTTTCAGCTTTCGCCGACGCGGAGCTATCAGTTTTTCCTTGGGCCGACTGACGACGCCACGGGCCACCATGCGAATTCACAGACCGGCGGAAATTGCGGCGTAACGACGGCGGTTTGTTATGTGAATTTGAATACGACGAACGGTTCGGGCACACAGCCGGCCGTCGCCGTCGCCGGACAAAATAACAACGCGACCGGTGCTCCGATCGGCATTGCACTTGCTGCTATCGCTCAGTTTCGCCCCGATCAAACGGTCGAAGAAACGTCGCGAATCGGTTCTTTCGGCAACGCAAAATATCACGGTTTGATACTCGAACTACGCCGCAGATATCGTAAGCTCGGCCACGGTTTTGGCCTGTCGAGTCGCGTCGCATACACGCTTTCGAGCACACGCGACGACGGTTTGAATAATACTGCTAATGCCGAGATAAACGGAGATTTCGGCCGTGAATGGGCACGGAATCTCCAAGACCGTCGTCATCGCATCGCGATATCAGGCACCGTCGATACACCGTATTGGCTAGGTAAATTAAGACTTTCGCCGCTCTTTCGTTATGGAAGCTCCGGGCGTTTTAATATCGGACTCGGCGATGATCGGAACCTCGATGATCTGAGTACGGATCGCGTAAATTACAACGGCGATATTCGCGACATCATTTATCGCGAGCCGGGAAGTCCATTTCCGGCCGAGGTTGCCAATCGTTTTTCCCTGCAGCCTATCGGTGCAAAAAGCGGAAACCTGCCGCGTAATGCCGGAACCGGCCCGAGCTTTTTTACCTTTGATCTGAACGTGACCCGCGAATGGAAATTGGGGGAAAGAATGAAACTAAAACCGACGGTCGAAATAGATAATATTTTGAACGCAGCGGTTTTCAGTTACGGAGCCGAATATATTAATTTTTCATCATTGGTTACGCCAACAGGTTCAACGCCAACTCCGGATCAATTAGCAGAACAAGCTCAGTTTCTAGTGCCAACACGAACATATCGCCAGCGGCAGATCAGACTTGGTGTTCGGTTCGATTTTTGATCGGGTCAGGTTAAAAATCTTTATCAGGATCGTCGTCCGGTCTCCAACCCCAACGCCATTTTGGTTTTGGGCCGCGGAGCAATGTGCCGGCGAACAACCCGCTTGTCCCCACCGCCCAAGAGAAGATCGCAAGGGCGATGTGAGATTTAGCCAATTGTGTCATCCCGATCGCAAGGAAAAGAACAAAAAAACCAAAAACTGCCCAGCCTTCCCACGTCACCGGGATCCAGCCCATGCCGTATCGCTTTCGTTTGAACCAATATTGTGTACGTTCGGTTTTCATGCATCTATTTTACCACGAGATCTGCGGGCGTCTTAGTAAGAAAAATGGTGACTTTATGGTCTAATTTATGTTAGTTTAAACAGGTTGAACATTTCCGTTCTTCTAGCCTTATGCAGCAGTCAACAAAAAGTCCCGCCGTTCCCAATACCGAAGTTTCGATCGAATCAGTCTTACTTGATGCCGATCTGTTCGTAAAATACAGCTCGCCCGAAAAAGCCTTTAAGCTCCTTCGCGAATCATTAGAGCGAAGTCCGCGTTCGATATCGCTGCGCGAAAAGCTGCGTGATATCTGCATAAAACAAAAAAATCTTGATGAAGCGGCAAAGCAATGCCTTGCGCTCGTCAGCCTTTATATCGGCCGCGAAGAATTCAATCATGCTTACGATCGTTTGCAGGAAGCCAAGTTGCTCGATCCGCGTATATCGGTCGCTCCGGGCCTTGAAGCTATCCGCCGTGCCCGCCGGCCGGAATTTGGGACGAACCGCGACAGCACTCCTCAAAAAGTAAGAACCGATGTAACTTTTGCCGGAAACCTTGCTTATGTAAGTATTTTCGACGCCGTTCAGGTCATCGAGAGTGCGAAAATGACAGGTTTGCTGGTCATCAAATCTGACTTGCATCTTGCGAACGTTTCCTTCAACGAAGGAAAGATCGTCGATGCCGAATGTAACGGCCACAATGGCCATCGAGCATTTCGCGAGATCGTCGAGATCAGCAGCGGAACGTTCGAATTTACGACATCCGAAAATGAATTTGCCGTCGTACTTACAATTTCATCAAATACAAATTTCCTCCTTGATGTTCTTACCGAACTCGACAACGAACGAGCCGAAGAACAGGGCCTAAGAAACGTCAGCAGCGAACTCGTCGGCAGCGAATGGTAGGAATCATAAACCTCAATATATTCCGCTCCAAAGTTGACTAAATCCGCCTAATACCACAAAATATAGTGCTGTCTTCACATTGCAGCACTATAGAATGTTTAAGCTTCAACGTCTTGAAATCACAGGCTTTAAGTCTTTTGCTGATTATACCGAGATAGTTTTTACCGGCAGCGGTATAACTGCGGTGGTCGGCCCGAACGGCTGCGGAAAATCGAATGTCTCTGACGCGATCTCGTGGGTGCTCGGCGAACAGCGCGCAAAATCGCTTCGCGGAGCCGAAATGAAAGACGTCGTTTTTCAAGGTTCGCGAAACCGGAAGCAATCCGGAATGTCAGAGGTCGTTCTGCATCTCGTCCGTGATGAGAACTTTGTCCCGAGCGATGAATCTGACCTCGAAGATATAGATCA
Source organism: uncultured Acidobacteriota bacterium (assembly GCA_963720905.1). Lineage (GTDB taxonomy): Bacteria > Acidobacteriota > Blastocatellia > Pyrinomonadales > Pyrinomonadaceae > OLB17. The sequence continues at coordinate 175,934 of CAVRHB010000002.1, forward strand.
GGCGTTGAGTGATATCGATGAGAACAGCGTCGATATGGATGCCATCGAAGCTCTGGACGAAGAAGAGATCTCAGAAGAAGAAATCGTCGCATTAGCAGATTCTGACGAAGCCGAAGGTGAAACCGAATTGGTTCAGGCGGCTCAGGTCGGTTCGATCCAAACGGTCGAAAAAACGATCAAGACAAAACGCCATTGGCGACCGCGTACTTTCGCTTTGGAATTTGCACCGGGCGAAGCTGTTTCAGTTACGCGGCAGGCTTTATCTTTCCGGTGAAAGCGAATACCAACTCAACGGTAAAACGTGTAGGCTTCGCGACATACAAGATCTTTTTGCCGGCACAGGACTGTCCGGTGCTCATTACGCGATCATCGAACAGGGCCGCATCGGCCAGATACTTTCGGCTAAACCATCGGATCGGCGAAATCTGATCGAAGAAGCCGCGGGTATTTCCAAATTCCGAACACGGCAACGTGCCGCGGAAGCTCGTCTCGACGGTGCAAGGTCGAATCTCAGCAGAATTTCCGACATTGTTGCCGAAGTCGATAAACAAGCAAATTCGCTTCGCCGACAGGCTTCAAAAACGCGGCGTTATCTTGTTTTACAAGACGAATTTAAGGTTCTGATGCGAAAAACCTTTGCTGCTGAAGGTGCGTTTTTTAGTTCGTATATTGACGAACTGAAAACTCAGCTTGCGGCTGCAGTTACCGCGGAACGCGAGGTCGCGGAGAAAGTTTCCGCCAGCGAACAAACATCGCGAACCGCAACGCAAGCCGCAAGGATCGCCGAAGAAGTTTTGGCCGAGATCCGCAGTAAGCATTCGGAAAATGCCCTTCACCGCGATCGTGCCGCGCGGGAATTAAAATATCAGAGCGAGCAGATCGCGACGCTTACAACTCGCACCGAAACGCTCGTAGGCGATGCTAAAGCAGCCGAGATCCGTTTGGGAATGATCGTTGAAGAGATCGAGCGTCTCCAAAAGGTCGAAGCGAAAGAAACGGCTCAGGCCGAAACGGCTGAGGTCGAACTTCGCGACGCGGAAAAGATCTATACCGAAAAAGTTTTTGCGGCGAAGAAGATCGAAGAAGAACTAGAGGCACGACGCGGCGAACTTCTGCAGCATACCGCTGCAGTTGAGCGTTTTGGCGAGATCGATAGACAGTTGAAGCTGAACATAGATCGTTTGAGCGAAAGGCTCGAAGGCCTAAAGCGTGAACAAATAAGAGCAGATCAAACTCTAAAAGATCACATAGCCGAAGCGGAAAAAGCCGCTGCCGAGGTTGTTGCAGAGCAAGAGAAGCTTCATTCATTCCAAGCTGAGCGTGCCGAAATATCCGCGGCGGCTGAAGGTGCTAGAAAAATTTTGGCCGATGCGGAAAACGAACTGCGTTCGCAGCAATCTGAACAGCAACGTGTAAACAACCGGCTCGAAACTCTTACCGAACTGGACGAAAAGCGGGCGGTTTTTGCGCCGCAGGTTCAAAAACTTTTTAGTGCAAAAGAAACGATCGGAGTTTCGCCTATCGGTGTTCTGGCCGATTTTTTATCAGTTGATGAATCGGCGGAAAAGGCGATCGAAAGCGTCTTTGGCGAATTTCTGCAAACCGTTCTTGTCGGTTCACTCTGCGGAAGCGGAGAAAGTCGGCTCCTGGCTCGCGGCAAATAATGTCGGACGCATTGCAACGTTGATCGTCGGCAACATCGACCTTTCAAGCTCGTCAAAAGAAGCGGCTCGCGATGGCGTAGAGATCGGCGAATTGCTTGGCAGTTCGGCCGAACTTACTCGAAGTTTTACGCGATGTTTTTCCGCGTGAAATGTCGGCGGTGCTGACGAAAGATCTTGCCACCAACAATGCTTCATTGAAGGTAAATTTTGCAGGAGACACTCTTGCTGCCGAACGGCTTTTTACGAGTGGGCATCGTAAAACTGACGGCAAGAACGATTCGCTCCTTGCTTTTAAACGCGAGCTTTCGGGCCTCGCAAAAACAGCCGATAAACTTTCAAAGTCGGTTGAAAAGGCAGAAGCTGATGTCGCCGCACGCCGAAAAGACCTGAGTGTGTTTGAGGAGAAAACGGTCGATCTGCAATCAGTCATAATTACGATCGAACGCAAATTGGTGACGCTCGAGCTGAATGAACAATCGGTCAAGCAGGAGATCGAACGCGCTGAACGGCATGGCAAAATTGTCGCCGAAGAAACGAAGCAGGTTTCGGAAGAACTCGACTCGGTCCGAGGCGATATCACAAAAGCTAAAGAAAGTTTGGTCGAGATCGAAGCAATCCGCATCGCAGCCCGCGATCAGGTCGAAAATATTTCAAAGGCTCATGGCGAAGCTCGTTCGGACACCCAGATCGAGGTCGATTCGCTCAATGAAAAGCGAACTTTTGCGGCAACTTCGATAGAGCGAAGACGTTCTGCTCAATCGGCGTTAAAGCGTGTCGAAGGCGAGAAGAAGGAACTCGAGAACCGCATCGAATCACTGAAGAACGAGATCGAGCAGACGGAAGTTCGAATCGAACAGCTAAGAGTTTCGAGGCAAGATATCGAAACCGCCATCGCAAATTCCGCGACCGAGATCGATGCGGAATCTGATGAACTGAACGCAGCGATAACAGCCGTCGGAGCCGCACGGATCGAAGCCGATTCGGCAAGCACTGAGCTTTCTTCCCTGAATCATCGCTCGGCAGAGCTGATGAATGAACGCGGTGCCGTCGAAGTTCGCCAGACCGAAGCCGTCACTCAGTTAAGAAATATTACCGAAAAATGCCGTTCGGAGTTGAACGTGCCGCTCGAAGAGCTTATAAAGACCGAAACCATCGAGGACGAGTTTGATCTCGAAACGGCGCGAAATGATGTCGATAATTTGCGCAGCAAGCTAGAAAATTTCGGGGCAATCAATATGCTGGCGGTCGATGAGCTCGTCGAGGCCGAAGAGCGGCTTTTATTTTTAACCTCTCAGCGACAGGATATAATCGACAGTATTGAATCTGCGCAGGAAGCTCTTCGCGAAATAAAAGAGCGTTCGCGCAAAAAGTTCAAGGAAGCTTTCGAAGCGATCAATGCAAATTTTGTCGAATTTTTTCAAGAGCTTTTCGGCGGCGGACGCGGCGAAATGACGCTGCTCGAATCCGACGATATTTTAGAGGCTGGAATCGAGGTCGTCGCTCAGCCGCCGGGCAAACGTCTGCAAAATATATTGCTTCTTTCAGGCGGCGAAAAAGCGATGACGGCGATAGCTCTCGTTTTGGCGATCTTTCAAATATCGCCCGTCGCCGTTCTGTTTGCTTGACGAAGTTGACGCTCCTTTGGACGAAGCGAACGTTGGCCGGTTCGTCACGAAGATCGAGGAAATGTCTGAGAACATTCAGTTTATCGTCATCACGCATAACAAACGCACAATGGAAGCCGCCCGTGCCCTTTACGGCGTAACAATGCAGGAAGCAGGTGTTTCTAAGGTCGTTTCAGTGAAATTTGAATAGCCAACTTGCCGATTTCTTTTGCTGCGAATAAACTTTTCGTGCGGTTTTGACATCTGATAGAGTTGACCGAAAAAACGGAAAGCTTTATGAAAAGACCCGCATTTATACTTATTATCTTCGCCTTTATTGCAGTTTCTGCAAATATCGGTTTTTCGCAGACGAAAAGAAATCGTCGAACGCCGAAAGCAGCGGCCGAACCGACCGCAACGCCAAAAGCCACACCAGAAGCCGGAAAAAACTCCGGCAAAACGCAATAATCGCCCCGGATCGGAAACGGCTCAGTCCATTCCGGAAAGAACGCCGTTCGTGCCGAATTTCATGTATGAATTTACTCGTCCGGGCTTTAGCTATTCCAAAATAACGATCGAGCACGATGACGATGGCATAGGAACGATCACTTTTGAAAAAAAAGACCTTGACGAATCTTTCACAGATCCGATCAAGGTTTCGCCTGCAACGATCGAGAAAATAAATACCGCTCTTGATGAATTGAATTATTTTGATTCAGGCGAAACTTACCAATACGAAAAAGATTATTCGCATTTGGGCACGTCGAAATTTACATTCATTCGCGGCGATAAAAAACGTTCGACGGAGTTTAACTGGACGGACAATAAAGCCGCAAAAGTTCTTGCCGATACTTACCGTAAATTAAGCAATCAATATACTTGGGAATTTGAAATAAATGTTTCACGTGAGAATCAGCCGCTACAATCGCCCGGAATTATCGGCACATTGGATTCTTATCTTAGACGGGATGAGATCGCCGATCCGCGGCAAATGATCCCCTTTTTGAAAGAGCTCCACGAAGACGACCGCTTGCCGCTGATGTCGCGAAATCATGTGGAAAGATTGATAAAACAGATCGAAAAAGCAAAGATCGCTGAACCTAGATATGCATTTACATTTGAAAGGAGCGAACAAGGCTATTGCCGTCCGCTCCTTTTTTAATCTATGCTCCGGCCGGTGCGATCTTTTCTGAGACTTCCGGTTCGCTTGCGGCCGATATTTCGTCCGAATCACCTATTAGTGTTTGCTCAACGATCTCTTTTTGCTCAAGTTCGTGAATGACGTACGAACCTGTCGCCGGCGAGGCTGAAGGAACGCGGCCTATGTAACGCAGCGTCATATTTTCCGGTTTTATCTGACGCAAGCGCGGCTCCATAAAGGACCATCCGCCCATATTTTCCGGTTCCTCCTGCGTCCAATAGATCTGTGTCGCATTTTTATATTTAGCAAAGATCTCGGCTAATCCGTTCGCCCGGAAAAGGATAAAATTGTTCGACACGGACGATCGCAACCTTTTCATCATGTGCATCTTCACGGCCGGCTTCCAGATCATAGAAAACCTTGCCGCTGCATAGAACGATGCGTTTGACTTTGCCCGCGTCCTTTACGCGAACGTCATCAATAACCGGTTGAAATCCGCCGGTGGTCAGTTCGTCTATTGTCGATGAAGCCGCCGGCAAACGAAGCAAACTCTTTGGCGTCATCACGATCAGCGGACGGACGGTTTCTTGGATCGTCTGTCGCCGCAAAAGATGAAAATACTGAGCCGGCGTTGTCGGATAACAAACCTGCATATTATTTTCCGCACAGAGCTGCAGATAGCGTTCGAGCCGTGCTGAAGAATGTTCCGGTCCTTGGCCTTCATAGCCGTGCGGCAAAAGCATCACGAGCCGGCATCTTTCTTTCCATTTATCTTCCGATGCCGAGATGTACTGATCGATAATGACCTGAGCGCCATTCGAAAAATCGCCGAACTGAGCTTCCCACATCACCAGATCATTTTGGCAAACGATCGAATAGCCATATTCAAAACCGAGAACACCGCTTTCGGAAAGCGAGCTGTCATAGACGTAAAACCTGGCCTTTGGGTTTTCTTTATTACGCAATTCCGTTAGCGGCGACCAGCGTTCGCCTGTTGCCGTGTCATACATCGAAGCGTGCCGTTGAGAAAACGTTCCTCGACCGGAATCCTGACCGCTCAAACGAACCGGATAACCTTCGAGTACAAGAGATCCGATCGCCATTGCTTCGCCAAACGCCCAATCCATCGGCGTCTCTCGCCGGATCCCATTTTCGCTCGCCGCGCGAGCTGTCCGACCATTTTCGGGTTGATCTGAAAACCTTCCGGAACAAGCGAGATTTTTTCCGACGCCGCGGTAATAAGATCCATCGGAGCACCGGTTTCGAGAATTTCCGAACCGTCTTCTTCGACGATCGGTGCGGGAAGCTTCGGTCTTTTTCGTTTTTCCTTCGGCTATTTCCTTTGCTTTCGCTAAGATTCCTTCGTATTTTTCGACAACCTTACTCGTCATCTGCGTCAGCTCTTCTTCGGTAATAACGTTTTCACGAATAAGGCGTTCTGCGTATAAATGCCGCGCTCCCGGATGAGCTTTGACCCGTTGATACATCAGCGGCTGAGTGTAGCTCGGTTCGTCGCCCTCGTTATGTCCGAGCCGGCGAAACCCGACGAGATCAAGCGCGACGTCTTTGTCAAATTCGCTGACGATAATCCAAGCGCGATCTGCATTACACGAAAGGCGGCTTCGGGATCGAATCGCCATTGATGTGAAAGATCGGAGTTTGCGTGATCTGCGCCGCATCGGTCGAATAGATCGAACTGCGTGCGGCTTCGGGCCGGTCGTAAAGCCGATCTGATTGTTGATGACAATATGGATGGTTCCGCCTGTTCGATAACCCGGAAGGTTCGCGAGCTGCAGCGTTTCCATTACAATTCCTTGTCCGGCAAATGCTGCGTCGCCGTGCAGCAGAACAGGCATTACTCGATTAACGACTTCCTCGCGTGATCTCTGTTCGCCATTTCGAAGATCGTCTTGTCTGCCGCGCGCCATTCCTTCGACGACCGGATTAACGAATTCCAGATGGCTCGGGTTGCAGGAAAGCTGAATTCTCAGGTCTTTCCCCGCTTTTGTATGGCGGATTCCGACCGCGCCTTGGTGATATTTCACATCGCCTTCGTCAGCCGGAAAGCTCGGGTGCGAAGTACCTTCGAAGATCGTAAATATGCGTTCGGCCATATCGCCGGTTTCCGGATCGCCAACGATATTCGAAAGAACATTAAGCCGCCCGCGATGAGCCATGCCTAAATACATATCTTCGACGCCCCTTGTCGGAAGCACCTTCGACAAGCTGGTCGAGCATCGGGATAACAGTTTCGCAGCCTTCCAGAGAAAATCGTTTTTGACCGAGATATTTTTTGTGAAGGAACTGTTCGAATTGTTCGGCTTCGATCAGTTTCATCAGTAGGTCTTTTTTCGTTTCCGCCGGCAAAGGCTCGATATCAACGAACGCTCCTCGAACGCGATTGCGGATCCATTCTTTCTCATTCTTATCCTGAATATGGCGATATTCCGTTCCGACTTTTCCGCAATATGCACGGCGTAATATCTCTAAGTATTCGCCGCAGCGTTGCGATCCGTTCGCCGTGAAGTCCGCCGGTAATGAATTCGCGGTCGAGATCCCAGATCGTCAAACCAAATGTTTCAAGTTCGAGCTCCGAAGCGTGATGCTCGGTCATATTCAGCGGGTCGATGTCCGCCAGCAAATGGCCGCGAACACGATAGGCGTTGATCAATTGCAGAACATTGGCTTGTTTTTCGGCTTGTTCGGCGTAGTGATCGCCGCCCAAAAGCGACGGGTTGTGATCCTCGGCCCAGCGCAGCGGCGGATAATTAATATCGAGATCTCTAAGAATATTGTCGTAAAAATCATCTTTGCCGATCAGCAGGTCATTCATTTTCGACAAGAAAAGGCCGCTTTCCGCGCCCTGGATGACGCGATGATCATATGTGCTTGTGATCGTCACGATCTTGCTGATGCCGAGCTGAGAAAGAGCACCTGCGGTCATCGCTTGATATTCGGCCGGATAATCGATCGCACCGGTCGCGATGATCGTACCTTGTCCCGACATAAGCCGCGGGTTTGAAGCAATTGTTCCGATCGTTCCCGGATTTGTCAGCGAGATAGTCGTATTTTGAAAATCGTCGAGTGTTAATTTGCCGTCGCGTGCCTTTTTGACCTGTTCATTGTAAGCTGCGAAAAATTCGGCGAAGGTCATATGGTTCGAACCTTTGATATTTGGAACCAAAAGATTTCGCGAGCCGTCTTTCTTTTCGATATCGATCGCAATGCCTAGATTTACGCTTTCGCGTTCGAGCCGGGAAGGTTTGTCATCGACGACACCGAACCCATTGTTCATCTGCGGAAAAGTTTTTGCCGCTTGAATTATCGCCCAGGCTATTATGTGAGTGTAAGAAACTTTCCCGCGGCCTTGCATCGCCAGATGTTCGTTGATCAGCGTTCGGTTTTCCGCCAACACCTTAACAGGCATATTTCGGAAACTCGTCGCGGTCGGAACTGTCAGGCTTATCTCCATGTTTTCGACGATCTTTTTAGAAACGCCTGTGATAGCTATTGCTTCCGTCTCGCCTGAAACTTTCGTCTCCGGAGCTGACTTTGTTTCGCTTTTTGCGGGTTGTGCCGGAGCCGTCGCTACTGCCTTAGAAGTGGCTCCCGTGTCAGTGTCCGAACCCGCGATGAGATCGCCAAAATAAACCCGCCACGTTTCATCTACCGAATTCGGATCAGCCGCATAACGAGCATAAAGCCCTTCGACATAGCTCGAATTTGCGCCAAAATTTTCCGTTATGAATTTCGAAATATCTGTTATCTTTTCGCTCACTTTTTATTAAACCCTCGATCTATAAAACTCTACGTGTAACGTTCAAGTTTAACGCAAATTGCTGCAAAAGATAAGTGTAATAATGGGAACAAAGCTCCGATGAGCCAAATATGAGCAGGCTCAATCGTCCAAAAGCGGATTATCGATCTCTATCTTCACATCGACCGGAACTACGCGTTTGAAACTGAACCCAAAGCGGCGAAATTTACCAAAAACAAATATACGTCCGGTGATCAGCCACTTTTTTTTTGATTCATTGAGTTCTTTCCACGCAGTTCGTACCACACCGACCGATGACAGTTTGATCTTGGCAGGTTTTGGAAGCTTTGCAGCTTCATTCTTTTCAAAAGCAAATTTCTCGGTGAGATCGTCGATCGAAACGGGAATGCCGTCGATCTCGAAATCTTTAAATGAGATAAGATTCACCGTTCCGCTTTGCTCAAGCGATGTGATCTCGGCATTGATCGTGAATGTCAATCCGGAAACAGACACGTCTCCCAGAACAGGATCATCGATCTTTGCAAGAAAGCGTTTGGCGTCAGATCCGCTCGCTTCGGGCAGTTCAAATTTTAATATTTCGTCATGAACTTTGTAGCCGCGGATCTTGTTTGGAAGCGGGGTGTTTGAAGAGTGTTGTGAAAATGAGGCCGCCGCGAAAATGAGGAGTAAAAGTGCGGCTATTGATATCGTTATAACCCGGTTCACGATGGTGCTAGCTTGTCGAAGCTGCATTTGCCTCTTTGCCTTGTTCTTTTTCAAGGTCGAGTTTGATCGCATCCAAAATACCGTTGATGAACTGCGTTGCTTCAAAGGTAGAAAAACGCCGGGCAATTTCCAAAGCTTCGTTTATAACGACGGTGTGCGGAGTGTCCGCAAAAAGAAATTCATAGACCGCCAGCCGGAGAACATTTCGATCGACGATCGCCATGCGTTCGATACGCCAATGTTCGGCTCGCGTGCGGATCGTATCATCGACCTCTGCGAGCTTTTTCAACGTTCCGACAACCAGGCCATTCGCAAAATCGCGCGATCTTTCGTCGCATTCTTCGTCGCCAAGTTCGCGCCAATATTCATCGGTCGTAAATCCTGCTTCGGGTTTTACTACGTCTGCCGCAAAAAGCATTTGCAGTGCGTATTCACGAGCCTTTCGTCGACCCGTGCTTTTTGCTTGTTTTTCAAACGACATGCTGAAACGCCTTGTTCTCTTTGCCGCCATCGATCTCGCTATAAAGCCCGATCATCTCGACGGCAGCCATCGCGGCTTCATAGCCTTTGTTTCCGGCTTTTACGCCGCAGCGGTTGATCGCTTGTTCCAAAGTATTTGTCGTGACGACACCGAAGATCACCGGCATTCCGGTTTGCATCGCGACACTGCCGATACCTTTTGCGGCTTCACCGGCGACATAATCGAAATGCGGTGTTTCGCCGCGGATCACAACGCCGAGCGCGATGATCGCATCGAATTTTCCGCTTTTCGCGAGTTTCATCGCGGTTGGCGGTAATTCGAATGAACCGGGCACTTTAAAGATCTCTACTGTTTCCTCGGAGGCTCCGAGTGAGGCGAGCGCGTCTAATGCGCCATCGACAAGTTTATCTGTCAAAAAATCGTTCCAACGGCTGACCACGATCGCAATATTTGCTTTCTCCGCCGTTAGCTTTCCGCGATGGACTTTAGGTTTCAAAATAATTCTCCTGCGGCAAATCAAATAGCCACGTTTTAGTATAGGAAACCGACGGCAAGTTTGCCAAGCAAAAAATACATTTTGCAATAAAACACAGTTATCGCGATAATATGCCGAGGAAGTTTGCCGCTATGCCGAATAATCTCGTCGAAGCCGAAGAAACACTGATCATCGAAACACCGGAAAGAGTTCCGCTGGCATTTTCGCTTGCTTCGATCGGCAATCGTTTCTTAGCCGTGACGATAGATCATGCGATCCAATTCTTTATATTGATCTTGATCTATTTTATTTTCACCGGAATTTCGGGCGGAGCCGGCAGCGTGGAGCAGGCCTTTGGCTCGACACTGGAACAAATGCCGAAATGGACCATCGCTTTGATGATCATTTTGCTGTTCCTCGTTTTTGCGAGTTATTTTATTTTGTTCGAATGGCTTTGGAACGGACAGACGCCGGGCAAGCGATTAATGAAACTGCGTGTGATTCGCGAAGACGGCCGACCGATAACGCTGTGGGAAGCGATCGCGCGAAATCTTTTGCGGATCTTCGATGCTGTTCCCGGCTTTGTAATTCCGATCTATTCGGTCGGTTTGATCGTGATCTTCATGAGCGGCCGTGACCAGCGTGTCGGTGATATTTTTGCCGGTACGGTCGTGATACGCGAACGAAGCGACGAGGCTCCGGCATTCAAGGATGTGTTCTCGGGCAGGATCACTGATTCTGCATTTATTCGCGTTCAACCGCAGATGCAAATTACGGCAAATATCGCCGAACTGACCGAAGATGAAATGGATGTCGTCGAGGTCTTTTTAAGACGCCGCTGGGATCTTTCCGATCGGCATCGTTCGTGGATGGCATGGCGTGTTGCTTTGCCGATAATGTACAAACTAAAACCCGGCTATGATCGCGAAACTTTTACCTACGAAGGATTTTTGGAAGAAATGCTGCACCGCTTCAACGCCCGCAAACGTTATATCAACTGATTCAGCGCGGATCGACGTCAAAAAGATCAATAGTAAGAAATCGTAATCGCTATATTCGATTTGCGACGAAAATACGGTTCCGGTTTGAAAAGTTTTCCCGCATCCTCGGGCGACATTTTGTGGCCGAGCAATTCCAACGCGGCCGCAAGCACTGGATCGCGGCGGTTCGCCAGATCGTCGCCCGTCGGTAGTATCTTCACATGCGGCATTACACCTACGTGTTCCAGGCTCGAACCATCGGACATAATTACATCGGCTTCTGTAACGCTTCCACCATAATTCACAGTCGTGCCGGATCCTGCGTCAAACGAAAAGGAACGCGACATCATAACTTTTCCGGACGAGATATCGCCCAGGACGATACCCCGACGTTCCAGCTGCATCAGCCGGCTGAATATCTCTGCGGCCGAAGACGATCCAGCATCGATCAGCACGATGACCTTGCCCTGGAAAACATCGTCTTTCTCACTCTTTGCCTCCATGGGGTCAAGTTTCTTGCGACCTTTCAGATCGGCGATCTTCAGGTCCTTCTCAAAAAAATATCCCGCAAGTTTTTCAAGCGTTACAACGTAGCCGCCCGGATTGCCGCGAAGGTCGATGATAACGGCCGATTTATCCTTGAATTGTTTTACAAAACGCGGAACTTCATTGGGATCAAAGGCGAAGTTCGGCATTTTCCATATCGTAATACCGCCGACAACTTGAAAAAGGTGCTTATTCAGACCGCTTCGTCGGGCTCCTTCACGCTGAGCCTCGTTAAAATCCATGTTGTTCGTAAGGTCAACCCGCTGTTTAAGTTGCGTTATATCGGCATCGATAATGATATCTTTTACCGCTCCGCCAGGCTTGATCGCGGATAGAGAAAGGCTTTGCTGCGGGTTCAGAGTATAATAATAATAGATCATTTTCCACAGCTCGGAACGCGTCACAGGAAAACCGTTTATTTTCACGATCTGGTCACCGATAGCAACGCCTTTTTTCTTTGCGTCCGAATCGTCTGCGATGTTCACAACGAAACAGTTGTCGCCGACCATTTGCATTTCTATGCCGTAGTCGATGATCGCACTTCGCAATGGCGGAGAAAAACTTGTGTGAGAATCGTTCAGGTCCATAACGGCCTGAGCAATTGCGCCGAACATTTCACCTAGTGTTTTTGCTTCTTTGATCTTATCTTCCGCGGCGGCAAAGCGCGCATCGATATCGATTCCGTTGAACGTCTCGTCATAATAATCCTTCTTTATCTTGTTCTTGATATTCTTGAGCATTCCCAGCCCGCGTCCTCGATCCAGCCTCTTAAGCTCTTGTGCATGGGAACTATCAAATGCAACGGTTGTAAATAGAAGTGCCGCCAAAAAGTAAGCCGTTACCCGTAATATAGAGTTGTGGAAAAGTCTCTTCATTTTTCTGTCCTTTGTAATAAATTGTTCTGGATCGGTGAACCATATCCTGTGAAACTGCAGATAAATTATAGCCTAACCTCCCGTTGAGGACAATATTTTCTCAATTCGCACGTTGTGTTAAAACTTCATCGCTTCCAAGCAAGACGCAGATACCTGAAGTAAAAAGCGACGGCACCTGCAAAGGCAGCCGCCGCTTTTTTCAGCTTTTAAAGGAATTAATCTTCGCCTTTCCAATAATATGGAAAGAACTTGCCTGCTTCGACCGGATCGATCTTTCCGCCTGCTAGTTCGAAAGCACGAACCATGACCGGATCACGCCCGGCAGCAAGGTCTTCTGCGGTCGGCAATATCAATTCATCGGGCGTAACACCGACATGTTCCAAACTCTTGCCGTCCGACATAATGACGTCCGCATTCGTGACGCTGACGCCATAAGTGTAAACCGAATTGTTGAGCCGGCTTAAAATGTCTTTGACCTCGGATTGCATCACTGCTCCTTCGGAAACATCGCCGAGAACCACACCACGTTTTTCGAGCTGTACAAGGCGGGCAAAAATTTCTGATGCTGATGCTGATCCACTATCAATTAGAACGATCAACTTGCCTTTATAAACTCTGTCGCCTATCGTTTTAGACGTTCTGCGGATCCATGGGTTTTAGCCCTTTAAGATCGGCGATATTTAAATCCTGGTCGAAAATGTTTGCAAGCGAGTTTTTCCAAAGTATCGACATAGCCGCCGCCGATTTCCGCGAAGGTCGATGATCATAGCACCTGCCTTTTTGGTTTTTCGAGAGCGTTTTCAAAGTCTTTTCGGTGGAATCGAGAAAGAGGGAAATTTCCAAGCTACGATTGGCCCTACCGTGATATACCGAACATAGCCGTTGCGTTCATCGGAAAAATCATCAAAAAGCGGAAAAACGAATCGAAAGCAACCGTTTGCGGCTGGCGTTTTATTTCTGACTTGACGCATCGACCTCCTTACTTCCGACGAAGCTCCGGGCGAGAGAGCGTCAGTTTTACCCCGATTCTTTTACTTATCGCGTTGTAGTAATATGACATTTTCCAAATATCTTTGCGATTCACATTAAACCCATCGATCATCAGAAGCTGATCGCCGACCTTTACGCCTTTTTTAGCGGCGTCACTGCCCGGCCGAACATTAACGATATAGCATTTATCGCCGATCATCCTCATTCGCCAGCCATATTCGACTAGCACACCTGTCCAAGGCGGCGAAAAGATCAAATGAGAATCATTGAAATCGATTATGACTTGTGCGATAACCCCAAAAGCCTCAGCCAGTGCTTTTTACGTCCTTCAGCCTTTCTTCCGCTTTATCGAAGCTGGCCTCCAGGTCAGTGCCGTGAAATGTCGGATCGTAGTAATTCTTTTTAATGGCACTTTTGATGTTTTTAAGAATGTCTTTCATTCGACCGCGTTCGATCGAATCAAATTTTTGTGCCGGTGTGAGGTTAAAGCTTCCAAAGAAGCAGAAGATCATAAATGCGAATATAAAAATTCGATAAGGGTGTTTCGAAATCATAGGGAAATCTCCTAAAAAGCTAGTTATTGAAACGAAAGGAGTGCAAAACTCGTAAAAATTAAGTTCGAAGGCGAAGCGCCAAAATTGATGTGATTTTTACAATATGCTATCGTTTTCGGGTTTACACATCATTTCTTATATCAAAATCATGAACAAACGACAAATTTTTATTACTGGCGGTGCCGGTTTTATCGGGTCGCACCTGGTCGATAAACTTCTAAGTGAAGACAGTTGGGAAATTACGGTTGTTGATGATCTGAATGATTTTTATTCGCCGGAGATAAAAAAACAAAATATCGCGGAGCATTTGAGTCATCCGAATTACAAATTTGTCGAAGCCGATATCCGAAACGCCGATGCACTCAGACAGATATTTGATCAAGATAAATTTGATGTGATCGTTCACTTGGCTGCGCGGGCAGGCGTTCGGCCGTCGCTTTCGCAGCCGAAACTTTATGCCGAAACGAACATAAACGGAACGCTGAACCTGCTCGAACTAGCGCGCGATTTTGAGGTCGGCCAATTTGTTTTTGGTTCATCGAGTTCGGTTTACGGCATCAACGAAAAAGTCCCTTTTTCCGAAGACGACAGCATTTGCCAACCGATCTCGCCTTATGCCGCGACAAAAGCCGCCGGTGAATTGCTTTGCCATACATACACGCATTTATTTGGAATTCGAACGGTTTGCCTCCGGTTCTTTACCGTTTATGGTGCGCGGCAGAGGCCCGATCTGGCGATCCATAAATTTTCCAAACTGATCGCTTCGGGAACCCCGATACAGGTTTTTGGCGACGGCACTACACGGCGCGATTACACATATATCGATGACATCATCCAAGGTGTTCGGGCTTCGATCGACTACGACGGATCGATGCACGAAGCTTTCAACCTCGGCGAATCTGAAACGACCGAGCTGAGAACATTGATCGAATTGATCGAGACGAACTTGGGTAAAAAAGCGGTAATAGATCGCCAACCACTTCAGCCCGGCGATGTGCCGATCACTTTTGCCGATATCTCAAAAGCAAAACGCCTGCTGGGCTACAACCCAACAACCAAGATCGCCGCCGGGATCCCGAAATTTACTGAGTGGTTTCTGGCTTCACAGCCCGGGCGGCACTTGGCTTGATCTTCTTGGGATCTCACGACCTAAATCAGCCCCAACCAAATACCTTTTTCATAACCGGAAGCAGACGATGTCCGGTCACTACCTGACGAAAGAATAATTCATGCTCGATCTCGACACGTGCCATGTCGAGCAGGTCGTCAACGCATTCCGGCATTCCAAGCTCCTTGGCAAAAACGGCAGCATCCTCGTATTCGATAGAGTTCTGACTTTCGAGCCGTCCGGCGAAATACATCGGCATGAACCAGCCCGATAAATGGCAGAAAATACCAAGCGTTCGGCCGATGGTCCAAAAGATTCTCTCGCGTACCGGACGCGGCGCAGCACCGAGTTTTCCCAGCCATTCGCCCACACGGCGGCGATGGTCCCATTCCTCAGCCTCGATCTCTTTTATGCGCTCTTTTTCGGGCGAATCTCTCAACGATCTCCAATGCCCGCGATATGCATACGCCGCCGCGACCTCGCCGGCATGAGCATTTTGCAGGATGCGGATAAGGCTGTCTTTTGGACTAGTTTGCATAGACGATTAGCGTTGCGGATGGCGCCGGGCTATTTACAAATGGACCTATCGCTGCCCTGACCATTTTTTGGCTTTGGGTATTTCGTGGATCTGGTTTTCCAAAGTCAGCAATCCGGGTGGAAACGGCGTATGGTCAGGATCGTTTTCTACACAGCCCGTGTAATGATTTATAGTCTTTGTTTTCCCGCCTGCGGTCAGCGAAATGACGATGGTCGATTGATCGGTCGCGTAGTTCGGACAATTCTCACTGTCGTATTTATCTTCAAGTTCCAAAAAGCCGATCTTTTCAAATTCAGCGACAAGCTGTTTTACTTCGTCCGGCGAAACCGTTCCCGAAGTTTTGCCGTTGACAAGCGTGTCCTTGATGCCTTCGAACTCGACCTTTCCGCTGCCGCTGATCGAGATCGAATACTGTGGACAACGGCCGAAACATCCGCCGCGTTTCATGGTGATCACAACATCTTCGCCAAAAGGAATGTCGGATGGCGTCACGGCTTTCGGCGTCGCTTTGATGTTTCGAGCCTTCGGTGTTTCACTTACTCCTGATGTATTAGAATTATCCGCCACCGACGTATTCAAAACTCCACACCCAACCGCGGTCATGACTGAAACCAAAACCAATAATATTTTGATCAGCATAATGTTCTCCTTTTCGGGTAAATCACCGGATCTAATATCTTAGCAAATAGTCATTCATAAAAATCCAAAAAAATTTGGGCTACTGCCGATAATTTCCTTAACCTTACACTCTCTCAGGTATACTATTCTGATTTGAAGAATTCGAACATTCATCCCAATCAATTCTTCAGACTCAGGCGGATCGGATAATATATCGAACAAATTATATGAGAAAATATCTTAAAATAACTTTTGCAGCAATTTTTTGCCTATCGCTTCAATTCCAGACAGGCTTCGGGCAAAGCAATGACGGGAGTTCGGCGGGTTCAGAGGCTGCTATTCTGATTTCCCGGGCTAAAGCCGCGATCGAAAAAGGCGACTTCGTGACGGCAGCTACGGATCTGGCAGCTGCTATCAAAATTGAGCCGACGAATGATACAGCCTTTACGCAACGAGCCCGCATTTACGTCATGACAGGCAATTTCGACTCGGCACTTGCCGATGCAGAACGCGCTATTGCCCTGAATCCCCAAAACGCGGAAGCTCTAAATATTCGTGGTGTTTATAAGCAATCGCGAAAAGAATATGATGCTGCGATAATCGATTACACGCAGGCGATAGCGATCACGCCCGGCTTTATTAAGGCTTATCTGAATCGTGGAAACACCTTTGCCGCGAAAAATGATCTAGGAAAAGCCGCAGCCGATTTTCGAAAAGTTCTGGAACTCGACCCCGACAACCAACCCGCCAAGAAAGAACTCGCAAAACTTCCGGTCGTGCCGGCTAACAAGACGACCGCGAACTCGGACGATGATGACGACGATAGCCTCACCGCAGAAGAATTGGAGGCTCTGAAGAAGTGGGCAACAAAAAAGTATAAAAATGCTGATGACGAGAGGTGCAGAACTGCGTCTTTTACAACTTCTGCTCCGCCGCCGCTCAAAGATGAAATGCTTGTCGATCCACAAACTATAAACGCGATAATTAAAAGTTGTGACGCCGCGATTTTATCGGATGCGTCGGTTCCTTCACGGAATTTTTACCGTCGAGCTCTCGCTCGCTATTACCTGATTCGAGGGTTTAATGCTCCGCTTGGCCAAACGCTGTCGACGGTCGAGACAGTTTCTGATGACGATCTGCGGCTCACTCTTGGTGATCTCGAGACATATCTTGGATGGACGGATCCGGATAATAAAAGTACGCTCTACGACCTGCGGAAAATGGGAAACATCATGGTCGGCGAACTTCTGGCCGTCGCTGCCTATAAAGAAAAGAAGCCGCAGCTATTGTTTACTGCTCTAGATAAGCTCGCCGCCGCGAAGGAATTTAAAAGTGAAAGTCTGCTGGATACGCCCGGCTTCTCCGGCAAGAACGACGCACTTAACGGAGTTATCACCCAAGACCAAACTCTCATCGAAGCCGTTCTCAAAAAGAACGGATTGACGCGTTAGACGCATGGAAACGCTTGAAAGGCTTTGCATCGCTCTCGAATGCCAGCCCGGCGACCTATTCGTTCATGTTGCGAACGATGCCGTTGCTCCCGGTTAATAACTTTAATAGATACCCTTTTACAACGAATCGATCTGACACCTGCGTATCTCTGTCATCTGCGGGATACGGCTATATTGCCGCATATTTTAAGGAATAAATTATAAGAATGGTTTTTTTAGAACAGTTAAGGAATAAGGATTACAACCTAAAGAATGAGATGTCACTCATAAAGCGGTTGACCTCTTCGGGTTTATTTACGATAGCCTGACCTTGCATATAATTGCAGCACTTTCGGGCAGCTTCGGTTGTGGCTCAATTTATTATTTATCAACGTTCGCCGCGTGCGGCTTCGACGCGGCTTTCCAGATCAACGCCGAGTTTACGTGCTCCCGGCTGATCATAGGTTTCTATCCAGCGAAGAGTTTCGTCCAAAATGCGAAGCTGAAATTCTTTCCAATTCGGGTCGCCCGCAACAGAACCTAGCTTGCCGGTGTAATATGCAACGCGCGGCGGCCGAGCGCCCACGCTGTACGAGTGATCGACCGAGAGCATTATCGTCGGAATACCTGCAAGTTCAACGCCGCGAGCAAGAATGCCGAGCGTTTGATGGCAAAGCCGCGACGCCGGGATGAATAATGCGGCCTGAACTTCATAGCGGAAAAGGCGTTCAACTAGCTTTGGAACCATTTCGGATGCGACACGAGCCGCATTTGGAATGTAGCTGCTCATGCTCCACCAAACTTCATTCAATCTGCCGATGACCGCATTTTCTTCGTATTCAAGCAGGCGATCGATAGGTATCTGCGAGTTGCGGTCTGCCAAAACCGCCGCCGGATCGTAGCCTTTTGCCGCATATCTAATATCAGAAGCCTCCAGTTCGATAGGGAACTCGCGAAAACTCAGATCGCCGTCTTTAGATGTGGTGTCAAAAGGTTCGGTGCCGTCAATATATGCTCCGGCGGAGGTGATCAGCGCCAGATTCAGCATCGGCAATGCACGCCGCGGAGGTGTAAAAGGCGTAAAGGTATTTTTAACGAACGGATAGCCCGAAAGTTTTTCGTCGCCATTCCAGCTTTTGAAACGGCCGGAAAATTTCTGTAGATCTTCGATCAATTCCATAAAAATTAGACTTTAAATTCCTTTGAAAAATCGTACGGATCGTCCGTCTTTGTTACTGCTTTTAGTGCGTTTGACCGGCGATTCGATATTAAGAAAAAAGCGATCAAAGCCACTGCCATCGCGGCCATTAGAACCCAAACCGAATATTCGTGCAGCGCGTTAAACTTCAAACGCAATGGATCATCCGCTGCCAAAGCGTCGATCGGCCCGTTCATCTGCGATCGCACCGACATCAGCATCAGGCCGATCACAAATTGTCCGACCGCGGATGCTGCAGCCAGAACCAAAAGAAAAACGCGTTCGGCCCAAAGCATCACCACATTTCTGGAATTCGACGATAAGAACGAGCTTAAAAACAAGATCGTCGCGATAGCCAGACCTGCATAATTCACTATCGAAAGCGTGCCGTTAACAACCGCACCGGCGGATTCGCGTGCAGGCAACACCGAAAAAGCGACCTGTGCAACGCCGATAAAGAACACGGCTGCGCCGAGCCATATCGCTAAAAGTAAAAGCCGCAGATCGGTTATAAATTTCATAGTAATCCTTGAGCGTAATACGTTATTATCGGACTTTTTGCCGAAAAGGCAAAATAAGAAATTCACCTCGGTTGCTTCATTGGATCTTTCGTCAAAAGCTGTTTACCGGCACGATATATGAACCGCGGATTATTGAGCAGATATCGGCGCCAAAGCCGCTTTGGTTCTTTCCAAAAACGAAAAAGCCATTCGAGACCGATCCGCTGCAGAAATTCCGGAGCTTCGGCAGCCGTTCCGGCGTAAAAATCGACAGCCGCGCCGACGCCGATCTGAACGGCATTCAATTTATCGCGGCTTTTCGCCATCCACTTTTCCTGTTTCGGGCAACCGAGAGCGACGAAGAGAATGCCGATCTGTGCGCAGTTTATTTTCTCGATCACGTCTATATCGACCGGAACTTCGCCCGCGATATGCGGCGGCGAAAAAGCGAAGGCAATATCGAGTTCGGGAAAATCGGTCTTGGCTCGGTCTTTAAATGCGGAAAGAGTTTTCTCGCTGCTGCCGAAAATCGCAACCTTTATCTTGTTCTCCTCAGACAACTGCATTAGGCGGACCATCAGGTCAAATCCGCGAATTTGCGAAGTGTGTTTTGCGCCGAGTCGTTTCTGCATGACCGCGATGGGTTTGCCGTCGGCAACGACGAGGTCAGCAGAGTTTACGATAACGGCAAATTCCGAATCGTCGGCCGCTTCCATCGTCATATGAACATTTGCACACGCGACATAACCGCCGCTGCCTATCAATGTTTTTATTCGAGCCAGAGCCGAATTCAGATCGCAGTCATCCATCATCAGGCTTACGACCCGCGTTCTTTCTCGGTTTGTTTCAACGTTTTCGGGCATTATCTTTTGAGAGCAGCCCGATCGATCGCGGCGGCATAGATCGACCGTAATTTTGCGGAATAGTCGTTGATGTTAAATTTTGTTTCGATGGCTTCGCGTGCTTTTTGGCGAAAACTTTCCCATTTGGTCTCGCCCGAGATAAGAAATTTCAGCTTTCCGACAAGCATCGTAACATTCTGCGGCTCAACAAGATAGCCGTTTCTGCCGTCGTTGACCGCAGTCGATATTGCACCGACATCGGATACGACCGGAACGCAGCCGGCGGCCATTGCTTCGAGCAAAGCCATCGGCATTCCTTCAAAATGAGAAGGTAAGAGAAAAATATCCGACGTGGCGAAAGCTTCTTGCTTTTCTTCGCCTGAAACCGCGCCGCCGAAATAAAAATCGTCGCCGATCGCATCCGTCATTCCATTGATGAAAGATTTTTCATCCGGTCCGGCGCCGAAGCATTTGAATTTGAACTTAAAACCTTGCCATTTTAGCGTTTTGCAGGCTTCGACCATCTCGTCCAATCCTTTTGTTTTATCCAAACGTCCAATAAAAAGAATAGTGCGAATTTTCTTCTGGTCTCTGTGACGCGGCATTGGCCGCAACTCGATGGCATTGGGCAATACCCTGATGCTTCCAACGCTGAAATTATCTACAAGGGAGGCTTTTTCTGTATCGCTGAGGACGATCACTTCGGTCGCGGTCGATAGCATTTTCTTTATCGCGGAACGCTGCAGCGGCGAATGCGTTTCATGGCTCATAAATTTCCCGCCGTGAATATGCAAAACGACGGGAATGTTCTTAAATCCGGCACACGATGCGAGTACCAGCGTCGCGCCATATCGCGCGGGTTTCGAGAGCTGTGTTTATATGAACAACGTCGGGTTTTGCGGCTTTCAGGGTTTTCAGAAATCGCGTCGGCAAAGTCATCTGTTTTATCAGCCAACCGATGCCAAATGATTCGCCATCGCGACGGCCTGCGGTGAAAGGCACGAAATCCGCGTCGCAATGCTTTACGATCGACGCCGTAAGCGTTGAAATTCCGCTTACGTTGTCGCTGTGTGCGAAGCTTGGTGACGTGATCAATACTCTCATGTTCGGCGGCGTGGGATTTCAGGTAAGGATAACGCACGGCATTCGAAAAGTCAGCCTAAATGAAATGCCTTTTGAAGCCAATATCTTATGTTAAACTCTAATCGATCAATGATTAAGCAATGAAAGCCAAAACTGCGATCACCACCAGCCTAACTTCAACACGTGCCGAACGTGCGAAAGAACGTGTGCCGCGTTGGGTTATGCCTGCGGCAAAGACAGCCGTGGCAGCGGCGGATGCTTTAATTACGGCGTTCAGCTTCGTAGCCGCTTTTGTTCTGCGCGAAGGAGATCCGGTTCTATCAAACACAGCTTGGGCATGGTCAAAAGATTTTGTGCCGTACGCAGGAATACTTTATTTTGCCGTGATCGTACGCATTTTGATGCTCATCTATCTGCGGGCATATAATTTTCACGGTGCATTTTCTTACACCAGAGAGTTTTCAAAAATATTAAAAGCGGTAGCGGTCGGTTCGCTATTAATGATAGCATGGGCTTTTCTGTTCCGCGGCGGTTTCGCCTTCCGCGATTTTTCTTATTCCAGAAGCATTTTTCTACTCGATTTCGGCATCGCATTTGTTCTAATTGCGATGTTCCATATCGGAATTCGCGTTGTGCAGACGATGATCCGCGAACGCGGGATCAATCTGATACCGACGCTTGTCGTCGGCACTAACGCCGAAGCTGTGCAAACGCTCAAAATGTTGGGCGAACGTCGCGGGCTGGGTTATAAAGTGATCGGCATTGTCGAATGCGATTCGGAGATCGACGCTGAACTTTCTGCGATGAACGAAAAGATCGTCGGCGAGATAGACGACCTTCCAAATCTGATCCGCGATCTTGCTATACAGGAAGTGATAATCACGGATACATCGCTGTCGAGTTCGACAATGTTCGAAGCGATGCTCCAAGCCGGCCGCGACCAGCGTGTTGAGTTTCGGTTTGCACCGAGTCTTTTTAATTTGCTGCCGCAAAAAACAAGCGTCGAGCAGATCGGTGTTTTGCCGATGGTCACGCTTTTTCGCGAGCCGCTTTCCGATGCACAACGATTTCTAAAACGTACGTTCGATGTTGTCGCGGCTTTATTTGCGATCGTCGTCACGGCTCCTGTTTGGTTGGTGATCGCTCTGCTGATCCGCCGCGATTCGAGCGGGCCGATCCTTTTCAAACAAGAGCGCGTCGGCATGGACGGACGTGTTTTTCTCTGTTACAAATTTCGAACGATGGTGGCCGATTCAGGCGAAGAGCTGCACCGTGAAATATATAAGCGAAACATAGAAGGCAATGCGGATGCGAACGTTGGCGATGATGAAGATCCGCTTTTTGGTAAGGTCAAAAATGATCCTCGCGTTACGCCTTTTGGGGCAAGGCTTCGGCGAACGAGTTTGGATGAACTGCCGCAGATATTAAATGTTCTGATCGGTGATATGAGCTTTGTCGGTCCGCGTCCGCCGATACCATATGAAGTTGAAGAATACGCAATTCGCCACCGCAAGCGATTGGATATGAAACCGGGAATTACAGGCTTGTGGCAGGTTTCCGGACGAAGCCGTATCGGGTTCGAAGAAATGGTCGCACTCGACACGTTCTACATTGAGAACTGGTCGTTTTGGCTCGATCTTAAAATAATCGTGATGACATTTCCCGCCATTCTTCGCGGTGACGGCGCAAAATGACCATCGACGAAGCGGTCAATTTCGGTGCGGAAAAATTGGAAACGGCTCAGATACCCGATCCACGCCGCGAAGCATCTTCGCTTCTCGGGTTTTGTTTGGGTAAAGATCGTGCTTATTTAATTTCACACAACTCGGACGAGCTATCTAAAAACGACACCGCGAAATATCATTCGTTGGTTGAACGCCGTCAGAAAGGCGAACCGTTTCATTACATTACCGGCGAAAAAGAATTTTACGGATTGGTGTTTGAGGTCGATCGATCCGTTTTGATTCCAAGGCCAGAAACCGAACTCCTTGTCGAAGAAGCGATAAATTTTCTTAAGCCGCTGGACGCTCCAAATTTCTGTGAGATCGGTGTTGGTTCGGGCTGTATCGCTGTATCTATCCTTCATCAAATTCAAAACGCATCGGGAACCGCCGTGGACATTTCCGACGCCGCATTAAATATTGCACAGCGAAATGCGCGATAAATATTCGATGGCTGACAGGCTCGATCTTTTACTTTCCGATGTTTTCGCAGCGATCCCGATCCAAGAATTTGACCTAATCGTTTCCAATCCGCCGTATATTCCGGCAGATGAGATAAAAGGCCTCGAAATTGATGTACGCGATTTTGAACCATCTACTGCCTTGACCGATGGCGGCAGCGGGCTTTCGATCATTGAACGAATAATTCATGAAGCTCCGCAATATTTGCGCAGCGGCGGCAAAATATTGCTCGAGATCGGTTTTGGACAGGTCGAAACCGTTGAAACTTATTTTGATAATGACCTTTGGCGGGAGGTCGATGTAAAAATGGATCTTCGCTCGATACCGCGTGTTATATCAGCCGTGCGAAACTAGACGGACTGCTCAAGCTTGCCTTTGTCGGGTAATTCGGAGTATGATTAAGGCGTTTAGCACCAAGCATTTGTTAATGTTTCTTGTCTGCTCGAATAGCCTGTATCGGCGGATTCGCCGCCGAACTCACGGCTCTTTGAGTTCGAACCTTTTTTCATGATCGGAGGTGATTTCTGTGAAAGGTACACTCAATGGTTTGTTAGCAGTCGTTTCCCTTGTCGGTACAATCGTGTTTTTTCTAGCTTATAGAAATTATGGCGGCAACACGCTGTTTGTTGTATTGGCGTTCATATTTTTGGTCCTGACGCTGATCTTTGGCGGCATGTTCCTTTCCGGCAGGATCGGAAAGACCGAAGATATCCATATTACTGAATGACCGATATTGTCCCGGCAAGAGGATAGATATTTTCTCGCCGGGCAAGATCGCTCCCCCGTTCTCTACTTGCTCTTTTCGTTGTTTCCCCGATATTTCCGCGCAAGATTGTGTAATTTTTTGCGATTTAGGTTATAATGTAGAAAAAAAGGTAAGGTTTTATTTCTTTCCTTTATTTTGAGAATTATGCCAAAGATCGCAGACATACAAGAAACACCAAATCCGAACGCCGTTAAATTTATTTTCCGCGAGCCGGTTTCGCATGGAACGTCACATTCTTTCAAAACGGCCGATGACGCGGCGGCTGATCCATTGGCAAGATCGCTTTTTGATATCGATGAGGTCGTCTCTGTTTTTTACATGGACAAGATGATCACTGTCGAAAAAACCGACGTACTCGATTGGGACGAGATCTTGCCGCTGCTCGCGGTTCCGATCCGCGAAGCAAATGCTGTTGCCGTAACGAACGGAAGAGCTGCCGCAAAGGCAGTCGGCGGAGCCATCGCTGCCGCTGCATCGGACGACCCGAAACTAGCAGAGATCAATGAACTTCTCGACGAACGCATTCGTCCTTATCTCGCGAGCGACGGCGGTTGGTTGGAGGTTGTCGGTTTGGAAGATTCTAAGCTTCAGATCCGTTATGAAGGCGCTTGCGGAAGCTGCCCAAGTTCGCTGACCGGAACGCTTATGGCGATCGAAAATATGATCCGCGAAGAGATCGATCCCGACATCGAAGTCGTTGCCACCTAAGTTTTTTTCATCTCGATAAAAGAAAATCTTGACATTCATCAGCTGAATTGTTCATAATTCATAACGGCGATAATTAAATCGATCGCCGATCTTACCCGCCGACTTTTGCTGCTAACCATTGCCGCTTTTGGCTCGCAAGTCTTAAAATGTATTATTTTCAACATTTTGGAGGAGAAATACTGTGAATAGTGAAGAACTCGAAATGAGTTTGAGAAGTGAATTCGAAACTTATCTGAAAGGTTTGACCGACGACATGCGTCGTGAGGTTGCTGATTTTCAGGCAAAGATCGAAGCGGAATTCGAAAAGCATAAGAAC
>CAVRHB010000003.1:0-467841 GCA_963720905.1 uncultured Acidobacteriota bacterium
ATATATGTTATTTCGGTGTGCGGGAATCGCTGGTGCAGACTCAGGTGATCCCATATTTGCGCGAATTGAACAAAGGGGAAAAGGGGAAAAGTGAAAAAGGGGAAAATCTAGGGGTTGAGGTTTCGCTGTTGACCTTTGAGCCGGAATTTGCAGCGAAGTGGACGGCGGAGCAGATCGCGGAAAATAGAGAGAAGCTGAAAGAGCAGGGGATCGATTGGCATTATTTGCCCTATCACAAATGGCCTTCGGCAATAGCAACGGCTTGGGATATTTTTCGCGGATCGATCAGAGTTTGGCGTCTGAATCGGAAAAAAAGTTTGATGTTCTTCACGGCCGTGTTCATATACCGACTCTGATGGGTGCGATCGCACGGAAAGTTTCCTCACACAAGCCCAAACTTTTGTTCGATATCCGCGGTTTTTTTCCCGAAGAATATACCGACGCCGGAATTTGGCCGGAAAACGGTTTGCTTTACCGCTCAGCAAAGCGAATAGAAAAATGGCTGATGAAAGAAGCCGACGGCTTTGTTGTCCTAACTGAAAAAGCAAGAGAAATATTGTTTCCGGAATCGTCGGAAAACGGCAAAGATAAATTAGGCAGGCCGGTCGAGGTTATTCCCTGCTGTGTGGATTTTGAAAGATTTGCGGATGCGAATGAGGATTCGCGTAAGGCGATCCGCTCAGAGCTCGGAATAGTCTGAAAGGAAAGTTTACATCTATGTCGGTTCTTTCGGCGGCTGGTATCTGACGAATCAGATGATAGATTTTTTCGCCGCCGCTCGGGAGCACGACCCAAACAGCTTTGCACTCATTTTGACCCAGCGTGATCAAGAAAAGATCTCCGGGCTTCTGACCGAACGCGGATTTAATAAAAAAGATTTTTATATCGGCGGCGTTCCATCCGGAGAAGTTTCAAAGTACCTCGCCGCCTCGAACGTTGCTATATCTTTTATAAAGGCATGCTATTCAAAGCGAATCTTCTTCGCCAACCAAGCTCGCGGAATATTTAGCCTGCGGGCTGCCGATAATCGCAAATCGCGGAGTCGGTGACGTTGATAAATTGATCGAGGAAAATCGCGTCGGCGTTTTGCTCGAAGATTTTAGTAAGGAAAGTTACCTATCGGCAATTAAGGAAATTGAGTCTCTCGGTGATATAAGCGAGATATGCCGCGAGACTGCAAGGCTAGAATTTGATCTCGAAAGCGTCGGTGGAAAAAGATACAGGCATTTGTATGATCGGCTTAGGTCTTTGCGAAGGGTAAAAGTATGACAGTATCAATGGAGGCGTTTGATTTTAGAACGATCGATTGTCCAATTTGCGAAAGCAATAATTGGAAAATCATCGGATATCGAGGCGGAGAGGCTCATCACAGCGGAAATGGAGTTAAAACGAGAATTGTGCGCTGTTTGGAATGTACTCACCTATATCCAAATCCGATGCCGTTTCCAAAACTGAATTTAGACGAAATTTATACTGACGCAGACGAATATTTTTCAACGCCACGATCTCGAGAAAAAGAAAAACAACAGTCTGCAGTTGATGAAGAGCTTTGAAAAGAGGTTAGGAAGAAAGGGCGATTTTTTAGATATCGGGTGTGGGCGTGGGGAATTGATCTGGGCGGCCCGTGAAAGCCAGTGGAACTATCAAGGAATAGATCCGTCCGAAGAGTTTATTGATTTCGGCAGAGAACACCTTGGAATAGAGGGAAAAGTTGGAACTCTCGACAATGTCGAGTTTGCTGAGGAAAGTTTTGACGCCATTGCAATGGGTGGAATCATTGAGCATCTTTATGAGCCGCGGGAAGTTCTAAAAAAAGGTCCATGGCTTACTCCCGCCCAAACGGTTGGCTTTTTTTTGACGCACCAAATGAAGACGGTTTGTATATGCAAATCGGCAATTTTTATATGCGACTACAGCAGAAAGATTGGGTTGTAGTTTTGGCTCCGACCTTTTCTCCTTATCATGTGCAGGGGTTTAACCCGGACTCCTTGCATCGACTCCTAAACGCCCTAGATTTTGAGGTCAAAGACTTCCGAATGTTTGGTGAAATCAGTCCTCAGACCGACGAACAAACGGCTCGAAAAAAAATAGAGTATAACATAGGGAAATTTGTAAATTGGATCGGAAATTCAACCGGTCGTGGAATGTATATGGAAGTTTGGGCCAAAAGAGAAGCGGTTAAATTCCGGAAACCTTGGTTGAATAAAATGTTAGGACTGTTGGTAGTTAAATGAAGGAAAATGCGGATGTAAATGTAATTGCGGGATTTGGAGACGAATGGTCGCGATTTGATCAGTCTGAGCTTTCCGATGGAGAGCTAGAACTGATGTTCGATAATTACTTTAATATATTCCCGTGGGAAGCTTTGCCTCCCGAATCTGTCGGATTCGATCTTGGCTGCGGCAGCGGACGATGGGCAAAACTTGTTGCACCAAAAGTCGGAAAACTTCATTTGATCGATCCTAGCAACGCGATCGAGGTAGCAAAAAATAACTTATCGAAAGCTCCGAATTGTGAATTTCACAATGCAGGTGTCGATAATATTCCGCTCGAGGATAACACCTGTGATTTCGGATACAGCCTGGGTGTTTTGCATCATATTCCGGATACAGAGGCTGGGCTGAAGAATTGCGTCGCGAAATTAAAAACGGGAGCGCCATTTCTTTTGTACTTATATTATAGGTTCGATAATCGTCCGGTTTGGTTTAGAGCGTGTATGGAAAGTCTCTGATATTTTTAGGAAAGGCATTAGCAAACTGCCGCACAGTCTGAGGTTTTTAGTAAGCCAAATGATCGCAGCTGGCATCTATTTTCCTTTGGCTAGATTTTCTCTGATCCTTGATCGTCTGGGCATGAATGTAAAAGGCTTCCCGCTCTCGCAATATAGAGAAAATAGTTTCTATACAATGCGAACCGATGCTCTTGATAGATTTGGAACAAGTCTTGAGAGACGTTTTACAAAAGCCGAGATACAGGAAATGATGGAGAGCGTAGGACTGGAGAATATTCGTTTCAATAATACATCCTTTTGGACTGCCGTCGGTTACAAGAAATAAAGTCATCTTAAATCTATTGGAATATCTTTAATGCGAGTTTTAGCTTTAACGCCAAGTCAGAAAGGTCATTCACCGGGCCAAAGAGGCAGTATTGAACTTTGGGAAGAGGTTCTTGCGGAAGAGGGCATAGAAATCGTGTACGCTCCGTTTGAGACTGATAAGCTTCGCGAGATCATTTATAAAAGTGGCGGTCAGATCTCAAAGGCCAAAGAAATGCTAAAAGCCTACGCCGGCAGGCTACGATTGTTGAAGAAACTTGATGAATTTGATGCGGTATTTATTTATCGTGAAGCGGCATTATTCGGTCCGGCTTTTTTAGAAAGGCGGGTAGCTAGGTCTAAACCAATAATTTATCAGTTAGATGATCCGCTGTTTGTACCTTACAAAAGTCCCTCGAACGGATATTTTTCTTATCTAAAGTTCTTTGGAAAGATCAAAGAGATCATTAAACTAAGCACGGTCGTGATTGTGAACTCGACAAAAATTCGAGAATACGCCGAGCAGTTCAATTCTAATATTTGGCAGGTGCCTAGCATTGTTGATACTGCAAAGTTTACTTTCAAGCCATTTCCCGACGTTCCGAACAAAGTTTGTATAGGTTGGAGCGGAAGTCCAACAACTTTAAAGAACTTAAAGCTTATAGAAACGCCGCTTCAGGAGATAACACGCATCGACGAGAATGATATTCACTTTATTGGTGGAATCGATCTCGGGTTGAAGGACGTAAAATACACTTCGAATGTGTGGAGCGAAAAGACAGAGGTCGAAGATTTGCGTAGAATACAAATTGGACTAGTTCCTCTGCCGGAGAATTCCTGGAATAAATATAAGTTCATAATGAAAACGGCACAGTATATGGCTTTAGGAATAGTACCTATTGGAACTCCGATGGCTTCTAACCTGGAGGTGATCCAGCACGGAAAGAATGGATTTTTAGCGTCCACGGAAAAAGAATGGATCGAGTATATGAGACTATTGACTAAAGATCATGAACTTCGAAATAAAATGTCGGTTCGTGGTGCACAAGAGGCAGTCCAAAAATATAGTTTAGAGGCGAATAAAGAAAAAATTGTTAACGCTTTTCGTGCTGCCGTTGTTTGAGAGTTATGAATATATTAGTTACAGGCGGTGCCGGGTTTATTGGGTCGCATTTGGTTGATGCGTTGGTGGAAAAAGGCCATCGCGTCAGGATCTTGGATTCGATCGTTGAGCAGGTTCACGGCGGAAAAGTGCCGGAGCATTTGAACAATGAAGCGGAATTTATTCGTGCGGATGTTTGTGATGCGGCGGCGGTTGCGAAGGCTTTGGATGGCATCGACGTTGTCTATCACCAAGCGGCCGAGGTCGGTGTGGGCCAATCAATGTACGAGATCGTCCGCTATGTAAAAGCGAATGATCTCGGAACGGCGGTTTTGCTTGAAGAGATGATCAAGCGAAAAGATCAATTCAAGAAATTGATCGTCGCGTCTTCGATGTCTATCTACGGCGAAGGCTCCTTATAAAAACAGCCGCACGGGAGAAACAGAATATCCGCAGCTTCGTTCGGACAGCCAGCTTGCATCGCACGACTGGGAATTGAGATCCGGCGACGACATTCTGGAACCGATCGGAACCACGGAAAACAAGCCGCTGTTCCCGACCTCTGTTTACGCAGTGACCAAGCAAGATCAAGAACAATATTGTCTGGCGGTCGGCCGGTCGTATAAGATCCCAACTGTTGCGTTTCGGTATTTTAATGTTTACGGAACGCGGCAGGCTCTGTCCAATCCTTACACCGGCGTGTGTGCGATATTTTCATCAAGATTGATGAACGATCAGTCGCCGATGATATTTGAGGACGGCGAACAGTCTCGCGACTTTGTCCATGTTTCTGATATCGTACAGGCAAATCTGCTCGCCCTGGAAACAGACAAAGGCGACTACGAGGCGATGAATGTCGGCACAGGAAGAGCGACCTCAGTTAAAGAGATCGCAGAGCTTTTGGCAAAAGGTCTGGGTAAAGATATCGATCCCAAGATCGTTGGAAAATACCGCGAAGGCGACATTCGGCATTGTGTATCTGATATTACAAAGATCCGCGGGCTTTTGGGATACGAACCGAAAGTTACTCTCGAAGCCGGACTCGAAGAACTTCTCGCGTGGGTGTCGCAGCAAGAAGCCGACGACCGAGTAGAATCAGCAACCGCCGAACTCGCCGCACATAGTTTGGTAAAATGAATTGCTAAGGCTCAACACTGACTCATGGCATCAAAAATAAAATTAGCTACCTTAGCTGCGATCGCGATCTTGCCATCGTTTTTAGCCTGTTTTTGTTACCGAGTTCTTTTTGGCTATAAAATTGGAAGACGCGTAAAGATCGGGTTTTCGATAATTGACGCGAAAGAATGCGAAATCGGTGATGATGTTTCCATAGGCCATTTGAATGCATTTGTTGGTATAAAGAAACTCTCAATTGGCGAAAAGACAAAGATCGGAACTCTAAATATATTTCGCGGCGGCGATGAGATCCGGATCGGACGTTACTGCGAAATTTTGCGGCTAAATGAGATCAATTCGATACCCGAGCCCGATATTGTAAACCCGGCAGAGCCTGTCTTTATTCTGGGGGACGGCAGCATGATCGCGGCGTCGCATAAGATCGATTTCACAGATCGTGTAGAGTTCGGAAAACGTGTGATCCTCGGCGGTCGAAATTCTTCGCTATGGACGCACAATCGTCAAATGACTAAGCCCATAACGATCGGAGATTATAGTTATTTAGGATCAGAGATAAGGATCGCTCCCGGAGGAAACATACCTGAGAAATGCATCGTTGGAATGGGTTCTGTTATCACGAAGAATTTTGAAAATCAGAATAAGTTGATAGCCGGAATGCCCGCCACAGAGATCAGGGAGTTGGATGAAGATGGGCTTTTTTTAACAGAACGTAAGACACGCAACGATCTCCCCGACGATATCTGAACGATCCAATTCGCCCCGCAGTAAATGAACGAAAAGATATTTCCAATTTTGGCAGCGATATTGATCTTGGCGCTCGGCGTCATTTCAATTCTGTATCCAGAATTGGGTTCCGCGATCTTGATCGTTACCGCTTTGTCGGTAATTTCGTTGATCGTTTTCCGTCGATACACGGACGATAAGAATTTTTTGACCTCGCTCTTTCTCATAGCTCTCGCAGTACGGCTTTCCTTCGGTATTTTTGTACATCTCTTAGATCTGCGCGATTTTTTTGGCGGTGATGCGATTACTTACGATAACAATGGCTGGATATTGGCCCAGTATTGGTCGGGACAGATCGGAGCGGGTGATTTTGCCGTCGAAAAAGCAATTGCAACAAATGGTTCCGGCTGGGGAATGAATTATTTGGTTGGCGTAATTTATTATCTGTTCGGCCGAAATATACTCGCCGCTCAATCGTTATGTGCGGTTTTTGGTGCGGCAACGGCACCAATGGTCTATTACTGTGCCGTAAATCTTTTCAGCAACAAACGCGTCGCAAAGATCTCTGCTTTTGCGATCGCTTTATTTCCTTCTTTTATAATTTGGTCTTCCCAATTAATGAAAGATGGATTAATAATTTTTCTACTCGTTCTAGCAATGACAATGGTAATGCAGCTGCAAAAGAAATTTAACTATGCCGCATTATTACTGCTTATTTTTTCGATGGGCGGTATTATATCGCTTCGATTTTATATTTTTTACATGGCGGCTGCCGCTGTTGTCGGCAGCTTTGTCATTGGACTGAACAGCTCGCCGCAATCTATTATTCGCCGCTCGGCAATATTGATAATATTAGGTTTAGCTCTCACTTATCTTGGGGTTATCCGAAACGCAAATGTTACTTACGAGCGTTTCGGCAGTCTAGATCGTATTCAGACGAGTAGGCAGGATCTCGCGCGATCAGCGGAATCTGGCTATGCGGAGGATGTCGATGTTTCAACAACAAGCGGAGCCATTAGCGCCATTCCGATCGGATTCGCTTATTTGATGTTAGCTCCTTTTCCATGGGAAGTTGAAAATTTTAGACAAGCTATCACGCTTCCCGAAGTTTTGATCTGGTGGGCGATGATACCATTTATGATCGCGGGTCTTTGGTACAGCATCAGGCACCGATTGAGAAATACTGTTCCAATTCTGATCTTTTCTATAATGTTAACTTTAGCCTACTCAATATTTCAGGGGAATGTTGGGACCGCGTACAGACAACGGACGCAGATTCAGGTCTTTCTTTTTATCTTTATCGCGGTCGGTTGGACGTTATTTAAAGAGAATAGGGAAAACAGGGCGTTAGAGGTTAGATCTAGGAAAAAGATATTGGATGAGCGAGTTCGAGCTGGTAATTCGATTTAACCAATGTGTGGAATTGTAGGAATTATTAATAACGGAAGCCGTTCGGTCGATCGGGCGGTTCTTGAGAGGATGAATGATGCGATCGTTCATCGCGGGCCGGATGACGACGGCTTTTACGTCCGCGAAAACGTTGGTTTGGCTATGCGGCGGCTTTCGATAATCGATTTGGCCGGCGGAAAGCAGCCGATACATAATGCCGACAAAACAAAATGGATCGTTTTCAACGGCGAGATATATAATTACAGAGAACTTCGCGAAGACCTCGAGAAACGCGGCCACAATTTTTACACAAATTCAGATACGGAAGCCATCATTCATCTTTATGATGAATACGGTGTGGATTGTTTAACGCATCTGCGGGGAATGTTTGCGCTTGCGATCTGGGATGAGACTGAAAAAGAGCTTTTTATCGCCCGCGACCGCGTTGGCAAAAAGCCGCTTTTATATTCTCACAGATCGAACGGCGATCTTATTTTCGGTTCGGAATTTCGAGCACTTTTAGAGAATAAAGTGATCGGCCGAGAGGTTGATGCAGAAGCGATCGACGCTTATCTTTCCTATTTGTGCGTTCCTGCACCGATGACGGCTTTCAAGGAAATACGAAAACTTGAACCCGGGCATTGGTTAAAATGGAAAAATGGCGAGATCAAAATGCAGCGCTACTGGCTGCCGGATTTTGCGAAAAAGATAAAGATCTCCGAAGAAGATGCGATAGAGGAAACCACGAGGATCCTTCGTGAATCGACAAAAATGCGGATGATATCTGAAGTTCCTTTAGGAGCTTTTTTGTCGGGCGGCGTCGATTCGTCGATTGTCGTGGCTCTGATGGCTCAGGAAAGTTCACAGCCGGTAAAAACCTTTTCTATCGGTTTTGAGGAGCAGGATTTTAGCGAATTGAAATATGCCAAGCGTGTCGCTGAACACGTTGGTGCCGAATACCACGAATTCATCGTCAGGCCGAATGCTTTGGAAGTTCTGCCAACGCTAATAGAACACTACGGCGAACCATACGCAGATTCGAGCGCAATACCGACATACTACGTCGCCAAAGAAACACGCAAACACGTCACGGTAGCTCTGAACGGTGACGGAGGTGATGAAAGTTTCGCCGGGTACGAACGCTACGCCGCGATGAAGATCGCCGAATATCTATATGGTTTTCCCGGTGGAGCATTGAGAAAAGTTGCCGAGACATCCACTTCTTTTTTGCCGTCGTCTGAGTTAAAAAAATCACGTATTCGCGATGCAAAACGATTTTTTCAGGCTGCGAAATTGCCGAAGAATGAACGCTATTTCCGTTGGATGTCCACATTTAATCGTGATGCAAAAGCGGGTCTTTATACAAAAGATTTTGCAAATAACATATCCGGAAACGATCCCATGGATCTGCTTGAGCAATGGTTTGCGAAGGCAAACGGAGCGGGAGTTTTAGATTCGACCTTATTGACGGATCAAATGACCTATTTACCGAACGATCTTCTCGTAAAAGTTGATATCGCGACGATGGCGAATTCTTTGGAGGGAAGATCTCCTTTCCTAGACCACACGCTCATTGAGTTTGCCGCGTCATTGCCTGAAGATCTCAAAATGCGACATTTTGAAACAAAATCTTTGCTAAAGAAAGTTGCCGCTCGACTCGTTCCGAACGAGGTTATTTACAGACGCAAAATGGGTTTCGGCGTTCCGGTCGGAAAATGGTTTCGCGGCGAGATGAAAGAGTTTGTCCGCGAGGTTCTTTTGAGCGAAACTTCGCTTAGTCGAGGAATTATAAAACCGGAAATGATAGAACGGCACGTCTCCGAGCATACGAATGGCGAAAGGGATCATGCGTTTCAGCTCTGGACATTGTTGATGCTTGAGCTTTGGTTTCAGCGATTTATCGATCAAAATTAGTAATTTATGAAAGGTGTAATACTCGCGGGTGGCCTTGGTTCGAGGCTTTCGCCGCTTACAAAAATAACGAATAAGCATTTGCTGCCGGTTTACGATAAGCCGATGATCTACTATCCGATCAGGACGCTGATAAATGCGGGTATCGAAGATATTATGATCGTGACGGGCGGTAATTCGGCCGGTGATTTTCTTAAGCTTTTGGGTAATGGTAAAGATTTTGGGTTAAAGCATTTGAACTACACTTACCAAGAAGGCGAAGGCGGAATTGCGGATGCACTTTCATTGGTAGAACACTTTGCTGATGAAGAGCCGATCTGCGTTGTGCTTGGGGATAATATTATTGAAAAAAATATACGCGATGCAGCCGATCAATATCGTAAACAAGGCAATGGAGCGAAGATCTTACTGAAAAAAGTTCACGATCCGCAACGTTTCGGTGTGCCTGAGATAGACGGCGAGAAAGTTTTGAATATTGAGGAAAAGCCATCGGAGCCGAAATCAGACTTTGCCGTTATTGGAATATATTTTTACGATTCGACAGTTTTTGAGGTCATCAAAACTCTCGTTCCGTCAAACCGCGGCGAGCTTGAGATCACGGATGTAAATAATCATTACATCAACCGAGGCGAAATGACGTGGGGCGAACTCGACGGTTGGTGGACAGATGCGGGAACTTTCGAAAGCCTTCTGCACGCAACAAATCTGGTGGCGAAATCCGGGGCAAATAATCTTTAATATGGATAATACAAAATTTATTGAAGGCGAGATCAAAGATGTCGTGATTTATCCGCTCAAAAAATTTCACGACGACCGCGGCTGGTTAGCAGAACTTTTTCGGCATGATGATCTGGCGGAAGAGTTTCATCCTGTAATGTCGTATATATCGTTCACAAAACCGGGCGTCCAGCGCGGACCGCATGAACATGTAGATCAGGCCGATCTGTTTTGCTTTATCGGCCCATCTGATTTCAATATACGTCTCTGGGACAATCGCCCGGATTCGCCTACATTTAACAATTTGATCTCGCTAATTGTCGGTGAAAGCAGCCCGACTGCCGTTGTCGTTCCAAAAGGCGTGGTCCACGGCTACAAAAACATCGGCGAGATCGATGGAATGGTGATCAACTGTCCGAATCAGCTTTATATGGGCGAGGGAAAGAAGGAACCGATAGATGAGATCCGCCACGAAGATGATCCAGAAACGATCTATCGGATGGATCAGCCAATCTAAATGAAAATTCTTCGCATAATTGCACGGCTAAATGTTGGCGGACCGGCCCGCCATGTTATTTGGCTAACAAATGAATTTGCGGATGATGAATTTCAAACTGTTCTTGCCGCAGGAACTGTTCCGCCGGGCGAAGAAGATATGAGCTATCTCGCCGAAGAAAGCGGGATCGAGCCGATCTACATTAAGCAAATGAGCCGCGAACTTTCGCTGAAGGACGCGGTTTCGCTTTGGAAATTGTTTAATTTAATGCGAGCCGAAGAACCGGACTTAGTTCACACGCATACGGCAAAAGCCGGAACTGTCGGACGATCCGCCGCTTTTTTGTATCGCTGGCTTACTTGGAAAACTTTGATCGGAAAGCCAAGGGATGTGAAGATAGTTCATACGTTTCACGGACATATTTTTCACAGCTATTACGGAAAAGCAAAAACATCACTTTTCGT
The DNA here is from genome assembly GCA_963720905.1 of uncultured Acidobacteriota bacterium. Lineage (GTDB taxonomy): Bacteria > Acidobacteriota > Blastocatellia > Pyrinomonadales > Pyrinomonadaceae > OLB17. The sequence goes on from CAVRHB010000003.1 coordinate 10,974, forward strand.
TTTGATCGAATCGGCACTTGCGAGATTTGCGACCGATAAGATCATTGTCATCTCAGATCAACAATTTCACGAGATCCACGAAGATGTCGGCATCGGCAAGTTGCGCCAGTTTTCGGTAGTTCCGCTTGGTATCGAACTGGAACAATTTCGCGACACGGAGCAACATCGACCGCATTTTCGAGAAGAGATCGAGGCCTCCGAAACTGACGTGGTGGTTAGTTTTGTCGGCAGGTTGACGGAGATCAAGAACATTTCGCTGTTTATAAATGCAGCGGCAATTGCGAAGAAAGAAGGCGATATAAATTTTAAGTTTGTGATCGTCGGCGATGGTAATTTCCGCGAACAGCTTGAGAACGAAGCGGCAGAACTTGGATTTGGAAGCGATATCTTTTTCGCCGGCAACCGAAAAGATACCGAAAATATTTATGCCGCATCGGATATAATTGCTTTGACTTCGTTTAACGAAGGAACGCCTTTATCTTTGATCGAAGCGATGGCAAGCGGACGAGCCGTTATTTCTACGGCGGTCGGCGGCGTCATCGATCTGTTAGGAGAAAATATCGAAAACCGTAATGGTTTTGATGTTTGCGAGAACGGCTTGAGCGTCGACTCGGGAAACGCCGAAGGCTTTGCCGAAGGATTGATCTATCTTGCGAATGACCCGCAATTGCGGAAAAAGCTTGGCATTAATTCGAAAAACTTTGTCACAAAGCGTTATAGTAAAGAACGGCTCGTAAGTGATCTGAAAAAGTTATATCGCTCGCTTTAACGACGGATCACCAACAAATATGTCGACATTTTCCTCGCAACCTTGGTTCTTGGCCATTGTGAGCTTCGCCTTTGCATTGCTCGCGACATTCACAGTGCGCTCGATGGCCCGCCGATTTGGTTTGGTTGCAAAACCAAAATCAGATCGTTGGCACAAGCGCCCGACGGCGATGTACGGCGGCATCGCTATCTTTGTAGTAACCGTTCTCCTGTATTTAGCATTTATCCCAAAAACCAGCGAATCTCTGGTATTGATGGGCGCAAGTTCTATCCTTTTCGTGGTCGGCTTACTGGACGACACGCTTAATATAAAACCGTATCAAAAATTGATCGGTCAGTTGATCGGCGTTCTGATCGTGATCAGTTTTGGCTTGCGGTTGCCGCTGACAGGTAACGAGCTGATTGATATAGCGATAACAACCATTTGGCTCGTCGGCATTACAAACGCAATAAATCTGCTCGACAATATGGATGGGCTGGCCGCCGGAATTGCGACTATCGCCGCGATACTTTTGGCGATAGGATTTGCGTTGAACGGGCAAACGAACGAGCTTTTGTTGACACTTGCTTTTATCGGCGCATTGCTTGGATTTTTGGTATTTAATTTTAATCCGGCGTCGATCTTCATGGGCGATTGCGGTTCGATGTTTGTCGGATTTTTGCTTTCCGGATCCGTCCTGTTGAACCAGGTCGGCGGGCGTTCGCGCGGAATATTCTCTGTTCTTGCCGTTCCGGTTCTGATACTTTTTGTTCCGATCTTTGACACAACATTTGTCACTGTCATTCGTAAACTTTGGGGAAGGAAAGCCTCGCAAGGCGGCCGCGACCATACTTCGCACAGGCTCGTGGCTCTTGGGCTTTCGGAACGCTCAGCCGTGCTTTTACTTTACTCTTTGGCGATCACATCGGGAATCGTCGCCTATTTTGTCGGCAGGCTGGAAACTGTTCAAAGTTTGGCGATCATTTCTGCGTTCACAGCCGTTTTGGTGATCGTCGGTGTGTTTCTATCAAGGGTAAAAGTTTACGAAGACACGCACGACCCGAACGCCGAACAGAACGCGGTGTTTGCTTTCATAGTAAATGTTTCGCATAAGCGGCGTATATTCGAGGTATTCCTCGATATTCTGTTGATCACTTTGGCTTATTATTTTTCCTATGTCCTGCTTTTGGGAGCATTCGAGGATGGGGGAAATTGGGATCTGTTCTTAAAGACATTGCCGCTATTGATAATTTTAAAGCTCGGATCATTTTTGCTGTTCGGTGTGTATCGCGGGCTTTGGCGTTACACCAGCGTCAGCGATGTTGTTGGGTTTACTAAAGCTGCGGCGTTCGGTTCTGTTTTGAGTGTTGTTGCTGTTCTGCTTTTATACAGATTTGAAAATTTCTCTCGAGCGGTTTTTGTGCTCGACGGCATTTTGCTGCTCGGTGCTCTGATTTTCAGCCGTATGGCGTTTCGTATCATTCGCCAATTACTTCCGATGCCGCTCGCATCCGAAGGCCGACGTGTTCTGATCTACGGAGCGGGCGACGGTGGAGAGATGGTTTTGCGTGAACTTCGAAACAATCCGGAATGGAATTACCGGCCGGTCGGCTTTATTGATGATGATCCGCTGAAAAAGAACAAGATCATTAACGGTCTGACGGTTTATGACGCCAATGGATCGCTTAGCCAGATATGTGAGGATCAAACCGTTGAAGAAATTCTGCTTTCGACGAATTCAATACCCTCCGATCGGCTGAGGAAGATTCGCGAAGTTTGCCGCGAATCTGAAGTTTCGATCAAGCGTGCTCAGATAAAGATCGAACCTCTCGACATAGATTAGGCGTGCCGATACAAACAATAAACACCAGTACGATCGCAGCGAAAGCTTTGCTTATTTTGGCGGCTTTGATCCTGTCTTTAGCGACTTTATATGTCGTGAATTGGGGTTTTGGCAATGCGATCGCGGAGCGTTCGGACAGCTTGGAGATCGATGAGATCGCATTGCGAATGGCGCCTTCTGATCCTTTGCCGCATCAACGGATCGCAGCCCGCCTAAATGACACTTTTATTGCCGAGGACGCAACGCGATCGCTTTTTGAATTCGAGCGAGCGGCAGAACTTTCACCGAATAATTATTTGGCGTGGCTCGCTGTCGGAAGTGCCCGCGAAAGAAATGGTGACGCCGAAGGAGCCGAGGCAGCTTTGCGATATGCCGAAAGACTTCCGCCAAATTATTCGCAAGTGCAGTGGATGCTCGGCAATGATCTTTTGCGGCAAAATAAGACAGACGAAGCGTTCGTCAAAATACGTAAAGCAACTATTTCCGATCCAAAATATTCTGCACCTGCCGCCGCGACGGCTTTACAGGCCTTTTCCAATGATATCGAACGAGCCCGAAACGCGCTTGGTAACCTCCCGCGTTCCAACGCGGATCTTGCCGTTCTGGCGGCAAACCAAAAGCGTTTCGATGAGGCACTGGCGATCTGGAATTCTATTCCTGCAGAGAACAGGATCGAACTAAAGGAACAGGGCGAAAAGCTAAGTGCCGCGACTCTTTCGGCCAAACAGTTTCGTGATGTTTTAGCGGTCAACTCGTCAATAGGCTCGCCAATAAAAGCCGAGATCGGAAAGGTTTACAATGGCGGATTTGAGAGCGAGATCTTACCCGAAGAAGCGAGTCTGTTTGATTGGCAGATCCAGAAAGGAACCACGCCCGTCGTCGGATTGGCGAACTCAGCCAAGCGATCGGGAACGTACAGTTTGGCTCTTGTTTTTAATTCACCGGACGGAGCGATCGACCATACGATCTCGCAGACGATCGCCGTTGAACCCAACGCTCACTACAAATTCGAAGCTTACTATCGAAGCAATGTGAGTTCCGGTCCGCCGATCTTCTGGGAAGTTTTGAACGCCGCGGATAGTTCGGTTTTAGCTCCAAGCTTGCCGATATCTTCTACATCGGACTGGACACCGCTGTCTGCAGAATTCACTGTTCCGGACAAGTGTGACGGAATTATTTTACGCGTCGCAGTCGGGAAATGTGCATCGCTCGATTGCCAGTTATCAGGCGCTGTTTGGTTCGATGATCTGACTTTGACGAAACTACAATGAGCGTACGACGGACGCAAAACAAAGATCAACGCATGGCATCTATTTGGAGCCGGATAGCGTATGCAATGCTTTTTGTTATTCCGGTCTTCGGGATGATCTCTTATGGTGCGGTCGATCCTTGGGCATTGAGCATTATAGCTATCATGACCGCGATAATGCTGGTAATGCGAATCGCGGAAGGCTTTCAAACCGGAAGATTTCGCTACAGTCCGTCGCGGCTTCAGATCCCTCTGCTGGGTTTGATCCTGCTCGCGGGTTTCCAACTTTTGCCTTTAGCCGCACCGCTTCCGGCTGATCTGATCGAAGGAGCCTCGCGAAATGCGCTTTCGCTAGATCCTTACGCCACGCGGTTTTGGCTCATAAAAGCTGTGATAGTTCTGATATATCTTTCCACAGCTTTAGTCGAAATAAATACCAAACGGCGTGTGAAGCAAGTAGTATTCGGGATCGTCGTTTTCGGTACGGCGATGGCCTTTTTTGGAATTGCACAAGCTCTGATCAATCCCGGATCGATCTACGGCCTGCGACCAACGCCGCAGGCTATTTCTTTCGGGCCGTTCGTAAACCGGCATCATTTCGCAGGTTTTATGGAGATGACGATCGGCATCACGCTGGCAGTTTTGCTCGGCAGTGGAACAAAGCCAAACAAACGGCCGTTCCTGATATTTGCGGTCGCATTGATGGGAATCGCCGCGGTTATGACCAGTTCGCGCGGAGGAATGTTAAGTATAGCCGGTGTCGGCGTGTTCGTGATCGCATCCAGTTTTTTTGCAAAAAAAGTTAATGGTTCATCTGCGAAAATGCATATCCGACGAAAGCTGGCGATAGCGGCGGCGTCGATCGCTTTGATCTTGGGAATATTTGGAACAGTGATTTTTCTCGGTTCGGGTGACGCTTTGGTTCGCGGCATTGGTGCATCGGAAGCGGCTGATGTTTCGAACGGTAGATTTCATTTTTGGAGCGTTTCGGCGGATATCATCGCGGCAAATCCGATCATTGGTGTCGGCTTTGATGCGTTCGGCGTGGCATTTACCAGGTTCGACACATGGAATGGAACGTTTCGGATCGAACAGGCGCACAACGATTATTTACAGACCTTGGCCGACGGCGGCATTGTTGGGTTTGCGTTGCTCGCAGCTTTTATCTGGTTATTTGTGCGGAGCGGTTTGCTGAATATTTCGTTAGCCAGCGAAGGGTTTCATCGTTCGGCGGTGATAGGAGCTTTTGCAGGTTGTTTGGGAATAATGATCCACAGCTTTTTTGATTTTCCGCTGCGGACAAATTCGAATCTATTCTTTTTTATGCTATTAGTTTCGATCGCGACGCTACCAAATGAATTTTTTCACTCGCACCGAAGGGCAAAAGTTAGCGAACTGTCACCGGAATAGTTTTGCTGCCGCAGCCGCCGGAAAATACGACATCGTAAATTCCCGTTTTTGTCGATTTTGACCGAATGACAAAAAAGCTGCGGTTTTTGATGCCGCTAATATCCGGCTGCAGTGAGACGCCGATGTTTTCCGGACTGCTGTTGGCAATTTTAATGTCTTTCGATTCGACTCCGTCAATTCCTACCAATATCCCAAGACTTCCGCCATCATTTAAGATCGATACACTGTCCTGACTTGTATAGATGGAACATTTTTCGCCGATCTCTTCGTTTATTTTTAAACCCGCTATTACACGTTTTCGAACATTTCCGGTCTTTTCTATATCGGTCGGATCAATTGTTTCTGAGGTTTCCGAAGGTTTTTCCGAGACAGGCATATCTGTTGGTTCTTTTTCGGCTGGAACTTGCGTTTCCGAAAGTTCCGTCTTTTCCCCCTTTTCCACAATGGGTCCAGAAGCTTTATCAGATTTCCCCACGACGATCACTACCGGCTGAAAGCCAGGTTTCTCCTTTGATCCAGCGGGTTGGACGTCGGTATTGGCGGCTTCGAGTGCCGATTCGGAAGTTTTCGATCTTTCCTCAGTCGGAATAATTTCTTTAGGTTCTGTTTTTTCTCCAACAGGAACGTCCACGGTTGGTTTCGTATCGATCAGGTCAGCAGAAGATGTCGGAGATGGTATCGATTGATCCGCTTCTCCGACCGTCTCACTCTGAGGATCAGCAGACGCATTGACATCGATCGGAACCTCTTGGGCTGTCTCGATCGGTGTTGGCGAAGCTTGCCGCAACCTCTGTAGCCGTTGTTACAGAGGTTGATCCCGTCGGGATGATCTCGGTTGATTCGGCCGGTGTCGGTGTTGGCTGCGGTATTTCGGCAACCGCCGGCGTATTTTCCACTGGAACTGCCTCTTTCGATACCGGAACGCCTCTCGGAATAAATGGTTCTTTTTTTTCCGGAACTTCGGGCGATGGTACGGATTCGGTTTTGACCGTTTCGCCGTTCGCAGCTACAAGCGGATTCTCGCCGATCTGATCCACAAGACCTCTTTTGCTGCCGTTTACCCGTTCGTAAAGAGCCGCGACGACAGAATATTTAACTATATCCGGCTTGTCGCTTTTATAGCTTTTAATATAAGCTTCGAGTGCTTCACGTCCGCTGCCGCTTGATTGCAACGATTCTCCCAAAAGCCACCACGCTGAACGCCACCAAGCACTGTTTACGGGCAGAACGCTGATGGCTCTGCGGTAATGTATCGTGGCGTCCTCATATTTGTTTTGCCTGAAAAGAGCTCGCCCGGAAAGCATCTCAACGCGGCCGCGAAGTATCGCCGACAATGTGGGTTTTGGAATTGTCGGAACCACCAAAAATTCGCCGCGTGCCGCCGCAAGCGTTCGACTTTCGTAAAGTTCGCTTGCCATGACCGCCGCTGACGGTGTTGCCACATCCAATGCATCATCTGTTTTACCTACGGCCGATTCGGTAAGTTCGGTCGCTCTTGGGACATCAATATTCTTGTCTAACAAAATATCCGCTGTAAAAAGCCGCCGATACAAACTCATTTTGTCGTCGCCGGCAGTAAATGTTTCCGCCGCCGCAGAAATAGTCGCATCAGGTTCGCCGTAGTCGATCGCATGAACCATCGCCAACAGCGCTTTCATATGTTCATCATCCGCCGGCTTTGCCGAGGAGCGCGGTTCGAAAATACTTGCGCGACGTTCATAGCCGACGAGTTCGGTAAATGAATCAGACCTTTTCTCGATTCTGCGACCCAGCAGCGTCGTCAACTTGCCGTCTTCTATCTCAAAACTCTTAGATAGTTCCTCGGCCGCTTCGCGGTAAAAGCCGGCTTTGTATCTAGCCGAAGCGATCTCATATTCTAGCGTAGGGATATTTGCGTAGCGTCGTGCGGCTGTCAAAACTTTTTCCGCAGCGACCGGATCGTTTTGGGCGATCAAAGCCCGTCCAAGCGCGATATGAGACCAGATGTAGCGCGGCTCGATATCGATAGCTCTCTGAGCAAGCTCGGCAGCCTTTTCGCCGTCGCCATTCGCCGCATACCAATAGGCAACGCCGGAAAGCAGAACGAAGTTCTTATCGTCGTTTTCTATAACGGAAGCTAATTGGGTCTCGGCTTCTTCGCGTTTATCTTCATCGAAGAGAGATAATACAAGTCCGGATGAAGCCGCCTCTTCGTCCGGTTTCCCGGCTAAAATTTCGGTATAAAGAGCGGTCGCCTCAGCAGGTTTCCCCAAGGCACGTTTCATTTCTGCCAGACTTAACTTTGCAGACACATTTTCGGCATCAAGTTCGACCGCTTTTGCGTACGCTGCTGCCGCGGATTCGAAGTCGAAATTGAATCTATTTGCCAGCCCCAATGTTTCGTAAGCTGAAACTGATTCCGGATCTGCAGTTATCGCTGCTTCGGCTAGGGTTTTAGCTTTTGTGCCCTCTTCGATCGAAAGATAGAACATCGCCAATGACTGAAGCCGGCCGGCGTTTCCTGCGGCCTTTGTTTCGATCAATTTTGCGATCTCAAAGGCTGACTTTCTTTGTCCGGCCCAATACAGAACCGACGGGAATTTTGCGATCGCTCCGTCAAACAATTTGTCTGCGATCGGTTCGGGAGCTTCATTAACGGCCGTTTCAAAAAGCTCGTAACTTGCTTGTCCCTTTCCTGATCGAAGAAGTTCTTCGGCATAAGCCGCTCGTGCGACGACCAGCGACTCACGTGCGCTTTGCAGCAATTTTGATTTTGGATGATCTTTTACAAATTTTTCTAAAAGCGCGGCCTTATCTGAATTTAGCGGAGCATTTACGGCTGTTTCCAGTTCGGATTTTTCGTCTGCGGGCTTTGGTTTCTGAGCGGCCGTAAAACCGGCGAAAGCGAGAACTAAAATTATAATTAATACATTCTTCATAAAATAAGCGGGCATTTTCTAAAATACACCGCACCCCTTGATCGACCAGGAAGCTCCGATTTTCCCTAAGCAAAAATCATATCACGAAATTGCATTTCGCTTAGCGTGCATCTATTCTCAAAATCTATGAACGATTTTGAACGGCAATGGTCCGAAATGCTGTCAAATGCAACAAAACTCGCCGCCCAAACCGGCCGCGAAGACATTGCCGAATACCTTTCGCTTCGTGCGACAAATGACACAATTCGCAAAGCCGGCATCGAATGGTTATTTGAGATCCTTACCGAACTGTCGGCCAAAGCAAATCGAATCGGTCATTCGTTGACAATAGAACGCGACGAGCCACATTCGTTCAAGCTGGGAAACTCAATTCTGACCGGTTCGGTGTTGCGACTTCGTCATGGTGTAAGATGTTTGACCATCGAAGCGGGTTGGACGCGAGCTCCCGGCGACGGAATTATGCGCGGAGGTTCGCTCGCGGCAGGTAAGATCAGTCATTTCGGTATTCCGAAAGCGAATATGGATATCTACCTGGTTCGTTCCGGTGAGACTCATATCTGGAATTTTCAGACACGTGACGACATCCGCGGATTTTTTGGTTCCGAACATCTTGCGGCGCATTTTCAACTCTTTTCAGAATCAGGCGTTTTCTGATCGTTTTCGGTTTTTACGGATCTTGGGTTACAATTATATTTGGATATTTTATTGATAATGATTTAGGAGTAATTTAATAAGTGACTACTGAGCTTGATAAACTGATAGACCTACAAAAGACGGATACAAACATACGACAATTAAAGAAATTGATCGAAACTGCGGAAACAAGGCGTGCTGAAATCGAACAAGAGTTTGAACAGCACGCTTTTTCCATTCGCGAAGTGCAGGCAAAACTCGAAAGCCTAAAAACGGAAAGAGCCGGCCTTGAAAAACAGATAGCGGACAACAAAACCTACCTCGAACGATCCGACCGAAACCTCAAACATTCCCAAAACCAAAAAGAATATGAAACGGCAATGCGTGAAACGGATGCTCTACAAAAACAGATCACCGCTTTCGAAACCCAGATCGTTGAAAAAATGGAAGAGGTTGAGGCTCTCGAAAAATCGCTCGAAGAGCGTTCGGAAGAAATAAATACGCTTGACGGAAAACGCGATGCAGCATTGAAAGCGTTTGACCAAGAGTTGAAAGCAAATCGAAAAGAATTCGATGAACTTTCAGCAAAACGCAAAGACGTTTTTGTGACGCTACCCGAAAGATTGGCAAATATATATGACCGTATGGCACAGCGGAGCCGCGATGGCATCGCCGTTGCTGAGGTCGTTAACGGTTCGTGCAGTGCATGTTTTATGTCTCTGCGGCCGCAAATGATGGTCGAAGTGAAAAAATCCGATCAGATAATAACCTGCGAAAGCTGCACGCGAATTCTTTATATCCAGCCGAAATTGGAAAACGAAGCATCCGCTTAGTAGACTATGAAGGCATCGTCGAAAGATAGCCCGATGCTCAGCGTCGGGCTATTTTGCTGAAGATCTGTGTTCGAAAAAATCTTGTGTGATTCCCCGCTGTTATGAGAAGATAAAAATGCCGACCTCACGGCATTTGAACCTCTCGCTCCGCATTAATAAGCCAATGAAATTATTTTTACCAACACTCGCTGCAATTATCCTTTGCACCTTCGCCGCCTCTGCTCAAACACTTTCGAATACTGATATCAGTTCCCGAATAAGATCACTGAATGCCGAAAAATTCATAACCCTTACGTTTAATGGTTCGGGAAATACTACTACGATACGTGCGGTTTCCGACAATTTTCCGGATGCCGAAGCGAAACGCAGCGGAATACTTGCGATGAATTTTGCTCTTGGAACTTATTACGCCGGCGACAAACTTTTACGTACGCCCGAAAAGCTGCTTTTGAGTTTTTGGGTATTGACGAAGAAGCCTAAATTTGGCGAACACCACTCGCTTTCATTCAAGGTAAATGGATCGACGATCGACCTTGGCGATTCGAGATATGTTTACAAAGAGCGGCTCGATGTCGAATATCTAAATTTCGAACTTCGTCCAGATCAGATCGCATCGCTTGCGGCTTCGGATGGCGGTCACATACAGGTTGGTTCCCAAACGTTTACACTCACATCTTCCCAGAAAAATCTGATCGCAGACATTCTTGATATAACGAAGGTCGGGAACTGAGCCTATTTTGTCCATTCGGCGGCAATGTGAGCATCGACTTTGATCGGAACTTTTTTTATGAAATCTTCAGCGGCCGAAACCATCGCATTTTCCAATTTTGATCTGATCGATTCAGATTCGGCGGAATCGCATTCGACGATGATCTCGTCGTGCACTATGTTTACCAACTTGCCGGAGGTTCCACGAAGTTCGTTGTGAAGCAAACGTAAAGCGCGTTTTAGAATATCTGCCGATGTGCCTTGGATCGGCATGTTAACACCATAACGACGGGCAGACGAAACCTGTTGGCGGTCGCTTTCGTCAAATCTTAGTTTCAGCATACGGCCCGAGGCCGTTCGCGCGACACGATTTGCCACAACGTCGTTTGCAGCATTCCGAAGATAAGCATCTAGGCCTGTGAACGTGCCAAAATATTTCCGCATCGTGTTCTCGGCATCGCTCTGCGATAAGCCGGTCATCAGAGCAAACCGCGAAGCCCCAACGCCGTAAACAATTCCAAAATTGAGCCGCTTTGCAAATGATCGCTGCTCGCTGGTAATTTCTTCGGGTTTTACGCCGAACATTCTCGCGGCGGCGGTCGTGTGAAAATCGGCTCCGGATCTAAAGGCTTCTATGAAATTTTTATCTTCGGAAAAATCCGCCAAGATACGCAGTTCGATCTGCGAATAGTCGGCAATGATCAATGATCTGTCATCGCCTGCTCGAAAACAGCTGCGATAAGCCGCTTCGTGCGGAATTTGCTGAAGGTTCGGATTCGAGCATGAAAAGCGTCCGGTCGGTGCACCGATCTGTCGAAAGTCGGCATGGAGACGTCCGGTTTTTGGCTCGATAAATTCAATAATGTTCTCGCCGAAACTGCTGATCGCTTTTGCTACACTGCGATATTCGAGAAGCTTTTTGATCACCGGGTATTCTTCTGCCAATGGCTGAAGCTGCCATCCGCGTGTCGTTTCCGGAACCGGAACGCCTAAATTCACAAGAGCGGCCATTACCTGCTGCTGCGAATCGAGGTTTATCTCCGGGCGTCCAAATAGCGTTGCTTGGGCGACGCCTGCCGACAGCAATTCTTGCAGTTCATCAGCCGCCTTAGCCTGCAGACCGCGCGTTTTTTCCAGTTGCATTCGCCAGCGGCCCTCGTCCATAAAAAAGCCGTTCAATTCCATTTCGGCGATCGGCATAACACAGTCGAATTCGAGAGCGGCCACCTCTTCGAGGCCGTCGGTACGCAGCCGTTCGGCGATCTGATCTCTCAATGGAAGCATCACAGCCGCGTCGCGCGCGGCATACTGTATTTGTTCGTCCAGGAGAACATCTGCTCCCCAATCGCTTACCTGCTGCGACTTATCGAGTTCTGTTCCCGTAAAGAATTGAGCAACGTCGTGCAGCGAATGTCTGCGATCCTTGTCTCCGGCGGAAATGAGCTGGCTGGCAAGAAATGTGTCGAAAACCCCATTTAACTCGGCACCGAGATGATGACGCACCCATTTAGCGTCAAACTTTGCGTTGTGGGCAACCTTTATTATTTGAGGATCGGACAAAAGCCGGCGAAGAGGTTCGAGTTCGGCGACATCCTTTAAGTTTCCCGCATCGGCGAAGGGTTTTAGATCAATGACCTGCGTGTTCTTGCCATCGCTAAGCTGAACGAGCCGCACAATGCCTTTGTAAGGGTCAAGCTCTGTTGTTTCGGTATCAAATCCCAAGATCTTTGAACGGCTGAGCATTTCGCACGCTTTGCGGACGCCCTCACCGTCACGGACGATCTGTACATAAACTTCCATAAAATATGGTTTAATTGTAGCTCTCTTCGTCGGTTGTGAAAAACGACTGATAGAAATTTTAGGATATCGTGAATTTTTGTTTTACGTATCGCATAAAGTTCGTTTATACTGACTAAGGTTTGCCAGATAGAAAGTTTGGAGTAATTGAAAAAAGCAAACAGATCAGAATTTTTTGGCCGGAACTGTTTCGGCCCACAGATTTTAGAAGGTTGAGCACGATCTAAAAAGGATAGGTGCTCCCTAAGCAAAAAGGCTCATTTTATTTGAGTCTTCGGAAGCTGAGGTTTCCTGCGTGATATATAACTCAAGATTCAGTGTTTCGAAATTCATTTTCGTGACCTCGATACAAAAGTAAGATCATCCGCTAGAATTCCGTCAATATATCTTTCCGGGCTTAGTCTGATCAATTTCTACGACCATTCTGCTTTTTTCTTCCGATCTTTCCATTCGGCAACGTCAAATTTTTAATTTACAAAGGACAAATTTAAATGTCGAAAGAAATGATCATTAGCGTCAACGGACGCGAAAAAAAGATCGCCATTTTAGATAATGGTAAGGTCACCGAATTTTATATTGAACGAGGCGAAGAAAACGCCGGAATCGCAGGAAATATCTATAAAGGCCGAGTGCAGCGGGTTTTGCCCGGAATGCAGTCGGCTTTTGTTTCTATTGGATTAGAGCGGGATGCCTTTTTATACGTATCTGATTTCTTTGATGAAGAAGAAGAGATCGAACGTGTAGTTATGGAGAAATCAAAGAAATCTCCGGATGAAGCAAAACGCGAAGCTGATGACAAGATAGACCGTGCTCGGATCGAACGCGAAAAGCAGATGGAATCCGCGCAGGAAATAACCGAGCCGCTCGCCGATTCCGATGGTGATGACGAAACGGAAGCCGAACAGAAGCCGAAAGCAGAAACCGAACGCAAAGGCCGCGGACGGGGTCGGGGACGCAAAACAAAAGACGAGAGCAAAGAAACGGTATCGAAAGATGATGCCGGAAATGATGATCTGAATGTCCGCGCTGTTGAACCGCCTGAATTTGACCTCACCGACGACGGCTTCGAACGCATCGTCGATGAAGAAGACACGGGTGAAATGTTTAAAGATGCCTACGTTCAGGAAGCTATCATCGACCAAGTCCGAGCCATCGAATTCGATCTGGAAACCACGGCCGTTGCTGAGGTCGGTTCCGTAATGGATTCATCCCTTATCAGCGGTGCGAACAACTTCGAACGGATCGCTGATGAAGACGAAGAAGTTTCCGCGAAAGGAAAGCCAAAGAAAGCCCCGGCTAAATCTAAAGCAAAGACGGCGAAAACTCCGTCCAAACGTACGCCAAAAGCAAAGACTGAAAAACCTGCTAAGGAAAAGACTCCCGCAAAGCCTAAAACAACGCGTTCAAAATCCAAATCAAAAGCCGCAGCAGAAAAAGAAACATCTGCCGACGAGGCGTCGGTTGCTCTCGAAGACGGCGAAGCAAGCGTCAAAGAAGCCGGTGAGACGGCTGAAATGGCTGTTCGCCGCGGTGGTAGAGGCCGCCGAAGAGGCGGTAAAGGCCGCAATTCGAAATCGAGCGAAAACGGCGACAACGATGTAAATGAATCGAACGATGGCGATCCAGATAACGAGAACGAAACGGTCGAAACCGAAGAGACGCCAGTCGAAACGGAAGCCAACGATTCGGACGAGAAAGATAACGACGGAAAAACAGATAACAAACGAAGCGCTCGAGGCGGAAGAACTAAACGTGAAACAAAAGATCCACGTGACAACCGTTCGAAAGATCGCGGAAACGACAATAAGCGGAACGACCGCAACGATAAAGGCGGCCGCCGTTCACAGCCGACCATTTCTGAACTCCTTCGCGAGGGCCAGGAAATATTGGTCCAGATCGCGAAAGAACCGATCGCCAAAAAAGGCGCACGCATCACGTCTCATATCGCCTTGCCTGGCCGTTTTCTGGTCTATATGCCGACGATCGAACATCTGGGTGTGTCGAGAAAGATCGAATCTTCAAATGAACGCGGACGGCTTCGCACTTTAATACAGCGAATAAAACAGGAAGAAGACATTCCGTCAGGCGGATTTATTGTTCGAACGGCCGGCGTTGGCATATCGGAAGAAGATCTTCGACAGGACGCTCGATATTTAGTGCGAACTTGGCTTGATATCAAGAAAGACAGCGAAAAGGCAAAATCGCCGGCGATGGTTCACCAAGATCTTGATATCGTCCAACGGCTTTTGCGCGATCAGCTTTCTGATGAATTCACGGCGATCCGCGTCGACAGCGAAGAAGAATATCTGCGTACAGTCGAATTTATCAACCGGATCCAACCGCGTTTGGTAAATCGCGTCAAGCTTTATACGCGCGATGAACCGATACTTGATACGTATGCTGTTCAGGAAGAGATCGACAAGGCGCTGAAACCGCGTGTCTGGCTGAAATCCGGCGGTTATTTGGTTATCAATCAGACGGAAGCACTCGTTGCCATCGACGTCAACACCGGCAAATTTGTCGGTAAGGGAAATGCACGGCTCGAAGACACGATCACGCGGACGAACATGGAAGCGGTCGATGAGATCGCACGGCAGATCCGCCTGCGTGACCTTGGCGGAATTATCGTGCTTGATCTGATCGATATGGAAGACCGACGCAATCGGCATAAGGTTTCACAAGCTTTGCAGGAAGCCTTGTCAACCGACAAATCGCCGACGAAAGTGCTTTCCTTTAATGATTTCGGATTGATAATAATGACCCGAAAACGTGTCAAACAATCGCTCGAACGAACGATGTGCTCGCCCTGTGAATATTGCGAAGGTTCCGGTTGGGTCAAATCTGCCCAATCGGTCTGCTATGACCTGTTGAGCGAAGCTCGACGGCTTTCCAAACATTTGGACGACGTTCGACAAACGACCCTGCGTGTCCATCCGGATGTAGCAAAAGCATTGCGGTCTTCGGAACGCGAAGTATTTGCGGAAGTCGAAGCTTATCTCGGAAACGTCGACGTTACCGCTGATAAGGCGATCCATCAGGAACAGTTCGATTTCGCATTCATTTAGCGTGAAGTCACGGTAGGAATGAGGCTGTCTGAAAAGGCAGCCTCTTTTTATTTTAAAACTTAAGTGATCTTAACTTTTTCTTGTTTTCGGGTTTTTCGAAGATCGAATCCGGAACCTTTTCATTGAATTTTACTGAATCGTAATTTATTCGCGAAGCAGGTTCGTCATTCGTTCTGCGATCGATGATATACGGAGTTCTTATGCCATCGACAGAAACGAATTGAGCATAGAGATCAATCTCGGTGCTTTCTTCGCCGGAATCGTTCTTTGTTTTATAGATCGCCTTTTTAGGGATGCCTTCTTCGGCGGAAAACTCAAATTCGACAGAGAACTCATCCTTATAGGTAAGCTTTACGACATCGTTTCGTTTGCCGAGGGTCGCAGGCCGTTTGCCGACATAAGTGAGCGTTGCTTCGCCTTCCCAGCCGCGCCGCAGAAGATTATCTAAACTAACACGTATTCCGCGTTGAAAATTGTCTATTTGGGTTTTCGTTTGCTCTTTTATGAGCTCTTGGTCCCCGTCATAAACCCAGCCGCTATCACCTTTGTTCGTCTGCACTATCTTTACGCCGCCGCCTTTGAAATCAGTTCGCTCAGTATCAGGAAAAACGATGACATCCGTAAAAGTTTGATAAGAGATGACCCGCTTCTCCCGTATTACACTGAACCGGCCTTCGCTGACCTGCGTTTTAACGTTCAAATATTTATCGCCGCCGAGATATGCTATGGCCTTCTCAAGTACAGCTTCTGCTTCTGAATTTGAAGGATTTTCAGTAATCTTTGTCCCCGAAGGTTTTTGAGCAAAAGCGAATCCGACTGACGCAAGGCTGAAAACTAATAAAAATATAAATTGTTTGATCATTTTTGAGGATATTATTTAAAAGAAAAAGGCTTTGGCGAAATAATATCACCAAAGCCTTTGATGCAGAAAAATGTCTTTGGGTTTAATTTAAGCTAAAAGCGTCCATTGGTTTGACGACGATCTCGCCGTTTTCCGCATCGACGACGAATCGCATACCCATTTTCCAGTCGTTCGTGATCGGCAGTTTTACTTTCTGATCAATATGCCGTTTTAGGAACCGTGCACCGTAAGCCGGACTGAAACCTTTTTCGGTCAAAAGATCTATCGCTCCTTCCGTCACATCAATAACTCTGCCGTGACGTTCCATATTTCGCCTCAATTTAGCGAGGTATATTTTCGCAATGTCGCGAACTTCGTCCATCGTCAGCGGCGAGAAAATGATGATCTCGTCGATACGGTTGCGAAATTCCGGCGAAAACCTTGTTTCTGCCGCTTTCATCACGTCGCCTTTGATCTGGATCACGTCGCCGAAAGTTTTCTGACCGAAGCCAAGCGGCTTTTCGAAACTTTTGAAATTTTCCGAACCGAGGTTCGAAGTCATTATCACGATCGCATCAGAAAGATAAACTTTCTTTCCGCGTCCGTCCGTCATCCAACCTTCGTCAAATGCCTGGAGGAACAGGTTCATCAAATACGGCTTAGCTTTTTCGACCTCATCGAGCAGCAAAACTGTGTAAGGATTTTCGCGAAGCTGTTCGGTCAAAATTCCGCCGCGTTCGCTGCCGACAATTCCTCTCGGCATTCCGATAAGTTTTTCGATGCCGACCGTTCCATCGCCATATTCAGACATATCGATGCGGATCATCTTGCCTTCGTCGCCGAACATAAATTCAGCTACGAGCTTTAGCAAGCTCCGTTTTACCAACACCTGTTGGGCCAAGGAAGAGCAAAACGCCGTCCGGTGCGTAATGGTTGTCTTTGAGCGGTCCTTTATTTAGCCGCAGCCTTTCCGCAACCGCACGAACCGCATCTTTTTGGCCGATGACACGTTTGCCGAGCTCGGCTTCCATTAGCGAAAAACGATCGGACGTATCGCGATAGATCATATCTTTCGGAATGCGTGACTCCTGAGAAATGACATCGATGATATGTTCCGGTTTGACGACCATCGAAGTAGGTTCGTTGATCTCGACCTTGACCGAAGCCGTATCGAGCCAACCGATCGCTTTGTCCGGCAGATGGAGATTGCGTATGTATTTCGGCGACATCTCAAGCGCAGTATCGATGGCTTCGTCTGAGATCGTAACCGAATAATTTTTTTCGAGCCGCGGACGAAGGCCGAACAAGATCTCTTTTGTTTGGTCGATCGTAGGTTCTTCGACCTTAACGAGCCGAAAACGGCGAGCAAGTGCTTCGTCATCGGAAATATATTCTTTGTATTCGTTCATCGTTGTCGCGCCGATAATGCGAAGTTCGCCGCGAGCCAATGACGATTTGAACATATTTGCCGCATCAGACGATGTTCCCATCGCTGCACCGGCACCGATTATCGTATGAGCTTCGTCAATGAATAAGATTATATTCGTTTTTTCTTTAACTTCGTCGATGACGCCCTTAATTCGTTCTTCGAACATTCCGCGAAGCATCGTTCCGGCAACCATTCCGCCCATCTGCAATTGAACGATATGCGAGTCGCGAAGCCGTGCCGGAACTTTTTCAGGTTCAAGCTCGATCATTCTGGCAAGACCTTCGACGACGGCCGTTTTACCAACGCCGGGTTCGCCAACGAGCATCGGCGAATTTGATCTTTCCCGGTGCGAAAGTATCTCGATCATCTGCAAGATCTCCTGCTCGCGTCCGATCATCGGCGGGATCTTGTCCTCACGGGCAAGTTTGTTCATCGAAATGCCGAAATGCCTCAAAAACGAAGGAAGTTCGTATTTTTGTCGTGTTCTTTCTTCTTCCTTTTCACGCTTTCTGATCCGTGTACGAGCGGTTTGAGCAACCTCATCGGAAGGAACACCTAAATTCTGCAGCACATCATTCAGAATACTGCGTTCGTCATTTGAGAGCACATAGAAAATGTCGCTGCCGTCTATTACACGCCGGCCTTGCGAACGTGCTCTGTCCATCGCCCGTTTGAATAGTTCGGTTGTTTCAGGCGCGATCCGGAAACCGGTGCCCGTATGCTGCCTGCCGATGTCCATTCTTTTTTCGATCAATAATTTTACCGATCGAGGATCAACGGCAAGGTCGCGCATCGTTGTAGAAAAAAGATCGTCCTCTTCGTTCGCCACGGCATGCAGGATATGCTCGATCGCGACGTAGTTCTGATCGCGCTTTTTCGAAGCATCCAATGCGGCTTCTAAAACACGTCTGCCGCTGTCGCTGAATTTATCTTTGTATGCGTCTATGTCTGCCATATATTTTTACTACTTCCGAAGGTTTGATGCGCGGGATGCGAAATTTGTCGCCACAATAATAATACCACCTCAGTTTTCCGGCGAAAAGGGTTTTTCGCATCAAAACGAAAAATTTATTTGCTTATTCGGCCGCCTTTTGCATTGAACCATTTCCAACCTGAACTCGAGCCGGCCGCAAAAGCCGATCACCAAATTTATAACCTGCTGAATACTCGGCGGTTATGGTCCCGTCTTCGCTTGGTTCAACCGGTTTCATATCGATCGCCTCGTGCAATTCCGGATCGAATCTATTTCCTACAGTCGGAATGGTAGTTACACCGACATTTGCGAGTGCCTGCTCAAATGAACGCGCTGTTCCTATCACGCCAGATCGGAATGCATCAGCCGAAGGGTCGGTCTCACTCGCGGCGATCGCCCTCTGAAGATTATCTAAAACAGGCAAAAGAGTGTCTAAAAACTCAAACCTCGATTGATCTGCACGGTCCTCGAGCGTCTTTCGCATTCTCGTTCTCAGTTCCGCGGTTTCAGTTTCGAGTCCGGCTTTTACCTCTTCGAATTTTGCTTGAACACCAACAAGCTTTGCCTCGGCCGCTTCGCGGCGTTCGATCTCTGCGGCAAGCTGCATTTCAAGCTCGATCTCGCGTCGCGGTTTTTCGACAGGTTTTTCTCCGACAGGTTCATCCGCACGAACTCGTTCACCATGCTCATTGAAACGACGCCTGTCATTTACTACATTACTGTTTTCGGATCCTTCCGCTACATCTTCAATAAAGTTATCTTTTTCGTTCATTTTCTTTTTATAAAACATTACAACTAAATTCTACTTGTTCGTTTCACATTTAGGAAACTCCTACAATTGCACAGTTATTTTCCACTCGATGCGGTTGAGGTTTCCTCAGAAACGAATTTCATTGCCGCCGTTTTCAGCTGAAACATGTATCGTCTGTCCGTTTCCGAGCTCGCCGCTGAGCAATTTCACGGCAAGCGGATTTTGGATCAATGTCTGTATCGCTCGTTTCAGCGGCCGCGCACCGTAAACCGGGTCGTAGCCCTCGGACACGATCAGATCGCGAGCGGTGTCGTCGATCACAATGTCCATTCCGCGTTCGGCAAGCATTTCCCGAAGCTTTTCGAGCTGGATATCGATGATCTTCGTGATCTGATCCTTATCAAGCTGTTTGAATACGACAATGTCATCGATCCGATTTAAAAATTCAGGTTTGAAATGATCGCGAAGAACCTGCAAAACTTCATCTTTGACATTGTGATCCGCGAGCGGATTTTCCGACGCACTCTGGATCTGCCGCGAGCCGAGGTTCGAGGTCATTATCAGAACCGTATTCTTGAAATCGACAACACGGCCTTTCGAATCGGTTAAACGGCCGTCGTCCAATATCTGCAGCAATATGTTAAAGACATCCGGATGTGCCTTTTCGATCTCATCGAACAATACGACAGAATACGGACGTCTTCGAACAGCTTCCGTAAGCTGGCCGCCTTCTTCATAACCGACATATCCCGGAGGAGCGCCGATCATTCGGGCAACGGCGTGTTTCTCCATATATTCCGACATATCCAGGCGGATCATCGCCCTTTCGTCGTCAAATAAAAATTCTGCTAATGCTCTTGCCGTTTCCGTTTTACCGACACCTGTCGGGCCGAGGAAAATGAATGAGCCGATCGGCCTGTTCGGATCTTGCAATCCCGCACGAGCTCTTCTAACAGCGTTTGAAACCGCCGCCAAAGCTTCGTCCTGGCCGATAACCCGTGTATTCAATTTTTCTTCCATTCGGACGAGCTTCTGCATCTCGCCTTCGAGCATTTTTGAAACCGGAACGCCTGTCCATTTCGCTACCACCTCGGCGACGTCTTCCTCACCAACTTCTTCTTTTAGGTAAACGCCGTCGCTTTGCAGCGATGCAAGTCTTTCCTGTTCGGCCGTGAGAACTTTTTCCAATTCCGGAATTTGTCCGTATTGCAGCTCAGCTGCCTTAGTAAGGTCGCCGGCCTGGCGTGCCTGTTCAAGTTCGAGTTTTGCCTGCTCGAGTTTTTCCTTCGACGTGCGCATTTTCTCGATCTCGTCCTTTTCAGACTGCCATTTGGCCTTCATTGCCGACGATGTTTCGTTCAGATCGGCGATCCGTTTTTCGATGTCGTCGAGCCGTTCTTTCGATTTTTCGTCGGTTTCGCGCGAAAGAGCTTGCCGTTCGATCTCGAGCTGAAGCTTTTCGCGTTCGATCTCATCGATCTCCTGCGGCAAACTGTCGATCTCGATGCGGAGTTTGCTAGCGGCTTCGTCGATCAGATCGATAGCTTTGTCCGGCAAAAAGCGGTCAGTGATGTATCTATTAGAAAGCGTCGCTGCCGCGACAATTGCAGAATCTTTAATGCGAACGCCGTGATGGACCTCGTAACGCTCCTTTAGACCGCGCAGGATCGCAATTGTATCCTCGACACTCGGTTCACCGACATATACCTGTTGAAAACGACGTTCGAGAGCTTTGTCTTTTTCTATATATTTTTGATATTCGTTCAGCGTCGTGGCACCGACCGCACGCAGAATTCCGCGAGCAAGCGCCGGCTTGAGCATATTCGAAGCATCGATCGCTCCTTCGGAAGCTCCGGCTCCGACAAGCGTGTGCAGTTCGTCAATAAATAAAATTATCTGGCCGTCTGCTTTCTCTATTTCTTTCAGAACAGCTTTCAATCGATCTTCAAATTCGCCTCGGTATTTTGCACCCGCGAGCATCGCGCCGAGATCCAATGAAACAAGCTTCTTATTTTTGAGAGTTTCAGGAACATCGCCCGAAACGATACGCTGCGCCAAGCCTTCGACGATAGCGGTCTTACCAACGCCGGGTTCGCCGATCAGGACCGGATTATTTTTTGTTCGCCGCGAAAGTATCTGTATCGTGCGACGGATCTCGTCGTCACGGCCGATGACAGGATCCAGCTTCCCTTTGCGCGCGCGTTCCGTCAGATCAAGCGCATATTTTTCGAGAGCCTGAAAGTTGTCTTCGGCGTTTTGCTCGGTGATTCGCGAACCGCCGCGCATATCGGTTATGACCTTATCAAGGTCTTCGGAAGTTATGCCGTTCGAACGCAGGATGCGACCGGCGTCACCTTCCTTTTCCGCCGCGATCGCGAGTAGAAGGTGTTCGGTCGAAGTGTATTCGTCCTGCATCGTTTCCGCGAGCTTTTGCGCCGCTTGAAAGATCGCGTTGGTTCGCGTGCCGAAAAACTGCTGGCCGCCGGTCACCTTTGGGAATTTTTCGATCGCCGCATCGACCTCGCTTTCGAGCTGCTGCCAATTCGCGCCGATCTTTCCTAATATCGGACGAACAATACCTTCTTTCTGCTCGAACATTGCCGCAAGCAAATGCTCCGGTTCGACCTGTTGATTCTCGTTCTTTTCCGCCAGCGAGATGGCTGCTTGAACGGCTTCCTGACCGCGTATTGTAAATCTGTCAAATCTCATTGTTTTATCACTTCTTTAAAATTAAAGACGGAACGTTGGAGGCGAAAACGTCCATACGCTCCGTCTTTATTCCAAGGATCAGGCTGACGCCTTGTTCGTTCTTGTTTCTGCTTCGAAGGTTTTCGGGCCTGCGTCCGAGGAAGAGACCTCTATTTTTCGCGCTTTCGTCTCTTCGCGTTTTGGTAAGCTTACGTGCAAAATGCCATCCCGAAATTCGGCCTTTACATTCTCGGTATTAACCGTTTGAGGTAAAGTGAAGGATCGCGAAAAATTGCCGTAGCTTCGTTCAACACGGTGATAATTTTCACCATCGGTGCGCTTTTCGAATTTGCGTTCTCCGGATAGTGTGATCACGTTATTTTCGACGGTAAGGTCAAAGTCGTCACGTGTCATGCCGGGCAATTCGGCTTCTAATACCAACTTATCTTTGTCCTCAAAAATATCCACGCTAGGTTGCCATGCTCCGAATGCGGATTCATCTCGACCGGCAGGAGCCATCCCTACAAACAATCGCGTCATATCATCTTGAAGACCTCGTAGCTCTCGAAATGGGTCATGTCTAATTATGTTCATAATCATATTCCTCCAAATTCTAGGTTAATGACTAATCAATTAGTCTATGGTCATAATAAAACCTGAGTGTTCCATTGTCAAGTTCAAAATGACACCGGAATAAATTTTTTGAATGTTGTTTTTGAGTGACACGTCTATCTATCTTCCGTTATACTTGCAAGCGAATCTTTCCGGGTCAGGAACGCGACTGTCATTGCGTTCCGCAAATGCTTGAAATGAATATATTGCGAGAAATATTTTGGCCTTTGGCGGCTGTCATCGCGGCATTTGTCGTAGGCGGCGTCATCATTCTGGTGATGGGCGATAATCCGCTTGTCGCATATGGCTGGTTGCTGTCAAGTTCATTTGGTTCGCTCAAAGATATCGGCTGGACACTGCATTATGCGACACCGCTGATATTTACGGGTCTTGCCGTGGCGGTTGCGCTGCCGCTGCGGGCTTTTGAATATCGGAGCCGAAGGGCAATTGTATATTGGTGCATTTGCGGCGGCTTGGGTTGGGATAAAGTTCGGCGGCGTGATCGCTCCGATTGTTGTTGACGGGAAAACAGTAATGACCGATTGGTCTTGGGCTAGCCTGCCGGCATTCTTATTGATCCCGTTTTGCATGCTTGCGGCGATGGTTGCGGGCGGCGTCTGGGGAGCAATACCGGGTGTTCTGAAAGCGAAGTTCGGTTCGCATGAAGTTATCAATACGATCATGCTCAACTTCATCGCACTGGCGCTAGTCGCTTATTTCACACAAAATTTTTACAAGGTTCCCGGCGATCCGATCCAGCGAACGGCTGAGATCGGTCACGCGGCGGTGATCCCGCGGCTAAATCAGTTCTTGCCGTTCATTCCTGCCGACGTGCCGCTGAATATTGGTTTTATTCTTGCGATCGTAATGTGCCTCGCGGTCTATATTTTCCTTTGGAAAACAAAATGGGGTTACGAACTGCGTGCCGTGGGCGAAAATCCTTCGGCGGCGGAATACGGCGGAATTTCGCCAAAGAAACAGATCATCGTGGCGATGACGATATCGGGAATGCTTGCCGGCATGGTCGGCATCGGTGAAGTTATGGGGACGCGATATCATTTCGAAACCGGATTTTCCGCGGATTGGGGATTTCTCGGCGTGGCGGTAGCACTGCTTGGAAGAAATCATCCGCTTGGCGTTTTGATAGCGGCTCTGTTCTTTGGCGTACTGCTTCGCGGTGAGATCTTTGTCGATGCTTTCACGCCGCATGTTTCGAAAGACCTTGGGTGGGTTTTGCAGGCAATAATAATTTTGTTCGTTGCGAGCTTCCAAATTTACTCCAAACGGAAAGGAGCAACTGCGAAAATATGAATGAGATCTTGAACATTTCGTTGGTATGGGCAATGCTACGGGCGACGACACCGCTTCTTTTCGCGGCACTCGGCGGATTGTTCTCCGAGCGATCCGGCATTATCAATATCGCTCTCGAAGGGCTAATGCTGGGCGGAGCGTTTACGGCCGCGGTTGTTACCTTTCAAACCGGCAATCCGTATTTTGGAATGGCTTGCGGTGTCGCGGCGGGCGGAGTTTTAGCATTCATTTTTGCGGTTGCATGTATCAAATTCGAAGCAGATCAGGTCGTCGCAGGAATGGCGATCAATTTTTTGATGATCGGTTTGCCGGCTTTGATCAGCGGCGTGATATATGATTCGACCGGTTCAACGCCGCAGATCGCAAAAGAATTCAAAATTCCGGTTATCGCAAACAGTATTTCATACGCAACGATCTTAGTTTTTATATTAGTGCCGGTTTGCTGGTACATAATCTATAGAACTCCATTCGGTTTGCGATTGCGCGCCTGCGGCGAAAATCCAGAAGCGGCAGATGCTGCCGGAAT
The DNA here is from genome assembly GCA_963720905.1 of uncultured Acidobacteriota bacterium. Classification (GTDB taxonomy): domain Bacteria; phylum Acidobacteriota; class Blastocatellia; order Pyrinomonadales; family Pyrinomonadaceae; genus OLB17. The sequence continues at coordinate 35,309 of CAVRHB010000003.1, forward strand.
AAACGTTCACAAAATGCGGTATTTCGCTGTTGTGATATCCGGTTTGCTGGCCGCCGCCGGCGGTGCGTATCTATCGATCGGACAATCTTCGCTGTTCACAAAATCGATGACAGCCGGCCGCGGCTTCATTGCTCTCGCCGCATTGATATTGGCAAAATGGAAGCCGATACCGGTAATGCTGTCGTGTCTGTTTTTCGGATTCATGGAAGCCTTGACGATACAGATCCAGGGCGCGCCGTGGGCACAGATCAACGGCGAACCTATCCCGACCCAGTTCATCGAAATGATCCCATATGTTCTGACAATAATCGTCCTTGCCGGATTCGTCGGCCTTTCCCGCGCACCGAAAGCTTTGGGCACACCGTACAGCAAAGGGATATAGACCATATGATCTACGAAAAAGCAGCGGAAGCGGCGGAATTCATTCGCTCTAAATACGAGAAGCAGATCGAGACCGCTATTGTGCTCGGCAGCGGCCTCGGTGCTTTTGCGGATTCGTTGGAAAATGCTGTTTCCATATCTTACAAAGACATTCCGCATTTTGCGGTTTCTACTGTCGAAGGGCACGCCGGAAAGCTTGTGCTGGGTGAGATCGATGGTATTTCGGTCGCCGTTCAGCAAGGCCGCTTTCATTATTATGAAGGCTACGATATGGATCAGGTCACGTTTCCCGTGCGGACTTTTGGTAAGCTTGGCGCGAGAAATCTGATCTTGACGAATGCAGCGGGAAGTTTGAATGCGGACATGCGTCCGGGAAGTTTGATGCTCATCGCCGATCATATAAATATGCTCGGAGAGAATCCGCTTCGCGGCAAGAACGATGAGCGATTCGGTCCGCGATTTCCGGATATGACCGAGGTTTACGATCGCAAAATTCAAGAGACCGCAAACGAGATCGCCGGCGACATAGCACGGGAACGTTTTGAAAAAGGCCGTGACAATGAACTGACCGATTTTCTACATCGTGGAATTTATTGCGGACTTTCCGGGCCAACGTATGAAACGCCGGCTGAGATCCGGCTTTACAGACTTTTGGGCGCGGACGCCGTTGGCATGTCAACCGTACCGGAAGCGATCGTAGCTCGGCATCAGGGTATGAAAGTTTTGGGAATTTCGTGCATAACAAATTACGGAGCAGGAATGTCCGCCGAGCCGATAAATCACGCCGAAGTAATGGAAACCGGTGCGAAGGTTTCTGAGATTTTTCGCGAATTGCTTAGCCGTGTTATCAAGCGTATTAACTAAATGACGAAATTCTTTGGTAATCTTAAAACCTTATGATAATAGGAATTTGCGGTGGAACAGGTTCGGGGAAGACGACGATCGCTCGTTCGATAGTCAGCGCGATCGGCAAAGAACGTGTGATCCTTATCGAACAGGATTCTTATTATCGAAACCTCGCGGACATGCCGCTGGACGACCGTCACCAAGCTAATTTTGATCATCCGGATTCGATCGACAGCGAAATGCTTTATAACCATCTTCGTAGATTGAAGAACGGTGATCCGATCGAAATGCCGGTCTATGATTTCAAATCGCATACGCGTAACGTCGAAACCGATCACATAGATCCGAAACAGGTCGTGCTGGTCGAAGGCATTTTGATATTTGCCGAACCGCGGATAGCCGGATTGCTTGATGTAAAAGTCTTCGTTGATACACCGGACGATATAAGGTTTATCCGGCGGCTGAAGCGCGACATAAATGAACGTGGCCGGACGATGGAATCCGTCATCGCGCAATATTATCGAACCGTTCGTCCGATGCATCATGAATTTGTCGAGCCTTCGAAACGGTATGCCGATGTAATAATTCCCGAAGGCGGTCAGGTCGATGTCGGCATAGAATTCTTGTGCAGCTTGGTTCGTGAAAAGCTCGAAGAAGAAAAGGTTTTAAGCTAAATGTCCAAGGAATCAAAATTAATAAAGGCCGCGACAGAAGCCCGTGAAATGGCGGTTGCTCCATATTCGAAATTCCGCGTCGGAGCAGCTCTCGAGACGATCGACGGCGAGATCATCAAAGGCTGCAACATCGAAACATCGACGTATGGCTTAACGCTCTGCGCCGAGCGCGTGGCGATCTTCAAAGCCGTTTCCGAAGGTAAAAAGAAATTCACTCGCATCGCCGTAGTTGCCGAAACCGATGATCCTACGCCGCCGTGCGGTTCGTGCCGCCAGATAATCTGGGAACTCTGCGGCGACGTTCCGGTCATAATGTCTAACCTTGATGGCAAAACGGAAACCGTTCAAATGCGCGACCTTTTGCCGCGGGCTTTCGATGCAGATTTTTTGCACTGAACCTGCTTCTGATGAAAGCCTCAATGAATTCATAGAACTGATAATTCCTCCTTGTTTGTTATGAATAAACTTAAAAACCTGCTTATCATTTTCATTCTGATCTCGCTCTCGAGCGTAGGAGTCGTGAGCAATGCTGAGGCTCAGACGCAAACGCCTCAATATGATCTGCTCATTCTCGGCGGAACCATCGTCACTATGGACACGGATCGCAATGTTATCGAAGACGGCGCGATCGCTATTAAAGATCATAAGATCGTGACGATCGGGAAAGCTTCGAATATGAAAAACATTCGTGCGAAGGAAACGATCGATGCGAGAGGAAAGGTCATTATTCCCGGTTTGATCAATACGCACACGCATGTTCCGATGACGCTTTTTCGCGGGTTGGCGGACGATCTGGATCTGAACGAATGGCTGACGAAATACATCTTTCCGGCCGAGGCAAAAAACGTAAATGAAGCGTTCGTTCGTGCAGGAACAAAGCTGGGTCTTGCCGAAATGATCCGCGGCGGCACGACCACCTTTGCCGATATGTACTATTTCGAAGACGCCGTTGCCGACGAAACTTCTAAAGCCGGTGTCAGAGGTGTTCTCGGCGAAACGATCATCGATTTCCCGGTGCCTGATGCAAAAACTCCTGCGGAAGGGATGGCTTATGCCGAAAAATTTATCGACAAATGGCAGTCCAGCGATCTGATAATTCCGGCGATCGCTCCGCACGCGCCTTATACGGTTTCGACCGAAAATCTGCTGGCTGTCCGCAAATTGTCCGACAAGCTGAAGGCTCCGATCCTTATCCACATCGCCGAAACCGAAAAAGAAGTTGCCGATATCAAAGCCTCGAAAGGCGAAACTCCGATCGAGTATCTCGACAAGATCGGCTTTCTGAATGAACGCGTCACGGCGGCACACACTGTTCATATTACAGATAACGAGATCGCAATATTGAAAAAACGAAACGTCGGTTCGGCTCATTGTCCGCAATCGAATATGAAGCTCGCTTCCGGCGTCGCTCCTGTGCAAAAAATGCTGCTTGCGGATGTCGCCGTGGGTCTTGGAACGGACGGAGCGGCTTCAAACAACGACCTTGATATGTGGGAAGAGATGGACACGGCGGCAAAGCTGCAGAAAACTTTCACCGGCGATCCTAAAGCTTTGACGGCTTATCAAGCCTTTGAAATGGCGACGATCCGCGGAGCTCGTGCCTTGCATATCGACGACAGAGTCGGTTCGATAGAAACTGGCAAACTTGCCGATCTCGTCATCGTCGACATGGATTCGCTTCATCAAACCCCGATGTTCAATGTTTTTTCGCATCTTGTCTATGTTACAAAAGCGTCTGACGTTCGCTCCGTTATCATCAATGGCAGCGTTGTCATGCGCGACCGACGTTTGCTGACCCTTAATGAAAATGTTATAAAAAAAGACGCAAACGCATACCGAGATAAAATCATCGATAGTTTGAAGAATTAATTTATTTGGCACTGGCTGTTAGCTTTTGTCAGTGATTTTAATTGGGAGGTCATTAATAACTGAGCATGGTTCTCTTGGCCGTTAACGTTTTTTAGATCAAAAAAGGAGGAGTGAAAATGCCGCTAAATTTCAGAAAGCTATTCATATTAGTTTTAGTTTTATTTAGTTTTAATATTTATTCATATGCGCAGGCGGCAAACCCACCCGCATCTACACCGCAACCATCGCCGACACAAGGCCCATCATCCGCCGAGGTAATGCGTGACCGCATATCAAAGGCTAAGGCGAACATCGCCGTCCGAAATTATCCCGCAGCAATTTACGAACTCGAAACGATCAGCTCCGAAACCAACGATGCGGCCGTTAATGCCGTCGTCAATGGACTGCTGATGAACGTTTACCTCGAGCAAGGCAATTACAAAAAAGCCCAGGAATTTCTTAATAATTTTTACAGCTCCTACAAATCGAATAATGCCTTTTCCGCCGAATATTACGCGGCCGTTGCCGGACAGGTGATCAGAGGTTCGCGGAACAAAGCCGACCGCTACCGGGCTTTTGGTTTGCAGGTTTCCGATCGTAATCTGCCTCTCGAAGCAGTCAACGACATTGAGCAAATGCGGCAGATGGTTGAACTTGTCATTACGCAGGCCAAAGAGCTTAGCGGCGATAAGGCTAAAGCTACGACGGCCGTCGGGTTGCTCGAAGAAGCGACCGCGTCGCGAAGCGTTTTGGCACGCGACGAATATGACGCCAAGCGCTGGCGCGATGCTCTTGCCGATTCGCGGGAAGACATCGCTAGTTCGCAAAGCAAGATCATCAATGCCGTTCAGGGAACCCCGACCGCAACTGCACCGCCCGAAAAGCAAGTTGCGCTCGTTGAAAAATCCGTCCCCGCTGAACTGAAACCTTCGGTTCAAAAGCCCGCCGAAGCGACCCCCGAGAAAACCCTCGTGATCGCCTCGGCCACAAAGTCGGTCGCCGATCCCGATAAGCTCGTCGAGAAAACGGTATCTGCGGAACCTACGACGAAACCGACACCTGTACGCGAACGCGTGACACCTGAATCAAAACCGACCGCTGCCGAAAAGCCGAAAGAGCCTGTAGAAACCGGGCCGCTTAATATTGGTGCGTCACTTGTCGGCTATGCGACCGAACGTGCTCAGCCGCGATATCCCGCGACGGCACGCAGCATGCGTACCCAGGGCGTCGTAAAAGTCGAAGTTCTGATCGCCGAAGACGGCAGCGTCGAAGAGGTCAAAGATGTCAGCGGACCTTCGCTTTTACAACCCGCCGCGAGCGAAGCCGTTAAAAAGTGGCGTTTCAAACCATTTATGCGGGACGGCGATCCTGTAAAAGCCACCGGCTATATCAACTTTAATTTCACACTCTAAACAGAACGCGGACGCGATCGTCCTTGATCGGCGGTCGCCGTCGAAGGTGACGTTGTTGTCTGCATATGTTGGTCACACCGTATCCGGCGTTGCACGCGAGGGCGCGTGCGTTCCAGTCAAGCACGTCCCGCCGGTCCTCTACGTTGAGTGTTAAGCCTGCTGACGCGCCGGCTTCTCTGCAAGTAAGAGGCTATTTGCTGTAGGGAACTATTGTGTCTTCGAAGCCTTGTTTTTCGGCGAATACGCCGGCTTCGACGCGGATGATATCGCTCATGGTCAGTATGCCGAGGAGTTTGTTGTGGTGAGTTCGATCGACGACAAAGAGTTTTAGGACCTTCTTTTCATTCATTCTTACGATCGCTCGGCCGATCGAATTGTCAGCATAAATGATCGTCGGTTTGCCGACAACGCCTGCGATAGGATGATCGGGCCCGTGTTCCGCGATGTTTCTTTCCAGGCGAGCGGCTGTCACGAATCCCAGACATATGCCGTCTTCATCAACGACCGGAAATGTCGTAATTTCCGAATCGCTTATTTTTTTCAAGGCCTGGCGAACCGATAAAGCGGAACTGAGCGTAACGACCTTTCTCGTCATCGCCATTCCGACCGAAAGTTTATCGAGTTCGTGTTTTCCGGTATTGCTGCGGCTCGGCAAAAATACGCGGTCCTGTTCCAACAGAGCTTCGTAGATCGGAAGAGCGTCGTATCGTTTTGCGATAACATACGATGTCATATTCGCAAGCATCAGCGGCAAAATAAGGCCGTAGCTTCCGGTCATTTCAAAGATGATCAGCACGGAAGTTATCGGCGCGCGGATGATACCGGCAAAAACCGCACCCATTCCGACGAGCGCAAATGCGCCGATCTCGCTTTCCGGATGGCCGAAAATTCCGATGTCCAAATATCCGATAGAACCGCCGAGCATCGCGCCGATAAATAGTGCCGGGGCAAATAGCCCACCGGCACCGCCGCTGGCGTAGGAAAACACCGTCGCGGTCAGCTTCATCAAGCATAACGCTGCCATTACTTTCAATGCCATTGTGCCCGTCAGCGATTGCGAGAGCACTTCGTATCCGCCGCCGGTAACTCCGCTTGTGCCCATAAAATAAAGTGCTGCCGCAGCGAGCACGCCGGTTACGATGCCACCGACCGCCGGCATCGCCCAAGCCGGGAACCAATGCGGTTTGGCAAACCATGCCCGCAGCCACATCAGCGAACGCGTGAACAAAAGCGACACGAACGCCGCCGCGATGCCCAAAACGGCATACAAGATAAGCGAAGATCCGAAATGAAGACCGAAGTTTTGCGTGGTTGTAAAAACGGGATGTTCGCCGAGAATGGCTCGTTCGATGACGGCGGCGATCGCGGCGGCGACGATGACGCCCGAAAGAACTGTTTGATCGAGATCACCGACGACCTCTTCGATCGTAAAGGTAACTGCGGCTATCGGCGCGTTAAATGCGGCCGCAATTCCGGCGGCTACACCGACCGGCAACAGGCGACGTAGATTCTTTTGCGAAAGAGCAGCGGCTTGGCCAAGCGAACTGGCGACGCCGGCACAGATGTGAACGGTCGGCCCTTCGCGTCCGAGTGCGGCACCGGTCCCGATCTGCAGCGAGCTGATAAAAAATTTGCCGATAGCTTCGCGAAAAGGAAGCCGGCCGCCTTTTATTTCATAAGCCACCTTGACCTGCGGAATGCCGCTCCCGCGAGCTCCCGGAACAACATAGTAGAGTAAAATGCCGCTCAGAACACCGCCCAGAGCAGGAGTCGCGATCATCAAGAACAGCCCGTAATTTCCCTCGGTAGCAAAAGCTCTGTCAATGAACAGATCTTCGGCGGCGATTATCGATAAATGGAACGCAACCGCAACAAGTCCGCAAACCGCACCGACAATAAGCGTAAGGCCAAAAACACGCTGCGATTCGGTTGGGATCAGCCAGAGATAAAACTTTAAAAGCACCATTCGAACCCGCGTTCGAAACCGCCGCGTCAAACGCCAAAAGGCTTTTATGTGTCTTAATTGTTTGTCCAAGGTCCGCATCACGATAGATGCTATCAAAACCGAACGCGAAACCGAACCGGGATGGGAATTTTCAATATTATCTTTGGGTAAAAAATTAGAATAACACTTGCAAGATTTAATCTTGACAAAAAAGTAACCTTTTGCGACCATTAAAGCTACGGTTAACCGAAAAAAGACAATCGAGAAAAGATTATGAAGATCTCAGCGCAAGAAGAATATGGTTTGCGATGTTTGGTGCAGCTTGCGGCTTTGCCGGACGGCGAATCGCTAACGTTGCCGCAGATAGCGGAACGCGAAGGTATTTCGACCGCGAACGCCGGCAAGCTGATGTGGCTAATGAACAAGGCCGGTTTCGTTAATTCGACACGCGGGACGAAAGGCGGTTATTCGCTGGAACGTCCGGCCGGCGAGACATACATCTGAACGAGATAATCAAGGTTTTGGACGAAGACGTAATGGACAAACATTGCGACAGTTACACGGGCGTGCTTGATACATGCGTTCACAACGGCGATTGCGGCATCAGGCCGGTCATCGTCGGTTTGCATGAGATAGTCGAGAATGCGCTGTCGCAGATAACTCTAGCGCAGCTTGTCGGTTCGGAAAGTTCGGTCGATGAAATGTTTCATCAGATAAAGGGAATTCACAAAACGATCGAACCGGCGGTTAGAATTAGTAGATAGCAGTTAGTAAGGAAAACATGAGTACAGCAGCAGAATTACTTACAAATCGGGAATACAAATACGGATTCGTGACGGATATCGAAACCGAGACGATCGCTAAAGGATTGTCGGAAGACACGGTTCGGCTGATTTCATCGAAAAAGAACGAGCCGGAATGGCTGCTCGAATTTCGTTTGAAAGCTTACCGCCAATGGTTGAAAATGACGCCGCCGGACAACTGGGCAAATTTCAGTTATCCGAATATAGATTTTCAGAACATTTCTTATTATTCGGCGCCGAAAGAGAAAGAAAAAAAGGCTAGTCTCGACGAGGTCGATCCGGAGTTGATCAAGACATTTGAAAAACTCGGCATACCGATCACGGAGCAGAAAATGCTGGCAAACGTCGCGGTCGATGCAGTTTTCGATTCGGTTTCGGTTGCGACTACATACAAGAAAAAGCTGAAAGAAGCCGGCGTTATTTTTTGTTCATTTACCGAGGCAGTTGCGGATTATCCGGAGCTGATTCAAAAATATCTCGGTTCGGTCGTGCCGGTTGGCGATAACTATTACGCGGCGCTTAATTCGGCTGTGTTTTCGGACGGGTCATTCGTTTTTATTCCAAAAGGCGTTCGCTGCCCTATGGAGCTTTCGACTTATTTTCGCATCAACACGCAGGAATCCGGACAATTTGAACGCACGCTGATCGTCGCGGAAGAAGGCGGTTATGTCGCTTATAACGAAGGCTGCACGGCGCCGCAGTTTGACACGAATCAGCTTCACGCAGCGGTTGTCGAACTCGTCGCTTTGGACGATGCCGAGATCAAATATTCGACCGTTCAGAACTGGTATGCGGGTGACGAGACGGGCAAAGGCGGCATTTATAATTTTGTGACGAAACGCGGCGCTTGCCGCGGGGTGAATTCGAAAATTTCGTGGACGCAGGTCGAAACGGGTTCGGCGATCACGTGGAAATATCCGAGCGTTATTTTGCAGGGCGATAATTCGATCGGCGAATTTTATTCGGTCGCGCTGACCAACAACGCGCAGATCGCCGACACCGGAACGAAGATGATCCACCTCGGTAAAAATACGAAATCGACGATCATCTCAAAGGGAATCTCGGCCGGAAAATCGAATAACTCTTATCGCGGTTTGGTGAAAATAATGCCAAAGGCCGAAGGAGCGAGAAATTACACGCAGTGCGATTCGATGCTGATCGGTCAGACGTTGCGAAGCGAACACTTTTCCATACATAGAGGTGATGAACAACACCGCCCGCGTCGAACACGAAGCGACAACCAGCAAGATCAGCGAAGACCAACTGTTCTATCTGCAGCAACGCGGCATCGCCCAAGAAGACGCTGTTTCGTTGATTATCAACGGATTCTGCAAAGAAGTTTTCCGCGAACTGCCAATGGAATACGCCGTCGAAGCGACGAAGCTTTTGGGATTGAAATTGGAAGGAAGCGTTGGATAGGATTTAACGCCGTAGGCGTGGAATATTTATAGTAAAAGGATCGGACGCATACGTTGGAGTTCCGTAGGAACGGAATGTGCCGCTCCTACGGAGCTAAAAAATATTTTTTGAATTGATTGCTATAAATATGACGCACCTATGGTGCTAGAGCCGGGCGATAAAATGGCGAATACATATTCACAAATTTATATTCAGATCGTGTTCGCTGTTAGTGGACGCGCGAATCTAATAGGCGGTGAATGACGCAGCATAAAGTTTGTTATGAGTTGGAAATGGTTTGGTGTAAACATTAGTTCGACGGGAAGGGAAATGAAGTCAACTAAAATAGTCTTAATTTGGTTCGGTTTGCTTTGGATATCAGCGAAGCTTTTTCTCAGTCTAAATCTATTTCTGACACGAACCCGATTCTAATTGACGAAAATAAACCGGCTATCTATCTTGAGTTTGTAAGAACGGGCGTCTGTCACAATGGGAATTACTACACAACAATTAGTGTTGGCCCTTGTGAAAAAAAATCGAATTCAGATCGTGAATTCGAAGCTGTTTGGGTGAGACTCGTCAACAATTCCCGTTGGGCGGTGAGTGTAAGTGTTCAGAAGAGTGCTCCGCTAGCGGAATATTCGATCACACTGCCGAATAAAGCGGTTGTTAGAGCCGCGAAAGACAAATCGGAATTTGACGTTATATACGACATCGAATCTGAGACAGGGTGTGATTTTCACGAAGAATTTACTCCAGGACAACCGTGTAAAAGACGAGAAACGCCAGTCCCCGATTATGACCGACACTTTATTTCTTCGGAAATTTTCATCCCATCAGGACACACAATATTATACGCAATTGATAAATCTCATCTAAAAAAATACTTAACTACATACGTGCTTTATAGTTTTGAATGGGAGATCGGAAAGGATGGAAGGCTTTCCACACCAAGATTTGATTCTCAGCATCGCGTATATTTCAGCCGATATGATCTCGAAGTAGGACTTAAGAAGAGCGAAAAAAATAGTTAAGTTAGGATATTCAGATAGTATGAAAAGGATTCAGCCACAAAATCAACCCACGCCGAAAGGGCATTATTCGCCGGGTGTTGAGCATACCGGATTGATATATGTGTCCGGGCAATTGCCGATGTCGCTTGATACGCGGGAGCCGTTTACCGGTTCGATCGACGAGCAAACTGAACTTGCGTTGAGAAATGTCGAGGCGGTTTTGAAAGCCGGCGGCAGCGATCTGGATCATGTATTGCAGTTCACGATATATGTTTCGGATATGGAACTGTGGGACGCTGTGAATAAAAAGTATGCCGAGGTGATGGGCGAACATCGTCCGGCGAGAGCGATCGTGCCGGTCAAAGATCTCCATTTTGGAACGAAGATCGAGATACAGGCGATCGCGGCTGTCGCTAAGAATGGTGGAGGGTGAATCGCTAGCGACTTATGAAACTGGAAATTTTTCAGGTTGATGCATTTACAACAAAGCCGTTCGGCGGAAATCCGGCGGCTGTTGTGCCGCTTGATGCTTGGCTGCCGGACGACGTGATGCTGAATATCGCTGCTGAAAATAATCTGTCGGAAACGGCATTTTTTGTTCGCGATGGCGGTAAATATAATATCCGATGGTTCACGCCGACGGTCGAGGTAAATCTGTGCGGCCACGCAACGCTTGCTTCATCGTATGTCATCTTTAATGAACTGAAATTAGAATCCGAGAAGATCGAATTTCATTCGGATAAAAGCGGCGAATTGAGCGTTACAAAAGACGGCGAAAAATTTGTAATGGATTTTCCCGCTTATTCGATAAAAGAAAAAGATCAGATCGCCGAACTTTCGCTTTCGCTCAGCGTTGTGCCTATGAAATTGTGGGAAACGCAGGGAAATATGCTGATGGTTTTGCTGCAGAATGAAAAGGAAGTAGCAACCGCAGAACCTGATATGAATCGTCTGGCCGGGCTTCCGTATGACGAAATAATTATCACCGCGAAAGGCGAAACAAGCGATTTTGTTTCGCGAATGTTCGCACCGCGGATCGGCATAAATGAAGACCCTGTGACCGGTGCGACACATTGCTCGCTGATACCGTATTGGGCCGGCGAACTCGGAAAGGAGAAGTTATTTGCTCGTCAAATATCAAAACGCGGCGGGGAACTTTTCTGTGAATTCGCGGGCGACAGAGTGAAGATCGGTGGAAATGCTTCGCTCTATCTGACAGGTGAAATTTTTATTTAGGATTAGTGAAAAGTTCGTTTATGCGTGTTCTTCTAATAACATTTTTGTATTCGCTCTGTTTGACCGGCTTGCTTTGGGGTCAAGAAACTGAGTGCAAAGATAAGTACTCTAAAGCAAGGGAAATCGTCGCTGATCTGGGAAGAATCACGAATCCGAATGGCGTTCAGGAGAATTATAAAGTTAAGATCGGCGGTATTGACCAATGGGTGTATGTTCGCGGACAGGATCGGAGAAATCCTATCATATTGTTTGTTCACGGAGGCCCGGCCTCACCGATGGCGCCGGCAATGTGGATGTTCCAGCGGCCGATCGAAGAGTATTTCACCGTCGTAAATTGGGATCAGCGGGCTTCTGGTAAAACCTTTCTTGAAACTGATCCCGAAACGATCAGTGGTTCTATCAAGGTAAAAAACTATGTGGCGGATGCCATCGAGCTGGCTGAGTATATAAACAAGAGGTATCACAGCAAAAAGGTGATACTCGTAGGACACAGCTGGGGGACCGTCGTCGGTTTTAAAGCCGCGCTGACACGACCCGATCTATTTTTTGCTTATGTCGGGATCGGCCAGGTCATCAACACCAAAGATAATGAACGCTTGAGTTTTGAGTATGCGCTTTCACAAGCTAAAAAATTCAAGAATGAGACGGCGATCAAGGAATTAGCATCCATTGCACCGTATCCGGGCGATCAACCGATTACAAGAGATCGCATTATTACGGCTCGGAAATGGGCCCAATTCTACGGAGGTTTAAGACGCGTTCCGACATGAATCAAGGTACTATTTCAATGCTCCTTATTTGTCGCCGGAATACTCCGAATCTGATGTGTCGGCTATTGACGCCGGAAATCTATTTACACTAGGCCGCATACTGCCTGAATTCTTAGCGATCGATCTGAAAGCCGTTGATAGATTTCCTATTCCAGTGTTTATGTTCATGGGGCGGCATGATTACACAACTCCGTCCGAACCTACACAGGTGTGGCTTGAGAAGGTTAAAGCTCCGATCAAAAAAGGGGTTTGGTTTGAAAATTCCTCACACCTGATCCCATTCGAAGAGCCGGGCAAGATGCTTGTTTCATTGTTAACTTATGTTCGGCCGATAGCGGTTGAGAACAAAGATCTGTGAACAAATGTATGGCAAGGGTTTGTTGAAGGGCGAATATATGAAAGAGAAGTCATTAGAGGAAAAGGTTTATTAAAAAATGTTATTAGAAATCAAAGATCTGCATGCCGGGATTGACGGCAAGGAAATATTGAAGGGCTTGAATCTTCAGGTCAAAAAGGGCGAAGTTCACGCGATAATGGGACCGAACGGTTCAGGGAAATCGACCTTGGCAAAAGTTTTGGCGGGGCATCCGACATATGAAGTTATCTCCGGCGAAGTTCTGTTCGAAGGCAAGAACCTGCTCGAACTCGAACCTGACGAACGTGCCCGCGAAGGTGTTTTCATGGCGTTCCAATATCCGGTCGAAGTTCCAGGCGTTTCGAATTCGCAATTTTTGCGGCTTGCTTATAATGAAAAGATGAAGCACACCGGCGGCGAAGAGCTCGATCCGCTCGAATTCAACGATCTGCTGAAAGAGAAAGCAAAGATCGTCGAAATGGATCCGCAGTTCTTCAAACGCTCGGTCAACGAGGGTTTTTCCGGCGGCGAGAAAAAACGGAATGAGATATTGCAGATGGCCGTGCTCGAACCAAAGCTTGCGGTATTGGACGAAACCGATTCGGGGCTGGATATCGATGCTCTGCGGATCGTTGCCGAAGGCGTAAACAAGCTCCGAAACAGCGAAAACGCCGTCATTCTCGTAACACATTATCAACGGCTTTTGAACTATATAGAACCTGATTTCGTCCATGTTCTGGCGAACGGAAAGATCGTCAAAGAAGGCGGAAAAGAACTCGCGCTGGAGCTAGAAGAAAAAGGTTACGATTGGGTAAAAGCGGCCGGAAAATAGGAATGGAGAAGCAGGAACTCGATAAATTTATCGACGCGGAAATTAGCGAAGCTGAGGAGTTGAGAAGGCTCGGTGATGATGCCGGTGCATTTCGGCGGCTGGAACGAGCTCACGTTCTGGGTCAGGCAAATACATATCAGCACACTCGGGTCCATTATCTGATGTTGAAGCATGGCTTCCGGCAAAGAGACAGTAGAGAGATCGCGGGACAGCTTTTACGAATCGGCGGGGCGGCAACGAAAACACCTTTCGGGCTTTATCCTGAAGGCAATACAGGCGGTGCGAACGTAAGCCCGTTTAAACGGATGCCGATCGAACCGGACCTTCGTGAGATCTTATCGGAAGCAGAGCGCGAAAAATAATAAATTGGCAGCCAGCGAAACAACTGAAATAAAAAATTCCGCCGCCCCGGTTCTGATCGGCTTGTGGGCGTTGATCTTACTTATCGCCTTTTTTGCCAATCGCGGAACTGATGTTGGGCAGTTGCCGAAATTGATCAGCAATTTTGGCGGCGGACCACTTTTCGGAAGTGGTTTGGTGGACACTTTTGTCGGCGCGGCCGCGGCTTTGTTGATCGGTGTTTCGTGGTTCGGTATTGGAAATTTTGCGATAGGTTTTATAAAAACCGAACGCTCCGAAACGCATTCGCACATATTGGAACTTGCCATCAAAACTGCTGCAGGTTCGGCGATTTGGTCTTTGACATGGTTCTTTCTTGGCGTTGCGGGTTTATATAATGCGGCGGCCGCAGTTGTGATAACTGTTGTCGGAATAGCATTTGCGGCATTTGGGTTGACTCGTGTGCGGGAAGCCAAGACCGAGAGTCGTGTTCCTGAGAGTGCATCTGCGATCGACAAATTTTTGTTGGTATTGATCGCTATTCCGATCTTACTTGCTTTCATTGCGGCTCTAGCACCGCCGACGGCAAAGGACACGCTGCTTTATCATTTCGCCGTTCCGAAAGCGTTCATCGCTCAAGGAAGCAGTGCATTTATAGACGGCAATATCGCGAGTTTTCTGTCGTTGGGAATGGAGATGCACAATGTTTGGGCAATGCTTCTCGGCGGTGTTTTCAGCGTCCGAGCTGGCGAGGTTGCCGCCGGAGCGGCGATGTTCATGTTTTTGCCGCTGCTTGCGATGGCAATTTTTGGTTGGGCACGCGAACTTGGTATTGAACGCCGCTGGGCGTTGATCGCGGTTTTGATCGTCGCAACTGTGCCGACTGTTTTTTATGTCGCATCGAGCGCGTATGTAGATGTTGGTTTGGCTTTGTATGTAACGATCGCAATATATGCTCTTTGCCGCTGGTGGAATGAACCGAGTTTCGGTTGGGCTGCGATAATGGCGATATTTTTGGGAGCGGCATTGTCGGTAAAGCTGACGACCGTTTTTGTGATCGCCGCTTTTGCTTTGGTCATCTTGTTAAAACTTCGCGCGGCAAAAGAGCGTGAGCAAGATTTGAAGCCTCTCATCATTGGCGGTTTTGCGGCTTTGGTCATCGCCGGTGCGATCGCGTCGCCGTGGTTCTTGCGAACATGGAATGCGACCGGAAGTCCGGTTTTCCCATTCTATATGAGCATTTGGCCGGGCAAAGCGGACGGCTGGGATGTTGAGCGTTCGAATCTGTTTCAGGCGATGAATTCTCAATACGGCGGAATAGAAAAATCCGCTGCGGACTATGTTTTGCTTCCGTGGAATTTATCGGTGAACGCGCAGCCTGACATTGCGGAAAATTTTGATGGAGTTTTGGGCGTCGCATTTTTGATCGGTATTCCGGTATTTTTATTTGCGCTTTGGAAATATGAGCTGCCGTTTGAAATAAAGATCTCGGCCGGCGTCGCGGCGATAGTGTTTTTATTTTGGATGTTTTCCAGCCAACAGCTTCGATATCTGCTACCGATCTTGCCGGTGCTTGCGATAGCGATGGTTTTTTCAGGCCAGAGAGTATTTGAGCAAGATCTGAATTCGCGGAAAATGATGCAAGGAGCTCTCGCCGGTGCGTCAATTGCCGGAATTCTTGTTTCGGCGGCTTGGTTTTTGCAAAAAGCTCCGGTGCGGGTTGTTTTAGGCGGCGAAACTCGAGATGAATATTTGGCACGGAATCTGGATCATTACAGCTATTATCAACTCCTCGATTCGGTCGCGGAAAAGGACGACAAGGTTTGGCTGATCAATATGTGCCGCGACACATATACATTGGATCGGCCGGCGGTTTCGGATTATTTGTTCGAAGATTGGACGTTTCGAAAGGTTTTGTGGGAATCGGGAAATGAAGAAGAGTTAAGGGCGAAAGCCAAAACATTAGGCGTTCAATATGCGCTGATCCGGCACGATTTTTTGTTCGATTATGACAAAACGACATTAGTCGATGACAAGAGACCGCGTGCGGAAAATGAAGCGAAAATGAAGCTCGCGAAAGATTTTGTTCTGGATCCGGCGAACACGATCAAGTCGGATAATAAATTTAGTTTGGTCAAGGTGTTTTAATAAAAATGGTCTTAAGTACAGCAGTTATGGTTACGCAATTTAGCGAAGAATTTGAAAAGTTCATCGCGGCAAACGCCGATGATGCAATAAGCGAAATGCGGCGAAATGCATTCGCGGCTTTTAGCGAACTCGGGTTTCCTTCGCTAAAAAATGAAGATTGGAAGTATACGAATATTGCTCCGGTTGCAGGTGGTCAGTGGTCGGTCGTCGGTGGACGCACGGAGGATATTTCTGAGAAAGAGATCGATCTGTTGAGCAGATATAACTTTCGCCGCAATGGTTTTACAGCTTTGAATCTCGCGTTCGCGGATCTAAAAGTGATCCGTATCGCAAAAGAGACAAGCCTTTCCGAACCGATCGAGATATCATTTGCAGCCGAGGAAAATACGGCTATTTTTCCGCATATACTGATAATTGCCGAAGCGGGCAGCAAAGCCACGATCATCGAAACCTATGATGCGGCAGCGAAAAGCTTTACGAACTCGGCGGTTCAGATATTCGTCGAGGACAACGCAAATCTCACGCATTACCGCATTCAACGCGACGCTGCCGAAGCATTTAATATAGGTACAACCGAGGTCGAACTTGGCCGCGGCAGCCGATACGATTCGACGAATATCAATTTTGGCGGAGCGATCTCGCGGCACGACATAGATCTAAAATTTGCGGCCGAAGGCGGCGAGGCATTTGTTGATGGGCTTTATATGGTGCAAGGCGCGCAGCACGCCGACACGCATTCGGTCATTGACCACCAAGTGCCGAACTGCATTTCGCATCAAACATACAAAGGCGTTTTGAACGACAATTCGCGCGGCGGTTTTTAACGGCAAAGTTTTTGTCCGCGAAAACGCACACGGAACCGACGCACAGCAATCGAACAAAAATCTGCTGTTGTCGAATGAGGCACGCGTCGATACAAAACCGCAGCTCGAGATCTATAACGACGACGTAAAATGCTCGCCCACGGAGCAACCGTCGGCCAGCTCGAAGAAGAAGAGCTGTTCTACTTGCTCGCCCGCGGGTTGCCGGAAAATTTGGCAAGAAATCTGCTGACCTATGGTTTTGCAGAAGAGATCATTAATAAGATCGAGATTGAATCTATCAAGGGGAATTGGATGCGACGGTATTGAATCGATTGGGCGCTGAAATTTAGCTCTAGAGGGACAGAGAACAGGGAACGAACACGGTCCTTTTCAAGACAACTTAAGATGGTCTCTGTAGAAAATCAAATGAAAGCAGTAAAAGAAATGAGCAATTGGGATGTAGAAAAAATTCGCGGTGATTTTCCGGTTTTCGCAGAGAGGTCAATGGAAAGCCGCTTGTTTATCTGGACAACGCGGCTTCGTCGCAGGTGCCGCAATCGGTGATAGACCGCGAGGTCGAAATATTTGGCTGAGGAGCATTCGAATATTCATCGCGGCGTGCATTATCTTTCGCAGCATGCGACGACCGCATATGAAGCGGCCCGCGAAAAGGTCAAACGCTTTATAAACGCGCCGGAGGTGAAAGAATGTATCTTCGTTCGCGGCACCACCGAGGGCGTAAATCTGGTTGCTCATTCATACGGCCGAAAGTTCATCGGCGAAGGCGATGAGATCCTGGTCAGCCAGATGGAGCATCACTCGAACATCATTCCGTGGCAGATGATCGCCGAGGAAAAAGGCGCCGTTGTTCGAGTTGATCCCAATGAACGAACGCGGCGAACTGATCATCGACGAATACGAAAATATGCTGAACGAGCGGACTAAAATGGTTGCGGTCGCGACATGTTTCAAATTCGCTCGGCACGATAAATCCGGTCAAGGAAATGATCGCAACGGCACACAAATTCGGTGTTCCTGTGCTGGTCGATGCGGCTCAAAGCGTTCCGCATTTTCCGGTCGATGTTCAGGATCTTGACGCGGATTTCTTTGTTTTTTCCGGACATAAGATGTTTGCCGCCGACAGGCAGCGGCATAGTTTACGGCAAACGCGAATGGCTGGATAAAATGCCGCCTTATCAAACCGGCGGTGGAATGATCCGCACCGTTACGTTCGAGAAAACTACGTTTGCGCCGATCCCGGAAAAATTTGAAGCCGGAACACCGGCGATAGCGGCCGGCATCGGACTCGGTGCGGCGATCGATTATATTAATTCGCTCGATTTTGCGGCGGCAGCCGAATACGAACACGAGACTCTTGGAATATGCGACGCAGCGTTTGTGCGATATTCCGGAGATCAAAATAATAGGAACGGCAGCCAAAAAAGCTTCGGTGCTTTCGTTCACGATCGAAGGGATCCATCCGCACGACATCGGCACCATTCTCGATCAACAAGGCATCGCCGTCCGTGCCGGCCATCATTGCGCACAGCCGGTGATGGAATTTTTCGATGTTCCCGCAACCGCGCGAGCATCGTTTGCTTTTTATAACACGCGCGAAGAGGTCGATAAATTAGCGGATGCGGTGCAGAAGGTTATTGAGGTTTTTGCATGATCAAGTGCCGAACGATTGTATTGATCAGTTTCATGTTCATATTTTGCTTTGGATGTGTTTCTACCTTTAAGAGAGATCAAGGGCCAAAATACGAATTTATCGAAGTACGAATTAGACGTTGGACGGCACTCGAAGGTGGTGAAATTTTGATTTTGCGAAAAGCTGGAGAAGAGTGGTCCGCAAATCTCATTGGAGATGGAGTTAGATTTAGCTGTCTATATGCAAAGAATGTGAAGCCAAAAGAAGGTTGGCAAAAATTGTGGAATTCATTATTGGAGGAAGGTATCTTAGAATTTCCCGAAGGGAGTTTCGGGCCATCGGGTTGGGAGGATGGCAGCGGATACGATGTTGAGGTTTTTTATCAAAATGAAATGAGAAGATTTTCCGTTTTTCTTCCTGATAAATTGGATACCAAAGAGGCAAAACACGTGTTAAAAATTGGAGATCTGATAACTCAAAATTTTGATACGCCAATGTTCAAATCAAACTATGACCGGGACGAAGTTGGAAGATATTTATTTTCTAACTGTGAAGAAATTAGGAGAAATAGATAATAAACTTGAATATGATCAATTGATACTCGCGGGCATTTCGTTTCCATATGGAGGAAAAATGATACGTACATTTCTAATTTTATGCTTTTCCTTAGTTCTATTGGCGAGTTGCGGCGGAGTTTCGTCTAACAATGATTCGCGCACAGAAAACGCAACACCGAATGCGATCACGAATGCGACGCCGATCGTGAAAACGAATGTGAGTGAGATCGATGCGGAGCCACTGAAGGTTACGTTCGATTCGCCGGACGGTGTTGTTCTTGTCGGTTCGTTTTATGGATCGCCGAAGGCAAAATCACCGGCGGTTATTTTGCTGCATCAATGGCAAAGCGACCGGCACTCCTACGACGATCTGGCAAAGCAGTTGCAGGCTGATGGTTTTAATGTTCTTTCGTTTGACGGACGCGGATTTGGTGAATCGGTAAAGACAAAGGATGGAAAAGCCGTTGCGGTCAGCCGTACGGATGATGCAGTAAAAGGAATGCTCGGCGACGTCGGAGCTGCGTATGAGTTTCTGAAAAAACAGCCAAATGTCGATGCTGAAAGGATCGGTATTGTCGGAGCTTCGTACGGAAGCAGCCTTGCCTTGCTCTACGCCGCTGATCACCCCGAAATAAAAGTGGCCGCACTGCTCTCGCCGGGTTTGAATTATTTTGGAAATATGCCGACCGAACCGGCTATCAAGAAGTTTGGCGACAGGCCGCTTTTACTCGTTGCCGCAGAGGATGATGCGGAATCGGCGAAGTCTGTTCGAGCTTTGAAAGCCGCCGGCAGCGATGCGACCGAAATACAAATATACGAAAAAGGCGGACACGGAACAGGAATATTTTCCTCAAAAGTCGGATTGGAAGAAACATTAGAAACGTTCCTAACCGAAAATCTAGCTAAATAAAGATGTCAGAATTAAGCGACCTATATCAAGAAGTAATTTTAGAGCACAACAAGAATCCGCGGAATTTTCGTGAGATCGCGGATGCCGATCAATATGCCGACGGCAAAAATCCTTTGTGCGGAGACGCCTTGCGTGTTTATATAAAAACGGAAAACGACGTTGTTACGGATGTCGCTTTCAAAGGTTCGGGCTGCGCCATATCGAAAGCTTCTGCTTCGATGATGACGCAGGCTGTGAAAGGAAAAACAAGTGCCGAGGCCGAATCCATTTTTAATGAATTTCACAAAATGGTCACCGGCGAACTGGACATCGAAACCGATGACAACGACCTCGGCAAACTTAGGATATTCTCCGGCGTGCTCGAATTTCCGGCACGCGTAAAATGTGCTTCATTGAGTTGGCACACATTACACGCGGCTCTTAAGGGTGAAAGCGAAGTAACCACCGAATGATCAGCGGCTTCGTCTCGAAGAGATTTAACCGTTCGCGAATCCGCCCATCGGCCTGACGAGCGGGTCGGATGGCCGTCGTGAAAGTTCGCGCTCCTTTCTGCTCTGGTTTATTTCCGCAAGATGAGCTCCGCCTATTCCAACAAATACTCCAGCAGAGGTTGATGCTTCCGCCGTAATGGTAAAAGTAGGATCGACACTTGGCGGGATCGAGAATATGATCTGGCCGCCGGCCGGACCGGATGCGGCTCCGCTTGCGTGCAGATATCCGACCTTATAACCGAAACTGATCGCAAGAGCAGTGTCGATCGCACCGGCGTTCGCACCGTCTATATCATTGAGTGAAAAAGGGCGATGACACGTGAGTGCGGAATAATTGCTCTCCGCTGAAGCCGCTCCACGCACCTTAAAAAAGCGGTCGATACCATTTTTTGCCACACTCAAAAAGCCAGGTGTGATATCAACGCCGGCCCCGATGCCTACGACCATCAAGATCGTATGCATTTTCAGCTTAAGACTTGGGCTGTAAAATCGAAAGTGGGAAAGCTTTCCGCCATAACCGGCATATCCGCCAACATCACCGTAGCTCGTTATCTTCCAATCCATCGCCGTCTTTGAAAATTGACCTAGATCTGACATAAAAATTTCTCCTGAGGGTTTTTAAAATCGCTTCCGGTAGCTAATGCGTAAAGAAAGGCAAAAAGATGACATCTTTTTTTTTGAATTGCAAGTTTTTGATTTCGGCGGCGGATCTAAGGCAGATATGAACGGGCAGTTTGGGTGAAATTATGGATCTCGCGAGTGACCCATAGATCGTCGCGTACGAGTTCCGAAGCCATTATCTTCGCGATATCCGGAGCCATTTCAATAGCGGCTGCGGCGTTTAAAAACAAAGCTCTTGTTCGGCGGGCAAGGACATCTTCTACCGTTTGAGCCATCTCATCGCGGACGGCACGGAGAACATCTTCGCGAGTGTAAGGAAACGCAGGATGAAGTAATTGGCTGTTTTGACCCGCGTTGAGCGGCGGTGAGATCGGCAAAGTTTCGGTTGTGCATTTGCGATCTTTGAGCTCTCCGATCTTAATAGCAAGATCGATAGTTTCCTCTGCCATGTGCCTATATGTTGTCCATTTTCCGCCGGTTATTGTTATGAGGTTATTTGCATCGGCAAATAGGTGGTGGCTTCGAGAAATGGAAGCCGTTGATGTGTTTTTCGACGACCTGACCAGCGGTCGGATTCCGGTAAAGACGCTTTCTATGTCCTCACGCTTTGGCGGTTCGGAAAAATATTCCGCGGCGGTTTCGAGTATAAAGTCGATCTCTGCTAATTGTGCGTGAGGCTCTAATTCGACATCTTTTACCGGTGTGTCTGTCGTTCCAACCAGCAGATGCCCATGCCATGGAATTGCGAAAAGAACACGACCATCGCTAGTTTTTGGGATCATCAAAGCATCGAGCGAGGGCGAGAAGCGTTTGTCAAAAACGAGATGAATGCCTTGGCTCGGCGTGATGATATTTTCCGCGTCCGGCTCGGATAATTTTCGGACCGAGTCGCAAAATCCGCCGGTGGCGTTGATGACACACTTTGCCGAAACTTCACATTCTTCGCCGCTCAAAAGATCTTCAAAAACAACGCCGGTGATCTTATCTTCGTCGCTCTTTATAAAAGATCTGGCTTTTGAATAGTTCAAAACGGCAGCTCCGTTTTCGTTCGCGGTTCGCAAGATATCGATAAGCAGCCGCGTGTCGTCGAATTGGCCATCGAAATATAAAATACCGCCGACAAGGCCTTTCTTTTTGAGATTTGGCAAATGCTGCAACGTTTCCGCTCTGCTCAAAAAACGCGAACGGCCAAAGCTGAGCCTGCCGGCGAGCAGATCGTAAATTTTCAGCCCAACGCCGTAGAAAAATTTACGCCAATGGCTGTAACAAGGAACGACAAAGGACTGTTTATGAACGACATGCGGAGCATTTTGGAGCAGAAGGCCGCGTTCTTTTAATGCTTCGCGAACCAAAGAAATATTACCTTGCGCAAGATATCGAACGCCGCCGTGAACAAGCTTTGTCGAACGGCTCGATGTGCCTTTTCCAAAATCGTTTTGCTCGATCAGCAGAACATCAAATCCGCGCGAAGCCGCGTCCAAAGCGCAACCCGCACCGGTTGCGCCACCGCCGATGATTATAATTTCCCACGGTTCTTTGCGTTCGCGAATTTGCTGAAGCGAGCGTTGTCGATCCATAGCTTCATATTTACGCAAAACGCCGCCGCTTCGCAACGTTCGTTAAACTTAATGCGATTATAGTATTCTGCAATTCGGTAATTTATGAGAAAAAGTTCCTCGATCACATTTAAAACCGGAAGCGATAAACTTGCATTGGTGTTGATCCCGGTCGGTGCGCTGGCGATGGCCGCCCTTTTGCATTTTAACGGTAGGATCTGGTGGTGCAAACTTGGTGATCATGCGCCGTATGTAAACGAAGCCTGGCAGAGCAGTCATACGTCGCAGCATCTTTTCGATCCATACAGTTTTACTCACGTTCTGCACGGTGTTTTGTTTTTTTGGATCTCGGGACTTTTGTTCTCGAAGCTTTCGCTTAATTGGCGAATGCTGATCGCGAGCGTGGCCGAGATGGGCTGGGAAATTCTTGAAAATTCCAATTTCATCATCGAGAAATACCGCGCAAATACCGCATCGATAGATTATTTTGGCGATTCGATAGCAAATTCTCTCGGAGATGTAATTGCTTGCATAATTGGTTTTTGGATAGCGGCAAAGCTTGGTTGGCTGCGGGCTTTTTTCTTTTTTATAGCGGTCGAAATTATTTTGCTGATCTGGATACGAGATGGTCTGGTCCTCAATATAATTCAACTGCTCTATCCGATCGACGGAATAAAACATTGGCAGATGTCGATCTGATCGATCGACCGAACCGTCAATTATCTTTCCCTTGAGCTCGTTAAGGATGGTTCGAATGCCAATCGCCGCAGAGCTTCGAAAAAGTCCGCACGAAATTGTAGACAACTACAAGACCGTCAGTTCCGTGTTGCCAGCGAATGGTTTGAGGTGAGTATTCGCCCTAACGTTGATCGGATTTCCACCTGATTCCCCCTGTGATATCTGCCATGTGCCTTCCGAAAAGATCTCTTTAGCATCAGGTTTTTTCTTGAATAGACCGAACACTTTCCTTTCCTCCTAGTAAATAACGGGATGATAAACTTACACTGCGGCGATGCGGTTGTAGACGGTGTCGCGTTCGACGGGGTCGAAGCCGGCACGCTCGATCATTTCGATGATCTCTTGTTTGGTCATTTCAGTATTCGTGAGGGGCTTTCACCGCTTCGGGCGACTTATCGTGCTTCGGAACTGGTTTGTACTGCTTAGGGAGCCATTTTAACCGCTTCGTGACCGATCTGCACCGCTTCGTAAGGCACTTTTAGGGCTTCGTGAGCGGGTTGCAGTACTTCGGTTCGGATCTCGCTACTTCGGAACCATTTGACCTCAGACTAGAGCTTCTTTCCAGTCCAGCGCGGTGCGTAGGATCTGATCGATACGGTTCTCTAGATTGTAAAGCTCTGCAGGGAAGACCCGTAAGGGAATGTCCGGTTGCATTGGATAACTGCAACCTAGATTGTGTTCGATTGTTTTTTGTCGGCCATCTACTCGAACAAAAAGTTTCACCGTCGAATGGTCCGTTGCAATCAATGGACAATTTTCGTCCGAGCGTGAGTATGAATCCTTCAATTCAAAGAATTTCGCGTTATTGATTTCCGTCACTAATGCCAATTCGTCTTCCGCAGAAAGTTCGCTTTCGGCTTTGCCATGAGTCTTAGTGTCCTGAATGCCGTCGAAGACGAGTCGACCTTTCGAGTCAACTTCGACACTGTAAACCGGACAGTGGCCCAGACACGCGGAGCGGTCCATCCTTAGAGATAGACCTTTATCGGCATTCTCCACGCCTCCACGCGGTTTCGAAGTGTTCTGCGAGCACGAAGTTGAGCAAGCGACCAAAAGTGTCAGTGCCCACCTGGCAGTTAGCTTGACAAGAAATACTCGCATTCGATTACGCACCAACCTTCTCCACGCGGTTGTAGACGGTGTCCCTTTCCACAGCTTCGAAGCCGGCGCGTTGGATCATTTCGATGATCTCTTGTTTGGTCATTTTTACTTCGCCGCCGGATTCGACGGAGTAGCTGTGGGTGAGCTCGCCGCCGTCGGTGATGGTGCCGTCGAGGTCGTTGGCACCGAAGTGCAGAGCGGTTTGGGCGGTGGCTTTGCCGAGCATGACCCAATAGGCTTTGACGTGATCGAAGTTATCGAGCATCAGCCGCGAAACGGCGATGGTGCGAAGATTGTCGATCGCGTCCGGGCCGGGCAAGGACTCACAGCGCCGTTCCCGGCGGATAAAATGCAAGCGGAATAAAGCACTGAAAACCGCCGGTCTTGTCCTGCTGTTCGCGCAGACGGACAACGTGATCGACGCGGTCTTCGATAGTTTCGATATGGCCGTAAAGCATTGTGGCGTTTGTCTTTAGGCCTGCTTTGTGAACTTTGCCGGCGAGTTCGAGCCAACGGTCGCCGTCGCATTTATGATCGCAGATCCGCGAACGCGTCGGTTCGGCAAAAACCTCGGCACCGCCGCCCGGACACGAATCCATTCCGGCGTCTTTCAAACGCTCGATTACCTCTTCGTCCGACATTTTATAGAACCGTGCAAAGAAATCGAGCTCGACCATGGTCAAAGCTTTCAGATGCAGCCGCGGAAATTCGCGTTTTAATGACGAAAAAAGATCGGTGTAATATTCGAAGGGAAGTTTACTGTTAAGGCCGCCGACGATGTGCAGTTCGGTCGCACCTTCGGCAACGGCTTCGCGGGCGATCTCGATGCCTTCGTCGATCGAATGCGTATAAGCACCTTCCTGACGGGCACGCTTGTAAAAGCCGCAGAACTTGCAATCGGCGACGCATATGTTCGTGTGGTTAAAATGGCGGTTGACGTTGTAATACGTCGTCTTGCCGTGCTTTCGCCGCCGCACCGTATCCGCCAATTTGCCAAGCGCGTTCATATCCTCCGTCGCATATAAAGCCATGCCGTCCGCAAAGCTCAAACGTTCACCCAGATCAACCTTCTCGGCGATCTCAACCAAATTTTTATCAAATGAAAACTGCATAAGAATATTCTGCCACATCCCAATAAATAAAGAAAAAATCCGGCTTTATGATTCAAATCATTGTATTACGGTTTAAAACATAATAGTTTGATGGCGGAGAAATATTTTATGTCACATATTATTGAGCTTGGCTGCGTGACGCCGCTTGCCGGGATCGAAGAAGGTAAGGATCTTTCCGTTCAAAAATTGGTCGACGACGATATTCGGACGATTCTGTCCATATCGCTCAAAAACGGCGCTATCCTTTCGAAACACAAAGCAACTGAACCGATCACGGTTCTATGTTTTCGCGGCAAAGCAACTTTCCGTGCCGGCGAAGGGCTTTCGGAAACGTCGGAACTGGTCGAAGGAACACTGATCGCCCTCGAACCAAATATTGAACACGAGGTTACGGCACATCCGGATGCTCAAATATTGGTAACAAAATTCAAAAGATAGATACAAATATATGAAAAAACTATGGCTAATTTTAGGGGCGGTATTTGTTTTCTCATTCCTGATACTGGGCTGGGTCGGCACGGAGGTCTTTCGTCAGGCTCCGCCAATACCAAAACAAGTAGTAACGACAGACGGCACCATTCTTATCCCGGAAGAAGCAATTCTTGACGGGCAGAATGTTTGGCAGGCGATGGGCGGAATGCAGGTCGGTTCGATCTGGGGACACGGCAGCTATGTCGCGCCCGATTGGACGGCAGATTATCTGCATCGGGAATCGCTTTTTATTTTAGACAAATGGTCGATGGCGGAAAACGGCCAGCCGTTCAAACAGGCAAGTGCCGAATCCGAAGCCGTTCTGCTCCAGCGTCTTCAGACATTGATGCGGACGAATACGTATGAGGAAGCGACCGGCAAATTGGCGATCGCCCCGATAAGGGCCGAGGCTTTTGAAGAAATTTTAAAGCATTACACGGATGTTTTCGGAAATGGAAGTAAGGAATATGCGAT
The DNA here is from genome assembly GCA_963720905.1 of uncultured Acidobacteriota bacterium. Classification (GTDB taxonomy): domain Bacteria; phylum Acidobacteriota; class Blastocatellia; order Pyrinomonadales; family Pyrinomonadaceae; genus OLB17. The sequence continues at coordinate 61,794 of CAVRHB010000003.1, forward strand.
ACAAAAAGGTGCACAGACCGATCCGGACCGTATCCGCAAACTCGTTTCCTTTTTCTTCTGGACAGCTTGGGCATCAGCCGCAAATCGGCCCAACAACACCATCTCCTATACAAGCAATTTTCCGTCAGAACCTCTCGTGGCGAATGTGCCGACTAGCTCGTCGATCGTATGGACAGGCGTCAGCGTAATTCTACTCATCGCGGGGATCGGCGGTATGGTTTGGTTCTATGCCGGCTGGCATCGCGAAACCGAAGGCCGTGAAACACCGGACGAAGATCCTCTGATCGGCGAAACGATCACGCCGTCGCAAAAAGCGACCGTAAAATATTTCGTCGTTGTCTCGTTATTATTCCTTTTGCAGATAGTGATGGGAATGATAACGGCGCACTACGGTGTTGAAGGCGGCGGATTTTACGGTATTCCGCTTGATCAGGTATTACCCTATGTTGTTACGCGGTCCTGGCATACACAGCTTGGTATCTTTTGGATCGCGACCGCTTGGCTCGCAGCAGGATTATTCATCGCACCTTACATTTGCGGTTACGAGCCCAAATTCCAGAGGCTTGGCGTGAACGTCTTATTCGGAGCTTTGCTTGTTGTGGTTCTGGGTTCAATGATCGGTCAATGGGCGAGCGTTATGCATCTGCTCCCTGGCGATCTTTGGTTCTGGTTCGGCCACCAAGGTTATGAATACGTTGACCTCGGCCGCGTCTGGCAGGCCGGATTATTTATCGGATTACTTTTGTGGCTTTTCCTGATCGCTCGTTCGGCGATACCCGCACTAAGAAAGGACGGAAGCCGATCGCTCGTCATGCTTTACTTGCTGACGACCGCCGCCATAGCGATATTTTACGCTCCCGGACTTTTTTGGGGAATGCGTTCGCATCTGACGGTGGTCGAATATTGGCGTTGGTGGGTCGTTCATCTTTGGGTCGAAGGATTTTTTGAAGTGTTCGCGACCGTCGTTATCGCATTTCTTTTCGCGAAGTTGCGAGTTATCGAGGCAACGCATGCTGCTTACGCGGCGTTGCTGTCTGGTGCGATCTATTTAAGCGGCGGCATCGTCGGAACGCTTCACCATCTCTACTTTGCCGGAACGCCGACGGTCGCACTCGCTTTTGGTGCAACATTCAGCGCACTCGAAATAGTTCCGCTGGTTTTCGTCGGCTATGAAGCTCTTGAAAACATTCGCCATTCGAAAAAACGTCCTTGGCTGCAGCAATATAAATGGGTCGTTTATTTCTTTGTCGCTGTAGCTTTTTGGAATTTGGTCGGAGCCGGGATCTTCGGTTTTATGATCAATCCGCCGATCGCTCTTTATTACATGCAGGGACTAAATACCACTGCCGTTCATGCACACGGAGCTTTGTATGGTGTTTACGGGACGCTCGGTTTGGCTCTGCTTTTATTCTGCATGAGGGCGATGCAACCCGAACGCATATGGAATACGAAGCTGCTCGCATTTGCGTTCTGGGCGATCAATATAGGTATGATGCTTGAGATACTTTTAAGCTTATTGCCGATCGGCTTGCTGCAAACTTACCAATCGGTTTCGCAAGGTTATTGGTCCGCGCGAAGCCCGGAATTTATGCAGACCGAACTGATGCAAACGCTTCGTTGGGCCAGGCTTTTCGGCGATACGATATTTGGCATCGGGGCCTTTGCATTTGTTTGGTTCGCCCTTGGCATAATGCTTAGACGCGATCCTAAGTTGAAATAAATTGTTTCGCCGCGGCGGTTCACAGCAGGTCCGCCGCGGCGTCTTCGATATGAAGATCAAAATTTTACAGATCGCCATCACCTTCATCTGGTGCGGGATGTTATTAGGGATCTCTTTTATAGAAGCACCACTCAAATTTCAGGCGCCGAATATCACTTTAGGGTTGGGGCTCGGGATCGGAAGGCTGGTGTTTTTTGCACTGAATAAATTTGAGATCGCATTCGCATTGATCCTGCTGGTCACATTTTTTATCACGAAGAATTTAAGCAGGTTCGCGGCCGTTGCATTCATCCTCGTCTTATTGATATTGACCCTGCAAACTGCTATGGCTTTTACCTGAGCTCGATCTTCGGGCGGAGCAGGTCATCAATGGTATCGCGGCACCATTCTCAATGACGCACTATTACTATATCGGAACTGAAATAATTAAACTTTTTCTCGTATTTGCTTTGGGTTGGGGTTTAACGAAAAGGCTTGCGAAATGAAACATGACTTAGAAAACCGCGAAGACATTGATCTACTGATGCGGGAATTTTACAGTGAAGCGATGGCCGATGATGTTATTGGGTATATCTTCACGGATGTGGCAAAACTCGATCTTGACCATCACCTGCCGATCATCGGCGATTTTTGGGAATCGATGCTTTTTCAAACCGGCGTTTATCAAAAGCACGGCAGAAATCCGCTTCAGGTTCATGCCGAACTTGATGAAAAATCACCGCTTGAATTTGAACACTTTGAACGTTGGTTAGAGATCTTTCATGACAAAGGTCGATGAAAATTTCGAAGGTGAGAATGCGAACTACATCAAGCAGCGTGCGAACGCGATCGCAAATCGCTTTATGAGCTATCTGATGTCGCCGAATTACGCACGATAGCTCAAAAAGTTTTGCAGCGGTTTTAAGTCGTCAACAAATATCTTTCCCCGTTCGATGCGTATCAGTTTCATTTCTGCAAGTTTCCGAATTACACGTATGGTAGTCTCGGTCGTAAGGCCGGCCATTTCCGCGATGTCCTGCCGTCGGAGAGTTATCTTTATCGACTCATCAGAATCATTTCTTTCGCAGAGCCGCAGCAAAATACTAGCAACCCGCGAATCAGGCGAGGGTGTGGCTAGGTTTTGTATGGTCGCCGTTTTCTCGCGAAGCATTCCGCACATCCAGCCTATTATGTAAAAAGAGAATTCCGTCGAATTACGAAGCAGGTCAAGAAACTTTTTCCGCTCGATCAAAAGCAATATGCTGTCTTCCATCGCCACCGCCGATGCCGGATATTTTCCGCCATCGAAAACCGGCGGCACAGCGAACATTTCGCCCTTCTCAAAAATATCTATGATGACTTCTTTTCCGCCTTCCAGCAGGTGCAGCATCTTCACTTTTCCCGAAAGAACAATAGGCAGATGATCAGCCTTTTCTCCTTCGTTGAACAATATCGAAGACCGTTGATGTCTAGATATTGCCCCGAGCAGATCGAGTTCCGATCTCAGTTCGGCTGATATATTTTTTAGAAAAGGTTTGTTCAATGTTTTTAGAAACTGCTGTGCTAATATTCTAGAAAAGGATAGACATAATATGAAATTCGGACAAGTAAGCGATCCGGAAGTGGTCGATTTTAGCATTCCGCCGGATAGGCCGGAAACGAAAAAAGTTCTCGGCGGTAAGGAAGTAAAAAATTTTAAGGTCTTCGTCGGCTGTGCGAAATGGAACAAGAAAGATCTTAAGAATTTTTATCCGAAAGGAACGAAAGATGAGCTTGCGTATTACGCATCGCAGTTCAATTGCATAGAGCTGAACGCGACGGCTTACAAGCGATACTGGGCAAAGCAATACACTGCCTGGCGTGAAAGCGTGCCGGCGGACTTTAGGTATTTTCCGAAATTTACCCAGAGCATCACGCATTTTTCGCGGCTTAAGAACGTGGAGGACAAGGTAGCGGAATTCATGGAGAATGTCGTATTTCTCAGAGAAAAGCTCGGGATGCTGTTCCTGCAGATGCACAACAATTTTGGGGCGAAAGATTTTGATCGAGTTGAAGCGTTCGTTGAGAACTGGAAGCAGTACGACACGCCGCTGGCGATGGAATTTAGGAAAGAGGAGTGGTACAGCGACCCTAATATCTCTGCCCAACTCTATCAGCTGCTCGAGTCGAACGGCATTACAAATGTCCTCGTCGACACAGCCGGACGCCGCGATCTAATGCACATGCGTCTGACTACGAAAACGGCTTTTGTTAGATATGTCGGGGCAAATCACGAATCGGATTATCGAACGTCTTGATAAATGGATCGACCGACTGGAAAGCTGGAAAAAGAATGGATTAAAAGAAGCGTATTTTTTTGTGCATCAAAACGTCGAGGAAGCTTCGCCGCTATTGGCCGCCTATTTTATCGAGCGGCTGAACAAACGCATCGGCACCGACCTGCATATTCCAAAAACGCTGGTTTGATCTAAACTTTTGTCAAAAATACGGCGGTAGTAAACGAGAGAAAAAGTATCACACTGACGAATGCATTCGTTGTGAAAAAAGCTGCGTTCATACGTGAGAGATCGTTTGGCTTAACAAGCGTGTGTTGATAGATCATTAACGCCGCGACAACTATGACTCCGATCAACGCCGGCCAGCCGAGTCCGGATAACAAATAGAGAAGCACCAAAACAACGAACGCCTGGACGTGAAAAAGTTTCGCGATCAGCAGGGAATTTTTGATGCCGAATCTTGCCGGTATCGAACGTAAACCGGCTTTTTTGTCGTAATCGAAATCCTGACACGCATACAGAACATCAAAACCTGCCGTCCACATCAGAACGAATAGGGAAAGCAGCAGAGGAATTTCAGAATCGATCGTTCCGCGAACGGCGATCCAGGCTCCGGTCGGCGATATCGCAAGTGCCCAACCGAGAAGCAAATGAGCGAGCGTCGTGAAGCGTTTTGCGTATGAATACCCAAGCACGCTTGCCAACGCGATCGGTGACAGCGCGAATGCGAGCCAATTGAGCATAAAAGCCGAAAGCAAAAATAATGCGATCGCGGCAACCAGAAATGCCCAAGCGAAACCAAGGGAAAGTTTTCCGCTAGGCAATTCGCGGTTCATCGTTCGGGGGTTTTTTGCGTCGATGTCGCGGTCGATGATGCGGTTAAAGGTCATTGCCGCCGATCTTGCGCCGACCATCGCGAGCAGTATCCAAACGATCTGCCAAAGCGTCGGCAAACCATCGGCCGCAAGCACCGCGCCCAAAAATGCGAACGGCAACGCGAACAGCGTGTGTTCGAATTTGATCATTTCGAGCGTCGTCCTCAGTTTTTCGCTAAAGCCTGCCATACCTTCGGAAAACGCGATTTTAGCAAATGCGGAAGAGATTTGCAGTCGGTGTTTGGTAAATGCCGCCGCCAAAAGGCAAAATACGTCTAACCTATGCCAAGCGGAAAAACACACGACGCGATAACCATCTTGCTTGCCCCGGCTGTGCTTGGCATCAGCTATTTGGCTACGCATAACGGGCCGTTCACACTGGCGGCTACGGTCGCGTTTCTATTTGGCGGATTTATGTTCGGTCCGGATCTGGACACGGCTTCTTCGCAATATGCACGCTGGTCGTTTTTCCGCTTTCTATGGTTTCCGTACCGCATGGTTTTCAAACACCGTTCGCGTTGGTCGCACGGATTGATATTCGGCACGCTTTTTCGCGTCGTTTATTTTATGGGTGTGATCACCACCCTCGCAATGATCGCGGCTTTTATCGCCGGGATCGCCACCGCCGGATTTGAAAGTTCGCTTCAGATCGCTGCGTTTGTGGCGCGATGTGAATGCGTTCCTAACAGCCAACGCCGGTGAAAATTTCGCACTCGCTATCTTTATAGGAATGTGGCTCGGAGCCGCCAGCCATACATTTATGGACGTGGTCATAACCTATATAAAAACCGGCCGCGTCCCCGATTTTCTTTAATTGTTTACTTTAGATGTTTCCGTAGATAGGAAATTATTTTGTAGCCATCGAGATAAACCCAAGGCTTTTCGCCGAGCGTGTAATGGCCGCAGGGAATTGCAGATTCGCTGTGTTTGATGCCGCGTTTGGTTAGTTCGTCGATGACGTCGCGCGAAAGATCCACTGGAAAGCTGAGGTCGTAAAGCGTGTAAATATATCGCTGAGCCCGCGGTTTTTGCTTGGCCAGTTTATCCAAATAAGCCATCGGTGAAACCGGCAGCCAATACTCGCGAAGCTCTTCGAGCGAAACATTATCGCCGAAACTTTCCCGGACGTGATACGTCGAAAGACCGTGCCAAACTACGTCAGCCATATAACCCGACACGTGATTGAACACGACAGCATCGATCTGCGGGTCGTGTACGAATGTGAGAAATCCGACACACGATCCGATACTTGTCCCGACCAGACCGATCTTCTCGTAACCCTGTTTTTTTAACCAACTGATCGCGGCTCGAGTATCCAAAACCGCCTGGCGGATCGATTGCAGCGAGCGCCCGATATTCGGCGCGACCAGGTGGTCAGCTCGTTCAAGTTCCGGAGGCTTTCGCTCTTCGTGATAGGGCATTGTGATCCGCAGTGCGGACAAACCGACCTTGTTTAGAAATTTAGCAAGGTCAAAATATGTTCCGGCTTTTGCATTCCAATGCGGGAGAATAATGACCGCAGCCCTATGATCTTCGTGCGGAAAATATGTGGCGTAAGCCGTGTTGTTTTCGATCGAAGGAGTCTGAAGCGAGCTTTGCCACGAAAGAACCGGAACCTCGGTTTGCTTGACCGGACCTTTCAGTTCGGCGGCACTCAGCGAAGCAGCCGATGGATACAATCGCGTTTCCAGATCGAATTCGACATTTTCTGGAGCTGCAAAATATTTGTCGCTGTTCGCGATCATCCGGCTCGAAAGATCCGAGAGTAATTTTCGCGGATCATCTCCATTCGGTTTATCGAGAACGTATTCTGCTCCCCAACCGAAAGGCTGGACGGCGCGGTTGTCATTCATCAAAGCAAGCCGCCGCTCGCGGTTTTGTATATAGCCTTTCCACATCTTTCATAATGGTAAAGATACGGTCGTATCCTTGCAAACCGGAATGCCGCCGTAGAAATAAAATTAGGCATCGCGTCTTCAAAGTATGATACTTTATTCCTGTACAGCCCATTTCTCACATAACACTTCAGATCGGCAAAACTATTTCTTAAAAGTTTAGTAATTACAAAAATAAATATGAAAAATTCAACGTCAAAACCTCGAACCGCTCTAACCGTATTAACGATTTGTTTTGCCTTGGCGATCGGCATCGCGGGATGGAATTTGTCGGGCGGGTCTTCCGGTATAGTCCATGCGGAATCTAAAACAAGCAAAGAGGCACCGCAAAAGGCAGAAACTCCGATCAGCGAAGGAGCTCTTCGCCAGATCGCGAGTCTTGCGAATGAAAAAAGATCGCGCACGCCGGCTCAGAAAAAGATCGATTCGCGTCTGCTATATCAAATAAAGATGGAGCGTAAAGAAGCGATCGCCGAAGGCGTTCAAACTTTGGACACGGGCATTGCGGTTGATGAAAATGGATTCGTCGCCGTTGATATTACTGCCGACGTCTCAAAAGAACTTTTGAATTATTTCAAAGCAGATCAACGCGGAGATCATTATTACGCTGCCGCAGTATCGAAGTATAACGGCCAGAGTTCCGATCCTTTCTCTCGAAGATCTTGCCGCGAAGCCGGGCATCATATTCATTCAGCCAAAACAAGAAGCCATAACGAACAAGATCGAAAAGCCGATGTTGCCGCTTCTTTTCAGCCATGTTGCTTCGCCGACCAGCCTCTACGAATTCTCGTCACCGGATTTAACCGGAAACAGCCGTTCTGCACGCCTGCGAGCTTTTTTGAAAGAGGAGATCATCCGACAGACGCTTGCCGGTTCTGCCGCCGCAGAAGGCGATACGACCCATCGAGCAAATCTGGCACGTTCTTTAACTGGTTTTGATGGAACAGGTATCAAGATCGGTGTGCTTTCGGATGGTGTTAATACGCGTGCGGCGAGGCAGGCTTCGGGCGATCTTCCTGCCGGATTGATCGTCCTGCCTGGACAAGCCGGCAGCGGGGATGAAGGAACTGCGATGCTCGAAATAGTTTATGATACCGCACCGGGAGCTCAGCTTTATTTCGCCACGGCGTTTACCTCGATCGCCAGTTTCGCGCAGAATATTCGTGACCTTCGGACCGCCGGCTGCGATATCATCATCGATGATGTTTCGTATTTTTACGAATCGCCGTTTCAAGACGGACAGGCTGCCAGCGTTGTTTCGCCGACGAATGGCGGCATCGTCACACAGGCGGTAAATGACGTGACCATCGGTTCCCAAGCCGGAGCCTTGTATTTTTCATCGGCGGCCAATTCGGGCAACAAGAACGACAATACTTCAGGCGTTTGGGAAGGAGATTTTGTTGATGGCGGAGTGGGCGGCGGGATCCTTGCTGGAGCCGGAAACTTGCACAATTTCGGGCCGGCTACCTACGATCAATTAACCGTCGCCGGTCGGGTTGTCCTGAAATGGTCTGATCCGCTTGGAGGTTCGGCGAATGATTATGACGCATATGCTTTGAACAGCGCCGGAACAGCGATCACGGCTGTAGCCACAAATGTACAAAGTGGAACACAAGATCCCGTCGAGGATCTCGGAAACAGATTGCTAAATGAGCGGATAGTTATCGCCAAATTTGCGGGAGCAGCCAGATACCTTCATCTAAACACAAACCGCGGAGCCTTGGCCGTTTCAACTTCCGGCGTGATCTATGGCCATAACGGCGCAAGGAATGCGATCAGCGTCGCCGCTTCGCCGGCCGGACCGGCTATTTTTAGTGTTTCTACCGGACCTTTCCCAAATGCCCACAGTGGATCGAATACGGTCGAAACCTTCAGTTCGGATGGGCCCCGCAGGATATTTTTCAACGCTGACAGTTCGGCCATTACACCGGGCAATCAGTCTTCGACAGGCGGAGAACTTCTTCAGAAACCTGACATCACTGCCGCCGACGGTGTTACAACAACGACGCCAGGATTCATACCATTTTTCGGGACATCAGCCGCGGCTCCGCAGGCAGGTGCGATGATGGCCTTACTTAAGCAGGCGAGTCCGGCTTCATCACGATCCGCTCTCTTTAATGCGATGGTCAGCTCGGCGATCGATATCGAAGCTCCGGGCGTTGACCGTGATTCCGGAGCCGGAATATTTATGCCGCTCCGCGCGATGAATGCGTTAGGTATCAGTGCACCGGCGTATCTTGATAAAGGCAATGTCGCACCGACACAGGCGGCAGGAAACGGCAATGGAAGTATCGAACCAGGTGAGACGTGGAATATTGCTATAGCACTCGATAATCTAGGTCTTTCTAACGCGACCAATATTACGGCAACGCTTTCGACGACGACATCTAATGTTGTGATCGTACCTTCTGCGACTCGTTCTTACCCGAATATTGCGGCCGCTGTCGGCTCTGCAACGAGTGCAACTCCTTTTCAGTTTCAGGTTTTATCCGGATTTCCATGTGGAGCGGCGATCAACTTTACACTAACTGTTAATTTCACGGGTGGCACGAGTCCGCGGGTTATCAACTTCTCGTTGCCGACCGGATCGCCTTCAAATATCTCAACAACTTTGGATACCACGGCACCGCCAACCGGAATTGGCTATACATCCTGACTGGCAAACAAACTGGACGGTTGGTACGAAACGGTCTGTTAAGAGTTCATGTTCATCGTCCGAAAGCGGCTCCGGGATTGCAGGATCTTTGACAGTCGGGAGGCGATACGATGCATTATACCTTCACAGCGTCAACGTCGGGTGTGTACCACAGTCACGTGACTATAAATGCGCCGGGAACCACTTTGTATTCTGCGGCTTACGGAGCTGGCGGATACGATCCGGCTAAACCCGAATACAAATTATTTGGCGGATCCTGGAACTAGTGACGACAACCGCACGATATATTCATTCAATGTTACCGGCGGTCAGACCTACACAATAGTCGTACATGAGATAAACGCCGGCGGCGGAGCGACTCGGGTAAATTACAGCTTAAATGTGTCAGGCCCGATCCAGGGTGTTTGTCTTTCTCCGACAGCAGCGAATGTTTCGATCATCGGAAGAACTTTGACGCCGGATGGGAGATCGATAGCCAACGCAGTTGTGACGCTTGCGGATGCAAATGGAGATTCACGATCATCGCGAAGCAATACGTTCGGTTACTACCGCATAGACGGAATTCCTGCCGGTGTGGATTATATTCTCTCGGCGAGATCGAAGCAGTACACATTTGCTCCGCGTATTTTGAACGTGTCCGGCGATCTGACGAATGTTGATCTTATAGCGGATGAATAGGGATCTGCAGCGGTTTTAGGCGGCAACCGCTTTTGACCGCTGCAATATTTTCTCGTAATAGGCGATGTATTGCGGGATGATCTTTTCTGTTCCGTAGCGTGTGACGGCGAGTTCGCGGCCGCGTTTGCCGAATTCTTTGAGCATTTCTTCGTCGCGGATCAATTTTAGCGTGTCGCTGCTCATTTTTTCGATGTCTGCGATGTCGCTGAGAAAACCGGTTTCGCCGTCGGTAACAACATCGGGAATGCCGCCGATGCGTGTTGCGATGACCGGCAGTTCGCAGGCTTGGGCCTCGAGTGCGGCCAGACCGAACGATTCCAGCTCCGAAGGCAAAAGAAAGATATCCGAAGCACCTAAGTAATCAGCGATATTCGCCTGTTTCCCGACAAACGACGTATGTTCCGCGATGCCAAGTTTTTCCGCTAGGTAAAATATTGCGGAGCGTTCCGGTCCATCGCCAACCATAACTAACCGAACGTCTTCGCCGGCTTCGCGAACCTTCGCCAATATCTCAACACAATCTGCGGCGCGTTTTACGGGCCGGAAATTCGATACGTGAACGAGCAGTTTTTCGCCGTTCGGCGCCAGTTGTTTGCGCAGCTCTGAATCTTCCGTCTTTGTGTAATGATTCGGGCAGATGAAATTTGGTATTACTTCGATCTCGTCGAAATCGAACGTCTCGATCGTCGCCTGTTTCAAGAAATTTCGAAACAGCCGTCACACCATCCGATTGCTGTAGGCCGTAACGCGTGATCGGCAGATAGCTTCTGTCGGCGCCGACAAGCGTTATATCGGTTCCATGCAGAGTCGTTATTACCGGAACATAGCGTTTTTGTTTTATAGATTCGCGAGCGAGGATCGCGCTGATCGAATGCGGTATCGCGTAATGAACATGGAGCAGATCGAGCTTTTCCGACCGTGCAACCGTCGCCATTTTTGTGGCCAAAGCTAGGTCGTACGGCTGATGTTCGAACAGCGGATACGACATCATTTCAACTTCGTGAAAGCTGATCCGCGGGCCGAGTTCAGTAACACGCGTCGGCAAAACCGACGAGATAAAATGTACGTTGTGGCCGCGTTCCGCGAGAGCCTGTCCGAGCTCCGAACCAACAATTCCGCTGCCGCCGTAGGTCGGATAAACCGTTATACCAATATTCATAAAATTTATTCAAAAGCTAATTTTATAACGAAGGAGCGTTTCGCAATACTTTTTGACGTCCTTTCAGGCAGAAAGCTGTACGTGGCAATACGCCACATTTACTATGCTAATCTCTTTCAAAGAGGAAGAAATTATGACGATCTCCGTAAGTGAAAAAAAATCAAGGCTGAATATACGAATTCATCCCGATATCAAAGGCCAGATAGAAAAAGCGGCCAGCGTCTCGGGAACAGACGATGACGGATTTTGCTGCCCACGCATTAAGCGAAGCGGCGGGAGAAAGTTCTCGCACATTCGCTAGATAGTGGAGCTCTCCAACCGTGACAGAGATATTTTTCTGCGGACTCTTGATGAAAGTTCCAAGCCAAATGAGCTTCTTCGGCGTGCGGCCAAAACGCATAAGAAACTGATCGTCAAATAATGGTATTTAATAGATTCGAGCCAATCTCGAAACGCCATAACACCAAGCAGTTTGATTGCGGAGAAACTGAACTGAACAGCTTTCTCAGGCAATTTGCGTCTTAAAAATGATGCCAATGACATCGGCCGGACCTACGTTGCCGTCCGGCCGGATGAAGCAGAAATTTTGGGCTACTACACCATCTCATCCGGAACTGTTAGATTCACTCAACTCCCGGCACAACTCAAACTACCGCGGTATCCGATCCCGACGGTGGACATCGGTAAACTTGCGACAGACTTGAGCGTTCAAGGGCAAGGATTGGGTGAGGCACTTTTGTTCGACGCTCTGGAGAAAGCCGAAGCGGCATCAAAGCGATCGGCAAAAAGGTGGTCGAACTCAGCGCATTGACAGAAAAAGCAAAAAGCTTTTATCTGCGGTATGGATTCGACGAACTCGCCGATGATCCGCTTCGACTATATATGCATTTGGACACCGTACGGGAAGTGATCGTGGGTCGAAATTAGCTTGTCCTACCTTTAGACGATTCAGACGATACGAACGCACAAAACCCCGCGCCCAAAAGCAGCGTAGCGCCAAGACATGATTTAACGCTTTCGGTCCGTTTGTTTGCGGGCGAAGCGGCAGCCGAGGTATTGCTCTCTTCGGGATTCTACTCCCTAACTTTCGGGCGTCGCGGCGGTCTTCCGGTTTATGGTCTTTCAGACGAACGAAATAAACAACGCCGCCATTGTCATCGGTAAAGAGAAACGAATTTTCATCAAGCTTCATTATGTCGCACGGACGGCCGTTCACCTTGCCGGCTTTGAGAAATCCGGTGATCATATCCTGCAATTTTTCGCCTTTTCGCATGATAACGACCTTGTATCCGTGACCTGTTCTGACGTTCGACGAACCGTGCAGCGAAACGAGAAAAGCTTCTTTCAAAGCATCCGGTGCAGTTTCGTCGAAATAATCAAAACCGAGAGCCGAGCTCCGTGCCGGGAAAAACGCATAAGGAACCTCAACGCCTTTGCAGCCCGATGTGCGGTTAAATTTTGGGTCGGAATACACCTTGCCGTTCCACGTATAACAATATGGCCAGCCATAATCGGCGCCGTCTTTCACCGCGTAAAACGTTTCGTTCGGTTTATTTATGCCGAGATGATCGACGCCTTGATTCGTCGCGAACAGATGATCTTGCATCCATTTTATGCTGACCGCGTTTCGCAGGCCTTTCGCAAATTGCCGCTGATCTGTTCCGTCCGGATTCATCACGATTATGCTTGCCCGCGATTCTTCTTTTTCCACGCACGCATCGCAGCTCGAACCTACCGAAACATACAGTTTTCCATCGGGCGAGAAGGCAATCGTACGCGTCAGATGCCAGCCGCCGTATTTATAGCTCAAACCGTAATCGGGAAAGGTCGCTAGTATTTGCGGCTTACTATCGGTTGGCTTATCTTCGCCTTTTGTAAATTTGCGTCGGGTAAGCTGATGAGTTTCGGCGATGTAGATCCAATCTTGCCCGTCAGCGTCGCTATAGAACTGAACGCTGTTCGGATTGTGCAAACCGCTCAAATATGGCGTTACTTTTGCAAATTTTCCGGTTTCCGCGTTCCAATCATCGAGAATATAAATTATGCCTTTTTTGTTATCGGAAAGATCGCGCATATCTGTGACGAAAATTCGGCCGTCCGGAGCTTTTGCGAAAAACCGAACTCGTTTTAAACCTTCGGCCGCCGCAATGATCTCAAATTCCGCTGGAAGATTCAGCGCGAATTTCTTTCCGTTCTTCAGTGAAATATTATGCGGAACAAGTTTGGGCTGAGCGAAAATGAAAAGCGGGAAAGCCAGAATAAGCAATGCGAAAATGATCTTCATATTTTCTCCAATATACTTTTTCATTCTACCAAAAGTGGCTCTGATCTATGATATTCTTCATCTTAATTCATCTCGTTCAGCAGTTGTTTCCGTCGGGTCGTGGGAGTTATAGCAAAAAAGATGACCACAGAGCGGGAATACGAAGAAACTAAAAGAGCACTATATGGAAACTAAAAACTTCAGAATTGACGAAAATTCCAAGGTCGATCTTTCCAAATTCAATACTGATTCGACCGGCGATTACAGCGATAAAGACGAAGCCGAAAATGACCTCGCGAAAAATATCAAGCGGATGCGCGAGCTTCAGGATATCTTGTATGCTCAGGGCGTTTATTCACTGCTGATAATATTTCAGGCGATGGACGCAGCCGGCAAAGACGGCACGATCGAGCATGTTATGAGCGGCATCAATCCGCAAGGCTGTCATGTCGTTTCGTTCAAACAGCCTTCGCCCGAAGAACTCGGCCACGATTTTCTTTGGCGCTGTCAGAAAGCTTTGCCCGAACGCGGCAAGATCGGCATCTTTAACCGCTCGCATTATGAAGAAGTTCTGGTCGTCCGCGTTCATCCGGAAATTCTGCAAAATCAACAATTGCCGCCCGGAATGGCAGATGACAAAGACATCTGGAAAGAACGTTTCGAATCGATCCGCGATTGGGAAAAACACCTCGCTAAAAACGGTACGCATATTCTGAAATTCTTTTTGAACGTTTCACGAGAAGAACAGAAGCAGCGGTTTTTGGACCGCATAAACGAACCGGAAAAGAACTGGAAATTTTCGATGGGCGATGTAAAAGAACGCGGCCATTGGGAAGATTATATGGCGGCATATGCCGACGCGATCGAAGAAACGTCAACAGAAAAGGCTCCTTGGTACATAATTCCGGCCGATAAAAAATGGTTCATGTGCCTCGCCGTTTCCGAGATAATCGTCGAAGCACTCGAATCAATGAAACTCCATTACCCAAACGTTTCCGATGCTCACCTGAACAGAGATCGCCGAAGCAAAAAAAGATCCTCGAAGCGGAATGACGGTCAGAACCGGGAGCAGTAGCGACCGGATTCGGTAGAGTTCAACTTATATTTAACGTTGAGCATTAAGCCCTGGCTTACGCGCAGGCTTTCCGCCAATTAAATTCCACCATCTTTTCGGTCGTGTGATAATATCGTGGCGTTCTGCGGCAAAATATATGCGAAATAAACTTCTACAAATGGCATTGGCACCGATTTCGATTTTACTGATGGCGTTCTTCGCATTTGCACAAAATGGATCCGTGGATAGTTGTGAAATCTCGACGGCGAAACTAGATACAGTTAAAAATGAGTATCTATCGGCAAGATCGGCTGACACTAAGATCACCATCGTTGGCACAAAAGGCCGGAATGAAAAGTCTAGCGATGTAAATAAAGAGAGGCTTAAGCTTGCTCTGAAGGCTTTGGTAAAATTGGGTGTTGATGAAAAGCGAATATTCCTTTCCGAAAGCGATGACGTTTCGCCGCTTCCAACGGTTTCGTTTTACATTGACGGGAAACTTATAGCGGAGATCACAACGTCCACCGATAAGCTCTTCTGCACAGATTGTTGTGAGAATGATGATATTCGTGAAGCGAGCCCCGAGCCGCTCGATTTCTATGGAAATATACCATGGAACGAAGAGCGAGGACGTTTGGATAACTTTGCCATTTACCTTAGTCGCGACCCAGACACCGTCGGCCATATCTCTTACCATGTTGGTGAGAAAGACGATTCTAAAGACTGTCAGAAGACGAATGGAAAAAGGTTTAGAGTATCTGGTTAAGAGGTGGAAAATCAATAGACAACGACTGATCCTTGACTATAACGGTCGTTCGGAAGAAACGCGAGTAATGCTTTTCTTCGATCACTTACCAAAAAAATAAAAGGCTCTAGTTTTATTTCCGCCAACCAAATGCGATATACAAACTAATTGTTATAATATTTTAACGATGAGTATGTACGAGAACCTTACCGAAACACAGCAGTTCGCTTGTCGCGTAATTGCAGATCACGCGCGTTCGACCGCTTTTGCGATCGCGGACGGCATTCTTCCCGGCAACGAAGGCCGCAACTATGTCCTGCGAAAGATAATGCGTCGGGCGATCTATCACGGCCGCGAACATCTGAACCAAACCGAACCGTTTTTCTACAAGGTCTGCGATCTCGTCGTCAGCGAAATGAACGGCGCCTATCCGGAACTCGAGATACAACGCGATTTCATCAGCAAAATGGTGCGAATGGAAGAAGAACGCTTTGGGAATACTGTCACTGTCGGGCTCGGACATCTCAATGAACTTGATCTCAAAAGACCCGAAAAGATGACAAGCTATTTTTCGAGCATTGCGAAGCTCTACGACACATTCGGAACACCGCGCGATCTGATCCGCGTTTACCTCGAAGAAAAAGGCGTCGAATTCGGCGAAGATGAATATAACGAACGCTTCGACAAAGCTTTACAGGAACTACAAGCCCAAGGAAACATCGGTCACACGGAGCGAAAATCGCAGATCTCGCCGGTTTATGCGGCAGTTCTGGAAAAAGTCGGTGCGAACAAATTTCACGGCTACGACACAACGCGTTTAGAAGAAGCAAAGGTCATTGCGATACTCGACGGCGAAACGGAACTTGATGAACTGACGGATGGTCAACAGGCCGGAATCGTTCTGGACAACACACCATTTTATGCAGAATCGGGCGGACAGGTCGGCGATGTTGGAGAACTTTCCGCATCAAGGATATCTACCACCCCGTCATCCGAAGCGGCTGACACCCCTCCTAAGCAAGGAGGGAGTTTGCGCGGTCGTTGCTGATACGTTTTCGCCGGTTGCGGGTTTGATCATTCATAAGGTCAAGGTCGATAAAGGTTCGTTCAAGGTAGGCGATACCGTAACGGCAACTGTTGATGCGGAAAAACGCGATGCGACGCGGCGGAATCATACGGCGACGCATCTGGTTCACGCGGCACTCAAAGAAGTTCTGGGAACGCACGTAAAGCAGGCCGGTTCGGTCGTTGCGCCCAATTATTTGCGGTTTGATTTTACGCATTATCAACCGATGACCGATGCTGAGATCGAAGAGATCGAAGATCTGGTCAACCGATACATTTTGGAAAATCATCCGGTCAACACCGATCTGATGGCGATCGAAGAAGCGATGCATTCGGGTGCGGTTGCGTTGTTCGGCGAAAAATACGGCTCGATGTGCGCGTTTTGAGCGTCGGCGACGGCGAATTTTCAAAAGAGCTTTGCGGCGGAACGCATGTTCGTGCGACGGGCGACATCGGTTCGTTTAAAATTACCGTCCGACGAAGCGATCGCTTCGGGCGTGCGGCGAATCCGTGCGATAACGGGTTTTGACGCGTTCGAGCGTTTTCGCGAAGACGAGAAAATTGATCGACAGATCGCTCGGCGTCTTGAAAACGCAGCGTGATCAATTGCCCGACTGCGATCGAAAAATTGCAGGAAGAATTGAAACAGCACCCGCAAGGAAATGACGAGCTGAAAATGAAGATCGCGACCGGCGCGATCGGAAACGGCTTCGTCGAAACGGCGACGAAGCCGCGAGATCAAAGGCGTAAAGGTCATGGCAAAAATCGTCGAAGGGCTGGATCAAAGGCGGAATGCGGCATTTGTCCGATACGCTGCTTGCCGAAAATGAAAATCCGGCGTGGTCGTATTGGGCCGAACCGAAGAAGACAAGGTTTCGTTCATCGTCCGCGTTTCGGACTGATCTGACCGATCAAAGTAAAAGCCGGAAAGATCATCAAAGAGATCGCACCGATCGTCGGCGGACGCGGCGGCGGAAAACCCGACATGGCCGAAGGCGGCGGCAACATCCCGGACAAATTGCCCGAAGCTATCGACGCCGCCTTTGACGCGATCGAGAATTTTCTAGGTTGATTTTATCAGCCCGCGACGCTGCATTGCTCCTGCGTCGAGGCAGGTTTGAACGCGGTCGGAGCCTTTGGCCGGTCGCGTTTTTCACGCTTTTTTAGCGTTATCAATGCCACCGAACCGACTACGACCACTGCTCCCACAAGCATCGTGCCGCTCAAAGTTTCGCCCGCTATCGCCCAGCCGAGCAGAACCGCGATCGCCGGATTTACATAAGCGTATGTCGAAAGAGCCGTCGGCGAAACGTTCTTGACCAGCCAACTGTATGCCGTGTAAGCCACGATCGCTCCGAAAAATATGAGATAAGCGAGTGCGAGCCATGACTCGGTAGTAACGGCGGCCATATCAAACGCTGCCCATTCGCCCATCACCGTTCCCGCAATAAGAAGAAACACACCGCCACAAAGCATCTGCATTCCTGCCGCAACTATTGGCGAACGAACACTCGGCGCTTTGATGCCGTAAAGCGAACCGATCGCCCAAGCAAGCGTCGATGCCGTGACGGCGATAAAGCCGATCGCCGTTCCGCCGGCTGTCGAATCGCCCGCAGAACTTCCGCCGGAGATCAGCAACATTACGCCGACAAAGCCCAATGCTAATCCGGCAGTGACACGCATATTTGGTCGTCCCGTTCTCATGAACATCCAACCGATCAGAATTACCCAAAAAGGAAGTGTCGCGACCATCAATGCGGTCATGCCCGACGAAATATGATGCTCGGCGATAACAACGCCGCCGTTTCCGATAGTCAAAAGCAAAAAACCGACGATAGCCTTGTGCGCCAATGAACCAGTTTCGGTCGTTCATAATTTGGCGAAATTCTGCCCCAGAGCAGCATCAAAACACCGGCAATAGTAAACCTTATGCCGCCGAGCAAGAATGTGGGGATCGAGATGATCGCATATTTGATCGCCAAATATGTCGAACCCCAGATCAAGTAAACCGCAGCAAACGCCGCGATCATTATTAACAGTTCGCTTTTGTTTTCTTTCCAGTTCATAACACTAACCTTCTTTTTCCATCTCTATCGGCAGCGACGTTGTTTCCTTAAATGTATGCAGAACGACGGTCGTCCGCGTTGAAATTACGTTTGCGATCGGCTTTATCGTTTCGCGAAGCAGCTTTCCAAGCTCTTCGGTGTCTTTGGTTCGCACCTTTAATAAATAACAATCTTCACCGGCGACATCATGGACTTCTAGAACTTCCGGTATCGCCGTCAGAGCTTCGTCAAGCGTTTTCCCATATTCGTCGGTCCGAACAGAAACGAACGCCGTAAGGCCGAATTCGATCGCATGCGGATCAATCTCTGTTCTAAAGCCTTTAATAACGCCGCGTTCCTCCAGCTTTTTCAGCCGCTCGTGGACTCCCGAAGGAGCCAGATCGATCTGCCGCGAGATCTCTGCATTTGAAATACGAGCGTCATTCTGAAGAATCGTCAGTATTTGCCTATCAATGACATCAATCATTCTGTCAATACCCTCATTCACAGAATAATCATCGGCGAAATAAATGTCAAGCACTTATTTCGTCATACAAGAAGTTTTAAGCGACGGCCAGTTTTTAATGTAAAATAAGGACACAATGAAAGCTGAAGAGAAGAAGAACGCTGATGAGATCGTTTCGGTTGATCCGGCGACCGGCGAAGAGAACGGCCGCGTGGCGATCGCTTCAACCGAAGAAGTAAACGGAGCAGTTAAACGCGGACGCGAAGCTGCCAAGATCTGGAGTCGAACCTCTTTTGCCGAACGGCGCAGCGTAATAATGAAAGCCCGCGAGATCATTCTCAGCGACATGGACGCGATCGCTAACCTTATTTCATCGGAAACGGGAAAGCCGCCTGCCGAAGCAACCTCGACCGAGATCGCGCCGGTGCTCGATCTAATGCGATATTTTGCCCGGAACGCCGAGAAAATGCTGAAGCCCCGAAAAATAAACATCGGTCTTTTCGGTTTGATGGGCCGGCGTTCGGAGATCGTCTATCAGCCGGTCGGCGTTGTTGCGATAATTCCGCCGTGGAACTATCCGTTCACGATCCCGCTCGGAGAAACGGCGATGGCGTTGATGGCCGGAAATTCGGTCATCATAAAACCTGCCGAATTGACGACGCTCGTCGGAATGAAGATCGGTGAGATCTTTGCAAAGGCTTCGCCGACCAAAGATCTTGTGCAGATAATTCCCGGCGAAGGAAAAACCGGAGCCGAGTTAGTCGAAGCCTGTCCGGATAAGATCTTATTTACAGGCAGCGTCGCGACCGGGAAAAAAATATCGGCCGCTGCATCGAAGAATCTGACTCCCGTTGTTCTGGAGCTTGGCGGCAAGGATCCGATGATCGTTATGGAGGACGCCGATCTGGAAGCCGCATCATCGGCTGCTGTTTGGTCTGCGTTCAGCAATTCGGGGCAAACGTGCGCGTCGGTGGAAAGGCTGTATGTTCATAAAAATGTGGCCGCTGAACTGACCGATCTGATCGTCGCAAAAACGAAAACCCTGAAACAAGGCAGCGGCGATGATCCGAGCATTTCGGTCGGATCTATGACTTCTCAAATGCAGCTCGATACCGTTACAGATCACGTCAAAAATTTTCGAGAATCTGGAGCAGAGATCTTAACGGGCGGAAAGCAGAACTCTGAACTCGGCGGATTGTTCTTTGAACCGACGGTGATCGCAAACGTTTCGAACGATATGCGTGCGATGCGCGAAGAAACCTTTGGCCCGACATTGCCGATCGCTGTATTTTCAACCGAAGCGGAAGCGATCAAACTGGCGAATGATTCGGATTTTGGTTTGACGGCAAGCATTTGGACAAAAGACATATCTCGCGGAAAACGCATCGCCCGCGAGATCGAAGCCGGAACGGTCATGGTCAACGAAGTTACGTACACACACGGCATCGGCCAAACGCCTTGGGGCGGTTTCAAAAACAGCGGCCACGGCCGAACGCACGGCCGCGAAGGTTTGATGGAACTCGTTCAGTCACAGCATATACATACGAACCGCTTCACGTTTGTCCCCGACGCTTGGTGGCTGCCGTATTCGCCAACCGCCCGCGACACATTCCGCGGCTTCGCAAAATATTTCGCCAGCGGCTCGCTATTGAAAGTCACGCAGCTTCTGCCGTCGTTATGGAAACGAACCAGCGAACTTCTGAACAAAAATAGCTAGCTGATCATGATCAATGCTTGCTATTAAAAACTACCGTTCGATCTTGGATCTAGTTATTCCATTTGGAAAAGCTAAATGTTATTACGGGGCGAATAAGCGGCAAACGTTTCTCGACTCTTCGGTTTTCAGAAACGGCACATGACGTGTTTCAACCTTCAGCAGGGCGGTTTCTTCGACAGCCCCCGAAATCTCCGCAGACCAAACCCTTCCAACTCTATAAGAAAGAAACCTAATCCTCCCTCCTTCCTCCTCCAAAACCATCATCTATTCCTGTTAATATCCCCCTCGCGAACTGAAAGCAAATGGACGGTTGCGGCCAAAGAACATAAATCAGCTGACAGCGTTTTCGGCCAGCTTCCTCAAATTAGTTTTCATTTGACTTGAATGGGTTATCCTATTGAAAGTAAAAACCGAAAAAGCTTTCGCGATCATCGAACAAAGCGTTAATATTTCGAGCAATTTTATGTCGTTAAGATTTTCTAAGATATCTTGTGTTGTTTCTCTTGATATTTGGAGTCAACTCCCGGCGTTTTCGCAACAGGTGAAGAAACGTCCGACCGTTGGGCTTGTGCTTAGCGGCGGCGGTGCTCGCGGATTTGCGCATATCGGCGTTCTGCGCGTGCTGGAGGAAAATCATATTCCGGTGGATTATGTCGGCGGCGCGAGCATGGGCGCGCTTGTCGGTGCGCTTTATTCGCTTGGATATTCGCCCGACGAAATGGAAAAGCTAGTCGGCACTTTGGACTGGACGGAGCTTCTTCAACCCGGAAATTCATACGACGATCTTTCATTTCGCAGAAAAGAAGACCGCAAAAACATTGCGGCTCCGATAACGCTTCGCGGAAAAATAAACGACCTGAAACTTCCAAATGCACTGAATTCGGGCCAGGAGATCGGATTGCTTTTTGACCGTGTCACGCTGCCGTATGCAAAGGTTCGTGACTTTGACAATTTGCCGATCCCTTTTCGCTGTGTCGCGACGGATATGGTCAGCGGCAGATCGGTCGTGCTGGATAAAGGTTCGCTGTCGCGTTCGCTTCGTGCGACGATGTCTATACCGGGAATTTTTGCGCCGGTTGAGATCGACGGGAAACTCTTGGCGGATGGCGGCATCGTAAACAATATTCCGACCGATGTCGTCAAAGCGATGGGTGCGGACATTTTGCTTGTCGTAAACATCGAAACGCAGCTTGCTGACCGCAAATCGCTTGAAAGTATCGTCGGCATTCTTGCTCAAACAATTAATATTGCGACGGCGGATAACTCCCGCCGCAGTCTTCAGCAAGCGAACATAATAATCGCTCCCGATCTGACAGGATTTTCATCTACCGATTTTGGTAAATTTAACGAAATTATAAAGCTCGGTTTTGAGGGAGCAAAAAAGAACGAGATCCTATTAAAAGGCCTGTCGCTGGACGACGCCGATTGGCAGGCGTATCTTGCCGCACGCAAAGCTCGTCAACATCCCGAACCTTCTCCTGTTCCCGAGTTCGTTGCGGTTGATGGTGAAAATCCGGATTCAACAAAAACGATAGCCGAAAAGCTCGACAACAAATACATAGGGAAACCGCTTGATGCTGATCAGCAAAACGAGCTCGCAAAGGATCTTTCCGAACTGACCGGAACCGGACGTTTCCAAGCCCTTGATTACGAAGTGATCGAACGAAACAAAGCAACCGGCATTTTGATAAGAACTAACGAACCGGTCGATCGGCCGGCAAAGCCGACGCGTTTGGAGATCGGCTTTGATGTGAACAGCGTCGAATCTGACAACGTAAATTTTAATTTCAAGGCCAGACTCACACTGTTCGATGTCGGCCGCTACGGTTCGGAATGGCGGAATGATCTTGAGATCGGGTCGAATACACGGCTGGCTAGTGAATATTATCGTCCGATCGGCCGCAGTAAATTTTTCGTTGCTCCGAGCATTTCGTATGAACGCCGCCGGATAAATCTGTTTTCAGACGGAAACCGTTTGGCCGAAGTTGTCGGCCAAACCTTCCAAGCCGGGGTCGATGTCGGTTATACGTTCAATCCGCGAAGCGAACTGCGAGTCGGTTATGCTATCGGTTATCAAAACGCAAATCGACGCATCGGGGACCCGCTGCTTGGGGACGTAAGCGGTGGTTATAACGGCCCAAGCCTTCGATTTACCTATGATTCGCTTGATGCAGCTCAGGTTCCGAATCACGGATTCTATTCGCGAAATTCGGTTAATTATTACCTCGATAGTCCGGGGATCGATACCAGACTGGGACAATTTGAAACCCGCGATCTCGGCTTTCGTCCGATCAACGAACGCACTATCGCTTTTGCATTCGGCGGAGCCGGGACGAGTTTTGGCGGAACGGCCCCGCTTTTACAGCAATTTACGCTCGGCGGTCCGTTTCGGCTCGGCGGTTATGGTTATGACGAGTTTCGGGCAAGCAACTACATCCAAGCCGGCGGCGGTTTTTTATATAATCCGGAAATTTTTCCAACATTCCTCGGCGGAAAGGCCTACATCGGAGCTTGGTATGAAGGCGGCAGCGCGTTCGAAAAATTCGGCAAGGCTAATTATCGGCAAAGCGGCTCGTTAGGTGCAATTTTAGAAACACCGATCGGTCCGGTATTTGTCGGCACGAGCATAAACGAGAACGGCCGCGGAAGATTTTACTTCTCGTTCGGCCGCGTATTTCGATAAGACGTGTCTTTAATGGATCGCAAAAATTAGAAATGTTCCCGCCAGAAATGAGAACGGAGCGGCGAGTCTGACATTTGATGCTGATAATTTGTTTGACCAATAAACGGCAAATTTCTCATGCAGGCGACGAGGTGTTAGGAAAAGAATTCCTGCGCTTACCATGAGAAAAGATCCGATGATCAAAAATAGCTTTGGGTATTTGGATGACTCAGCATAAACGGCGAACGCGAAGCCTGCTATCATTCGCAAAGAAAGCTCAAAGAAATTGATAAAATTCGTGCTCGCAAATTTTCCAAGATATTTTAGAGCCAATCCCGGACGCACGAAACTAAATACAGAAACCCCGATCAGCCAAATTCCGGTTAAAAATAGTAGTGCGTATGCAATGATGTTCATTTAACGACGAGTAGTATTTCACAGTTTGAATCATACAGTACAGAAAAAATTTACTTATCATTCACCTGCATTTTTCTGTAAAATATCCGGGAGCGGAATCCCGCGCATCTAAATGAAAACTTTTTCCAGAAAACAAATAGTGGAACGTCTTAGCCGAAAGTTATCGATGGCACGGGTTCAGCTTTCCGTGATCTTAGCGATCACGTCATTTTCGGTATTTTTGATATCAGCGATCATGCTCAGATCCGGAATGACGACGATGGCATTTCGTTACGTTCTATCCATTATTGCTGGCTACATTATTTTCCTCGGCCTGCTGCGGCTCTGGATCTGGCTACAGAGAAGAAAAGAAAATGAAGATCTTTCGGTCGAGATCGAATCGATCGATCCGTCGATCAGCGATCTGAATATCGGTTCAACTGTCGTTGACAATGCTTTTACATTTGGCGGCGGCGGCGATTTTGCCGGAGCCGGTGCGGGCGGTTCGTGGACGGAGACAGATGCACCGGCGATGCCGGCGGTTGGGTTTATAGCTCCATCAAACCCGACACCATCAATAGTTTCGAGTGCTTCGAGCGGTTCCGGTGGATCGGGCGGCTTTAGCTTTGACGCAGACTTCGATGATGGATTAGCTCTCTTGGCGGTAATTGTGATCGCTGTTCTTATCTTCGGTGCGGTCATTTATGTTGTTTGGATCGCTCCGACATTATTTGCCGAACTGCTCATCGACACAGCGGTCGTGAGCAGCCTTTACAAACCGTCGAGATCCATTGAAAGAGAGTATTGGTTAAAAACCGCACTGAGAAAAACAGCTGTCCCGGCTTTGATAATAATGATACTTTTCGGTTCCGCCGGAGCCATAATGCAGGCCGCCGAACCAGAAGCCGTTACGTTCGGGCAATTTTTAAAGAGCGTCTAGTAACTATTTTAAAAGTTCACTGCTGATCAACTCAATATCGTTCAGATCTTCGCCGGTCGTTTTTGCGTCGGTGATCTTAATTTTGACGTTGTATTTCTTGCCCAGTTCGAGTTCCGCTGTTTTGTCTGTGAACAATATCAATTCCTTATCGCTCAGATCATAAGTTTCCAGAGTCTTGTTGTTTTCTGAGATCACGATGTTGTCCTTCATCGAAGGCTTGCATGGTGTGTCGGGCGGACATGGCGGAGCGGTGTAGATCTTTGCGACAAAGCCTTCGGTTTCGAACATGCCGGACTTTGGTTTTTGTGAATTTACTTCGTGGATCGAAAGAAACTGTCTTGGCTGAGCAGCTGCGGTCCCGAATGGCGCGCAGCCGGTGAAATAAATAGCGCCGGCGGCCACAAACCCGACGATAAATATAACTGCGATACGATATGTCATTCCTTGTTAGCCACCAAAAAATCCCGGATCCATCAGATACCAATTCACAAGTCCCAATGCCATTCCCAACAAGAACACGGCGAATATAATTACCTTATCCGTTGTCGTTTCAGGTTTACCTGCTCTCGACGGAAAAATAAAGATAAACAATCCGCCTAGAAAGCAAAGCGGGCCAAAAGCGGCCAATTTTGGCGAATACTTGTTTCCATGGGTCGCGTCATGCCAGTTGTAATACAACAACACCGAGCTAACAGCTAATACAACGATTCCGAACAGACGGGTTTTGAGATCCTGCACAGTAATATTTCTCCGTAAAACTTTCGTAAATGCGATGAATAGTTTACCTTAAATCATTCCGATCTTGCTCTAATTTTGAATAAATTATGAATGATCAAAAGCCGCAATTTATTCCGTTGGATTTTATAGATGTCGCTCCCGAAAACCAGCATAAACGCGGTGATGATCTTTTTGAGTTGTTGAATAGGCGCCGAACGGTGCGCGAATATTCTGATCGCGAAGTGCCCCTCGAGTTGATCGAAAAAGCGATCTCGACTGCCGGAACTGCCCCTTCGGGTGCGAATCTTCAGCCGTGGCGGTTTGTTGTTGTGCGTGATGCGGAGGTCAAACGCAAGATCCGCGAGGCCGCCGAAAAAGAAGAACACGAAAGTTACAGCGGGCGAATGTCCGAAAAATGGCTGCGTCGGTTGGCACCGCTCGGAACGGATGAACACAAGCCTTTTTTAGAGATCGCGCCATATTTGATCGTCGTTTTTCGTATAACGGCCATAATCGAAGACGGCGAAAGCGAACCGACATATTATTCGCAGGAATCGGTCGGTATCGCCGTCGGAATGCTGCTTGCGGCCCTGCACAACATGGGCCTCGCGACGCTAACACACACGCCAAGCCCAATGAAATTTTTGCAGGAAATTTTAGGCCGGCCGAAAAACGAAGTCCCGTTCGTGCTGATCCCGGTCGGTTATCCGGCCGCCGACGCAAAAGTGCCGAACATTACTCGAAAACCGCTTAATGAAATAATGGAAATTGTCTAATTTTTCATCTTTAGAATCGCGTCTTTAAAATAGGAGGCTATTTAAAGCCATCTTCGCACTCGGCGTTTGTAGGAAAGGTAGGACGCACCGAACTTCTGTTCCAAGTAAGCTTCTTCGGGCAAGATCGCGAATCGTTGGAGAAACCACCCGCAAACAGGCGTAAATAAGAGCATCCACCAATTCATAAGAATTACCGCAACTCCGACGCAGACCAAAATCATTTGGAGATACATTGGGTTGCGGGTGAATCTGAATGGGCCTCGTTCCTCGATCTGAATCGTTGGCTTCCATGGATTTTCGCTTTGACCGGCTCGACGAAAAAGAAAAACAGACCAGAAACCCAGGCCGAAGACGGCCGAAGCGACTATTAAACCACCGACCCAATATCTTGCGGGTGTCGGGACCTCAAACCCCAAGTTGATCGGCCAAAGCATGTTAAGTCCGATACCAATAATTATGGTGAGCAACGGCACCGCAGGCGGGAAAATACGGACTGCGGCAGCGTCTCGCTCTCTCGGTGAGTTCATTGTGCCTATCTCGCGTCCTTTCGATCGCGGACGCTTTATCAAAATGACCAAGCCGCCGGCGTCGATGAATAGAGTAGCGTTTTGATCAACGCCCGTACCTTAGAATTAATGGCGGTAAATATATCAAGTTAAATCGAGCTAACTCTGAGTGAAGGTTTTCATCGAAACTGCTATATCGGGAAATGCGAGAAGTACTTTTTTATCAGAAGTCACTAGAGAAATATTCAGCGATTTTGCCAGAGAAACAAATTCACAATCGTAAGCAGTGCAGCCCGAATCGGTTGCTAGCCTTAACACCTTTGATGAATCAACCGAGAAGTTTTCTATCAAAGATTCGGCCTGCCGCATCACAATTTCAGCTTTATCAACTTTCAAAAGCTCGCGTCGAACATACAACATTAGTACGTTTCGAAATTCGGAACGCCACAATTCTGGTGCGAGCCAATTTGGATCCTGACGCCTAACTTTCGTCGCATCTTGAGTTAGATCGCTCGGGATCAAAAGGTAGGCGATGATATTCGTATCGACAACGATCAAGGCCGACCCTCATTCTTGGCAAGGTTGAGATCTTCTTCGGTAATTTTAACGCTTTTCAAACTCTCTCTAAGTTTTTTGATCTGCTTAAGTTCCGCTTCAACATCTCGCAATGTTCTGAGACGTATCTTCTCTAGCTGAACGATCGCTTCGCTATTGATGCTACGACGGTTCTGCTTCGCCAGTTTGGTCAAAGCGGCGTAGACTTCGTCCGGTAGATTTTTAACAGTTAATGTAGCCATATCTAAATGTGGATGCATTTTGCATCCAAAATGGAAGTGTATTATGTTTTGAAATAGGCGTCAATAGCATTAATATTCATCTTTTGACTCGATCCGTTCGATAAGACTTCTGATCTCGCTAGGTATCGGAGCTTTCTTTCCGGCTTTATAGTCGAAGGTTACGATCACGCCCGAACCTTCGGCTGCCACCTTTTCGTGGCTATGGCTGAAGACCTGAAATTCCATCGTGAATCGATCGGCTTCAAGATCGACGCTGCGGGTTCCGATCGAAACCGTGTCGGGAGATGTCAGAGGAATGCGGAAACGGCAGTTCGCGGAATGAAGTATCGGCCCGATTCCGGTTCGTTCCAAAATTTCGAGATAATCCATCCGTTCAAAATACGCCATCCGCGCAGTTTCAAAATAGCGAAAATAGACGACATTATTAACGTGTTGGAACGAATCCATTTCGCCCCAAACAACCGGACACTCGACGACAACGGGAAATTGTTTTAAGAGATCTTCCATTACGGCAATATCTTAACGGATAGTTCCTACTGCAGCCAAACAAAAACGCCCTGCAGACAGCCCGGGCGTTTCTTTGTTAATGCAATTAAACCTATGAGGTCAATTGAATATTAATTATCGGCGTCGCGTTCTCGCCGATCTTGCTTGAATATTTTGCCAAAACTAGCCCCATCATCCGAAGCACGCCCCAGTTTGCCATATCGGCTTTTTTTAGAGCAGGCGCGATCTTTTTGATGAATTCTGAGCCCGGACTGTCGCCCGGATCGAACCTGTAAGTTTTACAGTCGCCGGTGTCCGGCCACATCAAATGTGTTTGGACGGCCGACACTGATATCCAGCCATTGGCCGAACCCGAACACATTGCCAAAAAGCACACTGCGTTACTCAAATTATGCAAAAACTCCATCGTCGCCATGGTTTTCATCAGATCGACAATACCTGCCGAAGGTTGGGCAATGTCTATTGCGGTGGCCCCGGCTCCCATCCATGTTGGCTCCATCGTTTGAAGTTTTGCCAATAGATCTATCGTGTCAAAAGCGCTGTCATCGAGGCAGTCGGGCTTTTCGAAATGAAAATCCGGACTTCCTGATGCAAAAATTCTAAAACTCATCGTTCTTTTCCTCCGCGTTTACTTCTACGACGAGGTGACGATGTATTTCACCAGATTTGCACAATATTCGAGAAAACGTTTCTGGATTAAATAATAAATCCCGCAACGACCCGCTTTTAAGTTTGGCGTACGATCGAAGAAGGGCATTCTTATTTCTGAGGGATAGCTCCGGCTGCGGGCCAATCGGTATCGGAAATACGTTTTAGCTCCATCTCAAAGAAGCGAACCGGCTCCTTGCCCGGCATTATACGGTCGCCCACTTCACGCCATGTTCCTTTTTTTAACGTGGCAGTATATCGAATGATCATTGGCCCGGCGGGAATTTCCCAAATGTAGCCGTCGTTCGTCGGTGTCAGGACAAAATCGCCAGATTGACCCTGGGCGTACGAATGGAGCGAATACGTTTTCGATGCCGGGTCATAAGAGATAACGGCGAACGCATTGAACCCAACCTTTCCAGTTTTTGCGTCATAAGCTCTTCCTTCGGTAAGTTTGATAGAGCCATCTAGAAACGGCCCGATATGCGTTCTGTTTGGACCACATCGTGCTTGATGCCGTTTTCAAGAACAGTTGAAGCGTTGCCTCTCCAAACTCCGTCCATCCAAGAGAGTTTTTTCATTGCCTCGATTTGAGTCTGGATCGTGATGGCCGGGTCCGCCTTGCTGTGCCTGAGTCGAAACCGTTGCAGTCACGAAAAATAGCGCCAGCAAACCAAGCATTGACATTCGTTTTGTGAAGCCCATTATTTTCATCTCCTATTTCTTTTATTTGATACGAACCGATTACAAGTCAAATTCCGCAACGACCGGTGTATGGTCGCTTGGTCGTTCGAGTGCTCTTGGGGCTTTGTCGATCCAGCATCCGGTGCATTTATCGGCGAGCGATTCGGAGGTCCAGATGTGGTCGATGCGGAGGCCGCGGTTTCGCTGCCATGCGCCTTCGCGGTAATTCCACCAGGAAAATTCCTGTGCTTCGCCGTTCATCTTGCGAAAAACATCGACAAATCCCCATTGTTTTACATGGTGGATCGCCGCGCGGTTCCGGCTTCGAAAAATGCAGCTTTCCTGTCCATGCCTGAACGCTCCAGACGTCCAGCTCATCCGGCGCAACATTAAAATCGCCACACAGCAAAACGTTTTCATTTGTCGAACAGGTTTCGTCAAAATAACGCCGCAACCTCTGGAGCCAATCGAGCTTGAATGTGAATTTATCGGTCCAGAGTTCGGTGCCGTTCGGGATGTATGTGTTGACGATGCGCACGCCTTTTATCGTGGCGGCGATCAGGCGTTTTGGTGCGTCGCTTTCATCATCCGGAAAATTTTTCTGAACGTCTTCGATCTTGTGTTTGGAAAGTATCGCGACGCCGTTGTAGGATTTTTGGCCCATAAAAGCTGCGTCATATCCGGCATCTTTGATCGCATCGAAAGGGAAACCTTCGTCAACGCATTTTGTTTCCTGCAGGCAGATAACATCAGTTTCTGTTGACGCCATCCAGCCCAACAGATGCTCAAGCCGGGCATTGATCGAATTTACGTTCCATGTCGCGATCTTCATATATCGATTTCACCACAGACGCTTGTCCCGCACAAATTAAAGCTATTTCAGCATCATATCCGTAGAATTCAAATTATACCCAAGTAACTTCGCGTTATCGCCGTCAAGAACGAATGTAAATGTCTCAGTCCCTTTTCCATTTTCAAATTCAGTATTCTGAAGAAGAACTATTGTCGATGTCAGGTTAAAGGCTTGGGCTTTCCATGATTGATTACTGGTCGATACGACTTTGCCAAGCTTGGAATTTACCGCAGCTAAAAATTTTATGGTTTCTTCCTTTGGACCCGATCCTTAAAATCTTTTAAAGGCATCATCTGCGGTATTATATATCTCTTCAAATTTACCTTCGTTCAACAGAGAATGAAATGTAGCTATCCCTTTTTCAGCCGCCGGTTTCCCCTTGGTTAACGTGCTGCAGCCGATGACGGCGAGCAGCAAAAATAAAGCAGCGGCTATAGCTGGTTTGATCGTGGTTTTCATTGCAGTTCCTCTCTATGTTGTACCGATCTATTGTGATCTTTTGCCAAAAATGAAATTTAGGACTCGAGCAATTTTAGCAAAAACTTTCAAATCTGTTACTTCAGATTTTGTTTCAGTGAATTGCGCTCCCAAAAAACATCGTCGCGGAAGCCTTGTATTGTTTTGTCGGTTTTGGCTATTTCGAGCCGCTTTGCCGTGAGCAGGCAATATTTTTCGTCCGATTCGATGGCGGTAAAATGACGACCGAGTTTTTTTGCGGTGACGGCGGTCGTGCCGCTGCCGGCGAAAGGGTCGAGAATGAGGTCGCCTGCGTTCGTTGATGCAAGCAATATTTTTGCCAAAAGCTTTTCCGGTTTTTGCGTCGGATGATCGGTGTTTTCGGGCATCGACCAAAAAGGAACACTGATGTCCGTCCAGATATTAGATGGATGCGTGTCCCGAAAATTTCCGTCGCCGCTTTTCTGCCAATCTTTCGGCTGGCCGTTTTCGGTGTAAGGAGCGATGACCTTTCGGCGCTATTTTTACTGCGTCGAGATTAAAAGTAAATTCGTCCGAAACGGTAAAATACCAAATATCTTCCGCCGAGTTTTTCCAGTTGGCTTTTGCTCCGCGGCCTTTTTCGCGTTCCCATGTAATACGATTTTGCAGATTTGAAATATTGCGACCCGACGCGCTGGATCGCCGCCGATGAACGCCAATCGCCGCAGATATAAATGCTCGCGGTTGGCTTTAAAAGCGGAACGCAAAGCTGCAGCCACGAATCGAGCCAGGCTTCGTATTCATCGGATGACGTTCGCTTGAAAATCTTCTATTCCAAAAGTCTTTGTCAGATTATACGGCGGATCGGCAAACAGCAGATCGAATGAGCTAACCGGCAGCTTTTTCAATATATCAAAAGCATCGCCGCAAATAATGCGGTCGGATGTATCGGCCGGATCGAGCGATCTTCCAAATACTAGGTCTTTGCGACAACGTTTTGCTTCGGCATCGCTCAATTCGATCGTGCGATTTCGCGGAGCCTTAACTTTTTCGTTTTTTGCCGACGGCATAGCCAAAACTTTACCACAAGCATTCGGGACCAGCCGACCTTAAACGATCGGTTGCAGATCTTTTGCGTTTCCGCTTTCTTCATCGAATCTTATCGGAACAATTCGATTAGTGAAGTTACTTGATCCTTTGATACCTTTCTGCACTTGATCATAGATCTTTTGAGCCGTTATAAGAGGGAACAGTGATCTTAATTCATCCAAACTGGCTGTACTTAAGCGCTTGATCGAGCCTGAAGTTTTTAATATTGTGCGGCGTTCATTTTCGCTAAATTCCGGCAGCATTATTGCCAATTCATAAAATTGATCCGTGTCCCTGATCTGTCCGTGAGCACCGTTCGCAAGTTCGTGAGACTTATCTCGCAGATCGGTTAAAAAGAAAAGTGCAGCTTCGTTCTCAACTTCGATCGTTTTCAGATCTTCGTCCAAAAAGTGCGAAACTTGATCGTGTTTTCCCTGAGGTTTCACCACCGAAATTATTTTGAAATTCCGATCAACGTTCTTGGCGACACCTTTAAGAGCCGCATTTATCTGTGTTTTCCCGCCGTCTATCAGAATGAGATCAGGACAACTTTCCACTTCCGCCGCATCTGGGAATCTTCGGTGAATCGCTTCCGTGATCGCTTGCGGTTCGCTCAGATTTTCGAACTGCCAGACCTCATTCTCAGCATTCAAAAAGATCCCTTTTTCCCAAACGATCTTTGCCGTAACGACATTTTTGCCCGAGATATGGGCGACATCGAAAGCTTCGATCCGATCCGGAATTCGCTTTAAGTTAAATGCCTTTTTTATGTGTTTTTGAATATTTTTAGTAAATTCTTCGTTTGATGATCTTCTAATGACCGAATCAAATTTGTTCTGCATCAAACCTTTTCTTGTCGTCGGTGTAAGATCGTTTTGTATAAAGATCTGCACGTTTCGATCGAACCTTTTGCTTAATTCTTCGCCGATCGCCTTTCTACTGTCAAAGTTCCTAAAAACCCGGATCTCCCTGGGAACGTGAACTTTATAAAAATGCAGAAAAACCTTCTCGACAATTTTGCCGATAGTTTCATTTGTTTCTTTTTCGAACAGAAACGACCGATTCCCTAAGATTTTTCGACCTCTTTGCGTTACTAAATTGAAAATTATTCCCCGACCTTCCTCAATAATTTCCCAGGTGTCGACCGCTTTTTCAAGCCAATACTGCGAGCGTTTGCCTTCCCAAACTTTCTCGATCTCAAGCAAAACATCACGCCATTCGGCCGCTTGTTCGAAATCAAAGTTCTCCGAATACGCTTCGATCTTTTTTGTAAAAATAGCTTTTAATAGAATGCGTTCATCTCTTAAAAATAAACGCAAAAGCTGGACGGATTCCAGATATTCAGTTTCATCACAGATGTTTTCTACACACGGAGCGAGACAGCGTTTGCGATAGAACATCGTACACGGTATCGGCAGGCCTTTTTCAATATCGATCTCACAACTCCGCAGTTTAAATATTTTATTGGCAGACCCAAGCAGAATTCTAGCCCCGGTTTTCGGCAAGAATGGACCGAAATATTCCGAACCGTCGTTTGTGATTTTTCTCGTTACAAGCAAACGCGGAAATTTCTCATTTGTCAGTTTGAAGTGCGGATAAAGCTTGAGATTTTTGATTTCCGATCTTTTCATCTAAGGAATTTTTCTCATACGGAACGAGAGACGATCAATTTTTTTCCTTTCCGGTTTTCGTAGCTTCCGCTTCGTAAGCTTCGAGCAAACGGTGGATGGTATCGAGTGAATCGGCGTCCTCAATTGATTTGTCTTCACGCCAGCGGAGAATTCGCGGAAATCTGACAGCAACGCCCGATTTGTGGCGGCTTGATCTCTGGATGCCTTCGAACGCCAATTCAAAAACATGCTTGGGTTCCACGCTCCTGACCGGACCGAAACTTTCCTTTGTGTTTCGCCTGACATAATTGTCCACGCGGCGCAGTTCTTTGTCGGTCAAACCCGAATAAGCTTTGGCAAATGTCAATAGTTCGCCTTTGTCCCAAACCCCGAAAGTGTAATCGGTGTAAAGGTTTGAGCGTCTGCCCGAACCTTTTTGGGCGTAAATTAATACCGCATCCACGGTGAATGGTTCGATCTTCCATTTCCACCAATCGCCGCGTTGCCGTCCGACGCGAAAGGGCGAATCTTTGCGTTTTAGCATAAACCCTTCGACGCGTAAACTGCGGCTTTCCTTGCGTCGTTCACTCACATCTTCCCAGGTTTCTTCTTCGATCAGATCCGTCGGACGCAAAATATTTTTGGCGCTTTCGTCTTCGATCTTGCCCAAAGTTTTGACCAATAATTTGCGGCGTTCTCGTAATTCTTTGCTTCGAATGTCTTCGTAGTTAGACTCTAACAGGTCGTAACATTGCAATATTACAGGAACATCCGCAAGCAATTTTTTCCCGACAGTTTTGCGTCCGATCCGTCGCTGCAGCTCTTGAAACTGCAGAATTTGTCCGTTCTTGTAAGGCAAAATTTCGCCGTCTAGAACGGTTCCATCCGGAAGGCTCTCTGCGGCTTTTGCGATCTCAGGAAAGCGTTCGGTGATCAGGTCTTCACCGCGTGACCAAAGGAAAACTTCGCCTTTACGTTTTATCGCCTGGCAGCGAATTCCGTCATATTTCCATTCCACCTGCCAATCGCGCAGGTCGCCAAGATCTGAGACCTCGCCTTCAACCTGATACGCGAGATGAAAAGGATACGGACGGGCGATCGGCGTTTCATCTTCATCCAAATTCGGGTCGATAACCGAGAGATAATATTCAGGAGTCGGCGTCCACGTTCCCATCAGACGCATAGCGATCACGTCAACGGGAATTTCGAATTGCTCCGCCAAAGCACGCATCACGAGCCGCTGCGAAACACCGATCCGGAAGTTTCCGGCGATTAGTTTATTCAAAACGAACCGCTGCATTCGATTCATCGAATTCCAACTCGAAACGATCTCCTCGAACTGCACGGCTTCATCAAGTTTTCTCAAAGGCAATAATCTTTTTTCGACCAAAATATTGAGCGGCGTCAGATCTTCTTCGTGATTTTCCGGCAGTAAGAGTGCAATGGTTTCCGAGGTGTCGCCGACGGTGTTACGGGATTCTTCAAACAACCATTCTTCGATTCCCGCAAGTTCCATTGCCCATTGTTTCAGTTTTTTCGACGGTACGATCTGCTTTGGTTTCCTGCCCGATAAAAAATACAAAGCCCAAGCCGCGCTCGCAGGCTCTGCAACAGCAAAATATTCCTTGAGCGCTTTGACCTTTTCGTTGGTCTTATTAGTCTGATCGAGTTTGGAGTAAAGGTCGGTAAATAATTTCATTATTCGCTTTCCTCCAAAAATTCCATCTGTTCATCACCGATATAATTTGCTCTCAAAGGTAAAGCATTTTGCCCGTTCTCATTCAAATAGCGAACCAGCGGATCAATAAAACCGTGCGTTACAAAGACCGTTTCGGCTTTGGCGCGTTCGATCGCGGTGATAAGTCCATCCCAATCGGCATGGTCGGACATCACAAAACCGCGATCAACTGCTTTTCGCCGCCGAGCGCCGCGAACCATCATCCAACCGGAAGCAAAAGCGGTCGAATGTTTGCCGAATCTTTTGAGCCACGGTGTTTGAATTGCCGACGGCGGAGCGACGACCAAGCCGCCTTTGAAATCCTTTTTATTCTCCACCAGGCTCACATAAGTCGTCTTGGGCAGATCAACGCCTTCTTCACGATATGCTTCGGTGAGACGCTCAACCGCGCCGTGCGTAAAAATGGGGCCAATTGAGCTGTCTATGCCATTCAAGATCCTCTGTGACTTTCCGAAGGAATATGCAAAGATAACCGAAACCTTGTCTTCAGTCTGATTCTGCCGCCACCAATCGTTCATTTCTTCGAACAAAATATCGGGCGGCGTCCATTTGTAGATCGGTAACCCGAATGTCGCTTCGGTAATAAAATAGTCGCAAGTAATATGTTCGAACGGTTCGCAGGTCGCGTCCGGGGTGAGTTTGAAATCTCCCGACACGATCCAGACCTCGCCTTTGTGTTCAATGCGTGCCTGCGAACTCCCGAGAACGTGTCCCGCGGGATGAAATGATACTTTGACCCCTTTGATATTTACGGTTTCACCATATTCGGCTGTTTCGATAGCGGCTTCATCGCCGAGCCGTATACGCGAAATACGTTCGCCTTTTTTCGGCACGAGATAGCTTTGGCTGCCTCTATACGCATGATCGGCGTGGGCGTGCGTAACGACGGCCTTGTTGACTGGTTTCCACGGGTCAATATAAAAATCACCGGGCGGACAAAACAGTCCTTTATCGGTAAGTTTTATTAAGTTCCCTCTGTTCATTGATAAAAAATTATACCACCTTGGGATGAACGTTTTGAGCTTTGGGTTGTTGGCGATCACACGAACGATCCATACCGATCCGAAAGCAGGAATCATGAGAATCCGGAAAAATATTAGAAACAAAAAGATCCGGATCGAAATGAATTCAACCCGGATCTGATCGACGTTTGATGAAATACATTCACAATTCATCATTCACCGTTCACCATTATTTCCTGCAATATCCTTCGCTGCCTTTTGTTATGACAACGCAGTTCTTTTCGTCGAGCAGGTATTTCATACCGGTTTCTTCGCCGGTTGCGTGTTTTATGGTTTCGGTTTTACCTTTGCGGGTAAATTCGATGACATCGCCCTTCGCCGTTCCTTCGAAGGTTTCTGCCTTATCAAGATCTTTGATCTCGATCGTGAATTTATCGCCGTCCTTTTTAGTGATATTCAAATAAGTTCCTTCAACGCCTGTCCATTTTCCGGCAAGCGGTTCCGCTTTCTTATCACCTTTATCGCCGCTTTTGTCGTCGGTCGGCGACATTGTCGGGCTCGGTGTTGCGGGCATTCCTGTTGCCGAAGGAGCGGGAACAGGCGTCGGGCTTGCTGGTTTCGGTGTTTCGCCGCAGGCACCCAGAATTAACGAAGCGGCTGCAAAAGCCGTTGTTATAATGATCTTTCTCATTGTTTTTAACCTCTAATTTATCGGTCTCGGTTGGTTTAGCGTTCTTTCTAAGCCGAAAGTCAACCTCCTCGCGGCTCCGCGTTGTTTCGGCTGCGATTCCGCCGAAATTGGATGTTCATGCGCAGTCGATGCCGATGCATCAATACTATTTACATAAATATCCGGCGATAGAACGAACGGGTTTTCAAAACTTGCAAAATTATTTCGCATATTCATTCTGGTTCGTTTTCTCTATGGTTGTCACGTCAACTCTATCTGCGGACGGATAACTACAGAAAAAGAGGAACACGATGAACTGTTTTAGGGTGTCGTTTTTGGCCCCGTCCTGCGACCGAGATAAAGTCACGGACTTTATAATAGGCGGCTTGACCCTAAAAATAGCGCGTGATATCTTTAAATCTTTTGAGCATAGGGTGGTTTGCACTCTTATTTTTTGAACTAACTTTAATAATATCCTTATGTTTTTGCTGGCTTTTGCCGAACAATCGATACAGCTATTTCCGGACGGCACATTATTTATTCATATCGCGCTCATTCTGATAATGATCGCTGTGTTGAATCGTACTGTGTTCAAGCCGATCAATGAGATCCTCGACAGGCGCGAACGCAATCAACGCGGCGGTTTTAGCGAAGCCGACGAGATCCGGGAAACCGTTGCTGAAAAACGTTCGGAATATGACCGATCGCTTCTTGCTGCGCGCACGGAAAGTTACGAGCTGATCGAACGCGAACGAAGCGAAGCCGTTAATATGCGTCAGCAAAAGATCGATGCGGCAAGAGCCGAAGCAGCTGAACTACTTACAAACGAAAAAGCCCAGCTCAAAGATGCGGTCGCGGAAGCCCGAGTGGACATAGTCCGTGAAGCTCACAAAATGGCTGACAGCATCAGTGCTAACATTTTAAAATCGTAACCTTTAAATATGTTTCTTTTCATCCTCAATTTTCTTCTAATGTTTAGCGAAGCTGCAGCCAACGGAAGCGGCGACGGTTTTGCTGCATTTTGGGAAAAATACATGAATATTCCGGGTTTTGAGATCTGGAAATTCGTTAATCTCTTTATATTTGTCGCAGCCATTGCTTACATTGCGAAAAAGCCTTTGACTCAAAAATTCAAAGAACGCCGCGAAGAGATCCGTGCCGATCTCATCCGCGAAGAGCAGGAAAAGAACGACGCACTCGAACAGTTGAAAGACGCCGAAGCTAAACTTGCCGGCCTGCAGGATGAAAAGAACGAGATAATGGCTCATGCAAAAGCCGAAGTTGATGTAGAAAAAACACGTCTTCTTGAACAGGCTGCATCCGAAGTTGAAAAGCTTATGGCACAGACGCACGGTGAGATAATCCGTCTCGGCCAGGTTACGCGAAACGAGCTCAAACGTTTTTCAGCCGAAGAAAGCATACGGCTTGCCGAAGAAAAGCTTCGCGCA
The DNA here is from genome assembly GCA_963720905.1 of uncultured Acidobacteriota bacterium. GTDB lineage: Bacteria > Acidobacteriota > Blastocatellia > Pyrinomonadales > Pyrinomonadaceae > OLB17. Next base: position 99,828 of record CAVRHB010000003.1, read on the forward strand.
CAGATCGATGACAGTAAGGACGAAGCACTTGTTAAAGCGGGAATTCAGGCGATCGGAGGTTTGAACTAATGAGCGTAGAAATGGTCGCCCGAAGATATGCCGGAGCACTAGCCGATGCCGTTTCCGCCAGCGATCCGGAAACCGTAAAAGGCGAATTGTCCGCCTGGAAAGATCTGATCGCGGACAACGCGGATCTTAATTCCGTATTCGGAAATCCTTCGATCCAGCAGACACAAAAAGAAAACATACTTAACGAACTGATCGGCCGAATGCAGCCTTCCGGAGCGACTTCGAATTTCCTGCGGGTACTGCTTCAGAACGGCCGCTTGATGGACATCGGCAGAATTTCAGAAAGATTCGAAGCCGAACTCGCGGAACGCAGCGGAAATGTTTCGGCAAAGGTTACGACAGCAAGGCCGCTTTCCGATCCGCAGGCTAATGATCTGAAAACGAACCTCGAAAAGCTGACCGGAAAAACGGTATCACTCGATTTTAATATAGATAATGAAATGCTCGGCGGCGTCGTCGCTCAGGTCGGTTCGACGATCTATGACAACTCTGTCCGGACACAACTTGAGAATCTTAGAAAACAAATAATAAACGGGTAAAAAGCGAACCCGAGATATATATGGAAGCAATAAAAGCTAACGAAATTAACGAAATTATCCGTGCTCAGATCGAAAAATTTGACGCGAGCAATGACCGTTAACGAGGTCGGAACGGTTATCAAGGTCGGCGACGGCATCGCTGAGATCCACGGGCTTGAAAAGGTAATGGCCGGCGAACTTCTCGAATTTCCGAACGACGTTCGCGGGCTCGCACTGAACCTTGAAGAAGATAAGGTCGGAGCCGTTCTGTTCGGTGATTTTCAAACGATCAAAGAAGGCGACGAAGTAAAACGCACACGCCGCATCATGAGCGTTCCGGTCGGCGATGCGATGATCGGTCGCGTCGTTGATGCTCTTGGCAACCGATCGACGGCAAAGGCGAGATCATCACAGATAATTTAATCCGGTTGAAAAGATCGCGCCCGGAATCATCGACCGTCAGCCGGTTAAAGAACCGCTCCAGACAGGTTTGAAAGCGATCGATGCGATGGTTCCGATCGGCCGCGGACAGCGTGAGCTGATCATCGGCGATCGCCAAACGGGTAAAACCGCCGTCGCCATCGACACGATCATCAACCAAAAAGGCAAAGACGTTATCTGCGTTTATGTCGCTATCGGGCAAAAAGCTTCGACCGTTGCACAGGTCGTTAAAAAGCTCGAAGATTACGGCGCAATGGATTACACAATCGTTGTTTCGGCAACCGCTTCTGATCCGGCAGCAATGCAGTTTCTCGCACCCTATGCAGGTGTCGCCATCGCAGAGTATTTCCGCGATAACGGCCGCCATGCTTTGACGATTTACGATGATCTTTCGAAACAGGCCGCGGCATATCGCGAAATTTCTTTGCTTCTTCGTCGTCCGCCGGGCCGCGAAGCTTATCCGGGCGACGTTTTTTATCTTCACTCACGCTTGCTCGAACGCGCGGCAAAAATGTCCGATGCACGCGGTGGCGGTTCGCTGACCAGTCTGCCGATCATCGAAACCCAAGCGGGCGATATCTCGGCATATATTCCGACCAACGTTATTTCGATCACGGATGGGCAGATCTTTCTTGAATCCGACTTGTTCAACTCGGGCGTGCGTCCGGCTATCAACGTTGGTAACTCGGTTTCGCGCGTTGGCGGTGCGGCGCAGATCAAAGCGATGAAGCAGGTCGCCGGTACATTGCGTATCGACCTTGCACAGTTTCGCGAGCTCGCGGCATTCGCACAGTTCGGTTCGGATCTCGATAAATCGACGCAGATCGCAGCTCGAACGCGGCCGACGTTTGACCGAGATCTTGAAACAGGGCCAGTATCAGCCGATGGAAGTCGAAAAACAGGTGCTGATCATCTGGACCGTGACGAACGGCTTGGCCGATGACATCGAAGTCGATGACCTGAAACGATTCGAAGCAGAACTCATCGACGTATATGGAAAGTTCGCATCCGGGCGTTCTTGCGACGCTTCGCGACAAGAAATCCATCGACGACGATCTGAAGGCGTCGATGACAGAAGCCGTCGAAGATTTCAAATCGACGAATTGGGCAAAAGCCGATTCGGCAGCGGCTTAGATAGTTGAGAGTTCATCGAGTTGAGAGTTTTTAGAGTTTGGGTGAAGCAGTAGTTTCCTGAGACTCTCTAAACTCGTAACTTCGAACTTTAATAATATGGCTAGTTTATTGGATATGCGCCGACGTATTAAGTCGGTCAAGAATACACAACAGATCACCAAGGCGATGAAAATGGTCGCTGCGGCAAAGCTGAAACGCGCACAGGATCGCGTTACGGCGGCACGTCCTTTTGCGCAGAAAATGTCGGCTGTTTTGGGCAATTTGAGTGCAAAGATCGGCGACGAACTTTCGCATCCGCTACTCGACGAACGCGGCGATTCGAAATATCTATACGTTCTGGTCACAGCGGACAAAGGCCTTGCCGGTGCTTTTAATGCTAACGTTATAAAAGCGACGCAGGCCGATCTGCGATCGAATAGCGGTAAAGATATCAGCATGATAGCCGTTGGCCGAAAAGGCCGCGATTTCTTTCGCCGCCGCGATATGAACATCGTCGAAGAATACTTGGGCCTGACAGGCGGCGGTTCGGCAAATTATTCGGATGCGGCGGATATCGCAAAGCACATTATTAAAACATTTACCGAAGACGAATCGATCGACAAGGTTTTCTTGGTCTTTACAGAGTTCAAAACGGTGCTTTCGCAAAAACCTGTGATCGAACAATTGCTTCCGATCCCAAAGATCACCAGCGAAGAATCGACCGAAACAGCCGGCGCGACCGAATATGTTTACGAACAACCGGCTGTCGAAATTTTCGGCAAACTTTTACCGAAACAGATCGAAACGCAGATATATAAAGCAATGCTCGAATCGGTCGCCTCCGAACAAGGTTCGCGGCATGACGGCGATGGATTCGGCATCGAAGAACGCCGGCGAATTGATCGATTCGCTGACGCTAAATATGAACCGAATTCGCCAAGCAGCGATCACAAAGGAAATTATCGAAGTTGTTTCCGGAGCCGCAGCCGCTTAGTAAACACCAAACGTAAAACAAAGAGAACGCAGTCTTTCGGGACTGCGTTTTTTTTCGTTCGGCGACTAGAGAAAAAACTTTTCCCTGATGATAGTTTCCTTTTTGTTTTTACGCGTATTGATAGAGGTCGTTTATTTTATCGGCCGACGGTACACCAAATGGCGGCAATAAATGCGGACAAAAGTTGAGGTAAATATGAAGAAAGATAAAAGGATATTAGCGTTATCAATATTCATGGGGGCGATCTTGATCTTGGGCATTGGCAGATCATATGCACAGACGGCCAATACGTATGGTGGCGGATACAGTACCGGTTATGGCACGGTGTACGGATCGTTCGGCCAGGCAATGGCGACCCAGAACATCTACAACTCGATGCAGATGCTGATGCAAAAGACGATGATGCGCAACGCCATGATCAAAAAATGGGGTCTGGCTGCTGTCGAGAAAGCAGAACGAGAAGCTGGATCGGGTTCGTCATCATCGCGGCCGAAAGCCCAAAATGCGTCCGCGGCTTCGAAGATCACCGTCGAGCCTCCGCCGGTCGTCCGAAATTATGGGGTGTTTCGCCCTGATTCAAGTGTTGATACTGGGAAGGCGTTGGCGGATGCCATCGGCGAAACTCCCGAAGAAAAAGCGCTGATGAAGCAAATATACTCAGCCACCAAGGCTGCCTATGAAAAAGAAGCGGCAGTCAGAGGTTGGAAGAATAATATCGCGGGCGGACTAACTTTTTTTACGGTTACCTCGATGACGGTTTATTACGACGCAGAAGAACCCGGTGATGAAGCCGTAAACAACTATTTCAAGATCGTGAACTCGGCTCTGGACGAGATACCGGAATTCGCAACCGTCGCGAACAAAGACAAACAGGGCTTTAACAATATGTTGATCGGTTTCAGCGGGTTGATGCTCGCGGGCTACCTGGAAGGCAAACAAGACAACAACGCCAACACACTTGCCACCTACAAACAACTCGCCGGGATGTTGATGAAGATGGTTCTAAAAACCGATCCGGAGAACATCAGAGTCGAAAATGGTCAGATAGTTATTAAATAACTAAAACTAAGTTTCGTAGGCGCAGTTCGTTTTTATAACTTTAGCAATATTAGTGGAACGAACCGAAATTGATCGGCAAATGGTGCAGTTAATGAGGTAGATCTATGAAAACAGGAAATAAACGCTTAGCATTATCAATATTCGTATCAGCAATAGTTTGCTTCGGTTTCGGAACTGTAAAAGCTCAGATCCAAGCCGCTGGCGGCGGTTATTACCGCTGCGGGTTATCCGACCGTTTACGGTTCTTTCGGAGAGGCAAGCTCTGCTTCGGGCCGCCTTTACGACACAATGAGATCGAAGAAAACCAAAGCGGCCGAGCTCAATAGTTCGGAAAAATCCGGGCGTGTTACTGCACCGGGAACTTCGCGATCCTCAAAGAATAAAATAGCTGCGTCGTCACCTATTATTAGAAACTACGGAATTTATCGTCCCGATGCGAGAGTCGATACGGGCAAGGCATTGGCCGATGCCCTAGGCGACACTCCGGAAGAAAAAGCGTCGATAAAGCAAATATATACAGCTACCAAAGCCGCCTATGAAAAAGAAGCCGCAGCGAGAGGCTGGAAGAATAATATGGCAGCCGGACTTACATTCTTTACGGTTACGGCTATGACGGTCTATCAGGATGCCGACGAACCCAGCGACGAAGCCGTAACGAACTATTTCAAAGCTGTGAATTCCGCTGTGGACGAAATACCCGAATTCGCGACAGTCGCCAACAAGGACAAACAGGGCTTTAACAATATGCTGATCGGTTTCAGCGGAATCATGCTCGCGACATACGCAGAAGCCAAGCAAACCAACAATGCCGAAACGCTCGCTACCTCGAAAAAACTTGCTGGGATGATGATCGAACTGGTCCTAAAAACCGATCCCGAAAATATTCGGCTGGAAAACGGACAGATCGTAGTGAACTAGATCAAAACGAGAATAGGTCGAAAAGCAGCCGTGTACCGCAGGAAGTTCGGCTGGATAAGGAAGGAGATATTTTGACATGGGAAACATTGATATTTATGTGATCGACAGCAGTTCAGATCCGGTATTGGCGGTGGACCGGGCGTTAACTATCGGAGATATTGGCATAACCGGTGTTCGGGATCTTGTCAGACAAGTTGGAAAGGAATGTGCGGGCGGAGATAAAGTGCGTGAATTGAGAATAGTCGGGCATGGCTCCGAATATGGCCAGTATATTGGCCGAGATTGGATAGCCGACAGCAATGTTCATATGTTTGCAATGCATTGGGCTACTCTACGGTCCTATTTTGATCCAAGTTCCGGGCTAGTTACGCTTGGCGGCTGCAAGGTTGGACAGGCAGAGCTTCTGCTCGTAAAGCTGACGCATTACCTTGGCGTGCCGGTTCGGGCTTTTCGCACTTTTCAAAATCCGATCATTCCGGGCGACGAAGGCGGCGAAACGCGTTGCTCATATTATAGCTGCGCACGCACAACCAAGAATTACACCGTTTACGACGAAGCATCGAAAAATGCCTTCAATTGGTGATCGACGCAAATATGCTGAAACCAGCAACTGTTTGAAATCGTTCGCGTTCTCTAGTATTCTTTGATTGCTTAACGGATTCGGATCTTGCGGCACTTCGAGCGATATTAATGAGTTTTTTTTCTTCGGAAACACGGCGCGATCGAATCATTCGATACGTGCCGCTTTTTCTTTGGATCGTTGTAATATTTTTCCTTTCGAGCGGCAGCGGAGCAAGCAATGAAACCTCACGCTTCATCAGACCGCTGCTCGAATTTCTTTTCCCGCTTGCCTCACCTGAAACGCTTAGTTTTTATCATGCCGTGATCCGCAAATTCGCGCATTTTGCTGTTTATTTTATTTTGGGCCTAGCCGCGAGCAATGCATTTTCAAAAAGTGACAAGTTCCGCCGCGGTTGGTGGCTTTTCGCACTTGTCGTCGTTGCCGCCATCGCATCTTTGGATGAATTCAACCAAAGCTTCGAACCCGAAAGGACATCGGCGTTGACCGACGTTTTGCTAGACATTTTCGGAGGCTCGGTCGCGATCGGTGTTTTTACTATAAACAGGCGGCTCCGTAGGAGCCCAAGAAGGTAAAGGATTCCGTCATATCGCCATCGGAACATAGATTTTGCAAGATCCTGCGATCCGCTTTCGACGGCCAAAACTTTCAAATTATCGAACTTTGTGGCATATTCTATCGTTAAGTACTGCATAAGGAGAACCAATTAATGAGCATAATGGACAAAGTAAAAGACGCGGCGATGCACCAGTTTATCGAGGTCATCGAATGGCTGGACGATTCGCAAGATACGCTTGTTTATCGATTTCCGGTTCAGGGCCAGGAGATCAAAAACGGAGCGCAATTGATCGTTCGCGAATCGCAGGCCGCAGTTTTCGTATTCGAAGGTCAGGTCGCGGATGTATTCACGCCGGGCCGATATTCCATCGACGGCGGAAACACACCTATCCTTTCTAAACTCGGAGCGTGGAAATACGGCTTTAATTCGCCGATGAAATCCGAGGTTTACTTTGTCAATACAAAACAGTTCACGAATATGAAATGGGGAACTTCGAACCCGATCATGCTTCGCGATAATGATTTTGGTATAGTTCGGCTTCGTGCTTTCGGTGCATACAGCCTTCGGGTTGCCGATCCTGCCGGTTTTATCAAAGAGATCGCCGGAACCAATGCTCAGTTTCAAACCGAAGATATCGATGCTCAATTGAAGCGTTCGATCGTTACCGAATTTTCTGATGCGCTTGGCGAGCTGAAAATTCCGGCACTCGACCTAGCCGCTCAATACAAAGAGATCGGCGAAACGATCCGAGCAAAGATCAATGAGGATTTTAGCAGTTGGGGATTAGAGGTCACGAAATTTTATGTCGAGAACATCAGCCTTCCGCCCGAAGTCGAAGAAGCGATGGACAAACGTGCTTCGATGGGAGCTCTCGGCAACGTTCAAACTTACGCTCAGTTCCAAGCGGCCGACGCAATGCGTGATGCCGCACAGAACGAAGGCGGCGGAGCAGGCTTAGGTGCCGGTTTGGGAGCAGGCTTTGCGGTCGGAAACCAGATGGTCAATGCTTTCGGTCAAAATCAGGCAGGCGGTTCCGGCGGCGGTGCAACGGCATCGACCGTGCCGTGTCCAACTTGCGGCAAAGCAAACGCAGCAGGTGCAAAATTTTGCTGCCGATTGCGGCGGCAAGATGGAAGTAGCACAAGTGCCTTGCGTAAAATGCGGAGCAAGCCTTCGCGAAGGTGCGAAATTCTGCTCGGAATGCGGATCGACGCAGGAAAAAGCAAAATGCTCGAACTGCCAAGCCGAACTCGCACCCGGAGCAAAATTCTGCCCCGAATGCGGAACAAAAACGGAAGCTGCGGAATAGAAACCTTTTACTATCAGTAAAGCGCCGGCCGAAATTATTTCGGTCGGCGTTTTTTTTATTTGTGCTCCCATTTTCCGCGAGAATATTTATAAATAATCTCCATCAGGTAAGCGAAAATAATGATCGCGATGCCGGTTGCCGCACCGATCCGATTTGATGTGAATTGCTGAAATAATAAGGTTGCCAGAGCGATAAAGCACAGCAACGCAGCCGTCAGCGAAATGAACTTCCGTGAATTGGTCTTTTCCGCTAAACGAAAATTAGCAAGGTTAACGACGCCGAAAACCAATAGGAATCCGGAGCTTCCCGACGTTGAAATACTTTCTAGATTTAGCGTATTGGCAGCCAACAGTGTCAGGCCGACAGTTACGATAAGCCCGATCGGCTGATCCCACAACTGCTTCGTAAATTCTTGCGGAAATTCCTCGCTTTCGGCGGTTTTATAATTTACGCGGCTTCCGCCGTAAACCGTTGCGTTGATCGCGGAAAATGTCGATATCATTGCGGTTATCGCGATCACTGTAAAACCGACCTGTCCGAGCAGCGGTTTTGCGGCTTCGGCCAAAACGTATTCCTCCGCACTTTGGACTTCGTTGAAAGAAAGCGAACCGACCGTTATCGTCGCGATCAGAATATATAGAATAACGACGAAAACTACCGAGATATAAAAAGCCCGTGGAATATTTTTGTCCGGGTTTTCTATATCGTCCGAAGCATTTGCGATCAGCTCAAATCCTTCGTAGGCGACAAAAATCACCATTCCGCCGGTGAGCAATTTGAACGGCGTTTCCCATTCGGAAAAAGCAAGTTGCCCAAGGTGAGAACTGTTGAATAATCCATATGACCCGATCAATACAAAAAGCCCCAAAATGATCAGCTTTGTATAGACGGCGATCGATTCGGAAATGCTCACAAGCCGCAAACCTATGTAGTTCAGAAGTGTCGCGAAGACGACAATTCCAGTCAGAAAGATATGTGAATCAAGCGAAACGTTTCCGGTGAGGCTTATTAAATGAGCGGCGTATGAACCGAACGCGACCGCGTAAAGCGATAGCATTACGATATAACTTATCCACAAAAGATTGTTCGTTCCACCGCTAAAAACACCCGTGCCGAAAGCCTTCGTTGACAAATTTGACCGTGCCGCCCGAACTCGGGAACGCCGCCGAAAGCTTCGCGTAGGAATACGAAGTCAAGATCGCGATGATTCCGGCGAACAGGAATGCGAGCGGTGTTCCGCCTTTTGATAGATCGACCGCCAATCCCAGAACCGCAAAAATTCCGCCGCCGACCATTCCTCCGATACCGATGGAGATCGCCGACATCAATGATATTTTTTCTTTGTCGTTTGCCATTTTTATTTCAAATTCAATCCATTAAACACTATTGGTTGCGAACACGCTATAATTTTACTTCTGTATGCGATAACATTCTTGCTAAGAAGGTGAAAAATCTATGGCTGTTAGTCCCGAACTTTTAGAAATTCTTTGCTGTCCGAAATGTCATTCTAAGGTCGAGTTAAAAGCAGACGGTTCGGCGCTCAAATGCACGAACGCCGAATGCTCGCTCGTTTATCCGATCCGCGAAGACATTCCCGTGATGCTGATCGATGAAGCGACGGTAGAGAAATAGCCATGGACGAGGTCGCTGCGTTCAACCTCGCGGTGGAAGGCTCTTGGCGAAGCCAATGCGCTCTTTACGCCTCGCTGTCGGTCTCGATGCAGAATCTGCTCGTGCGTGGATCAACGCGGACGGGCGCCTGGTGAGATTAGCCAGAAGGACGTTTTTGTCTCGCTGCCGGCGGCGGGCAGCAATCTGCGGCGTTCGCCCTGCTCGGGGCGAATGTCACCGTCGTCGATCTTTCCCCGGAACAATTGGAAAAGGACGTCGAGCATCCGGGCGATACGACGTTGCGATCCGCCCGTTGCAGGCCGATATGCGCGATCTTTCGCAGCTCAAAAACGAGAGTTTCGACATCGTTCATCAACCTTATTCGATCAATTTTGTTCCCGATTGCACCGAGGTTTTCGCCGAAGTCTCAAGACTCCTTAGACCGGGCGGGCTCTATTGGCTCGCTTTCGGTAATCCTTTCACGATGAGCACCCGGCAGAGCGATTGGAACGACGGCGGCTATGTGCTTCGTGAACCCTATCTTGCGGGAGCCAAGATCACTTACGCCGATCAGGGATGGGTGTACGATCGCGAGAACTATGCCGCGATCGAGCAGCCGGTCAATATCGCCATACCTTGGCGACAGTGGTAAACGGTTTGATCGCCAAAGGATTCTCGATCCACATCTTTCCGATAACACTGAAATGAATCCGGACGCGGGATCAGAACCCGGCTCATGGGATCATTTCGTCGCTTACGCTCCGCCGTGGTTGACAATCCTGGCGAGGTTCGAAATTTGAGCGAGATCATTTGGCCCAATGTAAAACGCGTCCTCGTCGTCAGGCTGCGGTCGATCGGCGACACGGTTTTGGCTACGCCTTCGCTGATCGCTTTGCGGCGATTCTTGCCTGATGCCGAGATCGATATTCTGCTTGAAGATTGGGTCGCGCCGGTGCTAGATGGTTTTGATGCGGTCGATAATGTGATCGAGGTCGGCGATGGTTTGGCCGAACGCGGCAAACTTGCTCTCAAACTGCGAAAGCGTAAATACGACGTCGCTTATAATCTGCACGGCGGAACGACCGGCACATTTTTCACCTTCGCGAGCGGTGCTCGGCATCGCGTCGGATTCAAAGAATATCAATACTCATTTCTCTATAACGATCTATTTTCATCTTCTTTAGATTTTTGGAAAGCGGAGAAACTGCATTCGGCCGAACAGCAGCTCGCCATGCTTGGCTTTACCGGCGTTCCGGTCGAAGACAGGCCGAAAAGCCGCTTGGCCGTTACAACACACGCCGTCGAATCTTTGGAAAAGAAATTTAACGCAAAGACGCAAGGACGCGAAGATCGGTCAGAATCGGGAGCGATAGAGACTGGGTTCTCATCCCTCGCCCCTGATCCCTTTCCCCTTGCTATGCTTCATCCCGCGGCGGCTTTCGCTACCAAAGAATGGTCGGCTGAAAATTTTGCAAGAGTTGCCGAATATTTAGATTCGAAAGGTTTAAGGGTCGTCGCCGTCGCGGCAAAAAAGGAACGCGGCGTTTTAGAAAAACTCACTACCGCATCCAAAGCTGAGATCGTCACATTTGACGATCTGACCTTGCCGGAAATAACCGCATTGGCTTCGCGTGCGAAGATCTTTGTCGGCAACGATTCGGGAATTGCACACATAGCCGCCGCCGTGAACACGCCGAGCGTGGTGATCTTCGGTTCGTCGAACCGCGTTCATTGGCGGCCGTGGACAGACGCGCCGAACGAGATCGTTTACGAAGAATTCGCCTGCCAGCCATGTGCCGGCTACGAATGCAAAGAGTTCGGCGAACCGCGATGCATCTTGTCCATCAAACCCGAAAAGGTCATATCAGCAATTGAGGGTTTACTGAAAAAATAAATTGGCCTCGCTGTGGGAGAAGCGAGACCAAACTTTATCGAACTGAGTGGCTTTTATTATTTCTTGTTCGATTCCGAGGTATTTCCATTGACCATCTGGTTCGTCATCGAATCATTTGCCTTTATCTGCAATTCATTCTTAACACCTTTCTGGCCTTCGATCGATTTAGCGGCTTTTTCGGCAGCAGCTTTCTGAGCCGAGGTCGCGACCGTGCCTTTTAGCGTGATCATGTCATTTTCGACATCTACGTTGATCGTCGAATCGCGAAGATCATCGATACTGGCGAGTTCGGCTTTCGTTTTGAACCAAAGCCAACTGTCGTTCGCACCTTGGCCGATCGTGCTCGTGCCTTTTTCGCGTTCGTATTCTTCGCGGTTTTTGTCATATTCTTCGCGCGTCATATTTTTGTTCGACCAATCCGCTTTTTTCGCGATCGTAGCGGTTGGGGCCGGTGTGGCCATATTTGCGTTGCGGTTGTTCGCCGCCATGTTCGAGTTTGCCGTCGGTTCGCAGGCAGCCGCAGCCAAAATTCCTAACGTCAATGTTATCAATAACTTCAATCTCATATAATTCTCCTTGTTCTAAACTTTGTGTAGCGTATTGATACACAATTTCGTTCCATACAGGTTAAAGGTGCAAACGCCGTTCCAAATCCTAGTTTGGAGTCTTGAGTCTGGAGTGTAGAGCAGAATGAGGTGTTGTTTTAACCGGCCCTAGAATCTAAATCAATGGTCGATCTACTTCAGACTAAAGACTCCAGACTCATGCCTTATTCTTGACACTCTGCCTTCAAACACTTACTATTTATAGTTTCGACTATTGCGGCCGAAGTGTGCTTATATGTTTGAATCGTTATCCGATAAATTAAAGAGATCGCTCAAAAATCTGCGAGGTCAGGGCAAGCTTACGCCTGAGCACGTAGATGCGGCTTTGCGCGAAATTCGGATGGCGCTTCTCGAAGCGGACGTTAATTACAAGGTCGCCAAAGATTTTGTCGAAGCAGTTCGTGCAAAAGCCGAAGGCCAGGAAGTTTGGCAGGATCTAAAACCGCACGAACAGGTCGTCAAGATCGTTTACGACGAACTCGCCGCATTGATGGGCGGAACTTCGTCGCGGCTTGTTTTTACAAAACAAACGCCGAACGTCGTAATGATCGTCGGGCTGCAGGGTTCGGGTAAAACGACATCGACCGGAAAGATCTCAAAATGGCTCGCCGACAATCAGGAGCGCAAACCGCTGCTCGTTTCGGTTGACGTTTATCGTCCGGCCGCCCGCGAACAGCTTCGCGTTGTCGGAGCCGCTGTCGGCCAGCAGGTTTATCAGGATAAGGAAACAAGCGATCCATTGACGCTCGTCCGCGGTGCGATGAAATACGCACAGGAAATGGGTTTCGATACGCTGATGATCGATACGGCCGGCCGTCTTCACGTCGATGACGAGCTGATGGTCGAACTCGAGCAGATCAAAGCCGAAACAAAGCCGATCGAAGTTCTTTTCGTCGCCGACGCGATGACCGGCCAGGACGCCGTTCGTTCCGCCGAAGTTTTCCACGAACGCATCGGCATAACCGGTGTTGTGCTGACGAAAATGGACGGCGACGCACGCGGCGGTGCGGCACTTTCGATCAAACAGGTCATCGGCCAGCCGGTGAAATTCGTCGGCGTCGGCGAAAAATACGACGCGATCGAACCTTTTTATCCTGATCGTGTTGCTCAGCGAATTTTGGGAATGGGCGATGTTCTGTCGCTGATCGAAGAAGTTCAGGGCAAGATCAGCGAAGACGAAGCTCAGGCACAGCTTGAGAAAATGACGCGTAATCAATTTACGCTCGAAGATTTTCGGGCACAGCTCGGCCAATTCAAAAAGCTCGGTTCGATGTCGAAATTGATGAAGATGCTGCCGGAACAAATGACCGGCGGTTTGCAGATCTCGGACGAACAATCCGAAGAGGTCGATGCTCAGATGAAGCGTACCGAAGCGATCATCGGTTCTATGACGAAGCAGGAACGCCGCGATCATCGCGTTCTTAACGCAAGCCGAAAAACGCGCATCGCCGGCGGTTCCGGTTCGACCATTGCCGAAGTAAATCAGCTTTTGCGGCAATACGAGCAAATGAAAAAGATGATGGCGCAGATGAACAAAGGCGGTTTACTCGGCGGTTTGGGTAAGAAAATGATGGGCGGGCTTGCCGGCGGTTTGGGCGGAATGCTCGGCGGCGGAGGCGGTGGCCTTGCAGGAATGCTAGGCGGCGGCGACACAGGTTTTGACGATGACGGTTCGGACGATTCAGTTTCGAAACGCATCAAGAAGAAGAAAAGACACAAGAAAAGGAGATAGTAAATCGTGAATAGTAAATAGTAAATAGCACAAGAGTTTTTCGACTGACGATCTACGATCCCAATAGATAATTAACGAACGGTAAATGATCTCTTCTATTTACGATCTACTATTTACGATTCACTAGAAAAATATGTTAGCTATTAGTTTAATGAGATTGGGCGCGAAGGGTAAGCCTTTTTATCGCTTGGTTGTAAAGGAAAAACGTTCGAAGCGTGATGGTAAATACCTCGAAAATTTGGGTACATACGATCCGATGACCGAACCGGCGACGGTTAAATTGAACCACGACCGCATTCAGCATTGGATCGGCGTTGGTGCAAAGCCGACCGAAACAGTTGCGAGCTTGATCAAAAATAATCCGGCGGGCGAAGTTGAAACGGCAGAGGCCGCTTAAGCTTTTCGCTTTTTTCGGATCTCGGGAAAAATTATGAGATCAGCAATAGAAACGATCGTCAAAGCACTTGCGGGCGAACCGGATAACGTCGATGTAACCGAACGTGTCGAAGGTTCGACCGTGCGGATCGACATCCGTGCCGGCGAGAACGACATGGGCCGCCTTATCGGCCGCGAAGGCCGTACGATAAAGGCGATCCGCAGCGTATTGTTCTACGCCGGACAGAAGCAGGGCAAACGCTTTTTCGTCGATCTGGTCGAATAGCTGCCGGTTATGGAACTGGTAACTATCGCCAAAATTGTGCGAGCGCGCGGATTGCGCGGCGAAGCCGTCGCAGATCTGCTGACAGATTTTCCCGAACGTTTTGAAGAATTGAAAACAGTTTCGGCAAGATTTCCGGACGGTCGGATCGAAGAGCTTGAACTCGAAAAATTCTGGTTTCAGAAAGGCCGCGTGATTCTGAAATTTGCCGGCATAGATACGGTCGAAAAAGCCGAAGAGCTACGCGGAGTTGATATTTGCATAGCCGAAGAAGATTCGGTCGAGCTCGAGGACGATGAGTTTTTCGATTGGCAGCTCGAAGGCTGCCGGGTCGAAACGCTCGATGGCATAGAGCTTGGCGAGGTTCGCGAATTGATGCGAACCGGCGGAACCGAAGTTCTGATCGTCGCCGGCGGCGAAAAGGAATATATGATCCCGTTCGCCGAAGCTATCTGCACCGAGGTCGATATTGAAAACAAGTTGATTCGTATCGATCCGCCGGAAGGCTTGCTGGATTTTTGATAACAGTTGGGATTTTGGACTTTGGTTTTTGGGCTTAGGACGTGGAATTTGGAATCTGAAATTTGAATTATCAAACACCAAAGACCAAAACCCAAAGACCAGCAGCCAATGAGAATAGATGTTCTAACAATTTTTCCCGAATTTTTCGGGCAGGTCTTTGATTTTGGAATAATCCGGCGGGCGAAACTCGCTGAGATCGTCGAGGTAAACGTCCACGACATTCGCGAATTTGCTTTTAACAAGCATCGCATGACGGACGACCGGCCATTTGGCGGCGGCGATGGAATGGTGATGAAGCCCGAACCGATCTTCTCGGCTATCGAACACCTTCTAGGGACGACGAACCGCAGCGAGTATCCGCCGCGAACGCGAGTTGTTTTGCTATCGCCGCAGGGAACGGTCTTCAAACAGGCGGTCGCACAGCGGTTTGCCGATGATGTCGATCATCTTGTTTTGATCTGCGGCCGTTACGAAGGCGTCGATGAACGCGTTAACGAAATGCTCGTTAACGAAGAGATTTCCATCGGCGATTATGTTCTTTCGGGCGGCGAAGCGGCGGCGGTCGTTGTTGCCGATGCGGTGATCCGGCTTTTGCCTGATGCTTTGGGCAGCGAAACTTCGGCAGAGAACGATTCGTTCTCAGACGGATTGCTCGATTGCCCGCATTACACGCGGCCCGCGGATTTTATGGGAATGAAAGTTCCCGAAGTGCTTTTGAGCGGCGATCATGCCGCGATAGAAAAATGGCGGCAATGAAAAAGCGCTTGAAAAAACCAGATCGAATAGAAAGGATCTTTTAGAAGGAGAAAATGGTGCACGTGAATAGCTAGGTTCGAGAGTTATGAAATTTCATAGTTGTTGAGAGTTTATAGAGTTCGTAGAGTTAAAGAATTCTAAATACCCTACAAACTCTAAAAACTCGATTACTCTAAAAACTCTGAAACTCTATAAACTTTGTAACTTAGAAAGATTGACCTCTGGCCGATATTATATGAATCGTTTAGACAGCGTTGAAACAACGCAAATGAAAGAAGGAATTCCGGCTTTCCAATCGGGTGACACCGTCAAGGTTCACGTCCGCATTAAGGAAGGCAACAAGGAACGTCTGCAGGTTTTCGAAGGCGTTGTTATCGCCAAAAAACACGGCGGCGTTCGCGAAACAGTTACGGTGCGAAAGATCAGCTTCGGCGTCGGCGTCGAACGTATTTTTCCGCTGCATGCAACGATCGTCGATCATATCGACGTAGTTCGCCGCGGTAAAGTTCGCCGTGCAAAGCTTTATTATCTGCGTGACCTACGCGGCAAAGCGGCTCGCATACCGGAACGCGATACACGCAACAAAGCTGTAAAATAAGGCTTAAAAACTAAATGAAAGACGCGGGAAATTTCGATCCATTCGATGAGACAGGATCGGTTTCCCGCGTTTCTTTGTTTGATGAGCAGCCGATCACATCGCCCGGCATCGTTTTCGAACAGCAGGCTCATACCGAAGGTTTTCGGTTTGTCGCCGGTGTGGACGAGGTCGGGCCGGGGATGCTTGGCCGGGCCGGTCGTTGCTGCGGCGTGTATTTTGGATATAACAAAACCGCTTCCGAAATACCTCAATGATTCAAAAAAGCTGACCGCCGAAAAGCGAGACGAGATCGCCGCCGAACTCCGCGAAACTGCCGTTTGTTTTGCCGTCGGCCAGGTCGAAGCCGACGAGATCGACCGCATAAACATCCTCGAAGCCACAAAACTCGCGATGCTCGCCGCCATCGCCAAACTCGAACCGGCCGCCGATCATCTGCTCATCGACGCTCTCCGGCTAAAACTCTCGCCGCTGCCGCAGCGTGCCATTATCAAAGGCGATTCGATCTCCGCCTCCATCGCCGCCGCTTCCATCATCGCCAAAACTTTCCGCGACGCGCTCATGGCCGGATACTCGAACGAATTTCCCCAATACAGCTTCGAAAAACACTTCGGCTACGGCACAAAACATCACCTCGCCGCACTCCGCCGCCACGGCCCCTGCCTGCTCCACCGAAAAACATTCCGCGGCGTCCTAGAACCCAAGGCTGACACAAAGACGTCCAACGAACTTTAGTTTTGTTGCGTTTATCCAAGATGCACTTTAAAGATCTCAGAAACCGAGATCGCCGTTCTCGTCGCCATCCCATTTGAGTTTCTTATCCAATGTTCTATTTATTGCTTCAAGGTCGTAACCGATCATTTTCATTGTTAATTGAAGTGATTGAATGGCGTCGATCCCGGCACCGTATGAAATTTTTTCGTTTCCGATGCCTACGATCTGATACGGCGTAAGATAATCCGACGAATCCGGAAAACGTCTCGGCTTTCCGATCAAGATTCTTATTTTCTTCCTTTTGTTTGAGAGTTTTCTTTCAGCGATCACATCGCCCATATCGTTAATTATCATTACTCTCTAAGTCGTTTAAATCATCGATTTCCGGATACTGACAATTAATATATTCTAGTATTTCCATCTGAATTCTACCCATCGACAGGCCAACGCCTCGCTTTATCATTTCATAATCTTCGTCTGAACATTTTCCTTAAGTCTCCGATAAAATGATATTTAATTCCTGAATTGCAGTAAGAGCTCGCTTTTGAATTTGTAATGCAATTTGTTTTTTTACCATAACGTTCCCATACAAGTTCTAAAACATTTTCTATATGCGGACCCATCGAGACTTGCCCCAAGTAGATGAGCACAACGATTGAAACAATCTTCTTCTTTCTCCGGGTCTCTAGGGGGATTTGTAGGACCTAATGGAATAGCAAATGGTAATGGAAAATTATTCGGGAACGGAATCGCCCTTGGTATCGGCCTACATTGGGAGCCTGCGGGCGTCGGTGTCCAAGGCGGAAGCTCCGGTATCGGTGTTCCCCAAGGGTTCCACGGACCATTTACAACTGGATTTGAAGGATCGTTTGCTGTGTAATTTCCTATCGGCAAGCCAATTGCCACGCCTGCGGCAAACCCTCCGACCCCGACCGCGAGTGGTGAAGCGGCCACAGCTCCGGCTCCTGCCGCGAAGCTTCCTGCGGCACCTACAAGAGCTTGTAGAATATTAGGTTGACTTAATACGTTGACGCCTGGGTATAACCCAAGTGAGTCACGATAGAGCAACGGGTTATTTCTGACATATCCATACTGATTTATATCGCCGCCGTTGAAGCCGATGGGGTCTTCGGATATAAATCTGCCAAGTTTTGCGTCGTAGGATCGGGCACGGTGAAAACTGTAAACCGGTAAATGAGTCAAATTCTCTACCTGTGAATTGGTATCGGGTTGTTAGATCATTTGCCGAGTTTCCAAACGAATCGTAGCCCGTCTGCGATGTCAAAGAACCTGTCGAATCCGCCAAACCATTCGTGCTTCCCAAATGATCGGCCAGAAAATATTTTACATCACTTCCGGTTTTCAGACTAAGTTTATTATCGATCCCCAGCCCGTTCTGATATTTGGTCAGCGTCTTGTAGGAAGATCAGCGTTTACAAAGGTCGCTAGAACAGCATCGCAAAATTCTGCCGCGTATCTTCTTCATCCGTCTCTGTGGCTGTTCCGTCCTGTACCAACACATCTCTAATATTTTCTAACCACTGACAAATATGAAAAAGAAGAACCGAGCTAAAAACTGAACCTTTGCTGTTCAATATTATTCCCCGCCAAAGCAAACACTTAGAACAAACCCGCATCACAAGCTAATAGGATGACTAAAATTCTGACATATTTGACTGTTGCCTTGTGTTTCGCTCTGGCGTTTATTCTATAGGAATCATTCGGTCATCAGTCTCTGTCCATGAACGTAGCTCGCAGGAAAGAGTCGATCCGCAAATTACGGGCAGTGAGCGAATAAATAAGCTACTCGCGGAGCTCAAGAATGAAGATCTAATTAACGAAGATCCGGCTCGGCTCGCAAATATTATAGAAAAGCTTGGACAGTTGCGCGCCGTAAAAGCTATTCCTGATCTTATCGAGTATCTCGATTTCAGAATAATTCACGATTGGGAAGGAACAGGAATGCTTCTTCATCCATTACCTCCGGGCGGGGATTTTCCGGCTGTCGGAGCTTTGGGTTCGATCGGTAAACCCGCGTTACGTGAATTAATTAAAGTTATTAAAAACGAGAATCCTGAATCGGTTAGAAGTCGAAAAGCCGGTGAGGCAATTCAAGAAATATTTAGAGACGACCTCAACAATGCTCTCGAATATCTAAATAGTGAGATGTCGAAGGCGGACAGCCCGGAAAAACGAGAGAACCTTAATAAATTAAAGATCGAAATACTATGCCCGCGAGATCGTGACTGTGTGATCCGAAGAATTATTAGATGGGGGAATGACAAAGATATAGCCGCGATCCCGGAACTGATTCGATATTTGGACTATGAAAGAATATATCCGGAGCCGCCACAACCAGCAGAAAATTTGCCAAAATCTGAAGGAGATGAAGTCATAGGAGTAGAGGTAGGTAAAACTATTACAATTTCTGGGCATTATCCTGCGACAGGGGCATTAATTCCAAATCGGAAAAGCATCCTTACCAGCCTTGATCGAAGTTATCGCAACCGAAGAACCGGAAACAATAAAAGCAACGAATGCCTTATACACCATCGAATTGTTCTATAGTGATGACCTGACGGCAGCCGCCGAGTATGTGGCGCAAGCCATGATGCGAACCGAACGATGCAGCAAAACAAGTAAGATTGCAAAAAGCGCAAAATAAAGATTCTTAACGATATAGAAACTTTACGAAAACTTGAACTTAAAAACTGAACCAATCGGTTGGTTCGGTGGCGGATGAGAGGGTTATTTTTGTTTCGGTGCGGAAGAGCGGCGGGCGCATTTCGAGTGCGGTTCGGGCGGTCAGGAGTGCGAGGTGCGGGTCGTTCGAACGCTGCGAGAGGTGAGCGAGGATGATGTGTGCGTGCGGAGCCGTCAAAATCATCTGCCAGCCAATCGGCGAGGTCTTCGTTGGAAAGATGGCCGTTCTTCGATGCGATACGCTGTTTCAGATCCCACGAATAAACCGAGCAGGCTCGGAGCATATCGCGGCTGTGGTTCGATTCGATAACGATCGCGTCGCAGTGCCGCAGTTTTTCTTTTATCAGCGAAGTGATGCAGCCAAAATCCATCAGCGTCGCGATCCTAACGCCGTCCTTCATCGCGACAAAGCCAAAATTATCGACCGCGTCGTGCGGCACGGTGAACGGTTCGAAATCGATGTCGCCGATGCGAAATTCCTGACTGGATTCGATCGCGACCGAACGGCCTTTCAAAGCTTCGCGGCGTTTTTCCGATTCGCTGCCGTTCGGCGTAATGCCTTTGCGGGTCGAATAAAAAGCGTCTTCGGTCGGTTCGGAAATATAAACCGGGCAGTTTATCGAACGAAGCAAGACGCGCAGACCGCCGGCGTGATCGCTGTGTTCATGCGTGATCAAAACAGCATCGAGATCTTCGGCCCCAAGCCCAAGCATCGCCAGCCGCCGCAAAATTTCGCGGGAGCTCAAACCGGCGTCGATCAGAACGTTCGTGTCGTCGCTCGAGATCAGCACCGCGTTTCCGGTCGAACCGCTGCCTAAAACTGTGAATTTGATCATTTACTTTCCTGATCCTGATAACGCGAACGCAAAGCTTTTGCGATCAGCCAGGATGTTAATCGGTTCGGTGTATAACTCGCACCCATCGCAGCGATGTAATTTGCCCAGCCGGACACGATCTTCGTCCGGCCTTTGCCGATCGCCGAAAGGGCAGTGTCAACAACCTCTTCGACCGTCTGCTGGCCTTTGACCTGAACGGCCCGGTCAATGTCCGACGCCGCAAAAAAATTGGTCTCCGTCGAACCCGGACAGAGTGCCATTACCTGAATGCCGTACGGCCGGTTCTCTTCAGCGATGGCTTCTGAGAACGACGAAACAAAGGCTTTCGTCGCGGCATACGTCGCCATAAAAGGTATCGGCTGAAAGCTCGCAGCCGACGAAACATTGATGATCGTCCCGCTTTTTCGTTTCCGCATTTGCTGTAGATAACGATGCGTCAATGCAACGAGCGAACGTATATTCAGATCGATCATCTCGAGCTCTTTGTCATGATCAAGTTTCGCAAAATCTCCGGCCGAACCGAAACCGGCGTTGTTGATAAGCCAGTCGATCTCGAATCCGTGCTTCTCAGTTTCCTCGAAAAGCCGTTTGTCAGCATCGCGATCAAGCAGGTCGATCGCCATATAATGCGCCGTTATTTTGTGCTTGAGCATCAGCTCATCGCAAAGCTCGTGAAGCTTGTCGCCGCTGCGAGCGGCCAGGACCAAATTATGGCCAAGCCCGGCGAGCCGTTTGGCAAATTCTTCGCCGATGCCGCTCGAAGCTCCTGTGATGAGTGTCGCTTTCATTGTTCGATGTCGTAAGGTTCGCTGTGGAGCGAATAATAGATCGCCGTAATGCCGGACGCAACGATGACCAGAGTTCCGGCGGCTCTGATCAAACCGGCAACCAAATTTGTCGAGCCGAGCAAACCCGTTGCCGTAAGCATATAGTTCCAATCGTGAAAACCGCCTTCGGAACCGGTAACGCCGCTGGTCAGCATAAGCTGCATAACGACAGCGTCAGACGCGTAAACCCAAACGTTTATGATACTTTGCCCGACCCAAAGCCCGACGATCGCCGCCGAATAATACTTCTCATTCCAGACAAAGTATCCGACAAATACAAGCGGAAAAATTATCTGAAACAGCGAACCGCCGGCGATCATCATAAATTCGCCGAACGGACGAAACAACAAATGCCCGGTTTCATGTATCGGCAGATCGACGTTATCCAAAAAGCTGCCCTGCATCGGATCGTAAGCGATCCACAAAAAATAAATGCAAAGCGATCCGGCGAATATCAATTTCGGATAGCTGATCGTCATTTTTTCAATGCGTTAAATTCGTCCTTTGAGATCGCGTAAAATGCGCAATCCATATCGTAATGTTTTTCGATCTTTTCAAATGTCATTCCGCATTTTTCCATAATGTGCCGCGAGCCTGTATTCTCCGGATGAGCGACCGCAACGATACGTTCAAGACCGGCAACGTTAAATCCGTGATCAAGCCACGCCATCGCCGCTTCGGTTCCGATGCCTTTGCCCCAAAACGGCTTGATCATATTGTAACCGACCTCGATCTCGCCCGAATCGCCCAGCGGTTGAATGCCTGCCGAACCGATCACTTCGCCGGTATCTTTCCAGGTCATCAAGCAAAACCCAAAGCCGAATTTGGTATAACTTTCGATATAGAACGGCAGACGCTTTTCAATGGCTTCGCGGCTCTGCTTTTCCGGGCCGCCGAGATATTTATTAACGTCCGGATCGCTTCGCGTTTCGGCGATCAGATCCAGATCATCCGGAGTGATCTTTCGAAATAAAAGTCTTTCAGTTTCAAACATGATTTCCCGCATCGCAAATTACGACATTTTATCACAGCGAAAAATTTTCAGATCCGATGAACGAAAAGCCCGTCGCGTAGCTTCGGTTCGAACCAGGTCGATTTTGGCGGCATTATTTCATCAATGTCCGAAACGGCGAAAAGGTCTTCCATCGTTGTCGGATAGAGCGAGAACGCGACACGCATTTCGCCGCTGTCGACGAGCCTTTCAAGCTCTTCGGTGCCGCGTCCGCCGCCGACAAATCCGATGCGCGTATCCGTTCGCACATCGCCGATCGCTAAGACAGGTTCCAGCAGATATCGCTGCAAAATGCTTACGTCGAGAGCTTCATCCGGCGGAGGAGCCGTGAAAAACTCGAGGGTAAAATGTAGCGAATACCATGTTCCGCTGAGATACATACAAAAATTTCGCGGATCGGCGGGCTCTTTTTGCAGTGTTTCTTTGACGATAAAATGATCGCCGAGCCTTGCCAAAAATTCATCGTCGGAAAGCCCGTTCAGGTCTTTGACAACTCGGTTATAAGCCAAGATCTTTAGATCTTCGGCCGGGAACATTCCTGCCATGAAAAAGTTGTAATCTTCGGTGCCGTCGTGGGTTGGATTTGCGTCGCGCAATATCTCGCGGGTCTTCGAAGCACTTTCAGCGCGGTGATGTCCGTCCGCGATGTAAAGAGCCGGAACTTCGGCAAAGGCTTTCTGCAATTCTTCCGCTGCGGTTATTCGCCAGACGGTTTGCTGCGTATCGTTTATGCCCGGAAAATCGAAAAGAGCTTCGCCTTTTACGGCTTCTTCGATGAGGTCGTGAATACGGCTCGTTCCGCGAAATGCTAGAAATATCAAACCGGTCTGCGCACGAAGTTCGAGCATATGCTCGGTTCGATCCGCAACCTTATCCGGCCGGGTTTTTTCGTGCTTTTTGATCAGGCCTCTTTCGTATTCGTCGATCGAGCAGCAAGCCACGACGCCGGTCTGCGTGTGAGTTTTCGTGGCCAGCCGATAGATATAAATGCAGGGCTCAGGTTCTTCGACAAGCACATGTTCGTCGATCAGCCGCTGCAGATTTGTTTTTGCGATCTGCAAAGCTTCGGCCGCGGACAATTCGTCTTTAGACAATCCGGCGTCCGGCCGCGTGACCTGCAAAAAGGTGAGCGGACTTTCGCGAAGAAAGTCGCGGACTTCGGATTCGTGCACAACGTCATACGGAACGCACGAAACCGGCTCTGCTTTGTCCGGAACAGGCCGCAGAGCGCGGAAAGGTTTTATCAAAGCCACAAATAAGCTCCCAGATCTTTTATTTTTTGTTAGCGTCGCCGGACAAAACGTCCTCGATCTCATTCAGGTAAACATCCATGGCGATCTTCCATTCGCCGTCTTCGATGACAAACGGCAGTCGTGTTGCGGAATCCGTTTCCGGATCGCCGATCTCGAGAGTCGCGGTTTGTCCGGTGATCTTTTCTTCGCCGATGTCAGGCAAAACCGGGAACGGAGCACCGTTCGGTTCGCGAAGGATCTGATCGACCGTTTTGCCCTGGTCGGCAGCGACCTGATCGAACAGTTTCAGCGTCTCTTTAGTGAAATGCTTCTTTATTCCATCGGGATCTTTCTTTGCCGAAGCCGCACTCATTGCCTTAAAAACTTCGGTCGGACTCATCGGAGGCGTGACCGCAGCGACATTCGTATTCGTATTAACCGCCGTCGAGTTTACATTCGCGGGCGTATTAACGACAGTGTTATTCGCCGTCGGCTGGCCGGATGAACAAGCCGAAACCGTTATTGCAAAAATAACCGCGAAAAATATCATTGCTTTATTCATAAATATTTACGGCTGCAGCTCCGGTGTTGCCATCGGATCGATCGGTGTCGCCATCGGATCTGCCGGCTGCGTTCCGAAGGCATCATTCTGCTGCTGTTCGATGTCTTTCATCATATTGTCCGCGTAACCTTTTTTATCGATCTTCCAGGCACTATCCTCAAAAACGAACGGCAGCGTTTCCCATTCGCCATACGCATTTTTTATTTCAAGCGTCGCCTTTTCGCCGTCGATCTTTTCATTGCGAAATTCCACACGTTTCTCACTGTCAGCTACGAGCGTTTCGCGTTTCACGATGTCATCAACGGTGACACCTTGAGCCTTGGCTTGCTGCTCGTGCATCTTTATCGTGTCGCTTGAAAGCAAGAGCTTCATAGTTGTCAGGTCTTTCGCCTTCATCGCTTTGATGTAGGTCTTAAAGGTTTCAACCGGTGTTGCCGGTGCCTTTTCGCCCGAACAACCCGCAGCAATAAAAGCTGACGCGATAATCACAATTGCCGAAAATGTCTTGATACTCCGCATATTAGGTATAAAACGCTATTATAGCTTAAAAGCAAGGAGCAAAAAACGAATGGAACGCAAAAAGCTGACTAATGAAGAGATAGATGCCGCATTGGCGGATTTACAAGGCTGGAAAGCTGCGGACGACAAGCTGACAAAACGGTTCGAATTTGAAAATTTTGCCGACAGTTTGAAGTTCGTAAACACCGTCGGCGAACTAGCCGAAGCCGCCGATCACCACCCGGACATAACATTCGGCTGGGGCTACGCCGCCATCGAACTAACAACCCACGACCGAGGCGGCATCACCGATTTTGACACTACCCTCGCAAAACAGATCGACGAGATACATTAAAAGCATTTCCCGTGTTCCGTTAGGAGCCGCCTATTATTAGCAGACTGATGGGGATCGGTTCGTTTTGATGCATTTTTTTCTAATGAGAGGTAGCTCCTACCGAGATTGTATAACAAAGGCGAACTCTTAATTAGCAATTCTTAAGCCGTCAAAAAAAACCTAAAAACCTCAATGGATCGACCGAAAGATTTCACTTGCGGGCGTATCTCTATTTCAACAAATTACAACATATGTTATAATAAATCCGTCGTTCGTGTTAATGCGATGGAGATAATATTATGTTGAAAAAAGACGGGGAAGATAATTATGATGTTGACAGGTATGATTCGGCGATAGGTTGGGACGATGATCCTGAGCCTGAGTGGAAGATCAAGGCGAGAAAGGAATACGAGAGTAGGGATCTTTCGGTATTGGTCGTTGACCGGGGAACGGAGATATATGAAAGAGCCGATGAGCTGCCGTCGATAAGGGCTTTATTTGGAATGTTTTGGCAAAGCCGGCAGATCGCGGTGCTTTTTGGCGAGCCGGGTTTGGGCAAAAGTGTGCTGGCGGTGCAGATCGGAATGTCAATAGCAGAGGAAACCGCGATCGCGCCGTTCGAATGCGGAGTTCCGTCACATCCTATTCTATATTTGGATTTCGAACTGACTCACCGGCAATTCGCGGATCGATATACTGATTACAGCGGAGATGTCCCGATACAATATCCGTTGCACGAGAATTTTTGCCGCGCGTACGATCATTGGCAAGGCCAGCCGGTTCCGGAGCCGTTCAATGAGGACCCTGATTATATGTATCGTTCGATCCGGAATACCATCGATGAAACCGAAGCGGCCGCACTTATCATCGACAATATTTCATTTATGGGCCTGCGGCAATTTTCGGCGCAGAGTGCTTTTGGATTGTTTCAGAAGCTGCGGCTTCTTCGCGACGAACTCGGAACATCGATACTGCTGTTGGCTCATACGCCAAAACGTTTGCCCGGATTGCCGCTTACGTTCAAGGATGTGCAGGGTTCGACAATGCTTTCGGGCATCGCGGACAGCGTGTTTGCGATCGGCCAGGGTTCTGAACGCGACGTGCGATATCTAAAACACATAAAGGCGCGCAGCACGAGTCTTGTGCACGATGAGAATAACGTCGTTGTGTATCGTCTGGAAAAACGGCCGATAGTTCCGGGGGTCAAAATTCCGCCGCTGGCGCTGCATCACATAGGATTTTCGACGGAAGCCGAACAGCTCGGCCAGCGGATCACAGATAAATATGTTTTGGTTGAAAGAATAAAAGAGCTGCATAAAAGCGGAATGTCACTTCGTGACATAGGCAATTCGGCTTCAGGTATCACATATGACGGTAGATCGGCTGTTAAAAGGAGAAAACTCCAGTGAGGTGTAACAAAGGCTGTAACGAAGTTGTCACAAATCGTGTAACAAAAATGTCACAGAACAACGGTTGCATTTTTATGTTACAGCCCGAATCGACACTAAGCTTAGTGATGTCTTTAATTACGGGTGTAACAGACGCCCGGAACAGCGGCTTAGCCGCGAGGAGTCGGTGGCGGCTTTCGGTGAGTCAGAGACTCACCGCACATCGAGCGGCAAAGCCGCCAGAAAGCCGAGACGAAGCCCAAAAACCCAAGATAAAGCTCCAAAACTCCAAGCCCCAAGACCCAAAACCCAGCGTCCGATCGCGTGTTCGATTGATTGAAACGGTCAAGTTGGTTAAACTCAAACATTTGATATTTAGTAAAAATAATTTAGAGAAGGACTATAAATACAATGACAAACGTTCCTATTACAGTAGCTCACGGCGACGGCATCGGGCCGGAGATCATGGATGCGACGCTTCATATTCTGAAAGAAGCGGGCGCGAGGCTCGACATCGAAACGATCGAGATCGGCGAAAAAGTTTATCTTTCCGGAAACCAAGCGGGAATCGCGCCGGAAAGCTGGGAATCGCTGCGTCGGACGAAAGTTTTCCTAAAAGCTCCGATCACGACTCCGCAGGGCGGCGGTTATTCGTCGCTGAATGTGGCGGTTCGCAAAACGCTCGGGCTTTACGCGAACGTTCGTCCGTGCGTTTCGTATCATCCGTTCGTTTCGACGAAGCATCCGGTGATGGATGTCGTCATCGTCCGTGAGAACGAAGAAGATACATACGCCGGCATCGAATATCGCCAGACCGATCAGGTCGAAGAATGTTTGAAATTGATCTCGCGTCCGGGCAGCGAAAAGATCGTCCGCTACGCTTTCGAATACGCCAAGAAATTTAACCGCAAGAAAGTCACATGCTTTATTAAAGACAACATTATGAAGCGGACAGACGGTTTGTTTCACAGAGTTTTTGACGAGATCGCACCGGAATATCCGGGCATCGAAGCAGATCACTGGATCGTCGATATCGGCGCAGCCAAAATGGCCGACACGCCGGAAAATTTTGACGTTATCGTAATGCCGAATCTTTACGGCGATGTTCTTTCGGACGTCGCTGCACAGATCGCCGGATCGGTTGGACTTGCGGGTTCGTCAAACATCGGCGAACAGGTTGCGATGTTCGAAGCGATCCACGGTTCGGCTCCGCGACGTGCCGGACAGAACATGGCGAATCCTTCGGGCTTGTTCCTCGGTTCGATCTTGATGCTTGTGCATATCGATCAACCGGATGTTGCAGAGCTCGCACACAATGCTTGGCTGAAAACTATCGAAGACGGCGTTCACACATACGATATGTATAAAGAAGGCGTTTCGACCGAAAAGGTCGGCACGCGTGAATTTGCCGAAGCTGTCGTTGCACGCATCGGTCAAAAACCGGAAACGCTTAAGGCTGTGACCTATAAGAAAAACCTCGCGGAAACCGACAAAAAGCCTATCTATACAATGCCGACACCGCAGAAGAAAGACCTAGTTGGTGTGGACGTCTTTCTTGATTGGTGGAAAGGTTCGTTCTATGGCGTTGCTGATGAACTCGGCAAACTGGTAGAAGCCGTGAACGGCGACGGTTTGAAATTGCAGACGATCGCGAACCGAGGTGTGAAGGTTTATCCCGATGGATTTTCCGACACGTTCACCGTCGATCATTGGCGTTGCCGTTTCGTCGCCGAAGCCGGCGAAGGCTCAAACATTTCGCACGCGCAGATCATTTCGCTCTTGCAGCGTTTTGATAATTCGGGCCTGGATGTGATCAAAACCGAACACCTTTATAACTTTGATGGAGCAAAAGGATATTCGGCATAAGAACAAACGGGAAGAATTTATGAACATCACATTGGAACAAGCGGAAAAAGTAATAAAAGCGGCAAAAGCGAAGGCAGGTAAACTGAAAGTTCGTATGAACATCGCGGTCGTTGACAGCGGAGCAAATTTGGTTGCATTCGCGCGAATGGACAACGCATGGCTCGGTTCGACGGATATCGCTATGAGGAAAGCTCGAACCGCGCGATATTTCGATATGCCAAGCGGCGAGATCGGCAATCTGTCGCAGCCCGGCGGTCCGCTTTTTAATATTGAACATTCGAACGGCGGGCTTATATCGTTTCCCGGCGGCGTTCTTATTAAAAATGCAAAAGGTGAGATCATCGGTGCGATCGGTGTTTCAGGCGACAGCGTCGAAAATGACCACGCAGTTGCACAGGCAGGAGCAGACGCTATCAAATGATGCGGAAATTCGATTATCGAAAGATCGTTTTGTTGATCACATTTGCCGCTCTGACATTGTCGGCGGCAAATGTGATCAACGCTCAGATCGCGCAACCGACGCCGAAACCGGCCGCACCTTCGACGATCTTTCGAGATTCGGATGGAAATTTGATCAGTAACAATGAATTCGTCGATATCCGAATGGCGAATTTTCACTATAAAGATCAAACGCTTACGAAAATATTGGATGACGGGACGATCGAATTTCGTCTGCAGAAAATTCCGCAGGAAGGAATGACGGCGCCGAATTTCATCGCGAAAGATATTCACGGCGATGTCATAAAATTCGAAGATCTGAAAGGCAAAGTTATCGTTCTAAACTTCTGGTTCATCGGCTGTCCGGCATGCATTTCTGAAACTCCGAAGCTCAATCAATTGAGCGAAAAATTCGCCGATGATCCGGATGTTGCGTTCATCGCTCTTACATATGAACCAACCGGAAAGGTAAAACATTACCTTTCACGAGAAAAGTTTGATTATCGCGTCGCCGGCGATGCTCAACCGGCATTAGATATGTTCGTGTTTTCCGGATACCCGAAAAACATTGTGATCGGTCGCGATGGAAAAATAGTCTATTGGCGAAGCCCGATCCATGCTTGGGAAAAGTTCGAATCGGTTATACGGACCGAATTGGAAAAGAAATGATATGAGCGAAAAACCTTTAGTTTCGATCATTATGGGCAGCAAAAGCGATTGGCCGACAATGAAGCTCGCAAGCGAAACGCTTGAGGAATTTAGCGTCGCGCATGAAACGAAGATCGTTTCGGCTCATCGTACACCGGATCTTTTATTCGAATTCGCAAAAGCAGCAGAATCACGTGGTATCGAAGTAATCATTGCCGGAGCGGGCGGTGCGGCTCATTTGCCGGGAATGTGTGCGTCGCAGACGTTATTGCCTGTGCTTGGCGTTCCGATCGAAAGCAAGGTTTTGAAAGGAATAGATTCGTTGTTGTCGATAGTTCAGATGCCTGCCGGCATTCCGGTCGGCACGCTTGCAATAGGTGATGCCGGCGCGAAAAATGCGGCCCTCTTGGCAGTTTCTATACTGGCAAATTCACGGCCGGAATTGCGTGCAAAGCTTAAACAGTTTCGAAATTCGCAGACCGATACAGTTTTACATTCCTCGCTTACTCAGCAGCAGAGATGAAACAGATCCTTCCAAATTCAACCCTCGGCATATTCGGCAGCGGCCAGCTTGGACGAATGCTTGCGATCGAAGCCCGGAAAATGGGTTACCGTGTTCACACGTTTTCTCCCGGCAAAGATACGCCGACCGGACAGATCGCTGATCTCGAAATTTCGGCTTCTTACGATGATCTTGATGCGGTTCGTGGCTTTGCAAAAGCGGTCGATGTTGTGACTTTTGAGTTTGAGAATGTTCCTTCCGCGACGGTCGAAGCGGCATCGGAATTTGTCGATGTTCATCCGAAAGGCGAGATACTTCATACAACTCAAAACCGCTTGCGGGAAAAAACTTTCCTTTCAGAAAATGGCTTTCCGATCGCCCCGTTCCGCAAGATAAAGTCGATCGAGGACCTTCGTGATGCTGCTGAAAATATTGGACTCCCGGCGGTTCTTAAAACGGCCGGTTTTGGCTACGACGGCAAAGGTCAACAAAAGATAAATGGAAACGAGGATATCGAAGGAGCCTTTGCGGCGATGAGTGGTCGAGAAGCAGTTTTCGAAGGTTTTATCGATTTTGCGAAGGAAGTTTCGGTCGTTTGTACCCGTGGGCTCGACGGAACGTTCGCCCATTACGGCGTGATCGAAAATGATCATTCGAATCATATATTGGATGTGTCATTTGCCCCGGCGGTCGTTTCGGAAAAGGTTTTCATGGAAGCCGTGGAGATCGCGAGAAACATAGCAGAGAAATTTGGCTATGTCGGCACAATGTGCGTTGAATTTTTTGTGACGGCGGACGACCAATTGATCGTAAATGAGATCGCACCGCGTCCGCATAATTCGGGGCATTTAACCTTTGGGCCATGTGTCACGTCTCAATTTGAACAACAGTTGCGTGCGGTTTGCGGTTTACCGCTTGGTTCGACCGAGTTTTTCCGGCCGGCCGCGATGGCGAATCTTCTCGGCGACGTCTGGCAAAACGGCGAACCGAATTGGGCCGCAGCTATTTCCCATCCAAACGTAGAGCTTCATTTATACGGCAAAGCTGAGCCCAGGATCGGCCGCAAAATGGGACACATTACGGCAACCGCCAATACGGCCGCCGAGGCCGTTGAGACAGTAAAGATTTCGCGGAAATCACTTTCTCTATAATAATCTTCGGGTTTTTAACAGATTTAAGTTTTAACTAAATATTGGAACGTGGGGAGAATACACATCTCTGGACAAAGTCGACTAGCAATAAGATCAGAATCTTCCGGCCAATGTGATGCCGGCGACAACACCGATGAATCCTGTAAGAACACTCAAAAATAAATAACCGAAAGCCATGGAAAAGGCACCGTCTTTGATAAGCCCGTAGATCTCCAATTCAAAAGTTGAGAACGTCGTGAAAGCACCCAGCATTCCGACCAAGATAGCCATTCGGACATTGTCGCTGACCGTGAACTTGTCGGTGAGAAGTATCAGAAAGAATCCGATCAAAAAAGAACCGATAACATTGATGAAGAACGTCGGAAAGGGAAACTTTTCAAAAACGGTGGATAACGGCGAGATATTTATCAAATATCGTCCGACCGCTCCGAACGCCCCGCCTATAGCGACTGATAATATTTTTTGAGCAAGTTCCATCGCGAGAATTATACATTTTTCGTGGGATAGAATCATTTGCACGGCCTCGAACATCAAGTTAAACTCAAAGTTTATGGTAGATTCCGTATCATTTACTAAAGATGCAAACCGGGAAAAGCTCTATAACGAGATAATTCCGCAGATCGAAGCCTTGATCGCCGGCGAAACCGATCTTATTGCAAATTTTGCAAATACAGCCGCAGTTTTAAAAGAAGTATTCAGATTTTTCTGGGTTGGATTTTATTTTGTGAAAGAAAATCAACTTGTATTAGGGCCTTTTCAAGGTCCGCTCGCATGTACAAGAATCGATTTTGATAAAGGTGTTTGCGGCCATGTCTTCACAACTCGCGAAATGGCGATCGTCCCGAACGTTGACGAATTTCCCGGTCATGTTGCGTGTGCTTCGGCGTCGAGATCGGAGATAGTTCTGCCGATCTTTGATAAGTCTGGCGCGGTGTTCGGTGTTTTGGACTTGGACAGCGATCTATTGGACGATTTTTCGCAGATAGACGCTGATGGTCTTGGACGTATCGTAAAAATGTTGGAAAGATCGATTTGAATATATGAATGTGATCGAATATCCATTTTGGGTTTGGGCAACTTTTTTTGCGGTAGTTTTGGCGGCATTGTTCGTTGATATCGGTATTGTGAATAGACGTTCGCATGCACCGAGCCGAAAAGAAACGTTGATATGGAGCGCGGTTTGGATCTCACTCGCATTGGCGTTTGACGGTTTCATACTTTCGCAGTTCGGCGGTCATAAAGCAAAGGAATTCCTCACCGGTTATCTTATAGAACTTTCGCTTTCCATCGATAATCTATTCGTTTTCTTACTTATCTTCGGCTATTTCAAAGTACCGAAAAAATACCAACATCGTGTGCTCTTTTGGGGTATTTTCATGGCATTGGTCTTGAGAATGCTAATGATCTTTGCCGGAGCAGAACTTGTCGAAAGCTTCAATTGGATCTTGTATTTCTTTGGAGCGTTTCTGATCTATACCGGCATCAAGATGTTTGGCGAAGACGATGCCTTTGACCCCGAAGATAGCATGATCGTTCGGATGACAACAAAATTCGTCCGCATTTCAAAGAGTTATGATGGCGACAGTTTCTTTGTGAAGATCGATGGTAAGCGAACCGGGACGATGCTTCTTTTGGTTCTGATCATTATAAATGTTGCCGACCTTGTCTTTGCTGTTGATTCGATACCGGCGATCTTTGGCATCACTACGGACAAATTTATTGTTTATACTTCCAATATTTTTGCGATACTTGGCCTGAGGACTTTTTTCTTCTTGCTGGTCGATATGGCAGAGAAGTTTCACTTCTTAAAATACGGCCTCGCGTTCGTATTAAGTTTCATCGGTGTAAAAATGTTATTGCCTCTGGCCGCCGAAGGCGTGATAATGGGGATTGGCGGAGATTCGTCGTTTGTCGGATTTTTGCAAAGATATCTGCATCATGATTTTGAGCAGGCCGTCATTAATGTTTCGCTCGGAGTCGTTGTCGGTGCGATAATCGTGTCCATTGCTCTATCGCTTCTATTTCCGCAGAAAGCTGAAACGATTAACGATCAAGTTTCATAGAGCTGTCCTTAATGGAAAATAAATACAAGAAAATATACGTCGAATGGTGGAAGATCCAAAAGAGCACGATCTGGGGACTTGGTGTGTTCGTGGTGATCTGCGCTTTGGTCGGCGGTTTTTTTTGGTATGCAAGCCGTAATCACTGGTTCGATCAGCAGGGAATGACCGAGGCTCCCGCGAATGCCGCCAGAATAATGTCTTACGAAGGCGAAGTTCGGATTACGCGAGCGGCGACGCGCGAAACGATCGTCGTTACCAAAGAAACCTACATCGCCGCCGGTGATACGATCCAAACGCAAGCCGATGGACGTGCGACAGTACAGATGCTCGATGGTTCGGTTTATACGGTCCGGCCAAACAGTACCGTTGTCGTTCGCGATAATTCCTCCATTTTCGGTGGGGTGAACGTTCGTGTTGCGCTCGATGACGGGCAGATGAACGTACGCACTGAGACACAGTCGGAAAATGGACAAAACGTAGTTGAAATGCTTGATTCAGAAACGAAACTTCGTTCGCAAACCGATGCGAGTTTTAACACCGCAGCCGGAAGCGGGGAGATCCGCATCAGCCGCGGCAGTGTAGAAACATCGGTCGGAGGTGTTAAATCGACGATCAATGAAAATCAGTACGCAGCTATCGACGAAACAAAACTTCGAACTAAAGAAAACCTACTTCAGCCGCCAACGCAAAAACTTCCTGCAAATCTGGCACAGATCGACGGCGGTTCTGGAAATGGCGTGAGTGTTGCATTTTCTTGGGAAGATTCGAGTTCGGAATCCATCGGCCGATATCACATTCAGGTCGCTCGTTCACCATATTTTTCGACAGATACTATATTGATCGATCGTCCGATGCTGACTTCGAAAAGCCAGAGATTATCAGGCCTGACACCGGGGAATTATTACTGGCGATTGAAGAATACTGCCCGGTCCGGACAGATCAGCGAATGGAGCGAGCCTTGGAAGTTCACGATCCTGCGTCGTGACACAGCGTCAGCTATATCGGTTAGCGATTGGAACGTTGAACGGGTCGGCGGAAACATTTTTATAATATCGGGCAGGACCCAGTCAGGACTTTTGGTAAGGGCTCAAAGTCGTGAGGCTTTTGCTTCGGGCGACGGAACCTTCAAACTGCAGGTTTCGACTCCGCTTTCAGAGATCGCCGTTGAATTCGTTAATGACCGCGGCGGACGTACTGGCTATGTTTTGTCGCTTCGGAACGCAAAAGTTTTGAGGAGATTTTGATTTGGGAGCCGGACACTCACATGGAAACAGACGTTCAGAAAAAGGCATACGTCGACTGAAGATCGCTCTGGGCCTTACATTGGGCTATATGATCGCCGAAGCTTTCGGCGGCTGGTTTGCCAATTCACTCGCACTTCTCGCGGACGCCGGACATATGTTCACGGACGTTGCCGCTCTCAGCCTAACGCTCTTCGCATTTTGGTTTGCGGCACGGCCGGCAACTTCAAAAAAAACATACGGTTATTATCGGTTGGAAATATTGACGGCGTTTATCAATGGCGTCGTGCTTGTGCTTCTGTCTTTGTGGATCATTTACGAAGCATATGAACGTTGGGCATCACCGCAGGATATCAAGGGTTTCGAAATGCTCATTGTCGCTTTGGGCGGTCTCATTGTGAATATTGTTGCGGCATGGATGCTTCACGCGGACAGTGAACACGACCTTAATATGCGCGGAGCGTGGCTGCATGTAATGGGCGATCTGCTTGGTTCGGTTGCAGCCATAATTGCCGGTCTTGCTATCATCTCTTTTGGCTCGACTTGGGCCGATGCTGTTTGCAGTATATTGATCAGCGTCATTATTATCATCAGTTCGTGGCGGCTGATACTTACTTCGGTAAACGTATTGTTGGAAGGCACGCCATCACATATAGACGTTAATTCCGTGCAGGCATCGATAACCGAAACCGAAGGCGTAACAGGCCTTCACGACCTTCATGTTTGGACGATCTCGTCAGGTATAGATGCATTGTCCGCTCATATTTCACATGATAAATCGATCGAGCATTCCGAACTTCTTGCAATAATTAGAACGAAGCTGCACGACGAATTCGGCATAGATCACCTTACCATCCAGATGGAAACACACGGGCATGAAGCCGAAGCGGTTTATGTATGTGATACGGGCACAAGATGTTTTATTCCCTCGAACGAGCCGACAAACTAAATGGCTGAAATTTCATTAAAGTACGGCCGTTCGGAAATACCGTTCACCTTTGACGATGACCGATTTCAAGTTTTGAGTACGGCCGAAAATTCCAGTCCTCTTTCGGATATCGAGATCGGAGCTCGGCTTGATTCGCCGATAGATTCTCCGCGGCTGGAAGATATCATTTCGCCGGGCGAAACGGTTCTCATAGTCGTTCCGGATGCGACACGCGAAGCAGCAGCCGGACAGATCGTCAACCTGCTCGTCCGTCGTCTAATAGCGAATGGAACAACACCGTTCGAGATAAGCGTAATTTTTGCTACAGGAATTCATCGGAAAGTAACATATGCGGAAAAAGAAAAAATTCTCACACCCTTTGTCGCCCAACGGATAAAAATGCTCGATCACGGTCCGCGTGATCTAATGCAAATCCAACGCTTAGGACAAACCAATTCAGGTATACCGGTCGAGCTGAACCGCGTTTTGACTGAAAGCGATCACGTCATAACAATCGGAGCTATCGCTTTTCATTATTTTGCGGGATTTACCGGCGGCCGGAAATTAATTTGTCCGGGACTTGCTTCTTCACGAACCATTTCGGCAACGCATAAGCTCGCTTTCGATTGCGGAACGAAAGACAGACGCAATGGCGTTGGTAGCGGTTTGCTCGATGGAAACGCGGTGCACGAAGCTTTCATACAGGCGACAGCCTTGATCGATCCATCGTTTTCTGTGAACAGCATCATTGGTGAGCACGGTGGGGCGACGGAGATGTTTTGCGGCAATTGGATAACTTCACATCAGAAAGCTTGTAAGCATTTTGCAAATGAAAACACGATCTCGATCAAGGAAAAGCGTGAGGTCGTTGTAGTTAGCTGCGGCGGAATCCCTTTTGATATCAATATGATACAGGCTCATAAAACTCTCGATGCAGCTGCCGAGGCCTGTGTTGATGGCGGAACGATCGTGCTGATCGCCGAATGTATCGAAGGTCTTGGCCGAAGCGATTTTCTGAAATGGTTTGCCGGTGACAGTGATGAGCTTGCAGAAATGCTTTGCGAAAATTATCAAGTAAACGGACAAACTGCATGGAGTTTGTTAAATAAGGCCGAGAGATTTGAAGTACGCTTAATGACAGGGCTAACCGATGAGGATCTAAGCACAATGAAACTCTCTCGCATCGAAAAGCTAGCTGAGATAGGACCCACAAAGAGCGGGTACATAATTCCAAACGGAGCAAAGGTGCGAGTTAAATTAAAAAAATAAGAGCGTTTAGATCAATTTACCTAAACGCTCTGTTTGTTTTTCTGTGAAATTATTTTACTGAAAAAGTTCTTGCGATCTGATCGGTCTCATTTCTGATCGTCCGAAGTTTGTCCCGAAAGCCGGTGAACCGAAGAACATAATAGGTAGTGTCATTCGCCTTCATAAAGTAGAATCGTCCGACCTGCGGTTTTCCCGAACGTACAAATTCAAAATTGAAAATTCCGCCCTGTAGTTTACCGTTAAAATTTTCCTGTTTTCCGGCAACATATCCCGGATAAAATTGCAGCTTGGTTTCTTCGTCACGAACAATGTCCGCAAATTTAGCGGAAGCGGACACCGAAAGCTTTCTAACCTCTAAATGAGTGTCACGGCGGTCGTTAAATACGTATTCAACATTCGGGCTTGTGGTCGAAGGTTTGACGGTCATTTTCCAACTATCCGAAGGCACATCGAATGAATAATCGACATTGGGATCGCTGAACTTGCTCTGAGCAGAACTCGCAACAACCGCCAAGGCAATAAAGATAAACGAAAATATGATTTTTTGTCTAGCGTTTTTAATGATCATAATGTCTTTGTTTTGAAATGTAAGTTTAGCGTATTTTACCGTGAATTACGATATTTCGATGAAAATTAATGCCGAAATGTTGTCCGTTTGGAATAATCGGAAGACTACCTTCTTCAAAATATTTTCGCCTAAATTACACTCAAATGCGTCTAAAAACTTAGCAGATACTTTACTGCCGGAGTTCGAAATTATGAAAAGATGTTTATTCACACAGTTTATAGCGACCGTACTCATTCTTATGCTCGGTTTGCCGATGTTTGCATTTGCAGTGCCGACATCTAACGCAAAGCCTTTGACAGATGATCAGAGAATATTACACGTTCTGAACCGGTTAGGGTTCGGAGCCCGTCCGGGCGATGTGGAAAAGGTTCGAGCGATCGGGCTGCAAAAATATATTCAGATGCAGTTAAACCCTTCTTCCATTCCGGATGATGCTGTGGAAGCAAAGCTCAGCGACCTTGAGGTTTATCAACTTTCGACACCCGAAGTTTTTGCGAAATACCCGAATCCGGGAGCATTGCTCCGTTCGATCGAGGGCAAAAACAAACGTGCTCAAGTTGCAAATGCAGAGCCGGCAAAAGAGCCGACTTCCGATGACAAGAAAGGACGGCAGGCGAAACTGCGTGAACTTTATAGAGAGTACGATCTGAAACCGGCCACTCAGATACTTGCTCAGGTGAATGCAAATCGAGTTTTGCGCGCAGTGTATTCGGAACGGCAACTACAAGAAGTGATGGTCGATTTTTGGCAAAATCATTTTAATGTTTATGCCGGAAAAGGTGCCGTTCGCTGGTATATTCCTTCCTATGAACGCGATGTTCTCCGGAAAAATGCGATTGGAAATTTTAAGGATCTCTTGATCGGAACGGCGCAACATCCGGCAATGCTCTTTTTTCTAGACAATTTTCAATCTGTTGCCGACAAGAATGATAGGGATACGAATCAAAAACAATCCCGATTCCAGCAGATGATGACGAGTGGAAATATCCCGCCGCAAATGCGTGAAAGAATGAAGCGCAACCAAGGTCTAACAGACGCAGAGATCGATCAGCGTATAGAGCGGGCAAAGACAAACGCTGCAAAAGGTCAAACCAGACAGAAGCGGGGTATAAATGAAAATTACGCCCGCGAGTTGATGGAGCTGCATACGCTTGGTGTTGACGGCGGTTATACGCAACAGGACATAATCGAAGTTGCTAAAGCGTTTACCGGTTGGACGATCGCCGATCCGCGAGGTTACAGGAATATTGCCGGAAATATGATCAAAGGTACGGAAGATAAAAAACTTGATCGTTTGAGAAGGCGAGCCGGCGTTCCGAACGATATAGAAAGCGGCGAATTTTATTTCAATGAAAAGATCCATGATGAAAGTGTCAAAACGATCCTCGGTCAAGAAGTTCACGAAGGCGGCATAAAGGACGGCCTTAAAGTTATCGATATGTTGGTAAAAAGCCCAGCAACGGCAAAGTTTATCGCTCGAAAATTGGCTGTAAAATTTGTGAGCGATGACCCCAGCGAAACCCTTATCGATCGTGTCGCGGCGGCATTCAGCAAATCGGGAGGAGACATAAAAGCGACTTTATCGACACTGTTCAGCGATCCGGAATTTTACGCTCCGGAAAATTATCGGGCGAAGATCAAAACGCCTTTTGAACTTGCAGCAAGTTCGATACGGGCGATCGGAGCAGACACAAATGCAGGACCGGCTATGACGGCGATGCTTAATAAACTCGGCGAAGTTCCTTACGGATATCAGGCTCCGACGGGTTATCCGGATAAGGCTGAGGATTGGGTAAATACCGGAGCCTTGCTCGAACGGCTAAACTATTCGGTCGCTCTTGCGAGCAATCAGATCCCTGGAACGCATGTGGATCTGCAACGTTTCGCTGCTCCGACCCAAGCCGCTGTTTTGGACAATGCTTTGGCAGTGGTTTTAAGCGGCGAAGTTTCCGCGAATACGAGGACGATGTTGGAAAAGCAGATCGTTCAGCCGCTTCCTAAAGTCGAAGCACCTGCCGCGACCGAAGACGAAGACCCTGGTCAAATGGCGGAAATGAATCCGAGGCAAAGAGCACAAAAACGTCGTACAAAACTTTTACCGCCAAGCGGAGATCCTGATATTTTCAAGGTCGTCAGCCTTGTTCTTGGGACGCCGGAGTTTCAACGGCAGTAGCCTGAAATAAACCATAGTAAAGTTCGGTAAGTTTTTTCATATGAGCATCGATACTGAAATTTTCAACGGCAAAATCATGGGCGTTTGCGGCGAGTTGCAAACGCTCTTTTTCGCTATCGAGAAGTTTGACTATCTTTTCGCTGAGAGCTTTCTCATCGCGAACCGGAAATACCTCAGCGTATCTACCATTTGAGGTCGCTTCCAGAAGTGGTTCAATATCGGAAACGATCATCGGCACGCCGGCAAGCATTGCCTCCGATACAGCGACCGGCAAACCTTCTTGCAATGATGAAAATATGAAGATCTCAAGTTCCGACAAAATGTCCGCAACGTCGCTGCGTGAGCCGATAAAATGGACGCGGTCGGCGATACCGTTTTCGATACAAAAATTCAAACAGTCAGCCATTTTTCCTTCGGCGCCATTCTCGATCCGACCGGCAAGAATACAATGAACGTTACCGAGCTTTTGCAGGACATTGGGTAGTGCTCTGCATAGAGTTAGCTGATCTTTTCGCGGATCTCGATAGAAATTTCCGATCATCCCGATCAAATGCCGCGTCGTCGGGAAGTTTTAACTCGGAGCGGATCGAGCGGCCGGCCGGTCTTAATCTTTCGGGATCGGCTCCGTTGTATAAAAGTTTAAAACTTGCTGTGTTCAGTCTGTCCTTTTCACCAAGCCAATGCTTTAATCCTTTGCTCACGACAATGTTCAGATCCATTCGCGGGATTAACAATCGTGATGCCACACGATTTCTTTTATCTGGAATAAAACCTTGAAAGCTAAGCACTTTCTTCACATTTCGCAGGCCGCGAGCGGCCAAGTATATATGTGTTCCATCCACCGCTTGATAGCCGTGGACGATTTCTATCTTTCGGTCCTTGATGATCTTCCGCAATTGCGATGCGAGATAAAGGTCGACTGGAAATTTCCGGTTCAGCCTTATTACTTTTGCTCCGGAGTTTAAGAAATCGCCCTCAAGAGTGCCGCCTGAGCCCGCGACGATTGTCATTTCTAGGCCGAATCGCGAAGCATTTCGACAGACATCGAGTGCTTGCATTTCGGCTCCGCCGCGGTTCAATGAATCTAAAAAATGTAAAACTTTCATCTTGTAAACTATTCACAAACATCAGCGGTTTGCCTTTATTTCATAACCATTTACAATTAACCGATGCCGAATGTGACCGCCTTTGTACCTTCATTTCAGCATGCTCAATTTGTTGAGCGCACGCTGCGGTCGATTTTCGCCCAGACACTGCCGCCGCAGAAATTGATTGTAATCGACGATGGTTCGAAAGACGAATCTGTGGAAATTATCCGACGAGTTTTAGAGGATTGTCCGTTCGAAAATATCTTTATAGCCAGAGATAATCGCGGCCTTTGTACCACGCTCAAC
Organism: uncultured Acidobacteriota bacterium; assembly: GCA_963720905.1. Taxonomy (GTDB): domain Bacteria; phylum Acidobacteriota; class Blastocatellia; order Pyrinomonadales; family Pyrinomonadaceae; genus OLB17. Next base: position 140,108 of record CAVRHB010000003.1, read on the forward strand.
GAAGCACTTTCGCTTGCAGCTGAAACGAGCGAATATTTTGCGTATCTGGGTTCGGATGATATTTGGTTGCCGAATTTTTTGGAAAAGCAGGTCGATCTGCTAATGTCGCGGCCTGATTCATCGCTTGCATTCTCACACGCGTTTGTCATAGACGAAGATGACAATATCATCGACCGGACTGATAATTGGAGTCCATTTGCGGATGGTGATCTGCTCGAACATTTGCTTAGAGGCGAAATAATGTCGAGTCCCGGCATTGTTTATAGATTTTCAGAATTGAAAGAATTCGGCTGGAACGAAAATGCTAAACTTGAGGATTATGAACTATACCTGAGGCTTGCGATCAATGGCGAATTTGCCCGCAACGAAGAAATATTGTGCGCATGGCGCAGACACGGAAACAACACGAGCAGTGAGACCACATTGATGCTAAGCGAGCAGATCGCCGCGCAGGAAATGGTTTTTCCTGAACTGAATATTAGTAGGGAAAAGCTTAGAGAATTTCAAGGAGTGTTAAAATTAAATACGGCTGCTGAGCTTATACGAAACTGTGACAAGCGGACAGCATGGCGACTGATCAAAGAAAACTATGAATACTCAAATTTCGGCTCGCTAATCAAAAATCTGTTTCGATTGTTGACTCCGCGAAAGCTATTTATGGCGAATCGCGAACGAATGCGAAAAGCGAACATTGCCAAATACGGAAAGTTAAAATACTGAATGACGACACCGCACTCCGAATTAACCGAAATAAGACCGAGCAGCCGTTGGGTGAGCATTGATCTTCGCGAACTTTGGAGCTATCGCGAGTTGCTTTATTTCCTAATATGGCGCGATATAAAGATCCGGTATAAGCAAACAGTCATTGGAATTCTTTGGGCTGTTTTACAGCCCCTTTTGACGACGGCGATCTTTACAGTCATCTTTAGCAACTTTGCTCGTTTTGACACGAAGAACATACCGTATCCGCTTTTTGCTTTGAGCGGACTAATGATCTGGTTATTTGTACACTCGGCGGTCACGATGGCAAGCGGGAGTTTTATTTCAAATACGAACCTCGTTACGAAGATCTATTTTCCAAGGCTTTTAATGCCGCTTGCGTCAGTGCTTGCGGTTGCTTTCGACCTAGTTTTTAGCATCATTATTTTCATATTTATGATGGCATATTATGGTTTTGTGCCAAATAATAATGTCATCTTTGCTCCGCTTTTTATTTTCGCAGCAATTTTTGTTTCGTCTGCCTTCGGCGTTTTATTTGCGGCATTGAATGTCCGGTTTCGCGATGTGAAACATGCTTTGCCCTTTATGCTGCAAGTTTGGATGATCGCTTCGCCTATCTTCTATCCGGCGACTCTACTATCCGAAAAATGGCGTCTCGTTTTTGCTGTTAATCCGCTTACCGGAATTATTGAAGGAATGCGAAGTGCTCTATTCGGCACTGCTTTCGATTGGCAGGTCATTGCTGTATCGCTTGGTTCGACTGTTGTATTTATGCTGTTAGCTCTTTTCGTTTTCAAGCAAATGGAGGATGATTTTGCTGACCTGATATAAATGAAATCGATCACCGCAAAAAATTTATCAAAGAAATATTTCCTTGGAGCGGCAAAGTCAAATTCGCTTCGCGATGCGGTTGTGAATTTTACAAGCAAGCGTCGTGTGCGCGATGAGATCTGGGCGCTTAAAGACATTAGTTTCGAAGTTGCCGAAGGAGAGACTCTTGGCATAATTGGCCACAACGGAGCGGGAAAATCGACGCTTTTAAAAATACTTTCCCGCATTACAAAACCGACCGACGGCAAAGCTGAAATTCGCGGCCGCGTTGGCAGTTTGTTAGAGGTCGGAACCGGCTTTCATAATGAGCTTACCGGTCGCGAAAACATCTATTTGAATGGTGCGATCCTTGGTATGAAACGAGCAGAGATCGATCAAAGATTTGATGAGATCGTCGCTTTTTCCGAACTCGAAAAGTTTCTCGATACGCCGGTCAAATTTTATTCGAGCGGAATGTACATGCGGCTAGCTTTTTCGGTCGCTGCTCATCTTGAACCCGAAGTTTTGATCGTCGATGAGGTTTTGGCGGTCGGGGACGTCAGCTTTCAAAAAAAATCGATCGCAAAAATGCGCTCTGTCGGAAGCTCTGGGAGGACAGTTCTTTTTGTTTCGCATGATATGCACGCGATAACGCGTCTTTGCAAACGTGCTATCTGGATAACCGACGGTCGGATCAAACTCGACGGCGAAGCAAGATCTGTCGTCAGCGAGTATCTAAATGAACTAACGGAAACGGGTGCCGAACGCCAATGGGAAGTCGAAAAAGCTCCGGGAAATGAAACGGCACGGCTATTGTCTGTTCGTATTTGCGACGCTAATGGTAAAACTTCATCTTCGCTCGATATTCGAAAAAATATCGGCGTCGAGATGACATACGAGGTGCTCGAAAGCGGAAAAATTCTGGTGCCGAACCTGCATTTTTACAACGACCAGGGAGTATGTATTTTTGTCGCACACGATTGGAACAGCGGCTGGCGAAACCGCGAACGTGAAAGGGGAACATACACGACCACGGCTTGGATACCTGGAAATTTCCTTGCTGAAGGGGCTGTTTTCGTGACTGCGGCCCTTTCGACCTACAAACCATTGATAGTACATTTTGTTGTGCGAGATGCGGTTGTGTTTCATGTGGCTGACAGCTTAGAAGGGGATTCTGCTCGCGGGGATTATGCCGGTGTTCTGCCCGGCATTGTTCGTCCGATGCTTGATTGGGAAACTGACATTCTTTAAACCTTTCGGACGTAAAAGGCCGCTTGGTCACCGCGTTTCTCGGCGTTCAGCATTTCGGCTTCGACCTGCCATTTGACCATTTGTTCGTCTGAAAACACACTTCCTTTTTCACTAGTGTGCGAACGAGGATCGTTTAGCGGAATGTTCTCCCGATATTGTTCGCTGCCCCAAAATTGGAACGCACTTGAGTCGTAAACGACCGATTCAACTTTGAAGCCGCAAGATTCGACGAGCTTTCGAAAGCCGCATTCAGTATAAAGAAAAAGATGTCGTGGCGGATCGAGCTGGACCCAATTAACACCGTATTTTTCCCAAGCAATATTAATGACTGGAATCCGTATCAGGGCGAACTTAGTGGGTTCGAGCAATCGACGAATTTCCGATAGAGATTCTCTCGGATCGGCAAGATGCTCAAATGAGTGGTGGAGCATGATCAGGTCAAAGCTGGAATCTAACTCATCCAAAGATCTTCGGAAGATCCTAACGCCAGTTTCGTACACTATGTCTTTCTCAATGTAAGCATCGGCACCGGTAAGGTTGGTAAAGCCGAAATAATGTAATGCCTGCAATAATTTTCCATTTCCGCAGCCGACATCAAGAACGCGCGAATTCCGATCAATCTTCAAAATTGGTTCAGAAAGAGAAGTAGGAAAATGATCTCGCAGCCATGGTTTCCAGTTAATAATGGATCGGCCAATAGAACCTTTTCCGGTAAGTAGATATTGTCCGGAAAGTTTAGAAGCAAGTCGGCGAAGGAACGTTTCTCCGATCTCGGGCTGTTTTCCTTTGAAAGAAAAATAATCTTTTGGGTAATATTTTGTAAGATGCGGAATTTCGGCGATCTGCAGAGTTCCACAGCGGCCGCATTCTATATAATCAAACTCATCGCGTGTTCCGAACATCATTTCGCGAGTTTTATGACGACGGTTTCCGATAGTGTTTTCGCAGATCCGACAAGTATTTTCCATCTTCTCTACAAAAGTAAAACAGAAAAATGTTAAGTTGTGAACTAAGGGTATGACTTCGAATAAAAAATTTCGGCACGTGAGCGCGGCTTTTCGTAAAGGCGGAATCGGCCGTTTGCGAAAAGAGGTTGCCGCCTATCGCCGCCGTCAGAATGAGCGCGAGAAATATCGCAAATTTCTCATTCGCGAAAAAGCTAAATTCGACAGTACAGATTTCCCAAAATTGATCAGTGAAATGAAGCACCAACCGCTGATCTCAGTGATCGTACCGGTCTATAACGTTGATGAAAAGTGGCTACGACTTTGCCTCGATTCGGTTCAACAACAGCTCTATTCCAATTGGCAACTCTGTATTGCGGACGATCATTCCGAACTTCCGCGTGTGCGAAAGGTGTTGGAAGAATATTCAAGGCAGGACGCGCGTATTCTTGTCACATTTCGCGACACTAATGGCCATATTTCAGCGGCCTCAAATTCTGCTTTGGACCTCGCGACTGGCGAATTTTGCGTTTTGCTCGATCATGATGACGAACTAGCAAAAGACGCGCTTTTTTGGCTTGCAAATGAAATAAATGAACATCCGGAAGCTAAAATGATCTTTAGTGATGAAGATCTGATCGATGAGAAAGGCCGCAGATACGAACCAAAATTTAAGCCCGATTTTTCCCGCGATCTTTTTTATTCAATGAATATGATCACGCATTTATCGGCCTATCAAACGGATCTATTAAAACGCATCGGCGGATTTCGGGAAGGGTTTGAGGGTAGTCAGGATTATGATGTCGCACTTCGAGTAATAGAAAATATTAAGGAAAGCGAGATCAGGCACATTCCTCGCATACTTTATCATTGGCGTGCTATCGCGACGTCGGTCGCTTTCAGCGGCGAAGCAAAACCGTATGCTTATGTAAAAGCACGCGAAGCTCTTGCTGAGCATTTCGAGAGACTGAATATAACCGCTGAGGTTTGCAGTGCCGTGAGTAACCTGAATCGGATTCGATATGAGGTCAAAGAGTCTTTTTCGGTATCGTTGATCTTGGTAGGCGATAAACAGCCGGAGATCGAATTTGATCCCAACATAGAGATAATTGATTGTAAAAAGTTCAATGCAATTGCATTAAATGAAGCCGCAGACGAAGCAACCAACGATATTCTTTGTTTTTACGATGCTTCCTTACTCGTCAATTCCGACGAGTGGCTCAGTGAGCTCGTTAGCTTCGTCCAGCGACCCGAGATAGGTGCGGTCGGTGGAAAGATCATCGCATCCGATGGCACAATTGTTCATAGCGGTTATATTTTGAATAAAGAAAATCTAATCTCAAATGCGCACGAAGGTTTTTTGTTTGATGATGTTGGATATTTTTTTCGGGCCGGTTTGATCGGGAATTTCTCTGCTGTTTCCGCGAGATGTTTCGCGATCAGGCGAGAAGTGTTCATTAGCGTTGACGGTTTTGATGCAGTAAAATTTCCGACAAAATATTTTGATGTGGATCTTTGCCTTAAACTTCGCGAAAAAGGGTTGCGTGTCGTTTACACGCCTTACGCAGAATTTGTTGAAAGCCGAACAATAAAAATGACGGGCGACGCGAACCAAGAGGCAAACTTTGAAAAAAAATGGGACGCAGTTTTATGTTGCGACCCATTTTACAATCCCAACTTATCTCAAAGACAGATCTTTTCGATCAAAACTTAGACATGCCTTCCGATCGCAAAAACCTTCACCAATGCGACCCCGGCAATAAACCCGCCGATATGAGCCGCATAAGCGACGCCGCCCTGTCCGGCAGGTGAAAGATAACCCAAAACTAGCTGATATACGATCCAGATGCCGATAGCCGCGATTGCCGGAACAGTGGTCATAAAATTAAAGATGATCGCACGAACCTTTCGTTGCGGAAATAGCAAAACATAGCCGCCGAGAACGCCCGATATTGCACCCGAAGCTCCGAGCATCGGAATGATCGAACCAGAGTCCATCGCGACCTGAGCGAAAGCTGCAGCAAATCCGCAAACTATATAAAACATACCGTACCGAAAGTGACCGAGGAGGTTTTCGAGGTTGTCGCCAAATATCCACAGGAAGAGCATATTACCGAAAATATGCCCGAATCCGCCGTGCATGAACATTGATGATAGGAAATTAAAATAAACCGGCAGAGGCGTCGCATACTGCACTATCGTCGCGGTGTGGCCGACTCCATCGCTGATGACCTGCGGCCCGACCAGATCGATACCGGTCGTAATTTCTTTCGGCACAAGCGAGAAAGCATAGGTGAACGACTCGCTACTGCCAAGCTGCTGAAGGAAAACGAAAACGAGAACGTTAATCCCAATAAATGCGTAATTAACAAATGGCGTGATCGTAATATCCGAATTGTCATCGCCGATCGGGAACATTGGTTTTTCTCCCTAAAGCATTTCAGCTTTCTTTACATGTTTGAGCAGTTCGTAGCCTTCGCTTCGTGCGACATAGGTCGCCGCCGTTATATCGCCAACCACATTCAGTGTGGTTCGACACATATCGAGCAAGCGGTCAACCCCGATGATGATCGCGATCAAAGCCGGATTAACACCTATCATTGCCAAAATTCCGATAATGAATGGGATCGAACCTGATGGAACTCCGGCTGTTCCTATACCACCAAGAATTGCGAGATACACGACCATGAGCTGCACACCGATCGTCAGATCAACTCCAGCGAGCTGGGCAAGAAACAGAACGGTGACACCTTCATAAAGCGCGGTTCCATTTTGATTTGCGGTCGCCCCGACAGTCAGAACAAAGCTGTTAATATCTTTCGGCACGCCTAGGTTTTCTTCAGAAACGCGAAGAGCGGTCGGCAATGTTGCATTCGACGAACTGGTCGAAAATGCGGTCAAAATTACTGTGCGGACGCGTTTGAAAAATTCGATCGGATTCATGTTCGATAAGAAATAGACCGAGAGCGAATACGTTCCGAAAAAATGTAAGGAAAGACCGAGGAGAACGGTTAATACGAACCAGCCCAGCGATTGAAGCAGATCGAGACCAAAGAGCGCAATATTATTGAAGAGCAAACACGCAACCGCATACGGCGCGAATTTCATAATAATATCGATGATCTTGGTCGTGATCGCAAAGACCGCTTCCATGAAACCTACAAATGGTTCAGAAACCGGAGCGGGCAAGAGCGTTATCGCAATTCCTACGATCAGAGCGAAGAACATGATATGAAGCATGTTCGGGTTTTCGCCGGCGATCGAATAGAAGACGTTCTTAGGGACAATCGTCGTGACGACTTCCATGAGCGGTGTGCTAACGCTTGCGCGAGCACTTTTTACTTTCGAAACAAATTGTTTGGTTTCTCGCGAAAACTTCTCCGCTTCGATGGCGAGAACATCGGTGCGTTTGGCAATGGCATCTGCTTGGGCCGTGATCGCCGAAGCTTTGTCGGCAAACTCATCCGTAGGTTTATAAGATTTCTTGATATCTTCTGCAAAGACATCCGCAGTCTTCGCAAACTCTGTTGTGGAATTCGCAAATTCTTTTGCAGAAGCCGGATCGACCGATGTTTCCGCGGCGATATCGCTGATCTTTGCGGACATTTGCTTTGCATTTGAAGCAAAGGCCGCTGAAACTGCACCAACATTTATGGCATCTGAAACACGTTTTCCGGCTTCGGAGCCGTATTTTTCTTCGAGCTGCGCTTTTACCTCGGGACTTATCCTATTTCCCGGATTAATTAGATTTGCCAAACCCAAACCGATCACGACTGAAATGGCGGAGATGACCAGCGTATAGGCGAAAGATTTTGCACCGATTCGACCCAATTTTCTAATATCGCCGATGCCGGCGACACCGACAACAAGCGACGAAAATACGAGCGGAACGACGATCATCAGGAGTAGATTGAGAAATAATTGGCCGATCGGCCGAGTGAAATTTTCTACTATCCAGACAACATTTGGACTGTCGCCGCCAAGCGTCCAGTTCACGATCAAACCGCCGATCACACCGATCGCCAAACCGGCAAGTATCTTTGTATGCAACGGAATACCTTTGGGTTTATCAGGTGTATCGTCGTCTAGGTCCGTCGTTAATTCGCGTTCGTATTCGTCAGCCGGTATTTGGTCGTTTTCTTCGTTTTCGCTCATCAAATATGCCTATATTTTTGCTTCAATTTTGTAAATCGTTTATGCATCGATATCTAAAGCCTAGGGAATGCTCCTTTGAAAATGTGTTCGATGCGCGGGTTGTTTTGAGAGTTTAGCAAAAAATCTTCTATTTGGGTATTATTAATCTTTCAATACGGAAAGGTATTTTTATGTTCTCAAAAGTTTTTCGGGCAACAGCGATAATATTGTTAGCAGCAGCTTTTACGATGGTCGCTTCAGCTCAACAAAGATTTGTGGCGAATATGAGCGGATCGCAAATGGTGCCTTCAGTCCAGACGGGTCGATATCTGATCTGTAAGGTAGTACTTGAATCATTTGTTCCGGGCCAAATGCAACTTACTATCTCACCTATCGCCGGCACCGCTTTTCCGGATGGTTCGACATTATCTTTTCACAGAGCTTCGGTTGGGCAAACGATCGCGCCATTTTTCAGCAGACCGCTTCCTGTTGGCACAGGTTGGGGATTGGCTTTGTCGATGTCAGGGCAAGACCTCGAAGTACTTCGTTCGAACGGCTTTTATTTCCAGATAGAAACACCTGACAATCCGAACGGCGAAGTCCGCGGACAGGTAAAGCTTGCGAACGGCACCTACAACGATTATGACGGTGATGGCCGAACGGACCTTCAGGTTTACAGAAATTCCAACCATACATTTTATGGATTGCGCAGCACGGACGGAGCTCTGATCGAACAGCCCCTTGGCGAAGCTGGAGATTCCGTTTCATTGACGGTTGATTGGGATGGGGATGGCCGATCTGATTTTTCGACCGCTAGGTACAACGCCGAAGTTGTATGGAGAATAATTCCATCATCAACCGGAATCCTTGAGGAAACACGCTGGGGAAGTTCATCTCTCGGAGATTTCTTTGCCGCAGCCGATTACGACGGCGACGGACGTTTTGACATCGCTGTTTTTCGTGGCGGTGTTTGGTACATCATTGAAAGCTCGACGGGAAATTATCGCTATGAATATTGGGGAACTTCGGGTGATATTCCGGCGCCGAATGACTTTGATGGTGACGGCAGAGCTGACCTGACAGTTGCACGCAGCGAAGGCGGCCAACGCGTTTGGTACACGCGTTTGAGCATGACAGGTGAAATGCAGGTCGCCTCATTCGGACTCAGCAGCGATGGGTTTTTTACAGGTCGTTCAGATTTTGACGGCGACGGAAAACAGGACATTACTGTTGTTCGCAACTCGGGCGGACAGCGCTATTTTTATTCACTTCGCAGCTTGGATTCACAGATGCAGGTTGTTCAATGGGGCTTGTCGTCGGATGTTGTTAAACTCGGCGATTACGATGGAGACGGCCGTACGGATCATGCCGTTACAAGAGCGGAAAATGGTCAGCGTGTCTTTTACATTCTGCAAAGCACGACCGGAACACCGCGGTATGAAACGTTCGGATTGGCGGGAGATTTTTAATTCGGGAGATTTCTGTTTAAGGATGTTCGAATCGATACATTTCAATTCAAAAGGCAGAGCTACCACAACAGCATCTGACCCGATTGTGATCGAAAAATTGCAAGCGATCGTCGGCGGTGAGAATGTGATCGTCGATCCCGATCGCGTTGAGCCTTACGGAGCCGACGCCGTTAAGGAAAAGTTCCCGCCAGAGGCCGTCGTTTTCCCTGAATCGACGGAGCAAATGGCGTCGATCCTTCGCCTGGCTAACGAATATGATTTTCCCGTCACTGCACGCGGCGGTGGAGTCGGTTATACAGGCGGAGCGGTTCCGGTTAACGGTGGGATCGTTATCGGCACCGATCGAATGAACAAAATTATTGAGCTAAATGCGGACGATCTCTATATAATTTGCCAACCCGGATTGACGACCTATGACGTTCAGCAAGCCGCCGAAACGGAAGGCCTGATGTTCGCTCCGGATCCGGCTAGTTATAAAGATTCGTTCATCGGCGGCAACATTGCGGAAAATGCCGGTGGAATGCGCACGCCGAAATACGGTGTAACTAAACATCACGTTCTCGGTTTGGAAGTTGTGACGGCAAGCGGGGATGTTATCCGAACCGGCGGAAAAACTGTAAAGAACGTTGTCGGCTTCGACCTGACCGGATTGATGTGCGGATCGGAAGGAATGCTCGGAATTATTACTGAAGCGACCCTGAAGTTGTTGCCGATGCCTGAAGCGACCTCAACGGTTCGTGCAAATTTCCGTTCAATGGAAGCGGCCTGTAGGGTGCTGACCAAATTTACACCTGTTGGAATTTTGCCGATGGCGATGGAAGTGATCGACAAATTTTGCGTCGCTGCTGTCGAGGAAAATTTTGCATTTGGTTTATCAAAAGAAGCTGAAGCAATACTGCTAGTTGCGGTCGATGGTTCGCGTGAAGACGTGGCGAAAAATGCCGCGACGATCGAACGGATAATCGGCGAAAACGGCGGTTTTGATATATTGCGTGCTCGTTCAAAAGAAGAAGAGGATAAACTTTGGGACGTTCGCCGTGCGATAAGCCCCAGCCTTATGAAATACGGCACACTGAAAATAAACGAAGATGTTGTCGTGCCTCGCTCGAAAGTGCCGGAACTCGTTTCACGGATCGAAGAGATCGGGAAGAAGCACAATACATTTGTCGCCAATTTCGGCCACGCGGGCGACGGGAATATTCATGTTAATTTCGTCGTTGATCGAGGAAATCCGGACGAAGTTGCTCGAGCCCGCGAATGCGTTTCCGAGACATTCAAACTCTCCGTCGAACTCGGCGGAACTATCTCCGGCGAACACGGCATCGGTTACGTAAAGGCTCAATATCTCGGATATGCGCTCGATGAACCAACCCTAGAAATAATGAAAGGTATAAAAAAAGTATTTGACCCGAAAGGGATCTTGAATCCGGGGAAGATGTTTATTTGAAAACAAGGCTCATTGTGTTTCTGAGATCGGCAGTTGGTACGAGTATAATGATTTACAAAATTATGAATAGGCTTCTTCTTGTTGCTTTCCTTATTGTGCTAACCCTTCCGCTCGCAACCTTGGCTCAAGATAAGCTAATTATTCTCGTTCGGCATGGTGAAAAAGCTGTACTTGAAAGTGAGGATAATCCTGATCCGGAGCTTTCCGAAGCGGGAAAACAGCGAGCGGAAAGGCTTGTAAAAACAGTTGGAAAATATCGCCCCGGTGCGTTCTATTCGACAAATTTCCGGCGAACACGCGACACCATTACTCCTTTTGCTGAAAAGCGGCACAAAGAAATAAAGATCTATGATGCAAAAGATCCGCAGAAGTTGATCGATGAAATAATGGCGAGCAGAACGAAACGTTTTGTAGTTGCGGGTCATTCGAATACGATACCCGGACTTGCGAATCTACTCGGCAACAAGGAATTGTTCAAGAATCTGAATGAAACCGAATTCGGTGCGATATGGCTAATCAGGATCGAAGACGGAAAAGTCAAAAATATAAAAATATTGCCTTATTGAGATGGAGGAGAAGATGAATATTCCAAAAGGACACCAAGGCTTGATGCCTTACCTAATGCTAGACGACGCGGCGGGGTTTATAGAGTTTATAAAAAATGTCTTCGATGCTGAAATGACGCATGAGAGTATGCGCGATGGGATCATCGGACATTGCGAAGCTGTCATCAGCGGTGGGACGATCATGTTTTCTCAGAGCCGCGGCGAATGGAAAGCCGCGCCGGCTAATATGTTCGTATATGTGTCTGATGCCGACGGGTGTTACAACAAGGCGATCGCTGCGGGTGCGTCATCAATTACGGAAATGGAAGATCAGGAATACGGCCGGAGCGGCGGTGTCAAAGACCCGAATGGAAACGTCTGGTGGATCACTTCGGCACCAAAATAGTAAGGTCATTTATTGTCGGTCTTGGCGAAATAACCTTGCCGATGCGTGATCTTCACCTTTTCTTTTTTCAGATCTGGGTTTTCGAGCCGTATTTCGATCGTGCGGTATGAGCCGTCGCGCTTTTGATCGACCGGTTCGTAAGCGATCAAATACTGCGAACGCATTTCTTCCTCGATCTGTTGAAATGCCTGGCGGAGTTCACGCTCGTCTCGTGGAAAATATGCCCGCCCGCCGGAACGCTCGGAAATTTTATTGAGCGTTCCTTTATCTACGCCGTCATAATAATTATCGCCAATGCCGATCGAATAGATGACGGCTTCAGATCTAACTGCGGCCTGAACTGCTTCGTCTAACTTTTTCTGACCGCCTGTGTTTACGCCGTCGGTCAACAAAATGATCGCTCGTCGCGTTCGGTCCGGGGCAGGGCCAAGGACTTCCTCAGATGTTACCCAGACCGCATCCCAAAGAGCAGTTGAACCGTAAAGAGCACTGCTACCACCGTTTATAGGCGGTGTACCTGCAATAACGCCGCCACCGATATAACCCGACGGCGGGGTAAACTTAATTCTTTCGACCGCTCTACGAAGCCGAACAAGATTATTCGTCATGCCCTGCTCTAGGGTTGTTTCGCCTGTGAAGGAAACGATCGAAACTTCGTCCTTCGCAGGTCTTATGACCGATTCTAAAAACGAGATGGCGGCTTCTTTCTCCTGCGGAAGAGTGCGTTCCTGCGAAGCACTTGTGTCGATCAGTATTGAAAGGCTCATTGGCAGATCGACCTGCCGCGAAAAGGCTACGATCTCTTGTTCAGTGCCATTTTCAAAGATCTTAATATCATTCTGTTTCAGATCGGTCAAAAGTCTTCGGTTGCGGTCCTGTGCTGTAAACAGAACGTTGACTGCTTCGGTGTCGATCTTGATGACATCGTCTTCGTCATCTGTCGGAGGTGTTGGGGTCGGCACGGCCGAAGCTGCTCTTTTCTGTTTGTGCGAATGACACTTCGGAAGTGAGAACCGCCGAACCGATCGCTAAAAATAAAATTGAAAAAATTGCTAAAACTTTATTGCTTTTCATTACTGCTGCTCCGGTGACAAATGCTTTTATTTCAAGCTGTCGCTAACCGCACGATATTTTGTCTTTGTTCTGATCTTATACTTTTTGGCTTTCGAGCTGTCCGTAAAGCGTACCTCGATCTTTCTTTCACGGCCGTCGTATTCCTGATTCACAGGCCGATAGGTCAGAATATATTGCGAACGAAGTTCTTCCGATATCTTTGTGAACGAACGCTCGAGGTCAATAAGCTTACCTGTAAAAAATGCCTCGCCGCCTGTTTCTTCACAAAGCTGAGTCAAGTATTTATCGCCTTTGTCCTTTACAGTTCCGGCGTCAACACCGGGAACACTGCCCAAAAACCCCGCTTTTGTTGAGATGCCGAATATCGTGGTTTCGGTACGCTGAGCAATGTCGATAGCGTCATTTAATTCGGCGCGGCTGAACGTGTCGTCTCCATCAGTGATCAAAACAATCACGCGGCGGCCCGGCACATTTCGTAATTTCTCATCTGTAAATTGCCAAATTGCGTCGTAAAGAGCTGTCTGCGAACCGGTCTTTTTAACGTTGTCGACCGCTTTTTGCAACAGGTCTAATTTGTCTGTGAAATCCTGTTTCAAACTTACTTCGTTATCAAAGGTCATAAATGCGGCCTTGTCTTTTCGCAGCTGAACCACTGTATAAAGAAAACTTGCTGCTGCTTCTTTTGAAAACTGGAGCTTGCCGGCCGTCGACGGAGATGTATCCATCAGGACACCCACAAAGACCGGCGGATTCGTTTTTTCATCAGTAAAGAAAGTAACTTCTTGCTGAACTCCGTCTTCAAAAACGGCAAAATCTCCACGCTGCAAACCTTTAACAAGTTGCTTTTTATCGGTAACCGTTACAGGAAGGCGAACCTCGAATGTTTTGACCGTGCCTCCCGTATCGTCGGGTGGCGGTGTCGCGGACGGCTTTGTAGTCTGGCCAAACGCCGAAAAAAGCATTCCTGCCGCTAAAATTATGGAAACGGTTAAACCGGTTCTTAACGAGATATTCATAAATAATTACGTGTTTCAGAAACTTTGCTTACCTGCTTTCGATGCTTCCGCATCGGAGTTTGTTGCCCTACAGTAAACTCAAAGTATAACAAACGCCACATTCTTTAACGAACTAAAGTATGGTGTCGCGTTGCTATGAAGACGGATTTCGGTAAAAATCAACATTTCGAGACAATTTATGAACACAAATATCTTTAGGGAATACGATATACGCGGGATAGTCGGCGAACAGCTGACGGATGAAACGGTCGTTCTACTCGGAAAAGCGATCGGAACTTTTTTTGCTCAAAACGGAGCAACGCGGATAGCAATCGGCTACGATGCCCGCGAAAGTTCGCCCCGCTTTTGCGAGATAATTCGCACTCAGTTAGAATCGACCGGCTGCGATCCGATCTTGATCGGAATGGTCCCGACACCCGTTCTGTACCACACCGCGTTTACCAAAGATGTTGACGGCGGCGTAATGATAACCGGTTCGCACAATCCGCCGGATCATAATGGATTCAAGATCTGTTTGGGTTCATCGACGCTTTTTGGTTCGCAAATTCAGGAAATAAAAAAGATCGCTTTAAGCGGCGAATTTGCTGAAGGAAGCGGAACGACGAATACGTTGGAAGTTCTCGCCGATTACGAAAAAGACATTGTTTCGAAGGTCGATCTCGGAAGCCGAAAACTTCGTGTAGTTGTCGACGCCGGCAACGGAATGGGCGGCGTTACTGCAGTTCCGGTCTATGAAAAACTTGGCGTCGAATTGATCGAACTTTATACCGAGCCGGATTCGAATTTTCCGAATCATCACCCCGATCCGACGGTTGCAGAAAACCTTGATGATATGATCGCGGCTGTTCGCGAATCGAACGCGGACATCGGTATTGCATTCGACGGCGATGGCGACCGTATTGGCGTCGTTGACGAAACCGGCCGCATAATTTGGGGCGACGAGCTCATGATCTTGTTGTCGCGAAAAGTGCTTGAGAAAAAGCCCGGCGCGACCATAATTGCCGAAGTAAAATGTTCGCAAACGCTTTACGACGATATAGCGGAACACGGCGGAAAACCGATAATGTGGAAGGCAGGACACTCGCTTATCAAATCGAAAATGAAAGAAACCGGTGCGGCGCTCTGCCGGTGAGATGAGCGGCCATATTTTCTTTGCTGACAGATTTTATGGTTTTGACGATGCGACCTATGCAGGCGCGCGCGTTCTGGAAATCCTATCTCAAAGCGATCTCAAATTATCCGAAATGCTCGCAGATGTTCCGAAGACGTTTTCGACACCAGAGCTTCGTGTAGATTGCCCGGACGAGATAAAGTTTGCGGTCGTCGAACGTATCGCTGAGGAATTTTCGGCAACCAACAAAGTCATTACGATAGACGGTGCCCGGATCAGCTTCGAAAACGGTTGGGGACTCGTTCGAGCGTCGAACACTCAGGCGATCCTTGTACTTCGTTTTGAAGCCGATTCGGAGCAAGATCTGCAGGCGATCCGTTCGAAGGTCGAATCGCGGGTCGAAGCCGCGATCGCCGCCGAAAGCTAGGTTTATGGAAACACGCCGAGTTCGCCGTAGCTGACAGCGATCTTATCGATAGCGGTAAGGAATGCGGCAGTTCTCAGATTATCGACGCCTTCGCGCTTGGACGCGGCACGCAGTTCATGATAGGCGGTGATCATCGTTTCTTCGAGGCCGGAATAGACCAGGTCGCTTTCGTCAGCTCCGCGAGCTACGGTTCTACGTTCATCGTCGCTCAGTTTGCGGCCCGACTCCTTTTCAACAATGTCTAAAATT
This sequence comes from uncultured Acidobacteriota bacterium, assembly GCA_963720905.1. Classification (GTDB taxonomy): domain Bacteria; phylum Acidobacteriota; class Blastocatellia; order Pyrinomonadales; family Pyrinomonadaceae; genus OLB17. The sequence continues at coordinate 155,711 of CAVRHB010000003.1, forward strand.
CGTTCGAACACGCCTTGCTCGAATCGCTTTCCCATTCGGCCAAAGCGAACGTGCGAGAGATTTTTTAGCCATTCGAAATAAGAAACGGTCACACCGCCAGCATTGATGTAGATGTCCGGTACAACCATAATCCCTTTCTGCTGCAATATTGCTTCGGCGTCCGAAGACACAGGTCCGTTCGCTGCTTCGACAACCATTTTGGCGTTGATCCGTTGAGCATTTTCTTGTGTTATCTGGTTTTCGAGAGCGGCTGGAATAAGAATGTCGCAGGCTATTTCTAAACCGGCTTCGCGTGCGGGAAGGTTTTCGGCTCCGGCAAAATCCATTATTGATCCTGTGTTCTTTCGATGCACGATCAGCTTTTCCAGGTCGATACCTTTCGGATCGTGGATCGCTCCTTCGAATTCAGCGACGCCTATTAAGATCGCTCCGCCTTCTGTAAAGAATTTAGCAGCATGATAACCGACATTTCCCAAACCCTGAATTACAAACGTTTTGCCGCTCAAACCGCGGGTCATGCCGAGAGCTTTCATGTCTTCGGCGTTGTCGCAAATTTCGCGCGTACCGTAATAAACGCCAAGTCCGGTGGCCTCAGTTCGCCCGCGAATGCCGCCTTGCGGAACTGATTTTCCTGTCACACAGCCCAAAGCATCGATCTGTTCCGGATGCATCGCCAAATAGGTATCAGCGATCCAAGCCATCTCGCGCGGTCCGGTTCCGTAATCCGGTGCCGGAACATCGATCGCAGGTCCGATAAAATTCTTCTTGATCAGTTCGTGCGTATACCGGCGGGTGATACGTTCAAGAGTGTCAATGGAATATTTTTTGGCATCTATTTTTACGGCGCCTTTTGCTCCACCGAAAGGAACATCGACGATCGCGCATTTATACGTCATCAAGGTAGCAAGAGCGACAACCTCTTCGGCGCTGGCATTCTCCGAATAGCGGATGCCGCCTTTCACCGGAAGTTTGTGATTACTGTGTTCCGCACGCCATGCCTGAATTACTTCAAAGCCGCCGTCGATACGAACCGGAAAGTTAAAGGTGATAACGCTGTTGCAGGCACGAATCTGATTTAATAATCCAGAAGAATGTTTAGAAACAGCAGCCGCTTTATTAAAATAATGATCAACACTAGCCAGAAAATTCCGGCCTTCGTCAATTGCACTCATAGTTCATCTCCAAAAATATTAGTCGGACACAGCCATTAAAACATATTCGGCTTGTTTCGCTTAACTCAGAACTTTATTTGATCTATATTTGATGATCCCGACGCGTAAATATTTGTCAGAGAAACAAATTTTACCTGCGAATCGTATCGCAAACTATCACTATTTGGAGAAAAAGTAATAATATGCATAAAGTTCATCGAACCCATCGTTTAGCCGCAATTTTTGCGATCGTCGCCTTCTGCCTTTCATTGGCGGCGGCTGTTTCTGCTCAGTCGGCCGATTGCCAAAAGATCACTGTTAATATTGATAAAAGCATTGCAGGCGAGGCTCCTGTTTCCGGCCGGCTCTTAATATTTATGCGAAAGGACGACGGCAAACCGAGCGACGGTTTTGGCGATAATTTTTCCGATCCGAACGCCGTTTTTATATCCGGGACTGAGATCGCAGATCTTTCGCCCGATAACCCGGTGACCATCGATCCGAATGCCGACAGCTTTCCTGCCGGGTTCTCAACCGCCGAAGCCGGCGATTATCAACTGTTTGCCATATTAGATCGCGATCATTCCTATACATACGGCGGTGCCGGTGCGGGCGATATTTACAGTAAGGTCGAGAAAGTGACGATGCCGACGGCGGCAATGTCGCTGACGCTTTCAAGTGTAGTTCCGGAACCAAAGCGAGATATTCCCGCCAATGTGAAGGTTATCGATTTTGAAAGCCCGATGCTTTCAAAATTTTGGGGCCGTCCGATAATGATGAAAGCAACGGTCGTTCTGCCGCCGAGTTATGAGACGAAACGATCCGAAAAATATCCCACTGTTTATACCATTACCGGCTACGGCGGCACGCGATTTAGTGCATTGCGAAGCGCGGCTCCAATGGCAAAGGCAATGAGCGAAGGCAAATGGCCCGAGATGATCTACGTAAATCTCGAATCGCAAGTGCCGCTCGGCCATCACGTTTGGGCGGATTCGGCGAACAACGGCCCTTGGGGAACGGCTCTCGAAAAAGAATTTATTCCATATCTAGAAAAAGAGTTTCGCATGGACGCTAAGCCTTCGGGCAGATTGATAACAGGACATTCATCCGGCGGTTGGTCGTCGCTTTGGGTTATGGTTTCGCATCCCGATTTCTTCGGCGGTACTTGGTCAACGTCGCCCGATCCGGTAGATTTCCGCAACTTCACCGGGCCGGATCTGACAAAAAATACCAATGCTTATATGAACGCTGACGGCAAAGAATACAATCTCGTCCGAATGAACGGTAAAGAGCTGATGAGCGTTCGGCAATATGCACAGCAGGAAATGGTCAAAGGCTATTACGGCGGACAGTTCGCCTCTTTCAACGCGGTGTTCTCTCCCAAAGGCGATGACGGACAACCGATGAAGCTTTTTGATGTCGAAACCGGCCGCATTGATCCGTTTGTCGCGAAGGCTTGGGAAAAATACGACATCTCGCTGCTGCTTCGTTCGAATTGGAAAACGATCGGCCCCAAATTAAAGGCAAACTCCACATTTGGGTTGGCACAGCCGATACTTTTCACCTGAACGAAGCCGTCGAATTGCTTGACGGCGAACTCAAGAAACTCGGCAGCGACGCCAAGATCGAATACCTCGAAGGCCGCAGCCATTTCGATATGTACAAAGACGGACTGCCCGAAAAGATCGCCTGGGAAATGTATGCGGTAGCACGGCCGAAGGCAAAAACTGCATCCAGTAAATGATCTGGGAACCAATTGTAAACACGAGGTTGTCTGAATAGGCAGCCTCTTTCTTAGTGTTACCGTCTCCAGCTCTGTCCCGGTCCGAGTGTCCCAGTGTCCCGCTGTCCCAGTGTCCCACTCGCGCCTATTTTGATGAAACGCCCGTTTTTATTGGGCTTGGGCTTAACTGTCCCGCTGTCCCGGTGTCCCACTCGCGCCCTATTTCAATGAAACATCCATTTTTATGGATTTCGGCTGAGGCTGTCCCAGTGTCCCAGCTGTCCAACTCGCGCCTAAATTTCAAAGAACTACTATCTAATTGGCGGAGAATATTTCCCGCCGATGAAAATATACCAAAAGTTGCGACAATAGTAAAGAGTTTTAGTTATGAAACAATCAACTACTTTCTCATCGTGGATCGAACCGCTCAGCCGAAACCGGCAAATCTCCTAGTTGAATGCCCGCTCCCCGGCTCCAGCGGAGCCAACTGTTTGTAGCAACGAATGCAGAATGCGAACAAGCTCCGTAGGAGCGGCCTATTCTGGGACGCTCCTACGGAGCTAGTAATTTTTTTGGCGGTATCTACAAACAGAATGCTCCTACGGAGCTAAGAAATCCAGCCCTTGCTTACGGTCAGGCGGGCTTCTGCAATTGGTGCGGTTTACTTGGAACGCGGTCACTCTTGTCCTCGATCGGTGGTTCCTCCGGCGAAACCGACCTTGTCGTCTGCACAAGTCGGTTTACGCCGTGTCCGGCGTTGCACGCGGGGGCGCGTGCGGTCCAGTCAGAGAGTTGCGTCCGTCTTCCGCGTTGAATGTTAAGCCCTTCCTAACGGTCGTATGCTGCGTGTGGGGTTTTGCAAACTGGTTACCGGCGGTTGGGATGTTTGGTGTTAGCAAAACTAGCTTTCATTCACTTTCAGAACAGCCAGGAAAGCTTCCTGAGGGATTTCTACGCGGCCGACTTTTTTCATTCGCTTTTTGCCTTCTTTTTGTTTTTCCAGCAGTTTGCGTTTACGCGAGATGTCTCCGCCGTAGCATTTGGCGGTTACGTTCTTGCCCATTGCTTTAACGGTTTCGCGGGCAATTATCTTGCTGCCGATGGCTGCCTGGATGGCGACCTCGAACATTTGCCTTGGGATCAATTCCTTCATCTTTGCGGCAAGAAGCTTGCCTTTTGAGGTCGCCGTTGCCGAGTGCATGATAAGAGAAAGAGCATCGACCGGTTCGCCGGAAACGAGAATGTCGAGCTTTACGAGTTTGCTTTCCTGATAGCCCGACAAATGATAATCAAGCGACGCGTAGCCGCGCGAAACGCTCTTGAGCCGATCGTAAAAATCAAGCACGATCTCATTTAGCGGCAGTTCGTAAACCAGCATCACACGGTCCTTCGTGACATATTCGAACTTTTTCTGCACACCGCGTTTTTCATCGAGCAACGGTAAAATGCCGCCGAGAAACGAATCATTTGTCAGTATCGTTGCTTCGATAAATGGCTCTTCGATCTTCACGATGCGGGCGCTGTCCGGCATTTTCGAAGGAGAATCGATCTCTTCGGTCTTTCCATCGGTGGTCGTCACACGATAGCGAACGCCCGGAGCGGTCGTGATCAGATCCAGGTTAAATTCGCGTTCGAGCCGCTCCTGGATTATCTCCATATGCAGCAAGCCGAGAAATCCGCAGCGAAAACCGAATCCGAGTGCGGTCGAACTTTCCGGTTCGAAGAAGAACGACGCATCATTTAGCCGAAGTTTTTCCATCGCGTCGCGAAGGTCTTCGTACTGAGCCGAATCGGTCGGATAAAGCCCGGCAAAAACCATCGGCTTTACTTCCTGAAAACCCGGAAAAGGCGTATCGACAGGACGAGCGGCTTCGGTGATCGTGTCGCCGATCTGAACATCCGCAACCGTTTTGATCGAAGCGGTCAAAAAACCGACCTCGCCAGGACCGAGTTGGCCGATCGGTGTCGGACGCGGCCGGTTAACACCGATAGTTTCGACGAGGTAATCACGGCCTGTATTAAAAAATTTGATCTTTGTGCCTTTCTTGATCGTGCCTTCAATGATCCTGAAAAGGACGATCACGCCGCGATATGAATCGTACCAACTGTCAAATATTAGGGCTTTCAACGGCTTGTCCGGATCGCCGACCGGCGGCGGTATCCTTGCGACGATCGCCTCAAGAACTTCTTCGATGCCCACGCCGGTTTTTGCGGATGTAAGAACTGCATCCGAAGCATCAAGACCGATGATGTTCTCGATCTGTTCCATTATTCGTTCCGGTTCTGCTGACGGCAGATCGATCTTATTCAAAACCGGTACGAGTTCCAGATCATTGGCTATTGCAAGATAGGTATTTGCAAGCGTTTGTGCCTCAACACCCTGCGATGCATCGACGACGAGAAGAGCTCCTTCGCACGCCGAAAGGGATCGCGAAACTTCGTATGTAAAATCGACGTGGCCCGGCGTGTCGATCAGATTCAGGACGTATTGCTTTCCATCCTTCGCCTTGTAATCCAAACGAACAGCGTGCGATTTGATGGTGATCCCGCGCTCTCGCTCCAGATCCATATTATCCAGGAGCTGAGCCTCCATATCGCGATCGGCGACAGCACCTGTGAGCTGCAGAATGCGGTCGGCCAAGGTCGATTTGCCGTGGTCGATATGCGCGATGATCGAAAAGTTCCTAATGCTGTCGATTGCCATAAATTTCGTCAAAAACCGAAACAATTACAATAACAAATGGCCGCAAAAATAGCATCTGCAGCAATAACTGCGTTGGGTCTCAATTAGAATGAAACCAAGGACGAATATCTGATATATTCAGTTGAGTCCAAAAAAAATGAACGCTACATTATTGGCATTTGCCGCGACATCTACATTTGGAGTAATGGCCTACGGCTTTTTGCTCGGTCTTAGGCATGCAACAGAAGCCGACCATTTGGTTGCGGTTTCCGCGGTAATATCCGAGCGAAAAGGCCTTTTCAGATCTGCGTTGATCGGTGCAGTTTGGGGTTTGGGTCATTCGATCTCTCTCTTTGTCGCCGGTATTTTTGTTTTATTGCTAAATTTTGAGATCAGCCCCCGAACTGAAAATGTCCTTGAATTATGTGTCGGAATAATGCTGGCGCTATTGGGTCTTAACGTCATTAGAAGACTTGCTCAGGGCGGACAGCTTCACTTTCATGTTCACGAGCACGGAGAACATATCCATGCTCATCCGCACATTCATGAAAATGAAGAAGTTCATGATCCCGAAACGCCGCATAGATCCTCATTCAGTCCGCGTTCGCTATTTATCGGCATAGTTCATGGAATGGCCGGCAGCGCCGCTCTTATGCTTTTGGTGATCCCCACTATCGGTTCGCGAGGGTTAGGATTGCTTTATATTGCGATCTTTGGGATCGGCTCGATCGCCGGAATGGCTTTGATGACGCTTTTTGTCGGATTACCATTTTATTTCACGGCAACACGCTTTTCCCGTTTGAATTATCTATTGCAGGGATTGGCCGGAATGGCCGGTGTAATTCTCGGGCTTTGGATAATTTATGAAAGGGCATTTGCGTAGCCTTTCTTTCTAAATCAAAGAAAACAGAGACCATATTTCTTTTCCATTGTTCCGTATTTTCTGATATAGTTGTTACTATATAGAGACTGAAACAAGGGGATGATATATCGCAATTTTTTATTGCGACCAGGAGAATATATGAGAAACGAATATGATCGTGACGACGCAAGCGTTGGCACAAAATTAACTTATCTATTGGTTGGCGGCGGCATCGGAGCCGTTATTGCATTGCTGTTCGCACCGAAATCGGGCGAAGAACTTCGCGGCGATATCGCGGATGCAACCCGCAAGGGAATCGAAAAAAGCAAAGAAACAGCGGCTCAGCTTCAGGAAAAGGCCGGCGATTATTACGAAGTTTCAAAAGATAAAGCAGCAGAGTTCTATCAGACGGCTCAAAGCAAGGCAGAAGAGCTTGGCGAAAAAGCGAAATCGGCTGCGGCCCGTTCGGCAAATCCTTTTACCGCTGCTGTCGAAGCAGGCAAAGACGCATACGTTGCTGAAAAACGAAGAACTGAATCGAAATCAATAACCGAAGGCCGACCAAGCTATCCGGTTGATAAAAAAGACGATAAATAGACTATGAACGCGAATGAACCACAATTTTGGATGATGATCGCGTCGATAGTTATTGCTGTATCTTTCGTTGTGATGGCTATCGGCTTGTTATACATCGCGGTAACGATAAAGCGAATAACTCAGACCGTTAAACGTGTCGAAGAACGCGTTGATCCATTGATCACTCAGGTCAATGCAATGAGCGTTCAAGGCAAGGAAATGTCGGTGCATTTTACCGAGGTTACATCGAATCTTTCGATGGCCACGAAACACCTTGCTGAATCGACCGAATTGATCAAAGAAGAAGTTGTAGAATTGAAAGGGTTGGTTTCGGCGTCGGCTCACACGGCTGCTGATAAAGTTCAGCTTGTCAGCCGGACGATCGAACGTACGCAGGCTCAAGTGACAGATACGACTGATTTTGTTCAGGCAAAGATCGTCGAACCTGCTCGCGAGGTTGCGGCGATAATGGCCGGCGTGCGTAAGGGTTTGGAAGTTCTGTTCGCTCCATCGCCAAAACAGATCGACCGTGTTTATGTCGATGATGAATTGTTTATTGGCTAGTATTTTGAACAAAAACAAAAAAGGCGTGCGATATTATTTCGCACGCCTTTTTTTGTTTTTATTGGCTGAACTTATTGATCGTTCGGCTTTTCCATTTTCTGTTGCTTACGCATCTCGCGTCTTTCGGCCATCCGTTTTTCGCGTTCGGCTTTTCGCGTTTCGATCTGTTGTTTTTGTTCAGGAGTCAAGATCGACATAATTTGGAGATGAATAAACTCCTGCTTTTGTTTCATATCCGCATGGATCGCTTCCATTCGTGCTTTCTGATCAGCGGTGATCGTACCATCACGCCGAGCTGCCATTATCGTTCTCATTTCATCCATCGAAGCCTTGCTCGGCTTAGAGGTTTCCATGATGACCTTGACCTGTTCTTTTTGAGCGTCGCTTAATTGGATACCGCGAAGTTCGCACATCATCATACGACCGCCACCCATTTGGCGTCGATCGTGTGAACGCTCCATTTTTTTATCGCCGCTCATTGGCGCGGCTTTTTCTTGTGCAGATACGGCGATCGCACCAAGGCTTAAAGCAAAAGCGCATACCGCCATCGAAAATAATTTGAATTTTACTGACATTAAATTTACTCCTTTCTGATTGAAAACTTGAACCAGTTCCTTTTTTGATGCTTTGAAAAGCCATTTAGCCGAAATATTTTGATCGGAGACTGACTTTGGTCATGAAGCCGTTTCAGAAAGAAGCTGAAATGACTTAACATTTAAGGATCATAAAGCTATTATATAAAGCTTGGAAAAGAATTTGCCGTTTATTGATCGATGAAATTTTTATCAGAAATTAATTCGCCTGCTGACCTGCGTCAGCTTCGTATCGAAGACCTGCAGGAAGTTGCAGACGAGGTGCGTGAGTATATTATTGACACGTGTTCGCGGATCGGCGGCCATACCGGAGCGTCGCTCGGTGCCGTCGAATTGGCCGTTGCGATGCACTATGTTTTCGATACACCGAACGATCGCCTCGTTTGGGATGTTGGACACCAAGCTTACGCTCATAAGATATTGACCGGCCGCCGCGACGAACTAAAAACCATCAAGCAGGACGGCGGAATCTCAGGTTTTCTTCGCCGCGACGAATCGGAATATGACACATTCGGTGCGGGCCATGCTTCGACATCGCTTTCTGCGGCACTCGGAATGTCCATTGCCCGCGATGCAAAAGATGAGGATTTTCATGTTTGTGCTCTTATCGGTGATTCGAGCCTCGCGGGCGGAATGGCGATGGAAGCCATCAATCAAGCCGGCCATTTGAAATCGCAGGCTGATCGTTATTTTGAACGATAATGAGATGTCGATCGCTCCGGCCGTTGGCGCACTTAGCGGTTATTTGAACCGCATCAAAGAAGCTCAGAGTTATCAACACTTAAAAGAAGAGATCGGCGATGCACTTGAAAGCGTGCCGCATTTTGGGGAAAGGCTTCGCCGTGCGGCAAAGTCTGTAAAAGATGCCATCGCAGCCGCGGTTTTACCCGGAGCATTGGTTAATGAATTAGGTTTTAAATACATCGGTTATGTTGACGGCCATAATGTGCCGATGCTTGTTCGGGCACTCGAAGAGGCTAAAAAGGTCGACGACGGCCCGGTTATTGTTCACGCACTGACCACCAAAGGCAAGGGCTTTCCAAATCCGGAAAAAAATTATTACGCGTATCACGCGACGGGCCCGTTCGATCCCAAAACCGGATTACCTTACAAATCGACGAAGGTTACACCAAAGACTTATACGCAGGTTTTTGGCGAAACAATGTGCGAGTTGATGGAAGACGATAGATCGATAATGGCTCTAACCGCAGCTATGCCGGATGGGACAGGTGTCGATAAAATACTTGAGAAATTTCCTGAGCGTTCATTCGATGTCGGTATTGCCGAACAGCACGCCGTTACCTTCTCCGCCGGAATGGCTTGCGAAGGAATGAAGCCTGTTGCGGCGATCTATTCGACCTTTCTCCAACGTGCATTCGATCAGGTAATTCACGATGTTTGTCTCCAAGATCTAAATGTAACGTTTGCTATGGATCGGGCAGGAATTGTTGGAGCCGACGGCCCAACTCATCATGGTTTGCTTGATATTGCGTATCTTCGCGGATATCCGAATATTGTTTTAATGGCGCCGAAGGACGAAGCTGAGATGCGTGACATGCTGCTTACGGCGATCGAACATCCCGGGCCGGCCGCATTGCGTTATCCGCGTGGAAACGGCTACGGCGTGGACATTTCAGCAAAGCCCAAAGTGCTCGAGATAGGAAAGGGCGAGATCTTCCGCGAAGGTGGTGACGTGGCGCTGCTTGCCTATGGTTCGATGGTGAACCCGGCTCTTGAAGCGGCAGAACAATTGAAACAAAAAGGCATCGAAGCAACCGTGGTAAACGCGAGGTTCGTAAAGCCGCTCGACGAAGAAATGATATTAAAATTGGCCGCGGAAACTCCGCTGATCGTCACGGTCGAAGAGGCTTATTTGGCGGGCGGATTTGGCTCCGCCATTATGGAACTTTTAGAATCTAACGGTATTCAGGATGACGTTAAGGTGGTCCGAATGGGCGTCGATGACGAGATCGTCACGCATGGTGACGCAAAACGCTTGCTCGCAGAATACGGATTGAATGCAGAAGGGATCGCCGAACGGACGGTTAATCCGCTTGAAAATCTGAACGATTCGGCCGGCGGGCAGCATAAGCTCCACGCAATTAAATAATTCACAATTCTCTATAGATCATAAAAATATGAACATTAAATTCAAACGAAATTTTACACCATTGATGATCGCTGTTTTCGCGATATTTGCTTTATTTACGTTCGGCTGCGATCCGGCAACTAACGTTAATACTGCCAACAACACAGCCGCGAATAATAGCAACACCGCAAAGACGACCACCACTCCGGCTCCGGTCGCCGCTCCGGTCGGTGCGCCTTTAACGACCAATGTACTCGGTTCGCCGACGGCGGCCGTTACGGTCGAGGAATTTGCAGATTATCAGTGTCCGGCTTGCGGCGGAGCTTATCCGACAATGAAAGAGATACAGTCCGCTTATGGCGACCGCATCCGATTTATTTTCCGTAATTTCCCGCTGGCTATCCCGGCTCATGACAAAGCGTACAAAGCCGCACTTGCCGCCGAAGCCGCTGCGATGCAGGGGAAATTCTGGGCGATGCAGGATATGCTGTTCACAAATCAGCAGAGCTGGTCCCCGAGCTCGAATTTTGACGAAGTACTTAAAGATTATGCCAACAAACTGAATCTTGATGTAAAACAATTTGAATCGGATATGAACGGAATGGCGACCAAGAGCCGGGTTGATGCGGATAAAGCCCGCGGACAGGCTTTGGGATTTAGTTCGACTCCGACAGTTTACATCAATGGTAAGATGGTTCCCTTCGCAGATCTAAATGTTCCTAAACTGAAACAGATGATCGATGCCGAGCTTCAAGCGGCCGCGGCGAAAACGCCGGAACCGGCAACAGAAAAGCCGGTATCGGAAAGTGGTTCTGCTAAGGATAGCGAAAAGCCGGCAAAGGCTGATGACAAGTCTGCCAATTCGAAAGAATCGAAGAAATGATCGCTGAATCAAAAGCTGTCGGGCCAGTTTCTAAGTTATTTCCTTCTCTTGCCGCTGTGGTCGCGCTGGTTGGTTTAGCTGATGCCGTTTATCTTACGGTTCATCACTACACTGCAGAACCGGTTCCATGCAGCATAGTCATGGGTTGCGAAATGGTTTTGACGAGCGCGTATGCAGTTGTTGGCGGCATACCGCTTGCGGCGATCGGCGCTGCCGGCTATCTTGCGGCTTTTTTGTGGGCAGTTCTTGCGATCGCCGGCAAAGGTTTCGCCTGGAAGCTTTTCGGCTTACAGGTTACCTTAATGGCGATCGTAACCTGTTGGCTTATTTATCTGCAGGGATTTGTCATTGGCGCATTTTGCCAGTTCTGTCTGCTCTCTGCTGCAGTTACATTTACGTTATTTATTATTTTTCTTATTTCCCAACTAACTAAAGGTCGGCCACAACCTATTGAAACCGAAGACTCGTTTTCGGCGAATATAAGTACTGAAGAGTAGGTTAACACCGTCTTCATAACTTTGCGGAGCGGCTGGAAAAAGCCGATCGGCAGTTGGTTTGAGAAAAATGATCGAAAACAAAAAGATCAGTTTTCGTTTAAATATTCAGCGAATTTAGGCACGAGAATCTGGTAGAATTAATTGAACTAGATCAATTTGCGAGTGTCACTTTTTTCGAGGGGTAAACTAGATTTGGCTCAAACCATCCTAAACCGAATAGCTAATGGCGACCGGTCCGCAGTGCAAGAGTGTTTAGACACTTATGGCGGCTTGGTGTGGTCTATTGCCCGAAAATTGCTCAGAAACTCGGCGGATTCAGAAGATGCTGTTCAAGATGTCTTTATCGACATTTGGAAGAACGCGGCGAGGTTTGATGCGGAGCAGGCGTCGGAAACGACTTTTGTAGCAATGATCGCAAGGAGGCGGATCATAGATCGCATCCGGTCGATGAATCGGCGAATAAATGCAGATTCGCTTGAGGATGTTGTTTACGAACCTCCATCACGCGGCGACAAGACCATACAGATCTCGGTCGAAGCAAAAGAAGCGGCGGCGGCATTGAAAGATCTGCGGCCGGAACAATTGCAGGTTCTGCAGCTTTCGATCGTGCAAGGGCTTTCTCACCAAGAGATAGCCGATGCTACCGGAATGCCGCTTGGAACAGTTAAAACGCATGCGAGAAGAGGAATATTGGCGGCTAGGGAATTATTAGGTTTGGGTGACGGAGATCCATATAAGGAGGTTTCAGTATGAACGAAAATAAGAACGAAATACTAGCAGACCTTCTTTTTGCCAAAGCGGCTTATGGATTGACCGAAGAGGAAACGCAACAGCTTTCGGAATTAGAAGCGGGCGTGAACGATAACACTATCGAAATGACAATGGCGGCAATTTCACTTGCTGATTTTGGCGAAAAGCCTGAAGCCATGCCGGCCGCTCTGCGTTCGAAGATCCTCGCTGATGCCGATAAGTTCTTTGGTGCGGAAACCGCTGATGAAACTGAGGACCTTCAGCCGACGTTTACATTGCCGCCTTCACGAACCCCGTTATCTTCTTGGCTGGGTTGGGCGGTTGCGGCTTTAGCCGTTGCGGCTCTTTCGTTCAATTTGTATCTCACACGATCCAAACCCGAGCCTCAGATCGCGCAAGATCCGCCGATAGAAAAGATCAACCCCAAAACGCCGACAGAATTGCGAAACGATCTAATGGCGACCGCTCCGGATCTGGAAAAAGCTACATTCGCCCCGGGTAAGATGCCCGAAATTAAGGATATTTCCGGTGATGTTGTCTGGAGCGACGCGAAGCAATCGGGTTATATGCGCCTCAAAGGTCTTCCGACGAACGATCCGACAAAAGAGCAATATCAGCTTTGGATCTATGAAGAAAATCAGGGTGAAAAAACCCCGATCGACGGCGGCGTTTTCAACGTGGCCGAAAACGGTGAGATCATAATTCCGATCGACGCAAAACTCCAAGCGAAAAATCCGAAAATGTTTGCGATCACAGTAGAAAAACCCGGCGGCGTCGTTGTATCCAAAGGCGAAAAGGTTGCTGCGATCGCCAAACCTAGCTCCGACTCTGAAACTTGATCGCCAATTTTAGCGTATCCAAACAAATATTAAAGACGATCTTTTACCCTAAAATCAGTTTTTAGGGTAAAATAGCGTCATTACATCGTTTAAATTTCGTAATCAATCAAGGAGCTTCAGTATGCGGATCCATAAGGTATTCATCTCTTTCTTCGTTCTTCTTTCATTTATGTCAACAACCCTGATCGCCCAACAAGCGAACAAACTGCCGAACCTTCCGATCGAGGAGTATCATCTAAAAAACGGCCTTCGAGTCATCCTTCACGAGGACAGATCGACACCGATCGTCGCCGTAAATCTTTGGTACCACGTTGGTTCCAAGAATGAAGTGATCGGCAGAACAGGCTTCGCCCATCTTTTTGAGCATATGATGTTTCAGGGCTCAAAAAATTACAACGACGATTATTTTTATCCGCTACAGGAAGCCGGAGCTTCGATAAACGGTTCGACAAATCCTGATAGAACAAATTATTTCGAAGTTGTGCCGTCTAATTTTCTAGAGCTTGCTCTCTTTATGGAAGCCGATCGAATGGGTGGCCTTCTTGACGCAATGACACAAGAGAAATTGGACAATCAACGCGACGTTGTAAAGAACGAACGGCGTCAACGCTATGACAATCAGCCTTATGGAACGGCTTTTGAGAAGATCTTTGCGCAAATGTTTCCGCCGCCGCATCCGTATAATTGGACCACGATCGGTTCGCTTGACGATCTTACAGCGGCTTCGATAGATGATGTAAAAGCATTCTTCCGTCAATATTATGTGCCGAACAACGTGTCGCTTGTCATCGCCGGCAACTTCGATAAAAAGCAAGCCAAAGAATGGGTGGAAAAATATTTCGGCCCGATCAAGAAAGGCGAGGATATAAAACGCCCTTCACCGGCCGCACCGAAGCTGAATGGTGAAATTAGAAAAACGTATGAAGATTCGGTACAGCTTCCGCGTCTTTACATGGTTTGGGAAAGCACGCCAAGCTATTCGGCCGATGAACCGGCGCTCGATATTTTGAGTTCCATACTGTCTTCCGGCCGCGGTTCTCGTCTTCAGAGCAGCCTGGTTTATGACAAACAGGTTTCTCAGGACGTCGGTGCATTTAACTATGCTCTCGAGGCCGGCGGAATGTTCATCGTGCAATCTACGGCAAAGCCCGGCAAATCGCTTGATGATATCGAAAAAGATATCAACCTAGAACTCGAACGCATCAAGAAAGATGCGCCGAGCAAGGAAGAAATGGAACGTGCGGTCAATTCGATCGAATCACAGTCTATTTATGGTATGCAGACCGTTCTGGGCAAAGCCGATCAGATGAACGGTTATGCAACGTTTCTCGGTAAACCAAATTATTTTCAAGCGGATCTCGACCGTTACAGCAAAGTAACGGCGGCTGACGTTCAAAAAGCCGCTAACAAATTTTTAACAAAAGATCGATTTGTCATGAGCTTTGTTCCGCGAACGTCAACGGCAAAATCTGCGGCGAATTCTGCTGCTAATAAACCAACATCTGCCGCGGCAAAAAAAGACAGCGACAAGGAGAAAAAAGACGATTCGGCAAATCTGCCGAAACCGGGTCCGAATCCAAGTTTTTCTCTTCCTGCTATTGAAAAAACAAAACTCTCAAATGGGTTGAATGTTTGGGTGGTCAAACAACCGGAACTTCCGATCGTTTCAATGAATATGGTGTTTGATTCGGGCGGAGCAGCCGATCCATCCGATCGGGCCGGGCTTGCTTCATTTACCGCAACCTTACTTGATGATGGAACCAAGACTCGCTCAGCCGTGGAAATAGCAAACCAATTACAGAGTATTGGCGCAAATGTCGGTGCAAATTCAGGTTGGGATTCCGCAGAAGTCAGAATGCAAACTCTGACGAAAAATCTCGACAAAGCGCTGGACATCTATTCGGATATCATTCTCAATCCTGTATTTCCGGCAGATGAACTCGAAACCCTCCGGAAGCGGACCTTAGTTTCACTGATCCAGCGAAAGGACAATCCGAATGCGATCTCGAACGTTGTTTATAACAAATTGCTTTATGGAAAAGACAGTCCTTATGGAAAATCTTTGGGCGGTGATGAGACAAGCGTAAAAGCTATCCTGCAATCGGAGATCAAAGATTTTTACGCTGCCAATTATGTTCCGAATAATGCTACGCTCATCGTCGTCGGTGATGCGGACACAAAATCGCTTATGCCGAAACTCGAAAAGGCTTTTGGTGAGTGGAAAGCAGCCGATGATGTAAATATCGAAGTTCCTTCGTCAACAGCATTTGAAAAACCGGGAATTTATATAGTCGATAAACCGGGAGCGGCACAATCAGTGATCGCGATCGGTCAGGTCGGTGTTCCGCGAAACAATGACGATTTTTTCCCGCTATTAGTAATGAACTCTATACTCGGTGGTCAATTTTCCGCACGCGTTAACATGAATCTGCGTGAGGACAAAGGCTACACATACGGAGCAAGAACAACGTGGGCTTTCCGAAAAGGTGCCGGGCCTTTCACTGCTTCGGCAGACGTTCAGACCGCTGTGACCAAAGAATCCGTTCAGGAGTTTATGAAGGAACTCAACGGTATTCGCGGCGGCATACCTGTTTCGGATAAAGAACTGGAATATAGTAAGCAAAGTTTGATCCGTCGTTTTCCATCCGGATTTGAAACGGTCGGTCAAATTTCCAATCAGCTTTCCGATCTGGTTGTTTACGGCCTTTCGGACGATTACTTTAATGACTACATCCAAAATATCCAGGCGGTCAGCGTAAAAGATGTTGATCGGGTGGCGAATAAATATTTGACACCGGATAAAATGGCAATAGTTATCGTCGGTGACAAAGCTGTGATCGAACCTAAATTAAAAGAGATAGAAGGTTTGGGTTCGCACATCATGTATCTAGACACGAACGGAAATCCTATTAAATAGGACAGTTTAGACAAATTGGAGATAGGCGAGGTTTCGGCCTCGCCTTTTTTATTCTGACCTTGATTTGCTATGTTGCCTACCTAATTGAACTATCAGCGGCTTATGGATAATCTAATTTTGATGGCAAAAGAACGCATAGACACCGCTGCCGCAAAGGCAATGATCGCTAAAGGCCGGCGGTCCAAATGGTGGTTGAGAAAAGGCACGCCGAAAAAGGGTTTTCACTACCTTGATTCCCAAGGCAAAAAGATCAGATCAAAAGAAAAACTCGAGCGGATAGCGTCGATCGTAATTCCGCCGGCATGGAAATATGTCCGCATTTCGCCTTCGCCGCGCAGCGATATGCAGGCAGTCGGCATGGATACGACGGGCCGCGTTCAGTATATGTACAGCGAGCGATGTATACAGCGTCAGCAGCGGAAGAAATTCGCCAAGATAGAGAACCTCGGTAAATATTTGCCCAAACTTCGTGAGACAACCAACAAACATATTTTGCTCGATGGTTTGCCGCGTGAAAAAGTTTTGGCCGTCATGGTGCGATTGATCGATAGATTGTATTTTCGCGTCGGCACCGACAAGAGCGTTCGCAAATACAAAACGCACGGCATAACAACTCTCCAGAAAAAACATCTGACGATCGGCCGCAAAGGGAAATTGAGATTCGAATTTGTCGGTAAAAGTCACGTTAAGCACAACGTAGTGCTTGTCGATGAAAAACTGGCGGATATTATGAAACAACTATCCAAACTTGGCCGGGCACGCAAACTATTTCAATATATCGATGAAGACGATAAAAAGCGTCCTATCAAACCGCGCGAGCTAAATAATTATATCAAAGAGTTTACGTCTTCGGAGTTTTCTGCAAAAGACCTTCGAACGTGGGGCGGAACTTTGCTCGCGGCCGTCGAACTTGCCGAAATGGAAAATGGGCCGAACAGAAAAGAGCGTCAAAAAGATATTGTAAAAGCAGTAAAGAAAGTCGCAGAACAGCTTGGGAATACGCCTGCAGTTTGCCGCGCATCTTACATCCACCCGCGTGTGCTCAGCGAATATGAAAAAGGTCATACGCTCGATCAATTTCGTCCCAAGAAAACTCGACGCGTAAAAAAGCTCGAAGAAAACTTCGAGCTGGAAGAGCAAGCACTAGTAAAGCTATTAGATAGCGATTAACTATTTTTTCATCAAAACGACCGGGGATTTTTCAGCCGAATGGATCTTTCCGAAAAATGTTTTGACCGAATCGTATTTGGCTGCCGGAACCTCCGAACGCGTTAATTTTAACGAGCGATGGAAGATCAGATATTCTCCTGCGACCTCAAATGAGGCGGAATATTTCCCGAAATCGACCGTTATATCCATCGCTTCCGGAATCTCGTCGACCGAAAACCCAGTGGGCAATTTTATCTTAACCTTTTCGCTGTAACTGACGGAATCGATCATAAACGGATTCATCCGTTTATCTTCGCTGAAGGAAAGCCGATCGAGTCTTCCAATTACAGCAGGTTTGAAAACCATTAGTTTACCCTGCATTATCTGCGCATATGCTGAAGCACTGAAAGAAAGATCACGATTGAATTTCCCCTCAGCGATAGTATCTTCCGTAACGACCGATCTTGTGTCGGCACCGGTAATGCCGCGTGAGATCCAGTTATTAATGAATTGGTCATAATCAGCCGATGAGAGCAATCGAAGTCTCGCTCGTTCGCGGCTCGCACTTTGACCGATCATTTTTTCCGAGATCGTTCCGCTGATCGCTCCTTCGTCGGACAAAGTAGCGTTGATCGTCCGTTCGAAGCCATTAACGTCCTGAGACATTACAGGCATCTGCAGCAGAGCGGTAGTGTCCTTGTGGTCAATGAGTGCCCAGCTTCCTTGTTCGTCTTCCGGCAGATCGCCAAGCGGCGTATAAGGATCGGTCGGGTCGAACATCAAGAGCCGGCCCAGCGTCGGATGTGTTACGACCGAAGCTGCCGTTGTGGAATCGCCGATCTTTATTGCGATAATGCAATGATTGAACTGATGTGGGGAAGCCCATTCGACACGCACAAATGTCGGATCATCAGCAGTGATGCTGACCATATAAGCCGGTATTTTGAGGACGGACAACATTGCCCGCATCAAGTTGGCCTTGTCCTTACAGTCACCGTAGGATTTTGAAAAAACCTCGGTCGAGGATCGCGGCCGGTAACCGCCTCCGCGGCCGGTGCCGATCTGTATCGAAATATATCGAATGTTCTGAACGTAACGCGAGATCGCTTGGATCTTTTCGTATTCTGACTTGGCATTCGCTGTCAGTTCCTGAGCCTTTGCGGCCAATGAATCGTCCACCGTCATCATCGGATCTTCGATCTCAGACATCCATTTGGCAACGTCATTCCAGCTCGAAAAAGTACGGATCTGAGTTGCGTTCGCATCGGTCGGGTAAAAGCTGACGGCCAGCCTCGGAGCCAAACTATAAAACGACGGGCTGTTTGATTCTGGTTTTATCGGCTTTAGATCCTGCAATGACCATGAATAAGAATTTCCCGAGACGACGGGTTCAACGGTGTTTCGATTGAAAGTTACGCTTTCCGCACGCCAACCGGATGGTATTGAAAGGTTAAATGAGGATGCGACAGTTGGTAAATTATCTTGAAACAAATATTGAAATTGACTGAACACACCGCGTTCTTCGGTGACAGCTTCGTATCCGAACACATCTCCTTCAACAGCATCATCAGATGCGTCGATTATTCGCCGCCTTGCTTCGTTGTATAGGTCATCGCGGATGGCGGCAACATCGAGGGTTTCCTTTTTCCCGTAATAAGCGGTTTGACCGGATCGGCGAATAAGCCATGCATCCATGCCCTTTACTTTGTCGGTATCCGTTGTATAAACGGTCTGGGCGACAGCTTCGTCCTTACCGGCTTTTGTTAGGATCCGCACCGCCATTCTCACTGTTCGAATCATCGTGCCGTCAGAGTTTATGCTTACGCTTTCCTCTTTTCGCAGAACGACCGCAGGTACATCTCGGATCTCAAAGCTTGGCGTTGGCAGCTTCGAAGCTGCATCGAGCCAGCCCGGAACTTTTTCGTCAGGGGCTGCCGCAACGGGAATAATAAAAGCTAAAAGTAAAAGTACCGTTATTGTGGGTAAACGTTTCAAAATAAAAACCTCCTCATGGGCCAAACAAAGGAACTGAAATTACGGCTTGGTCGTCTCTGCGGCGGCGGTACCCGTAGTCGACTGTCGCAGCGTAAGCTGATGAAGATCTCCTTTATTGATCTGTTCAAAGAAATCTTTTATCGTTGGATATGCTTCGGGACCAAAGCGAATGTTTCCACCATTTCCGAAAGAAAACTCTCTCTTATAGAATACTGTTCGATTATCATTTGAGCGGCTTATTCTAACTTGATAATCGACGATCCCATTGGCATCTCTTACATCCGAAGGCGAATCTGCGTTCTCAAGTGCAAAGCCATCCGGAACCTCAATTGTTATATCGTCTGCTTCTTTCGACGGATACGAAAAATAAATGTCCGTTTTTCTTTCAGTTGCCGTAAAAAGAGGCTTAGAAAGGGCCTCGAATACGTTTGGTTGGAAGAAAAGTCGACGTCCGGTTCGAACTGCGTAGTTGGGAACCCTAAGCTTGAACTTATAGGCGAAAGGTTTTTCGGGATCGTTAACATTTTCTATTGAATAACTAACTATTTCAGCACTACCGGAAATAGTTTTTTTGATCAGAGCCTTAAAATTGCTTTCCTTTTCGGCGTCAGTATCTCCATGATTAATTACCTTATGATATGAACTGGATTGCCCCGTGTACTCAAACGTGGCTTCGCCCTCAAGTGTTCCATCTTCCAAGATCTTGAATTTACCCTTTCTTGAAGTTAAAGAACTTTCTGCTGTTGGAAGCGGAATACGTTCCCATATAAGCTTTTCCGGATCTGTGATGAGAACACGTTCGCCTTCCACCGTCCAGCTAAGTTCACCGTATGGATGAGAATAGCTTGACGGATCAAAGTATTTCCAGCCTTTCCCTGATTTAATAGCGATGAACGACGAATTTATCATCAATGACCTATTTGGAGTTTTGGGGTTAATGAACATCTCACTTCGATCTCCGCCAAGTGCCAGGCGTGCATCGAAGCCCGCGGCAGATGCCATAGCTGCAAACAGCTGATTTACATCAGACGAAGTTCCCATTCCCAACTTTAGGGTATCGGCGGCTGTCTTTCCCTTTCGAATTCGTTTCCAGTCATCGTCAGAAACATTTTCTTCATTAGATACATTTCTGATCTTTGCCCTTACAAACGCGTGGATCCGTCGCAAACGCTCATCTTCGGTTGTGGTTCCAGCCAAAAGCTGTTCTGTTTCAGTTTTAATTTCTTTATTAGGTTTGAAGATTTTTTCGGCTATTCGATAATACGCACCGCTTGTAATAGTCCAATATACCGTTGGGTCATTGATGAGATCGGAGGAATAGTAAATGAACATCCAAGACTTTACTTCATCCTCCGGCAGCATATAGGGTTCATCGTGAAACGCTGGGACGTTTTTCATTGTCGCCCGATAAAAGTTCTTTTGGTCTTTTTCGAATTTGACCTCGGGCATGTTGAACGACATGTAATACATCGACCGGGTACCGTTAAAAGGCCGCACATAATATGAGATGGTACGAATGGGCAGATCTCTTTGAAATGCCAGCCGCATAACAGCGGCAGCATCGTCTATTACTTCTTTATAGCGATATTCCAGGATCGAACCTGGCTCAAGGCCGGGTAAGGCAAACGATTTTGCTCTAACCTTAAACCCGTTCGCTTTTACTATCTCGCGTTCAAGCACATCGTTCTTATCCAGATAAATGACGCTGCCGTCGGGTTTTGTGACCTTTGCTTCGACATCTTTGATCTTCGTGCCTTTTAGATAGACTATATCGCGCTTGCTAAAGTCATCACGGCCTTTTTCGGTAAAGATCTTGATTCGCACGTAATGGCGCAAGCCAAGCTCAGATTGTGCACTGTCGTCGACACGGACTTCCCAAAACAATGCCTCCGCATCCGCATTTGGTTCGACGACCGACGTTTTCGCTGCCATTTCTGCCGGCATGATCGGCTGCCAGTCTTTGTCCTGTGCCAAAAGCGACGATGCGAAAATTAAAAGAAAGCAAAGCGAGAGCGTGAAAGACAGCTTTCCTCTTGGGGTAGATTTCATATTAGACCTCGGAATTCGTGAAGTACCGCTTTAGAAAGCGGGTGGACAGAGTATTTTGTTTGGCTATTGGGTGAACAGCTTCAAATCTAACAAATGTCGGGTCAATCTTAGCGGATAGAAAAGCATATTGCAATATTTTTTTTTGCGAAAAGGCTTGTTTTTATTAGGTATGTTATAATTTTTCGAATATCTATCTTTAGAAACAATATTTTACAAAAAATTGTCAGGAGAATTTTTAAATGCCGAAAGGGTACAACGAGATCCAGAAACTTTTAGGTTCAGACGCCGAACTTTTATTGGGCCACACTTCGAAAACAATTTCGAAAGAGAATATTCACTTGCCGGGACCGGATTTTGTCGATCGCATTTGGACTATATCAGATCGCAACCCGAATGTGCTTCGGAGCATTCAGACGCTTTTCGATAACGGGCGATTGCAGGGAACGGGCTATCTTTCGATCCTTCCGGTCGATCAGGGAATTGAACATTCGGCGGGTGCGAGCTTTGCTCCGAACCCGCAATATTTTGATCCGGCGAACATAGTCGAACTCGCCATCGAAGGCGGCTGCAACGCGGTTGCATCGACATTTGGTGTGTTAGGCTCCGTCTCGCGCAAGTATGCGCACAAGATACCTTTCATCGTAAAGATCAATCATAACGAACTGCTCACATATCCTAATCAGTTCGATCAAGTAATGTTCGGAACCGTCGATCAAGCAAAAGATATGGGTGCGGTTGCCGTTGGTGCCACGATCTATTTCGGGTCTGAAGAATCAACCCGTCAAATAACCGAAGTTGCCGAAGCTTTTGCATATGCACACGAACTTGGATTGGCGACGATCCTGTGGTGTTATTTACGCAATTCGAAATTCAAAACACCCGAAGGCGATATGCACACCGCCGCCGACCTGACAGCTCAGGCAAATCACCTTGGCGTGACGATCCAGGCGGACATTATCAAGCAAAAACTGCCCGAACGAAACGGCGGATATTTGGCCCTTAACAAAGAAGGGAGCTACGGAAAAACAAGCCCGAAAGTTTACGATGAACTGACGACGGACAATCCGATCGATCTGGTTCGCTATCAGGTCGCAAATTGCTACATGGGACGAGCAGGTTTGATCAACTCAGGCGGCGAATCAAAAGGCGAAAGCGATCTCGCCGATGCGGTCCGCACCGCCGTTATCAATAAACGCGGTGGCGGTACCGGGCTGATCTCCGGCCGCAAAGCTTTCCAACGCCCAATGAACGAAGGCGTTGAACTACTCAATTCGATCCAGGATGTTTATCTGACAAAAGAAATAACGGTTGCGTAGTGGGGTTTTTTGAAATATGTTTTAAATGGGCCGGGCGATAAACTTGTCCGGCCTTTTCGCAGCTATACTCTATGGATAAAGATGTCTTAAGGTTTGCTTCTATTGCGGTAGTCGCAATGTGCTTTATCGCTTTATATCCGCAGATAGATCTTTGGATTTCACAAGGATCAAATTGGCACGGTTCATATGTTGTTTCTAATTACGACGAAACAGCCTATTCGGCATATGTCAATGGTCTTATTCACGGAAGGCCGCACAAAAGCGACCCTTTCTTAGTACAAGAGGACAATGACAACACTCCACAACCTGAAACACTTTATTCGATCCAGTTTCTTCCGGCATACGCGGTTGCTTTACCCGCGAGGCTTTTGGGCTTATCCGCTTCAACCGCTTTTATTTTTTTGACCCTATTTGTTGCGATCTTTTCGACGCTCGCGTTAATTTTTCTGTTCTATGCATTTACCGGCAATAGTTTATTTTCCGCAGTTAGTGCGGTTGTCGTACTCTGTTTCGGAACCGCCGTTGCTTATCAAGGAGAACTTCGCTATCTGATCGATGGCCGGATTCTTGTAGACTTCCTACCATTTTTAAGGCGTTATCAGCCAGGAATCGCTTTCCCGTTGTTTTTTATTTTTTGTGTTTTTGTTTGGCGGACTGTTTTTTCCGAGCGTTCAAATAGATTATGGGTTTATTCTGCCGTTTGCGGAACTTTATTTGCCGTCCTCATATTTTCTTATTTCTATCTTTGGACCGCAGCTGCGGCCTGGATGGCTTGCTTTGGGTTCATATCTTTAATTATTAACCGGCAGAACAGGAAACAGATCATTGTTCTTTCCACGGTTGTTGGCGTATTTTCGATTGCAGCTCTTATCCCTTATTTCTATTTGCTTACCCTGCGGTCGCCGAATTTAGACAGCGTTCAATTGCTGGCATCAACCCGATCACCGGAATTCGCTTCGCCGTCAATGATCCTGGGTTTGATAGTGGCAGTAGTCACGACTTTTTTCATAAAGGTCCGATCGGAAAATATCGACAAAAGGCTCGTAACTGTGATCTTATCATTCGCCTTAACTCCGATAATACTTTTTAATCAGCAGATCATAACCGGACGATCTCTTCAGCCGGTTCATTATGAGATCTTTATCGCAAATTATTTGGTTCTTATTTCAGCTATGCTGCTTTTCTGGTCGGTTATGAAGACTTACAAAACCGCATCTTTTCGACGCGGACTTATTTATCTTGGGATCATCGCACTTGGCTGGGGCTTCTTTGAGGCGTACGGTTCGACTTCCCGAAATAGCATAGCCGCAGAGATCCGCGACAATTCAGTTCCGGCCATCGAGTACGCAAGCAGCTCGAATGACAAGCCTGAAGATGTTGTTATACATGCGACGAATTTTGTAACGGCTGATTTTATTGCATCCGCTTCGAATGCCAGATCGCTTTGGAACGCTCACACGTCGTCAGCTGGCGGTGTGAATGTTGCGGAAAATAAAAGACTTTTTTATTTATATCTTTATTATTCCGGACTTGATTCTGGTGATCTTGCGGAAGTTCTGAAACAACATTCTTTCGAAGTTACGAGTGCGATCTTTGGTGCCGAGCGAGCACTTCCGTCACTTGGAACGACAAATAACGCTATCACTTTAGACGAAATTCAAATTGAGGCGAAGAAGTTTGCCGATTTTTCCAGTAACTTTAGCGTCAAGGATGCGGCCGCTCCGGTTTTGACAAGCATTATTGTTCCTACCGAAGCCGAACCCGATTTTGCGAACCTTGATCGATGGTACCAACGCGACAAAGGTAAAAGTTTTGGGCTTTTTACAGTTTATAAACTTACTCCAAAATTCGCCTCGAGTGAGCACACTAAATAATTTCGTGGCCGCGTATTTCGATTAAAGGTCTTAAATATATCTGCCGCGGCCGATCTGGTATGTTCCATTTAGAAATGGATTAGTCGTGCGTTCGCGGCCGATAGTTGTTTCCGGGCCATGGCCGGAATAGACCGTAAAGTTGTCATCGAGCGAAAGCAGATTCTTGTTGATCGAATCGAGCAATTGTTCGTGGTCGCCGCCGGGGAGATCTGTTCGACCGATCGATCCGGCAAATAGAACATCGCCAACAAAAACTCGTTCATGGTCGTGCTCGACCAAAACAACGTGGCCTCGCGTGTGGCCGGGACAATGCCGAACTTCAAAACTCAGCTCGCCGACTTTGTAAATTTCGCCGTGTTCCCAATTACGTGTCAGCGATGAAGGTTCATCGTAATCAAAACCCAAAGCGGCCAATTGCTGTTCCGGAATGCCCATTAACAAAGGCTGCATCTTCAATCCATAATAAAGATCTTCGTCGTCCTTATGTAGGATGATCTCCGCTTTCGGAAAACTTTTAAGTAAGCCGGATGTTCCGCCGACATGATCTAAATGCCCGTGCGTCAACGTGATCGCCTGCAGATCGAATTCATTTTTTTTAATGAAATCGACCAGATCTGCCGAGCCGTCGCCGGGATCGATGCAGATCGCGGTCTTGGTTTTTTCACATGCAACTATGCGAGTATTTTGCTGAAAAGCTGAAAGTACAAAGGTTTCGATGATCATTCTGAAAGCATATCTCTGATATATTTGTCCGCGTCGAAATCGCCGACACGTCGTTCACGCAAAACAAATTGTATCGCATCTCGGTAGGTGTCTGCATTCGGCATTCCGGGAAAACACGGCGTATCCGAATCAGTAAGGCTTAGGTAAGCAACAAGACATCCGAGCAGCATCCACAAAAGTGTTTCATCGGATGTTCCGATCGGATTGTGTTTTATTATCACTTCACGATCCGCTTTAATGCCGTTGCATATTTGCTCGAATCTATGTTCCGTTATGGTTTGCATTAAGACCTCTTACAATATCGAATCCGTTCAAACTGCATCAAATCGAAACACAAATTATTTTTCGATTTAATACACTTGTATCAATCAAGTACAAACAGCGTTTATCACTTTAATTTGAGATACCTTGTAAATATATAATCTGGTGCGGTTTCCATTAATTTATATCTTTGGCACATCTTTTGCTTAATAGAAAGCAACGAAAGGGCAACTGAAGCGAGGGTGTAGGCCTAGCCAACACCTGAGGGGGTTGAATGCGAGTCGATCCATTGCATTTCGTTTCATTTGAGAATGGAGCCGGCGAACTGGGGGTGTTCTTCGTACGTGGGCACGGAGACAAAGTCGGCTCCATTCTTGATCAAAATAAAGATTTTACGATCTTTGAAAATCGAAGTTCAAACGCGTCTAAATGAACTTAATAGGGTGAACATTTTTCTACTTTGATCTTAATTGATCCTTCTATTGCTTTGAACAATTCGATTTTCTAAGACAAAAGCCGATGATCGTGCCAGCGATCGTCGGCTTTTACATTTTTTCTTCGTACATCAAGTAATAAGTTTCTTCCATTCCCAATTTTTCATAAACCTTCTGAGCGTGATCATTTTCTTTTTCGACATAGAGCCGAAAACCGCATACATTATCCGCCGACTCCGCTTTTTGTTTAACAAATTCGTACATTTTGCTGTAGATCTGCTTGCCGCGAAATTCTTTCACAATATAAACACTCTGTATCCACCAAAACCAATTGTTTCGCCAATCGCTCCATTCGCGCGTTACAAGCAAACCGCCGATGATCTCGCCGCCGTCTTCGGCAACAACATAAAAACCCTTATCGGTGTCGGAAAAAACCGCGCGGACGCCGGCGTCCAGGATGTCGGTTTCCAATCTTTTTCCTTCGGTTTCCATCGCCATGGCCTGGTTGAATTCGACCAAACGGCCGGCATCTTCTGATACGGCAAGTCTAATATCCATAATGTTTGTCCTTGACGAAACGCAGTTCGCCAACTAATCTAATATGTTTTGCCTACACGGCTGAACGTTATTATATGAAATTACGCATACTTTACCACGGAAACTGCTTTGACGGCGTTTCATCCGCAGCTATCTTCAGCAAGTTTTTCAGAACAGCGATCGATAATAAAGCCGAGATCTCCTATACGCCGACGATGCATCGGGCGGGAAACGCATTTGACCGCGAACAATTTGACGGCGATGAGAACGCGATCGTCGATTTCAAATATTGTGCCGATGATCGGCTGACGTGGTGGTTCGATCATCATCAATCCGCGTTCTTAACACCCGAAGACGAAGCTCATTTTCTCGCGGACACATCGGGTCAAAAATTCCTCGATACAAAAAGTGCGTCGTGCGCCGAATTTATCGCACGGGTGACTAAAGAAAAATATGGATTTGAGGACAGTTCGCTCGGCGAATTGATCGAATGGGCACATATTATCGACGGTGCTTTTTATGAAGACGCTGCTCAATGCGTAGAGCTCAAATCGTCCGCGTTAAAACTGATGCAGGTGATCGAAGGTGAGAAAGACCCCGCGTTTGTTGAGAAGATAATAAAGCTTTTGATGACCGAACGCCTTGACGATATTATAGAAAAGCCAGAAATAAAAGAGCGGCTCGAACCGATCCTGGAACAGCATTGGAAAACGGTTGAGATCATTAAAGAACGATCAAAATATGATCGCGGCGTTGTCACATTTGATCTCGCCGGAACCGGTATCGAGGGCTATAACAAATTCATTCCTTATTATTTCTATCCGGAAACGACCTACGTTGTCAGCGTCAGCCAGAGTTCCTTCCGTACAAAGATCTCGGTCGGTTCAAATCCTTGGTCGCCGCGGCCGCGAACGCACAACATCGCTGAGATCTGCGAACGCTACGGCGGCGGCGGACATGCGGTGGTTGGAGCGGTTTCGCTAAAACCCGATGACCTCGAACTTGGCCGAAAATATGCCCGTGAAATAGTCGAAGAACTGCAGTTCGGAAACTAAATGGTTCGGCCGCAAATTAACGCATGTATAAACCGCTGCGGTAGTTTACGGCCGAGATGTTGCGATCTGCGGTTATTGTTTCGTAAAAACCATCGTCGAAGAATTCGTTCCGCGCGGAGTTGTGCTTTCGCGGCTGACCGTTAAAGTTTTGCCCTCGGTGGACAAGCTCCATTCCTCTTTTGTGGTCAAAGTCATTTCACCCATTTGTCCGCTGATCGTTCGCGATTGGCTCAGCTTCAGCTTTTTATCCTCAGCCTTTGCCTTGAGCTTTACCGGGATAGTTCCCATCGGCGAAGTTTGATCGACCGACGTTTCTTTTCCATCAAGCGAGTAGGTAAGTTTGCTGTCGCCGCCGCCCAGGCCGCCGCCGCGTCCCATACCGCCGCCGCGTCCTGCCTTGTCCGGAACCTTCCGGCGGAGCCGCGCGTTTTGTTTCTGTTTCTACCGTGATCTCCTTTGCATTTTGCGTCACGGTCATCGTCATCGATTCGACACGCGAGCGTTCATCAAGCTTCGACGCTGAAACGTCCAGCGTCCATTTACCCGAATAATCAGCAGTCTTCGTCTGGGCAAAGCCCGAAACCACTGTCATTACAAAGATCGTCAATAAAAGAAATATTTGTGCCATAGCCTTTTTATCTCCAAAAAAAATTAACTACTAACGAGATGTTAGACGAGGGCTGGGGCAGAAAAGTTTAGGTGAATGCGTAAAGAGATGTAAAAGGACAGCAACGCGTTCAATGGTCACAGAACGATCAACAGCAAATGATGTCGCGGGAAGAGGAAGACAAGGCTAGGGTTCATCCAGAAAGGACGAACCCTAGTTATACGAACAAGTAATTAATGAACGAATCGACTCTACTCTACTCTACTCGCCAAGCGTTTCCGGCTGACGTTTCTCATAGTATGTCGCCAAGGCCTCGACAATAACGCCGCCGACCAATCCGATCATAAAATTCACGGCCGGATGAACTTGTACTCCAACCAACAGTTCAGCCAATGGAAGCACAGCAAACGAGATCAAGCTAATAACCGCTATAATGCTGAGAACGTTAATGATGCCGAACTTGACCGGTGATCCGAATTCTTCGTTGAGCTTGCTGTTCTTAACGCCATAAAGCCGGTAGATCAACATTCCTAGAGCCAACCAAACAAAGAATCTCAGCCAATTACTCAGGTCCAGTTCCGACATCAAATAAAGGCACGACAAAAGCCCGAGAATAGGGATCAACGACATCTTCTTAATTTGGCTCGCTACCAATAAAACAGCAGCCACAATAAAGAAAATTATCGCGGGTATCTTGTGCGAGAACGCAGTCAACATACTCTCGCCTTCGGCAGGGGTGATGGTTATGAAATTGCTGAAAAAGGCATTGTTGAAGTAGTAGATAACACTCAAAACGATGATAAATATTACCGGCAATACAAAGCGGGAACTTACATACGGCACATAACGCCTGCCGCTTTCGGCGAATTCCTTCTCTTTGAAAAGAACGCCTGCGCAAACGACAACGAACGCGAACAGAGTTCCGATACTGGCAAGGTCCGTAACCTCGGTCAAGTTCATGAACAAAGCCGGAACAGCGACGACTATGCCCGTGATCAACGTCGCGAACCACGGTGTTTGAAATTTCGGATGAATGGACGAGAATATTTTTGGCAAAAGTCCGTCGCGGCTCATCGCCATCCAGATACGCGGCTGGCCGATCTGAAATACGAGGAAAACCGTTGCCAAGGCGATGACCGCACTCACCGCAATGATGCCCGCAACCCAAGGAATGTTCGCACCTTCCGGACCGAAAACAAAAGCAAGCGGATCGCCGACGTTCAGTTTCGTATAGCTAACCATCCCTGTCAGGACCAAAGCGACCGCTATATACAAGATCGTACAAATGATGAGCGATAATATGATCGCTCGAGGCAGATCACGGCTCGGATTCTTACATTCCTCAGCGGTCGTCGAAAGTGCGTCAAAACCGATGTAAGCAAAGAACACCGCAGAAACACCTTTCAGAACACCGGATACGCCGTTCGGAGCAAATGGCGACCAATTGGCCGGATTTACGTAATTTAATCCCAAGAAAATTACCAGCAGAATAATGCCGATCTTGATCACGGTCATTGTGTTCGCGGCAAATTTCGATTCGCGTATGCCGATATAAACAAGGGTTGTGATCACTAGAACAATGAGCAAAGCCGGCAGGTCGGCGATTATCGGTATCGAACCGATCCGCGGAGCGGCAAGCCAAGCATGATAGGCATCTATCTGCCCACAATTGATCGCGGCATCCGTGTTGGCACAAGCGGCGGTCAAGGCGCCGACAAAATCTCCACTGATGCCTGCACCTGCTTGCTGCACAGCATCAAACCCGCGTCTGGCGGTCAGGAAATCCATCGTAAAGTTAAGTGGAATATCGATGCCGTAGCCTTTCAGCAATCCGGTGAAATAATCGCTCCACGAAATAGCCACGGCGATGTTTCCAATTGCATATTCGACGATCAGATCCCAGCCGATTATCCACGCGATAAATTCGCCCATCGAAGCATATGCATATGTGTACGCCGAACCCGCGACGGGAATTCGCGAAGCAAATTCTGCATAGCAAAGGGCAGAAAATGCACAAGCCATTGCTGTAAATACGAACAAGAACACGACGGCCGGTCCGCCGTCAAACGAAGCCTTTCCGATCATCGCAAAAATACCTGCACCGACGATCGCCGCAACGCCCATTAGCGTCAGATCGAAAACGCCCAACGTTCGCCGGAGCTTTACGCCTTCGCCGCTTTCATGGCCGTGTGCCGGTTCCAGAAGTCCTGAGGCCGCGTCGGCCTGAATACGGTCGATCGATTTTGTTCGAAACAACGAATTGCTCATAGATGTTTTATTGAAGGTCTTATATGAAAATGCCTTATTTGTAGTGATCGGGAAAGCTACCGGTGAATTTTACACCAATTTCTGATTTTTGCGAATTATAAAACTTTTTTCGTGTTTTTCTGAAACATCGGTCCTATTGGACATTTCTTGGGTTCAAACGTAATTGAATAACTCTTGAGCAAAAGGCGGATATTTTTCCGCACGCTGGAACTGTGTCTATATGCTGAACAAATTTCCGATACACGAAAATCTGAATACGAGCTTTATCGATCTCTCTGCAATGGTCGAACATCTGCGAGGTTTGCAGTTCGTCGGTAGTATTCATCTTGAAATGAGCAGCTATGACGCCGATATTTTGTTCACAGATGCCGGTCAGATACTTTCGCGTGAATACGATCACACCGCCGGACGGATAAGTTACGGTGAACACGCATTGCAGAGCATACTTGAACGAGCGAAAGAGCCTTGCGGTCGGATAAACGTTTATCAAAGCGAGCTGGAAACGAAGGAGTGCTTTAACACCGGCGTTTATCTTGATAAAAATATCGCACGCCGGGCTCGCCAGACTCTCTTTGGATTGTCCGATCAATGGGCGAGCCGATATTATCCGCTCATCGATCTTACCGAAGATAACGACGAAAGCATAGATCTGCCGAAAGTTCCTTTTGCTTTGCGTTCGTCGTCCAGCGAATTTGACGAAACAAATGACGATTGGCGCGAGCTTTTGCAGCTAACCGGCGAGTTGCTTCGGACGATCGAGATCGCACTTTTACGTTTGAATTTTGATTTTGCCGCAGCTTTTGAGAACGCTTGTGCTTTTGCTTCGTCGGAAATGCACTTCATCGATCCGGAAACGGGATTTCGCTATCAGAACGGCGAAGTTACGGTAGGTGAGATCGTTTCGACACAGGCTTTTGTGTCGGGAACAACAACAGCTCTATCGCATGTCTTTACAAGGCTCCGCGAGGAATCTGAGATCGGCAATCTTCTGCACCCAACGCTGCACAGCGTCCGGTTGTTCATTAACTACGAATTCGATAAATTCGAGAAATTCGGAATTCTCACAAAGCTTCCGGCATTTTTGGTTTAGGCCGGGCGTTCTATGTTTTGGTAGAATCTATCACATGGAATGGAAACTTTTCGGCACGGCTTTTCTTACGCTTTTTCTAGCGGAACTTGGCGATAAAACTCAACTGGCGGTTATAACGATGACCGCATCGACGGAAACTTGGCAGTCTAAGTTTGCGATCTTTTTCGGAGCGTGCGCGGCATTGATCGTTGTCACACTTATTGCGGTTTTGGCGGGCGGCATCTTGACGCAATATGTTCCGGCGGAATGGCTTCACCGCATAGTTGCCGTCGCGTTTATTGCTATCGGTATTTTGATGCTGTTCGGGAAACTATAAAAAGACAGCCGCATGACACGACTGCCTTTTTATCATTCGCTGAAAAGTGATCAATTATCGTTTGCGATGAAATTCGCTTCGACAACATTATCAGTGATCGAAACGAAATAGGCTCCGACATCAAAGCTGTAACGAGGAGCGGCGACATCCAAGATCGCCGTGTTACCGGCCCGAATGCCTTCGATACGATAAAAGCCGAATGTTCCCGTGCGGGCAGTTCGCACCGTTCCGTCATCAAGGGTCAATCGAACAAGCGCGTTTTTGATCGAATTTCCCGATCGAGTGTAAACGCGTCCTTCGATCTGAACATTTGCCGCGGTTGGCCGCGTTGCAAAACCGGCATCGATCGTGTGATCGTTTGCACCGGCTCCGCCGGTTGTGACGGAGATCACCGGCCAAGAACCAGCCGGCGAACCCGTCGGATTTGTCGCGTAAGTCGCATCCGAATCATTCGAATCCTGATCGCCGTTCTGAATTACGACGTTCGAAAGCGTCGCGACCAAATTTGATAATGGTCCGCCGGCATTGTGATCTGCCGGTTTATCAAACCTGATCTGATAATTCGTTCCGGGCGTAATTGGGCCGTTTACGATACCTATATTGTCTGTCGTATCCGCATCGGCAGCAGTTCCCGAAATGAAATAATATTCGCCGTTCGCATCGGTTACGGCGGTCGCAAGCAAAACGCCTGTGCTGCTGTAAAGATGAACGGTTACGCCGGCTATGCCGATCTCACCCGGATCTTGCACACCATTTGTATTGGTATCCCGCCAGACGCGATTGCCTATCTCGATCGGTGCCGAATCGCACAAAGCTTCGACGTTTCCGATACCATTCGCCTTGGCAAAATGCGGAGCACCTGCACTGTATGCGATATAACCGCGGTTTTGAGCGCCGGTTGAATTTACGAACCAACGGAAACCGGCGACATCATAAATATTGTCATTCGGCACATAAGCAGGGTCGAACATTGTTGCGGCCAGGACGTTGAATCCCGGCAACTGAACTCCTGATCCAAGTCCAACCTCGTCATGCGGATTGCCGTTGGGGTGATAACTATCTTGATAGTAATATTCGCCGCCGCCGGGCCCTTCGTTCGAACCTTGCGGCCCGTTTCCGATACTGCCGCAGCGGGCGTTGCTTTCCAAGGTCCACGAACCGACTGTACCGCATGCACGAAGCAGATCGCCCGCCGTTATGCCTTTGCTGCTCGTATTACCGGTATTATTCGGGTCGCTGCGATTCTGAAATCCGGTCTGATCTCCGTTCCGGTCACGAATAAGCATGATCAGGTTTCCGCGGTCGAATTCTATATCCGTCAGCATCGGTTGCGGGTAGATAAATTGTCCGCCTGTCGATAGGCTTGCAAATGATGTTCGCCAGGCAAGCCAGTTTGCAGAATAGCCGGGATCTGTTTGATTTCGAGTATAGTTCAATTGAGCCGTGAACAAAGGCGCAGCGCTAAAAGCTAAGGTCGATGCATCTAGTGTATAGATATATGCCCGTAAATTGTTGCGGTCGTCGCTGAAATCAGCCGAACAAACGGCGCCGACATAAACTGTCCCCTCATATTGTTTCACCGCAAACGGCCTGACATCGCCGGCATTTGTGCAGTTTGGCATCGTCGTCGGGAACGCGACACTTTGAATCGTTGTCATTAGTCAAAGCTCCGGACGTTGGGATCCGGTAAACGCGGCGATTCGCCAAGTTCATCACAAAAAGATTCGCCTCGTCTTGTGAAATGTCCATTCCGCCTAGAGCGATCTTTCCAACCGCGTCCCAGGTTGTTTGGCCGTTGTCGATATCGTAGTCGTTCACGTTGTGCGGATTTGCTCCGGCGGTATTTGCGCCGAATATCGCGTTCAGATCGGCGTAAAGCGAGACATTGCCGTTATTACGATTAACCTGGTATATCGCGCCGGTTCCGTTCGGGCCGAAAGCGGTATGTTTTTTCATGTAAGCCGAAACATAGATCATTCGCGTCGAACGTTTGTAAGCCATTCCGAATGTCGTGCCGACATCGTCTGATGTTGCCAAAGCCGTGTTGCCCGGCGAACTGAATGCCGGAACATTTCCACCGGTCGTGTTTGTCGAACCTGCCGTGAAAGGTACGGTAAAAACCGAATTAGGCTCCGTGCCGGCGCCGTAACCATAAAGCTGCGAACATAAAAGCGGATTGTTCTGGCAATAATCGCGAGGATTATCTATTGCAAGATTTATATTGCCCGTATTTCCGTCGTTAACAAATTGAACCGTTGAACCGGCATTGGTTGCTGATCCGCCTAAAACCGAATCCGTGCTGCGGGCGGATGGATAATATCCTGTCGGTAGTTCAGTAAATTCTATGCGGTAAGGACCTGTTCCGGTTGCTGAAATGGACCAAGTGCCATTTGTTGCCGTTTGTACGTTGCCGCGTTGTGTTCCGCCCGAATCATATACGCGAACACGGACGTTCTTGACTCCGATATCAACTGCTTGAGGTGCCGCAGCAGTTCCGCCGCTTGTGTCGTAAAGGCCGTTTCCATTGAAATCCTGGAAAACGCGACCTGTGAGCGTACCGGTGAGGTTATCAGCTTTTGCCTCGCACGGAAGAAATGCCCGCTGAGCATTTGATACGTTTTGTTCTGAGATAAACAGGACTACAACAGCCAAGACCGAAAATGCGAGTGTGAGCGCACGAAGGTTCTTAATTTTAATGGGGGTTTTCATATATTAATGTTTGTCGCCGACTTCCGACTATCCGGCAGATCTCTGTGTTTTTCGTTCGGTGGAAAGGTCTAAAATCAAGTCAATGCGGGAATGTATCGTAGGAGCGAAGCAATTAAAAGATTAGCACAAAAAGAAACGATATGTCAAAACTTTTTCAACACACCGTATAAAGGTTAAACACTTTCAATTTTGAGATTCTTAATTCTTTAGTCTATCGGCAAATTTCTGGCGAAACTTCGCGACCTTCGGTGCGACCACGCCCATGCAATAAGGCTGATTCGGGTTGTTTGCAAAGTAATCGTCGTGATAATTCTCTGCCGGATAAAATTTATCGAACTTCGTTACCTCAGTAACGATCGGATCATCGTAGATCCCAAGACCGTCAATTTCCGCGATGACTTCTTTTGCGATTTGCTCTTGTTCTTCGGTGTGAAAAAAGATCGCTGATCGATATGACGAACCAATATCGTTGCCTTGGCGATTCAAGGTTGTCGGGTCATGAACGGTAAAAAATACATTCAACAGGTCTTTGAACGAAAGCTCATCAGAGTCAAATTCGATCTGTATCACCTCCGCGTGTCCGGTCGTTTCCGAACATACTTCGCGATACGTTGGGTTTTCTGTGTGGCCTCCCGAATAACCCGACTGAACAGATACAACACCTTTTAGATCTTTAAAGACCGCTTCTGTGCACCAAAAACATCCGCCCGCAAGCGTCGCCGTTTCTAATTTACTCATAGGAGTATTTTATAATATTCTTTCGTTGAATATAAGATGAAACGAACGATTCACGAGATAGACGTCAATGGTATAGACGTTGACGAAGAAACACGATGCACGCATTGGCATAGCGATCTAGACATTGTTGCGATCAAATTTAAATGCTGTGGTGATTGGTTCGCGTGTTTTGAATGTCACGAGGCAGTTGCAGATCACCGGCCTCAGGTTTGGCCGATGACGGAATTTTCAACACAAGCCATTTTATGCGGAGCATGCGGCGAGCAAATGTCTATCGCTCAGTATCTAGAAAGAAATTCGAAATGCGCAAGATGCAGCAAAAATTTCAATCCGGGATGCTCCAAACATTTTCACCTTTATTTTGAAAGAAAGGTTTGAAGAAATTTTGTTTGGCTTTCTATTTGGATCGTCTGCCGATCACCTCAAATAAAAACTCAAAGATCTCGATGGTTCTACGTGCAGCGGCGACACTTTCGCCCCAGGCAAAAAGTCCGTGACGGCGAATGTATATGCCATGGATGTTGTCGTTCTCGAGCAGAACGTTCTCCACAACATGAGACAGAGCTAAATAATCATTCGAGTTTTCGACGATCGGAAGTGATTCGGTATGGTCGTGAGATTCAACATCGGCAAGGCCTTTTAATAATTCGTAGCCTTTGAATTTCATCGAACCTTCTGTGTAGTAAATGTCCGAATTGATCACGCCCCAAACTGACTGAGAAAAAAGAATACAGCGTGCCCGCGGCCGATGGCGGTAAATCGTCAGGTGAAGTAGCGTTTCGTCCGACGGTTTTCCAAAGCCGTGCAAGATCTCTGCATCGTCATCAAGTTCTAGAAAATTTGTGTCGTCGAGCGTGGCTTTTTCGTTTCCGGCGGATGTTATGCACAACCGCATCGGCTTACGCGCGAGCAGCATGCTGAAATTTCCGGTAGCTCCCAAACCCCAGCCGCGGCGGTAAAATTCGCGTCCGGCGTTGGCGAGCTCCAGTGTCGGAGCAGGTATTTTGCTTTTTTCAGCCATATGGGAATTACTCCTCGTCGCTTCGCAGCTTTTCCAAGATCGAAACATCTTCCAGCGTCGTCACATCGCCGATGATCTCTCCGCCGCCCGCTATCTCACGAAGCAGACGTCTCATTATCTTTCCGGAACGCGTTTTTGGCAATGCATCGGTAAATCTTAATTCATCGGGGCGTGCGAGAGCTCCGATCTGTTCGGCAACATGGCCGCGCAATTCTTGTCGCAGCTCGTCGCTCGGTTTGAATCCATCGGCAAGCGTTACAAATGCAGAGATGGCTTGGCCTTTCAGATCATCCGGCTTCCCGACGACAGCGGCTTCGGCAACCGCTTCGTGTGAAACAAGAGCAGATTCGATCTCTGCCGTGCCAAGTCTATGGCCGCTGACATTTATTACATCATCGACACGACCCATTATCCAATAATAACCGCGCTCATCGCGTCGAGCGCCGTCGCCGGCAAAATATGAGCCTTCAAATTCAGACCAATACGTCTCTTTATAGCGATCGTTGTCGCCCCAAATTCCGCGAAGCATCGACGGCCACGGATGGCGTAATAACAAGATATCCGCCTAAATTATCGTCGACCTTTTCGCCTTGTTTATTTACGATATCGATCTCGATCCCGGGCAAGGGAAGAGTCGCCGTTCCCGGAACCGTCGAAACCGCACCGGGAATCGGCGAGATCATTATCGTTCCGGTTTCGGTTTGCCACCAAGTATCGACGATCGGACATTTTCCTTTACCGATAACGTTGTGATACCAAGCCCAAGCTTCCGGGTTTATCGGTTCGCCGACCGTTCCAAGCAATCTTAACGATGAAAGATCGTGTTTAAGCGGATATTGTTCGCCCCATTTAATAAAAGCACGGATCGCTGTTGGAGCGGTGTATAAAATATTGATGCCGTGACGTTCGATCATGTCCCAAAATCGATCGAGATCGGGATGATTCGGGGCACCTTCGTACATGAAAACCGTCGCACCGATCGCCAATGGGCCGTAAACAACATAACTGTGTCCGGTGACCCAACCGATATCGGCGGTGCACCAATAAATATCCGTGTCCTTAATATCGAACACCATTTTTGTGGTGTACGCCGCTTGGGTCAGATAGCCGCCGGAAGTGTGTAAAATACCCTTAGGTTTGCCGGTCGTTCCCGATGTGTAAAGAATATAGAGAGGATGTTCCGAATCAAGTTCCGCCGCTTCGCATTCGTCGTCAACGACCTGGGCAAGCTCATGCCACCAATGATCAAAACCCGGACGCATTTTCACATCCGAACCGGTGCGGCGATAAACGATGACATTTTCGACAGTCGGAGATTTCGCTACGGCTTTATCGACGATCTCTTTGAGCTTTAATTCTTTTCCGCGTCTATAGCCGCCGTCTGCCGTAATGATCAGCTTTACGCCGCAATCATTAACGCGGTCGCTGATAGCATCAGCCGAAAAGCCGCCGAAAATAACGGTATGCGTTGCGCCGATCCGTGCGCAGGCGAGCATTGCGACGGCAAGTGCAGGCGTCATCGGCATATAGAGCGCAACACGGTCGCCGGTCTGAACGTTTAATTTTTTCAACACGTTCGCGAAGCGCGAAACTTCGCGATGAAGCTGTGCATAGGTGATGGTTTTTACTTCGCCCGGTTCGCCCTCCCAGATTATCGCGGCCTTATTGCGCCTATCGGTCGTAAGATGCCGGTCGAGACAATTGTATGAAACATTTAATTTTCCACCGACGAACCATTTCGCGAACGGAAGCTCCCACTCGAGCGTCTTGTCCCATTTTTTGAACCAATGAAGTTTATCAGCCTGCTTTGCCCAAAAGGCTTCCGGGTCGGCCGCGGCTTCTGCTCGGATAGCATTGTATTCATCTAAACTTTTTACATGAGCATCGGCGGCGAATTCAGTTGGTGGCGGAAATACGCGGGTTTCGATCTGGTTGGACTCAATATTATTCGATTCAGGCATAATGTTAAGTATAAGTTACGCGCCGAATTGTTTAAAATGATATCTCGGCCAATGTTTTGGATTCGGCCCGTTTCGTGTAAAATTTGCTAGTCAGCTTTCCGGTAAAAAACTTTTGTCCAGCGTTCGCGTAAAGGTAATTCATGCCGCTTTTAGAAATGAAAGACATCGTCAAAGAGTTTCCGGGCGTACGTGCGCTCGATGGTGTCAGCCTGACTCTCGAAGCCGGCGAATTCCTTTCGCTTGTCGGCGAGAACGGCGCCGGAAAATCTACGTTGATGAAAGTTCTGTCGGGCGTTTATCCATATGGCACTTACACCGGCGATATTTTTGTCGAAGGCGAAGAAGCTCATTTTCGCGGCATTCGTGATTCTGAGGAGAAAGGCATCTCGATCATTTTTCAGGAACTCTCCCTTGTGAAAGAAATGACCGTCGGCGAAAATATTTTTCTCGGCCAGGCTCCTGCGACCGCAGGCGTAATAAATTGGACCGAGCTTTATCACCGGGCCGGCGAGCTTTTAAAAGAACTCAACCTTGATCTCGATCCGCGACGCGAAGTCGGTTCGCTCGGAATTGGCCGCCAGCAGCTTGTCGAGATCGCAAAGGCTCTGTCAAAGAAAGCCAAGATACTCGTTTTGGACGAACCGACAGCCGCGTTGACAGAATCCGAGGTAGAAACACTTTTTTCCATTCTCCGAAACCTTACCGCAAAAGGCGTCGGTATAATTTATATTTCGCACAAACTTGACGAAGTTTTTGAGATGAGTGATCGGATCACTGTTTTGCGAGACGGCCGGACGGTCGCGACGGAGAACACTGCCGACATAACAAAAAATGGTGTGATCGCCGCCATGGTCGGACGCGAGGTTGGCGATATTTTTCCAAAGCCGCATCACGAACTCGGCGAAGTCGCGATGTCAGTTGAAAACATCACTGCGATCGATCCTGACAGCGGGCGGAAACTGGTTGATAATATTTCGTTCGAAGTTCGCAAAGGCGAAGTTCTCGGCATCGCGGGCTTGATGGGTGCCGGACGAAGCGAACTTTTAATGTCGATATTCGGTGCGTTTCCGGGAAAAGTCTCGGGTTCTATTTTGATCGAAGGCGAACCGGTGAGCATCAATTCGCCCGGACAGGCGATCAAGCACGGTATCGGGTTTGTCACTGAAGACAGAAAAAGGTTCGGCTTGGTGCTCGACCAATCGATCAGAAATAACATGGTGCTCGCCGGATTGAAGCGCGTTTCCGGAAAATTTCTGACGAACCGCTCACGTGAAGCCGTCGCCGTTCGCGGTCCGATGGAATCGCTTCGGATCAAAGCTCCGTCCGCCGAAACGATTACCGGAACACTTTCCGGAGGTAATCAGCAAAAGGTCGTTTTCGGCAAATGGATGCAGACCGATGCAAGAATTTTGCTGTTGGATGAACCGACGCGCGGTATCGATGTAGGAGCGAAACAGGAACTTTACGGCGAGATCAATAAAATGGCGGAACAAGGATTGGCGGTCGTTTTGGTTTCGTCGGAATTGCCGGAAGTTTTGGGTTTATCAGACCGCGTGGTCGTGTTGCACGAAGGCCGTTTCGCCGGAGAATTTTCGCGTGCCGAAGCAACGCCGGAAAAGGTTATGGCGGCAGCGACAGGGAACGAATAAGCATCAAATGACAGAAAAGAACAATTCGATATTGAAGGGATCATCGCTTCGGGCGTATGTAATGATCGTTGTTTTGGCAGTGATCTGGATCTACTTTCATTTCGCTACATACAATTCGACGCCGGAACTCTCAGATTTTTTCAATTATGTTGCGTCATTTTTTACCGGGATCGGATCGGCTGTCGGAAATTTATTTACCGGCGGCAACACGCCGAATTGGGTGATGGACGGTATTTTTCTGACCCCGAGAAATCTATCAAATTTGATGCAGCAAATGTCAGTAACGGCGATCATCGCGATCGGTATGCTGATGGTGATCGTTTCCGGCAACATCGATCTGTCGGTCGGCTCGCTGCT
Source organism: uncultured Acidobacteriota bacterium (assembly GCA_963720905.1). Lineage (GTDB taxonomy): Bacteria > Acidobacteriota > Blastocatellia > Pyrinomonadales > Pyrinomonadaceae > OLB17. The sequence continues at coordinate 195,947 of CAVRHB010000003.1, forward strand.
TGGCTTGACCGGCGGCGTCGCGGCATATTGCCTTTCTTCTCTCGAATATAGTTTGCCGGTATCGCTTTTGATCGCTGTCGTGGTTGGCACATTGATCGGAGCTTTCCAAGGCTTGCTGACAGCGTATCTCAACATTCCTGCCTTCATAGTTACACTTGGCGGATTACTCGCGTTTAGAGGTGTTGTGAAATGGCTGCTCGGCGGAAATACGATCGGCGTTTCGAACGAAACTTTTGGGCAGATCGGTAACGGAAATCTTTCGTTTATTCTAGGCTGGATCTTGGCGGCTGCGGCTGTTGCTTTCGTTCTGTTCGCGGCCTATAAACGCGCGAAAGCTGTTAAAGAATACGGACTCGGCGAACCGAACTATAAAAAAGAAGCTCTCAAAACCATCGTTCCAATTGTTGCGATCATAGGGTTTATGGCGGTGATGAATTCGTATCAGGGAATGCCGTATTCGGTTCTGATACTTCTCGCGATCGCATTGCTTGGAGCATTCTTAACCCGTGCGACTACATTCGGCCGATACCTTTATGCGATCGGCGGCAACTCGGACGCGGCGAGACTTTCGGGCATTAACATCAAATTCAGCACGCTAAAAGTTTTTGCTTTACTCGGAGCTTTAACGGCGATCGCTTCGCTTATCTACACATCGCGAGTCGGCAGCGCATCGCCGGACGCCGGTGTTCTGAAAGAGCTCGACGCGATCGCGGCTTGCGTTATCGGCGGTGCTTCGTTGATGGGCGGACGCGGAACGATCTTCGGGGCGTGTCTCGGAGCTTTGATCATGGCGACGCTGGATAACGGCATGTCGCTGCTGAACGTTCGCGATTTTCTGCAGGACATAGTCAAAGGTTCGATCCTAGTGGCCGCTGTCGGCCTTGATATGCTCGGCAGGAAAGATACCTAAACTTAATTCGAATGCCGGACAATATCCCACCACGAATAAATTGGGCGGCGGAACTTTTAGACGTCAAACCGAAACAACAAATATTAGAGATCGGTTGCGGTTACGGAGCTGCGGTTTTTGCAGTTGCCGAAAAACTGATAACAGGCCGCATAGTTGCGATAGATTCGTCTCCCAAAATGATCGCTGCCGCACGAGAGCGAAACCGCGAATACATATCAACAGGGAAATGCGAAATATTGCATCTCGACTGGCTTTCCGCCCCATCGCTCGGGAGAAAATTCGACACGATCTTTGTCTATAATATGAATGTATTGTGGATGGATCCGAAGGAAGAACTTGCCGCTGTCTCAGCAATGCTCAAAAAGAACGGCAAGTTTTTTATCTTTCACCAGCCGCCGCCGGGGAACGATCCGCGAGAATATGCCGCCGAATTTCAAAAGAATCTGGTCGCGAATAGTTTTCAGATAGAAAAGATCGAATTTAACGACGACGAAACAGTCCGTTCGGTTTGTGTCGTCGCAAAGCCTATCCGCCGATAAAGCTCATCGAACGGCTTGGTTTTACGAATTGCGGATCGTTGATCGTGTGGCGGGCTTCTTTTGTCAGCGTTACAGTTTTTATAAATTCCGCGATCTCGCCTTCGTCTGCTCCGCTTCGCAAAAGGGAGCGAAGGTCGTGTTCTTTTGTAGAAAATAAACATGTGCGGATCTGTCCGTCTGCGGTCAAACGAATTCGCGAACACGCGCCGCAGAACATATCGGTCACCGGTGCGATTATGCCGATCTCGCCGGGCGAACCATCGGCGAAAACATAATTGCGGGCAGTATTGCTGCCTCTCGACGTTTCTTTCAATTCGACCGGAAATTCACTCTCGATCTTTTCAAGTATCTCGCGTCCGCTGACAACCATTTTGCGATCCCATTCATGAGCCGAATCGAGCGGCATATATTCGATGAAACGCATCGCGACATTATTTTTTCGTGCGAATTCCGCAAGCGAAACTATTTCGTGATCGTTGCGTCCGCGAACGACGACGGCGTTGACCTTGATGGGATCGAACCCGATATCACGAGCGGAATCGATCGCCGCGAAAACATTTTCCAGATCGTCGACGCCTGTGATGTCCTTGAAATTTTCCCGATCGAGGCTGTCGAGGCTGAAGGTAACGCGGTCAAGACCGGCGTTTTTCAGATCGTGTGCGTGTTTTTGAAAACTGAATCCGTTGGTCGTCAGAGCAATATCACGAAGTTGCGGTTTGAGTTTCGCAAGTTTTGCGACAAGGACCGGCAGGTCTTTTCGCAACAGCGGTTCGCCGCCGGTGAGACGAATTTTTTCGATGCCGAGTGAGACAAAAATTCGCGCGGCCTTTTCGATCTCTTCAAACGTCAGAACCTCGCTGCGTTTCGCTTTGGTCGGTTCGCCGTTCGGCAGGCAATAAAAGCACCGGAAATTGCACCGATCGGTCAGCGAAATTCGCAGATCGCGTATCGCACGATTGTGTGAATCCAAAAGCATCGTTGCGTTAATTATACATCAGCAGCTTGTTTTAATGCTTCGGCGTTTCGCTTAAGACCGGGAAGTTTCGCGCGCTTTATCGCGCTTTTGCGGAATCTGGCGGCGTATTCTTCGGGTGTAAATTCGATAACTTTTTCAGGGGCGATGGATGTTTCGCCTAGACGTGGTTCAAAACGAGCTTCATCGGTCGGCTTTTCAAATCGGTTCCACGGGCAAACATCCTGGCAGATATCGCAGCCGTAAAACCAACCTTCCATATTATCCGAAATATGTTTCGGCAATTCTTCGGAACGAAGTTCGATAGTCGCGTAAGACAGACATTTCGCCGAATCGACAACATAGGGTTCGACGATCGCTGAGGTCGGGCATGCTTCGATGCACGCCGTGCAGGAACCGCAATGATCGGCGACGATCTCATTGTCGTAATCGAGTTCGATATCGAGTATTAGTTCGCCTAGAAAAACCCATGATCCGAGATCGGTCGTGATCACGTTCGAATGCTTTCCAAGCCAGCCGATGCCTGCCCGAACGGCCCAGGATTTGTCCATTACCGGAGCCGTATCGACACATGCTTTTCCTTCGCACTCGGGTGATTCGGCTTTGATCCAATCGAGTAATTCGCGAAGTTTTTGCTTGACGATATCGTGGTAATCATCACCCCAGGCATATCGCGATATTTTGCCTGTTTCGTTGTGCTCGTGCGGCGTGAAATAATTGAGCGCGACGACGACCATAGACCTTGCGTTCGGCAACAACAGACGCGGATCCGCACGCTTTTCCGGATCGCGTTCCATCCAAAGCATATCGGCGGCAAAACCTTTTGAAAGCCATGACTGTAATCCCACTGCTTCTTTATCAAGAGCATCGGCGCGGACAATTCCGACCTTATGAAAGCCGATATCGAGTGCTTTTTGCTTAATCTTTTCTGAGGTCAACTGCACGATTCAAAGAATATCACACACAAAAAAACGGCCGCTCGTAAAAGCGGCCGCTCTATGTCCTAGATCAAATTTAGAAGCTGAGTTTCATACCGATCTGAAACTGACGCTGATCGAAAGCGGCGGTTGCACGGCTTCTGTATGCTCCATTGCTTGTTTCGCCGGTTTGATTGACCGCATCGTAGAACGGTGCGACCGAGGCTTCATTGAATCGGTTGAAAATATTGAAACCTTCGAGGATAAGATCAAAACGGATACGTTCGTTGAAATAGAAAGCACGCGTAAGACGCATATCCACCGATGCGTAATTATGAGTCAATCCCCGATTTCGTCCGAGGCTTCCGATGCCGAAAACCAAATTTCCGCTTTCATCAAAATCAAATAATGAACAAGGTGCACCGGCGGAAACGACGGATGTCGGCAGCCGCGGTATACAAAGTGTTCCGTCCGCGGCGATGTCCGGTCTGTCGGTTTGCGACGACTGATCGTTGTTCGCATCGTAATTTGTGATGATGTTGAACGGTCGGCCCGATGAAATTTCGATTATCGGAGCAACGGTAAAATCAGCAAAGATCTTTTTCATCAAACTGTTGCTGTTGCGCCAGCCATAGGGCGATGTAACTACGCCGCTGAAAACGAAACGATGACGCTGATCGAACAATGAATTCGCCCATTCGGCTTTCAGATTCGATGGTGTCTGCGGGATCAAAAGCGTCTGCAGATCGCTCGAATCATCCAGCGAATGCGACCACGTGTAACCGGCCAAGAACTGGAAGTTGTTGGCAAAGCGACGTTTGAATTCGACGTTCAAGGCATTGTAGCTCGAATTGCCGTCCGAGATCTGCGTGTTGACCGCTCCGAAAGGAGTAAGCGTTCCCGGCGTACGAAGACTTCCGACGAGCTGCGAATCAAGCACAGCTTTGGTTACCGCTCCGCCCGAAAGAGCAAATGCAAGAAAATAATTCGGTGCATTCGGACGGAAGAAATTTGCGATCGCCGGTGCAACGACACGGCCGCCCGGACATTGAGCAACCATTCCCGGGATCACAACCGCGCAGCCAACACCGGCCGCTGTTCCGGGAGCCGTTGTCGGAATGGAGAATGCGACCGCCTGTGTAGTCGTGGTCGGCAACGCACCGCCGAAGAAACGGCTAAAGTTCTGGATCTGCAAGTTCGTCTGCGGCGAATTGGAATCGGTCGGATGCGGCAAGTGATGAGCACCGACATACAAATAATTTACCGATAAAGACATATCTCTGCCGATCTGCTGTTCGACACCAAAGTTTGCTTGCGTCGCGGAAGCGTATTGAAAATCTTTCGCGATCGGAAGCGTGAACGGCAAAACCGCACCGAAGCCGGTAAAGTTTTGATCGTTAAAACGCTGACGCCCAAATTGATATTGAGCCGAAGGTGCAGCACCTGGCGTGAAAACGGTTGGGCCTTGAGCAGCGCATACAGGAGTCTGAGGTGCTCCCGGAACACAAACGGTTCCCTGGAAGACCTGAGCTGCATTCAATAATGCCGTTGATGCAGGACTTCCGGCTGTCAGAACCGATTGCTGCTGTTGCGAAGCATCTGCGATATCGGAGTTAAAAGCGGCGGCCAAAAGCGGATGATCATAGAACAGACCGATCGCTCCGCGAACGACCGTTTTACCGGATCCAAAAACATCCCACGCAAAACCGAAACGCGGGGCAATGTTGTTCGAATCGACCGGAAAGCCTTGTTGAACACCGACCGCATCTTGAGCAGCGGTAATGTCCGAAGCGGAAAGAGCGATCCCGGAAAGCGGATCGGTTATTCCGACAGGTGCGATCGTCTCTGTAAATTCAATGTCATAACGGACGCCGAAATTAAGAGTAATTCGCGGGGTGACTCGCCACGAGTCCTGAGCAAACACGGCAAGCGGTTTGTTTTTGATCTGCGAATTCGGATTGCCGAAACCCTGTATATATGTCGACGGCAAACCCAAACCGTATGCCTGAACAGGTGTCAGATCAGGAGCCGTAAGGCCATTTGGAGCCTGCGGAAACGCAGCGAGATTGGTTGCCGCGAACGGACCGAAATTAAATAGTCCTGCGAAGTTCAATTCGAACAAAGCGTCCGGAATATTGATGAAACTAATATCACCACCGACCTTGATCGTATGGTTCCCGGCAAGGAACGTCATATTGTCCGTAAACTGATAGCGAGTTTCAGTTCGCTGCACCGGCGAAAAGAGTTCGCGGCCGATAAATGCGGTATCGGTAATGTTGAACGCAACGGCATCGTTGACCGCGGAGCGGAACGACGTGTTCCTGCGGCCGAAGTTGAAACGAAATTCATTCAGCATGCTGCTCGATAAATTCGAATTCAAGCCCGCCGAAAATGACGTATCTTTGATCCGCGTAATGCCGGTTCGTGAATAGTCGTTCTGTCCCAGCGATTGATTCTGCGATTCGACCTGAATGCCCGACGTATATCCCGGATTGTAGCCGAAACGAAGTGTCAACTGATTTTTATCATTGAAACTATGATCGCCGCGAACGGAAAAGAAATGAGATTTATCTTTCACAGGAAATACTTGCTGTAACCCCAAGAGAGGTTGAAACGCTATCAGGTTTCCTTGATCGTCTCGTGTGGTGCTTGGGATAGGCGCACCGGAAAGAAAAAATCGAGGGCCAACTACCTGTCCGGCGGGAATTACGCCGCCCGCGCTAATTAGCGGATTTGCACCGGTCAAAGCTGTGTTGCCGCCGCTAGAAGCAAGATAAAGATATTGAACAGCCGCATTGATCGCCGCCGGATTACCGGTGCTGATCAGGCTTTGCGCATAGCTTGCCTGTTCAGGCGAAAGCCGGTTGAACGTTTGAGTAAAAGGAAGGATCGGTGCACCAAGCGTTATTGATGACGTTAGGTTACGTGTAACATCGCTTGTAAAATAGCCCGATTCGCGTCGTTGGCGTCCTTCGAAAGCTGCGAAGATAAATGTTTTGTCCTTTACGATCGGGCCGCCGAGTGTGATGCCGTATTGACCGCGTGTAAATGCCGGTTTTTCGACGGGCGAGAAAGGGTAGCGTGCCTGAATTTCTTTATCACGGAGAAAACCAAAAACGTTTCCGGAGAAATCATTGGTACCGCGTTTTGTTACGACATTGACGACTCCGCCGGTCGCGCGGCCGAATTCGGCAGCGTATGAATTTGTCGAAACCTGATATTCCTGAACGGCTTCCTGAGAAACTGTCGATCGAGCAGCATTGATCGAGTTATCGGTAAAATCCGCGCCGTCAACCTGGATCAGCGTCGAGCGTCCGCGCTGTCCGCCGACGTTCAAACCGGATGTAGGAGCCGGACCGATCGGACGTCCGTTATCGCGGCCTATGGTTGAAAGCGTCAGGGCAAAACCGGTCGCACTTCTTTCGTTGATCGGCAGGTTTTCGATACGTCTTTGATCGATCGTATTTGAAACGGTAGTTCGCGATGTTTCGACAAGTTCGACCGAATCTCCGGTAACATTGACGATCGCGTCCTGCGCACCGACTTCCATATTGATCGGTAAACTTGCACTTTGGCCGACTGTCAGTTTTACATCCGAAACCACAACCTTCTTGAACGTTGCCGCTTCGGCAGTTACTTCATAATCGCCCGGAGGCAAAGCGATAAATCGAAAAACACCGTCCGATCCTGTTTGTACCGTTCGTGTTAAACCTGTTCCCTTTTGCGATGCCGAAATGGTGGCACCGGCAACGACCGCACCGTTCGGGTCGGTCACCGTTCCGGAAAGATCAGCCGCTGTTGCTTGCGTTTGGCTAAGGGCCGCAGCGCACAACAAACTCAATAAAGTGGAAATCGCGAAAAACCGTGCGACGGTCGATAAAACTGCTCTCATAAAATTAAATCTCCTTGAGTTACCGGTCGTTTTGAAAATCCGCTGTCGGAAAATTTGCGAAACAAATATGAGGTTGTTTCGGAAAATCTTCAATTTTCAGTAGTTAAAGAAACGTCCGCTCGGAAACGGACAACAGCGATGTTCAGATTAGCTGTGTAGTTTTTAACCCAAATTTAATATTAAGGCAAGCAAAATCTTACATTTTCGGCAAAATTCGAATAATAATTCCGGGATACCTTAGATGAAGGCAGGTGTGCTTTCGGTGATGAAAGTAAAAGGCTATGATTATATAGCTTTATGGAGATCATACCTTTATCTATTCCGACACCATTTTATGTTGGCGATGTGAACGTTTATCTGATCAAAGAAGATCCAATAACGATCATCGACGTCGGGCCTAAAACCGACGAGGCTCGCGAAGTTCTGCGGACAAAATTAGCCGCGAACGGCGTCAATTTTGCTGATATCAAACGAATAGTATTGACGCATGCACACGAAGATCACTGCGGGTTGGCGAAAGAGATACGCGACAGTGCTAAAAATGCCGAAGTTCTGGTTCACGAATGGGAAACCGGACATTTGTTCGGGCGACTCGCACGAGACGAACATCGTGAACTTCTCACACGAGCGGGAGTTCCCGCGGAGATCGTCGAGGAATTGCGGTCGATCTATGCTCAGGTTGGTTTGCTGACCGATCCTCTGGATCCGGAAGATATCCGACACATTGCAGATGGCGAAGAGCTCGAATTTGCCAGCGGCAGTCTGCGTGTTCTGCATACGCCGGGACACACCGCCGGCTCGTGTTCTTTTGTCCGCGAATCGAACCGCACGCTTATCTCGGGGGATTGTGTTTTAAAAGAATTACGCCGAACCCGATGCTTATGCCTGACCCTTACGATCCGGCAAAGCGGTTCAGATCGCTAGGCGAATATCTTGTAAGTTTGGCAAAACTTCGTTCGTTTGCACCGACGCTGACACATTGCGGACACGGCGAACCTGTTACCGATTTTGAAGAAATATTTAACCGTTATGTGAAAGCGATCGATGAGCGTCAATTAAAGGTTCTCGCTTTGATCGAAAAAGAAGGAAGTACTGCGTGGGAGATCGCAACAGCATTATTTCCCGACGCGATCAACAGAGATGTTCACAGATTTTTGGCGATATCAGAAGCGACGGCGCACCTTGATTATGCGGAAAGCGAAGGTAAGATAGCCCTCGAATTAAAAAATGGAGTGGAGCATTATCGACGGCACTAATGCCATCGCGGCGGTTTTTGCCGCTTTCGCGGTTATCGCCGCAGGATTTTCGCGACAGATCTTGCCGATCTTTTCCGTCATCTTCGTAATACCCGCAAAACCGGGTAGCTGATTAACACGTTTCGTAACTGTTTTATCCAAGATATCCACACCGTTGTCATCGCGGAAGAGCGTCGCGACCGTATATTCTGTTCGCCTTTCGGGATCGAACCTTGACCGACCGGATACCAAAAATTCTCTATTACGAATCGGGCCATCCGCTGTGCAAAACTGCTTTTTTCAAGTTCCAATCGCGCCATGTTCCAATAGAACTGCGTGTGAGCGGCTTCTTCGCGAATGATCGCTTTCAAGATCGTAGTCAGAACCGGATGATCGACAAGTTCGATCAAACGTCTGTAACTCTCCGCCGCCGTCATTTCGTGAACTGCGCCGAATGTCATATGTGTCGCAGTAAATTTATCCCCGACGAGGTTCGTCATCATCGTAAATAAATACATATTTATGTGATAGACGTTTGAAACTGCCGCTCGGACATCGCTTTGCCAGGTCGGATCGCTCGTAACTCCGACCTCGTTCAAAAACCGATCTAGAACTTCGCCGTGTGTAACTTCCTCAACGCCCCAGCGTTCCATGAACTTACTGATAACCGGATCTTTACCGGTGGGCGTACGACGCAGTTCACGGTGATACATATCGGTCAGCGTTTCCACATCGCGCATGTATTTTACGACCGGAATGAATTTCGGGTCGAACTGGTGATCCTTAACCTTTGACCATTCGATACTTTCAATGAATTCGTCGGTCAAAACACGCGGCTGGTTTTCATACCAATTAAGAACTTCGTTGTTTGTTGTAAATGTCATCGGTCTTTAGAGTTTTGAACGTTTTCGGGCTGATTTCCCTTATCAATCTTATTCGCTATACTAATAAGTTAGGATTTAAATACATTCACGATAAGGTATTACATTTAGGTATTATGTCAAAATTCTTCTTTGTTTTTATAGCTATTCTAACCCAATTTGGCGTTTTATATGCACAAAATTCTTCAGATACGCCAAAATTGGAGAAACACTTAACAAATATCAAGCAGCTTACCTTCGGCGGAGAGAACGCCGAGGCCTATTTTTCAAGCGACGGCAAACAGCTGATCTTTCAATCAAAACGTGACGAGCGAAAGTGCGATCAGATCTATACGATGAATATCGATGGTTCTGACGTAAAAATGGTTTCGACCGGCGGCGGACGTACAACTTGCTCGTATTTTTTCGATCATAACAAGAAAATACTCTACGCTTCGACGCATCTCGGCAGCCGCGATTGTCCGCCAAATCCTGATTTTTCACACGGCTATGTTTGGGCGATCTATCCAACCTACGATATTTTTACTGCAAATGCTGACGGTACAAAAGTAAAACAGCTGACAAAAACAAAAGGTTATGATGCCGAAGCAACCCTTTCACCCAACGGAAAAAGTATAGTTTTCACATCCACGCGCGACGGTGACCTAGATATTTACACAATGGATACGAAAGGGAAGAACGTGAAAAGGCTGACGACCGCCCTCGGCTACGACGGCGGACCTTTCTTTTCGCCGGATGGCAAGCAGATCGTTTATCGTGCATATCATCCAAAGACGGAAGATGAGATCGCGAGGTATAAAGACCGCCTTGCGAATGACCTTATCGAACCGAACAATTTCGAGCTCTGGGTAATGAATGCAGATGGTTCTAACAAGCGGCAGATAACCGATCTGGGTGATGCCTCGTTTGCTCCTTATTTTACACCGGACGGAAAGAGCATTATTTTCTGCACCAATCATTTTGCGACCGATCAACAAAAGCGCAATTTTGATCTGGCGATAATAAATCTCGACGGAACCGGACTTGAACAGATCACGTTCAACGAAAGTTTCGATGGCTTTCCGATGTTTTCGCCGGACGGTAAAAAGCTCGTTTTTGCATCGAACCGAAACGCCAAAACGCAGGGCGATACGAACGTCTTTATCGCCGATTGGGTAAAATGATCCGATCAAAAAAAGCAAGGTAAATAAAGGCAGAGCGAAAGACCGTTTCAAGCTCTGCCTTTGCATTTTAATTTTATTCGACCTAAAAAATCATGCGTAATTTCAAATCAATTGTCGCTCTCTTTCTTGCTCTAGTTCTCTCGTCCGGAGCCGTCGCCCAATCTTCGAATGCGAACAAATCGGAAAAGCGTTTAGAAAAGGACCTTCGTTATCTTGCATCCGAACAGCTTGCGGGAAGACGAACCGGAGAACAAGGAGCGACCTATGCGGCAGGTTACGTTGCAAATCAGTTCGCTCAAGCCAAACTCAAACCGATAGTTTCGGCCGCTAAAGGAAAGCCGAATTTTATGCAGCCGTTTCCCTACATTTCCGGCGTAAAGCTCGGTTCGGCCAATACATTGAATTTGACGCTTGGCAAAGGCGGAAAAGCCGCACCGGTTATTGGGAAAGACTGGATGCCGCTCGGTTTTTCGCCGAACGTGACTATCACGTCGTCACCTGTCGTCTTTGCCGGCTATGGGATCAACGCAAAGGATGAGAAATATAATGATTTTGACGGGATCGACGTTCGCGGGAAGATAATTCTGATCTTTGACGGAAATCCGGACGCCGGAAATCCGCATTCGGCGTTCAGCCGTTATGACATCCACACAAAAGCGAACATCGCGAAAGAAAATGGAGCCGCGGGAATTTTGTTGATCGCCAGCGAGACCAACTTTGCTGATGATCGGCTCGCGAAATTGACCTACGACAGAACCTTAGGTGAAACCGCATTGCCGGTCGCCGGCGTATCTCGAGCCACAGCCGCAAAGCTGCTCGGCGTCGAGGGAGAAGCAGAGCTCGCGGACATCACGAAATGGATCGCGATGAAAAAAGATGCGCCGGGAAACATCCAGATAGAGGTAACGAACGCATCGAATAATTCGGCGGCGATGAAGATCGAATTGGAAAAACAAACCGTCGATGCTTACAACGTCATCGGCATGATCGAAGGCCGCGATCCGCAACTCAAACGAGAAGCGATAATTATCGGTGCACATTACGACCATCTCGGTCACGGCGGTCAGGGAAGTCTCGATGCGAATTCTACGGCGATACATTTCGGAGCGGACGATAATGCTTCTGGCACATCCGCGATCATAGAACTCGCACGCCGTTTCGCAAAGGACAAAGACAATAAACGCACTATCATTTTTATCGCATTTAGCGGCGAAGAAGAAGGCTTACTAGGTTCGAAATACTACGTCGAACATCCGGTGTTTCCGCTCGAAAACACCGTCGCGATGATAAATCTCGATATGGTCGGACGCCTAAAAGACAACAAACTAACCATCGGCGGGATCGGAACGGCGAGCGAATGGAGAAAATTTGTTGAGAAATATGTTATCGAAAGTCCAGATGATAAAGGTGCCACCGCTAAAGACGAAAAATTGCGGCAGCAAATACTTTCTGAACTTAAAAAACAGGGCATGGAAACGGTAAAAGTAAAGGTCGACAATGGTTCGGTCGAATTGTCGGGTTTCTTGGAGGAAGAAATTTATTCCAAAGTGATGGCCACGGTGGTGGAATTCAAGGTAGCAAAAATTGAGAACCAAATTTTGAAAATTTCTTCAAAGAAAGATCTTCCTAGATTATACGATTTCGCCTTGCAGCTCAGCGAAGACGGCTTTGGTCCATCTGATCATGCATCGTTCTACACCAAAAAAATCCCGGTGCTGTTCTTTTTTACGGGCACGCATCTTGATTACCACAAACCTTCCGATACTGCTGACAAGATAAATTTCGACGGCCTGCTGAAGGTGACCGATTTTGTCGAAGAGATCGCGAAACAGATCGATCAGAACGCGATACGCCCGACGTATGAGGTCGCGAAATCTTCGGGCACTATGGGCGGCCGGCGTGGATTTAACATTTCGCTGGGAACGATCCCAAGCTACGGTGATTCGACCGACGGCCTTGTCCTTGACGGTGTCCGCGATAACTCGCCTGCCGCAAAAGCCGGTTTGAAAGCCGGTGACAAGATCATAAAACTCGCCGGTCACGATGTCCGAAATGTCCAGGATTACACTTTCGTCCTCGGCGAAATGAAAGCGGGCGAAGAATACGAGGTCGACGTGATCCGCGGAACGGATAAATTGACGCTCAAGATCATTCCGGCTCCGGCGGCTCCGAGATAAAAATTAACGGGGAAAAGAAGAAAGAGTGAAATTGTGAAAAAGTGACAATGCTAAAAAGTTAGCATTGAGAAGTTAATATACTATCTGCTAACTGCCCCCTGTTAACTATTTTCCTTGCTCCTTGGGTGCGTTTTGTTCTATGTTATATGAGCAAAAAAGATATGAGCATCCCATTTTGTAAATTCCACGGCTTTGGCAACGATTACATTGTTATTGAATCAGATAATGTTCCGGCGGCGACATCGCTAAACCAGCTTGCCAAAGAAATATGCCATCGACACACGGGCGGAGGTGCGGACGGCATCGCCGTACTTACGCGGCTTGATGGCGAAGAAGCCGATTATCATTGTGAGATCATAAATCCGGATGGCAGCATCGCCGGTTTTTCGGGTAATGGCACGCGCAACGCGGTCGCTTATCTTTATTATAAAGGTATATGGGACAGTCCGGCTTTACGGCTTCAGATGAGCAGCGGAGTCAAAACCTTTACCTTAATAGAGCGTATTTCCGCCGGACACTATTGGTTCGAAGCCGAGATCGGCAAACCTAAATTCGCAAGCAGCCAGGTTCCATTTCGCTCTGATGTTGAGTTAGAAACGGTCGTCTATCAAAATGTGACGGTCGGTCCGAGAATGATACCTGTTTCGGCCGTAAATGTCGGTAATCCGGTGGCATGTATTTTCGTGTCGGATTTCGATCTGGATTGGCGCGATATCGGCCGCGAAATGGAATCTAACGATGCATTTCCGGAAAAGGCGAACATTGTTTTTGTAAAAGTTATCGACAAAGAAAACATTGAGCTTCGCATATGGGAACGAGGGGTTGGCGAAACCTCATCATCTGGAACCTGCTGCAGCGGCGCGGCGGTTTTGAGCTCGATGATCGGTCACACATCGCGAACCGTATCCGCAATTACCGAAGGCGGCACGACCGAGGTATATTGGCGCGGTGACGACGAAATACTCATCACCGGCCGTTCGGATCTGGCTTATAACGGCGAATGGCCGTCTTAATTTTTGCTCTTCAGATATTTTTTCGGGATCAGATTGTCCGGCGTTTCGCCTTGCCAATAGATCGTGACAACCCACCAGCGTTTCCCATCGTTCAGCAATTGAAAGCTATTGATGCCGCGGGCAAAGGGCGTCTTATCCGAAAGTGAATGTCTCGATTCATAGGTCGAGAAAACATGGACAATATTGCCGTAAGTTTCTGTTTGGCGGGCGATCTCGCGTTCAAAAAATCCTTCTTTAGCAAAGAACGGAGCTGCTCGTGTTATATATTCATCGGGCGTCATCGCCGTTGCCTGAAACAGACCGGATTTCGCGTTCTTTCCGGCCGGAATTAATCGAGCGTCCTTGTGAAACAGCGAGCGAAATCGATCCCAGTCACGAACTTTGTCGGCATCGCCCGAGATCGAATCATAAACTGCTTTCATTATCGCATCGAGCGATCCGACGTCTTTTGGGTCGGCTTCTTTTGCTGTCTGAGCCATAGCGGTTTGGATCGTGAGAAAACTGATGACAAGAGTCAGTATGGTCGTTTTGATCTTCATAATTAGCTGATACGCAATTGCAGCATAGATTGTTCTAATAAAATCGACACCATTTATGAAGGTCTAGGATCTATTCGCCAACAATTCCGCGACCGCTTTTTGTCGATGATCAAAGATCGCTTCGACTTCGCGGCGGACTAAAAAATGAGCCAGATCGCCTAATGGTTCCAGCGGCAATCTGTAACGGACCTCGTCTTCGATCAATGTTTTATCAGGTCCCAACTCGGTAAAAGTGTGTCGGTGGATCCATTGTTTATACGGGCCTTTTAATTGCTGATCGACAAATTCGAATGGCGGGTTCCAAACCGATATTTCCGTTCGCCAAAGAAAAGGTAAACCGCGCATTTTAAGTTTATAATCGATCAGCGAACCTTCGTGAATGTCGATCGGCTCCGGAGTCACGATATGAAAACTGAGCGCAGGCGGCGTGATCCGTTCGAGATTACGAGCATCGGCGAAAAACTCAAAGACAGTATCGCGCGGAAGATCGAGTGTAAGACTACGGTTTAATCTATGTTCTGCCATTTTTGTTGGACATTTCTATCTGTGTTTCGATCTGATCTTGCTCGGCTTTTGGAAGCCAAGTAAAAAAATCAAGGCCGGTTCTTTCTTCTATTTCACGGATCGTCGTTCTATAAGTTTCCCAAGGTTTGTTTTCAATGCCTTTGATATTTGGCATATCTACAGCAATTATCCGCGTCCGTTCGTCTATAGTTTCCGGCGGATCTCCGCGGCGGACAAATGCGATAATTTTCCAGCAATTTGTCGGCACGGTAACCTTGCCCTTCAAAACGCTTTGTTCGCCATAAACACCTGCGATCTGATAGGCGTCGTAACTTTTACGCACCCGGCCCCGAACTTCCGACTCGAGTTTTTGCCAAGGAAATTCGTTCAATGCACCGACTTGCGGAACGATATTCGTCATTAAGAATGTATCTGCATTGGCCGCTTTATCACCAAACCGATCGGCGCTTGGGACAAGGTGGCCGCGTTGAAAACCGGTTCCGATATAGTCTCGTGTTGTGATTCGCCGAAAACCTTTCGGCAGATTCATGTCCGGTTCGAAATCCGGCCGCGGGATCGAATAGCCGAGCATCTCCTTTGTCGTTTTCCACTGGATCCAATTCGCCGTTCCGCGGCTGTTGTTGTATGAGATCGCAGCGTGCGGCTTTATGAGCAAATAGTTATTCTTATCGCTTTGATCGGCATTCGAAGGATTCCCGAATGGAAGCTGTTCGCTGGGTATTGCGGCGACGTTTTCGGTCAATGTTCGGTTCGTGTTCGTCGGCCCGGGCGTTGCGGTTTCTCGCGGGATCAAGCCGCAGCCTGCCGCTAGACAGAATGCGAAAATTATCGCTGCAAAAATAGAAAAACTTTTATTCTTGATCATACGAAGCATAAATCTTAACAAATATTCAGCATGCGTCGCTGTGACGTTTTGGTTTAATTTACGGTAAACTAAATAAAGATGAGCGAAAAAGCGCACATAACCGGATATACACACGAAGAACTCGCAGCGTTCGTTACAGAGCTTGGCGAGCCGAAATATCGTGCAAAGCAATTGTTCATCGGAATGCACGCCCATCGGCTTCGTGATTTTGCCGAGATCACCGATCTGCCGATCGCCTTTCGCGAAAAGCTTTCCGAAAATGCGACCGCGGCGACTCTGACGGTCGATTCGAAATATGTTTCCGAAGACGGCACGCGGCGATTTTTGATGAAAACCGCCGACGGATATCCGGTCGAAGCTGTTTTCATTCCAAGCGAAAACCGAGATACGATCTGTTTTTCGTCGCAATCGGGCTGTCCGCTAAAATGCGATTTTTGTTTGACGGCAAAGCTCGGCTTGCTGCGAAATCTAGATGCGGGTGAGATCGTCGAGCAGATAATTATTGTGCTAAATGACGTTTACGGGCCACGAACCGAAACGCCGCACGGAACAAATTTGGTCGCGATGGGCGCAGGCGAACCTTTTTTGAATTTTGATAATTTGATCAAAGCTCTCGATATAATTTCGCGTGAAGACGGCTTGTTCATCGTGCCGAATCGCGTCACCGTCTCGACGGCCGGTATTGTTCCAAAAATTTACGAATTCGCAAAGCTCGAAAAACGTCCGCATTTAGCGATCTCGCTGTCGGCTCCCACGGACGAACTTCGCGACCGTTTAATGCCGATAAATAAGAAATACGATCTCGATACATTGCTTAAAGCTGCAAGGGAATTTCAGAAAACGCTTCGTCGAGGTGAAAGGTTTACGTTCGAATACGTTCTGCTGGGCGGCGTCAATGATTCCGATGAGCATGCACAGATGCTTGCCGATCTGATCGACCGCCACGATCTGAACCGCGTTAAGATAAATTTGATACCGCATAATTCCGCCGAACAGCTCGATTATCTTCCGTCCGGTGAAGCTCGCGTCGCAGGATTTAAGGAGACGCTTGCAAGAAGAGGCATCGACGCCTATGTTCGCCAGCCGCGCGGCCGCGATATTTACGCAGCTTGCGGACAGCTTGCCGCAAAGGAAAGTCCTAATCTGATCCAATTAGCGGCGGCACGAAACTGATCTATGGAAATTTTGATAATCGGCATTATCATTGTCGCGCTAATGGTTTATACCTCGACGAAGATCAAGAAAGCCGCAAAAGAAGCCTACGAGCCCGAAACGGTTCGGACCGAAGAATTTTCGATAACGAAACCGCAAGGCTATATGATACCGGCCGAAGACGAACGCAGCCCTTATAAATTAGAGATATTTTCGAAAGCATACGGCAGCGGCGATTGCGAAAAAAAGCGGCAGGCTGAGCTGAATTTGATCATCGAAAACGGCAGTGAACTCGCCAGTTCACGCAAAGCGGAAAGAGCGGCACTCAACAAAGTTCTCGACGACGATCTAATAAAAGATACTCAAAAGATAACGCTTACAATGATCGGCGAAGCTAACGATGGAGATTGCTCGCTTCGTATTTTTATTAAATATTTCGCACGCAATGGAAAGCTTTATAAATTCAAAGCAACTGCGATCGAAGAAGATATCGACGATCATTTAGAAAACATCGAATCGATGATCGAGAGCATCATAATTTTTTAGGCCGACAAAGGCCGCAAAAATATACATTTATAATTGGAAATCATATGAAGAAAAATTTATTTAGAGGCATTGTGTTCGGAGCATTTCTGCTCGGTTCGCTTTTTGCGGTCAGTGCTTCGGCTCAGACGGTCAGCGGTTCGATATCGAACGGCACAGTTCCTCGCGGAAAAACGACTCGCGGCGTCATTCGCCTAAGCATTCCTGCCGGCCTGCATGTTAATTCGAGCAACCCGAACAGCGAATATTCGATCGCGACACGCGTTACGCTTTCAGCATCGGGTGTTCGTCTCGGAGCGGTTAAATATCCGAAAGGAACTGACCGAAAATTTCAGTTTTCGCCGAATACGATAAATGTTTATGAAGGGAACGTCTCGTTTCCTTTTACAGTGACCGTTCCGGCGAACTATCGCGGCAACACCATTTCGGTGAAGGCAGTTGTTCGCTTTCAGGCGTGTACGGAAGAGGTTTGCTATCCGCCAAAAAATAAAGAAATTACGTTAACGGCGACGATCAGATAGCTTTATTTCAAACCTATAACTGATAGAAGCCGACCGGTTTTTCCGTTCGTAAATTTTTCCTTTCGATAGGAAAAGAAAAGATCGGTGCGTTCCATTGTACAGAATGGCGCCATATGAATATTCTCATCACGAACGCCTTCGGCAATGAGCTGATCACGGTTCGCAAGATGAAGATCGACTAGAGCGTGGCCTGGTTTTGTTGCAGAAAAATATTTTTCCGATTTCGCAAAATTTGTCGCAAAATCATCAATGACTTCCTGCCCGACCTCATAATTTCGTCCGCAAGCCGCCGGCCCAATAGCACAGATAGCGTCCGCCGGATCTGTCCCAAATTCATCTGTCATTGCACGCAACGCTTTCGCCGCGATCGAACTGACAGTTCCGCGCCAGCCTGCATGTATCGCCGCGAACGAACGCATTTTTGGATCGCCGATCAAGATCGGCACGCAATCTGCGGTTTTCGCACCCGCGAGAATTCCCGGCATTCGTGAGATGATCGCGTCATATTTTTCTTCGGTATTCGCGGCTTCTTCGGCGGTTCTTACGATCTTTACATCGTCGCCGTGAATCTGCCACACACTCGTAAGTTCGTATTCGCCATCAAAAGCGGCTAAAAATCTTCGCCGATTTTCATAAATATTTTCCGCTCTATCTTCGTTAAAACCGGCGAGGTTCAGATCGTTTTCCGGAAAGGACGAAACGCCGCCGAGCCGTGTCGAAAATCCGTTTTCAAAACCGGCTTCGGTAAGCGCCGTGCATTTCAGTACTTTTATGCCGCCGGCTTCGTGCCAATAAAAACCGCTTTCGGCTAGACTTTTGCTTTCGCCCTGAATAACATTGTCTTTTTCCATGATAATTTCTATCGGTGTGGACATAATTGAAGTTTATCGCATACGCGAAACGATGAACAGAACTCCGCGTTTTGGTGATCGTATTTTCACGCCGGCCGAGCGTGAATACTGCGAAGCAAAAGGCGAGGCCGCGTATCAATCTTACGCCGGTAGATTTGCTGCAAAAGAGGCTTTTTTGAAAGCTTTAAAAACCGGCTGGCGCGGAAAGATCACGTGGCAGGATATCGAGATCGTTATCGAAGAAAATGGCGTTCCGGTTTTAAAAGTGAAAGGCGAAGCCGAACGGCTCGTGCGAGAAATGGGAGCGACAAGCATGCACGTTTCGATATCTCACACAGCCGAGCATGCTGTCGCAAATGTCATCCTGGAAAGATAGATCTATTGAATCGCGACTATTGAAGATCGCGTTTTCGTTCTACAAGCTCCGCCGTGTTCCTACCTACGTTCGTTAGAAAATCATAGCCGGTTAAATTTTCGACGGTATTGATCGGCACACGAAAATCACGCCACGGTGCATCGATATTCAGCGGCAAGGTATTTGGCACAATTATTCCAAAAGCTCGAGTACCGCGGTTAAATCTCGCAACATCATTTGTACCGTTGGGCATAATGATCACGACCTTCCATGTAAACGCCGGAACGACAACGCGGCCTTGAGCGATCGTACCGACATTTCCTGCAGGACCGGAATATATATATAGCTCATTTCCCTGAGCGGCGATCGAACGGCAATATGATTCGAAGTCTTCCCAAGGGCCTTGGTTGTTTTCCGAAGTTTGCGGAACCATATTGGTCATCAAAAAGGTCGCCGAATTATTCGGGATCGAATTTGTGCGGTCGCCCGAAGGGCACATATGTCCGCGGTTGTAACCCGAACCGCTGTAATCCTGATCCGTGACTTGATACCAACCTGCCGGCAAACTCGGGTCTGGACGGAAATCATCCTGACGCGGCGTGCCCCCGATCCAACTGCTGTCCAACCGCCAAGCGACCCAGTTGGCAGTTCCTTTGCTGCGATTATATGAAAGCGAATACTGCGGCTTGAACATCAGGTAATCGTTCTCGTTCGCAATGTCCGTCGTCGCATGACTCGGTATGCCGAAGACAAGCGGATCTTCGCCCGGCAGCGGAGCGTTTATCGTCAGAGCCTGATTAAGATTGACGGTTCGAGCCTGTGCATCGGAGGCTACGGCGGTTACGTTATGAACACCGCCGATCGTTGCAACCGGAATCAAAGCAGAAAACGAAAAGACATTGTCGCCCGGTGTTATGTCGCCGTTGGTTCCGTCATCGAAAAACGTCTGCGTAGCGCTTCCGCCTATGTCGGTCAGATCTCCATTTACAGTTATACCGGTGCTTGGCGGAACAGTTGCAGGAATAACCGTTACCGTTAAAAGCGTGTTCGCTCCCGGCGAGACGTATGCCGGATCCGCAGTTATCGATGCAAAAAGATTTGTGCCGCCGCCGACGCAGGTATTTGCGGCGGTCGCAGTATTTCTCGGTGCTGCCGGGTTTAGATTGCCGAAATCATTGGCATTATTGTCGGTGTCTTGGCACGCGCCATTCAAACGCGATTGTCCTGTATCGGCCGCCGGAGCAGCGGTGACCGTCGTTTCGATAAAAGCGTTCGTCGCCGTTCCCCAACCTACGGAATCGAGTATCGTGCCCGAAGCATCACGAATCGCCAAGCCGCCGCCGTTTCCGGATATTGAACATGAACATTGCGAAGGCGTGTATGTGATATCTGCGGCCGCGGGACCATCGTATGAATTCGTCGCGATCAAATAATATCCGCCGGCCGGCACGATGGTAGTTGTGTTCCATTGAGCCATCGGCCCAACGTCATTTACGCCGCCCGCCGATCGATAGACGACCTTGAAACCGTTGAGATCGACCGGATCGGGTCCGGTGTTATGAAGTTCGATAAATTCGTCTTCTTGGTTCGTTGCTCCGCGCGTTTGAAACTGGCTGATGACCATGTTCGGCGAAACAGCAGCATTGACATCGACAGTAACGAACTTTGGGTAGAAAAATGTAAAGGCGAGGGCGAGGACGACAAAGACAGGCACGAAATATTTGAACTTCATTGTTGGAGCACTTCCTTGATGCACATTAAAACTAGATCAGTTATTTTTCTACCACATTGAGCAAACAAATGGAAACTTTTGGGCCTTAAGATTAAGTTAATAAAACCGAGCATTCCGCTGATTCAGTTGCTAAAAAAAGAAAGAGCCCGAAAATCATAAATTTTCAGGCTGAACGGATCTTGATCGAGCATAACTATTTAATTCGAAGAGCCTTTCGTATCTCCTCATCGGTATTTCGCGATGTGATGTCGTTCGGCGAAACGGGTCCTTTATGACTGACCCAAGCAAGCAGTAGTCCCATATTCGTATTGATCAGCGAGAGCTCGAAGCCTTCCTTAACAGGCACTTTTGCAATTATCTCGTTTATACTTTGGGTTGCAGCTTCCAGATCTTTATCGTGAAAAGGCGAAACGTCGGCACTGAGGAATTTTGCGTTCAAACAACTCCCGTCACCAATATCGCAATTCATTATTTCTGTAACCAGATTCAAATTATAGCTGCAGCGTGAACCGCCGCACGGCGAACCGGGTGCACTAATCTTCATGGTATTCTCCATACTTTAAATTAAAAATTGAACTTGCGGGACGAACGGAAATTAAAATTTCGAGCTTATTATCCTTTATCGTGAGGTACTTATCAAAACCGCATCAGAGGTTTCGTCGCCGCGCGATATAGCAAATCCGCCATCAACGAGCGGGCTGAATCGAAAGATCCGAGAACTTGTAAAGTTGGTGATCGGGGTCGGCTCGCCGCCGCTGATCGGCTGCCGCCAAAGATTATCAACATTGTCGGTAGAGATCGCAAATACAAGTGCCTTGCCGTCATTCGACCAACGAATAGTTCGCGAGCGGGCAACGTCGGGGAGATCAAGGGTTTGTTTCGGAGCGCCGCCGTCTATCGAAAAAATGACGATTCTATCGTTCTCAGAAGGGCTTTGCCTTCCCGTAATGCAAGCGATGAATTTGCCGTCCGGTGAAATTATCGGCCGTTCCGCTTCGGTATCAATGATCTGGGTCAGATCGCTTCCGTCAATGCCGACACGCCAGATCGAGAACTTATTTTTCTTATCGGTTTGATCGAAGATAACGTATTTACCATCAGGTGTGACCTGTGGTTCACCTGCAATTCCCGGATCATTCGACAGCTGCTTTTCGTTCTCACCGGTTATGTCCATTCGCCAAATGGCAGGGCTTCCCGAGCGTGTCGAAACAAAAACTATATATTTTCCATCGGGTGAAACCGCAGGTGAAAAATTGGACCGTGCGTTTTGAGTTAGCTGTCTATTTTGTCCGTTCGGCGATTTTATCGAAATATCCTGAACGCCTTTTAATTTTGTTGTGTAAACTACGCTGCCATCCGGCGCGGTTGCTACACCGGACATTCCTTCGTCGCGGCCGATCTCTTTTGTTAGCTGCGTTGCGGTTCCGTTTTCAGACGCGAGCCAAATATTAGCGTTGCGATTTTCCTGAATGCTCGCGATAACGCTTCCGTCGGCAGAAACGCTCAAGCCTTGATAGCTCGAAAGATCGTTCGTAATGCGGCTCGCTTCGCCGCCGGGATACGAAATATGCCAGATCTGAGCGAGCGTCGTTTCTATATCGCGAGCGGTCAGAATAATACCGTTTCCGCCCGGCAGCCATGCGATACCGCTAATTCTGAGCCAAGCCGGCGATGCGATAGGTTTTTGCGAACCATCGGCGAGAGAAACTTCGACCAATTTACAAAGACTGTCATCGGACGCATAAACGGCCGCAGCAAGCCGCTGGCCGTCCGGTGACCAAGCTGAAACCATCCATTGCTCGCCGTCTTTTGCTGTCGCCGCTTCTTTTACGTCAGTACCGTCGGCGTTAGCGGTCATTAATTTCGTTTGATCGCGGACAAAGCTGATCCGCTTTCCGTCCGGCGAAAACGCTGCCGAACCTGAAATATCCGTTGCTATCCTTCGCGGTGTTCCGCCGAGAGCGTCCACTTGTTCGAGCGAAGTTCTTCCTTCAGGGGATTCGGTTTTATAGATAACGAAATTAGAATCGGGGGAAAACGTAATACCTTCGTATACGACATTTGCCGGCTCGGAAATTTTTAGGCTAGCCGAAGTTTCGGATTGTTTCACCCACAAACTTTCGCGGCCGTTTTCGCGAATGACATAAGCGAGCATTTTTCCGTTCGGTGAAACTGCCAACTGAGCCGACGCCAGATTTCCACTCGTCGTCGCCTTCGAAAATCGCATGTTTTGAAATGCGTTACCGGCGTTTTTTGCTGAAACAAAGCGGTTTATTACGAACACACCGGAAACGCAAAGGAGCAAAACCGCCGCCAA
The DNA here is from genome assembly GCA_963720905.1 of uncultured Acidobacteriota bacterium. Taxonomy (GTDB): domain Bacteria; phylum Acidobacteriota; class Blastocatellia; order Pyrinomonadales; family Pyrinomonadaceae; genus OLB17. Next base: position 219,047 of record CAVRHB010000003.1, read on the forward strand.
AATTCCAAACATTCTTAACGGATGCTGCCGAGCTTCGGCTAAAAGCATATCGCTAAAAGTATTCGTGGCGGCCTGCGATCTGTTCGGTGCGGTGAAGGCTTCGGTAACCGCATTGCTGATCGTTCGCGAAGGCGGTTCGCCGTCTTCGACCAGATGATCAGCCGATCGAAAAACTCTTCCGCCGGAATCTTCGGCAAATTCGGCCCGTGCATTTCGCAATTCGAAAAGCATTTCGTCGGCAGATTGGTAGCGGTCGATCGCATCTTTGCGCAACGCTCTGTTCACAACGGCCATGACGCGATTCGGCACGTCCGGGTTATGTTCATTCAGCGGTAGCGGTTCTTTATGCAGGATCGAGGCGATCGTGTCTAGATTATTCTCACCGGTAAAAGGCTGATGGCCCGCGACCATCTGATAAAGCATCGCCCCGAAACTGAATATATCCGAACGTCGGTCGGCTACCTTTCCGCGAGCCTGTTCAGGCGAAAGATAACCTACCGTTCCCATGATCATTCCCGGGCTCGTTTTGTGTTCTTCGATGGTGTTTGCTTCTTGTTCGTATGGGGATTTCTTTTCGCTCAGCTTTGCCAAACCGAAATCGAGGATCTTGGCGATGCCGTCCGGACGGATGATTATATTGTCCGGTTTTATATCGCGGTGAATAACGTTTGCCGAGTGGGCGGCTGAGATAGCGCTGGCAACCTGTATGGCGATGTCGAGGATCGTCCGCATTTCCATGCTGCGGTTCCTGATAGCTTTTGCCAGCGTTTCGCCGGAAACGAATTCCATCGCGATGTACGGAACATCGTTTTCCTCGTTGATCTCATAGATCGTGATGATATTTGGGTGATTTAATGCAGACGCAGATTTGGCTTCGTGGATAAATCTATGAAGCCGCTGTGAATCGGCCGAAACTTCAGTGGGCAAAACCTTGATCGCGATCTGACGGTTCAGCTTTGTGTCCTGGGCCAGAAAAACCTGTCCCATCCCGCCTTCGCCTATTTTTCTAAGGATCTTATAACGACCAAGCCATTCATCTGCGAGCATAATCTACCTCCGCATTTCGCGAAACGCTGTGAAAGAGAAACATGGATTACTAGTGGTGACGCGAATGCTTTTTATATTTTGCAGATTTTACGAAAAAAATGCCATTTTTTTCGGAATGATATTCGGATATCCTAATCGGAAAATCGATAAGCCTTTTCTTTCCATAAAACAACGGCGGTACCGTCCAGCTTTTGTGCAATATTCTTTAATCCGGTATCGAGCTTTTTATATTGCGACGAACCGCGGCTGATATTTATAGTCGGCTGATCAGAATATCTCACGTCATACCAAACGCCTTGTTTTCGAACAAAACGCTGATTTCCGATCGTCTTTGAATCATTGGAGACGGCTTTTTTTTCAGGATTGGCTCGCGACATCGACACAGCAGGCGGCGGAGCCGGAATCGGAGCGTCCATCGAACGCAATTTCGCCCGATCTTCCTTGTCACTCGCCTCTGTTTCGGATCTCTCGATACTATACTTATTTTGGGTGCCGCTGGCTCCGTCGACAGTTGATCTATCGTCTCGCTCTGACGGTTTCGCCTTTTGTAATTGGCCAACGCCGGCATCGGGCTGCGCTTCGTCTTTTGCTGAGGTGGATTCACCAAGCGACTCTTTACCACTCGGCGTTGCCGATACCATCCGATTTGAAGCCGCTGAAGCATTACTATTGGACATGATCGAATCCAACGGCCTGCTTTCCGGCTCGTTCGAATTAATCGCTGAATTCGCCGCCATCGAACGATTTGCCGCTGCCATCGGAGCTGATTCGCTCTGCGGAAATTTGTCCGCCGACTGGGAAACCTCGGCATTCTTTCCTGTCTGGATAAGTGAAAAAGCCAAAAGCCCGCCAAATATTACGACCAAGCTGCCCATTACATACGCGATATTCGGAAAGAGGAATAGACGTCTGTACCATGGAACTGAATTTACCGCCGCAACCTGAATCGTAGGCGCGGAAACTTCCGGCTCAACCTTGTTCGCATTCAGCGAAATTAGCTGAGCCAAAACCTTTCGGCAATTTCCGCAATTTGCGAGGTGTTCCGCCTGCTTTTGGCGAAATGCCGTCGGCGAAGCGTTTTCAGCGAACATCGACAGCTCATCGGCGTCTAGATGCGCACCCGTCGCCGCGGTGCCGACCAAGCTCGGATCGCGTGCCTTTCGCAAAATTGCGTCAATGGTTTTGTCGAATTCTATATCCATTGTTAAATATTCGGTAAATTATCGAATCTTCCCGAAATTAGAACGCCTCAGCTCCAAAAATCTTGCATCAAAACCGCAAAAGTAAAGATCGCAAGCAGTTTTTCGACATCTATTCCCAAACCGGCCGCTGTTTCGGACAGATATCCATCTACTTCCGATTCATTCCAGCCGTGTTCCGCTTTTAATATTTTTTCGACCGATTTTCGGATATCTTTCTGGATTCGAGCGAGTCTGCGGCTTGCGGTTGCTTCATGGTAGCCGAATGTCGCGGCGATATCTTTTAATTTTAGATCGTCGAAATAATAAAGTTTGAGTATCAATTTATCTTCGGCGGCGAGTTCATCGATCGCAGAATGCAGAGCAAGCGAAACGTCCTTTGAACTGTTCGATTCGGTAAAAGATTCTTCCGGATTCGGAGCTCCACCGTTTTTGTCGGCGGCTTCATTCGCCAGAATTTCCAGATCGCGATCTTCTTCGACCTGGACGAACTTTGATCGCTTTCGAAACTGATCTATCGCGAGCTGCGACACCACGGCTCTGAGCCAACCGCCGAGCGAGCCGCGTCCCGAATAATAGCCGAGCTTGCTCTTTCGTTTTCCATCAGCGTCGATCCGCAGACCGTAAAGCTCTGCCCAGATCGAACTCGCAAGATCATCGGCGTCTTCGTTGCTGCCGGCGATCTTTCGTGCGGCAGATGTAACTGTCGAATTGAAATTTGCGACCAGGTCTTCCCAAGCGCTTTCGTCGCCTTTTTCACAGGCGATGATCAGGCAAAGGTCATCCGAACGGATGTCCTCGATAAATTCTTTGATCGCTGTGTGATCCGCATTCGGTTCGTCGCGAAGCAGGTATTTTTCTAAACAAGCGGTTACTCGATCGGCAACATCAGCCGAAGACAGACCGCGTGCATTTTCCGCGCGAGACCAGCCGCTCCAAAGCTTCTGCGATCATTTTAGAATGTTTATCAGCGATCGGACTCATTCGATATCAACAGGATTTTAACATACTAAGACCAGATGAAGCGTTGCGGACACATTGCAGATGGATGCGCTCAGGTAGCAAGATATTAATGATCGTTAAAAAAGCCCGCAGATTCTCATCCGCGGGCTTTTGTTGCTGATCTTGTATTTAAGATCTTGTTATGGTCTTCGAAAAACAGAATAGACCTTGCTTGTTGGTTGCGAAACTTCCTTGTTCTCAACCGTTACGAAAAGTCCGAAATCCGGCAATGCCGTTTCACTGCGGATCTCCGATTCCTCGCGGTTACCCGAGTTGATCACCTGGCCGAGTTTCGTATATGAGCCGTCCGGTCCGGCTGCCCAAAGAACATAGCGCTTATCTTTTGGAGCGTCCTTCATATCGTCGAAACGCATCTTGATCTGCGTCGTTCCCTTAGCACCCGGATCTACATAAGCTTTACCTTTCAACCCCTCAAGCTGACCCGAAAAATCGATTCGGATCTCAGCTGTTTTGTCATTAAATGACGGTACATTCAGCATCGGCACTGCATAGGGAGAGTTCGTACGGCCGGTTGTTGCGACTTGTTTTTCTTTTCCGCTGCTCCAGCTAGTGTTACCGCGCGGAACAACAGCTTGTCCGGCTGGAACGTCGCTGCGGAACAGAACCGCGGTTGTCGGATCGTAAACTGTCATAGCCTTATCCGGCGAAACGACGATCATAAATTTGTCGGCCGGAGTTGTGAATTCTCCCATTGCCATTCCGTCGTGCATCATAACAGGGCCCAGTAATGTCGTTTTGCCCATGTTATCTACCGCGTAAGCATAGATCTCCGGCGAATCAGCGGCAACACCGGTTACATTGATCATAACCTTAGTTCCGTCAGCCGAACGCATGACCTTCGCCGTGCCTTTTGCGGTAGATCCGTCCGTGACCGGAACAAGATTGACCACCGTTTCTTTATCCATTGGATATTCGATAACGGTGTATGTGCCGTCCGGGTTTTGAACCACCGTAGTGGCCGTTTCGCTGTCCTGAGCAAAAATGCCGGTTGCAAACACCAGAGTAACGAATAATAACGCTCCTAAACCTTTAATATATGTTTTCATTGAAATACCTCCCTTGTATGTTCTCGGCGTAAAAAACGCCTGTTACCAAGTAAATAGGCGGCAAGGAGCGTGCCAAAAGCAATAAGCCATTGAAACGCAGTGGTTTATGTAAACTAAAGATCGATCGAAAAAGGAGTCGGATACTGACTGTATTGATTTATAACAGCCATTTTTATGGAATTTCGGCGGCTTTGGCGGCATTCCAAAGGTCATCCATTGTTTTTAGGTCGGCTTTTTCGAGCGAAACTGCCGGAAGCTTTGAGTTCCGTTTCGATATGTTTGAAACGTCTGCGAAATTTTTTGTTCGTGCGTTTCAATGCAGTTTCGGGTTCGATATCGAGCCTACGAGCTAGATTTACGACCGCAAAAAGCAGATCGCCGATCTCTTCTTCGATATGGTTTGCGTCATCCGTTTCGGCGGCTTCTTTCAATTCGCTGATCTCTTCGTTGATCTTATCGAAAACCTGCTCGTTATTTTCCCAATCGAAGCCGACTTTCGCGGCTTTCTTTGAAACTTTGAGAGCCTCGAGCAGTGCAGGGAAATGTACAGGGACTTCGTCCAGTATCGATTCGATACTTTTTCTCGCTTTGCCTGAAGCTTTTCGTTCTTTTGCCTTGAGGTCGTCCCAATTGTTAAGTACATCTTCGGCCCGCTCAAATTTTTCATCGCCGAAAACATGCGGATGGCGGAGAATGAGCTTTTGCGTAATTCCCGCTGCGACATCATCGATCGTAAAATCGCCGCGTTCGGTACCGATCGTCGAATGAAAAACGACCTGCAGCAAGAGATCGCCGAGCTCTTCGCGAAGATTTGCCGTGTCGCCCGTTTGCTCGCTTTCTTGTATCGCGTCGAATGTTTCATAGGCTTCTTCAAGCAAATATTGCGAAAGCGACATATATGTTTGCTCGGCATCCCAAGGGCAGCCGCCCGGAGCACGCAGCCGTGCCATAACGGCGATGAGTTCATCAAATGCTTTGGACATAGCCACAATTAAAAAACACCGAGCAGCGAATGTCTAGCAAAGGCAGCATTTCCACCGCGTCGGCTCTAAATGCTAATATCAAACAAAAGGAAAATTAGTTATGAGCGGCAAACGAAGAGCACAATGAAGATGTCAGTTTTAAGGTAACTGACAGGCGGAAATTTAACCCTGACGGATCCCTGAAAGAAGGCGTTACGCTTGATCCGATACCCGAAAAAAAAGAACCGCCGAAAGAATCGGAAGCTGAACTTCCAACGGCGGAACCAAAGACCGAAGCTGAAACGAGATCGGTCGAACCGGCGGCAGAAGACGATGAGATTCCCGGTGCTGAAGATCCGGCAAGTTTTGTAAATTTCCTGTCAACACTAGCAACGAACGCCGCCGCTTCGCTCGGTGCAATGCCGCATCCGGCGACCGGCCAACGCGCGGTTGATCTCGATTCCGGAAAATATTGGTTGGATGTTCTGGCAATGCTGACGGAAAAAACCAAAGGCAATCTCCATCCGCAGGAAGCCCGCCTGCTCGAAGGCTTGCTCGCCGACCTCCGTATGCAATACGTAACCATGGTCCGCGCCACCGAGGACAAACTCAAAGAACAAGCCGCGAAGAAGTTTTCAGGCAGCGACATCCTGGGGAAGAAATAGTTCGGCGAGTTTGGTGAGTTTAGCGAGTTCAGCGAGGTTAGAGGTTTGAGTTAAGGCAGCATGGGAACATTCAGTAAGTTCGAAGACATTCAGGCATGGATAAAGGCACGCGAGGTTACGAACATAATTTATAAGTTGTCGAACAAGAGCGATTTTGCCAGAGATTTTGGATTGCGTGACCAAATGAGAAGGGCGAGCGTTTCGATAATGGCCAATATTGCTGAGGGACATGGTCGTCGTTCCAAGATCGAGTTTGCAAATTTTTTGAATATCGCACGCGGTTCTGCAATCGAGCTGCAGTCTCATTTATACATAGCTAAAGATCTCAAATATATTTCGGGTGAAGAATTTGAAAAGGTATATGCATTACTTGAGGAAATATCAAAAATGACCGTTGCACTGGCGAAATATCTCAGAAACTAACACTCGCAAACTCGCCGAACTTAGTAAACTCGCTGAACTCTTTTATGAAGCTGACTTTTCTCGGAACAGGTACATCGACAGGCGTTCCATCGATCGCGTGTGATTGTGAAACTTGCCTTTCCGAAGATCCGCGTGACAAGCGGCTGCGTGTTTCGGTGCTGGTCGAACACGGCGATAAGAAGATCCTGGTTGATACGTCGATAGATTTTCGGCAGCAGGCTTTGCGTGCGGGCATTGGCCGGCTCGACGCGGTCTTGATCACGCATTGCCACGTCGATCACGTATTTGGGCTCGATGACATTCGTCCGTTGAATTTTCGTTACGGTGCGATGGGCGTTTATGCCAACGAGATCGCTGGACGGATATGCGGCGGATCTTTCAATATGTTTTTCAACCGACGCATACCGGCGGCGGCTTGCCGCAATTGATACCGCACACGGTCGTTCATAATTCGCCATTTTGCATCGGCGATATAAACGTTACGCCGCTCGAAGTCATCCACGGAAAGCTGCCGGTCGTGGCGTATCGTTTCAATGACTTTGCATACGCGACCGATCTGAAAACCATCCCGCCCGATTCGCTCGAAGGTCTTCGCGGCCTGGATGTTCTCGTGCTCGATTGCGTCCGCATCAAACCGCATGCGACACACCTTTGCCTAGAAGAAGCTCTCGCCTACATCGAAGACCTAAAGCCAAAACGCGCCTTCCTAACACACCTCAACCACGAAATTCTGCACGCCCGCGATTCAAAATTATTGCCCGACAACGTAAAGCTGGCGTATGATGAACTTGTTGTTGAATAGAGTTGGATAAGATGGATTTTCTTGACACGCCACTTTACTACGGAACCTACTACATGCTCGTTGTGGGTGGAATTTTCTCTATCATAATAACGGCCACAATTCTATTTGAAATGATCAGGGTTTACCTGGGGAAAATCAAGAAAATATCCTACGCATATTATCTAACATATTTACTACAAACATTTGTCGTGCTTGCGGTTCAAATATTCCTGTTCCGGCTGCTGCGTTCCGAATCGTTGGCAACATGGATCATTTTTCTCATCGTAATATTTGTTTCGTTTGTTGAAATGGGAATTACTCGATACCACAATAAGCAGTGGGGTTTACGAACATGAAAATACGATCGGCTTTGATGCTGTTAATGATGTGTTGCGTTTCGATCGTAAATGCCCAAAATGATTCGGCGGTAAAAATAGATGAGATCGCGTATGTAAATTATGAATATCAGAGAAGCGTGATCGACATTCTTCTGATCGTACTGAAAAACTCACCCGATACAAACGGTGTGATAATAATTCATGGGCCGGATAACGACCCGATTTTTCCATATAGACAAAAAAATATCATTTCAGATCATATTAAACTTCGATCGCTAAAAAATTGGTTTGATCCGGGTAGGATCGAGTTGATTCAGGGAGAAAGCAAAACGGAGCCAACGCTAGAACTTTGGAAAGTGCCGAAGAACAATGGGACCAATTTTAATCGGCTTCCATGGGATCACAAATTGCGGGATCTGAAAGAGCCACTTTTGATTCAGCGGGAAATTTGGACCGACGATATCGGGCTCGGTGAATATCCCCCGGGCTTGAAATTTTACTCCGAATTTCTTCTCGCTAATAAACGTCTGCTCGGAAGTATTATCATAAAAGACAAAACGCCTTCAAAATATAAGAAGGTCAAAGCAAGGATCACAAAGGAATTGGTTAAAAAGTACCGTATCGCAAATGAAAGATGAATATTCGGAGATTCAAATATTATTCAGAGGAAACTGGCAGCTTATGACCAACCCCTGACAACTATCTTCCCGTTCGTGCTTGCGATAGCCGCATTGCTTGGCGGCGGACGGCGTCAGATACGTTTCGGTTTTTTGAAAGTGCGGCGAGGTCACGGAGTTGGAGCCGCGAAAGAATGTTTAGGACGTTTGCCATCGGTGTTCGCGGGTTTCGCGCGAGCGTGTGCATTACGACATAGTTTCGTGCCCATTGGCGGTTGCTGGCGATCTGACGCAAAATGTCTTCGGTAACAGTTCGCATTGCGGCGATCTTTTCGACCTCTTGCTCGGTGATACGCGGATTTTGAACGACGGCTTGTGAAACGATTCGGTTCGGATCGCGGATCAAGATATTGCGTGCTTCGCGGTCGCCTTTCATCGCTAAACGGACGCGGTCTTTCATGCCCATCTTCATCACCCGATTGATCATCGAAACTCTTTCCAATCCGAGATCGTCCTCTTCCATGCTGAATTCGCCGAGGATCTTATCGACTATCGCCTGCCGCTGTTCTTCGGTTTCTTCGTAGATCTCTTCTAAATATTCGAGCCCCAGCCACGAATCGTCCGTTTCGCTGTCGGGAACTTCGATGTGTTCGGCTAGGAACAGCGCGTCTTCTACGCTCATGCCGCCTTCGCCGATGCCGCCGGCAAATTCGCCCTGTTCGATAAATTCGGCTGCGGCTTCGTTGCCTTTCGCTCGAAATTCGTTTGCGATCTGCTGTGCGCCGCGTTCCTTTTCAAAAAATTCGCGTTTTACTTCGGATGCACGCCTTTCGGCTTCGGGCGAACGGTTAGGATTATTTAAGATCGACTCCAGTATCTTTGGATTGTTGATCAAAAGCTGCTGATTCAGCGAGATAAGCTCGAGCAATTCGCCGTTCTTTGTTTGAGCGGCAATATCCATTATCGCAGCCGCAGGAGTTTTGGCATTTGCGATAATTATCTCGTGGATCGATTTCGGCAAACCTTCGCGGCCGGCGAAATATGCCAGTACGCTCGCGGGAACATCATTCGAAGAGATCGAACCGTAAAGAGCGTCGGTATCCTGCGAAGCCAGCGTTTGTTTTGCATGATTCGCCAATTCGGCATCGCCGCCTCCGGCAAGATTTACGAGCAATTCGAGTAGATCGCCTTGCGGCAGCGGCAAAATACCGCGTGCGGCCGCAAGCTGTGCGGGACGCGGTGCGGAACCTTCGATAACGGCTTTTACGACCGGATTGGCCGATTCGATCTGCAAGCTCATAAAAGATTTAAGCTAGGACAAGTGCTTTCTGAGGGTTTTCGGCGTTCGGAGGAAAACGCTTTCATGCTAGATAATTTTAACACAGAACACGCCGCTCTTGACTAACTAATTTCGTTCAAATACCTTTGATGTTTCGGAACGCGACAGGTGTTTCATCACCCGAACAAGTTACAATAAGCAAAAATATTCATGATAAAAGATCAATTACAAAAATTAATTACCGACAGAAGTGCGTGTGTCGGTGTTGTCGGTTTGGGTTACGTCGGTCTGCCGCTGATCGTCGAATTTTGCCTGAAAGGGTTTCGCGGCATCGGTTTCGAGGTAGATGAGAGAAAAACCGCCGAAATAAATAGCGGCCGTTCATACATAGTAGATGTAAAAGGCGACGAATTAAAAAAATGCGTAGATAGCGGAAAATTAACTGCGACTACCGATTTTTCGGAGCTTTCGAAATGCGATGTGATCATTATTTGCGTGCCGACTCCGCTTCGCAAAACAAAAGATCCGGATATGTCGTTCATCATTGCCGCCGGCGAGCAGATACAAAAATATATGCGCAGCGGCCAAATGATGATCCTGGAATCGACGACCTATCCGGGAACGACCGACGAGGTTCTGCTGCCAATGTTCGAACAAGGCGGATTGAAACTCGACGAAGATTTTCTGCTGGCGTTTTCGCCTGAACGCGTCGATCCGGGCAATCCGCAATTTCAAACGCACAATATTCCAAAAGTAGTCGGCGGTGTTTCCAATGATTCGACCGAAACGGCAACCCTGCTGTATTCGCAAGTTGTCGGTACGGTTCATTCGGTTTCGTCGGCACGTGTCGCCGAAGCCTGTAAGCTTTGGGAAAATACTTTTCGTGCGATAAACATCGGCATGGCAAACGAGATGGCAAAGGTCTGCAATGCGCTCGGCATCGACACCTGGGAAGTCGTCCGTGCGGCAGCAACAAAGCCTTTCGGCTTTATGGCATTTTATCCGGGACCGGGAATCGGCGGCCACTGCATTCCGCTGGATCCGCATTATCTATCTTGGAAAGCTCGCCAACACGGCTTCGATTCGCAATTCATTTCGCTTGCCGAGCAGGTGAATTCGGGAATGCCGGCGTATGTCGTTAAGCTTGTCGCGGATGCATTGAACGACGCACAGCGGTCGATAAATGGTTCGAAAGTTTTGATACTCGGCGTTGCGTATAAAAAAGACATCGACGATATGCGCGAATCGCCGGCACTTTCCATCATAGATCTTCTTCGCGGACGCGGAGCCGATCTTTCATATCACGATCCGTTCGTGCCCGAAGTAACTTTCGATCATGCGTACACCATCGGCGATGCCGAGCCCTTGACCAATTCGGATTTTACCGACCAACTGATCGCAAATTCACACTGCGTCATAATCTGCACGGAGCATTCCGATATCGATTACGCACGTGTCTGCGAACTCGCACCGATCATCGTCGATACACGAAACGCACTCAACGAAGATCTAAGAAAGCAGAGCAAGGCAAAGATCGTGAGACTTTAGTATCTTCAATAAAAAAACGGCCGCCAGAAAAGGCAGCCGTTTTTTTATTCCATATTTCCCGTTCGATAATTAAATTACCATTCGCAATTATACGTGGAAAGAGAAGCTTTCATCGTTTCGGTTGCTTGTTTGCAGCCTGCGGCGAGGCCGGCTTTGCCCTGAGGTGTGGCGGCGGCGGCTTTCCAAGCTTTCATGCTGCTGTCCATCGAGGTTTTGAAAGCGGCACGAGCTGATTCAGGAACTTTGCTGCTGAGGCAGGCATTTACTTTAGCAATGTAATCGTCGCATTCAGCTACGCCGATCTTATCTGCCGAAGCTGTTTCTTTGCCGTCTTTATCGTCCATAGCGGCTTTATTCGTATCATTGCTGTTCGTGGTTGAAGCCGGCGTAGGTTTGGCGGTTGTTGAGTTGTTGGCCGGAACATTCGTTGCATTGGTCGCTGTGTTATTCGCAGCAGGTGCGCCGCATCCGATCAGAAATGCTGTGAGCGGCAAAAAGTGAAACGGTCGAGACTATTAGTTTAAGTCGATTCTGCATTTTTTATTTCTCCTTTTCAAAAATGAATTTTTGCCTAACGGGAAGAGCGTATTCTATACCAAAAAAATGTATTTTCCAATCCTAAATGTATCGGATCCATAGCTTTGTTCTTATTGAGGAAAAAATGAATTTTCATAACTCAGGCAAAAATTTTATCTAAGTCATCGCATACATTAATGAGCTACATTATTATCGCCATCCTAAACCCTTGCTAAAATTAGACTTAGCAATTAAGTTTAAAACCACTATATTTTGTGTTGACAAAGGCCTGACAACACCATATAGTCTATATCCACTGCAGGACGCTCAGTAAATTATTATTTGTATTTGCGAAAGAAAGTTGTAAATTAATGCTTTCGATCGAAAGGTTAGAAAAGGAAGGCCGCCGTACCTAAATGTGCGGCCAACGCTCAAAACCCGACCGCAACTACTGAAAATTTGAACGCGAACCACACGCGATCTAAACAAGAAACCGGCAACAGTTTCTAGAGCAGAATTGTCTGTTGAAATGATGATACGCAGTAAAAAAAATATATCTTGAGGTGCTTGAAAATATGGAGATGTCTGGACAAACCACTACCGCCGCCCGCCGATCAGAAGAACCGACACAGAGTACGATGCGCGTTCAAAAGCGCAACGGCAGCTTTGAACCGGTAGATATAAACAAGATCGTCCGCGCAGTTTCTCGCTGCTGCCACGGACTTCCGGGTGTTGATACTTTGCGGATCGCGACGAAAACAATTAGTGGTTTGTACGACGGAGCGACGACGCAAGAGCTGGATAAACTTTCTATCCAAACTGCCGCAAGTCTCATTTTCGAAGAGCCCGAATATTCGCGTTTAGGCGCCCGTCTGCTTAATCAATACATTGAAAAAGAAGTTCGCAATCAGGAAATACATTCGTTTTCGCAATCGATCGCGTTCGGCGCAAAAGAAGGTTTGATCGCCGACCGCGTTACCGAATTCGTTTCCGAGAACAGCCGAAAGCTGAACGACGCGATCGAGCAGGATCGAAATGATCTTTTCGAATTTTTTGGCCTGCGAACTCTTTACGATCGATATTTGTTGAAAAGCCCGGAAACGCGTGATGTTATAGAAACGCCGCAGTTCTTTTGGATGCGTGTTGCCGTCGGCCTTTCCGAATCGCCGGCGGAGGCGATCGAACTTTACAGACTTTTCTCGTCGCTCGAATATGTGCCGAGCACGCCGACACTTTTTAATTCGGGCACCAGCCACGAACAGCTTTCGTCGTGTTTCTTGCTCGATTCGCCGCAGGACAGCCTCGAAAGTATTTACAAAAAATATGCTGACGTTGCGATGCTTTCGAAATTTTCAGGCGGTATCGGCATTGCGTATCATCGCGTGCGATCACGCGGTTCGCTGATCCGCGGAACGAATGGCCATTCGAATGGGATCGTGCCGTGGCTCAAGACTTTGGATTCTTCAGTTTCTGCCGTAAATCAAGGCGGCAAACGCAAAGGTGCGGCGTGTGTTTATTTAGAAACGTGGCACGCGGACATCGAAGACTTCCTCGAACTCCGCGATAACACCGGCGACGAAGCTCGCCGAACGCACAATCTGAATATCGCGAATTGGATCCCGGATCTTTTCATGAAACGTGTCGAAGCCGACGCAGATTGGTCGCTGTTCGATCCGAAAGTCGTGCCGAATTTTCCCGACCTATTTGGTGAAGAATTTGAAACGGCATATGCGAAGGCTGAAGAAGAGGGTTTAGCAACACGCACCGTAAAGGCTCGAGACCTTTATGCAAAAATGATGCGGACGATGGCTCAAACCGGAAACGGCTGGATGACTTTTAAAGACGCCAGCAACCGCAAATCAAACCAAACGGCAAAGCCGGAAAATGTCGTGCATCTTTCGAATCTTTGCACGGAGATAATCGAGGTCACCTCAGATAACGAAACGGCCGTATGCAATCTAGGTTCGATCAATGTTTCGCGATATGTAAAAGACGGAGCGTTCGATTACGACAAGCTTCGCCGAAATGTCGGCCTTGCTGTCAGACAGCTCGACCGCGTCATTGATCTTAATTATTACGCGATACCGAGCACGTCTGATTCGAACAGCCGCTGGCGAAACATCGGCCTTGGTTTGATGGGTTTGCAAGACGTATTCTTCCAGCTTCGGCTGCCGTTCGATTCGGACGAAGCTAGAAAGATATCGGCAAAAATTCAGGAAGAGATATATTTTGGGGCTTTGAACGCATCGTGTGAACTAGCGATCGAAAAAGGTGCACATCCTGCGTTCGCGGATACTCGTGCGGCCAAAGGCGATCTGCAGTTCGATCTGTGGAACGTCACCCCCGAAGACACGACGCGCTGGAACGAGCTTCGCGAAAAGATCAAAGAGAACGGCTTGCGAAACAGCCTGATGATCGCGATCGCACCGACCGCAACGATCGCTTCGATCGCCGGTTGTTATGAATGCATCGAACCGCAAGTTTCAAATCTATTCAAACGCGAAACGCTTTCAGGCGATTTTGTTCAGATAAATAAATATTTGGTCAAAGAGCTGAAAGCCTTGGGAATGTGGAACGAACAGATCCGCGCAAAGATCAAATTAAGCGAAGGTTCGGTCCAGGCGATCGAAGAATTTACGCCTGAGCTTCGTGAAATTTATCGGACATCATGGGAAGTGCCGATGCGTTCGCTGATCGATATGATGGCCGACCGCGGAGCTTACATTGACCAGTCGGCGTCGTTAAATCTGTTTATGGAAAGCCCGAACATCGGCAAGCTTTCGTCAATGTATATGTACGCATGGCAAAAAGGCCTCAAAACAACCTATTACCTGCGTTCGCGACCGGCAACAAAGATCGCACAAGTTTCGGCGGGAGAAAAGAAAACCGAAACCGTCCCGGAAAATGCCGAAGTTCGTGCTTATTCGGACGAAGAAGCCTTGGCCTGTTCACTGGAAAACCCGGAAGCTTGTGAGGCATGTCAGTAGAATGCGTTCAGAAGTCTTTAAGAATGAAATCGAGAAATCAGACTTCTTCGAAGTTCGAGCTGCAACGCAATAATGATGGCAGGAATCTGAGCGAAGAGATTCGATCGCGGTTAAAGCAATGGAAAAACTTCGCTCAGGTTATTGAAAAGCAAAAGAGCCGTGTAAACGCGAAATAAATGTGGATAACCATTTTGCGGATATCGGCGAAATGGTTCAAATTGGAAGCGGTTCAAAGCGGGAAATCACGATATCGCTTAACTAGATACGCTTGCTACCTAATAGCTCAGAATGGTGATTCGACAAAACCTGAAATTGCATTTGGCCAGAATTATTTTGCTATTCAAACTCGGCGAGCGAAGTTGGTCGAGCAAGCCTCTTAGATCATGAAAGGGTAAAGGTACGTGAAAAGCTCGCTACACAGAAAAACAGCTTTCAGAATGCTGATAAAGAGAGGCGTTGATGGACAGGATTATGCCATATCTGCAAAAAGGCGATCAGGCTCTTTTTAACCTTTCAACGAAAGTTCAAAGCAAAGAGTCCGAAAACGGCATATTCTGATTTGTTAGCAACCTGACCATTAAAGCAGAAGATCTGTTCCGCAGAAATGACAGGTTGAATGATCGCAAAGATATAGAAAGGACAAACCAATCGAGAAGAATTCGATACAATCGTGAAGTTCGAAAATGTCGTAGGAAAGAGAAACGTGCCGGAAAATCTACTGCTCGGAAGAATGAAAAAGTTCAAACAAATTCATCGAAGAACGAAATATTACAGGAGCAAAAAAAATTATGCTGCTAGATCCAGGATTCAACCTAACATTACGTCCGATGAAATATCCGGATTTTTATGAGATGTATAAAAATTCGATCAAGAATACATGGACGGTCGAGGAGGTCGATTTTTCGACCGATGTGAATGACCTTCGAAACAAGATGTCGGCTTCGGAGCGGCATATGATCAATCGTCTTGTGGCGTTTTTCGCGACGGGCGATTCGATCGTTTCGAATAATCTGGTGCTGAATCTTTATAAGCACATCAATTCGCCGGAGGCTCGGATGTACCTTTCGCGGCAGCTTTTTGAAGAAGCCGTTCACGTGCAGTTTTATCTGACGCTTTTGGACACCTACATTCCCGATCAAAAGGAACGCGAACAGGCATTTGCCGCGATCGAAAATATTCCCTCGATCCGCACCAAGGGCGAATTCTGTATGAAATGGATCGATTCGATCCAAGATCTAGATTCGCTTCAGACAAAAGAAGACCGCCGGCAATTTTTGCTCAATTTGATCTGTTTCGCGACCTGCATCGAAGGCCTTTTCTTTTTTGCGGCGTTCGCGTATGTCTATTTTCTACGTTCGAAGGGGCTACTGCACGGGCTTGCGGCCGGGACGAATTGGGTTTTCCGCGACGAATCTGCGCACATGGCATTCGCGCTTGAGGTCGTCAATGAAGTTCGGAGCGAAGAAGCCGATCTTTTTGACGAATCATTGAACCGCCAGATCGTCGAGATGATCGATGAAGCCGTGACGTGCGAAATGCAGTTTGCGGAAGATATTTTGAGCGGCGGCGTCGCCGGCCTTTCGGTCGCCGATATGCGTCAGTACCTCGAATACATCGCCGATCAGCGGCTCGCGATGCTCGGCTTGCAGAAAGTTTACGGGGCCAAAAATCCTTTCTCGTTCATGGATCTCCAAGATGTCCAGGAATTAGCCAACTTCTTCGAACGCCGCGTTTCCGCGTACCAAGTCGCCGTCGCCGGCGAGGTCAGTTTTAGCGAGGCATTCTAAAAATGTTGGTCCTGCAAAATGCGAAAAACGGATCTTACTTTTGTGTTTTGCACTGAGTATACCAGGTGTCATTAATCTACAAAGAAAGCAAGCTTTTCAGCCGCTCGACGAACCCGGTATTGGCTAGGGATGCGGTTGCCCGTCGTGACTCACGCTTCGGGTGGTGAGACCAGCATTCGGTTTGGCGAAAGCCCAAGCCGGTTCTTCCTTTCTGGGAGACAGCAACTGAGATGGAGCACGTGTACTTGGTTGCGCCTGAGGGATAGCGTCCGGTTTCAGAAAACGTCAAGAGACCTTCAATGGCATCAAGATCGTGCTGCACTAACTTAGCCGTAAGCTCTTTTGATCCCGAAAGCTCATATCCACCTATTGTGAGCGATTCGCCGGGCCGTATCCTAAAGCTAAGCTGATTATGAGGCAGCGTCATCGCGGCCACACATAAAATACCGATTCCCCAATAGCCCGATATGTCATTGTTCCGCGAGCAAAGATATTGGCAAAGGGACACCGCTATAGAATTCATTTCTCGGCGCTTCATGATGTCAACAAATTACCACCCTCTCCTCACCGCTACAACGGGCACTTCGCATAAGCGAAGGTCAGATGGACAGTTCGACGTCGCCTTCCAGAACGTGTGGTTTGAGGTGCGGTCGCTCGCCCGGTTTCCACAGTTTGGCGACTAGCGCGACACGGTAGCGGATCGGCCCGCCATCGGGTCGTTCGCTTCGGGTAACGGGCCGCGGGATGCACACAAATTCCGTCCGCATTTCATTTCCCGTGAGCCGAACCTTCGCATAGCCATGGCCGCCAAGATCGATGAACTCGAGATGCGGCGCAAGCTGCGGGTTCGAGAGAGCGTGTGCCCGCTTGAGGTCAAAGCTTTTCGCGTATTCGAGGCAGGACCGGACGCCGTGCCGGAGCAGCATATTGTTTGTCCATGCCGGTTTGCCGCCACCGGGGCGGTCAGCGAGATACAAGGCGCGCAAAGGGTGATCCTTGCGTAAGCCATGTTCGAGGGCTTCCATCGTGCCGGCGCTTGAAAGCGATCCGCCTACAAAGCTTAGTCCCACGGGCTCGAATTTCCTCGGCGGGAGATAGGCTGAGGCATAGCCGGCCCAAAAACTGTGTCTGTCCCCCGAGACGATGGCAAAGCCGGTGATTTTTTCATCGCGCACGAGGTCATATATCTCCTTGCGCTCGGCATAGGCGGCGCCGTAATCGTCGCTCCTGCCTATTCCGTAAGTGTCTGCGGGCCAGGGATCTTTGACAATTCCCGCGGGCAGATTTTGCAGATCGACGCGGTGGTCGAGCGCTCCGAGCGAATTGCCCCATAACTTCCACGTCGCCTTTGACTTACGCAACTGGTCCTTGAACCATGCCTTTTGGTCGACGCCCAGGATGGTCCGAGGCTGCTTGTCTTTGCTAGGGTTCGGTATGCTTGCGTCGCGGAAATGGAGTTCGGCTGGCGGCTTCCCGCCGTCGAAGGCTAGTCCCGCGTCGAGAGCGATCATCGCCTCTTCGGAAAACTGTCCGTTGAACGCAGGATCGAAAATTTTTCCGACCTCCTCGGCGTTACTCGGGTCCTCGCCGCAGAAGCTGTGCTGGTCCGTGATAAGGATGTCGAGGTGCTTGCCGTAGCGGAACGCTCGATAGGCGATCAAGCTTCTGATCGCGGCGAGATTGTTGGGTTCAAGTCCCAGGCCGTTCGCATCCCAGCTGTCGATCTCGACATTCTTTACATCAACCTTCCCGAATTCGGCAAGCGAGCCGCTCGGCGGCGTGACGCGTGCCGGGATATATTCGAACCAAGCTTGGTTGGCCGCGACCTTGACGGTCTGTCCGGGCTGCGGAGGGCCGCCGGCCTGCTGGATGCTCTGCCGGCCCTGCCACGAGAATTCGTGGTTGTCCCACATGCAGACGAATGGCCACCGCGCCCGCGCTTCCTGCAGGTCGGGATCGGCGAGATAGCCTTTGTACACGGTACGATATCCGTTCACGGTTAGAGGATAATGGAAATTGCCGGACTTGCCGCCATCGGGGATCCGGCCGACGTCGTAGATCGTCCGATCATAGCGGGTTTTGACCTCGTCGGGATACTCCACGACCTCGTAGATGAAATCGCCGAGGTGCAGCACGAAGCCAAGTTGATCCGCAGCCGGCGCGCGTTCGTCTTCGTAGATCATTCGGCGATAGGCGTTAAGTGTGCCTTCGTTGACGTCCTGACAACTAACGTACGCAAAGTTCACTGCGCGAGCATCTTTTGTTAACGGAGCCGTGATGGTACGTCCGACACGGCTGCCGAATCCATATTCATCAGTGAACCGGTACCAATAAACGGTCCGCGGCTTGAGTCCCGCGGCAAGTACCCGGCAGGTCCAATCTGTATCGGCAGAAATAGGAGCTTCCTTTTTGCCGACAACACGGCGAAAAGCTGAATCCTCGGCGATCTCGACCGTCAGCTTTGCGGCCGCCTGCTCCTTCGGCGGACGCCGGGTCCACAAAATAACGCTGTTGGGATCCGGATCGCCAGATGCTACGCCCTGCGGGAAAACGTCACGCCGCTCCCGCCAGTCGACGGAGGAAGCATTTGTGCGGGTGGTGCCCCAAACCAGAACAGCGCCAAACGCCGCCGCATGTTTTACGAAATCTCTCCGGGTTATTGTGCTCATACAGTTCTCCTCGCCGCATTTTTACGCGCTTTTGACCGATGTAGTTTCAGATCTGTCTTGGCATTGATACGCATCTCGCGGACGCAGGGTTTAGTTTCAGGTTGACTGGTGCGGGCAGACGCGGCGGGAAACCATCAAACGGCTCGCGGCGAAGTCAGCTTTGGCGAAACTTTTTGAGCATTCTGCAGATTCGGAATCATCAATATGCGGACAGTTTCCAAAGCTGTTCGAATTTTTCTTTTGTCTCCATCTGGATTCTGAACCTTTTTTTTCTCAGATCTTGCGATATTATCTAGAGACAAAAAGCACGGAGGTACAATATTTTGATCACGGTCAGAAAAATTTGCGCGGCGGCTATGTTCAGCTTATTCATTGCGGGAGCTTTGACCGCGCAGACGCCGGAGCAGTTGAAGCAAGCTGACGGATACTTTAAAAGAGGCGCCACCGAATACAACGCCGGAAATTACGATAAAGCTATCGCGACTTATTCTGCGTACATAAAGATAAAATCGTCTGATGCGAACGGTTGGTATAACCGCGGATTAGCTCTTTTTATGAAGCAGGAATACGAAAAGGCCGCAGCCGATCTTTCGCAGGCGATAAAGTTAAACCCAAAATTCGCGAATGCATATCACCAACGCGGTCGAATCTATTCCATTTTGGCGACCTTGGATTGGCGTAAATATAGTGCGGCCGGGATCGCTGACCTTACGGCGGCGATCCGGCTCATGCCCGATTCCGCGCAAGCTTACCGCGACCGTGCGAAGGCCTTTGATGATTCCGGGCAACAGCAAAAAGCATTGGCAGATGTGAACAAAGCCATTCAGCTTGACCCGAAAGATGCCGAAGCATATTTCCTGCGCGGTAAATTGAATTTTGGTAAAAATGCGAAGGCTGCCGATAGCGACCTTCGGATGGCACTAAAGCTAAACCCGAAACATCCATATGCCGCGACCTGGATCGAAAGCAATAATAAGGACCTCGCCAAACTCAATCAAAAAGTTGTTTCAAAACCAACTCAAAAAGCTCCGAATCTGTTCGATGAAGGAATGCGTTATCTCGAACTCAAGCAACCCGACAAAGCGATCGCGTCTTTCGACCAAATGCTAGATACGATGCCGACTGACACATCAAAGAGTGTAGTTTCGCTATTCTACGCGACGGAAAGAGCTAATCTTAGCCTACATATCGCAAAGGCTTATCTATTGAAGAATCAGCCGGAAATTGCAAAGACAAAATGCCTAGATGCAGAAAAGGATATGTATCGTGTTCTGTCTGAAGTTGTCGGGAAAACTTTTGACCGGAAGCTTCCGAATTCAACATACTTGGAAACCGCGAAAGCTAGCCTTGACCTGATGATAATCGATCTTGATATACTCGTGCCGCATTCACTCCATGCGGTCGAGATCGCCCAAGGCTGCATAGATATTCATTCTAAACTTTCTTTAAAAGATGATCCGAACGGCAAACTTCTGATGATCGGAATGATGAAGGCAAGCCTGGCGGAATTTGCCGCAAAAATGCTGAATAATGCTTCGGATATCAACCTGTCCGTCGCTGAGTTTTGCCAAGGAAAAGCAAAAAACATTTGCGGTGCGGCATCGTCCAAAAACGAGGTGTCAAAATATTCCGCCAGATCGCTAGAAACTATAAACAAAGCAATTGAGATCTGGCCCAATATGAAAAAGAGTTACACACAACGCGCGAAAGTCTATCGATTTCTTGGTAAATATCAACTTGCGGCCGCGGACGAAGCTAAGGCTAAACCTTAGGCTAATGTTTACCAAAGCTTTGGGCCGCCGTTTTTGGTCGGGCCTACGTCCGAATTCCAATAACGAATAACGATTATGATCGAGATCAGAAAGAAAATAAGCCCATAAAAAGGGCCGCTGACAAGAAAGATCAGGTTTGACGATATCTCGGTCTGTTCGCCGGTTTCGTGATCGGTGCAAAACCATTCTGCAGTATAGTAGGTATCGCTTCCGACAGAGGTCCTATGCCGCGAATAGGACATATTCTTTCCCGGGCAGACGAAAGGCTTTGCAATGTAGTTCAGGGGAGGATAAAGCGAACCAAAGCCCATCGCTCCGCCCGTAATGCCGATGATCATGCAAAATGTAAAGATCACAGCCGCACCGATAGCAAACGTTGATCTTTTTAGGGTCGATACGCTTTGCTCTCGCCTTGGTTTTTGGTTGGGAACCATAATTCGCTAGATGCTTTGGTTTGTTCGTAATATCCGAAACAATATATCATGATAGGAACATGAACGGATACATCAAAGATTTTATAAAACATCACTATCGGCATTTTAATTCGGCGGCTCTTATCGACGCGTCTGAGGCTTACGTTCAGCATTTGAATGGCGGCGGGAAGATGATGGTGACGCTTGCGGGTGCGATGAGCACGGCGGAGCTTGGCCTTTCTTTAGCGGAGATGATCCGTCAGGACAAGGTGCAGATAATTTCCTGCACCGGCGCAAATCTGGAAGAAGATCTTTTTAATCTCGTCGCACATGATTTTTACGAACGCGTGCCGCATTATCGCGATCTGACGCCGGCGGACGAGCAAGACCTGCTCGATCGGCATATGAACCGCGTTACCGACACGTGCATTCCCGAAATGGAAGCGATGCGACGGCTGGAAAAAGCGATGGTCGATGTCTGGACCGCCGCTGACCAGAAAGGCGAGCAATATTTTCCGCACGAATTTATGTATCAGGTGCTGAAGAACGGTTCGCTCGAAGAGTTTTATCAGATCGATCTAAAAGATTCGTGGATGTACGCCGCGATGGAGAAAAACCTTCCGATCATCGTGCCCGGTTGGGAAGATTCGACGATGGGAAATATGTTCGCCGGACACGTCATCACCGGCGACATTAAGAACGTCCACACCGTTCGAACCGGCATCGAATATATGATGATGCTTGCCGATTGGTACACGCGCGAATCAGAAGGTTCGTCGATCGGCTTTTTCCAGATCGGCGGCGGCATCGCAGGCGATTTCCCGATCTGCGTCGTGCCGATGCTCCACCAAGATCTGCAACGCGAGAACATCCCGGTCTGGGGCTATTTCTGCCAGATCAGTGATTCAACAACAAGCTACGGCAGCTATTCCGGCGCCGTCCCGAACGAAAAAATAACCTGGGGCAAACTCGAAGCCACAACTCCAAAATTTATCGTAGAATCCGACGCCTCGATCGTCGCACCATTGATGTTCGCGTACATTTTGGGTTGGTAAATGGTTAGTGTCGCTGCATCCGGATCCTCTCGGCTAACGAACATATAAGTATATGTATAAGGAGTTGGTACAACCTTTTGAATCTGCGGCTGCGACGCTGCTTGACGGCGTTGCTGCGTTTCTTAGTTATAGCGAAGGCGATCTTCGTGATGCTCCGACGGATGGACGTGTGACATTGCCTGACGATCTTTTCGCAAAGCCGGATGTACAGACCGAATGGTGGTATTACACCGGCCATTGCAGAACGGAAACGGGTCGTGAATTTGGATTTGAGCTGGTCTTTTTCAAACGCCGTACTGACCGTGACCGCATCGGCGTCCTTCCTGTTTCAGCGATAGCGAACCCGATGTATTTTCCGCACTTTGCTATTTCGGATATCACGGCACAGACCTTTCGTTATGATTCCATCCGCAGCTTTGATAAGCCGTTCGACACGCCGGTGAAGATGAGTTCAACATCGTGCGACCTAAGGCTCGGCGATTGGACGCTGCGTGAGGTTGCGGGCAAACACATCCTGCACGCATCGCTGGGCGACGATCTAGTATTCGACGCGATACTTGAGCCGACCAAACCGATCGTTCTTAATGGCGACAACGGCAGCGGGATCGCTCAGAAAGGTGCGGGATCGTCAGTTCATTTTTCTTTCACGAGAATGAATGTGAACGGCCGTTTGCAAAGCGGTAGCGATTCGGAAGAATTTACAGGCTCGGCCTGGATGGACCGCGAGTTCGGCTCGTGGGGCGAAGGCGAATGGGATTGGTTCAGCATTCAGTTCGATGACAATACCGAACTGATGATCTATCAGTTCAAAACCGCTAGCGGCGAGATGGACGGCGAATCGACGGGCACTTTTGTTGATGCGGCGGGCAACTGTAAATATCTGAAACGGAAAGACTTTGAGATCGAAGCAACCGGCAGTTGGACAAGCCGGAACGGTTCCGTTTATCCAAGCGGATGGAGAGTTCGCGTTGCAGACCTCGATCTGGATATCCGGATCGAACCGCTGATAAAAGACCAGGAACTCGACACTCGCGGCAGCACAATGGTCGTCTATTGGGAAGGAGTCTGCTCGGTCAAAGGATCAAAAGCCGCCAGCAAACATCTCCGGCAAGGCATACGTCGAACTCGTAGGCTACGACCGCTCCCACGCCAGCGCCGGCATCACAGAGTTCCTTTTCGGAAAACAGTTAAAGAATATACAAAACCTTGATTTCTTAAGCCACTCTTAATCTCAAGCTTAATAGCCGTCCAACTGATTTTCGAGTATATTTGAGTGGTAAAAATGGTCTGAACTTCAATAGGTTTAATCGTAATGACAATTTTAAAGATCAACTCTATTTGTATCTGCCCTTCTTTATTTGACTGCGGTCGGCAATTCACAACCGCCGCCGCCTAAACCGGCCTCGACCCCGTACGGTCTGGCAAAGTCTGAGAGGGTCCAAGGATGGCCGTCACTTTCTACATTACGCCCGACTGATGAGTATCGATCTTGGGAAGGCCGGTTCCGTATTGCTCTCCCGGGAAGTGCGATGAGCGGATATTCTGCAACTACTCCGGAAAATTCAGGCCTGAATCGAACTGGCGGTACATATAATTGGAACTTAAAAGAAGGAAATTTGTTTCTCTATTATTTTGACGATCTGGATGGATGGCCATCTTCCCTAACGCCAGAACAGATCGATGAAGTTCTACTAAAAAGTATGGAAGCAGCAAAGAATAACGTCAATGGTACGACGATCTCGGAGGAATTCGTAAGATTGGGAACGGTTCGAGGTCGCAAGATCAAGATCAAAACGAGTGGTAATAATATTTTAACTGGCGTTTCGTATATTGTTGGTGACCGGGTGTACTTTATCGCAGCCGAGGCGAACGGCACAGTTAAAGATTCGACGTCTCTTATGGAAAAGGCTCTTAATTCTTTCAAGATACTCGACCAAGCCCAAATAAATGTTGAAGTTGATAAAACAATCGAGGCTTCAATACCAGAAGAGCTTCCCCAAACCCCTGTCGCACCGAAGCAAAAGAGTGACGCTCAAGATGAAAATCTAATGGGCCGAGTTGAATCGGTAGTTGAAGAAGAGCAAGACGTTTCCACAACCTCCAGAGATAAAGAAAGACATTTGTCCATGCAATGGAAATTTAATAAAGCGGGTAATTTCCTCCGGCGAATTTCTTACGATTCTCATGGGTATCCATTTCAATTCACTGTTTTTGGTTATATCGATAATGCCCGTGTTACCAAGTCAAAGGTTATCTCAAGTGGGGCCAGTAGCGGCACAGGTGGCGGCGGTTCGTCACAAAAAAAGGGAAACTCGCGCTACGGATATAAATATCATTATAAATATGCGGAAGGTAAGCTGTCAGAGAAAAAACTAGTTTATAGCAACGGCAATGTTTGGATGACCTATGCTTATCAATATTCGGATAATAAATTGACCGAACTTGTTTATAGTGAGGATGGAAAGCTTAACCAAAAATACGTTTACGAAAATGACGAAAAAGGTAATCCGATTTCTTACTATATTTTTGACGCCTTAAGGATCCGGAAAAAATAAAGAAAACGTTTAAGTACCGATATGATGCCTTTGATCGGGAAGGGAATTGGACACAACGAACTCGATTTCAAATAGTTCAAGAGGATGGGGCTGATAAAGAACTAACTGATTTAGTCGAGTATCGTACTATCACCTATTACCTCAAGTAGGAGAACGTTTTGATGCTCTCGCGTAATTCTTGCTTTGTAGAGCAGATCCAAAATCGGGACCTTTTTCTCGATGAATCGCTATATAATATTCCTACTTATACTTTTGTGTTTCTCATGTCAGAGAGTTCAACATTCGAACGTTGATACTTCCACGACTGAGACGATCCCGAAAATATCAAACTCTCGAACCGCTTCGGATGCGAGTGGGAAAGTGGATGATGTTGAATCTTTTACTGAAGAATCTAAAATTGGCAGACCCGGGAAGAATAAGGTTGAAATTAGCTGTTTTCGGAACCCAGAGAAAGAGCTGGTGAAGATCACGTTTTATTCAAATAAAGGTAATGGAGATTGGCAACTCAAGCAGTCTCTTGAATTTGAGAAGACGGGCGGAGGTTCGTGCGACCCTCAATTTGAAGATTTTAACAACGATGGGCTAAATGATCTTACGTTTATTTCCGGCGAAGTGGCTCGTGGTGCTAACGAAATAAGAACGCTTTTGATCTACGACAAGAAAAGCGACGAACTTTTACATATCAAGAATTCGGCGGACTATCCGAACTTAGCTTACAACTCACGGCTGGACTGCATTGACGCTTGGTTGTTCTATGGCGGAACGGCAACTGTCTTTCTAAAATTGAAAGGTGACATGCTTGAAGAGTTCGCATCCGTAGAAGATTTCCCGCCGAATAGAACCGTCACCGTTGGAGATCGGAACGGTCGAAATAAAGTCATTCGGCGGGATAAGATCGACGAAGTTCCCTCTTTTACAAGATACAAAAACTTCAAACCGTTAGAGTATTGAGAACGTTGTTAACTACGACAAAAGCAGGTGCAAGCTTACTACCGGTCGCGTTTCCGCCTTTGAAACAGAGTTGAACATTTTGCCTAACTTCGTGCGGGCTTCCGCAAAGGAGTCCGGTCCTTGGGTCGTTCTTGGTTTTGATGTACCGTTGCATTCATAAAATATATAGACAGCTATGCAACGATTTTGGTATGATCTTGGTGGGTCGGTTCTTTGAAAATTCGGCTATCTGCGACGGTTCGATCTTGTCGATATTTGTTCGAAAATGAAGAAGCAAAAAAAGTTTTTATTTTTTTGAAGGCAAAAGTTTCTGCTTAAGACAATAAGCCCAATAGAATGAATAGGTTGTGTGTTCATAGATCGTCTGAACAAGCTTTGGACAAGCCGTGGACAAGCCCTGAACACGCTATGGACAAGAATCGGACATCTATTTAGTTAAATGCAGGAAATAAAGAAGTTGTGGCGATCTGTAGTGTGTTCTGTTCTGTTCTGGGTTTCGCTCGGTACGATCCGGTTTGAACAACAAAAGTTGGGTATTTCGCCCTTACTTCGTGCGGGATTCTGAACAGGAAACCGGTCGCTATCGCTCGCGGTTATGACAAGAACGGTTGCAACGGCTCTTCGGGCTCTTGTCCTTGGCTCTGGTCTCTAGTCTGTTCTCAGCCGTTCGTGATATTTTATCAACATAATGAAGATCATTGTTACAGGCGGAGCGGGGTTTATCGGGAGTGCTGTTGTTTGGCGGCTTAACGAGTTGGGGTATGACGATATTTTGATCGTTGACCGCATGGACGAGACCGATAAATGGAAGAATCTGGTGCCGCTGCGGTTTGCGGATTACATCGACGCGGATGATTTTTTTGAGGCGTTGGATCTTTTTGATAATGCCGAACATATATTTCATTTGGGAGCATGTTCTTCGACTACCGAGACGGACGGCGATTATCTAATGCGTAACAATTTTCAGTTCACGAAACACCTTGCGGAGTTCGCGATAGAAAATGAGATACGGTTTATTTATGCTTCGTCCGCGGCGACATACGGCGATGGCTCGAACGGAATGAACGATGGGACAGACGATCTGAACAGTCTGCGGCCGCTGAATATGTACGGTTATTCGAAGCAGCTTTTTGATCAATACGCCGCACGGAACGGATATTTTGACAAGATCGTAGGGCTAAAATATTTTAACGTTTTCGGCCCGAACGAAGATCACAAAGGCGATATGCGTTCGCTGGTGAACAAAGCATTCGGCCAGATAAAGGACACGGGCAAACTGCAGCTCTTCAAAAGCGGGAATCCGGATTATGCCGACGGTGAATTTGGCCGCGATTTTGTTTATGTGAAAGATGCCGTCGATATGACGCTGTATTTTATGGAAAGAAAAACAGGAGGTTTATTCAACATCGGTTCGGGAAAGATGCAGACTTGGAATGAGCTGGCTTCGGCAATATTCAAGGCTTTAGATATGCCGGAGAACGTGGAATTTATTGATATGCCGGAGCATCTTCGCGACCGCTATCAATATCACACGCAGGCTGATCTGACCCGGTTGCGAGATGCCGGATACATAAAAACGCCGACCGATCTAACGGACGGCGTTGCGGATTATATCCGGAATTATTTGATTCCCGAAAAACATTTAGGCGACATTTGAGCTCAGCTTTCGCGTCCATTTGACGAGCTCTTCGAGCAAAAATGCGATCAACTCTCGGGATGTTTCGTCCGTCAGGTTCGAATCTTTATCGAAACGTTCGGCAGTCTTTCCGATCATCACTTCCGGGCGATTTATCAGATGAATGTTCAAAAACACACATATTTGCCGCAGATGATATTGAGCCCGCGCCGTACCGATAACGCCCGACGAAGCACCCATAATGGCTCCCGGTTTGCCGTCCCAAGCGCTGTCGCCATAAGGCCGCGAACCCCAATCGATCGCGTTCTTCAAAACGCCGGGAACCGAATAGTTATATTCGGGCGTAACAAAAAGTATTGCGTCCGCATCGCGGATCGCTTTCTTGAAATCAACGACGATCGGCGGCGGATCGTTTTCAAGGTCTTGATTGAAGATGGGGATCTCCGTCAGGTCGAACGTTTCCATAACCGAGCCTTCGGGAACGAGTTCCACTGCCGCACGAAGTGCTCCGCGATTGAAGGACATTTCGCGTAAACTGCCCGCGATGCCGAGTATCTTTATTTCTTTTGCCATGATCTTTTATTCTCCAAATGCCGCCAGAACTTCGTCGGCATGTTCGTCAACCTTTACCTTGTCGAATATCTTAACGATCTTTTGCTTTTCATCGATAAGAAATGTCTTGCGAAATGTACCCATGTATTTTTTCCCATACATACTTTTTTCACCCCAAACGCCGTACGCTTCGACGATCGAATGATCAGTATCGGCAAGCAGGTCGAATGGAAGTTGAAACTTAGAGATGAATTTCTGATGCGACTTTTCGTCGTCCGTCGAAACGCCCAAAACCTTTATACCTTTTTTATTAAAGGTTTGATCGGCGTCGCGAAAAGAGCACGCTTCTTTCGTGCAGCCCGGTGTGTTGTCCTTTGGATAAAAGTAAAGGACGAGTTTTTGTCCTTTGAAATCGGAGAGTTTTACCTTGTTGCCGTCTTGATCGACCGAATTAAAATTCGGTGCTTTATCGCCTTCTTTTAACATTATGCCGCTCCTTGTTTTTGTATATTTTAACTCAATCGGCGGCAAAGTGTTATCGGAGCATTATTTCTTTTTGCCGAAATTCCATTTTATGCCGGTCGTGACCAGAAAATCGTTCTTCTTCGCATCGCCGATAGGGAAATTGTTATACCTGTCACCGATGGAAATATGCCAGCCGATCCGTTTTGTGATGTCGGCGGTAAATGACGTGTCATAGATAAAGCGATATTTGGTGATCGCTGTGATGTCTTGATAAAAAGTGAACGTTTGCTGGACCTTAAAGCGGTCACTAAATCGATGTTTGAAAGAACTTGCAGTAAGGAATTCAGGCGTGTTCTTATTATCGCCGACCTGCCAGGCTCGGTTCCATGCAAGGCCGGCCAGCAGATCGAGTTCAGTTTGCTCGCCTTTGATCGTATGATGACCGATACCCGCACCAACTACCGAGCGGAAGTTCAGATTTTTCGGCCGGTCGCGTTCGAAATCCCACGAGCCGAAGCTGAACATGCGATCATTGAAATCACGGTCATAGCGAAATCCGCCCCAGACGGCATTTTGAGTTACTCGTTGGTCAGAGCGTCGGTTCGCATTCCACAGGCTTCGCAAATATACGATCAGCTTGTCGCTGCCGCCAGTTTTGGTGGCTTTAATGCCGGTCGCCATTGTTGTAGTTTCACTGTTGCCGGAAGTATAGCTAAAGCCGACGTTGGCGTCGCCGTTCCAGCCATCGACTAAGCCGTAAAATCGCGGACCGCCGAAGAGTTTTGGTATCGGTTTTAACTCTTCTTGTTTTGCCTTATCGGCGGCTTTATCGTCCGGAGTTTTCAATTCGGGCTTTGTCTTCTCCGGCTTCTCAGCGGGTTCGCCATCCTCGGTTGGCTCGACAGCTTCGGGATCTTTCTTTGGTTTGGCGGAGATCGTTGCTCCGACATCATCGGTAGGTGCTGCCATATCGATAGTTTCAATATAATCAAGCGCTATAGTGACCCTTCCGGCATATTGGGTTTCAACGACCACTTTGTCCGAACTTCGCGAAACGATAACGCCGGAAATGCGGTCGCCATTTTTCAGTTTGATCTCGTGGGCAGAAATATTTATGGCGGCGAATAAAAAGAGTAAAAAAGGCGCACTGCGCAGTATTGATCTAAGCATCTTTCTTTCCAAATAAGTTATTTTCGATGACTGAAATAGGTGAACAGCACTACGAAATCGATAATTTTATCATTATGGAAAAGATAAGTGAATTACAAAAAGTTATAGGCAATTTGGAGAACGACTTGACGCAAAGATGACGTGAATATAGATTTGGCTTAAAGAAAGATGAGAAAGATCTCCGAAAAATCAGCATTGAATAGACTCGCTCAGATCCGCAATGAATTTGCCGCGAATATTCGATCCGGATTTGAACACCGAGCAAAAAGTTGCGAAACCTGCGAAACAAAAGGTGCTTGCTGCTTGGATGAGCATTTTGTAAACGTTCGCATAACGCGGCTCGAGGCTGTCGCGATCATGCAAGAGGTCAAAAAGCTTTCGCCGATAAAACGTGCGGCTGTTCGGACGAGAATAGAGAATGCTGTTGAAAAATACGATCTAAGAAACGAGGAAAATTTGCGTAGAACGTACGCATGTCCTTTATTTGACACTGATATCGGCTGTTTGGTGCACGCGGGTGCAAAACCTCTGCCGTGCATTGCACATGCATGTTACGAAAACGAAAAAGACCTTCCGCCCGGGCATATATTGCACGAGCAGGAAGGCCGCATAGAACGACTTAATCGACAAACTTACAGCGAACGCCCGCAGCTTTTTCCGCTTCCGGTCGTGTTGGAAACCCTGGGCTAAGCGGTTAGTCGTTTTAGCTTTCCGCCAAGGATCGTCA
Organism: uncultured Acidobacteriota bacterium; assembly: GCA_963720905.1. GTDB lineage: Bacteria > Acidobacteriota > Blastocatellia > Pyrinomonadales > Pyrinomonadaceae > OLB17. The sequence goes on from CAVRHB010000003.1 coordinate 249,230, forward strand.
TTGGGATCAGCAGAACTAAAAATACTAAGTGATACCAGATCGGAATGTAGTTCCAAACTGCGGCTTCAAATCCGATTCCGACAAGCAAAAGAAGAAGACCGAGGATCAGCGTTGTTTTGCCTTGTTCTTTTGAAACAACGACCGCTAGAAAACCTGAGACGATCGAAACGATCACACTTACGGCCAGCCTGATGAGCAGCAGCGAGCTGTCAGGATGGAATTCCTTTTCATTTGCCATCGCCAACATTAATGCGTCGTTCTGGGCGCGATACCAATCCGGCGACATCATTGCGAATATTGCGTCACTGCCGACCCACAGTATTGACCAAGCGACAAAACCGACAATAACTCCCAAAATTATGCGAATCATGTTTTATTCTCCTATTGTGCAACAACTTACTGTTAGAAAAGTGGATGGACGAGATTCTAATGCTTTTTGTCATGGACTGCAATGATTTAGTACAAAAAAACGACGACATATGCGCCGCCGTTTTTGTGACCGCTAAATGTAAAATGACCTCACTTGATCGTCAACTCGAACGGCATCAAAAGCATAGCGTCTCCGCGCTTCATTTGTTCGAAGATCTGCGAATATCGGAGAGCTTTTCGCGCGTCAGCAGGAAGTGATTCGGCTAGTGCTTTCGCTGCCTGATCTTCGCGCGTCTGTTGTCCGCCTTCGCCTAAGAATTTTTCGAGCAGTGTCACCGGAGCAGGAAAAACGACGCGTCTTACGTCCTTATCAGCCGGCAGATTCGCCAGGCCCTTTGCTATTTCGATAGCTTTTTCCATCCCGCCGAATTCATCGATCAGACCGTTCTCTTTCGCCTGAGTTCCGGTCCAAACACGGCCTTGCCCGAGCGTGTTCACTTCTTCATTGGTTTTATTGCGACCCTTTGCGACCTTTGGAACGAAATTAGAAAAGTAAACATTGTTCGCCATTTCTTCCATCTTTGCTCGCTCTTCCGGCGTCCACTTTTCTGTTTCGCGAAAGATTCCGGCGTTCTTACCACGCATCACGTATTCGTTGCTGACGCCAAGCCATTCGTACATTCCTTTCAAAACGGGTTTGCCCATGAACATACCGATCGAACCGGTAATTGTTGTTGGTTCGGCGACGATCTTGTTGGCATTGCAGGCGATGTAATAACCGCCGGAAGCGGCAACATCGGCCATGGAAACAACCACAGGTTTTTTAGCCTTTGCGTTCTCGAGTGCATACCACATCAGATCCGAAGCGAGTGCCGAACCACCCGGCGAATCGACGCGAAGCACGATTGCCTTGATCGAACTATCGTCCGCGGCATCGTTTACCGCTTTAACGATCGTGTCGGCACCGACCATTTCACCCGAGAGAGGACTGGAACTCGAAGAGCCGATGTTAATAATTCCGGAAGTATAAATGACAGCAATGCGATCGCCGTTATTAAGTCCGACAGAGCTAGGAGCAACTTCTTTGTAAGCTGAATAACTGATAGTGCGCAATTTTGTTTCTGCGGCGTAACCGAGTTTTTGTTTTAGCAGATCATCGACCTGCACTCGATAAACAGCATCGTCGATCAGCCCAAGTTCCTTCGCCTGAACCGCATTGTGCGGAGCAGAATCGATCATTGTTTTAACTTCATCGACGCTTTTACCGCGCGATTCCGAAATTGCCGAAGCAAGCGTATTGTAATATTCATCGACGATCGCGTTCATTACTTCGGCTTGGCCTTCGCCCATTTTTGTTTTCGTGTATTGGTCGGGAGCGTTCTTATATTTGGGGCCGATCTGAATTACTTCGGCTTCGACGCCGAGTTTATCAAGCGAACCTTTATAAAACATAGCTTCGGCGGCAAGGCCATTTACATAAAGGTCACCGGTCGGCGGCATATATATTTTTTCGGCCGCTGTCGCGATGTAATATTCGCGATTTGTTCCGAGTTCCATATATGCGTAAACGGGTTTGCCGGCCGAACGAACCTCTTTTATCGCGTCGCGAAGCTCGGCTGCTTTGCCCCAGCCGATACCGGGAAAATTTATATCGAGAAGAACCGCGCCGATGCGGTTATCGACCTTTGCCTTTCGAAGCTGCGTAAGCAGGCCGGCGAACGATTGTCCCGAACCCATTCCAAGCGCATCTGCAACAGGATCATCCGGTGCATAATCAGGAAGACTGCCGGAAACGTTAAGGACGAGAACACTGTTTTCAGCAACGGTCGTCCGATTGTAGGTTCCGAAAAATAATGCCACTGCGATGATCGCTACAAGAAGTAGAATGAACAAAGCCGCGCCGACACCGACAAGTATTTTTTTATTTTTTGACATGATTTAGTATTTCTTTAATACAAATTAATTAACTAATCATACGCTTAATAGGGCCAAAAGTTCTATTAACGCTAATTCCGGATGTTGGCGACAAGTAGGAAAATTGACGTAACAACAGGCGAAGTCGCTTGATCTTGCATCTAAGGTTTATTGACAGTTAACTTAGCGTGTTTACGGGAAATTCGGTATATTTAGGTTTCATGGCAAAAAAAGGTTCAGTATTAGTTTGCGACGACGAAGAGATAATGCGCGAGGTGCTCGAAACTATCCTTTCGAGCGCGGGTTATAAGGTCGATCTGGCGAAGCAGGGTGAAGAGGCGTTAGAGCTTTATTCGCAGAGATCTTATGACGTTGTTTTGATGGATGTGTCGATGCCGGGTATCGGTGGGCTTACTACGCTTGAGAAACTGATCAAGCTGGATCCGAGACGCGGTCGTTTTGATGATCACGGCTTATCGCAACATTTGATACAGCGATTTCCGCTTGGGAAAAAGGCGCGACAGGGGTCATACGCAAGCCGTTTCAGAACGAACAGATCCTTGCATTTGTTGCAAAAGGGATCAGCAAACGCCGTCGCGAAGAAGAACGTCAAACGCTTCGACAGGTGATGACGCGTTCGGTAAAGCGCGATGCGATAGTCGGCCGTTCCGAGAAAATGGAAAATATTTTCCGCCTTGTCGAACGCGTCGCACCGGCAAGGTCAACCGTTTTATCTACTGGCGAATCAGGAACAGGTAAAGAGCTGATCGCAAAGGCTTTGCACGAATCTTCCCCGCGAGCGGATCTACCATTTGTTGTTGTTAATTGCTCGAACATTCCTTCGGAACTGCTCGAATCGGAACTTATTCGGCCACACAAAAGGAGCCTTTACCGGTGCCGTCGCGGCAAAAAAAGGTTTGTTCGAAGTTGCCGATACCGGTTCGATATTTTTGGATGAGATCGGCGATCTTCGGCCTGAAACACAGGTGCGGCTGTTGCGTGTTATCCAGGAACGAGAATTCACGCCGATTGGCGACACAACGCCGGTCAACGTGGACGTGCAGGATAATCGCGGCGACAAATGTCGATCTAAAAGAAGCCGTAAAGAACGGAACATTTCGCGAAGATCTTTATTATAGGCTGTCGGTCGTTCCGATCGAATTGCCTTCACTACGTCAACGCCGCGGAAGATATTCTGCCGCTCGACAAAACATTTTATCCGTAAATACAATGAAGAGAACGGCCGAACGATCTCCGAAAACCTGTCCGGCGAAGTTCTTTCCCTTTTAGAAAATTATTATTATCCGGGGAATGTCCGGGAGCTCGAAAATATTATTGAGCGTGCCGTAGTAATTGCTACAACTGATGAGATCACATTAGATTGCCTGCGACCCGAGGTCCGTGATCCGGAACTCGCCCGCGATATGATAAAGCAAACGGAGGGTTCATCTGCAGACATTGACGTCGGACGCGGAATAAATTTTTACGAGGAAGTAAAACGCTTTGAAATCGACATCATCCGCCGAGCCCTCGACCAAACGGGCGGCCATCAATCTCGAGCCGCACGTTTGCTTGGTCTGAACGCGACAACGTTGAATTCGAAGATCAAGACATACAATATTCAGCCGCGGCACTGAAACATTATGCCTTTTCGTCAGAAAATGGCTATAATCTAAGAGTTTCTCCCGATGAGCCCTTCATCTTCAACAGACACCAATCTCTCATTTGTCCCGCTTGGTGCCGGTGACCTGATCGACCGCGCCGTGCGTCTTTATCGGCGTGATTTTCTAACACTTATTTTGATCGCTGCACCGCCGGTAATAGTCGGTACGATCTTTACCGTAATTTGGACAGCGATCGCTCGTGAACTTCTCATCTCGGGTTACGAGATCAGGCCGGAAGAAAATGTCGGATATGTTATTTTTGTTTGGCTTGGTTCGATGGTGATCTGGTTCGTCGAAACGGCCGCGACGCTTTCGGTAATGGGCGGAGCTTCCCGAAATTTTGTCCGGCATATGCTATTCGACGAGCCAATGTCGTTTCGCGAAACTTACAAAAATACCTGGAATCGAATTGGCGGCCTTATCGGAGCTTCGTCGATAGTTACAGCGATATACGGATTTCTTGGTCTTTTCTTTTTTTATTTTTGCTTTTTTCTGGCGGCCGTTTTAATCGGCATCATCGCATTTGTTTTTTCAACGATCCCGGTTGTGGCGGTTATATTTTCGATCATAGTCGGCGTTGTGATAGCCCTCGCCGGTGCATACGGATTTTCGTTCATCGCATCGCGGCTCGCCTACGTTCCACAAATAATGACAGTTGAAGGTCAAGACCTTTTCGCGTCTCTTTCCCGAAGCGTTTCGCTGGCAAAAGGAAATACGCTGAGGTTCGGTGCTCTAGTTATTTTTACCACGGTTGCCGCATATTCCGCTTTGGCTCTTTTGTATGTGCCGCTTGGTTGGTATGCCTGGTGGGACGGCGTCAGTTTGTTCGGACTTGACGGTAGCATTGTTCCGCAGTGGTATGTGATAGCTAAACAATTATTGTGGCAAGCCAGCTTTATTTTGCTTTCACCGGTTTGGATGATCGGACTCTGTGTTCTTTACATCGACGAACGCGTTCGCCACGAAGGTTATGATATCGAATTGCTTGCGGCACAAAGGCTTGGCGAAATACCTGAATCTCCCGCAGTATTTGGAAATCCACTGCAACCGGCGATCGGTTCGGTCGTGCCGGAAACAGTTAAAAGTGATAGTAGATCGACGGCTACAATGCTTGGCCTTGAATAAATATGACCGTGGAAAGTAAAACGAAAACGATCTTTTGGCAACGATCTATCGCGGTCGTTATTATTGTTTTCGCTTTTGTTTCCGTGACTTCCGCAGCATCGACCATAAAGGATTACAAAGATAGGCTCGAATCCGCCGCTGAAGATCTTTCAGAATTATCCGGAATAACTTACGGCGAGGAAATTCAATATACAAAAGAGATGATCGCAGAGATCTACGATCATATTCCGGCAACCGAAGAGATCGAATGGAACGGCGGTTCGGTCACGACCGATAACAAATGGCTCCGTGAACGCTTTTCCTCGTTCGAAAATGCTAGAGACATCAGCGAGCGGAACCTGATCTTGGCAGACGTTAATGAGCGGCTCGAAGTTCTGATCCTGGAGCTCGGAAATTTGGAAGCAGCCGCCGCAGACGAAAATAGCAAAGACGCCGACAAGCAAAAATTAGCGGAAATACTTCAGCGGCCCGAATATAAAAAAGCACCCGATGCTCAAGCTAGCCTCGTCGAACAATGGGTGAAAAGATTTATGGAATGGCTGCGGAGCATTTGGCCGGATTGGAATATTTCGCCATCGGCTCCCGGCGATATGGCGTCGTTTACGATGGTTTTGCAGATCGTTCTCTATGTGATCGTTTTTCTGATAATCGGATTTTTGCTCTACAAGATCGCACCGGCAGTTTTTCCACATCTGCGGCGAAAAAATAGATCTAGAAAAAAAGACCGTGTAATTCTTGGAGAAAAAATAAGTGACGATGCATCGGCTCATGACATTTTTGACGAAGCAGAAGCTTTGGCCAGAAGCGGCGATATCCGTGCGGCGATCCGCAAAGGTTACATCGCATTACTTTGCGAACTCAGCGATCGGCGAATAATTGGGCTTGCTCATAATAAAACTAATCGCGATTACTTGCGCGACCTTCGCAAGAATAAAGATCTTCACAACGATGTCTCCGGTATGACGCGAAGCTATGAAGAACATTGGTATGGTAGCCGAACGGCTGATGGAACCGAATGGGAAACCTTTCGGACGGATTATAGAAAAAGCGCTGATGCGTAGGGCTTAGAAAGTGCGGCAGAAACTTTTATTGATCTTAGCTTTCGTCTTTTTGGTCCTGATATTGATCGGGCTCAATGCCGCGTCGTATTCGCCACCGCCGAGTTCGGATGAGACCGAAACTTCGCCCGACCGTTCTACGTTTAACCCAAAAATTACAGGGTCGCGAGCGTTTTATACGCTGCTTTCGGAAACAGGAAAAAACGTAACCCGTTGGCAGGAACCGGCCGAATCTCTAATGCCTTACCGCAAGGACAAACCGCGAACATTCGTTGCGATCGGGCCTTTCAAGCGTGAATTTACGGATCAAGAAGTAGATGTTTTGTTGGATTGGGTTTCGCTGGGCGGTGAGCTTATATTGATAGATAGAGATCCGCCATCACGGCTTTTTTCGGTTACCGAAAAATGGAAGATCTTCATCTCACCGCCGCTGCCGGTCTATACCACCGATAAAAGTGAGAATGTCGCGAAATTCGTTCAGCCGTCTAAGTATGCTATCGGTGTGAATTCTGTCCAATCTTCGAAATATGCCGCGAAGATCTCGATCGAACGCCTGATGACCGACGACGTAAGAATGATCTATCCGCCGGACCCAACTGGCGATGCGATCGAAGAAAGCGACGAATTTAAAGTTCCAACCGAAAGCCCGACACCGATAAATTTTGGTTTTGGTGACGATAGCCAGTTTTCTGCCCACACGCAAGATCCTGAGCCACCGCCACCCGCTCCGAAAGAATATAAGGGACCTGCGTCTGGCGGTGAGGGAAGTGGTCGGGGAACTGTCACTGTTAGAGGAAGCGGAAGCAACAGCGGAACCGGTAGCGGATATGGCACGGGCAGTGGAAGTAGTAGCGGCGAAACGTACGCGGCGAAAGAGCAAAAACTTGAAGCTCCGACCGTTCACCTTGCCGCGTCTGATGACCGCGAAATTTTGGTCGAACAGAAATTCGGCAATGGAAAGATCGTAATCCTTAGCGACCCGTACATCGTTTCCAACAGCGGAATCAATCAGCTTGATAATCTTCAATTTGCCTTGAACCTAGTCGGAACGCAAAGCGGACAGATCGCGTTTGACGAATACCATCATGGATTCGGTGCCAATAATAATCGGTTCCTGGAATATTTTGCGGGAACTCCGGTTGTTCCGATATTTTTACAGGTAGTGCTGTTGATCGGCCTTCTGCTTTTTTCGCAAAGCCGCCGTTTCGCCCGGCCGGTGCCGGAGCCCGAACCGAATCGACTTTCGAAGTTGGAATACGTTTCGGCAATGGCCGAATTGCAGTACCGGACAAAAGCGTTTGACCTGGCGCTTGAAAATATTTACGGTGAATTTCGTCGACGCGTTTCGCGTTTGTTCGGTATCGATAATTCTTCGGGTAAACGCGAAGAGATCGCCAGAGCCATCGCCGAACGCACCGGTGAAACAATAGAAAATATTGACCGAACGATGTTTCGGTGCGAGGAGATCATCCGAGGCGAACGCACGAATAAGAAAGAAACCGTTCAGCTTATTTCCGAACTCCGAGCATTAGAGGAAAAGCTCGGACTCGATCGTGCACGAAAGGCGAGGGTTTGACCGATGCCGCCGCTTTTTGACATTGCGATCCTTGTGATCGTATTTCTCGTGACAAGCATTGTTGGTGTGATCACCGGAAGCAATTCGCTGGTTACCGTTCCGGTAATGTTCCTGTTCGGCATCGACGAAAAGGTCGCGATCGCCACGAATATGTTCGGTCTTACATTCATGGCGATCGGTGGAACGATACCTTTTGTCCGCAAAGGAACGCTGGATACAAAAGGGCTTTCACCGCTGGTCGTGTTGACGGTTTTGGGTTCTGCTATTGGTGCGGCGCTAGTTGGCGTGATAACTAATTCGGGTCTGAAGCTCGTCGTTTCGGCGGCCATGATCGCGGTCGTGATCTTTTCTTTGGTGAAGCCGAAAGCAAGAGAGATCGATAAACCGACAAATGCTCATCGCGGACTGACCTTCGTTTTAGCCTTTGTTCTCTCGATCTACGGCGGACTTTACAGCGGCGGATATGTAACAATATTAACGGTTTTGCTGATCGCGTTTTTACGGACTTAGCTATGCTCAATCGATAGCGGCGACGAAGTTCCTGAACGTATTTTCTTCGGGAATTGCCACGATAATTTTTATGCGGCAAGGTTTGGTGCACTATAGGCTCGGTGCGATACTTGCCGTTACAATGTTCGTCGGTGCTTATATCGGAGCACATTTTGCTGCGAAAATGAATGACCGCGTTTTGAAATGGATCTTTCTTTCGACCGTCTTTCTATTGGCAATAAAACTCGCGTTCGATATTTTCGCGCGATAAGAATACTCAAAACTTAAAGATAAAACATGCTTACTTACACACCCGCAACCGTTGCTCACATTATAAACGAACTTCGAAAAACGATCGTCGGACAAGACCACGTTATCGAACAGATCTTGGTCGCCCTTCTTGCCGAAGGCCACGCATTGATCGAAGGCGTTCCCGGAACGGCGAAAACTTTGACTGTAAAAACCTTGGCGGAGATCGTCGGTGCTGGCTTTTCGCGAATACAATTTACGCCCGATCTGATGCCTTCGGACATTACCGGAACGAATGTTTTTAATATGCAAACTTCGCAGTTCTCGCTGAGGCAAGGGCCGATCTTTACAGACATATTGCTCGCCGATGAGATCAACCGAACGCCACCGAAAACCCAGGCAGCTCTCCTAGAAGCAATGGAAGAACGGCAGACGACGATCGATGGAGAACGCTATCCGCTCTCGCCGATGTTCACGGTGCTTGCCACCGAAAATCCGATCGAATACGAAGGGACTTATCCGCTGCCCGAAGCTCAGCTTGACCGTTTTCTACTTAAGATCTTGATCGATTACCCTGAACAGGCCGAAGAAGAACAGATCGTCGCCCGATGGGACGCCGGATTTGATTCGCATCATTTGGAACGAGCTCATTTACAGCCTCTGCCTGAAGGCGACGCTATCGCACGCTGCAGAATGGAAGTAAAGCAGATGCGAATGGAAGCCGGTGTTCAAAAATATGTCGTCGAGATAATCAGAAAGACCCGCAATCATCAAACCATACTTTATGGGGCAAGTCCGCGTGCTTCGGTTGCGTTGCTGCTTTCATCAAAGGCTTTGGCGGCGATCCGCGGCCGTGATTTTCCGACTCCGGATGACGTACGCGATATCGCTCTCCCGGTTCTTCGTCACAGATTGGCACTCCGTGCCGAAGCCGAACTCGAAGGAGCAACCGCCGACGCTGTTATTTTGGATATTCTGAAAACAGTAGAGATCCCTAGATAATGTAGACAGTTTTCCATTGCCATTTGCACCGTGGTCTATTCCGTCACCGCCGTGAAATTACACAAGATGGAATTAGAGGTAAACCTTGCTTTCTTTGTTAATGCTTAAAAAAACTATTTAACTTTTTGCAAATAAAGGTTATAGTAAGTTTGACGAGCCCTCGCAGCGATCCCGCCGATCGTGTCTCATTCACGTTTATTTTATTTGTCCGGAGACTTTCCAGATGCCGTTTCGCTTTATAAGATTTGGTTCCTTGCAGTTAACCGTAATACTTTTAATATCCGCGCTCGCATTTGGTTGTTCTGCCGATGCATCTACAGCATCAGCCAATATAAATTCTAACGAAAATAGTCCAAACCAGAGTGCCGTAGTCGCGAACACGGCAGATCTGAACTCATCGTCAAAGATCCAGGTAACACCTGGTTCACCTTCTGAAACTGTAAAAGTCTTTTATCAAAAAGTCCGTGAAAAGAGCTTTCGCGAGGCTTTGTATCTTACAAATCTCCGACCTGCGATCGAAGGTTTGACCGACATGCAGTTGAAGGAATTTCAAGTTGATCTTGAAGCGATCGCCGCTGAAGTGCCGCAAGACATACAAATAAATGGTGAGGTTATCTCCGGAGATACAGCAATAGTCATGGCAAAATTGCCCGGCGACGACCCAAGTAAATTTGAAACTCAAAAGATCGATCTTCGGCGTGAAGGTGACCATTGGATAATTCTTACGGTCGATCCGGCATCAGAAAAAGCTATCCAGAAAGAAGGTAATAAATATTTTTACGAACTTCGAATGGAGACGCAGCAGAAAGAGGCCGAAAAAATGCTGAATCGCATCGCTGACGTCCAATCTGTTTACGGTATGCAGAATCAGGCGAATTACGCCGAAGCCGAAACCTTGATCGAAAAAGGTTTACTCGACACGGAAATGAAAAGTGGTGAATCGACCGGTTACAGATTTGTGATCAAGCTCGCACCCGATAAGAAGAGTTATTACGCTACCGCGACTCCGCTCGAATATGGGAAAAGCGGACGGCTTTCTTTAATAATGATAGCTGATGGCAAAACACCGCCTCATCTCGTCAAAAAAGACAATAAGGGCAAGCCTCTGACAAATAAATAGCCGCAGCCAAAGGGGAAAAAGGACAATTATGATACGAAAAGTTCTTTCGAAATTATCGAGATTTAGTGCGAAACGAGCAGCACCCTTTCGGCGTTCGGTTCAGGCTCCGATCAAAGTATCATTCGCTCCGCATATAACACCCGGAATTCACACATCAAGTATCGACACTTCGTTCCTCTCAGGCGAAACGACGGACATGAGCCGCTGCGGGATCGGTTTTCTTGTTTCTGCTATACGGATCAAAGAAAATTATTTAGTCGGCCACGACCGAAAATTGATCGCTGAGATCGAACTTCCGAATGGCAAGGTTAAAATGACGGTATTGGGAAAACGGTACGAAAAGGTCGGCCTCCATCTCTCAACCGAAAAATTTATGATCGGTGCTGAGATCGTTGAGATGAGCGCACACGATCGTGAAATATTTGATCAGTTCATAAAATTCGGCCCGAAAAAACAGAAGGCCGGGAAAGAAAGTTTCGAATCAATATAAAAGTTCGAATAATTATTGAAAAAAGCGTTCGCGATATCGGGACGCTTTTTTTGTTTGGCAATTCATGCAAAAATTGATGATATGAAAAATGGTGTCGGCGTTGGATTTATTGGAACGGGTTTTACACGTAAGGTTCAAATGCCTGCTTTTGCGAATTGCGAAGGTGCTTCGCTGGTTTCGGTCGCTAGTGGTTCAATCGAGAACGCGAATGCGGCGGCAAATGAATTCGCGATCAGACATTTTACCGCGGATTGGCACGAAACTGTTTCGCATCCGGATGTTGATCTGGTTTGCATCACAACCCCGCCGGTTTTACATAAAGAAATGGTTTTGTTTGCGATCGATGCGGGCAAGCATATTCTAGCCGAGAAACCGATGGCGATGGATGTTGCCGAAGCCGAAGAAATGACGGAAGCCGCAAAAAGAAAGCCTTTGCTCGCTTTGATCGATCACGAATTACGGTTTCTTCCCGGACGCCAGAAAGCTTTGACGATGCTTCGCGGCGGCGAGATCGGAAAGATTCGTCACGCTCGTTATCATTTCGCCGCACCGCATCGCGGCGATCCAAATGTAGCTTGGAACTGGTGGTCGGACATCGAACAAGGCGGCGGTGCTTTGGGAGCGATAAATTCACATATCATTGATTCGTTTAACTTCTTTCTCGGGACGAAAATTTCTGAGGTCTACTGCCAGCTCCAAACAAATATCAAAGAACGCAAAACTCATAAAGGAGAGCTTCGCCCGGTTACGACCGATGACCAAGCAAATATGATATTGCGATTTGCGGACAGTGATCTTACGAAAGATGCGACCGGACTTGTCGCCGTTTCAATGACAGATGGCGTTGGTTACAAAAACGAGATCGAATTTTTCGGGTCAGAAGGCTCGTTGCGGGTCGGTCATCAAGGCGACGTATTTATTTCAATGCGTGGCGAGGGAGAATGGAAAAAGGTGGATGTCGATATGGTCAAACCCGCAGGCGACGGAGCCGACACCGGATTTTCACGCGGCTTTAGTGCATTTGCACCGGAGATAATCGCCGCGATCCGCGAAGGCAGAACCGAAATCGCACACGCCGCTAATTTTGACGATGGCTTAAACGTCCAAATCGTACTCGATGCTGCTCGCGAATCGAACACGACAGGAAGAGTCGTGTTAATTTAACTTTTGAAATAGTTGAATTCACTTTGTATCCATCCAACCCTATTTCGGGAGTCCAAGCCCGCCAACCACATCGAGTTTAGTTTGGCTGAAATCGCCGGTGAGCATCGGTAATGCTTGTTTTATTGCGTCCTGAACCGACGGAAGTTTCAGCGATGCGTCGTGACTTTCTTCCGAATCCCAAACTTCCATTACCCAAATCAGGTTCGGGTCATTCGGATCCAGCGTTACTATGTATGCCTGACAGCCGATCGATCTTAGTTCATCGACGTCTTTTAAAAGGAGTTTTACCACAGCGTCACGCATTCCGGGTTTTACGCCCATTTTTCCATAAATGCCGTAACGCATCTTTGCCGGAGTAATCTCGGGTTTCATGTATTTATCAAGGAACTCGGCAACAAGCGGATAAAGCTCCAACCGATTTTTCAGTTTAGAGATGCCGTGACCTTCGTCATCGTAAAGTTTATATTCGACGATGGCTCCGCGTTTTTTTAATTCGGTGACGACCTGTTCGGCTTCGGTATATGGAACACGCGGATCGTTTTTGCCGTGTATGACAAATAGTGGCGTTTTTATTTTATCGACTTTTCGGATCGGCGAAATGCTGCGAAGAAACTCGAGATCTTTGTCGAGCATTCCGTATTCGACCTCACGTTGGCGTCGGCGATAACCGGACGTGTTCTTCAAAAAGGTTTCCCAGTTGACGATTCCGACCGTATCGACCGCCGCGGCCCACAGATCGGGATAAAGCGTGATCGCCGCCATCGTCATATAACCGCCATAGCTTCCGCCCATAATTGCGATCTTTTTCGGATCGGCTCCGCCTTTGGTTTTGAGCCAATCGACCGCGGCGGCCAGATCTTTCACGGAATCTTCGCGTTTTTCAACGTCATCTAAATGTGAATAGGTTTTACCGTAGCCGGTGGAACCTCGGACGTTCGGAGCAAGAATGGCATATCCTCGCGAAAGATAATATTGATAAAGCGGATTAAAGCCTGGACGCTCTTGGCCCTCAGGTCCGCCGTGCACGGAAACAATAACTGGCGTATAAGGCTTCGGGTCAGCTTCATTTGTCAGCGAAACTTTTGAAAACGTTACACCTTGGGGGAGTTTGGAAAACGGTTTGTAATACCATGCCGGGATCTCGCGTCCGTCGAAGGTTTTGAATTTGATCAGTTGAGGCTCGATAAGCGTCGCTTGGTCGATTCCGGCCAGGTCGCTTTTTGTTATCTGCTTGAGCGATCCCATGTTCAGATCATAAACCCAAATATTAGCGTTGTGCGTCGGCGAACTGAACGTGAAAGCCAGCTTGGTTTGGTCTTTGGAGAACGCGAGTCCGCTGGCGATGCCTTTGGCAGGCAGCTTTATCATTTCGGCTTTGCGTTCAATGGTAGAGATCAACGGTTTGCCGCCAGTTTCGATCTTGCGTAGGTATAGTTCGGAACAGCCGTCAACGTTGGCCGTATATGCCATGACGCTTGGATAGTCGTTCATCGCAACACCGCCGATGTCCCATTTAGCATCATCTATAATTTGTGTTTCGCGGTTGTCCGCGGACCAATCATCACCGGTCGCATTCTTTTTACGCATCTGCGCAAGGCCTTCGAATTCGCGATTGTCGTTGGTCGTGAAAAGAATGCTGTCGGCGAGAAATTCGACATTATCGAATTCGGACGCATCCGTCATGCGGCGTCAGATGGGTTTCCTTTTTTGGTTTTCAGGTCGACAAGATAGAGATCGTTATCGAGACTTTTTTCGGTGCCGTTTCGTGAAATTATGATCTTTGTCCCGGCGTCGTTTATGGCGGCAATGCTCAGGCTCCCATCAAATTTGTAAAGCATCGCGGCTTTTCCGCTGTCGATATCCATCGAATATACGTCGAAGAAATTACGGTCGCGTTTGTTCGATGTGTAATAGATGGTTTTTCCATCGGCGGAAATTTTGCCAAAATTATGACGCACTTTTGGATCATCGGTGAGTTTTTCAACAGCGGTTCCATCAGGCTGCATCCAGTAAAACTGCGTATTCTCATCGCCGCCGGTTGCCATGCCGAAAACTATGCCGCTGCCGTCTCCGAGCCATTTTACAAAATTAACGTTTTCGTCAAAGAAAGTGAGTTGGGTCGGCTCGCCGCCTTCAACATTTGTCACCCAAACTTGCGAAGTGCCGGTTACGTTTGTCAGATAAGCTATCTTTTTTGCATCCGGTGAAAAGGTCGGCGACCCTGCGGATCTGATCTTCAAATATTGCCGGATCTCCGGCGACTGAGCCGCAGTAAAGTGCGAAAAGATGGAAATAAGAAATACGAATAACAACGTTGACGAAGATCGTTTCATAGTTTATCTCTCAGAGCATTTGTGTTTGAGCGAAATTATATCGTATTTAGATATCCGGTCAACGGAAAAGGCAGCGACGTTAAACAATCGCTGCCTTCTATCAAGAATCGTTCTGTTTTTTCAGAATCCTATCTTTCCATGATCACCACCGTCTGCTTCTGTGCCGGTGGCCAAAGCTTTTACGAAACCTACCAACTGAACAATGGTCGAAGATGAAGAATCCCAATATTCTGCTTCTTCCACCTTTACCCTTAAAAGACTCAGCGACGGATCGTCCTTGCCTTTTGGAAACCAAGCTTTCAGGACCGGGTTCCATAATTCCTCGATCTTTTGTTTGTCTTTCAATATTTCCGCACGACCGCATACTGAAATGAAAGTATTATCGTCAGGCTGTGAATATGCCACATTTACGTGATCGTTTGCGGCGATCTCTTCAACTTTATGTGTTTCATCACTCGTCAAAAACCATAGGTCACCGTCGAATTCGAATTTTTGTGTGGACATTGGTCTGCTTTTCAGCTTTCCATTTGAAAGCGTCGTAAGCATACAAAAATCTATATCCTCAAGCATTTCCTTTAACTTCTTTACCGATTCTTCTTCTCTTGTTTCTTCCATTTTCTCCCCCTCGAATTTGTCTTAAATCAATGCACACTATGTCTATCTGCAAGTTCCATTCCTTACACGACGCGGAAATTGTGGAAGGTTAAATTGCCTAGATCCGAGGTCTGCTCACAGCTCGTGAAAAGTTAGCTCGTATGATCCATTATTATCCGCCAATCTTCTTTGAATTTTCGAAAGGTAAGAGTGAATTTGCCGTGTGGGTGATCGCCTTCGCGCTCGAGCGACCAGCTGCCGAGCACGACGGCTGCGTCTTTAGAAAGAACATTTACCTCAAGACCCGAAAAAGTAAGTGTTCCCATTTTCGCTTTGGAATCATAGCTTTTCTTATAATTATCTAAGGTTTGCTGCCAGCCGCGCGTAACTTTGTCGCCGCTGACAAAAACGAGCTTTTCGGAGTTCCAATATCCTTTCATAAAGCCTTCGATGTCGCCTTTATTCCAAGCTACGGCCTGTTCGTCCATTACGGAACGTATCGCAGCCGCGGCTTTGGTCTTTTGAGTTTCAGATTGAGCCGACACAAAAGCGGCTGAAAGTGACAGCAAGAAAAGTAAGGTTAGTATTCTCATAATATTTTGAATTCGTCCTTAAGCAATTGTAAGCCTCGTTCGAAAAGAGTAAACATCCCGCGAGTTCAGTATAAGCCTTTGTCACAGAGTTATAAGTACTTGTAACTGAGTTATAAGCCTCGTAACGGTCATCGTAACTGAGTTACCTCTAATCACTGCGTAACTAGAGTTATAAGTACTCGTGACTGAGTCAGAAGCCTTTGTTACAGAGTCGTAAGCTGTTGCGACTGAGTTGCAAACGCTTCCGAAATGCTATGCCGCTACCAGCTTTGGGCTGTCGGGACGCAGGTAGAGATTGGTCCAGATCAATGAATACGCCGAAACTGCAAGCAATACGAACAGCGAACCCGATACCTGATAAAGGTCATTAAAGAGGATGAAGGAAAACGCAGTCGCGAAAATGCGTATGTTTTCCGAGACCCAAAGCCACGGTCTCGCTTCTAAAATTCCGCTCCAATTAATGACGTGCCACCAGAGCAATCCGGCTCCGACCCAACGTTCGGTCATGCTCCAGCCTAAAATGTTCGAGATAACGCCAAGCATTAACACAATGCCGACGATCAATTGAACCACGAGATAAAAATAAGAACGCGAAAACATTTGGGGACGGAATTTGACCTGGTTAGCGGTCGTTATTTCTATCATTTGTTTTTCGGGTAAACCACGCGGACGCCAACCCGCAGGCATGAACCAGACGCGGATCTTGTCCCACCAAAACGGAGCCGCGACTGCGTATCGCCAAAGCACTAAATAAAAATGAAAGTTGATCCGGATCGGATTCCACGACTGCGGATGATCATAAATGCCGTAAACGACCTTTTCTTCTTCTTCGGCAAATGTCCCAAACATCTTGTCCCAAACAATGAGAAATTCTCCGAAGTTTTTATCAAGGTACGCAAAATTTACACCGTGATGAACTCGGTGATGCGACGGCGTTGTGAAATATTTTTCGAACCAACCGAGCTTCCCGATAAATTCAGTATGGTGCAGGAAAGCAATGAACAAATGAATACCCGCCATCATATAAATGTCGAACGGGCGAAAACCGATCAGGGCTAGCGGCCAGAAAAACAGAAAGGAACAAAGACGCTGAGTCACGCTCGCTCGAAGAGCCACAAAAAAATTCATTTCTTCGGCGGAATGATGCGGCGAATGGGCCGCCCACATTATATTCAACGCATGTCCCCAACGATGTACCCAATAGAAAATAAAATCAACACCGATGAGAAGCAGGATGAATGTCCACCAGTTCAGATCGATGGTAAACAGCCGATAGTTTTCCCAAAGGAATCCATAAACGATAAAAACGCCAACGGCTACCAAGACATTCACGGTCTGATTTGCAAGAGCGGTCCCAAAATTTGCGATTGCTTCGGGAAAGCTGACGTAGTTTCGCCTGTAAATAAAACACAAGGCTACCTCGATCGCGATAAAGATCAACGCGATCGGTGTCAGATATGTATAGATATTCGCTTCCTGCATTTTCAATTCTTTCTCGCGATAAATATAGTTCAAGAAAGCTTAAATTAAAAACGGTCGCGGATAAGAACCGCGACCGATGTAATATAGGTTGATTATAATCTTAATTAGCTGGTTCGGCCGCTGCGTTTTCTTTCTGTTTATCAGTGAGCTCGATACCCATTTTCTCAAGCGTTACTTGGTTTAATGTGCCTGTAACTTTCAAGCCGTTGGCCTCCTGATATTTTTTTAATCCTTCGCGTGTCGCATCGTCCAATTTTCCGGTAGCGTCCCCGGTCAGATCACCTCGGCCGATCAATATTCTTTGTGCCGCTTTGATCTGATCGTTGGTAGCTCGAAAGATCGTTCGCTTTTTGGAGGTTTCTGCTTTCTTGTCGGGTGAAGCCCCCGAGGTTGTACCATTCTGTGAATCAGTTAACGCGATTCCCATTTTTTCGGTCGTTTCACGTGTCAATCCACCCGTTACTTTAAGGCTATTTGATTCTTGATATTTCTTAACGGCGGCTCGGGTTGGCTCGTCGAGCTTTCCGGTGTTTTCACCTGAGTAAAGTCCGGCGGTCTTTAGCTTTTCTTGCGCTTCGATGATCTGTGTTTTCGTTGCACGAAAAACCTTTCGTTTCGGCTTTGCCTCTTCTTTGCCATCGGCATTAGCAAATGAATCGGGAGTTGCGGGAATCTCTTTTTGTGCGTCGGTTAATGCCACACCCATTTTCTCCAGAGTTGCACGATTGAGCCGGCCTGTTTTGGCAAGACCATTGGCACCTTGATATTCCTTGATCGCGGCTCTTAATTCGGTGTCATATTTGCCGCTTGCGTCGCCTTTAAATAAGTTCTGTGCCTTTAGATATGTTTGAGCTTCGCTAATCTGCTCTTTCGTTGGGCGAAAAGATACTCGCTTAGTTGTAGAAGTCTTTGCTGAATCCGCGTTTGGGCCGGCCGCCGGTGTTTGTCCAAATGCTGTCGCGGACAGAAAAAGCGACACCAGCAATACAAGAATTACTTTATTCATTTTCAGTTTCTCCAGTTTTGTTTTGATTTTGATCGGCCGTTATCGTTTATTCACACAGGATGACATATGAACAGCAGATATCGTAACAATAACAAACCCTATAGTGATCTGAGAGAAATTATGCTCTGAAACACAAATCCTGTCAATTTTTTCGACAAATTTATTTCAATCTTGCTGAATGAATACTCATTCAGTTATAATCCATCTCAAAATACATTCAAAAAATTTGGATTCAAAATTATGATCATTGGAAAAGCTGCAGTTTTGGGTGCTGGAACCATGGGTGCTGGTATTGCCGCTCATTTGGCAAATGCCGGAATACGAACATTATTGCTTGATATCGCTCCGAATGAACTGACACCGGACGAAGAAAAGCGCGGGCTTTCACTCGATTCGCCACAGGTGCGTAATCGCATTTCATTCTCCGGAGCCGAAACTGTAAAGAGATCTCGACCGGCTGCGTATATGCTGGGCGACAATTCTAAATTGATCACAGTCGGAAATTTTACCGATGACATGGCTAAGATAAGTGATTGCGACATTGTTATAGAAGCCGTGGTTGAGAATCTCGACATCAAGCATAAAGTTTTCGCCGAGGTCGATAAATATCGTAAACCGGGAGCTATCATTGCTTCGAACACAAGCGGTATCCCGATTGATTCAATTGCTGAACCATTTTCCGAAGATTTCAAAAAACATTTTCTCGGCATTCATTTCTTTAATCCACCACGTTATATGAAGCTTGTCGAGATAATTCCGGGCAAACAGACGAGCGGTGAGATCGCGTGCAAGGTTGCAGGCTTTCTCGATGAAAGGCTCGGCAAAGGTGTGGTTCCGGCAAAAGACAAGCCAAATTTTATTGCCAATCGTATCGGCACATTTGGAATGATGGCGACAGTTCATGAAATGCTCGCGATGGGATTTACTCCGACTGAAGTAGATCAAATTACCGGAAAAGCGATCGGCCACGCTTCATCAGCAACATTCAGGACTTCTGATCTGGTTGGCTTAGATGTCCTCGCCCACGTTAATAAAAATCTTTATCCCGCGGTTCCGGATGATGAAGACCGCAATGTTTTCATGGTTCCCGAAGTCATCGAGACGATGCTGGAGAAAAAGCTGCTGGGTGACAAAACCAAAGGCGGTTTTTATAAGAAGACTAAGAATGCCGACGGAAAAACTGAGATATTGGAACTGGATCTGGAAACGTTCGAATACAAGCCGCAGGAGAAAACGAAATTTCCATCGCTTGACGCTGCAAAGCAGATCGACGATCTAGGGAAACGGATCAAAACTTTAGTTTGGGGCGAAGACAAAGTTGCCGATTTTCTTTGGAAAACGATGTCGCGCACTTTTCGATATTCAGCCAATCGGATTCCGGAGATCGCCGATACAATAGTTGAGATAGACAATGCGATCAAGTGGGGGTTCGGCTGGACGATCGGAGTTTTTGAAAGTTGGGATGCCGTTGGACTTCAACAGTCGGTTGAGAGGATGAAGGCTGAAGGACAAGACGTTCCTACGAACATTGAAAAAATGCTCGCATCGGGCGCGGAAACCTTTTACAAAAATGAAAATGGAGTCCGATATTTTTACGATCTAACGGCCGGCGAATATAAAGAGATACCGGAACGACCGGGCGTCATCTTGCTCAAATCTGTCAAAGACAGAAATGGTGTTATCAAATCGAATCCCGGAGCTTCGCTTATCGATATCGGTGACGGTGTTGCATGCCTTGAATTTCATTCGAAAATGAACTCGATCGGCGGTGACACGGTTTCGATGATGAATTTTGCGCTCGATGAAGTCGAAAAGAACTTCGAAGGGCTGGTCGTTGGAAACCAAGGCGAACATTTTTCAGCTGGCGCAAACATAATGATGATCTTGCTGGCGTCACAGGAAGAAGAATGGGACGACCTGAACATGATGATCCACAGCCTACAGAAAACCATCATGCGTTTGCGGTATTCTGCAAAGCCTGTTGTGGTCGCTCCGTTCGGCTATGCGTTCGGCGGCGGTTGCGAGATCACACTTCATGCCGATCGAGTTCGTGCGGCGGCAGAAACATATATCGGACTTGTCGAAGTTGGTATCGGAGTAATTCCTGCTGGTGGCGGAACGAAAGAAATGACAATGCGCTCAATGGATGCATCGCGAAAAGCTCCTGATGCCGATCCGCTTGCTTTTCTTAAAAAGACATTTGAAATGATAGGTACAGGAAAGGTTGCGGCGTCCGCTCAGGAAGCAAAGGCTTGGGGAATTTTGCGCGATTGCGATTCGATATCAATGAACGGAGATCGGCTGATCGCAGATGCGAAGCAGCAGGTATTGAATCTTGCTGCAAGCGGATATGTTCGGCCGATCGAACGTGAGGATATTTATGTTCTCGGCGAGGCCGGCCAATCGGCAATGAAACTCGCTCTTCATATGATGAAGCAAGGTGGATTTATTTCTGAGCACGACCATCTGATCGGAACAAAACTCGCAAATGTGATGAGCGGCGGAAATATGAATCATGCGGCTTATGTTTCGGAACAGTATCTACTTGATCTAGAACGCGAAGCGTTTGTTTCACTTTGCGGAACCCGCAAGACACAGGAGCGTATAGCGGCGATGTTGAAAACAGGCAAGCCGTTACGAAATTAGTATGAAAGAACGGTGCGGATGGGCGACAAATGAACTTGCTATTGAATATCACGATGCCGAATGGGGCGTTCCGCTTCATAATGATCGAGCGTTGTTTGAGTTTTTGATCTTAGAAGGAGCTCAGGCAGGATTGTCTTGGGACACGATACTTCGAAAACGGGAAAATTACCGAAAGGCTTTTAATAACTTTGATGTTAAAAAAGTCGCGAAATATGGAGACGAGAAATGTGCAGAGCTTTTACAAAACGAAGGCATCATTCGAAACCGTTTGAAAGTTGCATCCGCCGTTCGAAATGCGAAGGCCTTTATTGAGATTCAGAAAGAATTTGGATCGTTCGATAAGTATATTTGGAATTTCGTCGGCGGAAAACCGATCGTAAATAAGCACAAGGAAATGTCTCAGGTTCCGGCGAAAACAGATATTTCGGATGCTGTGGCGAAAGAACTCAAAAAGCGCGGTTTTAATTTTGTTGGATCGACGATAATGTATGCTTTTATGCAAGCGACCGGAATGGTGAACGACCATCTTACAACCTGTTTTAGATACAAAGAGGTTCAGTGAACGCCGAAGAATTGGATCGGCGTTGCT
This sequence comes from uncultured Acidobacteriota bacterium, assembly GCA_963720905.1. Classification (GTDB taxonomy): domain Bacteria; phylum Acidobacteriota; class Blastocatellia; order Pyrinomonadales; family Pyrinomonadaceae; genus OLB17. The sequence continues at coordinate 270,693 of CAVRHB010000003.1, forward strand.
TCCAAAAATGATTTCAAACTTATCGCCGGAGCAATGCATGCTCAGATCTAAATATGGAATTTCTTAAGATCGAACAAGCCGAATTGATATTGCTGATCGGTGCGGTAGTAGCTATTTTAGCTCGGCGGTTGCGAATTCCATACACGGTTGGCTTGGTCGCTGCGGGAATAGCGATCACGTTTTTGCCGCTCGGCATCGAAATACAATTTAGCAAAGACATTTTGTTCAAGCTTTTGCTGCCGCCGCTAATATTTGAAGCCGCACTTTATATTCGATGGGATGAACTTCGTCGCGACCTTCTTCCGGTGGCGACCTTTGCTACGATCGGTGTGCTGCTTTCTGCAGCGATAACTGCGGCATTTATGCACTACGGCGTCGGTTGGACGTGGCAAGCTGCGGTTTTATTTGGCGTGCTCATCGCCGCAACCGATCCGGTTTCGGTGATCGCTACTTTTAAAGAAGCAAGAGTCACCGGACGGTTGCGGTTATTGGTCGAAGCAGAATCGCTGTTCAACGATTCAACGGCTGCGGTCGCCTTTGTTGTAGCATTGGCATTCGCAACAGCCGAGCCGGTTAGTTTTGGTTCGGCTGTGTTTTTGATGGGTAAATCGATCGCTGGCGGTTTGATCTGTGGAGTATTGGTCGGTGGCGTTGTTTTATTGATCGCCGGACGAACGGGCGATCATCTTGCGGAACTTGCACTAACGACAATCGCCGCTTTTGGCTCATTTTGGCTCGCGGAACATTTTCATTTGTCAGGAGTTTTAGCTACGATGACGGCCGGGTTGTTGGTTGGTAATACTTCGTCATTCGGATTTATTTCTCGGAAAGGCGAAGATTCGATCGAAACATTTTGGGAATTTGGTGCGTTTGCCGCCAATTCTGTTATTTTCATTTTGCTGGGCGTAAACGAAGCATATCAAGATTTTGGGCCTGTGCTACTCGCGATCTTGGTCGCCATTATAGCAGTGATTGTAGCAAGAGCCGCTGCGATCTATCCGATATCGATCGCTTATTCGCGCACCGCCTGGAAAATATCAAGCGAACATCAGCACATCCTTTTTTGGGGCGGACTCCGCGGAGCTTTGGCACTTGCTCTAGCATTGAGCATTCCTGAAACATTCGCTTTTAAGAATGAGATCGTTTTGGTTACTTTCGGCGTTGTGGCATTTTCGGTGTTTGTACAGGGTCTGACGATGACGCCGTTATTGAAATGGCTCGGACAATTGCCAAAGCCTGACAATGGAGCCGCGAATTCGTGAGCGATTTTCCGATAACTTCAGCCGTGCGGTTTTTGCGGAAACATAATATAGATTTCACGCCGCATCTTTATGACTACGTCGAAAAAGGCGGAACTCGGGAGTCGGCCAAGCAATTGGGAGTCGAGGAACATGCGATAATAAAGACTTTGATATTTGAAACGAATGAAAGAAATCCGTTGATCGTGCTGATGCACGGCGACCGCGAGGTTTCGACAAAGAATCTCGCACGCTTTCTCGGCGTCAAATCCGTGGAACCTTCATCGCCGGACCGAGCATCAAAATTAACAGGCTATCTACTGGGCGGAACGTCGCCTTTCGGAACGCGAACAGCAATGCCGGTGTATGTTGAAAAAACAATATTTGATCTAGTCCAGATTTATATTAATGGCGGCAAAAGAGGATTTCTGGTGGAGATCGATCCGGCAGTTTTAAAAAATGTACTTAAGGTTAAGAAGGTCACGGTCGGAATATAGAATTGATGTTTTTACTGTACATTTATCCAACCGTTCAGTGGTTTGAGAAGTGGAGATGCTGAAGACGATAAAGCGAAAAGCAGAAATGTCAGTCCTGCCAACGGTCGCGGGTGATTGAAACATCCATCAGTTTCAACGAAGAGGTTAGAGGAAAGTATTATGAAAGAAGCAGTGATTGTATCGGCCGTGCGAACGGCTGTGGGAAAGGCTCCGAAGGGCATGTTGAAAAATACACGGCCGGATGATCTTGGTGCGGCCGCGATAAAGGAAGCGCTTAAGCGCGTTCCGGGGCTTGATAAGTCGCTCATTGAAGATGTCATTATGGGTTGTGCATTTCCGGAAGCCGAGCAGGGAATGAATGTGGCACGCACGGCGATGATCGCGGCGGGCTTGCCGGTCGAAACATCGGCGATGACGGTTAACCGTTACTGTTCGTCGGGTTTGCAAACGATCGCTCTTGCGGCTGATCGGATCGCGACCGGCGGTGCGGATGTGATCGTCGCCGGTGGCCTTGAGACGATGTCGATGATACCGATGGGCGGAAATGTCGTACGGCCAAATCCGGCTCTTGTCGATACTTACCCGGATTATTATTTGAATATGGGTTTGACGGCCGAAAACCTTGCCCGTAAATACGAGATCACACGTGAACAGGCCGATGAATTTTCGCTCGGTTCGCATCAAAAAGCAGCCGCAGCGATCTCGGAAGGTAAATTCAAAGACGAGATCGTCCCGATAAATGTGTTAGTCGATGAACTCGATGAAAAAGGCCGCGTTCGGCGAAAGGAAATTGTCTTTGAAACGGACGAAGGGCCAAGATTTGATACGTCACTTGAAAGCCTTGCGAAATTGCGACCGGTCTTTCATGCAAAAGGCACAGTCACTGCGGGAAATTCTTCGCAGATGTCAGACGGTGCCGCCGCCGCGGTTGTGATGTCTGCGGAAAAAGCTAAAGAGCTTGGTGTGACCCCGATCGCCCGGCTCGTTTCTTTCGCGACCGCCGGGTGTTTGCCGGAAGAAATGGGAATTGGACCGGTTTACGCAATTCCAAAGGCTCTGAAGATGGCGGGTTTAACGCTCGATCAGATTGAGCTTATCGAACTCAACGAAGCTTTTGCGGCACAAGGACTCTCAGTAATGAAAGTTCTGGAAATGGATCCGTCAAAGGTTAATGTAAATGGGGGAGCGGTCGCACTGGGGCATCCGCTCGGTTGTACCGGAGCCAAACTGACGGCGACGATCTTGCATGAAATGAAACGCAGAGACGCTCGATACGGAATGGTCACAATGTGCGTCGGCGGTGGAATGGGCGCCGCAGGAATTTTTGAGATGATCTATTAGACTTATGAAAGCTGCCTTAATGATAATCGATATGCAGAAGGCTTACTACTCTGGGCCGACGATACCGCAAATGGATGCGGCCGCTGAATATATTAATTGGGTGATCCCGATGTTTGAGAAGAAAGGGCTACCGGTGATCTGGGTCTATAACGTTGACGAAGACGACGAAGCCATTCCTGGCAAAGACGGCTTTGAGTTTATCGATTCTTTAAAACCCGGCGATGACCACATCAAGATTCACAAGACATACAGCAATTCTTTCAACAAAACGGTATGCGACTCAATTCTGAAAGAGCACGGAATCGAGTCAGTGGTTATGACAGGCTTTTGCGCGGAGTATTGTGTGCTTTCAAGCTATCGAGGCGCTAAAGATCTGGACTATTTTCCGATGCTACTCAAGAACGGGATCGCAAGTTCGAAAGACGAGAACAAGCAGTTCGTTGAAAATATCAGCGAAACGATCACTGCCGGAACGTTAGCGAGAGTCTTGAATTTATGATCCTTTTTCTTGTCGGAGAAGGTGAGCCTCAAAGATCACAAAATGAATGAATATTCATTCATTTTGCTAAATTCTGTTATAATATTTGCATTACGGCTGGAGGAATTATCGAGAATGGAAACAAAAATGGAAAAACAGTATGTGAAGGGCGGCGAATTTTTGATCGCGGAGGTGGAAAATATTTTTACTCCGGAGGATTTTACCGACGAGCATAGAATGATCGGCGATACTTGCCGCGAATATATAGATAATGAGGTCGCTCCAAATTTGGAGGCGCTAGAAAAGCATGATTGGGACCTCGCTCGCGAGCTCTTACAAAAGGCCGGAGAACTCGGCCTGCTCGGAGCGACGATTCCGGAAGCTTTTGGTGGACTGGACCTTGACCAAACCTCCGGAGCGATCATTGCTGAGATGGTCGGGCGAAGCAGTGGTTTCGGAGCTTCGTATGGTGCGCAGACGTCAATCGGTTTGCTCCCGATTCTCTATTGGGGCAGCGACGAGCTCAAACAGGAATGGATACCAAAGATCATTACCGGTGAAGTCGTAACTGCATATTGTTTAACTGAATCCAGCTCCGGCTCAGACGCCCTGGGGGCAAAATGTGTTGCAAAGCTGACGGATGATGGCCTGCATTACGTCCTAAACGGTGAAAAGATGTGGATCACGAACGGAGGGTTTGCTGATGTATATCTCGTATTCGCAAAGGTAGATGGTGAAAAAGACAAATTCTCGTGCTTCCTCGTTCCGCGGTCGGAAAACTGTCGTCCGGGAGGCGAGGAGCACAAGCTCGGGATCAAGTCTTCATCGACAACTGCAGTAATTTTGTCTGACGCACAGATCCCAGTAGGGAATCTTATCGGGAATGTTGGAGATGGGGCGAAGATCGCTTTTAATGTGCTGAATGTCGGCCGATTCAAACTTGGAGCTTCGGTTACAGGCGGAGCGAAACTTGCCATTCACGAAGCGGTCCGTTATGCGAATGAACGCCATCAATTCAACCAACCCATATCATCGTTTGGTGCGATCAAACATAAGCTTGCGGAGATGGCCATAAGGACGTGGGTGTCCGAATCGATAACATATCGGACAGTCGGAATGATCGACGCTCTTATCGGCGATGGTGCCGACGGTGAAAAGAAGCTTCAATCGATCGAAGAATACGCGGTCGAATCGTCGATCAATAAAGTTGCATGTTCCGAATCACTCGATTACGTTGTCGACGAAATGGTTCAGATCTATGGCGGTTACGGCTATTCGGCGGATTATCCGGCGGAAAAGGCTTATCGTGATTCGCGTATCAACCGTATTTTCGAAGGCACTAATGAGATCAACCGAATGCTTATTCCGGGCCAATTAATGAAGCGTGCGATGAAAGGCAGGCTTGGTCTCTTGCAGGCGGCAAAGGCATTACAGGATGAGATCCTAAATCCGCAAATGTCATTCGATGAGGACACAGGCTTGCTTGCGGCTGAAACAAAACTCGCACAAAACGCCAAGAAGATAGCGTTAATGGTTCTCGGAACGGCGGCTCAAAAATACATGATGAAGCTGCAGGACGAGCAAGAAGTTCTGCTGAATTCGGCCGATATCATAATGGACGCCTATCAGATGGAAACCGTCATTCTTCGGGCTAAAAAGATCGCGGCGGAAAAAGGCGAAGAAGCAGCTGCGAAGTTCGTCGATATGGCCGGCGTTTTTTGTAATGATGCGATCCAGCGTATTGAAATGAAAGCACGAAATACGATCGCCGCAATGGCCGAAGGCGATGAAGGGAGAACGCTTCTGGTCGCCTTAAAACGTTTTACAAAAAACAATTCACCGATCAACACGGTCGCCGCTCGTCAAAGGATCGCAGATATAATGATCTCGGCAAATACATATCCTTTCTAATCTTCACCGGAGCCATCACAAATTGATGATGGCTCTTTTATTATCTATGCAGAATTCCTTCCGGCGTTGATAATACCGAACGAGCAACGGACGACGAGTTTCTCGTAATCGGATCTGACATCGTCATTCGTAAGATCCGTTTCCATGCCGCGAAGACACGTCAAAGCATATTGCTGGATCGTAACGAGCGGCAGGACGATTCGCTCGCGCGTGCGAACAGATTGTTGCTCGAGCGGCAGGGCCGCCATTAGAGCGTCGGTGCCGGTTATGAGCGAAAGATATTTCCGGCAAAGTTCATATTCGTCATGGATCTTTCGCCACATTTCTCCGTACTCTACATCGTTCTCAAGGAAAGCCGTCAAAGGAAAAAAGGACTTCTGCATCGCCATCTCGCAGTTGTCGATCAACGCTTTGAAAAATAGATTGGACCGATACATTTTCGCGATCTCATCTATTTCAGTTTCAAGATTATGGATCGCGGTTCCAACTCCGTAAAATCCGGGAACGTTCTGTTTAAGTTGGCTCCATGCGCCGACAAATGGGATCGCACGCAGAGCCGAAAGCGTCAGGGCTCCTTTCCCGCGTTTTGCGGGCCGGCTACCTATATTGGTCTGTGAATAAAATAATAAGGGGCTGACATCGGAGAGATAGTTCAAGAAATCCGGATCGTTTTTTAGTTCGTCATATACGGTGAAGCTTTCATCCGCCAATCGGCTCATTAGATCTTCTTCATTTGGCGTGAATGTATGCTCTCTTGGAGCGAACATACGATTATAAATTCCGGCGTTCACAAGTTGTTCGATGTTGTAACTAGCCGATTCGGGCGTTCCAAAATTAGAACTGATCGTTTGTCCCTGTATCGTTATTTCGATCGCCTCACCGGCGATATTATTACCCATAGAGGAATAGAACTTTTGCGTTTTGCCGCCTCCGCGAGCCGGCGGGCCGCCGCGTCCATCGAAAAATATCACCGTTATACCGTATTCGCTTGCAAGTTTTGTAAGTTGGTCTTTAGCCTTGTAGATACTCCAATTCGCCATCAAATAACCGCCGTCTTTTGTGCCGTCGCTAAAGCCGAGCATGATCGTTTGCCTATCGCCGCGCCGGCGCAAATGATCGCGGTACGCGGGAAGCTCATATAATTCGCGCATCGCAGCCGCGGCGTGACCAAGATCGGCTATAGTTTCGAATAGCGGAACAATATCTATATCGATCTCATCTGACCTCCAGCCTGCCATCAAAAACAAGCCAAATACGTCCATAACGTTCAAAATGCCTTCGCAGTGGCTTATAATGTAGCGTTCACATCCGGCAACACCATTTTTAGATCTAACGGCGCGGATCGCATCGATCGTACGAAGCGTTTCTGCTGCAGTTTCATTTAATGAAGTTCGGTCGACCACCGAGGCATTTGCCAGAGCATTTGCTTTTTGGGTTTCGTCCAACTCTTCATAATTCTTCGGCAAAATATTACCGGCGGATCTTATAGACTCAATTACATCAGAATGGACGCTTGCATCCTGTCGGATGTCGAGCGTCGCGAAGTGTGTCCCAAAAATAGCTACCTTGTCGCGTAGTTCGTCCAAAAGATGAACGAAAAGTCCATTATGCCGATCGACGATGACGGTTCTGATCGCATTGAGTTTCGCAATGATCTGATCTTTCGAAAGAGCATTCTCGAGGTCGAGGAACGCTGCTTTATAAAGCTCGTTTTCGAGTTCAGCGATCGAACGGTCAACTCCGGCGAAAGTTAGGCGGCGTTTCAACTGACGAACGTCGTAGTAATAGCAACGAAGAATGCTCTTATGTAAAGCATCTGCCACTTGGACGGTCGTTTCGCTCGTCACGAATGGGTTTCCGTCGCGGTCGCCGCCTGACCAGAAACCCATGCGGATCAGATCGTGAAAGTCGGTGTTCTCACTGGAAACCCGCCGCAATTCCGAAACGATCGCTCCGATAGCCGGATAGAAAACATTTTCAAGAAACCATATTTGGCTGACTGCTTCGTCGAAAGGTGTCGGACGCTCTTTTTTGAAAAACGGCGTTCGGCCAAGCTGCTGCAGAAGCAGGTCGATACGGTTAACGTCATTTTCACCAATAGCTTCGACGAGGTCATTGATTATCCCCAAAACCGTTCCGGGGTAAAATTGTGTCGGATGAGCCGTCAGTACAATACGCACCGAAAATTCTGCTAACCGTTCAAGAAGTTCTTTGATCCGTTCATTTCGATCGGCTGCGGAAATAAGCTGCCGAAGCGTTCCCGGACCTGAATTATCGTGGATCTTGGAGAAAGCGGCGTCTTCCAATGCATCGAAAAGTACGACCTGCCGTTCGACATACTGGACGAATCGGAACATCAGATCCACTTTATCGGCATTTTGTTGTTCAAAGAACGAATCAATAATATCTGTCGGGCTTTCACCATTGGCAAATCCCGATTCGCATTGTTCATTGAACAAAGAAAGCAGTATTCCGGTCTTGTCCACGCCGTAAAACGGTAAGGATAGGAAAAGGCTGTTGTAAAGCTGAAATTTGATGCCTATATGTTCCTGGAATTTGTTTTCGTTTTCGAGAAGACCTGATCTCATAAACTAATTGTAATACATGGCTCGTTTATCTAACATTCTTGTTCAAAGCTTGTTCAGGGTCTGTTCAAGGCTTGTCCAAGGCTTGTTCAGAGCTTTCTTGAACACGCAAAGTACTGAATATATTGATCTTACAGTTAGGCAACCATAATTTTTGGCAAAAAAAATAAAAAACTTTTTTCAAAAACACAAATGTGTCAAATTGCGACACTTGAAACCGATATTCTTTCGACCCAACAGAAGCTTTGCAAATATCAATGCCGAAAACGGCAATCAGATCATAACACGAATTGTCCTATCTATGCAACGACCGTGCATAGTCAGTATAACGACCAGCAACGGAATGCGTGCGGAAATCGGAGCATCGAGCCGTCAAATATATTGGAACGTCGGTTGACGGCCTACGTCGGTCAATGTAAGCCACCCGCTACGGCGGGCGGTTCTGACACGTTGCAGAATCCGCGTTGGATGCTGCACGAGCTTCGCGATGGCAATATGCTTCTGTCGGAAATTTTATTGTTTGATGTAATATTGCTAATTATGTCATCACGTTATCATGTTGATAAATGGAATAAGCCGCATGCTCCCAATCCGGCCATGCTTCGTCATGAGCTTGAAAAGGAAGGGTTTCGCGTAATGCATTGGCGCGACAGCCCGGGAGCTTCTTACGGTATGCACAAACACGCCGAAGAGCAATCGCATTGGGTGATATCGGGAAAGATGGAGATAACGGTCGGGAATTTGTTTTTCGAATTATCCGCTGGTGACCGCGATCACATGCCTGCCGAAACATATCACACTGCAAGAGTTGTCGGCGATGAACCGGTCGTATATTTGATAGGCGAAAAGATCAGCGGTCGAGACAAGGCGTCTGATGCCGAACAAACGGAAGGTCTCATCGAAAATATGATGATGATGGAAAAAATGCAGGCAAGCTTTGATGAAGATGGTGAGCGAATTGAAAAAGAAAAACCGTGACGAGCTATCTTGCTCATCACGGTTTTCCATTTCCACTCGGGTTACTGATTAACGTCTGTAATAAACGCGTTCGTAACGTTTGGTTTTCTTGTTCAGCACGTATGTATAGAGTGCTCCGCCGCCTGCTCCGGCTGCTGCTCCGATGAGTGCGCCTTTCTTACCACCGACCAATGCTCCGATCAATGCTCCGGCACCGGTTCCGATACCGATATTTATCAAATTACGATGTCGACTGTAAACACTCGGCTTTTTGTAAACACGCGTATAACGGGATTGATTTCGGGTGTATCTACGTGTTTGGGCGTCAGCTGATGTCGCCATAAAAGGAACCATAACTGCGACCATTGCCATCATTACTATTGCTGCTAAATATTTTTTCATTTCGTTTCTCCCTTTCTTATGTTTTTGAAAGCTTTTGCCCTCACGCCTATATATATGGCAATGGCTATGCCAAAGCGGGAAAGGTGTGTAGTTGCAACAGTTAGCTACCTTCTAAGCACAAAGTGTTTATCAAACCTAATACCAAATAGGCTACGATCTAACGTTTTCGTTCCATTTCGAATACACACTTTAATTCGTAATTTCGATCAAATTCGAAACTGTCATCGCGTGTGATAAAATCACTGCAAAATGCTTAAACACGAACTTCACGAACTCACACTTTTTTTTGATCTGGAATGGGTTCCGGATGCCGCCGGAGCAAAGAGGTTGTATGATCTACCAGATGAAACGACTGAGCTTGAGGCGATGCAAAAGCTCTGGGAGAATGCATCCGGTTACAGCGAAGACGTTCCGCGGCCATTCATAAAATATCTATTTTCACGAGTAGTTTCGATCGCATTTCTATCGCGGCGTGTGGTCTATAGCGGCGGTGAAAAGACGGTCGAATTCAAACTCAGTTCGCTGCCGACACTTCCGGCCGATCGATCCGCAGCAGACGAAGTATATTTGATAGAGCGATTCTTGTATTTTATCGGCGAACGCCAGCCGCAGCTTGTCGGTTATAATTCTTCGGAATCGGATATTCAGGTTTTGATCCAACGTGGTTTGGTCAACGAGGTCACAGCTCCGTCGTTCTGTTCGCGGCCCGGAAAACCTTGGGAAGGCCGCGATTATTTTGATTCCCGAAACAGCGAATGGCATGTAGATCTGATGAAATATTTTTCTCGAGGATCAATGGCGCCGCGATTAAACGATATTGCCCGCTTTTGTGGATTTCCGGGAAAATTAGATGTTGGCGGTGATCAAGTTGTTGACCTATGGCTTGCGGGCGATCTGACAAAGATCGTTGAATACAATCGGATCGATACGCTAAATACTTACCTCGTTTGGCTGCGATTTGTGCATTTCTGCGGCCGTATCAGCGAAGAAGAATACATTACTGAACAAGAAGATTTTCGCGCATTTTTAGAAGCAGAAGCCGTGACGCCGGAAAATGCCTTTTTGATCAAGTTCCTTGAAAAATGGGCGGTTTAATAAAATATGCTGTTCGCTCAAAAACTCAGCGAGGAACTTGAACGCAAAGCCGAAAGTTTTCGTGCGTTCTCATCTCAACAAAAGGCGGATCTTGATTCTTATCGGAGTTCGGTGAAAAATTTAGCCGAAAACGCGGAACGCTCGATCGCTCATATATCGGAGATCGATGAAAGCGGCGCATTACCGAGCGACGAGCTCATAGACAGTGGATCATTCGTTTTTGTTTTTGGTAAGGGCTGGCCAAATCACGAACAAGCACGGATTTGGGCGGGCGATATTCTGGAGGGCCGTACAACTTTCGCGGCAGATGGAAGTCAGATATACGCTGGTAAGGAAACGTCAGTGCCTGTTGCGGCAGTGCAGATCGGCTGGTTTGAAAATCCGCATGACGGTACGGCTGTATTTGAGAAAAATGCCCATTTCGAAATTTTGACACCGACCGATCTGATAAAAGATCAGGAAGAGCCGATGAATCCGGACATACGTGTCGAAGAGCGCCGCTATTTGGGAGAGGTCGGCCGCATCGGCGATTTCCTAGAAAAGCATCGCGGGTGGCAGAAGCGTGGCGAACGGATGCCTTTGGCTTTTTTTGATAATCCGCTGCTAGTGCCTTTTTCGCAGAAAGGACTTCAAAAGAGTTTGTTAAAGGCTACGGTCGATCTGGTGAAATTATCGAGCGAAACGGAAGTTCCGCTTGTTGGCTATGTCGCAAGAAGTTTTTCACGCGATATTTTGAGAATGCTCGATGCTGCTGACCCAAGTGAAACACGAAGCTCGGCAAACATTTTCGACGGTTCTTTGCTAGGTTTTGGTGATAGCGGAGTTTTAAGAAATTGGGGCGATCGAAGCTGTTTCTGTTATTCTAAACGCAGAGGATTGGAAAGCTTTATTGATCAAGCGACCGGAAGATCAACGGTCGGCTTTATCTATTTGGCAACGGCGTCGGATTCCACGCCGGCAAGGATCGACCTCCCGGCTTGGGTTTATGAAAGAGGCTTGCTGAACGAGATCGTCGATGTTGTGAGAGCGGAATGCGTCATCGGCCTCGGCTATCCATATCCGCTGGAAGCGGCCGATCAAATGGCGGTGATCGCTTCACGCGATCGTGAAATATTCTTTCGATCGCTGCAGGATCTTGCCGCACGTGGTGATCTTGGTTTTAGCGTTTCACGAAAAGATGCGAGTAAAAGCAGACGAAGATAAAAAATTGGAATGTCCGGCTTGCGGATCGGTTTCAGTTCGCAATGATGCAGGGTTTTGCCTCGTTTGTGGAAAAGAAATGGGATCCGGTTATGAGCCGTTGGATATGATCCGCTCGTCTTACAGGCTGCAGTCCAGAAAACTTTCTGCGAAACCTCAGCCGGCGCAAGCCGAAGTTCTGTTTGACCTACATGACAATTCGGCTGCGGAAATGGCTTGGGCGTGCACGGTTTACGCGATGGTCCCGTATCTTGGAATACTTTTTACACCGCTCGCGGTCATTTTTGGTTCGGTCGGTTTGTACAAGGGTTATCATGACGTGAACGGCAGCGGCTATCGCCGCTCAGCCCACAGCGTCACTTTGAGCATTGCATTATTCGGCGTGCAAGTTTTTCTTTGGTGGCTTCTTTACGCGGTGCCGGAGCTCGGCCGCACGATCTAAAATAATTATGAAGATCGCAAAGATCGTTAGTTCCAATTCACATATTGATTATATCGGCCGGGTGATCGATGAATTCGATATGGATTCGCCGCCCAAGCCCGAGGATTTTGGTTTTGCCGATTTTGTATCGGTCAAGGCCGGATCGGACGAGATCGTCGGCGTTATATATGATTCGAAACTCATCAATCCGGAATACGCGAATTTTGGCCCGCGATTGAGTCCCGCCCCGACGGCGCAGACTTTCACACCGGATTTTATCAGCGAACAAGGAATATTGATCGGTATTTTGCTGCTTGGAGTCGCAGATGAAAATGATCGTGCGGCACATGGGGTTCCGCGACGGATAATTCCACCGGGAAGTTTTGTCGAAAAAATGGACCTCGATAGCGTGAGGAAATTTCACACCGACGGAGGCGGCAATCTGCAGATGCATTATTATTCGCAGATCGTTTCGAACGCGGGAAATTTAGCGGTGCCGTTACTGGAGACGATCATTGCAACGCTTTTAACCGATCAAGAAGAACCGGATCGCAAACGACTGGAGCTCTTGAACCAAAATCTTAAATGGCAGCGGACGATCGGCACAGGGCGAGCGTAAATTTCATGACCGAACTCAACAAGATCTATCAAGAAAACTGCATCGATACGCTGAAAAACTTGCCGGATGAATTTATCGATATGACGATCACGTCGCCGCCGTATGACGATCTGCGTGATTACAATGGATATCATTTTCCGGTCGAAGACATTGCCGCCGGGCTTTTTAAAAAGACCAAAGACGGCGGAGTCGTTATTTGGGTCGTCGGCGACCGCACGGTAAAGGGAAATGAAACTCTATCAAGTTTTAAACATGCTCTGACCTTTCAGGAAACCGGTTTTCGTGTTCACGACACAATGATCTATGTAAAAAATAATCCGATACCGAGCGACTGCGGACTCCGTTATCGACAGGCTTTCGAGTATATGTTCTGTTTCAGCAAGGGCAAGCCGAAAACATTTAACCCAATAACCGAGCCGACCAAATCCGCCGGGCAGAAGATAACGGCATTTCGTATTACCGGAAAAGGTCGCGGAAACGTACCTGATGAAGATATCGGCCGTGCCATCAAAGCCGAGCGAAAAGTCACGAATATTTTTGGCTACAACGTTGGTACGTCATCTTCTAAGGACAAGATCGCCTTCCAGCATCCGGCGATCTTTCCGGAAAAGCTTGTTGAGGATCAGATTCGAACCTGGACGAACGAAGGCGACATAGTTTATGACTGTTTTATGGGTAGCGGAACCACGGCAAAAGTGGCTCATTTGCTCGGTCGTCGTTGGATCGGCTCGGAAATATCGGCGGAATACGTTGAAATTGCCGAAAAGCGGTTGGCTGAATATCGTGATACGGACAAATTATCTGCTGCCGGATGACAACCAATTCGCCGCGAAAAGCGTCTATCGGTTAAATAGGTTCAAAACAATGAAAAAAATATTACTTGCTCTGATTGCTCTCTCTCTTTTTGCCGTTGTAGCAGCGGCCCAGCCGCGCCCGATGGATCGCTCAACGCGCGACAGCGTAAAACCTGCTCCTGAATCATTCGACGCAAAATATCAAGGCGGATTTTTTGGGCACAGCGACAAGATAGACGGAAAACTAAAATTCGATGACGCGAATAAACGTCTAGTTTTCTTTGGCCAAGACGGAAAGGAATTGTTCGGTTTACCTTACGGTGGATTGTTGACCGTTTATCCTCAATCTCAATCGGTTACATCGACGACAGGTAATGTCGTTCGTAATATTCCTCTTCCCGGAGCTATCCTTGGCGGATTTATAAAAGAAAAGCGAAGATATTTGGTGATCAGATTTGATGATCCTGAAATGGACACGATCGGTACGATGAGCTTTAAGGTTGATGACAAAGAACTTCTTGATTCTGTCATTGCCGCTCTCGGCGAGAAAGGCGAATTGCAGCGTCGCGGCGATGCATATTTCAAGCCGAAAAAGCCGTCTGATAATAACGCGGACGATTAATTCATATCACCAAAACGATGCTGCAGTATCGAGCATACGGCGATCGCTGCCGTTTCAACTCGCAATATCCGTCCGCCGAACGTTACGGCCGTAAATCCGGCATTCGTAGCGGCCTCAATTTCACTTTGCTCCCAACCGCCTTTCGGACCTATTAGCACAGTCATCGCATCGGTGGCCTCGATCCGCGAAAATTTTCCGCCGCCTTCTTCCGCGAACATAATTTTTTCACCCGAAATGTCCCGGCTGATCAGGTCAATGAACATGGACGGTTCTTCGACCGTCATGATAGTTGCCCGGCCGCATTGTTTCGCAGCTTCAACCGCGATCTTCCGCCAACGTTCTAAGCGTTTTTCAGCTTCGGATAGTTTCATTTCAGAGCGATGCGTAACCATCGGAATAAAAGCGTTAACCCCAAGCTCGACCGCCTTTTGCAAAACCAGATCGTATTTGTCGCCTTTGAGCAGACCGACGGCAAGCGTTATAGAAAGTGACGATTCGGGTGAAGAAGGTTTCACCTTTTTCAATATTTTCGCGACGGAATCCTTTTTTGAAATTTCCGAGAGCTCACATTCGAATTCATTTCCAACGCCATCAAAAACACGAATGATCGCGCCGGTCTTCATACGCAGAACATCGCGGATATGCCGGGTTTCTTCTTTGTCGATCGCAACCGAATCAACTTCGCCAGAGATCTTTGGAACGTAAAATCGATGCATTATTCGTTATTTTTTTCGCCAAATAAATCGTTGTAGTTGGCAGAAGCGGTGCGTAATCTTATCCAACTTTCAAAAAGCTCCGGTGATTGCAGCCAAATTCGAAACCATTCGGCGATTTCACGAGCTTGCTCGCCCTTTTTTGCTAACGCACTTTCGCGAGCCTTTCTCCCGGCTTCCAAAACAAGCCTCAAACCTCGTTTGTCATCTTTGTCTTGAAACTTTCGCCGCAAATTCTCGAGATCGCGAAGTGTCTTTCGTGCGCTGCGAAGGTCTGCGATATTTACAATATTACGGAACTCGGCTTCGTATTCGATGTTGGTGAAATGCTCAAGATGGAGCTCCATTACTTCGGAATGTCGAAGCTCAGCTCCTTCGTCGGCAAGTTTTCGTGCCAGTGTCATTGGCGTATCGACGGCGGCTTCACCAAAAAGCCCCAACACAGCTTCGGTTATAGCTTCGAGTTCAACACGTCCGACGCTTTCGCAATCCAGCTTTTCCCAGACCTCGATAACAAGATCATCTTTCGATCGCGAACGCCACATACTATTTTGAGCCGCTTATCTTTGCGATCATTTCTGTTGAAGAATGATCCTTTGGATCCCCAACTATCGCTACACGTCCGCCGATACCTCTGACAATTTCGCGTTCGGGAACCGTATCGACCGTGTAATCCGTTCCCTTCGCGTGAATGTCGGGACGTATCTCCAGGATCAACGCTTCAACGGTTGGTTCATCAAAAATGGTAACCGCATCGACGAATCGAAGAGCCGAAATTATCTCGGCCCGCTCCGCTTCGGAAATATAAGGCCGGCCTTCGCCTTTCAAACTTCTGACCTGCCGGTCTGAATTTATTCCGACGATAAGAAATCCACCGAGCTCTTTTGCACCGCAAAGATACCGAATATGCCCGGCATGAAACAGATCGAAACAGCCATTAGCGAGGACGATGGCCTCTCCTGAAGAGCGTGCCGTCTCAACAGCTGTTATTAGTTGAGCTCGATCGTAAATTGGTGCAAAAGATCTGGACATCGCTTAGTTTACGGCTGTTTCGGCGGACGTTTCATTGTTGAGAGACGTGGAAAGTTCGTCAATCGTTACGCTCGCCGTTCCTTTTTTCATAACAACAATACCGCCGGCGTGATTGGCTATGTTAGCGGCTTCAGCAAATGAAAATCCCGAAGCTACGGCAAGTGTATAGGCAGCGATAACCGTATCGCCGGCTCCCGTGACGTCAACCGGTTCTAAGGACCCAACTGCTGCGAATCGCAGAGGGCTTTTATTTTTTTCAAGCAGCAGCATACCCGCGTTTCCACAGGTAACAAGGAGCGATTCGAACCCGAGTCGTTCGCGAATTTTATCGCATTCAAGATCGCTTAGATCGGCGCCGCCAAGCTGTTCAAATTCATCGAGGTTCGGCGTCGCTGAGGTTGCCCCTGAAAAACTTTCTAACCCGAAACGGGAGTCTATTATCAGCGGAATGCGGCGTTCGTTCGCAATAGTCTTTGCCGCAACGGCGATCTCGTTGTTTGCGACGCCGTAATTATAATCGGAGATCACTATTGCATCTGCAAGTTCACCGGCTTTTTGTAATTTCGATAAGAGATCGTCACTAACCGAAGGGCTTATAGCTGAATTATTTTCATAATCGATCCGGATGACCTGTTGCTTTCCGGCATAATGTTGGCCGGCGAGGACGCGAACCTTTGTCGTCGTCGAGAATTTCTCGTCAATAATCAGATCATCAGTTTTAACTCCATTATCTTTAAGCGAAGAAACGAGCAGTTCTCCATTCGTGTCGTTTCCGACGATGCCGATCAATACAGGATCGCCGCCAAGCGACGCAACGTTTACAGCGGCATTGGCGGCTGCGCCGCAGCGTGTTTCTGTTTCGTCGTGCCGCAAGATGAAAACCGGAGCTTCGCGCGATACACGGGCGATCGTTCCTTTTAAAAACTGATCAGCAACAAGGTCGCCGATAATGACGATCTTCTTCCGCGAAAAAGCATTCGTGTAATGTTCTGTGGTATTCATCAAACTATTGAAACGCTACTAAAAAATCGCCAAAAAGACAAAAAAGCCGGAGGCATCAAGCTTCCGGCAATTTTGAAGTAATAAAAACCAATTCAAGTTAGTGAGTGTCGTAACTAGCGACGGGAAAATCATTAGGTGATCCCCACTGCGTAACCGCATAGACGCCGTCCGAACTGCGACGAATCCAAAACTGTCCTGTGCTGTTTCGCCAAATGGCTACGTCCGCTTTTCCATCGCCATCATAATCATTTTGTACGTTCAGGTCGTCGCCGGTGAGTCCGAAGGAAACTACCATTGCTTGGCTGTCGCTACTACGCAATATATACCAGACCAAAGAAGATGTCGGAGTTGATCCTTCGCGGATGATCGCGAAATCTGTCTTATTGTCTCCGTCGTAATCACCAGGAGCTACTAGGTCGTTGCCAACTCCCCAAGGAACCACATTGACCAGCGCTGTTGCTGCTTTGAAAAACGTAAAAAAGCGATTGAGCACTTGGCGTTGTGCCGGGACGCTGCACAGCAATGTCAAATTTGCCATCACCATCATAATCTCCGGGAGCAGTATAATCCGTGGAAAGGCCGAACTGCTGCACATAATAAGAACTATCTTGACTCTTGAGAATATACCAGACCATGGAACCATTTGTGCGACGGACGATGCCGATGTCCGTTTTGCCGTCACCGTCAAAATCACGGGCGATAGGTTCATCACCGGTGATCCCAAAAGGCGTTACGGAAAATGTGCTGTCCGAACTGTTGAGGTGATACCAAACACCGGTGGTATCACGCCAGACGCCAATGTCAGCCTTACCGTCACCGTCATAGTCTCCGGGTGTAATAAAGTCTTCATTTGCCAGACCAAATGTCTGAATAGAAAATCCGCCGCCGCTTTGATTTATGTACCAGACGTTACTCGAAGGCCGAAAAACAGAAAAATCGGCTTTCCCGTCGCCGTCCGTGTCCAAAGCTTTACGCAAGCTGATCTGGGAAAAGGCCGAAGATACTGTGATCAAAGTCAATACGGCAAGAGTCGCAGCCGCGGTTAAAAATTTTGTCATTTTGATTGTCCTTAAATAAATCTAAGTTGTGCCGAAATTTCGCGATCGCTCGCGATGCGAGGACGAACGAACTTTAAATATACATTCTTTCGAATACATAACGCAACATATTTAATTGTTTTTGTCGTACGCCATTTAGACGTTTATAATGCGTCAAAAGTCTAAATAAAATCATCGATCGGATCTAACTTCCTCGCGTTTGCGTTACTGTTATGACCTTATCCGCGATCTTTATCGTTCCGGTTCTCGATATTCTTGAATTTAACCCAACTCTAAAAGTTACCGATCCATTTCCGCTCAGCGGCGAAGAGTTCTCTAAGTGGATCCAATTTACATTACTTTTCGCGTAATAATCACAATTCGCCGCCGCGTTAACATCAACGGTAAAATATCCGCCTTTTGTTTTCGGATTAATGTTTAACTGAGATACCTGAAACGAGCAAATGGTTGGCTCTTGCAGAGCTCTAAAAACATTCAAACGCCCACCGCTTCGAACTATGCCGTCCCATTGCGGAAGCAGATCGACGGTGTTCATTAACGTCGCTTTTATTGATGCCGCCGACATTGTTGGATAGTGAGCCGCTAGAAGAGCAGCCGCTCCCGTCACGTGCGGAGTCGCCATCGATGTGCCGCTTTTATTGCCGTAACTTGAATCGGAATTGTATGTTGTGCTTCGGATCCCGATGGCGGGTGCCGCCAGATCCACGTTTATCGGACCATAATTAAAAACACGATTGTCCGAGGTGTTCGACCCGCCGACCGTAATAATACTGGGCGAATTATAACTTCCGGGATATTCCGGGAAAATATCAACATTTACGCCTGTATTTCCGGCCCCGAAGACATTTAATATTCCCGAGTCACCAAGTGCATCGATCGCATCCTTGGTCGCTTGGTCGTAGCCGCAAGCTTCATCACAACCGGCGTAAGAATTATTTGTTGCAACTATATTTACGCCGCGTTCTTTCATCAAACGAACATAATTATAAGCGTTTATAAGCATTGCCGAGGTTGTATCTGTCGCCGCTGCACTATAGATCTTGATCGCCATTATTTTGACGTTCCAATTCACACCGACCACACCGAGCCCGTTGTTTCCTGCGGCTCCTACAGTTCCACCGGTATGTGTGCCATGACCGTGTTCGTCAAGCGGATCTGAGTCATTATACCGAAAATCATAGCCGTAATAATCATCAATAAATCCATTTCCGTCATCATCGATACCGTTATTATTTATCTCGCCGGGATTTGTCCACATATTTGGAGCAAGATCTTCATGGGTATAACGCATTCCCGTGTCGATATTTGCAACGACGACCGATGAGCTGCCGGTTTCGATATCCCATGCCTGCGGTGCCGAAATTTTGGTCAAGCCGTACATCGCCGGATCGGTAAACCCGGGATCGTTCGGAATAGCGACGAGGTGATAATAAAAGTTCGGCTGAGCCGCGACGACGTTATCAAGAGCAAGATATTTTTCGACAGCATCTGTCGGTTTGAGATCCGAGGGTAGAACTACGCGATACCAACCGGTGTCACCGAGCTTTTCCGCCATACTTGAGCCGACCGCAGCATTTACCGACCTTTGTGCACGTTCGGTGGTTCCCGGAGCGAATTTTACCAATAATTCATTTCCGACAAAATTCATCGCAGATCTTTGGGAAAAGGAAGACACAGTCAGGATCACCAATAAGGTGCACAGCAATAATAAGCGGTAAATTTTCATAAAAGTTTTCTTGCGAAGGATTCGATCGCCCATAGTATAAACTAAGGCTTTTGATTTACAAAGAATTTTGGTAGGCCGCCGACTAATGCTTTTTGCCCAATTCGGACGCTCGGCGATATGCGGCATGGACGGCTTTTGAAAGAACTGTTCGAAGCGTGCCCTTTTCCATTTGATAGATAGCTTCCGCGCTCGTGCCGCCGGGTGATGTAACCATGTTGCGGAGTTCGGCCGGATGTTTGTTTGATTCGATCGCAAATTTTACCGAACCGAGCATTGTTTCCTGAACAAGTTCCTTTGACATCTCTCGTGAAAAGCCCAAGTGGACGCCGGCATCTGTCAAAGCTTCCATAACCATAAAAATGTAGGTCGGGCCGGTCGCCGATAGCGACGTTGCCATATCGATCATCTTTTCTGTTTCGACGTAAAGCTCTTTTCCAAGTGCGGAAAAAAGTTCGCGAATATTTCCACGCTCTATTTCGTCAATGGCCTCAGAGCATGTCCAGGCGGTGATTCCTGCCGCCGATCTGAGAAGGCGTGTTGGGCATAGCGCGGACGATTCGGGCGTCGCTAAGGCTGTCGGCGAACTTTTTGATCGTCGCACCTGCAACGATCGAAATAATAAGGTGTTCCGGTCCGAAGGAGTTTTTGAGATCGTCCAAAACGCGATCGATCCGCTGCGGTTTTACACAGATAATGGCGGCTGAATTTTCACCGTCGCCGAGAAACTCAGCGGCATCGGCATTATTTTCAAAAGCAGCGATACCGTACTTTTCGTGGAGTTCTTTGCGGCGTTCTTCGCGCGGATGACTGGCAGCGATGTTTTGCGAATCGACTAGGCCTTTCCGGAGCAAACCGGCGATCATTGATTCGCCCATTACACCGCATCCGATAAATGCAAGCTTTGCCTTATTAAGATCTTTTTTCATTGAGAAATCCTTTGTGGACTAAATTTAGCAGAAGGATTTCGAAGAGATGGGGCGGCTAGTGGGGCTCGAACCCACGACCTCCTGAACCACAATCAGGCGTTCTAACCAACTGAACTATAGCCGCCATGTTGAAACTCCGCCGATACTGATATCGGCTAAGCGAAGCTTGAATAATATACCGAATCGAACAGTAAAAACAAGCCTACAGCGTTAGCATAAAAATTCGCCCCCGGCACGGTTCGAACGTGCGACCTACGGCTTAGAAGGCCGTTGCTCTATCCAGCTGAGCTACGGGAGCATATCAAAAAGCAATTCACAATGATAACGACGCTAAGTTTTCAAGTCAACCTATTCCTGACGGGTGTTCAATGACCTTCAGCATGCGGTCGAGAACTTCGCTTAGGTCGAGCTCACTTGTGTCGATCACAATGGCATCCGATGCGATCGTCAGGGGAGAATCTGCACGAGAAACATCCCGTTCGTCACGTTCGTTTATTTCTCGGAGCGTGTCATCGTAGGTCGAAATTCTACCCTTGGCTGCGTCTTCGTTAAATCTGCGACGAGCTCGTGCTTCTGGTTTGGCCGTGAGGAAAAACTTGAAGTCCGCCGTCGGGAAAACCACGCTGCCGATATCGCGGCCTTCGAGAACCGCGCCGTTCGGCGACCTGTTTCCGATGGTTCGCTGGTGATCGACCATAATTTTCCGCACTTCGGAGATCGTCGAAACTATCGAAGCCGCATTAGCGACAGCTTGGGTCCGAATATCCAATGAAACATCTCGTCCATTTAGGATCACGCTGAGAGAATCGGGGTCCCCGACAAGTTCGATCTTAGAAGTTCTTATTTTCTCCGTGATCTTCTCTGTATCATCCAAAGCAATTCTACTTTCAATTACAGCAAGAGCTCCGGCGCGATACATTGCACCCGTGTCGATATACAAAAGCCCCAGCCTTTTGGCGAGCATTTTTCCTAAGGTCGATTTGCCCGCTCCTGATGGTCCGTCGATGGCTATGATCATTTAGTTGAGTATTGCGGCCAATGCCTTGATGGTTTTTGTGATGTCATCTGATGACACATCATAATGGGTCACCATTCGGATCGCATCGCCAAAGCCAACGGCAAGAATATTTTGTTCCCGTAGTTCTGTGCAAATCTGAGCTGATGTTTTTCCGCTACCCGAAATATCGAAAATAACAATATTGGTCACGATGCGTTCCGGGTCAACGGAAATACCGGGAATTTCGGCGATGCCTTCGGCTAATTGTCTTGCATTCGCGTGATCTTCGTGTAGTCTCGACGGCGATCCTTCGAGGGCGATCAGGCCGGCCGCTGCCAAAATACCGATCTGACGCATTCCGCCGCCCAAACGTTTTCGCCAGACCCGTGCTTCATCGATAAATTCCCTCGTACCTAAAAGAACGGAACCTATCGGAGCTCCCAACCCTTTCGATAAACAGAACTGGACCGAATCGCAATGACGTGTTAGATCAGCGACAGATGTATTCAAAGCCGAAGAAGCATTGAAAATACGGGCTCCGTCCATATGTACTGACAAGCCGAGCTCGTGTGCCTTTTCGCAGATTTCGGCGCAATGCTCAGCTGTCATAACACTTCCACCGGCGAAATTGTGAGTGTTTTCGAGAGTTATCAAGGACGTAGGCGACGAATAATACGGCTGATCAATACGCAGTGCCGAAGCGATCTCGTCCCAGGTCAAATGGCCGGAGCCGTTGAGGCTTCTAACTGGACGGATCATAACGCCGGAAACGACGGACGGCGTTCCGAGTTCATAATTAAAAATATGTCCGCGTTCTTCGATGATGACTTCGGTGCCAGGTTTTGTGTGAAGTTTAACGGCGATCTGATTTCCCATCGAACCGGTCGGCACGAAGAGAGCGGCTTCTTTACCAAATATTTCAGCCGCCCGTTCCTGCAGACGATTTGCCGTTGGGTCCTCTCCGTAAACATCGTCGCCGACTTCGGCCTCGGCCATCGCTTTGCGCATTGGATCGGTCGGTTTTGTAACTGTATCGCTGCGAAGATCGATCATATAATCAGGTTTCTAAGATAGTTTTGCCAATTTAAATTCGTCGATGTCCCAACCAGCTCTTTTCGCTCCCGCCTGATAGGCTGATTCGAGAAAATTTAGGATCATTTCTCGAGGATCGTCCGCTCTTTGGGCGTCTTCGTACATCAATAAAGCCATGTGCGATCCGTTCGATTCCTGCCATTTCGCGGCGGAGGGCGAGAGTTTTTCATCGGCTAGTCCTTCAGGTTCCGGAGCGGTATAAGAATAAAAGGCCGGAGCGGGCACATTGTCATCACCGAACCAAAAACCAAAGCTGATGACCTCGTGCGAATACGCTTCGCGTTCGACACGTCCGGCACCTTCGCGAACGGGTGCTCGCTTTCCTGAAAATCTGGTTAATGCGAGGTCGAAGCTGTGCCAAAACATATGTACAGGCGTAGATTTTCCTATGAACTTCCCGCGAAATTCTTCGAATATGTCATCCACCGCGACCAGTGTTTGATGGAATTTCTCTATATAAGATTTATCGTAAGAGCAATTAGACCTGTCTTCGGGAAAAGGCGTTTTCGAAGGTGTCTCATAAGGGTCCGTTTTGATTGCGACAACTATTCCTAATTTTGCGAGGTTTGCCATCAAACTGCTGTAAAAATCGGCCACACAGAGCCCGTCGTATAATGCGAAATCTTCGGTCCGGCCGTCGTTGGTTCGAACCACGATAGCGTGCGAACAGAAATCGAATTCGATCTCGAAATTTCCACCCGCATATGGGATCGTTCTCGTCGAAAGCCCAAGCGGCGTAACGTAAAGCGGCACATGCCACCAATGATTTAGCCGCGGATGTAATGCGAGACGAACTTTGCCAACGATCTGACAAAACAGATGGAGTGTATCTTTGGTCGGCCTCCAGGCTTCCAGTGGTATTTCGGGCAAAGGTTTTTTCTTCATGATCCTGTTAGCCATTCTGCGGCATTAGAAACGTATTGTTTAATATCCTCCAACTTTTCCGGTTCGCGTTTACATTCGTCGCCGGGCGGTTCTTCCAAGAAAGACGGACAGCCTTTTTCAATGTCCCAATTGTAGTCAGCGAAATGATGAAAACTAGATTCAGCAATAGCTCGCCCACAATTATTTCCATGCTCGTCCGTACTATTTTCAAATGCCACTACCAAATTGAAATCGCGTCCGGTTGAGTCGCTTTTTCCAAGCGCTACAACACGAGCCGCTCTATTGGGAGCACCAATACCACCTTCGTGCGGATGAGAAGGGAAATATTCGATCAAAGATCCGTCCTTCCGATTCATTAGCGGATGATCGGACGCTTGGATCTTTTGAAAGTTTCCGTTGGACCCTGAATGATAATTCGGATAGTCAATATTTGCCGTTTCTACATCGTCCCGCTGATTTCGAGTTTCATCGGGATCAGGATGCTTGGAATGAAAATAATGAGCCTTTCCAATGCCGCCGAGTGTGCAAAGAGAAGAACCCAGATCATTGTGATCACGTACCGAAAGGATCCCGCGGCCGCTTTGACGAAATCGGGTAACACCGGCACAGTCATCTTCTGTAAGACCATTGCCGGTATCGACCGCGAAAAGCCAGAGCTGATTAAAATCAGATTCGTCCAGAACGCTCAAGACAATATCATTTCCATCTCTATTGGTTTCTCGATCTCTGGCGATAACTTCGTATAACGGGTTTCCTTCACTGTCCCGGAGAGATCTGAGATGTTCGGCTAACAATGAAAAGCGGCCTATATGCCAATCATCCTCCGTGAAAGGAATAGTCGTTTGGAGCAAAATTCTTTTAGGTTCGATCATTAAATAGAATTAGGGCAGTGTTTCAAAGAACATCTGATCCGGGTAACAAAACGCCCATTCCTCATTGGGTTCAAATGAACTGATGATCGGATGGTCGGTGGTCTTGAAGTGAGCCGACGCATGCTTCATCGGCGAGCTGTCACAGCAGCCAACATGGCCACAGATGCGGCACAATCTTAGATGAACCCAGCTTGATCCGATCTTAAGACAATCTTCACAGCCACTGGAGCTTGGTTCAACTTCTTTGATCTCATTTAGATGAGTACATTTCTGCATTTTTTGGACACCTCTCTCGGGAATCTATATTCTAATTCCGATATTGCGAATCGACAAATCAACAACTTTATAACCTCTATAATTTTGCGCCTACAGGTTGTATAAGTTAGGCTAATAAAGATCTAAAATTGTTTCTCACAAAAACAACCAATGAAAAATTTATCTTTGACAAGTTTAATCCTTGCTCTTTGGGCGCTATTTTTGCTTTCCGCGAATGCGTTCGCTCAGATTGATCATCAGGACGAGGTTGCTATCGTAAAAACTGAGTTGGAAGCGAAGGCCGAGATGTCTGCTCGTCGCCTGTTTCAAAAAGGTAAACCGCACGGGAATCCTTTTGACCGACCGATCAAGACGTTAAAGATACCGCCGATGCCGATCGCCGAAGACCCATTGAAGCCGATCGCAAAACCCGACGATCTTCCCATCCCTGAACCAGCTAAACGCCGCGGAAGAAGTTCCGGCAAATGGGTTATACCTGACGGAGCGACCGAATATGGAGTTGAGGTCGGGTTTGCTCCGACATTAGCTACGTGGATGAGCGGGCCTAAATATTACGATATCAAAGATCGACAGCATCTCCTCGGTTCGCTCCGATGGGGAAAGATACTCGGAACGCGGGCCTTTGTTACATATAGCTGGGCGATCGAGATCGAGCCGATCAACATTGCGTTCGGTAATGAGGTCAGCAATCCAAAGTACCTTGTAGGTTCGGTCGGCGAACCGCCGCGCAAACGCGAAGCGACTATTGGCATCGGAATCAATCCGGCGAGTTTTCGCTTTATCTTCTTTCCGCAATATCGTCTGAGGCCGATGTTGGGAGCAGGATTTGGGCTCGTTCGCCACTATAAACGCGTACCGACTGTCGAAGGAACCAAGTTCAATTTTCAGGCGGATTTCCAGATCGGCGGCCAATATATGTTGAAAGAAAACAAAGCTTTGAATTTTGGATATCGCTATTACCATCTTTCTAATTTGTACCTTTTCAATTTCAACCCGGGCTACAACGTGAATATGTTCTTTGTTGGTTATTCCGTTTTCAAATAGGCCGCTTAAATTGTGGTAATATCAGCGTTATGCTGGCAAAAGAAACCGTCGATTTTCTGAAGAAATTAGACAAGAATAACGACCGCGATTGGTTTAATGCGAATAAGCCTCGGTACATAGATGCGAATGACAATATAATCGCAATGACCGATGAACTGATCGGGCGCATTGCGAAATTTGATCCAACCGTTGCCGGCATTGATCCGAAAAGCTGTGTTTTCCGCATCTACCGTGACGTGCGTTTTTCGAAAGACAAAAGCCCTTATAAAACGAATCTCGGAGCTTTTATAGTTCCGGGCGGAAAACAAGGAAGCTCACCGGGATACTATTTTCACATCCAACCGAAAATGTTTTTCGCTGCTGCGGGGAAACATATGCCGGACGCAAGCGAGCTGTTGAAGATCCGAAATGCGATAGTAAAAAATACTAAAGACTTTACAAAGATCGTCGAAGCTAAAAACTTCAAAGATCGATTTGGCGAGCTTAACGGCGACCGCTTGGTCAGACCGCCCAAGGGTTTTTCTGCCGATCATCCGGCCATTGAATACCTCAAACTCAAATCCTTCACGGTTTCGCAGGAATTTACCGAAAAAGAAGCACTCGGAAAAGATTACTCAAAGGCACTTGCCGAAACTTTCAAAGCGGCTTATCCGCTGATCGAGTTTCTGCGAAATGCTTTGAAATGATCTAATTCTCATTTTCGATAGCGGTGATCTTTTCTACGCGTCGTTCGTGACGGCCGCCGTCAAATTTTGCTCCGAGCCATGCTTTTACTATCTCGACGATCTCGCTATCGCCGATAAATCTAGCGGGAAGAGCGAGGACGTTGGCATTGTTGTGTTCGCGTGAAAGCCGTGCGATCTCTTCGTTCCAGGCGACTGCGGCGCGCACGCCGTGTATCTTGTTCGCGGCTATAGCCATGCCGGTTCCGGAGCCGCAAAACAAAATGCCTTCTTCGTATTTCCCGCTTGCGACGGCGTCGCCGAGCTTTTCGGCAAAATCAGGATAATCGACCGATTCCGTCGAATTCGTTCCCATATCGTCGTATTCGACGCCGATCTCATCCAGAGTTTTTTTGATCCGTTCTTTTTCTTCAAAGCCGGCGTGGTCAGCGGCTATCGCGATCTTTTTCGTCATTTATTTCACCTCTTTCAAAGATTCTAATTGTTTTCCGATGTTCTGCAAACGGCTGCTTATCAGGTCTTAGCTCAAAAAGTTGTTTCAATGCGTCAAACACTCTATAATCTGCTGGTTGATCCAGTTATTTCCGATGCAATTTTTTCGCCGCAGTATATACATTTTCTTGACCGTCGCAGTGCTCTCTTTTCTGGCGATGGCTCAAGATTCCTTGCCCGAACTAGTTCGGCTCGTGAAGCCGTCGGCTGTTGCGATAGAGACGTTCGATGCGAAGGGTAACTCGGTCGCACGCGGCAGCGGCTTTTTTATCGGCAGCGACCGTATCATAACTAACCGCCACGTCATCGAAAATTCCAGCCGCGTCATAATTCATTTGATGGACGGCAAGAAATATCCGGTTCGCGGGGTTCTGGCTGTTGACGGCGAGGGCGATCTTGCATTGCTGCAGGTCGATGTGCCGAAACAGCTGGCCATTCCGCTGCAGGTAGTTCGAACCGTACCGCAAGAAGGCGAATCTATCGTCGTTATCGGCAACCCTTTTGGCCTCGAAGGTAGTGTGACAAATGGCATTGTTTCCGCTGTAAGAGAAATTTCGGGTTACGGCAAGATCATTCAGATCACGGCCCCGATCTCGCCGGGCTCGTCGGGTTCGCCGGTCGTCAATATGTACGGCCAAGTGATCGGCATCGCGACCTTGCAAGCCGCTGAGGGCCAAAGCTTGAATTTCGCGGTTCCGGCCGAACGGATCTTGCAGTTAAAGGTCGGTGACGTTCGTTCATTTTCGTCGCTTTCGTCCGATACCGAAAAGAACAAGCGTTCCTCGGCCGAGCGTTTTTATTCTCAAGGCGTCGCACAACTTTCGCTCGACGATTTTGCCCGCGCTCTGCCGTTCTTTGAAAAAGCCGTCGAGCTCGATCCGAATTATGCCGAAGCGTGGTATCAAGCCGGATTTTGCTACGGCATTCTTGGCCGCCACGAAGAAGCCTTGCGGGCATCGCAGCGAGCCGCCGATCTGCGGCCGAATTGGTCGGAAACTTGGGCGAACATTGGAGCGTCAAACTTTTCTCTCGGACGATATGGCCAAGCGATGACGGCTTATCGGACTGCTGTTAAGCTGGACGACAAAAACCCTGACACGCAATTTGCTTTGGGCCTGACGATGGGTAAACTCAACCGCTTTGACGAGGAAGCTTTGTCATATAAACGAGCGATCGCGTTAAAACCTGATCATTCGCGAGCTTTGGAACGGCTCGGCTTGGTCTATATGAAACTTTTGCGTTGGAATGACGCAGTCGAAGCATTCGAACAACTCAAGCTCTATCGGCCGGATGCAAAGACCTACAATTATCTCGGCGAAAGCCTTTTCGAAACCGGTAAGACCGACGCCAGCGTCGAAGCATTCAACTACGCAGTAAACTACAACCCCGATTTTGAAGAAGCCCGATTCAACCTTGGCCGTGCTTACCTAAAAGCCGGCAACCGCCAGATGGCTCAGGTCCAACTCGAAATGCTCAAAAACGCCCAATCCGACTGGGCCGACCGCCTTTTTGTTTTGATCAACCCGTAATTGTTTTCATTTTGAATCACACTTTTTTTGTGCAAAACGGCAGTCTGCGGCCAATTGTTATAGAATCTAGCTATGGAATTAACGGTGGCGATGACCGGTGCTTCGGGCACTATTTATGCGAAGCGAACGTTGCAGCTTTTGGCTGAAAGCGGCGCGGTCGGGACGATCAATTTAATAATGTCGAGCACGGCGGCGGTGGTTGCGCAGGTGGAAACCGGAGCGAATCTGCGCGAACCAACGGCGGCATCGATAAATGAATGGCTTGGCTTGGAAGCGAATTCGAAGCTGATAAGATTTTGGCGTTTGGATAATTTTGCTGCAAAGCCTTCGTCGGGTTCGAATAAACAGGCCGGAATGGTCGTTGTGCCGTGTTCGATGGGAACGCTTGGTGCGATCGCATCAGGTGCGGGCACGAACCTTATACATCGCGCCGCCGATGTTTGCCTAAAGGAACGCCGCAAACTCGTCCTTGTTCCACGCGAAACGCCTTATAATGCGATACATCTCGAAAATATGCTGCGGCTTACGCACGCCGGTGCGACAATTTTACCGGCAAGTCCGGGCTTCTATCACCGTCCTACAAATATCGGCGAACTCGTCGATCATTTATGTTTTCGAATTTTGGATCAGTTCGACATACCGCATTCGAAGCGATCGGAATGGACAGGCGATGAAATTGAACAAGGTCAGATATGAAAGATTCGACCGAGCGCTTTAGCGACCGCGTAGAAAATTACGTTAAATATCGTCCGGGTTATCCGGCGGAAGTTCTGCAATTGTTTCGCGACGAGATGGGTTTAACGCCGGAATCGGTAGTCGCGGATATCGGTGCCGGAACGGGTATTTCGACGCGGATGTTTTTGGAGAACGGCAACATTGTTTTTGCGGTCGAACCGAACGACGCGATGCGTCAGGCTGCGGATGAAAGTTTGAGCGGTTTTGCCGGTTATCACGCGGTAAAAGGTACGGCGGAGCAAACGGCACTTGCGGCAGATTCTATCGATATTGCGATCGCCGCTCAGGCGTTTCATTGGTTCGATATAGAACCGACGCGTTCGGAGTTTCAGCGTTTTCTCAAACCCGGCGGTTTTGCGGCTCTGATATGGAACGAACGCGAACTTGAGACCACGCCGTTCCTGATCGAATACGAGCAGTTTTTGATGAAATACGCGGATGATTATGCAAACGTACGCCACGACAACGTCAATGAAGAAAAGCTCGATCTGTTTTTTGGCGGCGGGTTCATTACCCGCGAATTTGCCAATGAACAGGTTTTAGATATCGAAGGTTTGCGCGGCCGCGTGCTTTCTTCTTCATATATGCCGACGGCTGATTCGCCCCGTTTTTCGGCGATGAACGAAGACCTTGTTTCGCTGTTTGCCAAACACGCGGAAAGCGATAGAATTAAAGTTTTGTATCGCACGAAAATTTATTACAAGCAGTTTTAGTTATGGAAGCAAAGACAGAAACAACTCCCGAAGTTAAGACGATCACGGTCGCACATTCGCCCGATTCGGATGACGCATTTATGTTCTACGGTTTGGCGACGAACAAGCTCGAAACCGATGGTTTGAGGTTCGAACATACGCTGAAAGATATCCAGACGCTGAATGAAGACGCCAAAAACGGTGTGTTTGACGTTACAGCCGTCAGTTTTCATGCGTATGCGTATATTTCGGATAAATATGCTTTGCTTCCACACGGAGCGAGCATTGGCGACAAATACGGCCCGATCGTCGTTGCCAAAGAACCGCGCAAACCCGAAGAGATCTCTTCGATGAAGATAGCGATCCCGGGTGAAATGACCAGCGCCTTTCTCGCATTAAAGATTTACGAACCGAATTTCGAATACATAATCGTTCCGTTCGATAAGATCATCGATGCCGTTTTGAACGGCGATGCCGACGCCGGACTTTTGATCCACGAGGGCCAGCTTTTTTATAAAGACAAAGGCCTGTCGAAAGTGCTTGATCTGGGCGAATGGTGGTTTGAAAAGACAGGACTTCCGCTACCGATGGGCGGCAATGTCATCCGCCGCGAACTCGGCGAAGAGATGATGAAAAAGGTTTCGAAAACGCTGCACCGTAGCATTGTTTATTCGATGGAAAACCGCGAAGATGCGCTTTCATACGCGATGCAGTTTGCCCGCGATATGCCGACCGAACTCGCCGACCGCTTTGTAGCAATGTGGGTCAACGACCTAACGCTCGATTACGGTGAACGCGGCAAAGAAGGCGTCCGCCGCCTGCTAGACGAAGGTTTTAAGGCAGGAATAATTCCGCACAAGGTCGATATAGAGTTTGTTGACTAGTCTTTGCCTTTGGCCAGAAACCAGATTCCAACTGAGGAGTGTGAAAAATGAAAAGAGCTTCCATTTTACTTATCTCGCTAATTTTTCTACTTTGCTCGACCGCGAGTTTCGCTCAGGTGAAATGCGGCGAGAACGACCTCAAATGTCAGCTCGATGCGGCGATGGCGGCTCTCAAAGCTGATCCGAAAAACCCGGAAAATTATTACAACGTTGCCTATGTCTTCCAAAAAAGTGGCTCTCACGAAGCTGCGGTCGAAGGCTTTACGATGTATGTTTCGATCCCGGGATTGAGCGATGAATTTCGTGCCGATGGTTATAACAGTATCGGAATATCGCACAGAGCGATGAAGCAGCCGGAGCTTGCTTACGACGACTTTACCAAAGCGATGGAGCTTGCACCAAAGAATGCGATATTCGTTGTAAATCGCGGAAATGCGAATGTCGATCTGGGTAAATCCGAGCTAGCTTTGGCTGATTATAAAGAAGCACTAAGGATCGATCCAAGATCGTCGCACGCTTATGCACAACGCGGAATTTTGTATAACGCTTTGTCGCGGAAAGACGAAGCACTACAAGATTTTAACAAGGCAATTGAGTTCGATCCGGAAAACGCAGAGCCATATTACAATCGCGGTACGATCTATTTCCACAATAATGAATTTGATAAAGCTATAGGTGATTATGATAAATACATCTCGGTGATCAAAGATCCAGTGTATTTAGCGGACGGATATCTGAACCGCGGGATAGCTCATGCTTCTATCGGCGAGTCTCAAAAGGCACTCAACGATCTGACAAAAGCTATCGAGCTACGGCCGGATCGTCCAAACAATTACAAGGCACGAGCACTCGTTTATCGTGCGTTGGGAAAGGAAGATGCCGCAAAGGCTGATGACCTGGAAGGTTGCTCAGCTCTTAAATCCGGAAAAAACGTCGTTTGATTATGCCGGCGAAGGCTCTCTTGCTTTTTCGCAGAACGACTTCAAGGGCTCGATCGAACCTTATCAAAAAGCTCTCGATCTGGAGAAAAAAGAGCGAAAGCTCGATAAGAATGTTTGGTTCTTGGTCGTCGATAATCTTGCGATGGCATACGGCATCACCGGAGATATAGAAAAGTCGAGGGCGACGCTTGAATATGGGATATCGAAAGAGCCGTCTTATCCGATGTTTTACTACATTATGGCGAACACATACGGCGAAGAAGGTGACGAAGCGAGTTCTATAAAGTGGCTACGTCTCGCTTTCGACCGTAAGGGAAACATGATCAACGGTGAAACTTTCCCCGATCCGATGACCGATAGTTCATTTAAAGCGTTTGCCAAAAGCGAATCGTTCAAAAAAGCTGTATCTGAGATGAAGTCCGCAAAATAGAGTCGATCACAGAATATGAATTTATCTAAACCGCTGACATTTTTTCTTCTTTCGGCTGTTTTAGGTGTTTCTGTCTTTGCTCAATCGGGGGATCAAAAAGACCCCGCGGCGGAAAGGTTTCGAGGTCGGCTTGATGAAGAACTTTCGCCGGATATGGTTCATATTGCACAGCGGGTTTTGGAAATACTGCCGACGAAGGTCGTGTTCAAGCCGGCGGTTGATAAGAAAGCGACGATCTCGTCCGGCGAATTTTACGATCCGCTGACGGCTACGCGAAAAGGGCAAATGTATTTGGTAGAACCGACCAAAAGCGATCCGTTCGTTGCGGTAGATGTTGATTCGAATAATGTTATCGAGGCAAACGAGCGATTTCCGCTTACAGCGACAACTGCGCGTCCGGACGATCTACAGACGATCGTGCGTTTGCCCGTAGAAAATACATTTTATAAAAATTTTCCGATCTTCGTTTTGTACAAACGCGGGTTCAAACATCCGAAGTTGCGACCGATCGACCGGCTTGTTATGCAATCGTATATGGCGATCGCTTATGGCACCGTCGATGTGAAGGGCAGTGAGGTTCGTTTCCAATATCCTTTCGATATCAACAGCCCAATGATCAGTACGACCAATGGCTTGTTCGGCGTGGATTCGAACGGTGACGGCATTATCCGAGACGAACAATTTTCGCCGGAATCTTCGTATGCGACTAACGTAGAGCTTGTTTTTCCGTTGGGCGATATGTATGTATCAACGGAAAAGATCGACCTCGCTAAAAACCAGATCACGGTTCGGAAACGCAATAAAGAAGAATATTTGCGGCATGACCTTCAGGTCGGAAAGACGATGGCGGATTTCTCATTTGTCGATTTTGACGGCAAAACGCGAAATCTTTATGAATTTAAGGGCAAATATTTGTTGATCGATTTTTGGGGCGCGTGGTGTCACGACTGCACACTGGAAACGCCGTATCATGTCGAAGCACTGAAAAGATTTCGCGAACGCGGTTTCGATATTCTTTCATTAGACAGCGACGAAGATATCAATACGGCGAAAAGCTATATGGAAAAGAACGGTATGACCTGGACACAAGCCAGGAATGACAGCATCCGCGAGCTTGTCGAGGTGACTTACCGTATTCAAGAATATCCATCGACGATCCTGATAGGACCGGACGCAAAGGTTTTGGTCCTAGATCAAAACAGGCTTCGCGAGGATCATCTTCTTGAAACTCTTGATCGGCTGCTGCCAAAACAATAGATCGATTTCCAACTTTTGCCGTTCGGCGTGCATCTATATTTAACTGGATGCGGGTAGAAATTATGAAAAGATCGGTATTGGTTATGTTGGCGGTGTTTTGTTTATCGGTGGGGATCTTTGCGCAAGGTTCGATGATCGAGAAACACGATCTGAGCCAAGCGGAGATCGACCGAATAATTGCGCAATTTGCGAAAAACGAAGGTGATTTTCGTGAGGCTTTGAAAAATTACGTCTTTCGTCGAAAAGCAACGGTGCAGACGATAGGCATGGGCGGCCAAGTCAGCGGTACTTTTCACCGCGAATCTTTTCTGACATTCAACTCCGATGGTGCTCGTTTTGAGCGAGTCGAATATGCACCGGTGCCGACCGTTCCACCCGGTTTTATTACACCCGAAGACCTTGAAGACCTTGGCGGTGTAACGCCTTTTGCTCTCGACCCGTTTTATATCGATAAATACAATTTTACCTATCTTGGCAAGGAAAAGATCGACGAACTGAACCTGTACGTTTTCGATGTTCAGCCAAAGGTCATACCTGATCCGAAAAAGACAAAGCAGCGGTTTTTTATCGGCCGCATTTGGGTAGATGACCGCGACCTGATGATCGTAAAATCAAAAGGCAAAGGCGTGCCCGAAACGAAAGAAAATAAGTTTCCGGTCGTGGAAACATGGCGGGAAAACGTTGATGGCAAATATTGGTTTCCATCGTATGCGTCATCTGATGATGAACTGGTTTACGATAACGGCAACGTCCAGAAGATCAAGCTTCGTGTAACTTACAGCGATTATAAAGAAGGACGCAGCACGGTCAGAATTCTCGAGGACACAGGCGACGAACCGCAACCGGAACCTTCGCCAAGCCCGACGCCGAAACCGTAAGCTAACTGCCGATCATTACACGATATATAAGCGGCGCGTTTGCGAGCAGGATCGTGATCCATGTTCGGCGTTTGCCGATGTCTTCGTAAAGATAGAAAATCCGCGGCGGAAAATAGACAAGCAATGCGGCGAACAATAGGAAGAAAAGCCGCGCGGCAAATTCGCTAATACTGCCGACCCCTTCGGTCGGTGCCGACATCAAACCGTTCCATAAGATCTGAAAAAAGATCATATTTAGAAAGATACAAATATCGCCGAGCGTTTCGGCGTTCTGTGTTTTTAAGAACGACCAACGCGGTTCGTGTTTCGGCGGGGAAAAGTATCGATAGACGAAGAACGTCGTTACGATGATCATCAGGAATCCGCCAAGTATCAGCGAAACAAAAAGCGTTCCGTCAGGTTCGCTGCCTTTAGAAAAAAACTCCAGAACAAAGGCATTCGTCACCGAAAAAACCACTACCGACAGACAAAAATAAAAGATAGGATTAAACAAACAGCCGCCCATAACGTCCGGCTCCACGTCTTTTTTTCCTTCAAGCTTTCGTCTTTGATGAAAACGCCAGCGTTTCAAAATGGCTCCTGCGGGAGCCAAGAACAGCAGCGACAGAAAAAATAAGAAAATTATCAGAGTCGCAGAGCTTTCGCCCGCGGCAGAGCTCTTTACTAGACCGAAAAACCGCGCGGAAAGTTCGCGCATTAAAAACAGATTTAGAAAGAATACGACGATATCGAGAAGCAGACCGCGGTTTTTCAGCTTGAAGAGCTTAGCCGGCGAGAAACGCCTTGAGCTTTTTGTTTTGTCGTCCATAAGCTCAGTTTTTGGCGAGTTCTTCGGCAATGGCAGAACGCGTTTTGCGAAGCAGGAGCATAATTTCTGCGTCAGATTCGATCGGCGGCAAGAGCACCATTTCGATCGTGCCCGGATACGCGAGGCCGGTTCGTTTGCCCATCATCCGATCAGTATTTTTTATTGCTACCGGAACGATCGCGGCGTTCGTTTGAACGGCCAAGTGAAACGCTCCTTTTTTGAAAGGCAAAAGTTCGCCCGGCAACGCCCGTGTTCCTTCGACAAATACGCCAAAGGAAAATCCTTTGCTCATGACCTTTTTCGCTTTTTCCAGAGAGCGTTTCGCTCGTTCGGGATTCGAACGGTCGATCGCGAAAATATTTACGTAATGCATTCCCTGGCCGAGTACCGGAACTTTCAAAAGCTCCTTTTTTGCGACCAAACCCATTTTGTGACCGGTGTAAAAAAAGAGTGTCGCCGTATCGAGATATGATCTGTGATTTGAAATAAAAACGTAGCTTCGATCCGGATCGAGGTTTTCGCTGCCGATTACTTTTACTTCGGCTCCGCAGGCAGACAGCCAAACTTTCGCTCCCCAGCGTGCGAGCGGATACAGCCACAACTTCTTATTAATTAGACCCAAGATCACGAGAGCCGGCAAAGCGATGAGCAGCAACAAAGTTCCGGCGACGAACCACGACCACCAATAGCGAAGTTTGCCCGACAGTGTCGATTTGCTAGACTGATGAACAGGAAACATCAGCTTTTCGTTATCTCTAAACTCAGAAAAGGAAGAATTTTCAGAATGATTGGACATAGATCCGGAAACGGAAATAGTGTTTGTTCTCGGCACCGTTTTGTCTTTCGCAGCACAAATTTGCTCTTACTTTGCGGATTCATATTACTATTTTCCGCTGCGATTGTCGCACAGGTGCGTTCGCCAAAAGACGTTCTCGGTTTTTATCCGACAGATGATCGAACCATCGCGGATTGGTCGCAGATAACCGATTATTTTCGCGTGCTTGATAAAGACAGTTCGCGGGTTGCTGTAAAAGAGATCGGCAAAACGACGAACGGCAAACCGATGATCGCCGCGTTCATTTCTGCGCCTGAGAATATCAAAAAGCTCGAATATTACCGCTCGATAAACGCAAAGCTAGCCGATCCACGAAAGATAAAAGACGACGCGGAATTGAAAGGGCTTCTGGCAAAGGGCAAAACGATAGTTTCGATATCGTGTTCGATTCATTCGACAGAGATCGTCGCTTCGCAAATGTCCATGAATTTGGCGTATGAACTAGCGACGGCGAACGATGCTGATACGAAGCAAATTCTAGAGAACACGATCCTAATTTTGATACCGAGCTCGAATCCGGACGGCGTCGATATCGTCGCCGATTGGTATCGCAAAACGCTCGGGACAAAAAGCGAAGGTACGTCGCCGCCCGAGCTTTATCATCATTACGCCGGCCACGACAACAACCGCGATTGGTTCATGATGAACCTCCAAGAGACGCGTGCGATAACAAAACTCTATTGGCAGGAATGGTTTCCCGAGATCGTTTATGACGTTCATCAAATGGGTCAGACAGGTGCGCGGTTTGTAATTCCGCCGTTTTTCGATCCGCCAAATCCGCGTATCGATCCGCTAATTTTACGTGAGGTTGGCGTGATCGGCTACAAAATGGCGGCCGATCTGCAGGCGAAAGGAATTGACGGCGTTGCGACGAATACGACTTTCGATACCTGGTGGCACGGCGGATTTCGTTCGGCTCCGTATTATCACAATTCGATCGGTATCTTATCGGAAGCCGCGCAGCGCGGATCTGATGTCGCCGGTCACAATAACGCGTTCGCAGATAGAGAAAAACCGCGGTGCACGCGGGCTCGATTCGGCGATCGAAACGGCGACAAATTATCCGTCAGCGTGGACCGGCGGAAACTGGAACGCAAAAAATATTGCCGATATTGAAATGACCGCTTCGCGAAGTTTATTAGAACTCGCGGCAAAATATCGCGGCGAATATCTGCAGCGCTTTTTTCAGCTCGGCAAAGCAAATTTGACGGAGCAAAAGGAAGAACCGGTCGCGTTTATCATTCCCGCCGGACAGCCGAATGCGGAAACGGTTTCGCGTTTATTGGAGATATTGATGTGGCAGGGAATCGAGGTTAATTTGATGACGAATGAGCTGTATATTCGTCACGATAAAACCAACGCGGCTTTTCACGAAGTGCCGCTCGGCAGCTTTTTGATCTATGTAAATCAGCCGCAGAAGAACAATGTTCTAAGCCTATTTGAAAAGCAGGAATATCCGCATCGCGTAAACGCGAAAGGCGAACCGGACGTTCCGTATGACGTTGCGGGTTGGACGCTGCCGCTGCAAATGGGCGTTGAAACAATGGAAGCCTGGGGAATAAAAGATGATGCGCGATCTTCGCTAAAGCCCATGCGATCGAACAACGACGTTCGGCCGGTTTTGAATTTGAAACCGGTGAATGAGCCATTTGCAAAATTATCGAATCCGCTTCGGACGGGTCCAAAGATCGGCATTTACGCTCCGTCGGCATCATCGATAGACGAAGGTTGGACGCGGCTTGTTTTTGACAACTACCAGATCGCATATACGTCCGTTTCGGATAAAGACATTCGCGAAAATAAATTAGACGCGGACGTTTTGGTGCTGCCGTCGATCGGTGCGAGAACGATGATAACCGGGTTGAGCGAGAAGAGATATCCGGCTGAATTTGCCGGCGGCATCGGCGATGCTGGCGTTGAAAATCTCAAGAAATACGTTGAGAATGGCGGCAGACTGATCTGTTTTGACGATTCGTGTTCGATCGTCATCGAAAAATTTGGCCTGCCGATGGTAAATGTTTTAGCAAAGCTGAAGCGCAGCGAATTTTATAATCCGGGATCGATCGTAAAACTCGATGTCAATACAAAATCGCCGCTGGCGAAAGGTTTGCCAAGCGAAACGGCAGCGTATTTTATTTCGAGTTCGGCGTTTGAGATAAAAGGTGACAAGGTCCGCTCGGTCGCGAAATACGCTTCTTCAAACGCACTGCTTTCCGGTTGGATGCTCGGCGAAAAATACCTGAACGGCAAAACTGCACTGGCCGAGGCCGATTACGGAAAAGGCAAGATCATCCTATTCGCCTTCCGCCCGCAACACCGGGGCCAAACATTCGCAACATTTCCGTTTATTTTTAATGCGCTGGAAAAATGAAGACTATTTCCCTAGATAGAAACGCGACATAAAAAAAGAAACTAGGGCTTCCGTATAGCTCCCAATACCAACAAGACGGTCTTGATACAAATGAAGCCGGGCAAGACCCGCATTGTAAGCTTGAAGCCGTAATGTGGTCGTCCCCAAAACACCAAATCGGGGATCGGGCGTTCCGTTAGCGTAAAATCTTTTGAGTGTCGCGAATTGTTGTGATTGTTGACTTTGATTACCAGCAAGAAAAAATTTGCCGGCCGAAAAAAGAATGTCATTTGCCCAAAAATTCAATCCTAGATACATAACGCCATTTGTACCAAATGAGGTGTCAAAGGTGCCGTCGGGTTTTATGGACATCACACCGGAACCTTGAACAACCATGATTCGTCCGGTTGGAGATTCTTTCATAGCGGGAATAAATGAAAATCTGCCCGGCCACAATTCCAGAATGCCGTCGCCGGAAAAGTTCGTATCAAGGTTTCCATCCGGATCAAATTTTGTTGCCGATGTCCAACGTTGTCGGAAAGCTGAATGTGGAAGATCCGTTCACACCAAAGGACATGTCCCGTTCACCGTCGGAGAAAAAACGGCTGATCCTGATCAGATCAGGATCACTTGCGGAGAACAGTATCTTTCCGTCCGGCAAAACATCAAGGTCATTAGTGAACGAAAACTGAGTAAAAGATTTTACACCGTGATATCCAAAGCTGTCATCGATCCGCCCTGCGGTCAGTCCGCCGAACTGGCCGAACACGGTAGAAATAAATAGACAAGTAAATAGAAGAAGGAGAATTGTTTTGAACATAATATTGACAAGCAATTACAGAAGTGCCAACAATATTTAACACTAATTCGACTCATTTGGTCAATGATTTTATCCACTTGGAAGCGAATTCATTTTGATCTATTTTGTGTGCTTCGTGGATGATCATCTAGGAAAAATATCCACAGAAAGCACGAAAGAAGAAATAAAGTGTCTGGACTATTTTATTTTCCATTCTGCGTCGAAATCATTATTATAGATAAATGGTTTTACGCTCACTTTTTGCTGTTTTAATAATTTCTACAATATTTGCTGTTGCCGGTTTCGCCAGGGAATTCGAATATACGCTGCTGCCGGCAGAGCCTTTGATACGGATCGGACTCGCGACGAATGCTTCGACGGTTTCTATAACGACTTCGGATTCTTCGCTTGTTGCGTTTTCGCCGGACGAACCGAGCAAGTTTTTGGCGTCTAATCGTGTTTCGGTAACCGCGCGGGCGTATCGGCCGGATGTGATCGACGTTTATCGATTCGAGCTTCAGAACATAGAAACACAGGCAGAGGCGGCGGAACTTACCAAAGACATACGCGAAACGGCCGGAACGACGGCACTTGCGAGTGTCGATCCGACGACGAATAAATGGCGAATCTGGGTCGGCAGTATTTACGATTCGATCGAAGACGCCGAAGATTTCAAAGCCGATATGTCGGCGAAAGGTGTCGAGGATCTCGTGATGATCTCAGAGAAAAAGACGGTTGTTTCGGACGATGCGGCGGCACTTTCGCAGCAGCTTGCCAAAGGCGGAAAGTCGCAGGTTCGCAGTTTGATCAAACCGACATCTGATGTAAAAGTTTCTCCAAACACGACGCTAAGCTCCAATCTTCGCGAAGTCATAGTAAACGGTACAGGCGACCTTGCAGATTTTTCCTCGCTAAAATCCGTGGCGTTCGGTTCTGTGGATGAGCATGCGAATCCGGTAAAGCTGAACGGCAAATCGTATCGCGGAAAGATCGAAGTTTTTGTTAATTCGACCGGACGATTGACGGTCGTGAATGTTGTTCCGCTTGAGGAATATCTGCTCGGCGTCGTGCCTTCGGAGCTGAGCCTGCCGCAGCTTGAGGCCCAGAAAGCACAGGCGATCGCCGCCCGGACGTATGCGGTTGCGAATATAAATGGTTTCGCATCGCGCGGATTTGATATGCTTCCGACGGTTTCTTCGCAGGTTTACAAAGGCGTTTCGATCGAGACAAAAATGGGGACGCAGGCGGTGAAAGAAACGCGCGGAATGATCGCAACATATAACGGGAAGCCGATAATGGCTTATTACACATCGACTTGCGGCGGCCGAACTGAAAATTCCGAAAATGTTTTCGACCACGCCGAACCATATCTTCGCGGTGTTGAATGTTCGCTCGAAGGGCATAAGCAATTTGATCCTTTTACGATAAGATCTGTCCGCGAACCGGCGCGGCTTCGCGAAGACGGCAATCTGGAACTCGTCCGATTGATGTCGATCTTCGCTGTGAACGGATTTTCATTCACGACAAATCAATATACGGATGAATGGTTCGAGGACGTTCCGACACAGGGCGAGATGTCGAATTGGCTGAATCGTTTGGCGGTAAAGTTCGGCAAGCCGTTTCCGAACGTAACAAAAGATACGGCAAAACCGCTCGAACTCGCAAAAATTCTTGGTTCTTTTCTTTACACCCCCGGAACAGCCGACACGCTTTTGAGCGATTCGGATGTGGCGTATCAATTATCGTTCGACGATGCAGGCGAGATCCCGGTCGGCCGAACGGGCAGAGATCGCGATGCTGATGCGCGATGGCTATTTTACTTTGCACGGCGACCTAACACTAAAACCTAACCGGCCTTTTACGCGAGCGAAAATGCTGCGGTTGATACGCCAAATATTCGAAAAGCGAAAATGGATGCCAAGCCTGCAAAGCGGCGAAACGAAACCCGCGACAGATGGCCAGCTTGTTTTGAAATCA
This sequence comes from uncultured Acidobacteriota bacterium, assembly GCA_963720905.1. Lineage (GTDB taxonomy): Bacteria > Acidobacteriota > Blastocatellia > Pyrinomonadales > Pyrinomonadaceae > OLB17. The sequence goes on from CAVRHB010000003.1 coordinate 311,766, forward strand.
GGTAAGTCGGAACGGAAGATGATAGTTCGTCCGGATGTATTTTTGTTCCGGCGGTTTGGCGGTGATTTTTATCAGGTAAAACAAGCGGCATTGCTTGGCGGCGAAAAGATAAATTATCAAGTCGATGAGACCGGTGCAGTTGTTTATCTAGAGATAGAACCGACAGATGAACCGACCTCGGCGGAAAAAATGTCGCCGTTCACTAATTGGCGAAACACTCTTTCGGCGGGAACGGTTCAGGCGAGGCTTTCGCGGTATGTTCGAGGCATCGGCACGCTTTATGATGTAAATATCAGATCGAAAGGATATTCGCGGCGAGCGGTTGAGCTGGAAATAATCGGTTCGAATGGCACTAAAATTTTGAAAGGCGGAAAGATTCGATCAGCACTGAGATTGAACGAACAGCTTTTTGTGATCGACAAAAAATATTCCGGAGATCGTGTAACGGGCTATACGTTCACCGGCCGCGGTTGGGGACACGGCGTCGGCATGTGCCAGTATGGAGCCTACGGCCTGGCAAAAATGGGCGTAAAAGCCGAAGCGATCATCAAACATTATTACACCGGTGTTGATGTGACGCGGGCGTATTAGAAAATTCATGACAAAAACTTCTCGCCTAAACCGACTGCGTTTGACGTGGGTCTGCATTTTTTTGCTTTCGTTTGGAGCCGTTGTCTTTGGGCAAGCTACGAAAACTGCTGTGGAACGAGGTTCACAGACGGCGAAGAATGGTTTTAAGAACGAGACCGAGATCGCGGAAAAATTCAATAATTGGAAAACTGATAGCGATGCACGCGATTGGCTTCGGACAATGGGTTATCCGGCTGAAAGGGTTGAAAATGTTACGGCGACAAAGCCTCACGGCGAGAAATCGGATGTATTGGTGAAAATCAAAACGGCCGAAGGGGAATTTAACGAAGGTATTTCGATCAAGCTTGTGAGCAGCGAAAACGGATTCAACCAGATCGATAAACGCTGGCTTTCTCATTATGTGAGGATGTGGAAAATGCCGGATGACGTTCGCGATTCGATGAAGCTTTTCCTCGGCGAAGTTCCGCCAAATGGTAGATCGCGGCGGCCTGAAAGAATGTACTTCAACGAAATGGATGAATCGTCTCGTGAAGCTGTTTTAAGATTTTTTACTGATAACCGTGATCAGATAGTTTCCGATCTTTTCGAAGGCGATGGGATCCACAAAGCAAATTGGCTGCTGGTTGCGCAAAAGAGGGATGAAAGCCAACGTTGGGTTTTGCGGCGGATTAACGAAGCGGCGGCGTTTTTTGCAGACGGCAAAGTAGAATTTACCCGGCAGGGAAACTTGAAGATCGGCAAAATAACCATTCAGCGAAAAGGCGGCGACGGCGGCCGCGAATCTGCAAAGATGCTTCAGTTCAAGATCAACCCAGCTCTTCTGTTTACGGCAAAATGAAACTCTCGCAATCAAACCATCGGGCTTTTGCTGCTCGCTTTCATAATTTTAATTCTTGCCGCTTTGCGTTATTGGATAAATTAATCGACCGGCCGCGGTCCCGGATCGAGTCCTTTTACGTGGGCCTGATTTATGACCTTTACGTGCAGGTCGTCGTTAATTCGGACTTGGCATGATAGGCGCGTATGGTCGCCGAGGTCTTCTTTGGTTGCAAGGATCGCTTTCTCGGCGTCGAGGATCGGGCCTGGATCGCCGGCTAAAATTTCAACGCGGCAGGTTGTGCAGCGTGCGTTCCCTCCGCAGCGATGAAGGATGTCGATCCCATCGTCTTCGATCGCAAGAACGAGCTTTTGACCAAGTTCTCCATTGACGGAGCGGGTTCCTTCGGCGGTTTCAGCGGTAATTATAGGCATTTTTGTTGATGTCTCCCTTTTGATGATTCTATAGAATTTGCCACATAGACAGATCGAAATCAAACTCACGGCAATCGGATGATCGCTTGCTTTTCTTTCGGCGGCTCATCATCCGCGTACAGAACGTTTTCCAAAAACAAGCCCGAAGGCGGTGCGGTAAATGGTGCAGTTGTGTCCGATCTGAATTTCAGCAAACGTGCAAAGCTGTCGTAGGTAATATTTCCGCGACCGACCTCGACGAGCATTCCGACGATACGCCGAACCATTTTCGGAAGGAAATACGGAGCGCCGATCCTGAAGCAGATCAGATCCCCATCCAAGAAAACGGATGTCCGTATGACCTCAACGAAAGTCGATCTGCGACGGTCGTCGTCATCGGTTTCGCAAAATGATGCAAAATCATTCTTGCCGACAAGCATCTTCGCCGCTTCGGCCATCGCTTTCGGATCCAGATCGTCCTTTATCCACCAAACGAAATTCTTTGCGAAAGCGGTTCGGCGAGCCGATATTTGATACAGATAATAGAAGGCGGTCGCATCGTGTCTCGCGTGAAAATTATCGGGAGCATTGCTGACTTTTTTGACATTTATGTCCGCGGGCAAAAGGTCGTTGAAACCGAACTGGATCTTTCGCGGCGTAACGGTTTCGCTGACTTCGGAAACTTTTAGGTGAACGATCTGGCGAAGAGCGTGAACTCCGGCGTCTGTGGCGCACGCGCCGAATATCTCTGGCTTTGCTTCGAACAATTCGCGGGCTGCGGCGGACATCTCGTCTTGGATCGAACGAGCGTTATGCTGCATCTGCCAACCGCGATATCGCGTGCCTTCGTATTCGACCTCTAGTTTCCAAGTAGGCATTTATTTTCCTATCTTGACCTTTTCACGCTCGCGGTTGATAGCGACATAGACGACCTCAGCTTCGGTAACCGTTACGATCTGGCCGGGATTACTAAAGCGTTCAGCTTCGACGAGGACGTTTACGTAAATAGATGTGTTGCCGATCTTGGTCGTTTCTGCATAAAAGCTCACGAGGTCGCCCATAAAGACCGGTTCGTGAAAGATGATCTCTTTCATCGCGACAGTCACGAATCGATCGTGTTTCGTTTTCCGAACCGCCTCGACCGCACCGGCGACGTCAATGTAACTCAAAATGACTCCCCCAAAAACCGTGCCGTGTGCGTTAGTGTCGCGCGGCATCATTGTTAGCCGAATAGCCGCATCACGGTTCATTGAAACATTCTTAGTTAGCTCTTCTTGCATTAGATTTTGTTGATCTGTTCTTTCGTCCATTCACAGACAGCATCGCGTAATTCGTTAAGATGGTCATCAAAAAAATGGCCGCAGTTTTCGTATTCGATCAAAGTTGTATCTGCAGTTTTTTTGACCTCATCGACAAGCTCGTTCACGCTTTCGAGTGTCGTAAATTCGTCTTCATCGCCGTGAATGAAAAGTATAGGTTTGGTTAGCCCGATGAGAAAATCGAAATCACGATATTTATCGACAGGCGTTCCGATGCTGATCAAGCGAACTACTCTGCCGTCGTGTCTGCCGACTTCCAGTCCGGTTCTTGCTCCGAATGAAAATCCGGCAAGAGTTATCGGCGTGTTCGGATAAGTTTTGGCAAGATAATTTAATGCATCTTTTACGTCTTCGACGCCGCCTTCGATCTCGTTGTGTGTTCCGGTCGAAGCACCGACACCGCGAAAATTGAACCGAAGCGATATCAAACCGGCATCGACAAGTCCCGCCGCCGCACGAAACACGACCTTGTTGTGCATCGTTCCGCCGCCCAGCGGATGCGGATGGCAAACAAGAGCAACGCCTTTAGGTTCGCCCGAAGGCTCTTTCAAAATTGCCTCGAGCTTTCCGTGTGATGCAGGAATAAAAAGATTACCTTTTGGATACATAACGAAGTTTGATTCTAGATTTTGAGGCGTGATTCCGCAAATGCAGATAGCTCATCCGGCCAATTTGCACGGCATCTAGATATTTGCCGATGATTCGTGATACTTTTTCATTGTTTATAACTTTTCAAACGCAACTTATTATTCAGAAATGGACGAATTATTAGAAAATCCGGCGGAACCCGCAGAACCGGCAGAACCGCAGAAAGAAGCTACGCCCATGGTGCCGCCAAAGGTTAGTTGGCGGCAATATTTCGAGACCGAAGAAGCAACACGAACTGTATATCTGGTCTTCGCTTTTATCGCGATCGCAATGCTGATGAGCTTTTTGCAATTCAGAACTAGCGCGATCTGCTGCGGCGATTGGGACGGCTATTATCACATTAAATGGAGCATGCTTCTTTGGCAGAGTTTTTCGAGCGGGCATTGGCTGCCGACTTTTGAATGGCTGCCGCTTACCGTTCTGAATCCGCAGGATTACAACGACCATCATTTTCTTTTTCATCTGCTCCAGATACCGTTCTTATGGTTTTTGAAACCGGTCATGGCGGCGAAAGTTTCGGCTGTCGTTTTTTCGACGCTGGCCATATTTTCGGTTTACTGGATCCTGCACCGATACAAGGTCGGCTATCCGCTGATATGGTTGGCCGGAATTTTGACGTGTTCGAATATGTTCTTTTACAGAATGAACATGGCAAAGGCTCCGCCGCTGACGATCATCATTACCGTCGTCGGAATTCATCTACTTTTTCAACGAAAATATATATGGCTTTTGCCGCTTATGTTCGCGTTCGTTTGGACCTATAGTTTGTTCCCGCTGCTTTGGATGGCGTCGCTGATCTGGGTCGGTGTCATAGCTTGGAACGAGCGTAAATTCGAATGGCAGCCGCTCGTGTACGCAACGACGGGAATGATCCTCGGAAATCTAATAAACCCATATTTTCCTAATAACTTGTATCTGTTTTACGAGCATTTTATTACAAAATTTAAGGTTGGCGCGGATTTCGCGGTCGCTGTCGGCGGCGAATGGTACCCGTTCACAGGAATGGAGCTTTTGACCAATCTACCGGTCGCGATGGCTGCGATGCTGATCGGTTATATTCTGTTTATGCCGCGAGGCAAAAAGTTGCCGGAAAAAGCGACGTTCTTTTTGGTCTTTGCAACTATCTTGCTTGCGGCTCAATTCCGTTCAAAACGTTTCGCGGAATATTTTCCGCCGTTCGCCGTTCTTTTTGCAGCGTTTAGCTGGAACGCTTTTATGTCCAGTCAACACGCTGAACTACCGGAGGATTTTCGTAGAGATATCGAACCATATTTGGATGCTCCGAAAAAGACCGAAAAGCAGGCACTTTGGGATAACATTAAACTTGGACTTGTCTTTTCATTGGGTATTGTCCTGATCATAACTTTTTTGATAAACCTAGCCGGTTTGCAGAGATTCGGCATTGAATACGGTGGTCTGGATAAAGACGATCAAAACGAATGAAGCAAACGATAGATACGAGCGTGCGATGCAATGGGCGACCGGAAAGGACGAAAATGGGAATTCAAATATTCCGCCGGGCGAGATGATATTTAATTGCAATTGGGACGATTTCCCTAAATTGTTCTTTTACAATACCCAAAACAGATACGTTTACGGACTCGATCCAAACTATTTGTATTCGGAAAACCCGGAACTATTTAAGCTCTTGCAATCGATAACAAGTGGCAAAGAAGAAGATGCCGGGCCGAAGATACGCGAGAAATTCGGCGCAAGGTTTGTTTTTGCAGATGCGAAAGAGAATCTGGATATGACGGCAGATCTTTTGAAGAGCGGTTGGGCGGAAACGGTTTATGAGGACGATGAAGCTCGTATCTTAAAGATCCGTGAGGTAAAAGGCCAATCGGAAGATCTTACTAATTCAGCCGATGCACCGGCTACTCCGGAAGAAACCCAACAGCTTGATGCCGAAGAAGCGAACGACGCGGCAAACAGCGTAAATGACAATGACGAGGAGCAATGATCGAATGCGTCTAAAATTGCTTATTGTAACGGCGGTGTTTTTGATAACGTCTGCATGCGGCCCGAATCAACGGATAATAAATTCATCGCGCGAATCGGAGGCGGAAAGCAACAAATTCAATGAACAGCTCAAGTCGCGGCCAAAACTTTCGTCGTTCGATAGCGACTTGCAGGCAATGCGTGACGCCGATTTTAATTTCATATACGTTTTCCGGCGAAAAGACGGCGGAGTTTTTGATACCGAAGACAAACGGTTCGTGGCAGACCGCACGCCGCCGGAAATAAATCGGCGACGGCTTGGCGACGAAGGGAAATGGATCATACTCGGTTCAAATTTTCGTGTTGAACCGGATTCGATGAAAGATCTGAAAGAAAGATTTGCGTTCGAAGATTATTCGAAACCTGAAAGCGAGTTGCCGAAAAATACGAACTCAGCGGCGAATAGCAAATAGTTCCTCAAAGAAATGGAAAACAACGAGCCGAAAAGCAGCAAAGAGATCGCCGGCCCGGAAGGCGAAGCGATGAAGGTCGTTCTGCATCCGGCATCATTTTCTGTGACGGGCATAGTTCGGGTCGTTCTGATCACGTTGGCGATCTTGATCGTTGCTGCGGCGATCGTCGGCATTTTCGTCTCACTTTCGTTTTTGCTTGTTCTGTTGGCTTTGTCGGTATTCTTGGCGTATTTGATAGATCCGCTTGTAAAGATGATCCGACGGCCTTTCAAGAATGCAAAGCTCGATCGTTTTATGCCGCGATCGTTGGCGATCCTGATCTCTTATGCAATAGTTTTCACGGTCTTGGGCGTTGGTATCGCCTATATAGCACCGATCGTTGTTGAACAAGGAAAAGAATTCGGCGACAATTTTCCGAACTATGCGAATTCGATACAGCGTCAGGCGAACGAACTCAACCGGCGTTTTCAGCGATTAAAGATCCCGGATGAACTGCAAGCTCAGATCACCCAAAGTGCTACTGAGCTTGGTAAAAATGTGACTGCAGCATTTGGAAATTTTGTCATCAATTTCGCCTCCAACTTACCGTGGTTGATCGTCGTGCCGGTGCTCGCTTTCTTTTTTCTAAAAGATATCAACGCATTTCGACTGTCATTTCTAAGAGTATTTCCGCCAGGAAGGTGGCGCGACCGTGCGAATGCTGTTCTTGTTGATGTCAATGTAACGCTGGCTGCTTATACGAGGGCGATGCTTATATCGGCTTTCATAATCGGTACTGTCTGTACGATCGGCTTTTATATTATCGGGCTGAAATATGCATTCCTGCTCGGGATACTCGCCGGGCTTTTCGAATTTGTCCCGCTGTTGGGGCCCATAGCGATCGGACTTATCGCAATAGCATCGGTGGCATTCGGCGAACATCCCGGACTTGCGATATACACTGCAATATTTTTATTCGTGCTTCGCCTTACTCACGATTATGTTACTTATCCGCGAATTATCCGCGGGGGAATACATCTGCATCCGCTGTTAATAATCGTCACCGTTTTGGCGGGCGAGCAGATCGCTGGAATTCCCGGCGTATTTTTTGGCGATTCCGGTCGTTGCTTTGGTCACGGTAATATACAAACATATTTTGGAACATTATGGAGCAAGCGGAATACTATCCGGATTGGCAGAGGAGCAGGCCGGACCGATAATTCCGGCCGAGAGCGTTTTGCCAAACGAATTAGAGAGTGCCGGCGATCAGTGAGCGAAATTCTTCTGTCGGAACGATGACCGGTTCGATCTCAATAACATAAACAGGCAGTTCGAACGGCGTTAGGGTTGAAAGTTTTACGGCGTCCTTCGCCGTAGTCACGAGACATTTTGCACCGAGCTTTCTTGCTTCTGCTGTGAGTTCGATCATATCCTTTTGCGTGTAAAAATGGTGATCGCGAAATGACCGTTTGCCGAGCGGCTCACAGCCGTTTTGCTTAAGGAGTTCAAAAAAATTATCCGGGTTTCCGAGTCCGCAGAAAGCGAATGACGTTTCGGGAATCTTTTGAAAGCTATCACCGCTTACCAGCTCTCTTATTTTCACTATTGAATTTTTTGCGGTAAATATCTGAGTATCAGGGTTTATCGATCGGATTTTTGAAATAATGTCCTTCGTCGATTCGACAAGATCGGCACGCGTAACTATCACAGCATCGGCGCGCCCAAGATTCGCGATCGGTTCCCGCAATGTTCCGGCTGGAATCATTCCGCCGCCGAATGGGTTCGTTGCGTCTATCAAAACAATATCGAGATCCCGTTTGACACGTCTGTGCTGAAATCCGTCATCTAGAATAAACGTCGTAATTTCAAAATGTTCGCGTGTCCAAGCCGCCGCTGAAACACGGTCGGCATCCGCGATTATAATGGCTTTTCCTAGCAGTTTATTCGCAAGCTCGACCGGTTCATCGCCGCCGCGTTTTGCATCGACTAAAACATCTTTACCGTCTGAAACCACAACGCGATCGCCCGAATTCTCCCGGCCGTAACCGCGCGTAAGTATGCAAATTCTTTCACCGTTTTTCGTCAAAAGTTCAGCGACGTAGGAGACGAGCGGCGTTTTGCCGGTTCCGCCGGCGGTTATATTGCCTATGCTGATCGTTCGGCAGCCGAGATCCGTGGAACGGAAAATACGGCGTTCGTAAAGAGCGTTGCGGATGTTTGCGGCGAAGCCGTAAAGCTTTCCTGCCGTTGATAAAATGGGTCGGAAGCTCATAGGCTTAAGAAATTTTTAAGCAGTAGTTTGCCGTGTTCGGTCAGAATGGATTCGGGATGAAACTGAACGCCTTCGATGGGTAGTGTTTTATGCCGTAAAGCCATGATCAAACCGTCGGGCGATTCGGCCGAGATCTCGAGGCAATCGGGCAGTGAATCGCGTTCGACGACCAGCGAATGATATCGTCCGGCGGCGAATTCATTTGGAATGTCTTGAAAAATGGTTTTGCCGTCATGCTGAACAACAGTCGGTTTCCCGTGGATCGGCGCCGGTGCTCGGATAACTTTGCCGCCGAAAAATTGACCGATCGCCTGATGCCCCAAGCAAACGCCGAGTATCGGCATCGTATTTGAAAATCTCTTTATCGTTTCGAGGGAAATTCCGGCATCGTCAGGTGTTCCGGGGCCGGGCGAGATCATTATCCGCGACGGCTTGATCTTATTTTCGATCTCATCGCAATCAACCTCGTCATTGCGGACGATCCTCATTTCGGCACCCAGCTCGCCGATATATTGCACGAGGTTATATGTGAACGAATCGTAGTTGTCGATTATCAGCAGCATATGTTTGTTAAAAACTTATTTACTATTTTCAATTACTTCTCTATGATTGTCACATCCATATCCGGAGGCCAAATAAAAAATATGTTTCCCAGATCACTTATTATTGCCATTTTATTGTTTACAGCTATAGCTGTTTCAGCCCAGAATGCGACCGAAATAAACAAAACTTCTGATCAAAAAGCCGAAGAAGAAAAAGCGGCGGAGCAGTTTCGCAGCGACCGCACTGCTTTCTTGAAAGATGCGCTTTCGAATATACAAAATCTTCGCACGCGTGAGAACAGGATATCTTTTTCTGCCGAAATAGCGTCGTTGATGTGGGACGAAGATGAAAAACAGGCTCGATCTATATTCGCGAATTCGGCCGGCGAGCTTATCGATATAATCCGGCAGATCGATCAGCAGATGATGACTCTCGGAACCGGAGACGAGCAGACGTCTTTTGGACTTTTCTCCGATCCGACCGATAGATCGCGATTGACCCGAAAATTCAGCACCGCAATGGGCGTTCGCCAACAGATAACAGCAAGCATTGTCGAACTTGATCCGGATCTGGCCTTCAGCTTTTTCTACGACAGCCGGAATGTGATCACAAATCCCACTCTGAAAGAAACTGCCGCACAACAGGATACATATTTCGAAAGCAGGCTTCTCGCGACGCTGGCCGCGTCGGATGTGAAGAAAGCAGCGGAGATCGCCAAAAGGTCGTTAAAAGACGGCATCAATTATTCGCATCTGGACATCCTGAGAAAGATCTATGCAAAAGACGCCGACAAAGGTGTCGATTTCGGTTCGGCGATCTTGAGTGTGATCAAGGATAAGCAACCTGAAACTTACGTACTGACCGGACTTCTCGCATTTGGCAGCGAAACTTTGGAAGCTTCGAAAAATAATAATAAGCGCCCTGTTTATACAAAAAATGAAATGCGGGATATTGCCGATCTTTTGGCAAAGAAAGTATTGGATGGCGACAACGTTGATGATATGACGGCCAACAATGTTGCTGATGCGATAGAAGAATATTTGCCTTCGCGTTCGGTTCAGATACGGGCAAAATATCCATCTGGGGGAGAAGCGAAAACAAAGAAAATTTACACCGTTCGCGGCAACGGTAATTATACTTCCGGTCCTGGGGTTACGAATGGAACAGGAAGCACGGTTGCTGCAGGCATTGGCTCAGATAGCGGCGAGGTAGACACAGTTGCCGAAGAGAGCGAAGAAACAAAGGCGATGAAGGATATGATGAAGCTTCAGAACAAGGAGCTTCCAGTCGAGGAACGCAATAAGATAATTGCAAATGGCCGACGCATTCTCGCTGAAACGAAAGGCCGGGATAAGAAGATCATTGGTCTTAGTATGCTTGCGGCACAGGTCGCGAAACTGGGCGATCAACAACTTGCCGATCAGATAATGCGCGATGCAGAAGGTTTGGTAAATCCGCAGCCGAAAAATGCTAAAGATTTTCTTTATTCCTGGATGTTGGTGAGCGGTTATGCTGAATCGAATCCGGAGAAGGCTTTCGGGATATTAGATAATCTTGTCTATCGTGCCAATGATCTGCTCGGAGCCGCGGTGAAGATCGGCGAATTCGTTGATGTGAACGAAGAGATATTCAATGACGGCGAAGTTCAGATCGGAAGCTTTGGCGGTACGATGGTTCGCGGGTTGACCGGCGGACTTGGCATGGGAGCGGGACCGGTCAAATCTCTCGCAAAGGCTGATTTCAAACGTCTTGCTCAAACTACGGATCGTTTCGAACGGCCGGAAGCCAGAGTTTTAGCCAAAATGCTCGTGCTTCGCGCGATCTATGACGAAAAGAAGAAAAACCCGGAAAACGCCGAGGAAGCGATAGATTATTGATCGAGAAACCTAAGTAATATGCCTTATTTAAGCGAGGCTCGTTCCCAACAGCCATTGCCCGCCGTCAACGACGAGCGTCACGCCGTTAATATAACTTGCCGCGTCTGAGGTTAAGAATAGCGCGGCATTTTCTATGTCTGCGATGCGGCCGAAGCGTCCGAGCGGAATTTTCTTTGTGATCTTTGCTTTAAGTTCATCCGGCAAAAGACGTTTCATTCCTTCGGTATCTTCGATGGGGCCCGGAGCGATACCGTTTACACGGATGCCGTGTCGTCCCCATTCGGCAGAAAGATTTCGCGTTATCGCATCGACTCCGGCTTTTGCGGCGGAAACATGTATCTGCATCGGCGTCGCAAGGTAATGTAAAGTAGCGGAAATATTCAGTATCTGGCCCTTTGAGCGTTTTAATTCCTCAAAAGCAGCACGGCAAACATTGAATGTGCCTTTTGTGTCGATATCGACGACCGTGCCGAAACCATTTGCCGAAAGTTGATCGGCGGCGGCGAGAAAATTTCCCGCTGCACCGTTTATAACAATGTCGATCTTGCCAAAATGTTCGACGGTTCGTGCCAGAGCGTTTTCGACCGCTTCGTAATCGCGAACATCAGCCGCAACCGCAAAACATTTGCCGCCGTTCTCTTCGATAAATTGTTTTTGAGGAGTCAGATTCTCTATCTTTCGGCTAGTTATAGCGACGCTGGCACCGTGTTTGGCAAACGCTCTGGCGATTCCGCCGGTGATGCCTGTTCCGCCGCCCGTTACAAAAGCGACCTTACCTTGTAAAATGTCGTCAGCAAATATTTTGTCCATATAGTTTCGGATTTTAACATGAATAAGGCGTCCATCACTGTTGGTTTGATTTTTCTTTTAGCGGTAGTGTGCTTTTTCGCCCTGTCTTGTTCGGAACCGGCTATAGATCCGCGAAGCGTAATACCGGCGGACGCTCTTATTTATCTGGAAACCGAAGATCTCGGCAAAGCCATTTCGGCAATTACCGAGAACGAAAAATTTCGATCTGCTGCCGCGGCGATACCGAATGTTTCGCCGTTGAGCGGAATGAAGCTTTCGGTCGCGGTCACGGGTTTTGAAACCAAAGAAAGTCCGGCCGACGGCGAAGGTTCGGTGCTGAATTTTCAGCCGCGGTTTGTCGCCGTCGCAGAAACTAACGCATGGAATTTTCAGGCGAACAGCTTTGCCGAAAACAAACTCGGTGAGTTTATCAACGATGCTTATGGCGGCGAAGTCGAGCTGATAACGGCCGGTAAATACGGCGGAAAATTTTATACTTGGACAGCTAAGGACGGACGAAAGGCTTACGCACTGGTGCAGGGAAGCGTCATTTATTTTGGGAACGATGTTACCGCGATCGAAAAATGCCAAGCGGTGAAACGGGGCGAAGCCGAATCTATCGCTGCGAGCGATAAGTTGATAGGTTCCGACCGACTTGCGTTCGGTTTTGTTTCGCAGGACGGGATGGCTCAGCTTGCGAATATCGTCGGCATTTCGCTTGCGATCAAAGCCGGCGAAGATGCTGATATCAAAAGCTTTATCGCCAGAGTGTTGCCCGAGGTCTTGCGGAATTCGGTCAACGAATTGAGCTGGACGGCGAGGAAAACCGATCAAGGAATCGAGGACAAATACACTGTTAAACTAAATCCGGAGGTGGCGAGATCTGTAAATGAATCTCTATCGGTAAGCAATGCCGCGACTGATAATCTCGCCGAATTCGTGCCGATAAATGCGGCGTCGGCGACGCGATATGATCTTTCTGACCCTAAACTTGCGTGGCAAAACACGCTCGAGATCATCCGTTCTCGGACGGATGCTGTCAGTGGAAATTTGATCTCTGTTTTTTCAAATTCGCTTTTCGAGTCTTATGCGATCGATGATCCGCAAAAATTTCTAGACTTTGTTGGCGGAAGAGTAATGACGGTAAAACTTGACGCCGAAAATGAGAACGCCGTTGCTATCGCCGAAGTAAAAAATATTGACGAAGTAAAAGCTTCGATTGCGAAAGAGATACTCATTTTCAAAGATAGCCGGAAAAGCGAGGCGACGCAGAGATCTGGCGATCGAACGACGGAGAATTTGCTGCAGCATTTGTCGGAAATATTGTGATCGTTGGCGATGCAGACGGCGTTTTGAAATGTTTGGCGGTGAAACAAAATGGCGAGAATCTAACCAAACTGCCGGGTTTCGGTATCTCTGATTCGCAGAAAGGCTCAGCGATTACTTTCGCGAACGGGACCGATCCTGACGCTAAACTGATCGAAGTTCTGGGCGGCAGAAAAGAAGACGGAAAGCCACTGATCCAACGATCTGTCACGACCACTTCTTTTGATGCCAATGGAATGAACCGCGTTACGCTCTCCGATTTTGGCTTGATCGGAACTATTATTGAGCAATTCGGCAAAGAAAGTTCTTAATAAGAAAATTAGCGTTTTCTCGCATTCTTTTTCATTTTTCGGACATTTCGCGCGATCCATTTCTCCGCCAGATCGAACTGCGGAAATTTTTGCTCGTCCTTTCGAAACGCCGGTGTGTGATTATAACGTCTGCCGTTGTGGTGAACAGTTGGATGAGCGATGTGGAGCATTTCGTGAAACATAACGTATTCGACGACATACCGCGGTACATCGCTTTCGTCGAGTGAACGGCTGATGACGATCGTATCGTGAGTAGAATCGTGATGACCGAGAATGCGATACGTTTTTCGCGTCGACCAGGTCATGACAGGTTTCGGCAAAAGCGGCGTGAAAAATTTTACGTTCAGGTCGTCGAAGATTTCTTCTAGGTCGTAAATCTGTCCGGTTGAACCTGTTACGATCTTTCGGCCGCGTTTTCGCTTGATATCGATAGCACGCTTTCGGATCTCCGCAGTTTGAATGTAATTTTGATAAGCATCACTCTCTAACTTTCGGTTGCGTTTGCGTAAAAGTTTCGAGATCAGAATATTCGCCAGATCCTTATGAGCATCGGCCGGCATATCGCGGCAGATCTCTGCTATTCGGATAAATGCTTCGCCGCCGCGTATGCGGATAGTATGATTTATGCCGATATACGGATAAAATTCGACATTGATCGGCGGAACTTTGATCTTCGGGCCGATCGTGCGAAAAGCTTCCTTATAAAAGCCAGCGATGTCAGTGATCTCTAAATTGTCGGAGTCGTTGGTCACGGTTTAACGAAAATTTGTTGACATGAGTCTTTCTAAAATGTTATCAAATAAAAGGGTAGCACATCGGCAGACGCCGGTAAGCTGCAAACTCGCCTTGAAAAAATGACTGTTCGAGATCCAAACTCAAAAGTCGAGAAAACCGCAAAGTTTCCCGACGCTCGCGGACAGATCGTTCTCTCAGCAATAATAAACGAACATTTCGTCACAGGCGATCCTGTCGGTTCCAAGACCATTGCGGAAAAATTTGCCAATGTCTCAGGTTTGAGTTCAGCGACAATTCGCGGTGTAATGGGCGACCTCGAGGAATACGGTTACGTGGAGCAGCCGCATACTTCCGCAGGGCGTGTTCCAACCGACGCAGGGCTTAGATTTTATGTTGACAATCTATTAGGAGTGCTCAGTATTTCGGACGAAGATATTCGCATTATTAGCGAAGAATTCGGACTTTCGGAATTAGATAAAACTGAGGTTCCGGATAGATTAATGGAACGCACATCAAAGCTTCTGTCTGCTCTTTCAAATAATGTAGGCATTGTGGTTTCGCCCGGTTTGGCCGGCGACCGCCTGCAGCATATCGAATTCCTTGGGCTTTCGGACGATCGTATCTTGGTTGTGCTCGTTTCGGCACCGAATATCGTTCACAACAAGATAATCAGATTGAACATAGGCCTAACAAAGGAAGAACTCGAACGGACCGCAAATTATTTGAATAAAGAATTTGTCGGTAAAACGTTATCCGCGATCAGAGCGGAGATCATTGAGCTAATGCACGATGAAAAAACGCTGTTCGATAAATTGCTGCAAACGGCCGTTATTCTTTGTTCGCAGAGTATCGAGGACGAAGAGGACAGTTTAAGCGAGATCTTTGTCGATGGCACATCAAATATTCTGAAAAATAGCGATTTTGCGGATCTGGAAAGGCTCCGACAGCTATTGACGACGATCGGCGAAAAATCCCGCCTTATCCAAGTCCTGAATGAATGTGTTGACTATGACAGGTCGCCGAATGGCGAAGTTCAGGTCATAATCGGCTCGGAAAACCGCACTCCTTCGTTGCAAAACTGCACATTGATCTCGGCTCCATACCGAATCGGGGGCAGTTCAGCGATCGGCACTTTGAGCGTTCTCGGCCCGACAAGGATCGAATACGCAAGAAATATATCGATCGTTTCCTACGTCGCTCATATGCTTGAAAAAGTGATGATGAGAGACATTTCCAAAAATTAGAAATTACACCATATCGCGCCGGTTCGGCGATTCCCAATGGATCCAATAAATAATTCAGAAAACCAGGACGAGCTTTTGCGCGGCTCCGATATCGATGATCCGGTGTCGGTGGACGATTTTATTCGCCAACTCGAAGAAAAGGAAAAGGACCTGCACATCAGTTCAGATTTTGTGGTCGAACTCGAGGACGAGGACGAATCATCATTGGTGCTCGAGCCGCTTTTCCCAACCGTTGAACCTCCGACGCCAGCAAAACCCGCCATTAAACCCGTCGCGAAAAAAGAAAACACAACGGAGATCGACAAATTCAATAACTCCGTTTCCGATACTGAGATCGATGATCTGAACAAAAAGATCCGATCGATGGAAGCGGACCGCCATGAGCTGCTTGAAGATTCGCAGCGGCGTATTAAAGATTTTGAGGCTTTTCGAAAACGAATGGAGCGTGAACGCATAGAAACCTTTGCAAAGCAGATCTGCAATCTTGCAACACAAATGTTGCCGGTGCTTGATAATTTGAATCGAGCGTTGGATTTTGCTGAAAGCTCGCATCTCGAAAGCCGGACTGAAGTTCAGCCTTTCTTTGACGGCATCGTAATGGTTAACCAGCAGATCACGGAAGTTTTCTCAGGTATGGGCATCGAAGCCATATCGACCGTGGGACAAATTTTCGATCCGCATCTTCATGAGGCCGTTGCCATCGATGAAAATTCCGATCTTCCGCCGCACACCATAACAGAAGAATTGCTTCGCGGATATAAAGTTGGTGAAAAAGTGATACGGCATTCGATGGTAAAAGTCGCAAAATCCGGCGGAACGGCTGGAAAGCAAGCGATGCCCGAAAATACCCAGCAGGCTGAAAATATCTTGGATGCGCCAGCCGAAAGCTTCGAAATAACAGAAGCCAAAACCGAAATTTCTCTCACAGAAAACGTTTTAGAGCCTCCGGTTGAAAGTTTGGAGATCCTCGAAACAGAAGAACCGGATCCGATCCAGTTGGATGAATTTGAATTTGAAATTTCATCCGGTTATGAGATCGAACGATTTGGTGAAGAGACAAGTGGTAATGGCGAACGGTGAGTTCGACCTATTTTAGATAAACATTAAGGACAAACTTATGAGTAAAGTTATTGGAATAGATTTGGGCACAACGAACTGTTGTGTTTCCGTGTTGGAAAATGGTGCGGTGCAGATCATATCGAATAAAGAAGGCGGACGAACGACGCCTTCGGTTGTCGGTTTTACGGATAAAGACGAGCGGCTCGTCGGGCAGATCGCCAAACGCCAGGCCATGACAAATCCGACCAATACGCTACATGCAGTAAAGCGCCTGATCGGCCGGAAATATGATTCGCCCGAAGTGGAGAAAATGCGTGAAACCGTGCCTTTTGAAATAGTCGAAGCTCCGAATGGCGATGCTCATATTAAGGTTCTGGACCGTGTTTACAGTCCGCCGGAAATTTCGGCGATCGTGCTGCAGCGTTTAAAACTCGCTGCCGAAGAATTTTTGGGCGAAAAGATTACCGAAGCGATCATCACGGTTCCGGCATATTTTGACGATACGCAGCGACAGGCGACACGCGATGCCGGAAAGATCGCCGGACTCGAGGTCGAACGAATTATTAACGAGCCGACGGCCGCTGCGCTCGCATACGGTTTCGGCAAAAACAAAAATGAAAAGGTCGTTGTTTACGATCTCGGCGGCGGAACATTCGACATTTCGATACTTGAGATCAACGACGGTGTTTTTGAAGTTTTATCGACTTCGGGAAACACATTTCTCGGCGGTGAGGATTTTGACCAACGGATCATCGATTGGCTCGTTGCCGATTTCAAGGAAACGACAAAGGTCGATCTTACGGGAGACCGACTCGCACTTCAGCGTTTGAAAGAATCAGCCGAGCGTGCGAAATGCGAACTTTCCAGTGTAATGGAAACTAACATAAGTTTGCCGTTCATCGCGGCGGATGAAACCGGACCAAAGCATATCAACACCGTTCTTACGCGTGCGAAATTTGAAGAATTGGTTCAGGATCTGGTCGAATCATCGGTCGAACCGTGTCAGAAGGCTCTTTGGGATGCAAAACTGAAACCGGAAGATATCGATAAAGTTATCTTAGTTGGCGGACAGACACGTTCACCGATCATCACACGAACGGTCGAAGATATTTTCGGCAAGGCACCTTCATCTGAGATCAATCCTGATGAAGTTGTTTCGATGGGTGCGGCGATCCAAGGCGGCGTTTTGACGGGTGATGTCAAAGACATTGTTCTGGTTGACGTTCTTCCACTTAGCCTCGGTTTGGAAACACGCGGCGGTTTGTTCGTAAAACTTATCGAACGAAACTCGACGATTCCGCTGTCAAGCTCGATGACATTTACAACCGTTGTCGATAATCAGCAATCGGTTGAAATCCATATTTTGCAGGGCGAACGCGAGATCGCAAGTGCCAATAGAAGCTTGGCAAAATTTGAACTCGTCGGTATTCCGCCGGCACCGCGCGGCGTTCCGCAGGTCGATGTAACGTTCGAAATCGATGCAAATGGCATCGTGAATGTTTCAGCGAAGGACAAGATGACAGGCCTGGAACAGGCAATGCAGATCACGCCTTCGTCAGGACTTGCTCCGAACGAGATCGATCGTTTGATCATGGAAGCGGAAACTTCTATAGAACGCGACAAGGGAACAAAAGAATTGATCATGCAGCAAAACAAGCTTGATTCTCTTATTAAAAATGCCCGCAAAACGATGGCGGAATTTGGACGTTCATTCCCGCTCGAAGAGCAACAGGAGATCAACGGAGCTCTGAATGATGCCGAAGCCGCGATGGTTACACAAGACATTTCGGAGATCGAAAGGCTAATGGGTTCGGTCGAAGAAACGGCCAACCGCATAACGGCTTCGATGCTGGCGATCGCATAGATCGGCCGAACTTGAGAAAATCCGGATAATTTCGGACAATATAAAGAGCGTCAGTTCAAACCTTTGAGCTGGCGCTCTTGTGATTAAGTTATGAGCAAAAGAGATTATTACGAGATTTTGGCTGTTTCGCGGACGGCGAGCGACGGCGAGATCAAGGCCGCATATAGGAAATTAGCGTTCAGTATCATCCGGACAAAAATCCGGGCGATGCGGCTGCCGAAGAAAAGTTTAAGGAATGCGCTGAGGCGTATTCTGTGCTTTCAGATGCACAAAAACGAGCTTCTTACGATCGCTTCGGCCATTCGGCAAATGCGGCTTCAGGCTTTGATCCGGGATTTACGAACATGGAAGACATTTTCGATATGTTCGGGTTCGGCGATATGTTCGGTTCGCGGCGGACGGACCCGTTCGACGGTTCAGCGAGGTTCGGATCTTCGTTACGACATCGAGATTTCGCTCGAAGAAGCCGCGGCAGGAAAAGAGGAAACGATCGAAATTCCACGCCTTGAGAAATGTGCCGAATGCGAAGGCAAAGGCGCTGAAAAGGGAAGTTCGCCTATCGCCTGCACTGGTTGCCAAGGCAGCGGACAAACGCGTTATCAGCAGGGTTTTTTCAGCGTTATGCGAACTTGCCCGAAATGCGGCGGACGAGGCCAGATAATCAAAGACCCGTGTAAAAAGTGTCGCGGCGAAGGCCGCATCGAGAAAGAAAAGAAGATCGAAATAAAAATTCCGGCCGGCGTCGAAACTGGTTCAAGGCTTCGCGTAACCGGTGAAGGCGAAGCCGGTCCCGGCGGCGGACCATCGGGCGATCTTTTTGTTGTCATTCATGTAAAAGAACACGAAATATTTGAACGCCAAGGTGCGAATCTTTATTCGTCCGTGCCGGTAACGTTCGCGCCGGCGGCTCTTGGCGGTCAGAATAAAAGTTCCGACGCTTGACAGGCGAAGAAGAACTGAAAATTCCCGCCGGGAACGCAAACCGGAACGGTTTTTCGCATACGATCGCAGGGAATGCCGGTTCTCGGCGGACGCGGCAAAGGCGATCTTTTCGTCGCCGTAACTCTGATCACGCCGAAATCACTTTCAAAAGAACAGCGAAAACTATTCGAAAAACTGTCCGAGATCGAAGACACGAATTTCGAGGACGATTCGCTGTACGGATAAGGTACGAAGCATTTTTGGATAAGCAATAGCCCAACGATTATCGCTGGGCTATCTTCAAATTTCCTTGCGGAGCAAATTCTTATTGCAGTCGCGCTTTTACGACTTCGCTTAATTTCCGGCCATCGACTGTTTTGCCGGAAAGTTTTGTCTGAGCGGCTTTCATAACGTTGCCCATATCTTTCATCGAAGATGCGCCGGATTCGGCGACGGCTATTTCGACCGCCAATGAAATTTCTTCGTCTGAGGCGGATTGCGGCAAATATTTCTCGATATGCGATATTTCGGCGGCTTCTTTTGCGGCGAGTTCCGTTCGGCCGGCTTTTTCGTATTGTTCGATCGAATCACGACGCTGTTTTACGAGACTTTGCAGAGCCTTCGTCACTTCCTCGTCGGTAAGGTCAGAGCCTTTTTCGATCTTGCGGTTCATCAAATTGGCCTTCACCATACGCAAGGTCGATAGCTTATCGGATTCCTTCGCACGCATCGCGTCCGTTATGTCAGAGATTATCTGTTCGTTTAGATTCATAATTAAAGGTTGAAATTATAGGTAATAAAACCCGCGACCTTTACCGGTTTACCTTCCAATAATGTCGGCTTGAATTTCGCATTGCAAGCCGCAGTTCGCGACGCATTTGTCAGGAGCGGATGACCGGAAACGGCGCGTGAGGTAAATACCGAGCCGTCGGTGTCGATCAAAACCTCTACTTTCACCAGTCCGCCGATTCTCATTGACCTGGCGGCACTTGGGTAGGTCGGAGCCGGAATTGATAAGGCTTTATGGTTCAGAACTCCTTCGCTGCTTCCGCCAACGGCATTATATCCCTTAACACTAACTGGGGCTGTGCTATCTTCTTCCGATTTTCGCTGTGGCGGTGTGAATTCAAAATTCAGTATTACGGTCGAAGCTACCGGTTTTCCGTTCAATTTTGCCGGTTTGAATTTAGTTCTCATTGCGGCGTCCTTCGCGGAATCGCGTAGAGCGACGACATCGACTCTGGTTATGCCCGGACAAACATCGCCGGGACCGCTATATATTTCAGCGGATGTTACGTTTCCTTTTTCATCGACGTTCGCCGCGACAACAACCTTGCCGCTCAAATGCGATTCGACCGCAACCATCGGATAGGCCGCCGACTGAAATTCAATAGGCGACGCGGAAGTCATTTCTTCGGTCTGTGCGAATGCCGTAAAACTAAACGCCAGCATGATCACAAAGACAAAGCTAATTTTATTCGTCATTTTTGGGATTCTCCATAAGGTTTTCCAAGATTACCACGACCGCTTTACGCGGCAAAAGCCGAAATCGCATACAGCAAAGGCGTTCTCGATTGCCGGCGGCGGTTATGTTAAGCTGTCGATTCTGTTTTCGCTATGAAATTACGCTGGAGATTTGGGGTCATCGCGGGTATTTTTCTCGCTGTTTTTTGTCTGTATCCGCAGATGAAGATGGTTTATCTGCGCGGTGAAAATTGGAACGGCCATTATGCATACAACGACATCGACGAAGTGGCGTATGCGTCGTATGTTCGTGCACTCATCGACGGCCGTCCGCGAAAGAACGACCCTTACACAGGCCGCGACCAATCTCCTGAAACGCCTCAGCCCGAATCGCTTTTCTCGATACAATTCGCCGCGCCATACACGATCGCTCTGCCGGCGAGGCTTTTGCACATCGGAGCACCTTGGGCAATGACATTGGCGGGTGCATTCGCGGGCTTTGCGGCGGCTTTCGCTGTGTTTTGGCTCATCGGAAGGCTAACGGACGATTCGTGGTTCGCGATGGCAGGAGCGCTCGCCGTGTTTTGTTTTGGGACATTGGCCGCAGGCGAAGGTGCGATCAGCGAAATATTGTTCGACGGATTCTCTTATCCATATTTTCCAGGGTTTCGCAGATATATTCCGGCGATGGCTTTTCCGGCTTTTTTTGCGATGCTCGGGTTTGTGCGTTTGATGCTAAAGGAAGACGGTGAAGATCGGCGTGAGCTCGTTTACGGCGGCGTTGGTTTAGCTTGTTTTGCGTACATTGTTTTTTCGTATTTTTACGTTTGGACGACTGCGGCGGCATTTTTAGTTCTGATCTCGGCGATAACTGTCGCTTTCAGGCCGATCTATTGGAAACGTGATGTAAAACGTTTAGTATTTTTCGGCGTCGGATGCGGCTTAATACTTTTGCCTTATGTTTATCTGCTTTCCGGGCGCTCGGAGACTATGGATAATGTCCAGCTTCTAGTCAAAACACATATGCCGGACCTCTTTCGCTTTCCGGAATATATTAGTTTGGCGGTCGTTATATTTATTGGAGCGGCTGTTGTATTTAAGATTTTTTCGCTGAAAGATAGAGCAGTTTTATTTGCGTTGACGCTGGCTTTGGTTCCGTTCGTTTTGTTCAATCAGCAGGTCATTACCGGAATGTCGCTGCAGCCGATCCATTACCAAGTCTTTATCGGCAATTATGTGGCAATGCTTTCACTTATCGTTGCGGTCGGTTTATTTTGGCGTGAGCGGCTCGGTTCGGAACGGAGGTTTTCGCGATATGCATGCACGATGATCGCTTTTGCGGCGATCGTTTGGGGATTTGTTGAATGCCATTATACGGTTCGCGTACTCGATGGGGCTAACATTGCCCGCGACGAATCTTTACCGGTCGCGAAACGGCTCGAAGAACTCGCCAAAGCGTATCCCGATCCTCATCGTATGACGGTTCTCGCTTTGGACGGCATCGAAGCCGACGATCTGCCGACGGTCGCACCGCAGAACGTGCTGTGGTCGCGGCATCAACATGTTTTCGCCGGTTTGAGCTGGCAGGAAAGTAAGGAAAGATATTATCAGTATTTGTACTATATCGGTGTTGACGAGGATCGTCTTGGACACTTGATCCGCCGCGATTTTGTCACTATGATCGCGTTGTTCGGCTGGGGACGACACAGCAGCCGTCTAAGCTCCGAGGCGACTCCGCTCACGAAAGCCGAGATCGCCGAAGAGGTGGCCGCGTATGGCAAATACATTGGTTCGTTCGATAAAGCGAAGGCGTCCGATCCGCTTATTTCGTATGTCGTGATCGAGAACGGTAGCTCGATCGACCTTGACCGGCTCGAGCAGTTTTACGAACTGTATGACCGCGAAACTATCGGAAATTACACGCTCTATAAAGCGAGGCTTCGCGGCGAACAGTAAAATTAGGCAGAAAAATAGGCCGCCCGAAAATGAATGGGCGGCCCGTTATGTATTGCTAATTATAAAAAACCGAAATTACGCGGCTAAAAGATCGTTGGAAGTTTCCGCGAAAACACGTCTTCCGTTGATCGCGTCATCGATGATCTCACGAACCGCCGAAGCGTCCGGGTTAACTTCCATACGAACGCAAGCTCGTAAATGCCGGATAATTCCTTCCGTCGCGATCTCAACCGAATCTCCGGTCAATTTCGAAAAGCGACGGGCTTGTATGTGATCGATCTGCAAAATCCTGTCTTGCAGTGTCATAGGTTTAGCTGCTGCCACAATTATTCTCCTTATTTAGGTTCTATTCACCCCAATTAATAGGCTTACACCCAAAAAGATCCGTAAACTTTGCTGTGTGTTCGCGAACAACGAAGAATTTCGCTTCACACTTGTCCGTTCCTATATTAATAAAAAGATCATCAACATTTACGGCTGAATGATCATACTGTTTCAAACGTCCCGAATCTTTAATTGAATGTTAACAAATAATTAATCTAAAGTCACGACTTTTTTTTCGCAGAATACTAAGTTTTTTGCTTTTTTATGGTAAAAAGGAAATTCGGCCACCGGACATGCGTCGCGGAGGCCGAAATTGTGCCGAATAAGCGATTGACCTAAGCAACAGCGTCTTTCATCGCTTTACCAAGACGGAATTTGACCGTTGTTTTGGCAGGGATCTGAATGGTTGCGCCGGTCGCAGGATTACGGCCTTCGCGAGCCTTTCGGGTAGCCTTTACAAGCTTTCCGAATCCCGGAAGCGTAAATTCACCGTTCTTCTTAACTTCCTTTGCTGCAAGTGCCGAAACCGTGTCAAAGAATCCTTTAACATCAGCTTTTTTCATTCCTGTTTCTTCCGCCAGTTGGTTGACGATCTCCGTTTGTGTCATACGAGCCATAATTTGAGTAACCTCCGATTTAATTGTGAATAAGAATAGTTCAATCCGATCTAATGCCGACGAGTTTCAATTTCGTCTTGGGACATAGATAAAGTTTGCCTGTCGGCTTCTAAGTTTGGTCGGGGCGGCAGGATTCGAACTTGCGACCTCTCGCTCCCAAAGCGAGCGCACTACCAGGCTGTGCTACGCCCCGTTTTATGTCTGTAAAAGAGCTAATTACAAGTGTCGAATTCTACAAGCGAAAATAGCGTCGGTCAAGTCAACCTGCGGTATAATCGCGTAAAAACGGAATAATTATTGCTAAAGATCTCGCCCGATGACTGACTTTCTGCTTGATCTCATCGTTTAATTCGCCAAAAGTTAGATCAAATCCTTCAGGAATGAACAGCGGATCGTAGCCAAAACCGTTGTTTCCGCGGCATTCCAAGCCGATATTTCCATCGCAAATTCCTTCGGCTCTCGTGACGATATTTCCCGTTGAATCAGAGATCGAAATTGCGCAAACAAATCTCGCGGATCGATCAGAACTACCTATTTTATTGAGTTCTGCGAGCAATCTACTGTTTCGTTCTACGGTGGAAAGTTCGCCGCCGTATCTCGCGGAAAAGATCCCCGGCCGGCCGTCGAGGGCGGAAACTTCCAAACCCGAATCATCGGCGAGCGTCCAATTCCTTGTTGCGAGTGCATATCCCGAAGCCTTCAGATCGGCATTTTCGCGAAACGAAATTCCGGTTTCTTCGATCTCACCGGAAAAATTAAAATCGTCAAGTCCTGCAACGGTCAAAGGAAGGCCGGCAAAAAGCTTTTGAAACTCTTTAAGCTTTCCGGCGTTTCGCGTGGCGATGACCAGCCTGTCGGGTTTATTTTGTTTTGCGTCTGTCATTTGATTCTAAAAATATGAGCATAGCTCAGTAAATGTAACTGCGGCAAAATAAAGTCTTCGCTTTTTTTAATTGCAAAATTCGGTCAATTTGATGTATAAATTAAGTAGTGCTTTCTTACAAGCATTGCCCGCCGAAAAAGCGACACATCCGATTTTAACTCTTAAGGAAATCCATATTGGAAACCGTCATCGAAAACAATCCAGTGCGATCTGCGGCCGCAACTGCGGAACAGGCCGAGATGCCAATTAACAGCCAATCGTCAAGGTATTTGGAAACCAAGTACGAGCTTGGTCTGTGGCTGGCCTCGATCGATTGTTTTTTTGAGGCCGAAGGCCGGATCTTTGGCGACAACACAAACCCAAAAGGCGAAGGCGGCGATTTTACACGCGAATTTCGTCTGGCACATTCGGCGTTACTGAATTGTTCGCGACTCTCACTTCTTGTCGCCCGATATATTCAGGAAGACGGAGAGGTCGAGGATTTCGATATATCGGATCTTTCGCTGATGCTCCGCAGCTTGATCGTCATAGACAGCAAATTTAAGTCTGCACCTTCTGTATCTTACGGGGAATGGGCCGCATGGAAAAGCCTCGTTGCGGACAAGCTTGGAAAACAAAAAGCAAAGGATATTCTGACGCGATTTGCCGAATCGTATGGTGAGAGCTTTTTGCCCCAGCCGCTCCTCGACATGATCCATAAAAATTCGCTGGAATTTTCCGACCACACGGATCTGCGGATCGTCACATTGCGTTTCGGCAGCATTCTTCGTTCGCTGCATACGGTCAGATCGATGCTTAGAAATGACGAACCTCTGAAACAGGCATTGTTGATCTTTGCAAAAGTATATTTTGATATCCAGGACATCGTCGCGTATATCAATAGCCGGTTGCAGCGTTATCCGAATGAAGATGCCGAAATGTTCGGCACGCTCGATGCTTCGTCATATACAGCTTCGATCGAATTAAAAAAGGTATTCACGCAAGAGCTCGCGGGCATCGTCGATGTCCGGCAATCGCCTTCGGTATATGCACGCGTCGAAACGGCGTACGCTTCGCTAAACGATAGCTTTCAGCAGATATTGACCGGATTCGCACAGGCCGTTGAGCCCGGAATTAAGGCCGAAGATATATTCCCGAGTTTCAAAACCAAGCAGAGCGATTCGGAACGCCTTTATTCGGAACTCCAACAGATAGCAGATTCGGTTAGAGAAGCGGAACAAGACCCGGCGAAAATGGTGCCTGATGAGCTAAATATAAAATTAACGCAATTTTTGAACGGTGCGATGGGGTTGCTTTTTTACAAAGACCAAGAGACCTTCGAACGATTTGCCGAAGAGATCATCAAGACGGGCGACCGCAAAGATCTCGTGCCGATACTTCACAGATTCGGTGCATATCTGGAAACGCTCTGCGGACAAGTCAGTATGCGTGTCGCTCTGGCACATAAGACGCAGGGGTTTTAGTTTATTGTCCGCGAAGAGTCGATAAAGGCTTTCTAAACAAAATGCCGTAACTTGCGCCAACACCGACCGCCGTTACCAAAACCGCCGTCGCGACAATTCCAATCGCAAATAACTGCAAGTCAAAACGCCAGTCAATATCAAGCACAAAACGGCACATCGCATAACTAAGCAGCACCGCGAATGCCGATCCGATAATTCCCGCTAGAATACCCAACAAACTATATTCTGTTACAAGTATCGTTGCCAAGATCCCGCGTTTCGCTCCGAGGGTTTTGAGAACAGCGTTCTCGTAGATCCTTTGCGATTTGGTTAAGGCGATCGAGCCGATCAAAATAAGGATCCCGCTCAAGATAACAAAGCCGCCGACAAAAGAGATCGCAAGCACGAAATTATTTATAAGTTTTTGAACGGTTTCGACAATATCGGCGACATCGAATATTTGCACGTTCGGGAATTTTTCAATGACCTCACGCTGAAGTCTTTGCCGATCGGTCGCGCCAAGTTTTTTTAAGATCGTTGCGGCGTAGCTTTGCGGAGCTTGTTCGAGAGCTCCGGGACGAAATACAAAAACGAATGCGGTCCGCGTATTTCTAATGTCGATCTTCCGAATGTTCGCGACGCGGGCCGTAATGTTTCGACCGGAAATATCGAACGTTATCGAATCACCTAAACCAATGTTCAATCGTTTGGCCATGTCTTCTTCGACGGAAACTTCCGGCACGTCGGCTGGCTTTGTCGTCGTCCACCAATCCCCGGCGGTGAGCGATTCGTTCTCGTCCATTTTTGGCCGATAGGTAACGGCAAATTCGCGGCCGATTACGCCTTGTTCACGGCGAATCTTTGTTTCCGAAAAATCGATAGGTTTGCCGTTGATGAAAGCGATCCGGGCACGAACAGTCGGAGTTTGTTCGGCCGTTTCGCCGGTTCGGCTTTCGAGAAGCTGCGTTAGTTCTGCAAGCTGACTTTTTTGTATATCGATAAAAAAGAGGCTCGGGAGTTTTGCATTACGCGAGAAATCGAATTCACGGACGAGATTGCTTTGCAATGCCTGAACCGACAGAACAACGAACGCACCGAGTCCAACAGCAAGCAGAATTATCCGAGTCTGGTTTCCCGGACGATACAGCGAATTGATCGCCTGCCGAAACGAAAAATTACCTAATGAACGTATCCGCGAAAGCAGCTTTGTCAGCACAAATGCAGAGAAATAAAGTGCAAATGCTGTCAACGAAAGCCCGATCAGAAAAGAAGCTCCGACATTGAACGAACCGGCTTGCCACACAGCCAATGCCAGAAGAGCACCAATGCTGACCGCACCGAACGCTAAACGAAACGGATCGAGCTTTCGCATTTTTGTGTTGTTTTGATCGTGGAGCAGAAGACGGGGCTTGATGTTTTTTACGCCGAGGAGAGGCAGTGCGGAAAAAATAGCAGATATAATTACACCAAGCAGAATTCCTTGCAACGCGGTGTTCCAACTGATCAAGTAAGTCATTCGCGAAGGAAGCAGATCGACGAAATTATATTTCGCCAGCCAAAGTGCGGCTTGCGCGAGAGCAACGCCAAATATACTTCCGAGCAAGCCGAGAGCCAGGATCTGCAGCATATAAACTGTGATGATCGTATTTCCGCTTGCACCGAGACATTTTAAGATCGCGACCGACAAGCGCTTTTGCTCGACGAAAGCTCGAGCAACGTTCCATACACCGACTCCGCCAAGTACGAGAATAAGCAGACCTGTGAGAGCCAGATAATTTTCTGTCCGCTCAAATTGCTGCGACATTCGTTCCTGAGTTTCACGATACGATTGAACGGTTATGTTCGTGCCTTTCACCGCTTCGCGGATCGAATCAACAAGCGGAGTTGGATCGCCGGTAGTTCTGTAGAGAATCCGCCTGCGAACGCGGCTCGCGTTTTTTGTTATCCCGGCGGTTTCGAATGCATCTTTGCTTACAAATACTCTAGCACCCAAGCGAAAGCCGCCGGTTCCCCCGGGTTCTTCGTCAAAAGCTCCGGTGATCGTAAATTCGCTATCGCCGATGCGTATTTTGTCGCCGATCTTTACGCCGAGTTCTTCGAGCAGGATCTGAGCAACGACGGCTCCATTGGTTTTCAACAAAGCAAAATCGAACGGCTTGCCGTCCGCCATTTTAAATTCACCGACAAGCGGAAATGGCGGTTCGATTCCTTTCAGCTCGACAAGTTTCGTGTTCGGGTTGGCCGCGTCGATCGGCTGTGCCATCGCCGAACTTGTCATTACTTCGTTTCGGCCATCGACAATATTTGACGAATTAATTGCGGCTTCGATCGCTGCGATCTCTTTTGGCGAAAACGGACTCGTTGATGTGAGTTCGATATCGGCGGTTAAAAGAGCCCGTGCATCGCTGCCGACGGCGAGCATTAGGTTTTGTATAAGCGAACGAAGAGCGACGATCGAACAAACACCGAGTGCAATGCACAAAAAGAAAAATAAAAGCCGCCGCCAAGACGAACGAATTTCCCGAACTGTTAGATTTAGAATGAACCGCATTATTTATTGGGCAAAGCTGTCGGATCGGATACGGCCGTCGCTGAGAACGATCTGGCGTTCGGCGGTTTCTGCTAACGATTCGTCGTGAGTCACGAGCACGAGTGTGACGCGATGCTTATCATGCAAGCCGGTCATAAGATCAAGGATGTGATGACCGTTCTTTGAATCAAGATTGCCGGTCGGCTCATCGGCGAGAAGTATCGTTGGCTCGTTGGCAAAGGCACGTGCTATGGCGATACGCTGCTGTTCGCCGCCGGAAAGTTCTGCCGGATAGTGATGTCCGCGATTGGTCAGGCCGACTTCTTCGAGAAGCTGATTTCCGCGATCTTTTGCGTCGCGGCGGCCGCGTATTTCCATCGGAATCATTATGTTCTCAAGCGCGGTCAGGCTTGGGATAAGATGAAAAGATTGAAAAACAAAACCGATCTTTTCGCTTCGGATATCGGCAAGAGCATCTTCGCTCATCGATGTGATCTCGTCGCCGTCGATCAGTATCTTGCCGTCGCTAACATAATCCAAACCCGCGATCAGCCCGAGCATCGTCGATTTTCCGCTGCCCGAAGCACCGGTCAGAGCGACAAACTGTCCGCTCGGAATATCTACCGAAACATCTGATAAAATTTTAAGGTCTTCGGTTCCGGACGAGACCGTTTTTGAAACATCGATTAATTGGATCATAAATTTGAGCGCAGCAAGTTCATTGACTTCCTCAATCATACCTTGCGAAAATTTCGCGAACAAGTTTCAATTAATTTGCATCAAAGATGTAGGAATTATTTTTAATGAAGATACGTGATCGCAGATTTTTTATATTTGGAATAATTATTTTAGCGATTTTTGCTGCTTCGTGCGGTCCTGTAAAAACTGCGCGTAATGCGAATGCGAATCGTCCGCTTATTTTGCCTACAACGGTTGGCGATAAGCCGAAGATAATTGCATTCGGCGACAGCTTGACGGCCGGTTTTGGAGTTGCAGAAAAGGAATCTTATCCTTATTTGCTTCAGCAGAAATTGAAGGCCGACGGATACGACTACGAGGTAATAAATGCCGGTGTTTCGGGTGATACAAGTTTGGGCGGAGCCGAACGTGCCGATTGGGTCTTGGACCAAGAAAACGCAAAGGTGCTTATCCTTGCTCTCGGAGCCAACGATCTTTTGCCGCGGAATGCCGGTCGATAAAATGAAGCAAAACCTGAGAAATATACTCGAAAAGGCCAAAGCAAAAAAGATGAAGGTTTTGATCTGCGGAATGCTCGCTCCCTCTTCGGTCGGATTAGACTATCAACGCGATTTCATCAATACTTTCGGTGAACTTTCTAAGGAATACGACACAGCTTTCCTGCCTTTTATGCTGACCGGGGTTGCTTTAGATAAAAAGTTAAATCAGGCTGACGGCATTCATCCGAACGCCGAGGGCACGAAAATAATGACCGACAATATCTACGAAAAACTCAAACCTCTTCTTCAGAAATAGTTGAATTTCTCTTTGTTTCGGGTTAATCTAAGCAAACTTGTAAATAGCCTCTCACAGCATACGTTTTTCACCCGAAGTGTGCAGGTCTTTTGGTCAAGTTTCACAAAATGAATAATAAATTAACTCGCAGAATTTTGCCGTTTTTCGCCCTCGGTCTCCTGCTTTTAGCAGCGATATTTTTACTTAAGCCGGCTGCTGCCGGAGATTCGCCCGGCGTGAAAGTAACCAGTTCAGGCGCGGAATATTCGATCGAAGCCGATGGTTTTGGTGTAATTCGACAAACAAAACAGCCTGTAAATGATCTAGAACGTTTCAGCGTTCCCGATTCAAATTCGACAGTTTTAACGTGGAACGAAGATTCCACAACCGGCAAGCGGCAGGCTTTTTATTCGGTCAGCTTAGACGGCAAAACGGTCAGCGAACCGACGCAGGCTAGATACGACATAATGCTTCGTTATTCGCGTTTTGATCCGCTCGTGTCGACCCCTTTGCTTCCCGAAAGTCTGTCGGGCAATAATTCCGGCGGTGATGGTGTTTACATCGTCCAATTCAAAACACAGGCGATCGACGGATATACAAGATCGATCGAATCGCTCGGCGGCAAGGTTTTCAAGTACGTTCCCGAATACGCATACATTGTTCAGATGAACAACGAAACGAAATCCAAAATCGAGAATCTGCCGTTCGTTCGTTGGGTCGGAAATTATGAACCGGCATATAAGATCGATCCTGATCTGCTTGACGGGTTGCTTAGAGGTTCGACAAAGCCTGTGCGTTACAACATTATGATGCTGCAGCGTGGCAGCGAAATGCAGGACAGTGCGGCTTCGCTGATAGAGCAGATCGGTGGAAAAGTGCATACGAAAATTCCCGAAGGGTATCGGATCGAAGCAACCCTGGACGCGGAGCAATTACAAACGCTCGCCCGAAGCAACGACATTTTGTTTATCGATCTTTGGAGCAAGCCGGAGAACGATATGGACATCGTCCGCAGTGTTGGCGGTGCGAATTTTATCGAATCGACGCTTGGTTTTCGCGGCGAAGGCGTAAGGGCTGAAGTAATGGACGGCGGACTTCGTCAATCTCATAGTGATTTCCAATCAGGGTTGCATCCACTAATTCATAATTCCAGCAATACGAACGAATCGTCGAATCACGGAACATCAACATACGGAATTAACTTTGGACGCGGAACGGCAAATCCATTGGGACGCGGAATGCTTCCGGAAGCACAAGGTATTTTTGCTGATTATGATTTTCTTTCGAATCGCTACACGCACACGGCTCAACTGAACCAGTCTCCTTGGAATGCTGTATATCAGTCGAATAGCTGGGGTAATAACCGGACGTATTTTTACACTACCACCTCAGCCGAGATGGATGACATTCTGTTTCTTAACGACATTTTGATCACGCAGTCGCAAAGCAACGCCGGAAATCAGGATTCACGTCCGCAGGCTTGGGCAAAGAACATAGTTTCGGTCGGAGGAATTCGTCATTACAATACGGCGAGTTTTACGGATGACCGATGGGGCAGCGGCGGCAGTACCGGGCCGGCGTCGGACGGTCGCATAAAGCCGGAACTCGCTCATTTTTACGATTCAGTATTTACGACCAATAACAGCAACGATTCTGCGTATTATCAATTTAGCGGCACAAGCGCCGCGACCCCGATAGTAGCCGGACATTTCGGCATTTTTTATCAAATGTGGCACGCCGGACTTTTTGGAAATCCTACCAGCACATCAGTTTTTAATAGTCGTCCGCATATGACGACTGCGAAGGCGATAATGATCAACACGGCGAGCCAATGGGATATGAACATCGCTGGCACTGATACAACCCGCGTAAGACAAGGCTTTGGCAGGCCGGATCTAAAAAATCTTTATGATCTTCGCAATAAGATGAAGATCATTAACGAAACAGATGTTCTGACTAATCTTCAGACAAAAACATACACAGTTTATGTTCCGGCGGGCAGCACAGATCCAATGAAGGTTACGATGGTCTATGCCGATCCGATGGGAAACCCGTCGGCTTCGCGGGCTCGAATTAACGATCTGTCGCTGAAGGTAACAGATCCTAACGGAAACGTATTTTGGGGGAATAACGGTTTAGGCGTCGGCGGCGGAATGTGGTCGGCTTCGGGCGGTTCGGCGAATATTGTCGATACGGTCGAGAATGTGTTTATTTTAACACCTGCCATGGGCATTTGGACGATAGAGGTGATCGCTTCGGAACTTAACGAAGACGCCAGAAGCGAAACGCCGAGTGTAATCGACGCGGATTTCGCCCTTGTCGCAAGCGGCATTTTACCAACCTCGCCAACTGCTGCTCCCGTTTCGATAAGCGGACAGATATTGAATTCGTATGGTTCGGGAATTTCTGGTGCGGTCGTTCGTGCGATCGATGCCGATGGAATTATTAAAACATCGCGCACCGGAACTTTTGGGTATTATTTCATTGATGGTTTGCAGGCCGGGCGTTCTTATATAATTACTGTCGCTCATCCGCGATACACATTTGAGCCAGCGAGTATCGTGCGTTCGGTCGAGGAAGATCTGACGGATATAAACTTCACGACTGAGCCCGAAGGACAGATGCGCCGTTAGTTAAGGAAGCGAGCTGATCAAATTATCCAAGCCGCCGGAAACGCCGCCTTTGATGTGAATATGCAAGGCTCGCCGGTCGCGGTCGATCAGCACCTGAAAATCGCCGCGAGCCTGTGCGGCTTTTACAACCCCAAAGCTGTATTTATGTTCCGGAACATCAAGATCGGTCTCGTCATCCGCTGTTATCTGCAGAAAAACACCCGTGTTTGGACCGCCTTTATATGCCTGCCCGGTTGAATGTAAAAACCTCGGGCCAAATCCCAAACATGTCGCTGAAAGCTGGTATTTCAAAACATACTCACGGATGTTTTGCAGTTTTTCGGCGTTCTCGTCGTTCATCTCCACATACGCAAGCAGAGCAAAATAATCGCCTTCTTCGATGTTAGAAAAATGTGCTGACAGAAGTTCGGTCAGCGTCTCTTCCTCGACCATTCCTAGAAGCTGGCTGGCATATTTCGAGCCGGTGAAAAGACTTACGTCATCGTTTTCAAAGAACGGCGTTTCTTTGCTGAGCGAACCGGTTTCTTCAAATTGATCGGTTAATTTTCGTGCTTCGATCTTTGCGGATTCAACGTCAGGTTGATTGAACGGGTTGATCTTCATTATCGAACCGGCAACGGCAGTCGCGAATTCCCAACGGAAAAACTCGCGGCCGAGATCGTACGCGTTTTCGAGTTCGATGTGAATGAACGGCTGGCCGGAATGAGCAAGTTTTACAACTTCAACATCCTCGTCGCTACCGTTTTGAACCAGATGAACAAAAATTCGGTCGTTGCCGTAACTTACTATCGGCTGCACGGGCTCGCGATCGACCGGTATGATCGCAATGTCCTTTTTTCCTGTCGATTCAGCGATAAGTTGTTCGAGCCACGCACCGAGATCGCAAATTCCAGGAGATGTGAAAATAGTGAGTTTATCGCGTCCGTGTTCGTGACAAACTCCTAAGATCAAACCAAGCAGTGCTCCCGGATTTTCGAAAGGTTCGGCCTCTTGACAAGCTTCGGACATTTCAACAGCCGGCCGCAGAAGTTTTTCTAGATCTAATCCCATTGTCGCTGCAGCGGTTAGTCCGAATGCCGAAAGAGCCGAAAATCTTCCGCCGATCTCTGGGTCGCCGTAAAAGATATGACGAAAGCCGTCGCGTTTTGCGATAGTTTCCATCTTTGAGCCGGGATCAGTTACTGCGATGAAATGGCTGCCGGCTTTTTCCTCGCCAACTGTTTTGACCATTTGCGAATAAAAATAGTCCTTGAAACAGTTTGGCTCTAGTGTCGATCCCGATTTACTTGAAACGATAAAAAGTGTTTTGCTTAGGTCGAGTTTTGATTCGAGCGTTCTGATCTGAGCGGGAACTGTTGAATCGAGGATATGGAATTTTTCTATCCCGAATGTCTTTGCAAAAACCTCAGGGCACAGCGACGATCCGCCCATTCCCATCAGCACAATATCTTTGAAATCCGCTGCCGCGACATCTTTATGAAGTTCACGGAATTTATCCAAATCGTCCAATTCCCGTGAAGCGATATCAAGCCAGCCGAGCCATTTTTCTTCGTCGTCCGACATCCAAACGCTCGAGTCTTTTGCCCAAATGCGCTGGATCTTTTTTGAAGCGGCCCATTCGGCGGCGGCGGAGTCCAGATCTGCCCGGATCGGATCGGGTAGTGAATAACTCATTGATTTCAACATATGCCAAATTTACCACATTCACATTTTCCGCGAAACGACACTTAGGGATGCTGTGTTAAAATTTTAATAATGAAACGTATTTTTCTTTTCGTCATTTTGCTGGGTTTTCTTGCTTTTTCCGGAAATGCACAAGATTGCTTAAATCGAACTGTAGAGGTCAAACCGGTGCTTTCGCCTGAAACAAAAAAGCTTTACGACCTAAAGCTCGCCGAAGCCTTTACCCAATATACGAAAAAAAATGAAGACGCTGATTCGACGATCTGGCTTGGCCGCCGAACGGCTTACATGGGCAATTACAAAGACGCGATCCGGATTTATGGCAAAGGTCTGGTCCGGTTCCCAAATGATGCGCGGCTTTGGCGGCATCGCGGGCATAGATTCATTACGCGGCGATGTTTTGACGAAGCCATAAGTAATCTTCAAAAAGCAGCCAGTCTCGTCAAAGGCAGATCCGACGAGGTCGAACCCGACGGAATACCGAATGCGAAGAATACACCGGTCAGCACACTACAAACAAATATTTGGTATCACCTTGGGCTCGCTTATTATCTAAAGGGCGATCTTGCGAATGCGTCGCGTGCATACGCAGAAGGTTTGAAGATCGCGAAAAACGATGACATGAAAACCGCTTTTGTTTACTGGCAATATATGACCCTGCGGCGTCTCGGCAAAGATGATGAAGCCAAAAAGCTTTTGCAAACGATTCCGGACAATACGGTCGTTATCGAAAATGAGGATTATCTACAGCTGATCCGAATGTTCGAGGAAAAAATAACTCCGCAGGTTCTATATTCCGCAAATGAAAAAAACAGCACCATATTGTATGGAGTTGGAAATTACTATTTGCTGAAGGGACAAAAAGAAAAAGGACTTGCCGTGTTTAAGAAAATTACTGAAGGCGACCAATGGTCGAGTTTCGGCTATATCGCAGCTGAAACCGAAGTGAAAACGTTGAGCGGATCGACAAAAAATTAAATCTATGCAAAAACGAAACACCTTGATCTTCGCGTGCTTGTTGTGCTTTTTATCAAGCGCTCTGTTTGCACAGAAAAAGCCAACAATTAATAAAAATATCTCAGGTCTGGTGAAACAGGTTTCGGCAAAAAAGATCGAAGAATATGACCGCAAGCTTGTTTCTTTCGGTACGCGTAATCTGAATTCGGCGCAGGACGATCCGAAGCGAGGCATCGGTGCGGCAAGAGATTGGATATTTGATGAATTTCAAAAGATCTCGGCGGATTGCGGCGGTTGTTTGCAGGTGGAAAAGCAAATCCATTTGGAAGAGAAAGGCCGCAGAGTTCCGGTCGCAGTAAAACTGACAAATGTCGTGGCGACGCTGAAAGGAACGACAGATCCTGAAAGAATTTATGTTGTATCTGGGCACTACGACTCGATGTGCGGCGATGCGCGTGACGGAGATTGTGATGCCGCCTGGTGCGAATGACGACGGTTCGGGAACTTCGGCTGTGATCGAAATGGCTCGCGTGATGTCAAAACAAAAATATGACGCGACGATAATATTTATGACCGTTGCGGGCGAAGAGCAAGGGCTTCTCGGTTCAACGTTCTTTGCTGAGCAGGCGTTCAAAAACAAGTTTAACATCGAAGCAATGTTTACGAACGATATCATCGGCGGAGTTCGATCGTACTTGAAAGCGCCCGATAGAAATTCCGTTCGCGTTTTTGCCGAAGGAGTTCCGACGAACGAGACCGAAGCCGAAGCGAATTTACGTAGAAGTGTCGGCGGCGAGAATGATTCGCCGTCGCGTCAGCTCGGGCGTTTTATTAAAGAAATGGCTGAAGTTTATTCGCCGAAATTTAAAGTTAACTTGATCTATCGCCGTGACAGATATTTGCGTGGCGGCGATCATATACCCTTTTTGGAGCGCGGTTTCTCGGCAGTCAGATTCACCGAAACGCACGAAGATTTTACGCATCAGCATCAAAATGTGCGGACAGAAGATGGCAAATTTTACGGCGATACGCTGGAATTCGTCGATTTTAGTTACATCGCAAATGTAACAAAAGTAAACATCGCGTCGCTCGCGGCTCTGGCACTCGCACCGGCGAAACCAAAAAATGTCGGCATCGTCATCACTCGCCTGACGAATGATACCGACCTGAAATGGGACGCGAATTCGGATAGCGATCTGGCGGGTTATGAAATTGTCTGGCGAGACACGACATCGCCCCTTTGGACAAATTCAAAATTTGTTGGCAATGTCACTAAATACACGATGTCTGAAATGTCGAAAGATAATTATTTCTTTGGCGTCAGAGCCATCGATAAAAAAGGAAATAGAAGCCCGGTTGTTTTTCCGAAGCCGAGCCGTTAGCCATTCAGCCATTTGAAAAAAGCGGCTTCTTGTTTATGAAACGCATGCGTTGGCGAATTATTTGCTGACATGGGCAGTTTGAAAAATACGGATAGTTGTTCCTGAATTCCTTTTTCGCCGCGCTGTTTTGCGAGATCCAAACACCGCAGCGATCTCGATCGCAAGCGGAGCGGCAAGGATCGAATCTTTGCACAAAAAATTTACTTTTATCTGCATCGACTGGCCGAGAAATCCGGTTATGTCGATGTTGTCCCAAGCCTCTTTGTTGTCCTTTCGCGGACGGTAATAGCGGATATCGACAATGTGATCTTCGACCTCATAACCCAAAATATCGCGAAGCACGCTGCTTTTGGTTTTGACTTTTGAAGCAAGCGAATCTTCGTTTGAAAGAGCAAGCCCATCGCGGTTGCCGAGAATATTTGTCGAATACCAACCGTCAACTTTCAGCGCACGTGAACGCAATGCCGGAGCGAGTACGGTTTTGATGAATGTCTGACCTGTCTTTCCATCTTTTCCCGCGACCGGAACATTCTGTTTTTGTGAAAATTCGATCAACGCCGGGACATCGACAGAAACCGACGGCGTGAAATTTCCGAACGGAATTTTTTCCGCGATCGCGGCATAGGCATAAAGCACCGCCGGTGAAATATCGGCGGAATTTTCATCGATCGCATTTTCTAGATCGGCGAGCGAATTGAAGATCTCGTTGCCTTCATCAGCAAGCTTTTCTGTTGACGCAAGATTGATGACGACAACCGAATCACACGTCGCGGAAAATTCTTTCAGGTGAGATCGGATCTGATCGATCGTTTCGCGATGACTTTTCGTCGACAGTCGGTTTTCGCCGTCTATGTTTGATAGAAACTTTGGATCTTCGATAGCAGGCCAAGGTTTTATTTTTGCAAGCTCGGGTTCGGTGGCGATAAATTGTTTGTAAGTGAGAACGTCGTGAATTTCGGCTGCTTTCGCGAGGTTTTCGCCAAAAAGATCCCATCCGGCAAAGATAATTTCTTCATATTCGGCCAAACCTTCGATCCGCAGATCAGCCAAAGGCAAACCCTCACGGCCGATCGAACCTTTTTTAATAAGCTCGATTCCGGCGACCATCGTTGTGCCGACGGCTCCGCCCAATCCGATAACAGCAATGCCAAGTTTCCGCTTCGTCATAATAAAACGTTAAGTCTACAACTTTCGTTCGCACCGGAAAAGAGGGCATCAGACTTTGCCGTCTACGACAAGTCTTGCGAGCTCGCGTTTCAGGAGTTTGCCTGTCGGGCCTTTTGGTATCTCATCGACAAAGTATATTTTTTTCGGGCATTTGAAATCGGCTAAATGTTTGCGGCAATGCTCGATAATATCTTTTTCGGAAACATCTGTACGGAGTACGACGAACGCGGCTACCTCTTCGCCGTAAAGCGCGTCCGGGACGCCTATCGCCGCCGCGGCCGCAACCGACGGATGATCATACAAAACATTGTCGATCTCCCGTGGATAAATATTTTCGCCGCCGCGGATGATCATATCGGATTTACGGTCCGCGATGTAAAAGAAACCGTCAGCATCGCGATAGCCGATGTCGCCGGTATGGAACCAACCGTTAGCAAATGCTTTTTCGGTAGCTTCTTCGTTTCTGTAATAGCCTTTGAAAATATTTGGCCCGCGAAGAACGATCTCGCCGAGTTCGCCATCGGGCAATTCCTGATCATTCTCGTCAAAGATCTTCATTTCGTTGCCAATCGGTCTCCCGCACGAACCAGGACGGCGATCTCCGTTCGGCGGATTGAAAGTGGAGCGGCATGTTGATTCGGAAAGCCCATAGCCTTCGACAACCAACACGCCAAAAGTTTCTTCGAAGCGTTTTAGAATGTTTTCGGGAACGGGGGCCGAACCGCACATTGCGAAGCGGAGTGAGCCGGCTTTTGAGCTTTGGTTCTCGCTTGGTGAATCAACATTTAGAAGCATCGAAAGCATAGTCGCGACCGAACCGAATGATGTGATCTCGTATTTTTCGATAATGTTCCAAAATTTTGATGCCGAAAATTTTTGAGCGACAACCGTTGATGCTCCTGCGTAGAGAGCCGACATGGTCGTGACCGAAACCGCATTCATATGGAATAGCGGCATTACGGTCAACAGTCGATCGTTAGGTGTGAAGTTCATCCAGTCGGCGATCTGTTTGGCGTTTGCCAAAAGATTTCCATGTGTCAGCAAACAGCCTTTTGGCTTTCCGGTCGTTCCGGATGTATAGATGATCACGGCTTCGTCTTCGGCGGCTGCACGATTCTTGTCGGATTTGAAGGAAATTTTGCCATCCGTTTCAAACTTATCGAATGTCATTTGGGAAACTTCCGTAATTTCCGCAACGAGCTCGGAAAATGTAGAGTTCAAAATTATGAGTTTTGAATTCGAGTTTCTAATAACGAATTCGACCTCGTCCGATTTGAGTAATGAATTTATCGGCCCGGCGATTGCCCCCAAACAAAAGCAAGCGAAATAGGCGATGATGTATTCGGGGGAATTCGGAAGAAGCAGGCTGACAACGTCGCCTTTGGACACGCCCCTATCGGCTAGGCGGGCCGCGGTTTCAAAAACAGCTTTTTGAAATTCAGCATACGTCCATTCGCGGCCGTCTTCGGAGGATATGAGAAATGTCTTATCCGGAGACTTCGCGACTTGAACCTCAAGAAGTAGGCCGATGTTTTCATTGATTTTAGCGGTCATCTCGTATAAATTAGCACAATCGCTGAATAAGCTCGAACTATAACAAATACAGTGTTTTGCCGACGCAGAAAATTTTTTCAAAAGTAAAGCTATGACGATCTACAGAAGTTACATTGGCGGTCAATGGATCGACGAACCGGGCACGAGAACGGCGGAAAATATAAATCCGGCGAATACCAACGACGTGATCGGAACGATCCATCTCGCCTCGCGGGAATCGGCACGAAAAGCTGTCGAATCAGCACACGCAGCATTTGCCGATTGGAAACGAACACCTGCTCCCGCGCGGGGGCGAATCATTGCAAAAGCCGCACGATTAATGGATGACAACCGCGAGGAATTAGCTCAAATTCTCACACGTGAAGAAGGGAAAACGATCGCCGAAAGCCGCGGCGAACTGACGCGTGCGATCAACGTAGCCGAATTTTGCGTGGGCGAATCTCGGCGAATGAACGGCGAAACTATTCCGTCAGAGCTTCCGTCAAATTTTGCATATACGATCAAGGAGCCGCATGGAGTAGTAGCATGCATTACGCCGTGGAATTTTCCGGTCGCGATACCTGTTTGGAAGATCGTTCCGGCACTCGTCGCGGGCAACACGGTCGTTTTCAAACCCGCGACAAACACACCTGCAACGGCGGTTCGTTTGACCGAGATATTTATCGAAGCCGGTTTGCCAGAAGGTGTGTTGAATCTGGTGCTCGGTTCTGGTTCGGAAGCCGGCGATGAGATCGTAAATCATCCGGCGATTAAGGCTTTGTCGTTTACCGGCTCGACGGAAACGGGACTTAAGCTCTATGCACAGGTTGCTCCTCGTGGTGTAAAAGTTCAAGCCGAAATGGGCGGTAAAAATCCGGTGGTTGTGCTCGAAGATTGCGACATGGAACTTGCCGTCGAATCGACAGCGCAAGGAGCATTCGGTTCGACCGGGCAAAGATGTACGGCGACGTCGCACGCTATCGTGATCGACGCGATCGCTGATGAATTCGTCGAAAAGATAGTTGAACGTGCCAAAAGTTTCAAGCTCGGTGACGGTGCAAAAGCGGAAAGCCAGATCGGACCGTCGGTCGATGAAGGCCAATTTCAAACTGTTTTGAGATACATAAATATCGGGCGCGAAGACGGCGGCGAAATGCTTTGCGGTGGTAAACACGCGACAGGCGAAGGTTTGGAAAATGGATATTTTGTCGAACCGACCGTTTTCGATCACGTTACGCGCGATATGCGTATCGCTCGCGAGGAGATCTTCGGACCGGTTCTGTCGGTGATGCGTGTTAAAGATTTTGAGGAAGCAATGTCCGTCGCAAATGACAGCGATTACGGCCTGTCGTCCGCGATCTTCACATCCGACGCGAATATGACCTATAAATTTATCGACGAGATCGAATCCGGCATGACACATATCAATTCGCCAACCACCGGCGGCGAAGCTCACATTCCATTCGGCGGAATAAAACAAACCGGATTGGGAGCGCGAGAACAAGGTTCGACATCGCTCGACTTTTACACCGAATTAAAGGTAGTTTATGTCGATTACACCGGCCGAAAACGCGAAGGGAATCTGTATTGAGCCGTTCATTTGTGAGATTCAAGCAGTTTCAGCGATATGATTAGGTCTTTATTGACCCGTTTAATAGAGGTAAGACTATGAGCCAAGCAGAACAAAGATCAACAGTTTCGGAAGCGGTGCGAAAACATAAGGAATTTCTTTTTCCCGCCGTTGCTACTTATTACGAAGAGCCGATCGCTTTGGTAAAAGGCGAAGGCGAATATGTTTGGGACGATCAGGGCAATAAATATCTGGATTGTTTCGGCGGCGTATTGACGGTCAGCGTAGGTCACGCAAATCCGAAAGTAAACGAAGCGATACTCGAACAGAACAAAACTATCCAGCATACATCCGCTCTATATGCCAACCCGAACCAATCGAACCTAGCTGAAAAGCTCGCTGAGATAACGCCGGGCGAATTAAAGAAATCATTCTTCACGAGCAGCGGCACCGAAGCCGACGACACGGCGATAATGGCTGCGAAGCTCGCGACCGGACGAAATGAGATCGTTGTTTTGCGGCACAGTTATTCGGGACGCTCGGCGACTGCACTGTCGGCGACGGGACATTCCAACTGGCGGCCGCTTGCGGCTCAGGTTGCGGGAATCGTTCATGCGATGGCGCCGTATTGTTATCGATGTCCGTTCAAAATGACGCCTGATAATTGCGGTGCGGCATGTGCGAACGATGTGAAAGATGTCATTGAGACAACGACGACCGGTGAGATCGCGGCGTTTATGGCCGAGCCGATACTTGGCGTTGGCGGTTTTATAGTTCCGCCGGCGGGTTATTTTGAGAGGGTCGAAGAGATCGTACGCGAACACGGCGGATTGATGATCGCGGACGAGGTGCAAACGGGTTGGGGACGCACGGGCGATAAATGGTTCGGTATCGAGCATTGGGATGTGAAGCCGGACATAATGACATCCGCAAAAGGGATGGCGAACGGCATTCCTATCGGCTGGACGATCGCAACCGCCGAGGTCGCCGACAAATTTCCGGGCTTGACCTTTGCGACATTCGGCGGAAATCCGGTTTCGACTGCGGCGGCTTTGGCTGTTATCAAAGTCATCGAAGACGACGACTTGCGGACGAACGCCCGCGTGGTCGGCGGATATCTGCGTGAAAAGCTCGAAGAGCTAAAAGAAAAACATACGATCATCGGCGATGTCCGCGGTCTCGGCTTGATGCAGGGAATCGAGCTCGTCCGCGACCGCACCACAAAAGATCCCGCACCCGAAGCCGTCCTAAAAGTCTTCGAAGAAACCAAGCGCCAAGGCGTCCTTATCGGCAAAGGCGGCCTCTACGGCAACGTCATCAGAACCGGAATGATGCTCAATTCCACAAAAGACAACGTCGATGAACTCATCGCCGCTTTGGACGCCGGATTCGCTATGTTCCCATCTAAGCGGGATGATGACCATCGCAAATCGTGACACGGTCCTTTTGTAAATTCAGACTCGAGCAAAGAACATCCCAAAGGAGAAGACTTATTTGTATGAAGAAAGCAAAAACCTGTATGACCGTTTGCCTTTTTTCGTTTCTAAGTATTACCGTATCCGGACAGCACGAGAAGGCCCCTTCAGGTCAGGGTGGGTCTCCACAAAATAACTGTCAATCGGCAACTAAGGCCGGCGCGATAAATATTGACCCGGGTGAATATGACGGTTGGTATTGGCTGAGAAACAAGTCCAAAATTAAGACAACGTGTGTCGGGCCCGCAAAGTTATCGGTTGAGCAAGGAGAGTATGATCTCGCAATTGGTAACGATGTTAAACTTATAAACCTCAGGATTGATAGTGGCGGACAGATTATTTGCACCTCGGACTGTTCACGCTCTATTTTGATTGCTGGAAATAGAATAATATTTAAGGTCGTGAAATTAGCCTTCGAACCGAACACCCAAAAAGTAAGGTTTTATTTATCGATATACAATCATCCTTTGATCCAATCCCCGCAAAAGGATGGATTTATGGTGCGTAGTGAAATTAATATCGTGCCAGGTCTTGTATATTGGGTTTCGCCGCACGGTAAAGGCTACGGAGCCGACATCTCCTTTCGTGTTGGTTGTGCGGAAGAGGCCGAAGTGCAGTGCACTGGAGTATTTTCTGAGATTGGGAATTTAAAAGCCGCGCGGTCTTCGGATAATAGACGGCTTATGTGCTTTCAACCGCTCAAATTGATCGTAACGCTGATCGATTCTGAAACTGACCTATTTGTGGGCGACACCCTATTGAAGGGTTTAAAGCCGCTTCAGTCAAAAGAATTTTGGGTCATTCCGAATATTCCAATAACCATCCGAGCAAGCGGTGTCGAAAACCACGAGAAAGTATTTTACGCAAACGTGATGCCCTATCTTGACAAGGTAGTTGTGCCGGATGTTGTTTCAATTCCGCTTCCAATTTCTCGTCGGGCATCAGCGAGAACATCGACCGGAACCTTAGGTCAGGAAAGGGATAAGATTCTGCCAAGCCAATACGCGAACGTACATTTGTCAGCGAGGTACGTGGCCAACCCAGAATGTAAATAGACCTGAGGGTTTCCGTAAAAAGTGGCAAAATAGACAAAAGGTCGACCGTAACAAAAGCGGCGTCTACGGAAATCCGACCAAAAACAAACTGATGCCCAAAGGAAGATAATTAATGAACCATCCGCCTCGGATTCGGGATTTGAGCTTGGTTGAGTCAACTATTGGGAATTTTATGAAACTTAATTTTAATCGATTTTTCGCTGCCGCTGCAACACTCTGTGTTTGTTTTATGCTGAGTGCTTTCGGTCAGAACGCTACAAGAACGGACAAGAGAATCAGTGGTAAGGATCATTATGTAATGAGCAATGGCTTGAAGGTTTATCTATGGGAAAAGTCGCACAAAGATTTTGTTAAGACCTTCAAACAAACCAACAAGATCGTTCTTCTGGTTCATGGAGCGACGTGGTCGGGCAGGCCTGATTTTGATCTGCAGATACGCGATTATTCGCTGATGGATTTTCTTGCAAAGAACGGTTACGACGTTTGGGCGATCGACATTCACGGCTACGGTAGATCCGAAAAAACGGAGAAGGATTGGTCTGACACCGCATCGGCAGCCGGCGATATCGGTGCGGCGGTTGATTATATTACGAAAGAAAGAGGCGTCGAAAAGATATCGATCCTCGGCTGGTCTTGGGGAACGCAAACGACGGGACTTTATACAATGCAGCATCCGGAAAAGGTTGATAAATTGATCCTTTACGCGATGGCATGGAAGCCCAATCCGGCAGCAAAATCTGCACCCCTTCCGAAAGAGCAGTATAGGATCAACGACGAAGCGGCTGCCCGCTCAGATTTTATAGCCGGACAATATGACGAAGACGTCGCGGCCAAATACGTCAAGGAGGCTTTGGCTGCGGATCCGAAATCGCCAAATGGAGTAAGAGTTGATTTTATTTCAAAAATGCCAATGCTGGATCCGGAACAGATCAAAGTCCCGACACTTATAATTCATCCTGAAAAAGATTTTCTCGGATCGGAGAGCGAAACTTTGGAATTCTTTGGAAAGCTCGGAACAAATTACAAAAGCTATGCCGCCTTGCCCGACGGCGGTCACGCGATCTTGCTGGAGAAAAAT
This sequence comes from uncultured Acidobacteriota bacterium, assembly GCA_963720905.1. GTDB lineage: Bacteria > Acidobacteriota > Blastocatellia > Pyrinomonadales > Pyrinomonadaceae > OLB17. The sequence continues at coordinate 356,110 of CAVRHB010000003.1, forward strand.
TATAAAAAGTTCCAAAGCGTAGTTTTGGGATTTCTGAATCAGCAATAGGAAATTCCACACGGAGACGCAGAGAACACGGAGAATTTTAGTAACGTTTGAGGGCTTCATCTTTGTGATGTTGATGAACTTTGGCTGTGTGGAGTGATATGTTCCAGGTTTTGAGGAAAGCTGAGATCCAAGCAGATAATGGCAAAACTATCTTTTGATCTTTTCGTATAGCCATGCTTTTGCCATGTCCCAGTCTCTACGAACCGTCGCGTTTGATATCCCCAAAATTTCAGCCGTTTCTTCGTTGGTCATTCCGCCGAAGTACTTCAATTCGACGACCTTTGACTGACGTTCGTCGAATAGGGCAAGTTCCATTAGAGCTTCGTCAAGGGCAATGAGATCTATACCTCGCTCGTTTCTCGCAACCTTTCGTGCTTCGTCTAGCGGGAGATCGTCGTCAGGTCCGCCTCGTTTCTCGCGCTTCTTGGTACGCGCATGATCGACCAAAATACGACGCATTGCCTGAGCAGCCACCGCAAAAAAATGGTTTCGATCCTGATAATCGATCTCGTTCTTATCAAATAGTTTTAGATAAGCCTCATGGACCAGCGCCGTAGTTTGTAACGTATGTCCGACGCGCTCGCCTCTCAAGTAGCTGGACGCCCTTCTCCGCATTTCATCATAAACTATCGGAAATAAAGCATCGAACGAGTCCTTCCGTCCGTTTTTCATCTCGCGAAGTAGTTTGGTTATCTGTTGTTTCCCGCTATCCATCACTCTCCCGATAAAACATTCTAACAAAATGAGCAGCTTTTTCCGCCAGACGTCGCTTTGTTCATTGACGGACAAAAAAGGAGATTTAAAAATGGTCGAAAAACGAATTAACAATGGAAAAGATACGGAGAAATTGATGTCGCTTTTGATGGTTCTTGTCCTCCTAACTGTTCTTCTGGGAGTCGGGTTTATGATCTGGTCACTATTTTCATTGTCAGAGTACTCGGCTGCCATAACAAGCCTGTTGGACGGAAGTTTTCTTAATTAAATTTCAACAAAAAAAGGAGAAAAAAATGAAAATCAATATTATATTTTTAACAACATTTCTATTTCTGATCCCCGGATTAACGTTCGCGCAAAACAACAAAAAACGCGCAGATGACGAAAAAGCTATCCGGGCGGTCGTACAAAACATTTTCGATGCGTGGGCCGCCGGAGATGGCGTTAGATATGCGGACAATTTTACCGACGACGTGGTTTATACGGTATGGAACGGACATCAGATAAATGGACGCGACGAGAATATACGCGGCCATCAAGAGATCTTCGACACTTTTTATAAAGGAACTAATATCGTTGCGGAGGTTAAGAGGATCCGATTTTTAACAGATGACGTGGCGGCCGCCAACCTACAGGCGGAGATGTTTCGTGACGGGAAAAAGGTCGAAGATGTACCGGTTGTCGTACCTCTTATGGTGCTAAAAAAAGAGAAGGGAAAATGGCGCGTCGCGGCATTTCAGAATACTCCGATTATTAAACGGGGCGAATTAGTCTTAGGTGGAGCGGCCAGGTAGTCACATTTAGAGATTAAGGAAACGACGAAAAAAGTATTATGCTTGTTGTAAATAAAGCGTAATACTTTTTCCGATGATCAAATGCCCTCATTGTCGAAATATTCTGAAGGTCGGTTTCGGCTATTGTTCCGAGTGCCGGTTATCCCTGGACGATGACGGACAGATGACTGTCGCTGACCACGATAGCGTGGAAAATCAATCGACGAGGATAATGTCAAAAGAAAAGATGACACCGGAAAAATGGGAGAGTATCAAAAGCTTATTTGAGGTGGCGAAAGGGTTAGACACTACGCACCGCGAATTGTATTTGCGGAATGCGTGCGGCGATGACTTTGATCTCTTCCAAAATGTCGAAAAACTTCTCTCCTCGATCGAACCTTCGGAATCGTTCCTAGAGAGTCCAGTAGCTGCAGAAGCCATGAGTTTGTTTAACGAAGAAAGAACACAACCGATATTATCTGCGACCGGTGATACTTCAAACGGGGATTTTGTTGCCGGGACGGTTCTGGACGACCGCTATCGCATCATCGGTCTGCTTGGTAAGGGTGGCATGGGCGAAGTATACCGGGCAGAGGACCTCAAGCTAAATCAAGTTGTCGCCTTAAAATTTTTGCCGGAAAGACTGGAACGAAACGAAGACGCCATGCGAAGGTTTATCGGCGAGGTGCGAACGGCGCGACAGGTTTCGCACCCTAATGTCTGTAGAGTTTTCGATATCGGTGAGATCGATGGCAAGCATTTCCTCTCAATGGAATTCATTGATGGTGATGATCTGTCCCAACTTTTGCGCCGGATAGGTAGGCTTCCAGAAGATAAGGCCGCAGAAATTTCGCGACAGATCTGCTTTGGGCTTCAGGCGATACACGCCGCAGGAATTCTTCATCGCGATTTAAAGCCCGCGAATGTAATCGTGGACTCGAACGGCAAAGCGAGAATCACTGATTTTGGCATAGCGGGTATCGAATCTGAAATTACAAAGGAAGAAGTTCGTGTGGGGACACCCGCATATATGTCACCCGAACAGATCACTGGAAAAGAGGTGACGACGAGTAGCGATATCTATTCGCTTGGCTTGTTGATCTACGAAATATTTACAGGAAAGCAGGCGTTTCAAGCGGACTCGATCGATGGACTGATCAAAAAACATCAAACTACTCAACCTAAAAACCCGTCAAGTTTTGTTGAAAATATTGAGCCGATCGTTGAGAAAACAATAAACCGATGTCTTGAAAAAGATCCCGCTAACCGTCCAAGTTCGGCTCTGCAAGTCGCAATGGGTCTGCCTGGCGGAAATCCGCTTGAAGCAGCGATCGCCGCAGGCGAAACTCCAAGCCCAGAAATGGTTGCGGCGGCCCCCAAAAAAGGTGCCTTAAGACCGATCACCGCACTGGGTTTTCTCATTACATTTATTTTGCTTTTCTTTGGCATAGTAGCTTTGGATCACACTTGGCAGGCCTACGCATTTACTCCATTCGGCAAACCACCCGAAGTTCTGGCAGAACGGTCGCGCGACATCCTGAAAAGATTTGGCTTCTCCACGCCTGCGACTGATAGCGCTTATGGATTTGCCACGGACAATACTTTTCTGAATTACCGAGGGTTCTTTAATGATGGCAAAAGGCCCGAACTGCCGCCGGTCAAAGAGATGCTGATGGCCGGGCAACCGTTCGACATCTATTTTCTCTATCGACAGTCACCGGACTACCTCGAGCCGGTTGATTCGGTCAAAGTATCGGAAAGCGAACCGCCCCTTGACCAGCCGAATATGGCGAATATAAAACTTGATGTCCGTGGGCGATTGTTTGAGTTTGTTGCGGTGCCATCAAACGGGGACGGTTCAAGATCTAATACGGAAATAAATTGGAACGAAGTATTCGTAGAAGCGGGCTTAGATTTAAGCAAGTTTGCAGAAACCGCACCCATCACATTGCCGCCAGTCTATGCACAACAGAGAAAGGCATGGACAGGAGCTTATGCTGATTTTCCGACAATACCAATCCGCGTCGAATCGGCCGCAAATGACGGGAGACCGGTCTACTTCAAGATCATTGCTCCGTGGAATTCAAATCCGCATCCGGTCCGACTGGATGAACAGATCTCAAGAAAGTCCGGTACTATTCTGATCATTTTCCTGATCTGCATCGCCGCAGTTGGTTCAATGATCCTGGCCTATCGGAATTTAAGGGCCGGGCGGGGCGATCTTCGCGGTGGGTTGAAATTGAACACCTTGTTATTTACCGCCGTTTTGATAAGTCAGCTGATCATTGCTGATCATGTTCCAACGATCTGGGGCGAATTGTCGATCATATATGAAGCGATCAGTTACGCGGTTCTATATTCGATCTTTGTCGCGATCATGTACATAGCGTTGGAACCGTTTGTACGGCGCTCTTGGTCGGAAATGCTGATCTCGTGGAGCAGGATAATGACCGGGGATTATCGCGACCCAATGGTGGGACGCGACGTTCTTATAGGTGGTCTTTTGGGTTTAGGACATGCTGTCGGTATCAATATCGGGATCTTGTTAGTTAAAGTGTATATCGGAAATTTCGACGCGGTGACGGACTTTTTTAGTCTGAGTGGAATAAACGGCTCAGCCACATTAGTCTCGGATCTACTGATGGATGTCGTCGGTAACACCGCGGTCAGCTTGGTCTGGCTTTTTATCGCATATCTTTTCTTTCGCCTTACAGGAAGAAAACTATTCGGCGTTCTGGGCGTCGGTATCCTATTTCTGGCCATACAGGTTTTGATGTTTACCTTCACTCTTCACTGGCTGATCATCGTTGCAGGCGTCATCAACGCAATATGTCTGGTTGTCGCTTTGGGACGTTTCGGGCTGCTCGGAATGATCTCATTTTGGTTTTTCTTCAATGTGGTGTATTCCTATCCTATTACGTTCGATGCATCGAGCTTTTTCTTCCCCGCATCTGTGCTTACTGCAGCGATCTCGATGGCCGTAATTTGTTATGCTGCGTACATTTCAATCGCCGGTGAGCCATGGTTGAAAAATAGATTGTCGGAAGAAGCAACTGAGTTATGAAAACACTGATCAAAAACGGACGAGTCGTTACTGCGGTTGACGATTACACAGCCGATATTTTTATTGACGGCGAGACGGTTACGACGATCGGAAAGACGTTGGAGATGGAAGCGGATGTCGTTATTGATGCGTCAGGGAAGCTTGTTTTTCCGGGCGGGATCGATCCGCATACGCATATGGAATTGCCGTTTGGCGGGACTTTCGCGTCGGACGATTTTTTTACCGGAACGCGTGCCGCGGCATTCGGCGGAACGACTACGATCATCGATTTTGCGGTGCAAACGAAGGGCGAATCGATGACCGCGGGCGTTGACGCTTGGCATAAAAAGGCGGAAGGCAAGACGGCGATCGATTACGGATTTCACCTCATCACAACTGAATTCGAAGACGGCGACGAAAAGGAAATGTATCGCCTTATGGACGAGGGCATCACTTCGTTCAAACTGTTCATGGCTTATCCGGGCGTGTTTTTGGCGGATGACGCGACGATCTTTCGGGCGATGTCTGCGGCCGGAAAGCGCGGCGGATTGGTTTGTATGCATGCCGAAAATGGGATCGTCATAAACGAGATCATCAAACGCTTTCTCGCCGATGGACGTACCGCACCGAAATATCATGCACTGACACGGCCGACGATCGCCGAAGCAGAAGGCGTGCATCGTGCGATAGCGATCGCTGAAATGGCAGAATCGCCGGTTTACATCGTGCACCTTTCAGTGTACGGATGCTTTGAATCAAGTACGCCAAGCGCGTGACCGCGGCATTCCGGCGTTTGCCGAAACTTGCCCGCAATATCTCTTTCATTCGATCGAAGATTACGGCGATGATTTCGAGGGTGCGAAATATGTAATGACGCCGCCGCTGCGGGAAAAGCATAACCACGCAGAGCTTTGGAAAGGCTTGAAGATGGATGACCTGCAAGTCATCTCGACCGACCATTGCCCGTTCTGTATGAAAGAACAAAAGGAATTGGGTAAAGACGATTTTTCGAAAATTCCGAACGGCGCACCCGGCGTCGAGAATCGAATGTCGCTGATCTATAACGGCGGAGTCGTCGAAAACCGAATCTCGCTGAATCGTTTTGTCGAACTAACCTCAACCGCCGCGGCAAAGATGTTCGGGCTGTTCCCGAAAAAGGGAACTATCGCAGTCGGTTCTGACGCTGACATCGTTATATTCGACCCCGAAAAAGAACATACCTTCGGTGTCGAAAACGAACATATGAACGTCGATTACTGCGTCTTACGAAGGCTGGAAAGTAAAAGGTAAGGTCGAAACCGTCATCCAACGCGGCCGCGTCATCATCGAAAACGGCGAACACACCGGCAAACAAGGCGACGGCCAATTCTTAAAACGCGGCGAATGTGTGAAGATTTAACTATTCTTCCACTTGATATTGCATCCGATACTTGGCTTTTGGTTTTCGCTGACAGGTTCGCCGGCGAGGATGTTGTCCAGAGTTCCGCGAATGTCCTTTCCGCTCGGCGGAATGTCATTGCCGGGACGCGAATCGTCAAACTGGCCCCGGTAAACGCATTTTAGATCTTTGTCGAAGACGCTCAGGTCGGGCGTGCAGGCCGCGAAATAGCTTCGCGCGACGTCCTGCGTTTCGTCGTAAAGATACGGGAAAGGATAGCCGAGTTCGGCAGCCATCTTTTTCATATTTTCCGGCGAATCTTCGGGATAATTTTTGACATCGTTCGAGTTTATCGCGATGAACGAAATGCCTTTCGGATAGTCGTTCGCCAGTCGGACGAGCTCCGTATTTATGTGTTTGACATAAGGGCAATGATTGCAGATGAACATCACGACGGTCGCATTTTCGCCTTTCAGCTCTTGAATCGAGAGTTCTTTGCCCGAAATCGTGTCTAGGAGAGTAAAATCCGGTGCCCCGTAACCAAGAGGAATTTGTATAGTTTCTGTTGCCGCCATAACTCTAGATTAACGATTATTCGGCAAAAATCAAGAGTTTACTGCGGTGGCCTTAATTGATTTGTGGTCCGTTTTTGGGTAAATTTACGTAATCACTTTAGATCTATCCGGAGAAAAAATATGAAATTCAAGCCATTTGGCGTGGTTCTCGCCTTAGTTCTACTTGTCTGCGCGGGGCCGGTTTTTGGGCAGCAATTGTCGCCACAGCAGATCGATACACTTGTCGAACGGTCGATGAAGGCGTTTGATGTGCCTGGGGTCTCTGTCGGAGTGATCAAAGACGGCAAGGTCATTTATGCGAAAGGCCATGGCGTTCGTTCGCTTAATACCGGGCAGGAAATGGATGAGAACACGCTTGTCGGGATCGCATCGAATTCGAAGGCGTTCACAACCGTTTCGCTGGGCATTTTGGTCGATGAGGGAAAGATCAAATGGGATGACCGGGTTCAAGATTATATTCCCGAATTTAAGCTTTATAGCCCGTATGTTTCGGAAGATTTTAGAATACGCGATCTGCTTACGCACCGCAGCGGGCTGGGGCTCGGTGCCGGCGACCTTATGTTCTTTCCTGATGGAAGTGATTTTACGATCGAAGATGTCATACACAACCTTCGATACCTGAAGCAAACGTCGAGCTTTCGTACCAAATATGATTATGACAATAATCTCTACATAGTTGCCGGCGAGGTGATCAAAAGAGTTTCGGGCAAAAGCTGGCCGGAATTTGTTGAAGATCGGATAATGAAACCGCTCGGAATGAATAGTTCAGCCGGGTTGTTTGAGCGTGTGAAAGATAAGACAAATGCGATCGACGGACATGCCAATGTGGAAGGCAAGGTTCAAGTTATCAAACGCAGTGGAGTACGTGTTCCGGCGGCTGCCGGCGGTATCAATTCGAACATTACGGATCTTACGAAATGGGTTCAGATGTTTCTAAGCGGCGGCAAATACGACGGCGACAAACGGCTTATATCTGAAAAAACTTTGAAAGAAATATGGTCGCCGCAAACGATCATTCCGGTTAATTCGCCGGGACCTTACAACACGCATTTTTCGGCATATGCACTCGGATTCGGCGTTAGCGATGTGAATGGTTATAAGCAGATAACGCACACCGGCGGATTGGAAGGAATGGTAACGCAGATCACGATGATACCCGAATTGAATCTTGGCATTATTGTTCTAACCAACCAGCAAGAAGGCGGAGCATTTTCTTCGATCACAAATCAGATCAAGGACGGATATTTTGGAATCAAAGGCAGAGATTGGGTTGCCGATCTTTCGGGGCGACGGAAAAAGTCGCTCGATATGGCCAAAGAAATTACGGACAAGGTAGCGAGCGATATCTCTAGTGCTCAGAGATCAGGCGGAGCGGCGATCGGCGCGGACGTTATCTCAGGTCTATACAGTGACGCTTGGCTTGGTGAAGCCACGGTTGAAATGAAGGACGGCAAACTGCGGTTCAGCTCAAAACGTTCGCCGCGACTTACGGGGGAAATGATCCCATACAAAGCAAATACATACGTTGTAAAATGGGACGACCGCAGTATGGACGCAGATGCGTTTGTAAACTTTACTCTAGATGAGAACGGCAAATCATCGGGGTTCACAATGCGGGCCATTTCGCCTTTAACGGATTTCAGTTATGATTTTCACGATCTGGAATTTCATCGTGTGAAATGATCGAAAGATCGATTTTTAGATGATAAGAAAAGTGTCGGAGACATACATCTGCGACACTTTTATTTTTGTCTTTTTAGTTTGCCTTATGAGCTTCTAATTCGATCTCGATCATAAATTCGGGCAGCGCCAGTTCTTTTACGCCGAGCCAAGAACCAGTCGGGAATTGTTTTTTGTAAATTTCATTTCGATAACCTGAAACTTTCAAAAACTCCGGCATATTCGTTGTGAAAATATTTTCTACTACTACATCGTCGAACGTATAGCCGTAATGTTTTAGAACTTTATCCAGATCGGCATAGCAATTTTTCATCTGCTGAGCCAGGTCGCCTTTCGCTGTCGGATTCCCTTCGTCGTCCATACTTACCGCACCGGAAATTTTTATATCGTTACCGATCTTGACGGCATGTGTGTAGCCATATTGTTTTTCTACTTCGGGACGAAGGCTGAAATATTCTGGTGTTTCTGAGCTGGTTATCGTTTCTGTTTTAACCTTAGTGTTCTTCTCTGATCCATTTTGTGCTGTCGATCCATCGCAGGCCTGGTTCGTTAAAAGTAACAGTCCAATTGCGATCAGTAATATCGCTTGATATCGCAGGAATTTCATAAAATATCCTTCTCCTTTAAAAGCTGAATTGATTCGGTCTAGATATCGCTTAGCAAGATTAGTGACCTTTGATATCATGGCATTTACCTAAGCAGGAGCAATGATCGCCGCAAAGTTCGCTAAGTCTTGAATTCTTAATCTGTTATTTTTATTGTCAAGTTTATTTGCGGCGGTTCCGCGGCGATCTGTTCGACTATCGCAAAAAAGTTCTGGAAGAAAGGCGTGGTAAAATGCTCATCGATCGCGGCTTTGGTTGCCCATGTTTCGTGCCAAAAGAAAACCGTTTCATCTTCGATTGATTGGTGAATGTCGTAGTTTATATTGCCAATTTCGCTTCGTGAAGCGCCTACAATAGCCAAAGCAGCTTCTTTTGCCTCTAGCACCTTGTCAGCCTTTACCTTCAAACGCGCAATGAGCACAATGTTTTCGTTATTCAATTAAAGTTTCTCCTTATAGTGTGGATCAGGTAAACAGAAGTGCTCAAAGGTTACAGCAGTATTCCTCAGGATACAAGATTACATAGGCTCATTCCAAACAATTATCGCTAATATATTAAGTGTGTAAGATTACTTGTACTATTTATATCTTCATGAAAGCGTGGAAAGGATTTGTATGATATAAATTCGACTGATGACGTTAAGTTTTCAACCTGACACAATATTGGCTCATTACCGCATTATCTCCAAGATCGGAGCGGGTGGAATGGGAGAGGTTTATCTCGCACAGGATATAAAGCTCGATCGAAAGGTCGCGCTCAAAGTATTGCTAACGGAGGTTGCGACTGACGATGTCCGGGTCCGTCGTTTTGTCCAGGAAGCAAAAGCCGCATCGGCGCTTAACCATCCAAATATATTGACGGTTTACGAGATCGGCGTTTTCGAAGACTCCAATTATATCGCAGCCGAATTCATTAAGGGACGTACGCTGCGTGATCACAATATTTTCGAACCGATGACGCTCCTCGAAATACTGGATGTCGCCGTCCAGGTTGCGGCAGCACTGAACGCCGCTCACGAAGCGGGAATTGTCCATCGGGATATCAAGCCCGAAAATATAATGATACGCGATGACGGCTTGGTAAAAGTACTGGATTTCGGTCTGGCAAAGCTGACCGAAAAATCGACCGATCTGCCATCGCCTGAAGAAGCGACCGTTCCAATGGTAAACACCGAACCCGGAATGGTAATGGGAACGTTCGCTTATATGTCCCCTGAGCAGGCACGCGGTAAAGCGATCGATGGAAGAACCGATATTTGGAGCCTTGGCGTAGTTCTATATGAACTCCTCGCCGGAAGGCGGCCTTTTGAAGGCGAAGAGGCGATGGATCTGATGAGTTCGATCCTTAAAGAATCCGCACCCCCGCTGCGACAGTTTTCACCTAAGCTTCCGCGGCAGATCGAACGAATCGTCGATAAGATGCTCCGAAAGGATGTTGATAATCGATACCAACATGTAAAGGATCTTCAGATCGATCTCGAGGACCTTCGAGATGAATTAAAATTCGAAGAAAGACTCGGGCAGTCAACTGGAGCTACGGTCGCCTCTACACCGACCCAAACCGATTCGCGGAATATCCATTCCACATTGCATACTGCCGCAACCATAGTAACCGACCGAAGGTTCAACATTTTTCATGCTTTATTATTTTCGGTCGCAGTAATCGGAATAGCCGGCGTGATTTGGTGGTATCGTTCGGCATTTATGCCGACTCAAGTGATACCCGGTTCCTATAAAGTTCAAGATGTGGCGAGTTGGACGGCCGCTCCGGGCGAGCTTTTCAGTAATGCGAGTTTCTCGCCTGACGGCAAGATGATCGCGTTCGCCTCTACTCGTTCGAAATCTAAAAACATTTGGGTTAAACAGACCGGTTCGGCGGACGCTCTGCAGATCACAAAAAGCACATTCTCGGACAGCGACCCCATTTGGTCGCCAAATGGAGACGAAGTAGCTTTCTTTTCGGAACGCGGCGGAAGTGGAGACGGAAATTCAGTCACCGGCGTCTGGCGGGTTTCGGCTTTGAGCGGAACGCCAAGAAGCATCGGGCCGATCAATGATGGAAGTTGCGAGCTTCGTCGATGGACAGAAAGCGGAAAGATCTATTACCAATCAATGGGCGAACTTTTTGCGATGGACATTTCGAATGGAGCATCTGAAAAAGTAACGCATTTCGCCCAGCAGAACAAAAAGGTTTCGTGGGCGGATATTTCCGCTGATGAAGAACAGATCGCTTATGTCACAAATCACGAAGGACATTGGCGACTTTTCATCAGCGATATAAAAGACACGGATCCGGTTTTGGCGGCTGAAGGCGAAGGTGAAGTGGGCGGTATTGCCTGGCAGCCTAAAAAGAATCGGATCTATTACAGTTATGCCGTTAACGGCGTCGATCAGATTTTCTTTAGAGACATCGGAAAGAACGAATCTGTGCAGATCACGGCTTCGGCAACGGACGAATTTGTTGTTGATGCCGCATCGGACAGCGGTTCAGTACTTTTTAGTTCGGTAAAAGAAGAATCGAATATCTGGTCCGTGGGCGTCGAAGATCAGAAAGAATCGCCGGTGGTCAGAACGATAAACTCCGAACTTTGGCCCGAAGTTTCGCATGATGGAACTTCGATCGTTTTCCAATCCATAAAGAATCTGAGCCGAGGAGCCAATTTGTTTAGCGGATCGATATTGGTCAAGCCATTAAACTCGGCTGAAGACGATCCTTCGCAACAGCTGGCGGAAGGCGGCTTCTTGCCGTCGTGGTCGCCGGATGGCAAGACGGTCGCATATCTGAAAAACAACAACAAAGCTGCCGAGCTATTCGCCGTTAACATTGAAGGCGGCGGAGAAAGACGGCTTGCGGCCGATGTCGCCTCGGTGGGTTATTCGATCTCACCGTATAATATCATCCAAACAGATGCATTTGCATGGTCGCCGGATGGAACCTTGATCGCATATGTTTCTGACCGAAGCGGCGCCGCAAATGTCTGGATGGTTTCCCAACGTGATGGGAAAGATATGGCCGTTACCGATAATCAGGACGCGGATGTTTCATACTATTGTCCGATCTGGTCATCAGATGGTAAACGGATCGCTTTTTTCTCGCAGTCGAAAAAGGTCAACGCAGACGGTAATACCGAACGCGGATTACTGATCGTAAATGTCGAATCAAAACAGGCGAAGCAAGTCTTCAAATCGGTAAAACCTGTGCGGCTGATCAATTGGACGGCTGATGAAAATGGGCTTGTCATTGCTGAACTAGATAGTCCGGGCCGTAGCATAGGTCCGGAAACGATGCTGAGGAAGATAGACATTGCGTCCGGTGAAGAAAGCGATATAGTTGGTCTTAAGAACGCATATTTTTATAATATTTTTGCTTCGGCTGATAGAAAGCAATATGCATTTGCCGCCAGAAATGAGCATCTGGATGACATCTATGCTGTATCTGCAAGTGGCGGAATGCCCCGAAAACTTACGTCGAACAATGATTCGGGCGTCAATTTTTCGAGACTTGCCTGGAAAAATGATGGAAGCGCCATCGTATTTGGAAAGCAAACGCGCTTTAGTTTGCTTTCGATGATAACTGATATTAAATAAGGAAAAGAAAATGCCTACGAAATTACCCCTTTATTTCATCGCTTCTTTCTGCGTTTTGATCTATTTCGCATCGATCGGAGCTTCGGCCAATGCGGTCCACGCCCAAAAATGTAGCGACAGCACAATGCTGTCGGATATTACGGCAAAGATCGACCAAAATAAAACACTAGCTTCGCAAACGTCACATATAAATGTCGTTGTTATAAATGCCGCGGTGAAGCTACAGGGTTGGACCGATGACAAATCTTCGTATAATTTACTTTACAATCTGGTTTCAAAAGCAGACTGTGTACGCCTGATCAATGTAAATTCATTGAGTCCGGAGCCGCCCGAAGAATCAGACAGCATGCGGTCTTCCGGTGGCTGCGTCGGCGGGACAAAGCCATGCGGCGATATTTGCATACCGGAAGGCGATAGCTGCAATATTACCAGGCCCAAAGAATAGATTTTTTTGGGTCAATAAAAGAAAAAAGCTGCCGATAAATTCGTTTCCGACAGTCGTGTTTCGGTTTTATACTTCTACCGATGCCGGAGCTCAAGCAGATGAGAAAGGACCATAGTGATTTTGTAGAATTGACCGAAGACGTTTCCGGATCGACTTTATGGAACCGCGATCTGGCTCCGACGAATCTGTCTCAGCGAACCTGGTCGACTTGGAATATTGCTGCGTTATGGATCGGGATGAGCGTGGTTATCACGACCTACACGCTTGCCGGTGGTTTCATCGAAGCCGGTATGACTTGGTGGCAAGCGATGCTCACCATTTTGCTCGGCAATTGCATCGTGCTCATTCCAATGGTTTTGAACGCGCATGCCGGAACAAAATACGGCGTTTCTTTTCCGGTACTTGCGAGAGCTTCGTTTGGTACAAAAGGCGCCAATATTCCGGCTGTCTTGCGTGCGATCGTCGCCTGCGGTTGGTTCGGTATTCAGACGTGGATCGGCGGAACGGCGATCGACGCTTTACTGACGGCGGTTTGGAGCGGGTGGTCAACCTTTGATTCGATGATCGCGGCGCATCCGATCCACACATGGCTTTCGTTTTTCTTATTTTGGTTGATCCAGGTCGCGATCATTCTGAAGGGAATCGAGGGAATAAAATATCTGGAATCGTGGGCGGCTCCGTTGCTACTGCTCGGCGGCTTGGCTCTGCTGGTTTGGGCATCGAATGCGGCAGGCGGTTTGGGAAATGTTTTATCAGGTTCCTCCGTTTTACAAAAACAATCGGCCGGGTTTTGGACGATATTTCCCGGTGCACTGACGGCTTCGGTCGGCTATTGGGCGACGCTCAGCTTGAATATCCCGGACTTCACACGTTACGCAAGATCACAACGTTCGCAGATGTTGGGTCAAGCCCTAGGCTTGCCGCTGACGATGACGGCGTTCGCGTTCATCGGTGTGGCCGTGACAAGCGCGACCGTGATCATCTACGGCGAAGCAATCCCCGATCCTGTAAAGCTCATTCAAAAGTTCGATAACATTTTCGTGATCTTATTCGCAATGCTCGTAATATTCATCGCGCAGCTTTCAACGAATATGGCGGCGAATGTCGTATCGCCTTCGAACGATTTTTCGAATTTAAACCCGAAACACATCTCATACGTAACGGGCGGTTTGATCACGGCCGTTATTGGTATCTTGATGATGCCTTGGCAATTGATGTCGTCGATGGGCGCATATATTTTTACGTGGCTGATCGGCTATTCCGGCTTGATGGGTGCGATCGGCGGCATTCTTATTTGTGATTATTTTGTGATCAGAGGAAAGCATCTTGAACTCGCCGAATTGTTCAAGCTTGACGGTGAATATTCATACCGAAATGGCTTTAATTTGCGAGCTGTTGTTTCGCTGGTCGCGGCCATCGCTCCCGTCGTTCCCGGATTTATCAGAGCCGCGACCACTCCCGGTGGCCAGGTCGCGGATCCGAATATATTCGATACACTATATGTTTACGCTTGGTTCGTTACCTTCGGGATAGCATTTTTGTTGTATTATGTGCTTATGAAAGCGAAAATAAAGATAACCACAGAGGACACAGACTCCACGGAAAGAATTTGATCTGTGAAATGTTCGTTAGAGAATTTATATGTCCAGAATAATTAAATGCGGACTGATACAGGCTCATAATGTCGAATCGGTTGATGCTCCGATCGAGCAGATAAAGAAAGCGAACATCGACAATCAGATGAAGTTTGTCGAAGATGCGGCGAAGCAGGGTGTTCAGATGCTTTGTTTTCAAGAGATATTTACGACGCCGTATTTTTGCGCCGAGCAGACGACTCGTTGGTACGACGCGGTCGAAAAGGTTCCGGACGGACCGACTGTAAAGCTGATGCAGGATGTTGCGAAAAAATACGGCATGGTGTTGATCGTCCCGGTTTACGAAGAAGAGATGTCCGGTGTTTATTACAATACTCTGCGCCGTGATCGATGCCGACGGCAAGTATCTCGGCAAATATCGCAAGACGCATATTCCGCACGTCGCTCCGGGTTTTTGGGAGAAGTTTTATTTTCGGCCGGGAAATCTTGGCTATCCGTGTTTTGATACGGCGTTTGCGCGGATCGGCGTTTACATTTGCTACGATCGGCATTTTCCGGAAGGTGCGCGATGTTTGGGTTTGAACGGCGCAGAGATAATTTTTAATCCATCGGCCACTGTCGCCGGATTGAGCGAATATCTATGGAAGTTGGAACAGCCGGCTCATGCCGCCGCGAACGGATATTTTGTCGGAGCGATCAACCGCGTCGGAACAGAAGCTCCTTGGAACATCGGCGAGTTTTACGGCCAAAGCTATTTTTGCGATCCGCGTGGCCAAATAATAGCCGAAGGCTCGCGTGATCAAGATGAACTCATCGTCGCCGACCTAGATATGGACAAGATCCGCGAAGTCCGCAACACCTGGCAATTTTTCCGCGACCGAAGACCGGATACATACGGCGAGATCGTAGCGGATTGAAGTTTTCTTAAACGCAAAGACGCTAAGGTGCAAAGTCGCCAAGGTTACAAAATATTTGCGTCTTAGCGGCCTCTGCGACCTTGCGTTAAAATATGACCGAACAATATTGCACACCGCTCGATATAACTCAGATCGAGCGAAATTTTGCTGAGATCGAACCGGCGATGACTGTGGCGGAAGCCGGCGTCGAGGCGAATCGTTGTTTGTTTTGCTATGACGCACCTTGTATGCATGCTTGTCCGACGCACATCGACGTTCCTTCGTTCATCAAGAAAATTGCTACCGACAATCTGAGAGGTTCCGCAAGGGTGATTTTCGATGCGAATCCGATCGGTGCGACGTGTGCACGAGTTTGTCCGGTCGAGGTTTTATGCGAAGGAGCGTGTGTTGAGAAAACTTTGCTGCAAAAACCGATAGAGATAGGGCGGCTGCAGCGGTATGCTACCGACCACGCAATGATGAGCGCAAAACCGCTGTTTGAGAAAGCAGAGCCGAACGGTAGGTCGGTTGGCATTGTTGGTTCCGGCCCGGCCGGACTTTCGTGTGCGATGTATCTTGCACGGCTTGGCTACGATGTCACCATCTACGAAAAACGCGAAAAGCCCGGCGGACTTGATACATATGGAATGGCCGAATATAAAATGAGCCAAAGCGTCTCCCTTACGGAAGTGAAACAGATCGAATCGCTCGGCGTAAAATTTCGTATGAATACAGAGATCACGTCAGAACCGGGAGCTGTAGCGACCGTAGTTTTCTCAGAACTTCAGCAACAGCACGACGCTATCTTTCTCGCCGTCGGACTCGGAGAAACAAATCAGCTTCAAATTCCCGGCGAAGGATTGGACGGCGTCATCGATGCTTTGGCTTTTATCGAAAAAATAAAAACACGCGATTGGAGATCGGTGCCGCTGGGAAAGAGCGTTGTTGTGATCGGAGCCGGAAATACTGCCGTCGATGCTGCAACGCAAGCGAAACGTCTTGGAGCCGAGCGCGTTTTTATGGTTTATCGACGCACAGAAAAGGATGCGTCAGCTTATGAATACGAAATGGAACTCGCGAAGAAAGACGGCATCGAATTGGTTTGGGAATCGGCTCCTGTCGAGATCGTCGGCGACAAATTCGTTTCGTCTATCCGATTCAATAGGCCCAACGGTGAAGAGTTTGAGATCGCTTGCGATATGGTTATTAAAGCCATCGGTCAACAAAAAATGCATTCCTTCTTTTCCGATGTCGCGGGAATAGAGACAGATGAAAAAGGCCGTGTTGTCGTCGGTGAAAGTATGCAAACCTCTAATCCGAAGAATATTTGCCGGCGGTGACTGCGTAAACGGCGGAGCCGAAGCCGTCGATGCCGCCCAAACAGGCAAACTCGCGGCACAGGGAATTCATAACGCCTTAACCGGAGAAACCGTGAAGTTTGCAGGTATTTTATAAAAACTCTTTTTCCTACTAAACTATCTTAAGATCTTATTAAGAAAATTTTTTTGATTCTCATTTTCGTATATATGTTTTACCTCTTTTGCGATTCGCAAACCGCTCTCCATATAGAGAAATCGAAGAGAAAAGATTAACAACAAAATAGACGACATCCAGTCGTCCGACGAAGTGAAAAAACTTTTAATTAGCATCGACAAAAAATTCGAACGATTTACGATCACTGATCCCTTAAAGTTTAAAAGATTCGGAATGTAACACATTCGCAATCTCTCATAATGCAAAATTATGGGCAAAATCCGACTTCGATAGCAATGGCTATACTGACCTGCTTGTTACGGCAAATGTTAATGAAGACCCGATGGTCATCGTAATTTTAGATGTCAGGGAAGGCAAATACAAAGTCGAATGGCTCACGAGAGGAGCCTTTCCCGGAATGCTCGATCGTGGTAATTGATGACACAATCTCCACTAATTTCATATAAAACTCTTGGTTCGCCAAATGATGACAAAAAAATTAATTTTTCAATATGGAGAATTTATTGAGCAGAACAATTCACCTAAGCCCGTCAAGATCGAAAAAATCAAATATATAGACGACTGGCTGCTTCGGAACTTGTCCAAGCTTTGAATTAAATTTAGATTCAAAACGAAATGCTTCATTACAGGTCGATCGAATACAACGATAAAAAGAAAGGAGCTTTATACGAACAAAAATCAAGTTAGATAATTATGCGACGAACTTACAGAGACTTCTATAACTACATCGATTTTTCCGAATCTTGAAGGGATAATATATTCTGTCAATTGGACGGACTATCCTCACGAGTACTTTGACCATTACTTATGACGGTGGAAAAGTTAAAAAGATTAGAAGATTACGGTTGATCCAATGGAACCGTTCGGGTCTTAGCAAGAGTTTATAATATACTTGTTTGACTCTAAGAGAAAATCAGAATTGGAAATAATCAATGGCAGATTAATAAGTAAATTTTGCGGGAATCAAATCGCCGAATCCGTTTTGGCTGGCTTCGGCGCCGCCGACGAATATGGGTTCGATGATCGAACGGGCGTTTGATGCGGGTTGGGGCGGCGCGGTTTGGAAGACTTTGGGTGAGCCGATCGTCAATGTTTCGTCGCGGCTGGCTTCGATCGATCAGGGCGCGATGCGGATGATCGGACTCAATAATATCGAGCTGATAACCGATCGATCGCTGGAAGTAAATCTGAAAGAGATCTACGAGTGTAAAAAGAAATATCCGAATAACGCGGTCGATTGTCAGTTTGATGGTCGAATCGAAGCGCGAAGCTTGGCACGAGATCGTTAAACGATCTCAGGACACTGGCTGCGACGGATTTGAACTAAATTTCGGCTGTCCGCACGGGATGAGCGAACGCGGAATGGGCGCGGCGATGGGTCAAGTTCCGGAATATACACAGATGGTCACGGAATGGGTCAAGGAAGTTTCGGCACATTCCCGTGATCGTCAAATTAACGCCGAATGTGACGAATATTGTTGCCGCCGGGACTCGCGGCGCAGAAAGGCGGCGCGGATGCGGTTTCGCTGATAAACACGATCAATTCGGTGATGGGCGTCGATATCGACACGATGATTCCGTATCCGAACGTCAACGGAATGGCGGCGCACGGCGGTTATTGCGGGCCGGCGGTTAAACCGATCGCATTGAATATGGTTTCGGAACTTGCCCGCGAATGCGGAATTCAAAATTCCGATCAGCGGAATCGGCGGCATAACCACTTGGCGCGACGCGGTCGAATTTATGCTTCTCGGTGCGGGCAACGTGCAGGTTTGCACGGCTGTGATGCATTACGGCTATCGGATCGTCGAGGATATGATCGACGGTTTGAATAATTATCTCGACGAAAAAGGTATTGCGTCGGTTAATGAAATTGTCGGCAAATCGGTCGATCGCGTCACCGATTGGGGAAATCTCGACCTGAATTACAAGGTCGTTGCTCGGGTCCACGAACGAGAAATGCATCCAATGCAATCTTTGTTACATCGCCTGCGAAGACGGCGCACATCAAAGTTTCGAATTTGACGAATCTAATGGCGAACGCTATCCGCATGTTATCGAAGAAGAATGCGTCGGCTGTAACCTATGTGCTCTGGTTTGTCCATCGCCCGGAGCGATCACAATGGAACGTCGCGATGAAGGCGGCCCTTCCCAAAGCTGGCGACAAAAAATCACGGCCCCTTAAACATTCCTATTCTTCGGTGTATGTTCCCGCAATCGGCACTTTCAAAACTCCTGTGTGTCGCTGCCGCTGGCAGACAAATGCAAAAACCGCTCATATCCCCGCAAGATAAACCAAGTTGATCCTTACATTCCTTAAATCAAAAAATACCTAGAATAGTGAAAAACTTTCCTAGAAAAACTTGAGACATTTTATTAAAACGCGGCAGCAATTGGACAGATCATGATAGTGAGCCGGTATAGAGCCCATGATTAAAGGGCGAAACGCCTTATATCAATCTGACGGATATTCTTTCAAAATTCGGTCATCCTGAGAAAAAAGTGTTGACACAATGTTGTTCAATGTTGTAACTTAAATGAGTAACGACGTTAAACAGTCGTTTCCCATCGCCACCCGATGCGAATTAAGTTTTCTAAAAGACACAATCGAATATTGCTGGAATTACTGCAATAAGAGAATACCCGGAACGGAATGGGTGCATGGCAATGCATTCAGTTGGCCTGTCAGAATTTCCTGTCTACGCTGTCGATCTTAAGGTGGCACAAGTCTTCGAAAAGCCAAAACCCAAACCGTTCCGTTATTTAGAAAACAAAAAGAAATGAAAGTTTTTGTTGGCCCCAAGCCAAAAAGGAGTGACACAAAATGCTGTTCGGTAAGAAGAAAAGCGTTGCCGGTTTAGATATCGGATCAAGTTCCGATAAAAATGGTAGAGCTTGAAGGTAAAGTCGGCAGCCTGAATCTCGTTAGCCTCGGCTTTGAGAATTTGCCGGATGACACGATCATTGACGGCCAGATAATGGAATTAATGTTGTGTCCGATGTGATTAAAGAACGTCTGCACCAATCACAAGTTGGCGCGGACAGCGTTGTTACCGGTGTCAGCGGACACTCCGTGATAATAAAGAATATCGTCCTGCCCCCGATGAGTTCGGACGAACTCGAAGAATCGATCGATTGGCACGCAGAGGAACATATTCCATATGACCTCGCAGATGTCAGCCTCGATTATCAGATAACTGGCACGACCCATGATTCGACCCAGGTGTTGATCGCTGCTTGCAAAAGGGAAAGCATCGATAACATCCGCCAGGCCGATCCAGCTTTCCGGCAAACAGCCCGTCGTGATCGATGTCGATACATTCGCTTTGCAGAATTGCTACGAAGTGAATTATCAGCCGGACGAGTCGCAGGTGGTGACACTTGCTGAATATCGGTGCATCGACGATGAACGTAAACATCGTTAAGGGTACGCGATCTCTATTCACTCGCGATATCACTGTCGGCGGCAGCCAGTTTACGGACGTTCTTACAGCGAAGCCTTGGACTCAGTTTCCAACAGGCCGAAGCGGTCAAACGCGGTGTGCAGCATGCGGCCGAAGGCATCGAAGAAAAATCGATCGAGCCTCTGATGAATAACGTCACCGAAGATCGTCGCGATGGAGATACAGAAGACATTCGACTTCTACCGTGCGACGACCGAAGACAATGAAACGGTAGTACAGAAGATACTTATTTCGGGCGGCGGTTCGAAACTTCGCCGGCCTGGCCGAGGAGCTTTCGCACGCGGCTTGAATTCCGGTCGAGGTTCTCGATCCGTTCCGCAATATAAAAGTAGATACACGTAAATTCGATCCAGATTATTTGAGTGAGATCATGCCTGAAATGGCAGTCGCCGTCGGATTGGCAATGAGGGGAGTGTAGCAAAAATGATCAAGATCAACTTATTAAATTCCGTAACAGAACGCCAAGGCGGTGCCGTTAGCTCGGTTGACCGAAAGGTAGCGAGCCCGGCCTCGCGACTCCTCTTGATGGGCCTTGCTGTTGGATTTTTATTCGCCGCTGTGGTCGGCTGGGACGTGATAAGCACCCAAATGGCCAAATGCAGAGGCAAACCGACAGCTCGAAGAACAGAAGCAGATCGCAACTGAACTTGAGGGTGTTTTGAAAGAGCAGAAAGAGTTGGAAGATAAGATCAAGAATATCGATCTGCGAATCGACGCGATCAAAAGTCTTCGAGCTTCGCAAGCCGGTCCGAGTGCAGTTCTCGATGCAATGCGAGAACGCATAATGATGACTCCGGGACTTTACCTTCAGAGCGTCGAGCAATCAGCTGACCAGATCACGATCAAGGGTAATTCGCCTGATGAATCAGTGGTCACACAGTTTGGTCGAAGCCTAGAATTTTCTAACGGCCTGTTCTCGAACCTAAATATCGAAACTCAACGAAAAGAAGTTGTCAACCAACTCGCTTCTGCTCCTAAGAATGGTGGCGAAGCTGCCCAAGGTCGAACTTGTCGATTTTACGATAAAGACAGCTTACACGCCGTCCAAGGCGGCAGGAGCTGACAATGGAAAAGAGGCCACCACGGCACAAGCAGGAACACCGGCTGCGGCTCCTGTCCAGGTCGCTAAAAACTGATCGTTGAACATATTTACCCTACCTTTCGAATTCACGAAATAGAAGGATACTAAGATGATTGAGAAACTGAAAAATTTACAATGGCACTTCCAGCTGCTTATTCTCTTAAGCATAGCGACGTTGCTTTACCTAACGGTCTGGTATTTCGTCACCAGCGTGACCAGAGCCGAAGTCGCAGAATTAACCACGCAGGTCAGCCAGCTTCAGGCTAAGAACGAAGCAGCGAGAGTTGCCACGGAACACATCAACGAATTTCGCGCATTATATGCCAGCAAAGCAGTTGAGTATGAAGAATTAAAGGTTCTCCTTCCGGAACAGCGTGAGATCACCAATGTCCTTCAAGGCCTTCAGGATACGGCCAATGATTCGAAGATGATCGTAATGCGATTCTCACCGCGTGACGACACGCAGAAAGATATGATCATGGCGAAGCCCGTCGAGGTCGAGGTTGATAGTAATTTTAGCAACCTGCAAGCATTCTTCTCGAAGATGGCAAAATTGCCGAGGATCGTTTCGATCTCCGATTTCAAGATCAATCAGCTTGATAAGCAAACCGCACAGAAAACGCTTCACGCACAATTTATTCTGACGGCTTATTATGCGGATCCTGAGATCCTTCAGCCAAAACCTGTACCAGGCGCACCCGGAACACCTGCTGCTCCGGGCCAACCGGCAGCGGCGCCAGGTGCTCCTCGTCCGGCCGCAGTTCCGCCAGTACCCGCGAAATAGCCAGTATTGATCCCACCATTTGTACTCAGAGAGAAAAGTCATGATGAACAAAACAACAATTGTAAGACTCTTGAATTACATCTTCGCCGCTTCAGTGATCGTTCTTGCCTGCGGAATAGTCGAAGAAGTTTCCGCTCAGCGAGATCCATTCGTTAAGCCAGGTTGGGCACGTGAAAGGCCGCAACGAAATGGCGGAACGAGTTCGGGAAGTTCTAAGGCCGCGGCCGAGATAACAAGAAACGGCCCCCCGGCGATCGAACAACGAATTGAATTTTACAAACGCCAGCGCGAGCAAGCTGCGATCAACGGGCGACCGCTTCCGAAAGTAACAAGCGTGCTTACCCTGGACGAAATGGCCGTGACCGGCATATTCAAAACTCCACGCGGTTATGCCGCAATGGTTGAAGCCACGCCGATCAAGCTTTCTTACACGATCTATCCGGGTGAAAAGTTTTTTGACGGCCAGCTAGTAGCGGTCGAAGAGAACAGGCTCGTGTTCCGCAAGGTAACAAAACTGAGCAACGGTAAATTCGTTGCTTCGGTCGAGAACAAAGCTCTGCGTCAATACACAACCAAATCTCAGATAGAGGGAACGGCTCCGGTCCAGACCGCACAAGCTACCGAGATCATTCCTGCCTATCAGCCCCCGGCAGAAAAATCTGCCGAACCAGTTGTATCGTCCGGCTGTCATCATTTCGCCATTGGACGAAATGAATGATCAGAAGGATCAACCGGAGGCGGCGAAATCTACCAAGTCCGCCAAGAAAAAGGTCAGGACAGCAAAAAAGAATTAAACGAATTCAGCTCGCGGCGGCGTCAATAGGACGAGCCACGTAATTTGAACAGTAGGTTGAGCAACGGCTGCACAGGCAGCCCGCGAACGGCCTTGCAACGGAGGAAACATGAAGTCTCTTAAATCCCTAGGCGATAAAACAAGAATATTTATATTCGCCACACTTTTGATCAGTACTTTGAGTATCGCGGCAGTCGCACAAAATGTTGGCCCGCAATCTCAAGGGCAACATTACGGCGACGCAGATTTTCGCGGCGAGCCGATCAATTTGAACGTCGTCAATGCCGACATTCGCGATATCCTTAATTACATAACCGAACAATACGGCATCAATTTTGTTATTGATAAATCCGTTAAGAATGTTCCGGTCACAGTAAATGTCAGCGACGTTCCTTGGAACATAGCTCTTGATTCGGTGCTTAGAGCACAGGATCTCGGTGTTCAGGTAAACGGCCCGATCCTTCGGGTTGCGGATTCAAAGACATTGGCCACGGAAGGCGAGATAATCCGTCTTCAAATGGACAATCGCTTGGATACATCACCTTTATATACGGAATTTATCCGACTTAATTACGCTCGGGCATCGGGAACCCTTGGTGGTGAAGCCGGCTCAAGCGGCGGTTTCAGCGGCGGCGTTGTTCCGGGTGGCGCGAGCACAAGCGGAAGCGGCGGCGGAGCGGGAAGCGCAGACGCCGGAATTTTGGGAATCGTCAAGCGACGCCTTTCGCGGCGTGGTGCAGTCGAAGTTGACGGTCGCACGAACACGATCATCATTACTGATGTTCGTGAAAACATAGATGCTATTCGCCAGCTCGTGACGCTTCTTGACCAGCCTGAACCCCAGGTTGAGATCGAAACACGGATCGTTATTGCACAGCGTAATTTCCTGCGTGATATCGGAATGCAGCTCGGCTTTGGTGCAAATCCATTCACAAAGAACAACGGGGGTAGTGTAACCGGTGGAACCGGCCGGACGCCTGATAATCCTCCATTTGGAACATTTGGTTTAACGACGGGCGTATTCGGTACTTTCCAGCTTACGGCAGCTCTTAATCTTTCGGAACAGAAAGGCCAGACGAAAACGATCGCAAGTCCGCGTGTTACAGCTTTGAATAATCGCAGTGCCACGATCGAAAGCGGAAGCCAGATTCCTGTAACGACAGTTCAAAGAAGTGGTGGTCAAGACGAAAACGCACCGCTTGTTTTCACGACCACATTCGTAAATGTTCCGTTGAGACTTTCAGTCACGCCGCAGATCACTGATGCAGGTACTGTAATTCTTCGCGTAGTCGCAGAGAACAACTCGGTCAATCCGGCACTCACCTCTGGTTTGAGCGGAACGCCTGGTATCGATACTCAGAGAATGCAAACCGAAGTCCTTGTTCCGGATGGCGGAACGACGGTTGTGGGTGGAGTATTGACGGATCTTGAGCTTGATTCGAAGGCTAAAGTTCCAGGACTTGGAAACGTTCCCATCCTTAAATACTTGTTCCGTAGCAAAACAAGTCAAAGGAACACGACGGAGATCTTGTTCTTCATAACCCCGCGGATATATCGACCAGATTATGAAGGCAACCCGACAACGGGTAAAGTCGGAACCGGAAATCGTACAACGACGATCTCACAGCCTGTCCCGCTTGGCAATCCTTCGTCAAATTCGGGTCCTCAGCCGACACCTTCACCGGTTCAAATGATGCCGATGATGACTCCAATGCAGGCTCCTGTCGAACCTGCAACTAAACCATAACTATCGCACCTTTGGGTGAGATGTTTCTTCCAAAAAAAGGCATTGGCTATGAAAATAGCCAATGCCTTTTTGCTAGGTCAGTGCGGATTATTTAATACTCAACCGCACGTTTATGGTTAAGGGCGGGTGGCAGCGGTGGGTATCGGTTTATCGGTCGATAATCCGAACGATACTACCGAGACACCGGCGGTTGAGCCGTTGATCCACCACGTTCCGTTGCGATAGATCGCCTGGTCTTCCTTGCCGTCGCCATCATAATCGCCCGGTGCCGGTACGTCTGTCGAGATACCGAACTGAACGATCGTTGTGCCTGCATCGCTGCTGCGAAGGATATACCAGTTGCCATCGGATGGACGATAGGTGGCAACATCTGTTTTGCCGTCTCCATCGTAATCTCCCGGAACGAGTTTGTCCGTCGCGGCACCGAACAGTACCGAGGTGACCGACGAATCGCTGCTCTTGCGGATATACCAAGTGGTGTCCGAAGCACGGAACAATGCCATATCGGCCTTGCCGTCGCCATCGAAGTCGCCTGAGACAGGTTTGTCGCCGGCGGAACCGAACGGAATGATCATATTGCCGCCGCCGTCCAGCAGGACATACCACGTCGTATCGGACTCACGCCAAACGGCCGCATCGGCCTTGCCGTTGCCGTCAAAATCGCCGACAACAGGAATATCGCCCGGTGATCCCCATGAATAACCGGTAACCGTAAAGCCGCCGCTATTGAGGATGTAGAAGTCAGGTTGACTTCCATCAGCCGTTCCGCGGAACACGGAAGTATCCGCTTTGCCGTCGCCGTCATAATCCGCAGGCGTTAGAACATCGGTCGAAATACCGAAGTTATACGCCACGAATCCATCGGTCGAACGGTTCAGATACCAGTTGCCTTCCGAAGGACGGAATACCGAAACATCCGTCTTGCCATCGCCATCAAAATCAGCTCTGGCTGATGATGTGCTCGGACCAACTGTACTGCATACATAACTACCATAAACAGCGATGTCGTCAATATATGCTCCAGTAGCCGCTACCGAACTATCGGAGCCAAAACGCCATTTAAAAATTACAGATTGGCCGTTTGCGGAAGCAGGAAGATTCACGATCGTATCAATGAATCCACCGGAATTGCCCGACCACGCTGGTCTTCCCGGAAGTGGATTGCTGAATCCGGTCGAAAGAGTGGAGTTATAACCGCCGGTTTCAAAACTACCTCCGGCCGCTAAGATATCCTGAAAACCACCACCACCGATATTGATCTCAAGAACCACACCATCAAAAGTGCTTTCCGAATTGTAGTAATTGCGGAACTGAAGTTGAGCAGTGGCGGATGTAATAGAAACCGCCGGGCTTGTCAGTTCTGAAATACCTACAGTAGTTACGTCTCCGGCAAATGCGGAGTTAGGCGCGGAACTTGCTTGTGCGGTTGTTGTCGCGTAACCCGTTCCAGAGCCAGTTTGTGTCGAAGTCCAGCCCGACGGAGAGCGCCGGTGCAGTAACACCATCGAAATTCTCGCTAACAGAAACAGCCCTTACCCCTAAGGAATAAGTTTGTGTGACAGTGGCACTTACGGCACCATCGGTAATGTTAAACGTTAGAGTGACCTCGTCTCCGCAATTGGCCGATGGCGGAACGGTAAACGTGAAATTGTTAGTAGCAGAACCATTCGCTGCGATCACGCCATAATTTACAGGACCGCTTGGATTGGTGATACCGCCTGAACTTTCCAACGTTACCGTTGTTGAACCGCTTGCTGCGCCGCCAACATTATTGACTTCAAGGCTTACAGTAGCCGTTTCGCCCGGATCGGGAACGCCGTTAGCGGGGGTTCCGTTATCCGATACATAAGAAACATCACCCGTGAAGAACGGGGCATTTAGCGGCGGACAGAAAAGCTTATGATTGATGTCAGTGCCGTTGAAACCGCCTGCAGCATCTCGTCCGCCAACTGCAAAGAAGCTTCCATTAGTCACCCCGCCGCCGAATCGAGCCTGAGCAGAAGTTAGATCCGGAAGAGGCGACCACGTATTAGCAGTCGGGTTATAAATGAGCGATGTCGCTGACAAGGTACCGCCTGCAGGACCGACGTAACCGCCTGCCATTACGAATTTGCCATTGTACAATGATCCGGCTGCTCCCCAACGTTCTGCCGGAAGGTCTGCTATTGATGCATCGTCCCACGTATTTGCGACTGGGTCGTAGCGGTATGTTTTGAGCGACGAGGCCGAGCTCGGCCCGACACCGCCCGCTGCGTAGATGTAGGTTCCGTCTGACCAAACATTCGGATACCCGATCTGTAGCGGATACGGAGCACCCGCCGTCCACGCGTTTCCTGCAATGTCATATATTTCCAACGCGTTCGTATATACACCGGCGGCAGTACTGCCTCCGAGTTTGTATATTTTCCCATTAAGATAGGCCGCTCCCTGATTCCAAGTGATCTGTGAAGACGATGCCAGAGGCGTATATGAATCACCCGTAGGATCATATTTATACAACGTATTCGTAGACGCTCCGAGGTCATCAGCACCTGCCATAATATAGATGAACGTTCCATCCGAAACCGCTGAGGGATATTCACGACCTACCGGCATTGACGCCAATGTTGTCCAAGTTGAACCGTCAAATTTACGGGCCGAAGAGAGCAAGGCTCCGCCGCCGACACCGGCGAACATATAGAGGCTTCCATTATGTTCGGTGACGGCTTGATCCAATACAGGTTCGGGTGCAAGCACGCTGGTTGACCATCCGCATCCGGCACCGCCCAGTTGATCGCCGGGTATCGATGAATGAGTTTTCTCATTCGTTGGCGCGGGTTTTTCACCAGGTGGTATTTCCGACCGATAGCCCGCTAATGACGTTGAGCGGGAATTCTGTCCGCGTGCCGATTGCCCCATTAAAACCCCTGGTAAGATTAGGCTGATCAAAAGACCGACGCTGAAAAGTTTTTGCAATCCATGGGAACTCCGCAAAATCTGACTTAGATTATATTTAAGGTTCTGACCGGAGACAGTTCCGGAAACCGAGTGTTCTCTTAACATTGATGTATTTATCCTCCCTATGAAAATACTTCATAATGTTTACAGATCCGAGCGTGGAAAATACTGAATTGCATTTAGATCGGATCCGATCGTGTGGAACGCAATGAGGCAAAAGCCCCAAATGCGAAAAAACGCAAAAAAGCCGATTGCATATAGCCAAATCCGGCATGTCCTCAAGCAGAGACACAAATCTTCTGATCGAGGAGAACTCAAAAACTCAATTACGTTGTGACATCAATATATCAGATTTTTGAAAATTTTTGAATTTTTTTTTCAAACCCACAAATTAAGCAAAAAATAGAGCACCGACCGAACTGGCTGGTGCTCTATTTGTTTAGGTTAGAGGCGAAAGGTGTTACCTTTCGCCCGGTTCGGGTTTATTTGGTGGCAGCGGTTGGTATCGGTTTATCTGTGGATAATCCGAACGATACTACCGAGACACCGGCGGTTGAGCCGTTGATCCACCACGTTCCGTTGCGATAGATCGCCTGGTCTTCCTTGCCGTCGCCATCATAATCGCCCGGTGCCGGTACGTCTGTCGAGATACCGAACTGAACGATCGTTGTGCCTGTATCGCTGCTGCGAAGGATATACCAGTTGCCATCGGATGGACGATAGGTGGCAACATCTGTTTTGCCGTCTCCATCGTAATCTCCCGGAACGAGTTTGTCCGTCGCGGCACCGAACAGTACCGAGGTGACCGACGAATCGCTGCTCTTGCGGATATACCAAGTGGTGTCCGAAGCACGGAACAATGCCATATCGGCCTTGCCGTCGCCATCGAAGTCGCCTGAGACAGGTTTGTCCCCGGCCGAACCGAACGGAATGATCATATTGCCGCCGCCGTCCAGCAGGACATACCACGTCGTATCGGACTCACGCCAAACGGCCGCATCGGCCTTGCCGTTTCCGTCAAAATCGCCGACAACAGGAATATCGCCCGGTGATCCCCATGAATAACCGGTGACCGTAAAGCCGCCGCTATTGAGGATGTAGAATCAGGTTGATGCAATCTGCCGTTCCGCGGAACACGGAAGTATCCGCTTTGCCGTCGCCGTCATAATCCGCAGGCGTTAGAACATCGGTCGAAATACCGAAGTTATACGCCACGAATCCATCGGTCAAACGGTTCAGATACCAGTTGCCTTCCGAAGGACGGAATACCGAAACATCCGTCTTGCCATCGCCATCAAAATCAGCTCGCACCGGCGATGTCGTTGGTGTTATCGGTGAGCAGTTATAGGAGCTAACCATTTCAAAATCATCGATGGTTACTCCGACCGCAGTAACGGAAGAGTCCGAACCCATTCTGAATTTGAATTGGACATTCTGCCCATTTGCTCCTGCAGGAAGAGCAGCTTCAACGTTTAGATAGCCAGAGCTGTTGCCCGACCAAGCCTGTCTTCCCGGAAGCGGATTGCTGAAACCGGTAGAAAGGGTTGAATTATAGCCATTGGTGGTGAAACTACCGCCAGCAGCTAATATGTCCTGATATGCGCCAGCACCGATCTTGATCTCTAAGACCATACCGTCAAAAGTGCTTTCGGTATTGTAGTTGAGTTTGAATTTCAAGGTCGCCGCCGCTGAATTTACAGCGATCGACGGTGTTTCCAGTTCGCTGATACCAACTGATGCGATATCGGATGCGAATGCTGCGTTCGGTGCACTGCTGGGACCAGTAGTTGTGGTCGTCCAACCAGTTGCCGCTCCTGATGAGGTCGAAGTCCAACCGCTTGGAAGCGTAGGAGCCGTAACCCCGTCAAAGTTTTGAACGACACCAACCGGAGAACCGAGTACGAAGCTTCGGACCTGGGCTGCATTTGTTGCCGTATCACTCTTGACGACGATCGACACACTTACAGAATCACCGCAATTTGCTGCTGCGGAGACGGTGTAAGGATGATTGATCGTGATGGTCTGACCATCATTAATGTTGCCATATGCGACATCCGGGCCGCCGTCAACACTGACTCTAACATTATTCACTGTCACGCCGGTATTATTAACTACCGGAATACTAAGCAGAACGTTTTCGCCCGGTTCCGGTACACCGTTGTTGTTTCCCGTCGTATCTAGAACTGCGAATGGGTTGCCAAGAAGTGCATTCGCTGCATCGAAACTTTCGGTAACAGCCGCAGGGCTTGCACTCTGAATGGATGCAAAGAATCCCATGCCGCGTCGGCGGAAGCCTTCACGAACATCGTTTGCATGAGCCGTGCTGATCGTTTGAGCTGCTGCGATGATGGCGTCGCGTTCCTGAAGGAAAGTTGGTCCGATCGGAGCAAGCTTCATACCATCGGTCACGACCTGCAATACATCACGGGTACCCGTAGCAAAACCTAAGCGCTGAACCATGATGTTTCTGACTTCCCACAGAGTGCTGCTCCAGACCTCGCCCAGATTGTGTACCTGGTCGCACTGAGAAACTCCGATAGGGCCGCGCGGGAATGCGCTGTTAGGTCCGCTTGCTGTTGTACCGATCAACGTGTTGCAATCACTATTTACATACCGGAACGTAAACGGATTATATGGCTTGCCGTTTGCTCCCACGAATGCGATCGGAGCACGCGGGAAACGCCGGATACCGTAATAATAGTTAGCGGTAAAGCCGGAAGCTATAAGGTACGTAGCATAACCGCCCGTTGTGTATATGCCGTTGATCGGATCGGTCGGTTCCGCCATCAGCGTATAAGCATAAAAATCGCCCCAGCCTTCGCCCATTCCGCGTGACATATTTGTTGAAAGGCCGCTGGCATTTCCGTGAAGTCGGTTCGAGGTTCCGTGAGTTACCTCGTGAATTATCACTTCGGCATCAGTCGTGCCGTCATAATCGGGTGTTGGGCCGGTCCATAGATACATCTGCATTCTGACCACGTCCGCCATCTGCTGGTGTTCCGAAGTTGGCATTATTTGTACCCGACGAATCTTGTCCCTCGGCTGAAACGCGATCGTTGCCAGTTCCGCCGCGGCCGAAGTTATCTTGCTGGAAATTACGTGCGGCCTCGGTAAATCCGCGTGCATAAAGAGCATCGTGATATCTGTTCATTACATAGAACATCTGAATAACGGCTCCGCGTTGAGCTTCCGTCGTTAGAGGGTCATCGCCCGGGGCTGGATTTCCGGGAGGCGGATTCCATGTTGAGCTGAATACACGATTGGGGCTTCCCGCCATCGTCGCGTCGACGCCATCGGGGCTGCCGCGATCGACTCCGGCTTCAACGGCGTTACCATCTGTTACATTTGTGTTATCCGTAATCCAACCATTATTGTTGAATGAAAGAGGGCCTTCATTACCGATCAAGGTTACATTCGAACGGGTCAGAACCGCGCCTTGAGTGCCAAGGGTTGGATCTACCGGTCCCGGTGAGAGCGGCGCAGGGCTGTCGTGAGCCGGCATATACGCATTCGGATTTGAATAAACCTGATAGGTTGCCGATTGCGTTTGATCTTCCTTAATATTTTTACGCCAGAGCATTGTGCCTGTTTGTGCATCGACGATGACGTAATATGCATTTAGCGGTTCCCAGATCAAGACGCGCCAGGCCGTGCGCGCAACGCCTGGTTCGGTCGGAAAGTACATTTTCTCGGCTGTGGTGGCCCAGTCGCCCTGTCCGAAAACAACTTTTAGATCGGTTGATTCGGCTTCGTTTCGAGCGGTATCAACAGCTTTCAATTGATATTTAATATTATCAGCGGCTGCTCGGACGGCGTTGACCGGATCACCGAAATCAGTGGAAAGTGATGAATAATCAAGACCCGGAGCCAAGTTGTTGATGACCCGGACGATCTCGCCATTTCGCGTGAAGCCGGCTTTCAATTCGCCCCGAAAAACCGGTACGCCATTGATAAGCTGTTCCAAATGCGCGTACGAAAGATTTCCGTCTGGATTCGTGTAATCCGCGGCTACTTTAAGCTCGTCTATCTGGACGGCGTTTACACCCATCAAGAGATTATTTTCGCGTGCAAAATTACGAAGGATCTCCGAGTGTTTTGCCGACGACGGCGATGAAAGCCAATTCGGGTCCGATCTCCAAACATCAGGTGTGATGACTTCGGGGATACGGATGTCCGAGTTGTATTCGACCTTCGAATGCGGTATACGCGCTGTTAATAGCTCTTCGCCACGAACAAAACTTTCACGATCTTCGGCGATAGCAGACGCTGATTTGCCCGCTTCGTTGCGGAACTGAACCAGAGCGTCCGAAGCATTAACTTCTTTTGCCGTTCGAATGTCGTAATTTGGAATTTCAGGGTTTTGAGTGGTGGTGCGGGTGATCAGACCTTTCTGAATGTTACCCGAACCCGCCTCGGATGGGAAAAATCGCGGCAATGCTACCAATACCGTGAATAATCCCAATACGGTTAGAGTTAACAGAATGCTCCTTCGCATACCTGTTTTTGAACTATCTTGCATGAACTAGCCCTCCTAAAGCTATAAATGAACAAAAATTGCGGTTAGCCGCAAACGAACGTAACGTCGATCCTCTGATAAGGATATAAAGACAGTAGGATATGAAATAAATCTTGCGTAATAATGTTCTACTCTGAATAAAAAACGAAATAAAACGGCATGGCTGCCGCGATTATGAAAAAATCAGGAAAATTTTGTCCTGACGGATCATTTATGATTTAGATGAATAAGACTAGATATATTTATCAGGTTTCCTTTAATTCGTCAACGTAATTCTTTTGATTTAGACGAAATCATGAGCGGAATTTGCCAAAATTCACAAATATTTAAATTCTTTATTTCCTTATAACAAAAAGGCGTAGGCTGATCTCTCAGCTTACGCCTTTTTGTTAGGTTAAAAACAGTGATCAAAGATCACGTGCACTATGGTTTATTTGGTAGCAGCGGTTGGTATCGGTTTATCTGTGGATAATCCGAACGATACTACCGAGACACCGGCGGTTGAGCCGTTGATCCACCATGTTCCGTTGCGATAGATCGCCTGGTCTTCCTTGCCGTCGCCATCATAATCGCCCGGTGCCGGTACGTCTGTCGAGATACCGAACTGAACGATCGTTGTGCCTGCATCGCTGCTGCGAAGGATATACCAGTTGCCATCGGATGGACGATAGGTGGCAACATCTGTTTTGCCGTCTCCATCGTAATCTCCCGGAACGAGTTTGTCCGTCGCGGCACCGAACAGTACCGAGGTGACCGACGAATCGCTGCTCTTGCGGATATACCAAGTGGTGTCCGAAGCACGGAACAATGCCATATCGGCCTTGCCGTCGCCATCGAAGTCGCCTGAGACAGGTTTGTCGCCGGCGGAACCGAACGGAATGATCATATTGCCGCCGCCGTCAAGCAGGACATACCACGTCGTATCGGACTCACGCCAAACGGCCGCATCGGCCTTGCCGTTGCCGTCAAAATCGCCGACAACAGGAATATCGCCCGGCGATCCCCATGAATAACCGGTAACCGTAAAGCCGCCGCTATTGAGGATGTAGAAATCAGGTTGATCCATCAGCCGTTCCGCGGAACACGGAAGTATCCGCTTTGCCGTCGCCGTCATAATCCGCAGGCGTTAGAACATCGGTCGAAATACCGAAGTTATACGCCACGAATCCATCGGTCGAACGGTTCAGATACCAGTTGCCTTCCGAAGGACGGAATACCGAAACATCCGTCTTGCCATCGCCATCAAAATCAGCTCGCGCCGGTGATGTCGTTGGTGTCACGTTGCATGAATAGCTTCCGACAATATTAATGGTATCGACATACCATCCGGGATTCGGTCCGGTGCCGATCGTATTGTCATCTGAACCCATTCTCCATTTCAACTGAACACTTTGTCCATTTGCCGACGCAGGTAATTGGGCGATCGTTGTTATAAAACCGTTCGAATCGCCGTTCCAAGCATTGCGTCCGGCCAGCGGATTGTTTGCACCGTTGGCTCCCAGCACGCCAACGTAACCATTCTGTATGAACGATCCGCCTGCGGCCAAGATGTCTTGGAAAGAACCGGCACCGATCTTGATCTCAAGAACGCCACCATCCCAACCGGCCTCAGTATTGTATCTATTACGGAAGCTGACCGTTGCGGCCGCCGATGAGATCGCGATATTTGGCGACGTCAGGTCCGAGCCGCCGCCAACGGTCGCTGCTTCTTGTGCAAAGGCCGAATTTGGAGCCGAATCAGATACGGTGGTTGATGTAATGAAGTTCGAACCGCCGCTTACAGGAACCGCTGTCCATCCAGCCGGAAAGGCCGGTGCAGTTACGCTGTCGAAGTTCTCCGAAGCGGTAACGACAGGCTCTCCAATAAGGATCGAGCGGGTAAAGCTCGTCGCTCCCAGACTGCTGTTTACATTGAATGTCAAACTCAATGCAGTTCCGCAACCGGTGCCGCCGGGAACCGTAAATGTGACATCACGTGAAACGGTCTGAGCATTTGCGATGTCGCCGTAATTCGCGGAGCCGCCGCCGACCACTTGCAAAGTAACGCCTGTTGCTGTATTTCCAGTTGTGTTTGTTAAGGGAATACTGAGAGTTAGCTGTTCGCCGGGTTCAGGATATCCATCCCCATCACCGGCCGCATCACTTACTGCGAACGTCGGCTGCTGAAGCAAATTCGGTAGGTCGAAAGCCTCCGTTACACGAGTCGAAGTTGCGTCGCCATCGACATCGACCGATGAACTAAAGCCCATTCCGCGCGTTGCAAAACCTTGCCAAACATCTGCAACATCTGCACCTCCGAAGGATTGAGCGGCAGCCAAAATCGCATTGCGTTCCTGGAGGAACGTCGGGCCCAAAGGAGCCAATTTCATACCGTCGGTCACAACCTGCATTGCCCGCTGATTGCCGGCCACATGACCAAGGCGCGTGATCATTAAACCTCGAACTTCCCAAAGAGCCGAGCTCCATACTTCTCCGGCAGCGTGTACTTGCGAAGCCTGAGTCGCGATATGCGGACCGGACATTGCAGGGAAAGCTCCATCGGTCAGATTCATTTGGCTGGCGTCGATATCGGCAAAGGTCAACGGATTGAACGGACGATTATTCGGTCCGCCTGTACTTGCCATTGTCGCTTTTGGAAAACGTCGGATGCCGTAATAATAGTTGGCCGTTCCGATCGCTCCGAAGCCGTTCAGTAATAGATGCCCGCCACCTGCATATACGCCATTGACCGGATCATCTGAGGCGGAAAGCAGAGCAAAGCCGAACCAGTCACCCCAGCCTTCGCCCATACCGCGTGACATATTAGAGCTCAAACCACTTCCATTGCCATGAAGACGATTGGACGTTCCGTGAGTGACTTCGTGAATGATGATGTCAGCATCGGCTGTTCCATCTCGTTGTGGATTTGGGCCGGTGAAAATATACATCTGCATTCTTCCGCGTCCGCCATCAGCCGGGGTCGAGAAATTTGCATTGTTCGTACCCGATGAATCCTGTCCTTCTGCAGAAACACGGTCATTCCCGGCTCCGCCGCGTCCAAAGTTATCGGTCTGGAAGTTGCGAGCTTGCTCGTTAAATCCGAGCTGATACAAAGCATCGTGATAGCGGTTCATTATATAGAACATCTGAATCACAGCACCACGTTGCGCTTGTGCCGTTAACGGAGTATCACCAGGCCCTGGATTTCCAGGAGGAGGGTTCCACGTTGAAGTAAATACACGATTCGGAGTGCCCGCCTGAGTTGCATCTACACCGTTTATTCCGTCACGGTCAATACCAGCTTCGAGATTATTCCCGTCGGTAATATTTGCCCCGTCAGTTATCCAACCATTATTGTTGAATGAAAGTGTGCCTTCATTACCGATCAGCGTTACGTCTGTCCTGGCAAGCAGAGTACCTTGAGTTCCGAGGCCCGGATTGATCGGTCCGGGTGTTAACGGAGCAGGGCTATCTGCCGTGTTGATAATGGAAAGCGGATTCGCATAAACATTATATGTCGCTGATTGAGTTTGATCTTCGGAAATATTCTTTCGCCAAAGCATCGTGCCTGTCTGGGCATCGACAATGACGTAATAAGCATTGACTGGTTCCCAAATAAGAACTCTCCACGCCGTTCGAGCAACGCCCGGTTCGGTAGGGAAGTACATCTTTTCTGCGGTTGTTGCCCAATCGCCTTCGCCAAAAACAACTTTCAGATCCGTCGAAGCGGCGTTGTTGCGAGTCGTGTCTGCATTCGTCAATTTATAATTGATGTTGCTAGCGGCGGCAGCGACTGCATTTGCCGGGTCGCCGAAATCGGTAGAAAGTGATGAATAATCAAGACCCGGAGCCAAGTTATTGATAACGCGGATAATTTCGCCGCTGCGAGTGAAACCGGCTTTGATCTCGCCACGGAATACTGGAATACCGTTGATATCCTGTTCCAAGCTGGCAAACGACATGTTGCCGGCCGGATTTGTGTAATCCGCCGTAACTTTTAACGCGTCGATCTGTCCTGCATCTACACCTACCAAAAGCTCATTCTGGCGTGCAAAATTACGAAGTATGTCCGAATGCTTCGCACCCGATGGAGTTGTTAAATAGTGGCTACCTTGCTTAACGTCCGGCGCTATCACCTCTGGGATACGAATATCTTTATTATATTCAATTTTCAGTGTAGGCACGCTCGACTTGAGTGCATTTTCACCAGCTACGAACGAGTCGCGAATATTCGCGACGTCAGGCGCCGAGAGGTTCGCCGAGCTTCGAAATGATTCGATCTTATCGACCGCTGATTTGTCTGATCGAATATCATAATTTTCGATCGTTGGATCTTCGCTTTCGGTTCTCGAAAATAGACCTTTTGCTTTTGTATCAGAGTCTGCCTTCGTTCCTTGTTGGATAGGCAATACAATGACCGCAATAGCAAAAAAGACTGCGGTTAATACTAAGATCAATCCACGTGTGGAAAGCCGCGAGACGGTATTCTTCATGTTTTTACTCCAAAAATATTAGATTATAGGTTCGTGAAAGCTTGCCTTGTTGCAAAACTTTCCGCTGAAATCTACAAGATCGTCAAAAGCAATAATGTCGACTCGGTTGCTTTAGACACGGACACGAATAAAATTTACAATCAAAGAAATGAGGAAAATGATAGTTCCTGTTGATTCACCTAAATCCTGGTTGCGGCAAAGAATTGGCAGCCGATCAATAGATCTTGTATAGGAATTTCTACCAAATTAGGAAGCCCTAGTCAATTAAATTAGTTTAAAATGCAACAAAACTTGATCGAGCAGGTGTTTGGCACCAAAGGCCTTATATCTCGGAACCACGAAAATTACGAAAACCGTCCCGGCCAAGTAACAATGGCCGAAGCCGTTACCTCTGCATTTGATGAAAAGCGGCATCTGATCGTCGAAGCTGGAACCGGCACTGGGAAGACACTGGCTTATCTGATTCCGGCGATCGCTGCGGCTCAATCGGATAAGAAAACGATCGTTATTTCAACCGGCACAAAAAATCTTCAAGAACAATTGATGGAAAAGGATATTCCATTTCTACAAAAGATACTTCCCAAAAAGTTTTCAGCGGCGTATATGAAGGGTCGCGGAAATTACGCCTGCATCTATCGCATTCAAAAAGCCGAACATCAACCGATCTTGGATGGTCTCGACCAAATGGATCATTTCGATAAGATCCGACGCTGGGTCAATGAAACAGACACAGGCGATCGCCGGGAACTGACCGATCTTCCGGAAAATCTGCCATTTTGGAACCGCATTAATGCTCGTTCGGAAACCTGCATTGGTCAAAAATGCCCTGATTTTGAGCCGTGTTTTATTACAAGAATGCGAGCGAAGGCGGAACACGCGGATATCATCGTTGTAAACCATCATCTATTTTTCGCTGATCTGAGTGTTCGTGGAAATCAATACGGCAAGGTCATCCCCGATTACGATGCCGTTATCTTTGACGAAGCTCACTTAATAGAAGACATCGCGGCTGATTATTTCGGCTTTCAGGTTTCGAATTTTCAATTGGACGAACTCGTCCGCGATACTGACACTCTGCCGATATCGGATGCCTCGACAACGCGTGAGATTACTAAGGTCGCTGCAAGGATCAGTGGAATAGCGGAGCAGTTTTTTATATTGTTCAGCCAACTGCGGACCGATGGTAGAATGCCGCTGAACGCCGACGTGTTTTCGACATTGACCCGTGACGGCGATCATCAATTGACACGTCATGGCGAAGTACATTATTCCCTTGATCAAGCCCTCGAATCGCTTGCGAAGCTCATTGAGCCTTTCGGAAAAGATCTACCAGAAGCCGACAGCCTTTTGCGCCGCATCAGGCAAACCAGATTTGATCTTGATTTTATAATTAATCAATCGG
Source organism: uncultured Acidobacteriota bacterium (assembly GCA_963720905.1). GTDB lineage: Bacteria > Acidobacteriota > Blastocatellia > Pyrinomonadales > Pyrinomonadaceae > OLB17. The sequence goes on from CAVRHB010000003.1 coordinate 394,139, forward strand.
AGAAGAACTTTGTGTATTGGATCGAACGTCGCGGACGGGGAGTTTTTCTAAGAGCCTCGCCAGTCGATGTTTCGGAGTTGCTACGCGAGAAATTATTCGAAAAGGTCCAAACATGCATTTTGACATCGGCAACGCTTTCGAGCGGCGGAGCTTTCAAGTTTGTCCGCGAGCGGCTGGGATTGGACAGTTCGAAGACTGTCGGCTTGGTCGCTCCTTCTTCGTTCGATTATGAAAATCAGGCAATGATCTATTTGCCAAAATCAATGCCGGATCCCCGAACGCCTGAATTTACACAGCTCGCCGCTGGCGAGATCGTCAAAATATTGAACGTTACGAACGGCCGTGCTTTTGTGCTGGCGACAAGTAATGCCTCAATGAAAGCTTTATACGAGCTTGTTTCGTCGCGTGTACGGTTTCCGTGTTTTCTGCAGGGAACTATGTCTAAATCGGGCTTGCTTGAGAATTTTCGTGAGACGCCGAACGCGGTTTTGTTTGCGACGCAAAGCTTTTGGCAAGGTGTCGATGTTCAGGGCGAGCAGCTTTCGTGTGTGATCATCGACAAACTGCCATTTGCGGTCCCGACCGATCCGATCGTTGCCGCACGGAGCCGGTTCATAGACGAGAACGGCGGCCGCTCATTTTTTGAATACAGCGTTCCTCAAGCTGTCATATCTCTCAAACAAGGCGTCGGCCGGCTCATCCGAAGCCGCAGCGACAAAGGCGTGATCGCCATCCTCGACCCACGCCTCCGAACAAAACCCTACGGCCGCGACTTCCTCCAAAGCCTCCCAAGAATGCGTATAACCAGCAACCTAAACGACATTTCGGAAATATTGGACGACTAGAAAGCTCAGGCAATTTGTTTGACCAAGGCAACGAGGCAAGCCTTAGCCTGGGCGAATAAGTTTTTCTCTCTTGTGCACCTAAATGTTCGCGCTTAAACGAAGCGGCGATATAATTGCAATAAGTTTTTTTGCATTTTTAACTAATACTTGATTTTTCCAAAAAAAGATTTCATCTAAGATGTGTATTCACAGTAAGTTACGATTAGAGAGGAAAGCCGCTTTTTTTAGATGAATTTGTGAATTGAAATTAAGATATTTATGATCGCTAGGCAAGGGATGACGCCTATTTCGAGATAAAAATTGAAATCTTCTTATAGGCAGTTTGCTGGTTTTAAAAAACTAAAGTATTTTGAGAAGATGTCGCCATATTTTGAGGTAATGATCGAGCGGAACTTTTCATCGGCGCATCAGCTGCGAGGGTATAAGGGAAAGTGTGAGAATCTGCATGGGCATAATTATAAGATAGAGATATTTGCCCGCGGCCAGGAATTGGATAATATCGGCCTGCTGATAGATTTTGGCGACCTTAAATCGGCGGCTGACGAGATCGTAAATTATCTGGACCACCGCAATCTAAACGAACTGCCGCCTTTTGACGAAGAATTAAATCCTTCGGCAGAAAATCTCGCGCGTTATATTTTGGAATATCTCGCCTCGCGAATAGATGATGAACGGGTGCAGGTTTACAAGGTCCGGTGTTATGAAACGCCGACGAGCATCGCGACATATCAGACCGCATAACGAAAAAAGCACCTCGATCCTTCGAAGTGCTTTTTTAGAAATGGTCGGGGCGAGAGGATTTGAACCTCCGACCTCACCGTCCCGAACGGTGCGCTCTACCAGGCTGAGCCACGCCCCGTGAACTCAAGGATTGAGTGTAGGCGACGAGCCACACCATGTCAACTCAAATTCGCATCCACCGATGCGATCTCTGCTTTCTTTTCTTTTCGCGCCCGGATGTATTCAACGATGATCGGGATGATCGAAAGGAATACCACAACAATAACGACTTTATCGATATGATCTTCGAGCAGAAAACCCTCGATTCCGAAAACGCTCCTGACAAACTGTTCGACTAACCCGCCAAGAAAATATCCGGCAAAAAGCATACTGGTTACCCAGAAAAATCCTCCGAAAATGTTGTATGAAATGAACTGTCGGTAAGACATATTCGCCGCGCCTGCGACGATAGGAGCAAACGTACGGACGATCGGCACAAATCTAGCGATGATTATCGTTTTTCCGCCGTGCTTTTCGTAAAATTTATGTGCTTTCTTAAGATGTTCCGGATTAAAGAACCGTGATTTCGGTCGGCTAAAAACTGCTGGGCCTACCTTCTTGCCCGAATAGTAGCCGACCGCATCTCCGATCACGGCGGCTGTGAAAAGCAGTATCCACATCAGCCAAATATTCAATTTCCCGGCGGCTGCAAAAAGTCCTGCGACGACCAGAAGGGAATCTCCCGGTAAAAAGAAACCGACGGCCAGACCGGTTTCGGCGAACACAATAAAAAACAGTCCAAAATAAACGTAAATGCCGAGCTTTAGCAGCATCCAATCGATCAAAAGCTTGGGATCGAGATAATTTTTAATTTGAATTAAAAGATCGATAAGTGATTCCATAAAAGTTAATGCTCAGAACTCCAACCGTGGTCGCCGATCAGCGGTACAAAGGCACACGGCCCAAAATCTTCACGCATGAAGCCTTTTTCGCGCTTGGTAATTCTAACAAGAATTTGATTTTTCTTATCGTTGCCTAAAGGCATAACAAGAATGCCATTCTCACCAAGTTGCTTCAACAGCGGTTCCGGTACATGCGGCCCGCCGGCAGCGATCAAAATTCGGTCAAAGGGTGAGTACACTGGCCAGCCGTTCGTGCCGTCATCAGCTCTGACCGATACATTTCTAAAACCAAAACGCACGACCTTTTCCTTCAATTCCGCGGCTAAAGCTTTCAGCCGCTCAACCGCATAGATCTTTTTTGCAAGCACAGAAAGAACCGCAGTTTGATAGCCCGAACCTGCTCCGATCTCTAGAACGCGTTCCGTACCGTTTAAGCTCAACAATTCGGTCATCCTTGCAACGATAAAAGGTTGAGAGATCGTCTGACCGCCCGAAATTGGCAATGCATTATCTTTATAGGCCTGTGATCTCAAACCATCAGGCACGAACAAGTGCCTTGGAATTTGATCCATAGCCGCGAGAACGCGCTCGTCCGCAATTTTGTAATGGGTCCGCAGGTGTTCGACCATTCGCTGCCGCGGGATCTCAAACTGGTCCATTTTAATCTTCCCAAGAACTGATAAGCGGTATCGAATTATGGTCAGTCATGTCGCTTCTCATTGGTGTGATCGAAACATATCCGTCATCAACCGCTTCAAAGTCCGTTCCGCCTTCAGCTCGAAATCCTTCGCGAACTTCTCCGATCCAATAATATAATTTGCCGCGCGGATCGGTATGTTCCGTTATTACGGGCCTAGCTGCTTTGAAGCCTTGCTTGGTTACGCGAAAGCCTTTTGGCTTTCCTGTTGGGACATTGACATTCAGGAGCGTGCCTTCCGGAAGCCCGTCTTTCAATGCTCGTGCCGTTATTTCTTTCGCGACCGTTGCCGATTGTTTAAAATCATGCTCGCGGCTTGTTACGAGACTGAAAGCGAGTCCTGAAACCCCAAGTATTGTAGCTTCCAATGCACCTGCGACGGTTCCGGAATAGGTCGCGTCATCGCCAAGGTTGGCGCCGTGATTTATCCCCGAAGCGGCAGATATGGGGACGTTCTTCCGGCGGTAATATCATATTCAGTGCCAGCGTGACGCAATCGGTCGGTGTTCCATCAACCGTCCAATGGCGATCATCTATCTTTCTTATACGAAGCGGCCGAGCGAGCGTTAAACTGTGGGATGCTCCGCTCATTTCCGATGCCGGTGCAACGACGTAAACATCGCCGATCTCTGACAGAGCCGCTTCCAGAGCCGCTATACCTTCGGCATGAATCCCATCGTCGTTCGTAACTAAAATTCTTGGTTTTTCAGAAGCCATTTAGTAATGCGAATTGAAATTTAAAAAAAGTGCGTGAAGCATCAAATGCCTCACGCACTACGTTGTTCTTAGAATTCCACCTATCGGTTGCCGAATCCCGGACGTGAGCCCGCGTTCATCGGACGCTGTTGGCGAAAACGACGCCGGTTACGTTTCCGTGCGTTTACCGACTTAAGCTTTGCTTTTTGGCCGGGCGGAATGAAGTGAGCGTGTTTCTTAAGATCTTTGATGATCTCTTCGCTGATAACCTTTCGTTTAAAGCGACGCAATGCGCTTTCGATCGATTCATTATTGTTTACCACAATAGCTGCCATTATTTTCTCACCTCCTTTCGGCTAAAATGTCCGTATGATCAAATCACGCGGCAAACGAATATTAAACACATTTTGGAAGTAAAATGCAAATCTTCAAATGGCAGGTCCTTAAAAAGGAGATGCGACTTGTTTTCTGGAAAAACAAGCCGCTAATTAAAAGAGGTTTACCTGTAGGCTTTGCGGAGCAGATAGGCAAAAGGCAGATTGTCAAAGGGCAGGTTGTTGCCGTTGGATAAATTACTCCGCATATTTATCTTCCAGCATGTGAAAATTTATTTATGGCCGCGCATACCAATTTTGCGGGCCTCAAGCTCGATCGTTTTTCGATCGCTCTTCAATTTATAAATATCTTCTTGTAGTTCGATGTTCTCACTTCGAACGGATTCGATCTGTCGGTTCAAAGATTCTTGCTGAGCAGTCTCCTTATTCAATTCGGAATAAGCTCGGTAATTTATTGTCAAACAGATCATTATCGAAAGCGATCCGGCAACAAGTGGCGCGATCCATCTTGGCTGGCCGCTCGCTTTCGACGGCGACGGCGACTTGCGGCTCGAAATTTTAGTATTCGATCGCGTCTCACCCCAATAAATATTTTCGGCCTTGTTCAAGCAATACCTCCAGATCTGCTTTGTCTTCGCTTTCCGCGTAAATTCTAACTACCGGTTCGGTTCCCGAAGGACGCATCAGCATCCAGCTTTCGTCCGAAAAAATAAATTTAACTCCGTCCAGCCTATTAATTGCGGCGATCTCTCTGCCGCCGATCTCTTTTGGTTCCGCAGCGAGCTTTTCTTTTAGCTTTGCGGAAACCTCGTCCGTCAATCGGACACCTAATCTCCCTGACTCAAGATTGCCAAGCTCTTTGGTCAGATCGCCGAGCTGCTCTGTCAAACTCTTTCCGCGAGCCGCGACCGCTTCGGCTGCGAGCAGGCAAGCCAAAATCCCGTCTTTTTCCGGATAATGGCCGCGGATCGAAAGTCCTGCTGATTCTTCGCCGCCCAAAATGATCTCGTCGTTTTTTATCAGTTCGCCGATAAACTTAAAACCGACCGGCGTTTCGTATAATTTCAATCCGCGTGCTTTCGCGACCCGATCGACCATATGCGATGTCGCAACGCTTCGTGCAATGCCTTTAGTCCAAGAGCGGCTTTCGGCTAAATAATCAGCAAGCAAGGCGATCAAACTATTCGGGTTGATGAATTCGCCGCCTGCATCAATAATTCCAAATCTGTCCGCGTCGCCGTCGGTTGCAAGCCCTAAGGTCAATTTCCCATCTATAACCTTTTGGCGAAGTTCGGCAATATGTTCTTCGCCGGGTTCCGGTGCTTGTCCGCCAAAGCGAACATCGCGCCAATCATGGATCGTTTCAACCTCTAATCCTTCGTCGCGAAGAAGGCTGTCCAAAAATCCGCGGCCTGTTCCCCAAAGCGGGTCGTATGCATATTTGCCGCCGGCTTTGGCAATCACGTCCATTCGAACTTTCTTTTTCAGATCGTTCAGATATCCAGAACGCAGATCGAAACTTTCGATCGAACCGCCGCTTTTATCATCGATATTGCTTTTGTTGTCGATCAAGCTTTCGATCTGTTTGGTAACTTCCGGCATAGCCGGAGCTCCGTCAGACGTTGAAAACTTGATTCCCTGGTATTCAGGCGGATTATGCGAAGCCGTGAAGTTCATAGCTCCGGCGGCATTATCGGCAATTATGGCGTATGACATAGCCGGTGTTGGAACTGGCTTATCGCAAAGGAAGACCCGAAAGCCTTTTCGCCTAGCGATCTCCGCTGCGGCATACGAGAATTCCTCACCCATAAAGCGTGTGTCGTGACCAATGATCAAAGGGCCCGAACTTGTGCTGTCTTGAGTTTTCAAATATCCGCAGATCGCTTCTGTTACCAGTTCAACATTTCGAAAGGTAAACTCTTTGGCGATGATAGACCGCCATCCTGAAGTTCCGAATCGAATTGCCATACCTTGAAAATTGGAGTCTTAATCTAAGACCTGTAAAGAAGCTTGCACCATTCAATGAAATCGCAGACTACATGATTTCTTTTAGGGTAAGGAAATCTAACACAAAGTTTAATCAATTGTAAAGCCCTTTTTTGTATAGGCTAAAATCTATATTCGTAATGATTTACAGAAACCTACCTAAGGTAAATGTTTATAAAGGTGTTTAAGAATGAACAAATAGTGAACGGGCTCTCGCTCAATGCGAATTAATTCGATTATATCAAGGATCAAGGTGTGATATCAGCATACTAGATGATTGCCATTAAGCACAAATTAAGCAAATGAATATCAAGCAAATTTGCATCAATTGAAGTGTGTCAAAATGTCCTCGAAGGCTAGTTTTCCGTGACGTGGGCTATTGTGACACACCAAGCAACGGACTTAGTTTTTAGCGGTGGTGCGTAAGTGCCTGATAATAAACGGCTTACACCGACGCCGAGGCTGCCTGTCGATGGCACGAAAATTGCTAACTCTATTGAGCAATACTGCGTCTGCGGCTCTAAGTATTAAATTTTACAATCTATATAGAACTTGGGCGGGCGGACATCACCTTTTGGTGGAGAGGAATTTATTATGAGACCTGTAAAGCATTTTGAAAAGGGACTGACGTATGTCGCCAGCGGCGCTTTTAAAGCGATCAAGTCTATCAATCAATATAAACCGAATGAATCGTTCATTCCGAAGTGGTCGGACAAGCCGCTTTTGAAATCATGGCAAAAATCAAAGCCGACGCTTGGTTTTCCGCGGCAGACAGATTCGCTTTGTCCTAATTGCGTTATCGAGACCCGCGAAGAGATCCTGGCTGGCAAGCGCGATGTTTCGACGCTTATTAATGATAAGGTCGGCGAGATCAAAGCGCAGATCATCGAACGCGACGGCCAGGTATGGATGGTCAAAGACTGTCCGGAGCACGGCCATTTCGAAGATATGATGGCGATCGATTCGGGCTTTTTGCAGCACATCGAATCGCTGTTCCCGGGCCGCGATATCGAAGCGCACAATGACGAAAAGCTTCATAATCACGGAACGTCTTCGGTCAAATACGGCCGCGGAGCCGTTTTGACGGTCGATCTGACGAACCGCTGCAACATGATGTGCGATCCGTGTTTCATGGACGCGAACCAAGTCGGTTTCGTGCATGAATTGAGCATGGACGATGTGCAGGAGATTCTCGACAACGCGATCCAGATCAAACCGCGTCGACAAATGTCGGTGCAGTATTCGGGCGGCGAACCTACGCTCAGCCCGCATTTCCTTGATGCTGTCCGCTATGCACGCAAAGTCGGATACAATTCGGTCCAGGCGGCGACAAACGGTATCGAATTCGCAAAATCGAAAGAATTTTGCCGCGAAGCAGCCGAAGCCGGCCTTCGTTTCGTTTACTTACAGTTTGACGGTATCGGCAACGATGCTAACTCGCATCGCCAGATCGGCAACTTGTTCGATGTAAAACTTCGTGCGATCAATAATCTGCACGAAGCCGGCGTTGACATCATTCTTGTCACAACGCTGGTTAACGGTATTAATAATGACCAGGTCGGAACGATCATTCGTTTTGCTTTGGAAAATCCTAAGAAGATCTCGTTCATTTCGTTCCAGCCGGTCTCATTTACGGGCCGCGACGAACTGATCACAGAGCAACGCCGTCTGCAGCAGCGTTATACGCTTTCGCATATGGCATTGGATGTAAAGGCTCAGCTTGGAATTACCGAACCGACGCGAGATTGGTTTCCGCTTTCGCTGATGGGCGCATTCGCTGATTTTGCGGACGTTGTTCACGGGCCGGAAAGCGATTGGGGCCAGGTTTCATGCGGCTGCCACCCGAACTGCGGTGTCGGCACGGCCGTTATGGTCAACAAAGAAACGAAAGAAATGGCACCGGTTCCGCAATTCCTTAATATCAAAGGCCTTGTAACCGACATGCAGCATATTACCGATACGGCACGCGGCAAATGGTTCTCGAACTTTATGATGGGCCTCGCTCTTCTAAAGAACTACAACCCATACGGCGCACCGAAATCGTTGACGCTTGGCGGAATCTTGAAAAAATTCGATAAATCATTTGGTTTGTCGGGTAAAGATTACGGCAAGGTCGGTCCGGACCGTACGATCGAAGACATCGAAAAACGCCGTCAAGATCCTTGGAACTTCCTCTTTATTGCAGGTATGTGGTTCCAGGACCTTTTCAACTACGATTTCCGCCGCACCGAAATGTGTATCATTCCTTACGGAACACAGGAAGGCGAAATTTCATTCTGTGCTTATAACACCGGTATCGGCTGGAGAAACATCATCGAGCATATGCATCAAAATGCGACCGTTGCTCAATGGTATAAAGATCACGGCCGTCACGATGTTTTCGCCCGCGGCAAAAATGTCGAACTCGGCGACGCTTCGCACAACCTCGTTCTGAACGAAGTCGATCTTAGCCGTCCGAACAAACCGGAAATGGAAGGCCCGAAAACGGCCGCCGAAGAAATGCAGATGATGCGTAAACTCTACAACGAAATGGTCATGGAAAAAGCCGGCATCAAAGCCGAACCCCTCGTCCAGATCGGCGGCATCAAACGCGACAAATCCGAAGACAAAGCAAAAGCCGTCTCCGGTATCCCAAATGCATAATTACCGTTAACCGGTAAGCAGTAACTAAAAAAAGCCCGCGAGCAATCGCGGGCTTTTTGCATCGGACGAAGCCAAGAAAGCGTACTCGTCCGCCAATGGCGAGCCGTCCGAGACACAGAGCAAAAAGAGCTCAGGTCCAAAATAAAACCTACGCCGTCGCCATCGTCGGCTCAATCGGAGTCATCTTGGGCTTAGGGCTGACCGACGCATTTAATAATCCGCAGTTTTGTACGCCACTCTCAATCCAACTTGAAACGTGACTTATAGTCCGTTGTCTCAGAGTCGTCATCTAACCATACTTATCAAGTGCCCATCACCACTAAAATCGGCGAAAGAATTAAAGAATTATGCGGACCTTAGGACTTAGTCAGGAAGCATTGGCTCATCTGGCAGACCTAGTATCGCACCTACGTTAATAGTGTCGAGAATGGGAAGCGAAATATTTCTATCGAGAACGTAGAGAGATCGTGAAAGCTTTGAGGGTTTCAGTTAAGGATTTTTTTGGCAATAAAAGGTTTTCCTAAAATGCCTGTCGTGTACACATTCTAACGTCGCAAAAATTCATTAAACAAATCCCAAAGCCTATTTTTTTGGAGGTCAAATCATGGCAGGTAATGAACTAGAGGTGGCTCGATTTTTATTGAACAACTTGGGCAAATTGCTCTTGACCATCTTGGATTGGTCACGAGCATAGGCGCCCCGTGGCAGGGGGCTTTAAGGTTGTAAATTCCGTCGACGAATTAAATCTTATCGCAACGGAGGATTCAAGAAAAAAGGCTGATATATATATAAATGGTTTTGGCGTTTCCATGAAACAATCGGGTGCCAGTTTTCCGTTCAACCGGTTGCGCCGCAGAGATGCTGGATGTTTTTTCTCTGGTTGGCTGTGGTTCTCCGCAATCGATCGTCTCCGCTCTTGACCGCGAGATTGACGAATATCATGATGGACAGCTATCTACACGGAAACGACCCTGGCAAGACTTTTTCTCCGGAGTTCGAGTTCAAACAGCTGATTCGCTACTTAATGTTGGAAGGTAGCCCGAAATACGGCATCTCGCTACATCCCGCCGAGTTTATTCTCGAAGCTCCCAAAGTTGATATGAACACAGCAAATATTTTGAATTACTCCTTCGAGGAGTATTTTGAAAAATACGTAAAAAACCTTTTTGTCGCGATTCGACGACAGTGGATTGGCGAAAAAGCAAGCAAATCTGAGCATCGTCGGGCTCTGAAAATTGCTTCAGAAGCCCGAAATCAGAGGTGGGTTTACCGTTCAATCCGTGGTACGCCGCGAACGGGTTGGCGACCTGATGTTGACGAAAGTGATCGACGCACCGTCTACATGATCTATCTTGAAAGGGGCGGCTAGAAGTCAATGGGGGATTTATGTCAAATACATTGGAAGCTATTCTTCGACTTATTCGCAATCCCGTCCTTGATGTGTGCTCATTTTACAAATCCAATAACCGTGTAAACTCCTTGGGGAAGGGCTGCTGAAGAATATATCAAGGATCTTTATGCCAATTCTCTTGATGAATCGAACGAGTCAAAACGACAAACAGCTCACAAACGGTGTTTTTCGTATTTAGGGAATTCGACGAATATTCCCGATATGATGTTGCGTGGAAGTGATGCTATCGAGGTAAAGAAGATGGAGAGTCGCGATTCTGATATTTCACTAAATAGCTCATATCCAAAAGCAGTGTTACACGCGAGTAGTCCAGGTATTTGTAGAATCGATTCAATAGACGAGACATGGGTTGATAAGGACCTGTTGTACGTCATTGGTTGGATTCCCAAAAATACCAAAAGGCTCAAACGAATCTGGTTTGTTTATGGCGACTGTTTTATTGCAAAAAAGGACGTATACGAGCAACGAGTAGACAAATCTCAAAAAGGGAATCGGAAAAATCTCCAATATTGACTTCACCGCGACAAACGAACTTGGCAAAGTAAGAGGTGGATCCACTTCAGATTTCGGATCTGCGGATAAGGCCGATGTGGATGTTAAGGCATCCTGACAAAGTATTTTCCAGCCTTGGTTTGGCGAACGCCTCCGCAACGTTCCAAATGATCGCCGTTATCCGAGAAAACAAAATTCATGTCGTTTCCCAAAAACGATAGAGACAAACTTCTACAGTTTAGGGCCAATCCCCGGATGTTGTGTTTCAAAAGTCAAGATTCCCAACCCAGACACGCCCGCACAATTGATTAATGCACGCATTATTGAATACAATCAGTAAATGAAATTAGCAACGTTTTTCGCAGGTGCCGGCGGCTTAGACCTTGGATTCAATAAGGCTGGGTTCGATTGTATTTGGGCTAATGAGTACGACAAGGAAATCTGGAAACCTACGAGAAGAATCATCCATATACCACTCTGGATAGAAGAAGCATAACCGAAATTCCTTCCAAGAGGTTCCTGATTGTGACGGCATTATTGGTGGTCCGCCTTGCCAGAGTTGGAGTGAAGCGGGAGCGTTGCTGGAATTAATGATCATAGGGGACAACTATTCTTTGATTTCATTCGCATTCTTCGTGACAAACGCCCGAAGTTTTTTCTCGCCGAGAATGTATCTGGCATGTTGCTTCCAGTGCATAAGAAAGCGTTGGCGAACATACAGGAAATGTTTCGCGAGTCGGGTTACACATTAACTTTTCAACTCCTCAATGCTGTCGATTTCGGCGTTCCTCAGGACAGAAAGAGAGTCTTTTTTGTCGGGTATAGAAGTGATTTGGGAATCATGCCGAATCTTCCATCTGGATATATTCTAGAACGAAAAGCGACGCTCCGGGACGCTATCGGCGACCTTGAAGAAACCGCGATGCCCGCGAGTGTCAATAACTGGACGAATGGCGAAAAGTGCATAGTACCGAATCATGAATATATGACAGGCGGTTTTTCAACTATCTTCTTATCGCGGAATCGTGTTCGGTCGTGGAATGAGCCTTCCTTTACGATTCAAGCGGAGGGCGTCATGCACCACTTCATCCCCAAGCTCCTAAGATGCAATTTGTGGAGCAAAATAAGCGAATTTTCGTCCCTGGATCAGAACACCTGTATCGCCGCTTGAGCGTACGCGAATGTGCTCGCATCCAAACGTTCCCCGATGATTTTATCTTTTACTACAAAAATGTTGCGGCTGGATACAAAATGATTGGTAATGCCGTAGCTGTTAAGATGGCAGAGGCACTTGCCCGAGCGATTAAGAAGGACTTCCAGAAATTGTGGATAGCCGAGGACTATATTGTTGAAGGAAAATGGTTCCCGAATACCAATTCAAAACGTCGCCTGGGCGTTCACGGTTAATGAAGAAGATCAGGTCGAAAGATACTCAGCCTGAACTTATACTTCGAAAAGAACTTACAAAGATGGGTCTACGTTATCGGCTCCACTCCGCAAAACTACCCGGGAAGCCAGATATTGTTCTGCACAAGTATAAACTTGTCATCTTTATTGATGGCGAGTTTTGGCACGGGTTTGAATGGAAAAGAAAAAGCCAAAGATTAAATCTAATCGCGATTATTGGATTCCTAGATCGAACGAACCATCCAAAGAGACAAAGAAAACTTTAAAAGCTAAACGATCTTGGCTTTGTGGTGTTCAGATTTTGGGAACATCAGATTAAGAACGACCTCAGTTCTTGTTTACATAAGATAAACGATTATTGTGATTCTGCGGGATTTTATGAACCACCGCGTCAGCCGGAGCGGATGCCACGCGTATGTTAAGAATCGAACATACGTGAGGCGGTCGAGTCGGTATTATTTATGTGTAACGATCATTATTAAACAAGGAGGAAAATATGTCAGTACCAAATAAAGACGAAGTCGATGGAAAATGGGAACAGGCGAAAGGTTGGGTCAAGGACAAGGCCGGCGAGGTGACGAATGACCCGGAGCTTGAGGCCGAGGGCGAGGCTCAGAACGCCGCGGGCAAAGGACAGGAAACCTGGGGCAAATTTAAAGGCGGTGTCAGCGACGCGGTCGATTCGGTCGGTGATGCGATCAAGAACGCAGCCGATGACGTCGATCAATAAAGAGCAGACAGGAGTCGGCCGGTTCAAACCACCCCGTCACTCCCACCACCCCGGCCGTTGGCCACCCCTCCTCAGGCAGGAGGGGAGTTGCGGCTGCCACCCCTCCTTAGCTAAGGAGGGGAGTTTTTTTGTTCTGATGCGAGAAGTTCTATCTTTTGAGGTAGTTTTGGTATTCGCGGGAGAGGAGAATGTCGGTGGTGTTTTTGGGTTTGGTTTGGGCGGCGCGTTTTAGGACGGGGGAATCTTCGAGGATGAGTTGGATCATTTTGGGCGGCACGCCGGCGGCGGACATGCGGCGGATCTGTTCGTTAAAGACGAGGCGTTCGATCTCTTCGGTGTGATCGCGAAGGTGTTCGGATTCGGCGGAAAAACCGAGGTGCCGAAAGCCGATGAAAGGCCCGCCGGAAGGCGCTATCTTTTTTGAATTTGCTTCGGCCCGGGACATCAGCTCTTTTGCCCAACTTACCGCGACTGCCCGGACGATCTCGGTAGGTTCCGCATTGATATTCGGCAAACGGAACTCGGGAGCGGAAAGCCACGTCGAAGCGTCGGCGTCGATCGTGCCGGTTTCATGCTCGGCTTTTTCAAAGCGTTCGATGCGGTAAACATTCACACGCGAACCGTCGCGGGCGATCGGAGCCGATCGCGATTTCAAATGTTTTATATATCGAATATCGTCGCCATAAGTGCTGCTGCCGATCGCGAATACGCTGTCGGCCAGATCGCCGATCGCTTTGTTCGCCAGGTCTTTTAGTTTTAGCTCGCCACGCTTGCCGGAACTTTTTGAATTTACGATCGCCAGAATGGAGATGTCGTAATCGTAGCGAATGATCCTCAGAGCTTTCATCAAAGAGACGGCGGCCGTGTTGTTGGAGAGTGCGGCGGATCGTAGATGCGTCAGATTATCAATGATCAGAAAATGCGGACGCGCGTTGTCGAGCTCTTTGCGGATGGAATAAACGATGTAGTGAGCCGGATCTTTGAAATCATTTGGCAGAGCGCCGTCCCAGATGTTGCCGGCCCGGAAAAAGTCTTCCGCAAAATCATACGTTCGTTTCGTTTTGTCGTCATAGTATCTGCGGGCAAATTGCTCGTGAGACATATCAAGATCGACGTAAAGCACCGTGCCTTTTTCGCGGCGGTCATCAAATGGCGGAATCGGACATCCGCGTGCCAAAGCGTCGGCGATCTGAACTCCCAGAATGCTTTTACCCGCCGAAGCGTCGCCGAACATCACGGCCAATTCGCCTTCGATCCAAAGATCGCCGAATAACTTGGCCGCTTCAGCGTCTTTATCGAGGTATTTGAAAACATCATTGCACGGCGTGACGTAAAGCATCGTTTCCGGCGGCAGCGGAATATACGTTTTCTTGTTTTGTTTTCGCGCGACTGCTTTGCGGTCGTCCGGTTCCCATCCGATGGCCGAATCATATCGGTCCACGTCGTACAGATCGTCGCCTTTCTTGTTAAGTTCTTCGATCATATTCTTCGTTCGTATAAAACGAACGTGGTGACGATTATAACGAATGTATCAGCAATAGTAAAGCGTTTTATTCGCGACACGACGGTGCAAACAAATAAAGATCTTCGTGCATCATAGAGGTGTTATTACGGAAAAATGTTGCTTTTTGGGCAATAATCGGGTATGAAATACGTCTAGGCACCGTTCATTAGTTTAAAAGTTTTAGGTAACCCACAGTCATGAAGAATTTTCTCGCTGCGATCGCGTTGTGTTCGGCGGTTTTGTTGATATGTTCGTTCGTCATAGTCCGTTCGGTCGGTGCAGGCGGTGCCGTCGGCCCGAATGATGAGGACATCATCTCTATTCTGCTGCAATTGCCGGCGCCGCCGGCGCCAAATCCGCTCCAGAAAACCATCATCACAAAGGATCGTCCGGCAACGTTCTATTCCAAAGACAATCCGCCGCCGGACAACGCTCCGATCGAAGATATTCTGGATTATTGGGCGAGGCAGACCTACGGCCAGTTGGCCTATAACGTTGTGCCGACACCGGTGGTTTTGGATCGCATCGCGGCGGCGATGGAGATCGATTCGACGAAAATAACTTCGTATCTGAATTACCTGAAAGATTCGCCGCGCGGGATCGCGGCGGTGCGGACGGCGTATGACAGGGCATCGAGCGAGCCGGAAGGCGATCCCAACAAAAAGTCGAATTTTACCAACTCGAATGCTTATTATGGCGACGCGTATTATCCGAATCAAAACAATAACCTGAAACGTTGGTTGATAATGAACGATCCGAGCTTTTCGGCGGACCTTGAACCATTGGCTTCGGCGGTGAAAGACACAGAAAACGGCTATATCCAAAATGACGACGAGCTGCTTGCACTGGCAAAGAACGATTGGGACCGCGCCCGGCCGATGATCGATAAGATGTATGCGGACGGCAGCCAGCCTGCGTCAAAAACTCTGGCGACATGGGCGCTTTATCGAAAGGCGATGGACGACGGTTCGCTGAGCGATGCCGATAAATATCGTGACGAATTAAAGGGAACTGTGACGAACAAACAGCTTTCCTCCGGCGTGCGCGATCTTGCTTTAGACGCGCTTTCGCTGAACCAAGAATGGAGTGGCCGCGACGATTGGTATTATTCGCTGATGGAAGACGAAACGCTGCTCGATATGGATGGCTACACCGGCTTGACGACGCTGATGACGCATTCGAAGCCGGGCAAATACAAGGCGAAGATGATCAAGCTCCTTCAAAGTAATAACCCGAATGTTCGATCGGCGGCCGCCAGGAATTTGGGCCTCGAAGCTGCGAAGGGTGACACCGATGCGATCGCGGCTCTGCTGCCGTGGCTTGAGAATCCGGAATGGATAAAGGACATCGCTAACACTCGGGGCAATTTGGTTCGTGCCTTGGCCGAGGTGAAAGTGCCGCAGAGCGTTCCAGGCTTGATCGCGATCATGAACGAACGGGTCGAGAATAAAGCAGAGGATGATGATGAGTATGACTACGATGGTAATTTTAATTCGGTGTTATCGACTATACGGACGGCGAATACAGCGGTCAGAGCAATAAAGAATGCTGCGAACATGGCAGCGAATCGAATTTCCCTGAATATATAGTCCCAAAATATTCCTATCCTTTCAGATACCAAGCGATCTCTGCGTTAGCAAAGCAGGCGAGCCCGATCGCGGTTCCGGCTTTGCGGCGTCTTTATAATTCGAATGAAGAAGGCTATTACCAAAACATTTTGATCGGTGCGATGTATGCCTGCGGTGCATTTTCGATACCGGAACAGATAGATGCGTTGGAATGGGCTGCACGGCAAGGTGCGCAGGGCAACCAAGCGATATACGGATCCCGCGACTTTGTTGCGAATAGCGTGATCGATGAGACGGAATCTGATTATGACGTCGGTGTTTCAAACGTCATAACATCAAATCGAATGGCGTCGTCGGAAATGTTGAGTGAGGCCGACCAGCTTAAACTAAATTTAGCTCGTCTTGTTTCGGGCCAAGAAGATCCGCCCGATGAATTGGTTGCGGCAACGATCCAGAAAATAATGTCACTCGAACCGAGAGAACCGGCAGTCGCCAATATATTTCGTCAGCTCGTATTGAGCTGGAGTACGCGGGCAGCTTATGCGATGCGGCTTGCCGATCTGAAAAACGGAAAAGGTTCGACCTTGTCCGTCATCGGCCTTTTGGCGGAACGTAAGAAGCTGCGTGAAACTCAGCCGACCGATGTTTATGACGCACGCAACGGTGTGCCTACTGCAGCCGGGATCGCGACTTGTATTTTGGAAGATTCGCCGTCGTATGGCGTGATCCTCAATGACACGAATGCCGAAGTGAAAGCCGCGTTCTTGGCCTGTTCGCGACTCATTCGAATTCCGCTGCCGGTTCAGATGGTCGCGGCAAATTTGAACAGCACCGACAAACGCCTTGCCTTAGCCAGCCAGCTTTATTTGGAAAGCGAAGATTCGCCAGAGGCTCGTAATATTTTGTTCGCTCATTTTCCGGATCAAGCCAAGATAACCGGCTCGCGTATTTTTTTTGCGGGCGACAAAGGAAACAGTTCTCCTGGCGGATTGACGGATCTATATTCGACAGTGGACGGACGGTTCAGTGGTGAATCCTACTCGATGAATTATTTCAGCAGCGAGCCATTCGAAAAAAGAGACAAACAGTTTCAGAAAGAGGTTTTAGCGAACGGCGATCTGCTAGGGTATTTACGTTTACGGGAAAAATGTGCTGCGGATCTACGCCGACCGCGTTACCTATGATATGCAAGAAGACGATTCGAGATCATATCAGCGTGTCATTTCGCCGCAAGATTTCGACTATCTAAAAAACTATCTGGCACAAAATCGGGTCAATGATATGAAAGCCTTTTTGGGCTGCAATTCGGGCTGCGAAGCGGAAGAATTATTGATGCTGGGAAAAGCCGGCGGCCGACGAGTCTTTGCATTCATGGACGAACAGCCTGAATTTTTCAAAGGCCTTGCCGAGTTTTTCGAAAGGTTGGGCGCAAAACCCGGACAATTGCGCTACGCGGCTGCCGAAAAGCTTACGGGTTTCCAAGTGCTTTTTGCCGATCCGCGTTTGACCGCCGGAACGGTTTGGGCCGACGGCGAGGATGTTCGCTTTTTTGCGGTCGACATTGCGGCAAGGAAATCGGTCGAAGAGCAGGTACGAGAAGAAACACAGCGTTATTATTCAACATTTTCCGAAAGCGAAGACGAGCCGGATTATGAATACGCCTCAAAGATCGCGGAAAAAAGAAGATATGAAGGTTTGGGCTGGTATAAATTCTCGCCGCAGGGAATTGGCCCGAATGCTGCCGCAGCCAACGGAAGTCGAAGTCATTCCGCTAAAGACAGGCCGTGCGATCGAAGTATTCGATGAGCCTTGGAAATCGCGTGGGGGCAATGTAGAGCTGCGAACGGATGGTAAAGCTTTGTACAAGGTTTCGGGCGGAAGCTGAAATCAAAGATAGCAGATGGTAATTTTATAGCTATCCTGTAGTTTCTCCTGACGGCCGCTGGGCGATAGCGAGGGTTATTGATGAAGAATACGATCAGAAACTGATGCGGATCGATCTTTCCACACGCCGAATGTACGAGGTCGAATCGACCGACTGGTTGAAGCCATTGGTTTGGGTTCCGGGCGTAAATAAATTTCTTCTCGGTATGCCAAACAATTACGAGGGCTATCGCAGCCCGGTATCGCCGAGAAATCTAACGTGGCTGGATCCGGTCAGCGGAAAGATGACGAAGGCTACAGGAATGCTCGAACCATTGCTGCAGCAAACCGTCCGACCGCTTCAGAAGGCTTCGGCCGGCGGATATTGGGCGGCGATGCCGGATAAGAAAACGAACGAAACAAAGATCGGGATTTACGATCTGACATCGCAAAAGTTCACATTGAAAATGACTATGCCGAGCATCCAGTTCGACAGTATGGCGATGTGGGTCGATGAGAAAACATCGCTCATCTATTTCGTCTATGACGGACACCTCTTAAGAGTGCCGATGTCGAAAAGCGAAGAGCATCGTCCGTGAATCGGAAGATGGATGAATACAGGATGACTGAAGAGTCGAATCTTGTCGCAGAAAGCGACGCTTTAAAAGTTCGGGAAATCTTGTCGCTGAAAGCGACGATTTTAATAGCGTCGGGTGAAACCCGACGACCTTTTGGCAATAACATCTAGTCCCTGAAAGGGACAGATTTCCCGTTGATAGTGCGACACTTACAGTGTCGGTAGCACTTTCCCATAATGATCGTCGGGATTCTCCCGACGCTATTAAATTTGTCCGCTTCGCGGACAATAAGGACTTTTCAGACATACTCTCTTCACGAGGCCTTTATGAGACGTCCAAACAAGAAGTAAAATTGACTTTAACCTTATTAAATTTGATAATCAGTCTCTTGATCTTTTTAATTTGAAGCATATTGGTAATGGGAAGTCGGGTGAAAATCCTGCACGATCGCGTCACTGTGGATCGGGTTTCGTTAGAGGCGAAAAACGACAGTCAGAAACTTTGCCAAAAATGCTTTGCCGGATAGATGTTTCGCGTCAAGACATCGTAGGCTAACATTGCGAACTTGTTTTAAGAGAACGCCCTGTTTTTCCTGTCATTTTGACGCGGAATTTCGGGGCATTTTTTGTTGTATCTGATGAAGTTTTTTGCTGCATTTTTAATTTTTGTGTCGCTGCTGCTTTCGGGCTGCGGCGGCAGCACTAAGTCCGATCCGCCGACGAGCGGACGGACTTTCACCGATGGACTCGGCCGCGAGATCGTATTGCCGGAACGTATCGAACGCGCGGTTTCGCTCGCGCCAAGCGTAACGGAAATGATCTTTGCCGCCGGTGCGGGCGACAGGCTCGTCGGTGTTACAACATACTGCGATTATCCGGAAGCGGCGAAGCAGATCAAAAAGATCGGCGATACGATGACGCCGAATATCGAAGTGATCGCAGCACTTCAGCCGCAGGTCGTTTTTGTGACGACGGCTTCGCAGATACAAGGTTTTATGGCCAAGCTCGAATCGCAGAACATCGCGGTTTTTGTGACCGATCCGAAAAGCGTCGAAGCGGTCGAAGAAAATCTGCCGCGAGTTCGGCGAAATATTCGGAACGCAAAAAACCGCGAATGCGGAAGCCGATAAACTTTCGGATCGGCTCGCGGATCTGGACAGAAAACTAAGCGGTGTCGAGCGGCCGAAAGCATTTGTGCAGATATCGAAAGAGCCGCTTTACACAGCCGGACAAGGTTCGTATTTGACCGAGTTGATCGAAAAAGCCGGTGGCGATTCGGTAACGAAAGATGTGCCGACTGCATTTCCAAAATTAAGTAAAGAAACGGCCGTTGCGATGGATCCGGATGTGATCATTCTTTCGGCAAGCGACGATAACAGAGAGCCGAACGAAATTTTCCGTAATTCGCCGGCGGTCAAGAACGGCCGAGTTTATAGCATCAACGCCGACATTGTTTCGCGTCCCGGCCCGCGAATGGCCGATGCCGCCGAACAGATGGCAAAGATGCTGCATCCGGAAATTTTTGCGGCCAAACAATAGAGATAGATTTGAAAACAAGATACAAAATCGGTGCTGTTCTGTTTGCGATCCTCGCGGCAGCTATCGTTTTGGCGGTTGCGGTCGGCAGCGAAAATTTGCCCATTTTTTCATTAGACTCTCAACAATCTTCTATCCTTTTTGAGATACGCATTCCGCGTGTTCTGCTTGCCGCCGGTGTCGGTGCAAGTCTTGCTGTCGCCGGTGCGGCACTTCAGGCATTGCTGCGAAATCCTCTGGCGGAACCCTATCTGCTCGGCGTTTCGAATGGAGCTGCATTAGGCACGATGATGGCATTCGTTTTTTTTGCGAACTACGAATTTGCCCGTCCGATCTTCGCCTTTGCCGGAGCCGGAATAGCAACGGCGGTCGTTTATCAGATGGCGAAAAGCCGTTCGGGAATGAGCGTTGAGCGGCTCGTGCTTTCGGGTGTTATCGTTACAACATTCCTTTCCTCGATAATTGTTTTGCTGACGAGTTTGCTCGATGCTGCTCGGCTTCGGAGTTTTACGTTTTGGTTATTGGGCGATCTTTCGCAAGCGTCGGCGACCGGATTTTATTACGTTCTGGCGGCAGCTGTCGCGGGGACGATCGTTTTGAGCTCGCAGGCGAAGATCGCTGAATCTATTGATGATCGGCGAACGCGATGCGTTTGATTTTGGTGTCGAGGTGACACGCGTGCGGCTGATAATTTTTACGGCGTCGAGCGTTCTGGTCGGCACGGCGGTCGCGGCAAGCGGTTCGGTCGGATATGTCGGTTTGATCGTGCCGCATCTGGTTCGGCTTGCGTTCGGCAGCGATAACCGATTGGTCGTTCCGTTTTCGGCGGTTGTCGGTGCGGCATTTGTCGTTCTGGCGGACACTGCCGCGCGAACGCTGATCGCACCGCGGGAATTTCCGGTCGGCGCAATAACGGCATTGATCGGAGCTCCGCTGTTCATATATTTACTGAGGCGTGCGAGATGATGCTTGAGGTAAAAAATGTTTCGGTCAAATACGACGGCCGCGAAATTCTTCGTGATATTTCGTTCGGCATCGAAGCAGGTGAGATCGCCGTTCTGATCGGCGCGAATGGTGCCGGAAAAACGACGATCCTCAAGGCGATCAACGGCGGTGTCGCGGCTTCGTCGGGCGAAGTTTTGCTAGATGGAAGATCGATAGGAAAAATGCGTCGGCGCGAGATCGCGAAAAAGATCGCAGTCGTTGCACAGGAAAATGAAACAAAATTTCCGGTGAGCGTCGAAGAATTTATTTTGGCCGGAAGGTTTGCTCATTCGTCGGCGTTCGGTTGGGAAACGGAAGAAGACGAAACGGCGGCGGAACGCGAGATGAAAGCCTGCGGGCTTTTGAATTTTCGCAACCGTATGATGAACGAACTTTCCGGCGGCGAAAGGCAGCGGGTGGTTTTGGCACGAGCTTTGGCGGCGGAAACCGAGCTTTTGATGCTCGATGAACCGACGGCGAATTTGGATCTTTCGCATCAGGCGCTGATGTTTCGGCTGATCCGGGAAAAATGCGAAACGCGCGCTTTGGGCTCGCTTGTCATCACGCACGATCTGAATTTGGCCGCCGCTTTTGCGGACAAGATCATCTTGCTTGGCGGCGGAAAGATCATCGCTTCGGGTTCGCCGAACGAGGTTCTTTTGGCTGAGAATTTGAAGGATGTTTACGGCATCGATGTGCTGATAGACGAAAATCCGTCGAACGGAAAGATCCGTGTAACGACGGTTTATAACTAATGGAAGGCAGATATTAGAAGGGAAGTTCGGTGCGAATCCGACGCTGCCCCGCAACCGTGAACGGACGTATTTTTGTACGTCCAAAGCCGGGAACCTTTTATATCTGTTTGGCTTAAACCATTCTGCGTGGGGCAGAAAAAGGAAATGAAATGAAACCAGTTTGTATATTATTTTTGACAATTTTATTGTCGGCGGCTGCGGTGTTTTCGCAGGACGCGGGAACAGGTATCAGCGGGACTGTAAGCGATTCGACCGGAAAACCGATCGCGAACGCCCGCGTTCGGATCATTCAGCGCGATCCAACCGGCAAGCGTTTTTGAAACGGTTACGGATGCAGACGGGCATTATGAAATAGAAAATGTAATGCCCGGCGATTATACCGTCGAAGCTTTGTTCACTGACGCCGATTCGGTTACGCACTCTCAATCACTTAAAGTTCGACACGATCTTGGCCGTGATACAACGGCCGACCTTCAGCTTCCATGGCCCGACACGATCCGCGAAAGCGTGACGATCTCTGCGAACGCCGAACAGACCGAACAGCAGGTCACCAAATCCGTTTCGCTTATCGGCAGCCGCGAGATCGAAGCTCGGCAGGAAACTAATTTGACCGATGCATTGCGGACGATCCCGGGAATGCGTGTCCAACAGCTGGGCGGATTCGGCAAAACAGCGAACATCAAAACACGCGGGCTTCGCAATCAGGATACGGCCATTTTGATCGACGGCATACGCTTTCGAGATGCGTCGGCGATCTCGGGTGATGCATCGGCGTTTCTGTCTGATATCACCCTGGCCGATACATCCAAGATCGAAGTGCTGCGCGGTTCGGGTTCGTCGCTTTACGGTACGAACGCGATCGGCGGAACGATCGATCTGCAAACCGCACCGGCACGAAGCGGTTTTCACGGAAACGCATTTGCGGCGGCCGGCGGTTTGGGGATGAACCGTTTTGGAGGCGGCGTTTCTTACGGCAGCGATAAATGGTCGCTCGGCGGCGGCATTTCTCGCATTGCTTTTACGAAAGGCATCGACGGAGATGACGATGCGGATAACATCAGCGTTCGCGGCCGTTTTGACGCAAAACCCTGGAACAAAGCGACGTTGTCGGTTCGCCTTTATAACAGCAACTCGTTCGTTCGGCTCAATTCCGATCCGGATACATTTGGCATTTTGCCGCCGACGAATGCGACGATCATCAACGCCGAAGAAGGTATAAATTTCATTTCGGATACGGACGATCCGGACAACACGCAGCGTTCGAAATTTCTGAACGGCCAGATCGTTTTCAGCCAGGCTTTTTCCGATAGGCTTTCGGTCAATGCATTTTATTCCGGTTTGAGAACGAACCGAAAGAACATCAGCGGACCGCTCGGCGTCGGGTTTCAAAGTGCATCGACCAGCTTTTATGACGCTACTATAAACACATTCAACGGCGGTATAAAATGGACACCGAATGGAATGCACCGCATCACCGCCGGTTACGAATTCGAACGCGAAACCTATGGCAACGAAGGAGTTACGCCATCAGGCATCGCCGATTATTTTGCCAATGCTTCCCAAAGTTCGAATACGATCTATGCACAGGACCTGATCAGTTTGCTCGATGGCAAGCTGCAGTTTACCGGCGGGTTTCGCGGGCAATTCTTTGGGCTGAACGCCCGGAATTTAGTTTGCAAAATGCACCGTATGCGGACATTTCGCCGGCCGATCCGGCGAGTGCGGTTACCTTTGACGGCTCTGCGGCGTATCTTATTTCGTCGATCGGAACGAAGATCCGCGTGCATGCAGGAAACGGTTATCGCGTGCCTTCGCTTTATGAAAGGTTCGGCACTTTCTATAGCACGTTCGGCGGCAACCGCTTTGTCCCGATCGGAGCACCCGATCTAAAACCGGAACGCACGGCGGCATTTGATGCAGGCGTGGACAAGTATTTTTCGAAATGGGACGCGAAGCTTTCGGCGGTTTATTTTTATACAAAGCTTGACCGCACGATCGGTTATGGTTTGCTTGCCCAGCCGGATCCTTGGGGCCGCGATAATTTCGATTCCGGCGGCGGATATCTGAACACCAAAGGCGGCATCGCACGCGGCGGCGAATTTAGCGGCGAAGTTCACCCGACGCGTTCGACCGATATGTTCGCGTCGTACACATATACGAACAGCGACCAACGCGAACCGCAGGTCGGCGGCAGCGGCGTCATCACCTCGCTCGGCATTCCGAAAAGCCAATTTACCTTTGTCGCGACCCAGCGTTACAAACAGTTTTGGGTGAATTTCGATCTGCTGGCGACAAGCGATTACCTTGCTCCGATCTTTAGCAATTCGACGTTCAGCTCTTATATCTACCGCTTTGACGGAAACCGCAACGCCGATCTGACGGCCGGTTACCGGTTCACTTTCGGCGAAAATAAATACTCGCTGCGGGTTCACGGCAAGATCGAAAATCTGTTCGGCAGCGAATACTACGAAAACGGTTTTCGCACCCAAGGCCGAACCGGAAGCGTCGGCTTGGCGTTCGATTTTTGATCGAAAAGAGTTCTGTGAATGGTTTTCATATTGTTCTCGGAAGACGTTGATTTAGTTTAGCCGCGCCGTTCATCGAAACTGTTATCTTCCGTTCTAGCTTAGCCACGCCATTTATGGCGTGGCGAACGCACCGTGAGCATTCGCCCTGTTCAGGGCTTGTTCAGGGTCTGTCCATGGTGTGTTCATGCTTTGTTCAAAGACTGTTCGGAACACGCAATCGCCTTATTTCATTGCAGTTATCGGTATAGTTTCCGCGTATTTTGAGCCGTCCTTTTCAAAAGGACGTTTTTTTCAAAGATCTCAGCGGCGTTTTTACCGAAAACCGCCTGCAAAACCGCCAAGCCATTATCGCATCGGCCACAACCCAAAGAATCGCGATTTTTATAATAATCGGTGATTTTGATGATATTAATGATATCGGGTGATTTTTACGATTCTTTATTTGCCCGTTAGTCCGCGAAGCGGACACCGTTAATGCGTCGGGAGCATCCCGACGTTATCGATTCGTTAAGAGTTGTAAGGGACGCATCGAACATATCGACGTATTGCTCCCTTTCAGGGAGCGGCACGTGTTTTATCCTCTCGTAGGGTTACAGCCTATAGCCTCATCCTACGCTATTAAATTGGTCGATTTGAATTACATTTGTCGTCCGGCGTTACAACCGGATAGCTGTGATTCGACATCATACGTTGTGTGACCGAGGTGAATTTTTTCGGTGATAGCGGCGGCTGAGCATTTTTCGCTGTCGATCTCTTCGAATATCATTGGAATCTGAACTATCCGGATCAAAATGTATCAAAAGATGAGCAAGAAACTATTTCTAATGATCGCCTTATTTGCGGTGTCCTGTTTTGGCCAATCGTCATTAAGCGGCGATGAGTCTCAATGGTGGTTCAATGCCCCTCAAGCTCCTTTGCGCCTTCAGTTACCGGCAAAGTAGACATAACCTGCTTGTCACCAACTATTCAGATAAAACGGTTGCGAAATATCAACTAGGATGTGTGTTGGTGACGAAAGGTGTCTTCGCGAAAACATTTAGTGAATGGCCATTCGAAAATGCGAAACGGTTGCTTCCCGCGACCAAAGACAACTTTTCTTTGAAGGAGTTGC
Source organism: uncultured Acidobacteriota bacterium (assembly GCA_963720905.1). Taxonomy (GTDB): domain Bacteria; phylum Acidobacteriota; class Blastocatellia; order Pyrinomonadales; family Pyrinomonadaceae; genus OLB17. The sequence continues at coordinate 419,429 of CAVRHB010000003.1, forward strand.
AGACAAATTCAACAACCGGAAAGTATGCTCGAAGGGTAAACTTGCCGTTATCGAGGTGCATTTTAGCGACGGTTCAAAATATTCTATCGAAGAGGCCAAGGATACTGATCTGGAACTCGTAAGTATGCTCGGTTCGAAAGATAAGGAGAAATCGTTCAAGGCTGCCCAGGAAATATTCGCACGCGGTGAGAGGATGATCCCATTGCTTGTTGCAAACAAAGGAAATAGAGATCCGTTCGCTTGGGGAAGTTTGGGCGATCCTAATGGCGGCAGTATTACTTTTGTTCCCGGCGGCAAACCCGAATGGGAAGAAGCAGGATGCGTAACTGTCGATGTTGCTTCTAGTATTTGATCTGTGTAATGTACGTCAACATTGATATTACGCAACTGCAGGTTTTCCCGTAAGTAAGAAAAAATTCCCAACATTTAAGGAAAAGACTGAGTGGATCAATGAATCGAAAGGCTTATATGCATGGATCTGGTCTTTTGAAGATGATAGTAAGAGTTTTAGATATCAATCCGGCTCACTTTTTAGTTTGAAAGATTCGCGGGTTCCATTAGGAAGTCTCATTTCGATCGCTTCAAACGAAAGCACGTTCAACCCGACCGCAGAGAAGATACTAATGTCGGTGCGGTTCATTCCGCATCCATAAATTCCTCTTAGTCTTCTTACTCTGTGGTGGAAAAAGGCTAACCACAGAGTCAGATGATCGAACTAATGCTCACGGTGAGTATTAAGCCCTTACTAACGTGCGGGCTTCTGCACGGTTCGCATTGCTATTTACTATTCGCGATTTCCGATTTACTATAAAGAAATGCAGAGAATAATTTTCGTTTTGGCGTTGATCGGCGTTTTTGGGCTTTCGGTTTTGGGGCAGGCGAGGACGGTGACGAATGCGGATCTGGCGAAGTTTGCGGAGAAGCGTGTACGTGCGGAGCGTGAGTATCGGGAAAATTATGAGCGGCTTGGGATGCCTTCGCCGGAAGAGTTGGAAAAGCAGAATGCGGCAGAAGCGGTGGAACGCGAAAAGCTTTCGCGGCGGCTGCGTGCGGAAAGGCTGCAGCAGGAAGCGATAAAAGCTCAGCGCGAAGCGACGGAAAGTCTGCGGCGACCGGCGGCGACGTATTATATCGAAGGAAACGACCGCTCATATTATCCGAACTATCCATATTATTACGGCGGCGGTTATGTTTACAGAAGCAGGCCGGTCAGGCGTACGCGCGATCCGATCTTCAACCAATATCGCGGCAACCGAAACAGCAGCTATTATCCATGGATGATAATCCGCACACCGACCATCACACCAAATTTCGGCGGCTTTCCGAGAAAGCATTAATCGGAATGCGGACACTTTTGTCCGCAATCGCCGGTTCCTCCGGCGGAGCAAGTCGTGCGGTCATCGTGAACCGACGCGGATAAAACCATGCAGCCATAGTCCGCGTAGCGGATGTTTAGCATGTAGCCCGCGGTGATAGCCGCGGGAAACGGGTGATACGAGATTCCAGCTATCGTAGATAGCGGCAGAATCTTGCTGGCGCCCGCATACGCGGGCTTTCATCATGTGAGGATTTGATCCCCAACCTCGCGGTTGGGGCTACATGCCTATGTCCGCTACGCGGACAACCGCGTTCCGGTCGCCACTCATTGCGGACAAGAGCTTTCCGTTTTTCTTTTTATCGTTTCGCGGTTAAAATCGTTGTATGAAAGAAGGTTGGGAAGCAGTCATCGGCATGGAGATCCATGCGCAATTAGCAACAGACACAAAGATATTTTGCGGCTGTGCGGTCGAAACCGGCGGCGAGCCGAATTCGCAATACTTGTCCGGTATGTTTGGGATTGCCGGGCGCGTTGCCGGTTTTGAATTCGAAAGTGATCGAATTGGGCGCAAGTGCGGCGCTTTCGCTTGGGCTTGAGGTTCAGGAAACATCGATCTTTTCGCGGAAAAATTATTTTTATCCCGACCTGCCGAAAGGCTATCAGATATCGCAATACGACAAACCTTTTTCGGCAAATGGTGTGCTGACGATTTTGACATCCGAACGCGACGAATCCGGCCACGCGCAGCGATTGGCAGCCGATGAAGATCCGCATCGAGCGGATGCATCTGGAAGAAGATGCCGGAAAAAATGTCCACGACGGTTTGCCGGATGTCGATAAATATTCTTACGTCGATCTGAACCGAGCCGGAACTCCGCTTGGCGAGATCGTGACCGCGCCGGATTTTCGAACTTCTTGGCAGGCTTATGATTATGTCAATCACGTTCGCCGCGTGCTGCAATGGGTCGGTGCGAGCGATGCCGATATGGAAAAGGGAAATCTGCGTTGCGAAGCGAATGTTTCGGTCCGAAAGGTCGGCGAAACGAAATTTAATAACAAAGCGGAATTGAAAAATTTGAACTCGGTCCGGTTTATGCAAAAGGCGATCGAATTTGAAATCGAACGCCAGATAGCCGCTCACGAAGCCGGCGAACCGGTTCTGCAGGAAACGCGGCTTTGGGACGAGAAGAACAACGAAACTCGCGTGATGCGTTCGAAAGAAGACGCCCACGATTACCGATATTTTCCCGAACCCGATCTGCAGCCGCTGGTCGTTACCAGCGAATTTATCGAACGCGTCAAAAGCGAAATGCCCGAATTGCCGGATGCAATGCGCGACCGTTTTTCGGCCGAATACGATCTTTCGTTCGCCGATGCGTCGCAGCTGGTGACCGACAAAGGCCTTGCGGAATATTACGAAGAAACGGCGAAGGCTTCGGGCGATCCGCGTGTTTCGGCTAATTTTGTGCTGTCAGAATTGCTTCGCGAATTAAACAACGCCGGAAAATCTGCCGACGAAAGCCCGGTTTCGGCCAGCGATCTTGGTGCTCTGATCAAAACGCTCGGAGCCGGCGATATCAATAATAATCAAGCAAAAGAAGTCCTCGTCGAAATGTTCGCAACCGGCAAAACCGCCGCAGAAGTAATTTCCGAGAAAGGATTTGAACAAATATCCGATGTCGCGGCTATCGAAAAAATGGTTGACGAAATAATAGAAAAGAACGACAATCAGGTGAAAGCTTACCAGGGCGGCAATGAGAAATTGTTCGGATTTTTTGTAGGCCAGGTGATGAAAGCATCGCAGGGCAAGGCAAATCCGAAGGTCGTTAATGAAGTTCTGAAAGCGAAGCTTTAGCTTTACCAAACTCTTTCCCCAATAAAAACTGACCATTTGTTCGAATTAGTTCGAACATAGGTTTTGACATCTGCCACATCGGAGGGAAAAAATGAGAATAATTTTAACTTTGATCTTGTTGCTGCTTTTTTTAACAGCTTCGATATCAGCTCAGATCCAGAGAGTGCCGGAAGGAGCTAATCCTCAGGTCAGACAATCGGGTGATCCATCGCGCACGTTTGAAAATCAACGCGGCCAAGACCGCGAGGCGCAACGCCGAGCCGAAATGGACAGGCTCTCTAAACTGGACAAGAAAAAGGCTGAAGACGACGGCAAGATACCCGATTGGGTAAAAGCGAAAATTACCGAAGAATATCGTTTTCCGACCGAAGCTGAAATAAATGCCATTCGTCCGCTTGCCGAGGATATGAAAACATACGAGGCTTTCCTAAAAAGCACTCGAACAGGGATCGTCCGGCTCGCGGATGTTGATGCGTGCCGCGATCATGCCGGATGCACAGTGAATTCGATGCCCGGAAGCGGAACGTCTTTTTCGTTTCGACTTAAGAATTACAGAACGCAATCGATGTCCGATCTTGAGTTCGTCAAAGGAAATTTCTCTGTATCTGGTGTGCTCGATCATGGTTATCTGATATCGCTCGGTGATGTCGATCTGGATCTGATAACTAATAAATATGACAAATTGGACCCGCTGAAAAAGTTTAAGCCGTCCAAGAGCATCAAAGATTTCAAGGACACAGAAAAAGAGCTGGAGAACAAGCCGGAGATACAAAGATCGGCTGCTGCCGTAAATAATACTTATGCCCTTCGTTCGGTGGCATATCGCGGAACCGCTTTGCGTACGATCAGCAACTTTAAATACAATGCCGCTTGCTTTCGACGAGCGTTCCGACGTTACGGTCGTTTTTCGTGTAATCAGGAAACACGACGACGGCAGCGTGACCGTGCTTTGGAAATTGATCGGAATGAACGAATCGCCTGAGCTTGAATAGTTTGAATTATGGAACTTGATCTGAAAGACAAAACGGCGATCGTGACCGGCGGAACGAAAGGGATCGGGTTTGCGATCGCTGAGGCTTTATTGCAGCACGGAGCGAATGTTTTTGTTTGCGGCCGCAATAAGAGCGATCTGCGGCAGGCCCTGGAATGGCTCGGGAAACACGGAAATGTCGAAGGCGAAATATGCGACGTTCGCAATGAAGATCAGGTTCGGATGATGATCGAAGAGTGCGAGCGAAAGCTCGGCGGCGTGGATATTTTGATCAATAATGCCGGCGTTGGGTTTATCGGCGAAACGGTCGAGGAAATGTCGGGCGACGAATTTCGGCAGACGCTGGAGACAAATCTGTTCGGCGTATTTTATGCGTGTCATTATGCCGTGCCTTTGATGAAGAAACGCGGCGGCGGATATATAATTAATATTTCGTCGCTCGCCGGACAAAATGCGCACCCGAAAATGGCGGCGTATAACGCATCGAAATTTGGCCTGAATGGATTTACAGAAGCCTTGATGCAGGAAGTTCGTCAGCACGATATAAAGGTTTCGGCGATCTGTCCGGGCAGCGTCAATACCTTTTTTGGCGGCGACACGCCGAGTACAAGCAAAGATTGGCAGATCCAGCCAAAAGACATCGCCGAACTCGTCATCGATCTGCTTAGCATGCCCGCAAACTCATTGCCCAGTAAGATCGAGGTTCGCCCGAGTAAACCGCCGGCAAAATGAGCGCAAATAATAGTTAGTTAGCTTAGCCTGGATCCCGATAAACGAAAACCCGCACCATTTGATGCGGGTTTTTAGTTTTAGTGCCGAGTGTTTTTGGTGTCCTTATTCTGCAGTAACGGCCGACAAGTCTTTGATCATATCGGTCAAAATTTTATCGTCATATGGTTTCGAAAGGTATTCATCGACTCCGATATCCATCGCTTTTTGGCGGTGTTTTTCGGCGGCTCGGGATGTGATCATTATCACGGGTATCTGTGCAAAATCTTCGCTGCGTTTTAGTGAGGAAACAAGTTCGTAGCCGTCCATTCGGGGCATTTCTACGTCGGTGAGGATGACATCCGGCAGTTTACGCGCCGTCTGAAGCATCTCTAAGGCTTCCAAACCATCTTTGGCGGTAAGCACATTCCAGCCAACATTCGAGATGACCTTTGATGTCATGTGGCGAACGCTTGGGCTGTCGTCAACGATCAAGACGCTTATTTCAAGCGGCCTTTCCACAACGGTGGTCGATACAGGAGCATTTGTAAACATTTTATTCATTAGTAGATAGGGAAGATCTAAAATAGGAACAATGTCGCCATTCGCGAGCATCGCCGCGCCCAAAAGCCCTTTCAGATTTTCGAGCGGTTTACCCAGATTCTTAATTACGATCTCTTCGGATTTTATGACCTCGTCCACGGTCAATGCACAAGTTTTGTCGGAAGTTTCTATCAGAAGCGTCGGAATGTTTTCCGGCATTTCTTCTTCACGCTGAGCCATGCCGACATGCTCGGCAAGGCCTAAGACCTCATAGTTCTCGTTACCGATCAGAACCGATCTGGTTTCTTCCAGGTCAAAGATATCCGCCTCTGTTACTTCGCTTATATTTTTGATCAGCTTTAGCGGAATGGCATAAGTTTGGCCGGCGGTTTTTACAAGCAACACGTTCGTTACCGCGAGAGCAAGCGGCATTCGAAGAGTCAAACGCGTTCCTGCCTGTGGTTCCGAACGGATCGTTACGGTACCTTGATGGCTTTCCATACTTTCTTTTACGATGCTCATACCGACACCGCGTCCGGCACTAAGGCTGAGGCGTTCGGCAGTCGTAAGTCCGGGCAGAAAGACAAGTTCCGTCAGTTCTTCTTCGGTCATCTTGTCGGCCTGTTTGCGTGTTATCGAACCGTTTAGAACTGCCTTTTCTTTTAATGCGGACGTGATGATGCCGCGGCCGTCGTCCGAGATCATCAGGGCGATATGTGTTTCTTCGTTCGAAACGCGGATGCGGATCGTGCCTTTTTCAGGTTTGCCTAAAAGACGTCGCGTGTCCGGAGCTTCGATGCCGTGAACAACGGCGTTCCTTACAACATGAAGCAACGGTTCGATGAGCGAATCGAGCACCTGCGTATCGATCTCGAGTGATTCGTTCTCGATGATAATTTGGGCTTTCTTATTTTCTTCTTCGCAAGTAACGCGAACCGCACGCTGCAGACGTGTGGACATCGTGCCGAATTCGACCATTCGCATGCCCATCAGTTTTTCCTGCATTTCCTCGATCAAACGGCGTTGGCTTTCAAAAAGAGTTTCGAAATTTCCGCGTATCGCGTCGAGTTCGCTGTTGATGGCAAATGTGTCGCTTGTCGTTTCGGAAAGCTCACGCGTGCATTGATGAAAATCCGTGTAGCGGTCGAGTTCGAGGGCATCGAATTCGTCGGCTTTTTCGGCTTTGCGGCCAAACCCGAAACGCTGAGCATCAAATCCGCGTGCCGGCGTTCGGCTGAGCATTGAGGCTTCGTATTCGATCTCGAGTTTTCCGTTCGTTGCCTGAAGCCGGCGTGTGCTGTTGTGCAATTCTTCGATCTGCTGTTCTAGATCGCTGAGACGTTGTTCAAAAACGGAACGGCTGACGACCAGATCGCGAACGATGCGCGAAAGTTCATCCAGACGTTCGAGCGAAATTCGGACGATCGATCGCGGTTGTCGCGGCTGAAGTGCAGTTTTGTCTTCGACCGGAGCGATCGGAGCGGCGACCGCTTTTCGCGGTGCGACCTTTTTGATCGGCTTCGAAGTAAGTTCGGCCATCATCGCGTCAAAACGCGTGTATATTTCGGCTGTCTTTTTCGTCAGCTGCGGCGAATTCTCCCCATTCGTCATCGCGTTCAGGCAATCGGTCGATGATCGCAAAAGCTGAAATATATTGTCGTTCGAACTGATCTTGTTTTCGGCAAGATGATCGAGCAGATCTTCGACGCGGTGTGCAAGTTCAGAAGGTTTCTTGAATCCGACGATGCCGGCGGCACCTTTGAAAGTATGGGCGTTGCGGCGGATCTCCCAGAGAGCATCGGTATTCGCCGGATCGGAAGCAATAATGTCCAAATTCGTTCCGATGTTTCGCAAAAGATCGTCGGCTTCCATACGGAATACCTCGAGCATTTCCTCGTCGATCTCAAAGCCTTCTTCTTCAATTTCTTCTTCCGCCGTTTCTTCGAGCGGTAATCGAAGGTCGGGTGTTATCGAACGCAACAGATCGAACGATTCGTCGACAAATTCGCCAACGTCCATTGTTGAGGTATCGGAGCTCATGCGAATTTTCACGAGCTGCGATTCCATACGCGCGATCACATCCAGCAAATACCCCGAAACATCGACCGGTATCGGTTCGCCCGATGAAATGGCGTCGCTGATCAGGTCTTCGATTATCTCTGCCGAAAGTTTTATATCCGCCAGCTCATGTTCGGCGGCTCCGCGTTTCAATGCGTTGACCCGCCGCAGCGGATGTTCGAGCTCGCTCGGCGAACTGGAACCACGCGAGAAAACGAGTATTGCGCTGCGAATACCGGGCAGGTCACGCTCGGCGTTTGCGATAAAAAGTTTTAGGTTATTTGCGTCCATGAGATCTGAGGGTTAGTTCAGGAACTGGCCGGATTCGGCCGGCCGGACTTTCGGAGGAATGAGATCGTCCGGCAATTTAAAGGGCGAGATGGAGCTGCGAAGTTCGTCCGCGAGCTGAACGAGTGTGCGGACCGAACCGGCGGCGCGTTCGGAACCGGTTTGTACGAGTTCGGTAACTTCTGAAATAGATGACATAGCGCTTGCGATGTCTTCGGAACTTTTGACCTGAAATTTTGCCGATTCCGAAATGGAACGCAAAAGACCATCGAGCTTTGTGGAGATCTCTTCGATCTCGATAAGCGAACGGCCGGCTTTATCGGCAAGAGCCGAACCGACGCTGACCTCGCGGATCGTTTCTTCCATCGAAGCGACAACGTCCTGAGTTTCGGCATTGATCGTGCGGGTAACTTCGGCGATCTGCTGTGTTAATTTTACGGAGCGTTCGGCAAGGCGTTCGACCTCTTCGGCGACAACGGCAAAACCGTCGCCCGGTTTTCCGGCGGCTGATGCCTGAAGCGATGCGTTCAAAGCAAGCAGACTTGTACGATCCGAAAGGTCGTCGATCAAACCGACGATCTGGCTAATTTCCTGCGAGCGTTCGCCGAGGCGTTTGATGCGTTTGGCGGTTTCCTGCACTTGCTGGCGGATCGAATTCATCGCGTCGATATTGTCGCAAGCGGCTTGCGTCCCGGATCGAGCATAATCGAGCGAAGTCGCCGCGACCTGTGCGGAAAGCGATGCGTTCTCTGAAACTTCGTGGATCTGTATCGCCATATTCGCGATCGACGCTTTTGTACGTGAGATCTGCGAAGCCTGTGCAACACTTCCTTTTTCGAGCTGTTCTGTCGTGTCGCTGATAGCAGTCGCGGATGCACCGACCTGTTGGCCGACGTCTTTGATCTGGCGAATAAGCGAACGCAAATTTCGCGTCATCGAATTGAACGCATCGGCGATCGGGCCGGTTATTTCTGTGCCGACCTCAGCCTGAACCGTAAGGTCGCCGGACGAAACTTCCGATACTTCATCGAGAAGTTTCATCACGGATTGATGCAGGCGAAAGCGGCTTTCCTGTGACTGGACGACCGTTCCGAGAGCCTCGGACATATCCTGAAAAGCAAGGCCAAGGACATCCATATCAGAACGAACGCGGATCTTATTTGTTAGATCGCCATTGACGATCTTTCGCGTATCTTCTGCTTTTTCCTCGAAATACAACGAGATATTTTTTAGCGAATCCAGTAATTCAGTGTCAGCGTGTCCGTCATAAGTTTCGCCGACCGAAAGGCCGTGAGCGATCTCGGCCGCTTCGGCAAGTTCGCGTTTGAGGCGAAAATGAGCAACGTTCGTTGCTGCAAGTGCCGAAAGCGAAAGTGCTGCCGCCGATCGAAGCGATCAGAATGCCGGAGAAGCTATTTGTGACCGCGCCGAGGCCGAACCCCAAAAGCAAAACGATCCCAAGCACCAAAAGTACTCCGCCGATTAGCGAGAATACTCTGATCATCAAGTTCCAAATAGGGTTTTGCATGGTTTGAAATTAACCTTCTAATTCGCCGACGGCCGGCATTTTTTCGTTGAGTCGGTAACCTGCGGCCGCGGCCATAGGAGATCCGGCGGATTCAGGCTCCGGCAGTCTTAATTTTAGATCGGATAACGCTTCGGTGAGTTCTTCGAATGAAGAATTCAGGTTATCCAGATTTCTTTCACACTGCTGAAGCGTGAGTGCGGTTTGGCCGGCTTCGGCTGTGGTCGCCGTAAACATCTGCAGAGCGTTTTCGCGTTCGTTCGCCTGGTCGCTTGATGACGAGGCGATCTTTGAACGCAGATTAGTAATGCGTTCGAAGATCCGGAGCAGATCGGTGTGCGAATCGCCGTCGCGGATAGTACGGACGGAAACTTCGGACGCTTCGGAAACGGCGTCGTTCAAACACGCCATCGCCGAATCGATCTCGGCTCGAAGAGTTTTGTTGATCTCTGAGATCTCACGGTTAATACCTTCGGCGCGGACGGATAGAAAATCGATCTCGTCGATCACGGAAGAACCGCGAGTGTCGCCATTAACGATCTCGGATCGCTGCACCGAGGCATTGAGCGATATCAGATTTGAGCGGCGCGAAAGGTCCTCGGCGGTTTTGGCTGCTTGTTCGATGCGTGTCGAATGATCGGAAAGTTTGCGAAGGCGTTTTACGGCTTCGTTTATCTGTTTGCGTAAACTATTGACAGCATTGAGGTTCTCACGCTGCGGCTCAGAACCTTTGGCAGCGGCTTGGGTCTTGTTGATCGTCGTAACGACCGTGCCGAGTTCTTCGGCGATGCTTTGTAAACTATTCGGGTATTCGCGGAACGAGCTTGCAAGGCGGTTTATCCTGGCGGATCGCGATTCGTGTTGATCGAGTACATCGCCGATAGTTCGCTGTGCGTCTGCTGCGGCAATTCTGGCCTCGGATGTGTGTCTGCCGATATTTGTGACAAGCAGATTTAGCCGATGCGATAGGAAATTTATCGTTTCGGCGAATTCTTTTACCGGCGCGGAATTTGTATTGAGCATTACCGTCAGATCGCCTTCGCGAACATCGGAAAGTCCGGAGCGAAGAGAATCCAAAGCGGCGTGGAGATCATTAAGTTCGTGTTTAGCGTCGATCGAATCGGTTACTTTGGCAACGAGTCTTTGGAATGCGACGCCAAGGCGATCGGAACTCTGGAGCGGCGTGAGTGCGATATCGGTCTTTCCGTTCGCAACGCTGTCCATCATATTTATCAGATTTTGCAGCTGATTGCTGTTTCGGTGAAGAGTCGCTAACAGCTCGTCCGTTTCATTCGAACCGGTTGTTTTCGGCATCGAGGCGATCGGGCTGCGTTCGAGGCTTTTTGCGAGCAGGCTGAGTTTTTCGATCGGCCTGAGTATTTCATTTGAAAGCCACCATCCGAAGACCATCATTATAAATGCCACGAACATGAACGGGATCAGAACGGGCAAAAATGAATCGCTCAGAAAATTGGACGTGACGAAATATACGCCGACGCCGACGATGCAATTAAGGACAGCAAGGCCGCTGACAGCTAGCCATATTTTGCCCTTAAGCGAATTGAGCAGGAAATCGGTCGATTGGGTTGCCATAGTCGGGGGTGAAGTGTCTAAATCAGCAAAAGCTGGAGTTTTTCGGTGTTAATGATGCCGAGATCGCCGGCATCTGTTTGAGCAGAAGCGATGACGATATCGTCATCTTCATCGAAAGGTGTCGCCGCGGCAGAAACGATCTCGAACATTTTATCGACAAAAAAGCCGATCCTTGTTTCGTTCGGATCGGAGGAATTAAGAAGTACAAGTTTCATCCGAGCCTCTGAATCCGGAGCCGTTTCGCCAATGGCCGATCTCAGATCGACGACGGCAAATATCTCGTCCCGAACGCCGATAACGCCGAGCAATCCCGAAGGCGCATACGGCAGCGGCGTTAATTCCATCGGGCGTGAAACTTCTGCGACCTTGTCGGCTGCGACGCCGTACAAACCCGAACCAAGATGAAAGGCGACGAATTTTTCGTATGTGCCGGGATCTCCCGTAAGGTCGATCTCCGGCAGGTCTTCGCCGATCATTTCATCGGTAACAGTTTCAATTTCCGCTAGTTCTGTTTCGAACATTAGTCTTCGAGTTTGAGATAAGTTTCGATCGCTTTCATTAAGGTTTCAGGGCCGAAAGGCTTTGTGATATAGCCGCTTGTTCCGGCCATGCGGCCGCGGACCTTATCAAAGAAACCATCTTTGCCTGAGATCATTACGACGGGAACGTCTTTCGTTTCGTCATTCGTTCTGATCAATTTGCAGACCTGATAGCCGTCCATTCGCGGCATATTGATATCGAGCAGGATCAGATCGGGGATCATCGTAGAAAGCTCGCCCATTGCCTGAACTCCGTCTTCGGCACAATAGACCGAATGGCCGCATTTTTCGAGCTTTCCGGAGATCAGTTTGCGAACGGTCGGGCTGTCATCGACAACAAGGATATTTTTCCCTTTTGGTTTTGCGACATCCGATTCTTCCTGTTTGCGGATCTCGTCAAGACGTATATGAAGAGCATTGACCTGTCCCTGAAGGACGACATTGTTCGGGTTCAGAACAGCGGCTTCCTGAAGGCAATCGAATCCGAACTGGAAATTTCTGAGGTTGAGATGTCCGATGCCGAGAACGGTCAATTCTTTTTCGTTGAATTTACGTTCGCTGCGGTCGCGTTCCATTTTTTCAACGGCGGTGCGAACCATAACTTTATCTGCGTGCTGATTTGATAGCAGCATTTCCAGATCGGAAAGCGTTAGCATCGCCATGCAAGTTTGGCAGACAAAGGATTGAGAGTCGTTCGACGACGAGCAGAACGGGCACGTTTTGCCTTGAGCTTCTGCGGCGATCGTATCCAAATACATTACACGTGTTTTGAATACGTCCTCGGCGCTTCCATTATCAAGAGCTTCGAGCATTCCTGTCGGCATTGGTATGCCGTCGTCCCCGGAGATCTTGACTTCGGATTCGATCTCGCTTTCGAGACTCGCCATCAGATCACTGTATTCGGAAGATAACGACGGAGGCTCGCTCAATTCTAATGGGGTTGCTGATTCGGCCGCTTTTTGTTCGATGACCGTGTCCGCATCTGGCGGAACAGCGATCGCCCCAAAAGTTTGATCGAAAGGAGCGGGAACCGGACTGTCAAAATTTTCTTCTTCTTGTGTTGTTTCTTTTGGATCCTCGTAATAATAGAAATCCTCTTCGGTTTCTGCGACTTCTTCCGCCGGGCCGGCAAAATGTTCCGGTGCGGATCCTTCTATTGTTTCTTCGACTGCCTCAGGTGATGCGGATATAAATATCTGCTCGCTGACATTGTGCGAATCTTCTTCATATACGGTTTCGACCTCTTGCGGTGCTTCGAAATGAACTTCTTCGGTGGTGTAAAGCTCGTCGTCCGAATCCATATCCGAAGCCAGTTCGTCGGCTTCGTCTGGGGCGTTTTCGTTTTCTCTTAAATAAGCAGCTTCGATAGGGAAGACCAGATCTTGTGTCGGCGATCTGTGCGAATCTTCTTCCATTTCTTCGCCGGCTAAAACTTCTATTTCGCTGATCTCTTCTACCGGTTCTTCTACTGCTTCAACGGCCGCAACAGGAGCGGCTTCGATCTCTTCTTCATCTACCTGTTCCGGAGCAACGCTAGCCATGATAGCTCTTAGAGATTCGAGACTCATCATTGCGGTCGTATTTTTCGGATTGATCCCGAGAACCATTTCAAACGAATGGATCTTTTCTTCAAAATTATCGGCGAAATGCGAACTGAGCATCCATGCTTCTTCGGATTCCGGCATTTCTTCCAAGATCGCTTTCAGCATCGATTTTGCTTCGTCGATGCGGCCATCTACAGCAGCGGCTTGAGCTTCGTGAAGAAGCGATTTCGTCGTTTCTTTTCGTGCCGCAGCGAGTCGTTCGAGAGCCGTTTCATTTTCAGGGTTGATACTTAAGACTTTTTCGAGATAGTTGATCTTTCCATCGACCGAATCTGCCAATTCCGCCATCCAAAGCCAGGCGTTCTCGCTTTCTTCGTCATAAGCGAGAGCCTGAGTGAAGCACTGCTGTGCAAATTCGGAATTGTTTTCTTCAAAAGCATCAACACCGCGTTGTACAAATGTTTTGGCGAGCAGGGTTTTTGTGGCCGCGGCCCATTCGAGAGCTCGTTCGTTTTCCGGATTTATTTCAAGCACGCGGCTGAGGAAAGCGAGCAATTCTTCGGGAAATTCGCTGATCGATGCGAGCCAGAGCCATGCGTTCTCATTTTTTGGATCGAGTTCGGTAACGCGAAGCAGGGAAACGCGGGCCATTTGGCGATTGCCTGAATTGGCCGCTTTGATCCCGTCGCGAAGCACCTGGCGAATTTCGAGCGAATTGTCGGATGGTTCCGGCACCGACTTTTCAACGAAAGGTATGGTTGTAGGGTTTTGATCGAGTTCTAATCTCATAAACTTGTATTTTTTGTGAGGGTATTCGGTTAAGTTTCGTATCGAGTTTAAAATGCGGGAAACGGGTTTCTAACGTACTTCACCCGGATTCGGCACAATTCTTAATGCAAAGTTGATGCCACGCGAAATTTTTATTTGCGGATTTTGTTAATATGGTTGAAAGTGCCTAAAATAAAGGCGAATGTCGATTTGCATCTGATATCTCGAAATAGATATGCAATAGTTAGAACGGTAAAAAGTGACAAAATATGACACTTTGCGTTGACAAAAAATCGTAATCTTAATTGATCGAAATGATTGAAAATAAAGCGAAAATCGATCGAAATTTCGATGCCCTCGTGATCGGCGGCGGACCGGCCGGAATGTCCGCAGCTATGTGGTTCGCGGATCTTGGGATGAGCGTTTGCATAATCGAAAAAGAGGCCGAACTTGGCGGATTGATGCTGAGCATTTTCAATCCGATCACCAATTATTTGGGGCTCGAAACCCAAAACGGCCGCGAGATGCGCGATCGTTTTGCGGCTCAGCTGAGCGATGAGATCGAGATAAAATTTTCAGCCGATATAAAAACGATCAACATAAATGAAAATTTTCTCGAATGCGCCGACGAAAATATCGGCTATAAAGCGTTGATGTTCGCTGCGGGAGTTCGCCGGCGGACTCTTCCGGCAGTTGAAAAATTTACGGGATCAGGCGTTATGATCAGCGGTTCAGGCGAGAAGAAAACGGTCGCCGGTGAACGAGTCGTCATTATTGGCGGCGGCGACGCGGCTTTGGAGAACGCACTGATCTTGGGTGAATATGCGCAGAGCGTTACCGTCGTTCATCGCGGGTCGGAATTTTCCGCTCGTGCAGAATTTATCGAAAGAGCTTCGCAATTACCGAACGTAAATTTTCTAATGCAGCATGAGATCCTTGAGCTGAACGGCACCGGCAACCTCGAATCCGTCACCGCAAAAAGTAATGTCGATGGCAAACCAACGACCATCAAAGCCGACAAGATCTTGGTTAGGATCGGCACCGTGCCGAACAGCGAACTTCTTCGCGGTCACGTCCGAACTGACGCCGCCGGATTTATCATCACCGACACAACCGGCGCCACGAACATCAAAAATATCTACGCCGCCGGCGACGTCGCCAACCCCACCTCACCAACCATAATCTCCGCCGCCGGGACGGCCGCGGCCGCCGCAAAGGCTTTGTTCGATAGGCTTTACTAACCCGAGCAAAGATGAGATTTTACCCAAAATTTTGAATTTTCTATGAAATACTTTGCAATTTCCCACAACGAGGCCTATTGCTATGGTTGCTAAGTACCTGAAAATAATATATTTAGCGGCACGTGATTGAGTGGAACGCAAAATGCGTGAACTAAAATCAATTCGAACACAATGCCGTCGCAGGCTTTTGCGAGTGGACTATATAGGAGGATTTATGACTCAAGCCAAATTTAAGAAAAATATACTCGAGTATTTTTGCGGTAGCTATCATCGTCGCGATGGCGACCGTTGCCGGATTTGCCCAGGCAGGAGCATCGGCTATTACCGGATCGGTTGTTGACCCGCAAGGCGGAGCGGTTCCCGGAGCAAGTGTAAAGCTGATCAGCACAACACAAGCGAATGAACGCACAACCGTCACAGACGATTCAGGCAATTATTCATTTACGTCGGTTACGCCGGGTGAATATCGAATTGAGGTCGAGGCTTCGGGTTTTAGTAAATCTTCTACAACGGATGTTCGTGCTCTTGTTGATAAAACGACAACGATCGCAGTTCAACTTCAATTGGGCGATGTTTCGGCCGTCGTTGAGGTAAGCGCCGGCGGGATCGAGAATATCGTCAATAAGCAGGATGCGAGCTTGGGTAACAACTTCGTTTCATCTCAGATCTCACAGCTGCCTATCGAAGGCAGAAACGTTGTCGATCTTTTGAGCCTTCAGCCTGGTGTGACCCGCGATGGTGCGGTTGCCGGCGGCAGACAAGATCAGGCCAATATTACTCTTGATGGCGTCGACGTAAATGATCAACAGACCGGATTGAATCTTGATCAGACGGAAGCATTTGCTTCTGTTTTGCGTGTAACTCCTGATTCGATCGAAGAGTTCCGTGTCACGACGACAAACGCAAATGCGAGCCAAGGCCGTTCGGCGGGAGCTCAGGTTTCGCTTATCACGAAATCCGGAACGAACAAATTTCACGGAAATTTATTTGAATATCACAGAAACACAGCGACAACCGCTAACGATTGGTTCAATAATGCGGATGGTGTTGCTCGCCCAAAACTGATCAGGAATCTTTTCGGGGGCAGCATCGGCGGTCCGATCGTAAAGGATCGCTTGTTCTTTTTCTACAACTATGAGGGAATGCGTGAAGCAAAAGATGTCGGCATCACGAATCAAGTGCCTCTTCCGAGTCTGGGACAGGGAATTATCAAGTTCTATGATTCGAGCAATGTTCTTCGAAGCTTGGATGCGACAACGATCAATGGTTTAACTAGCGGCGGAATGCCGGTTGTTAATGTAAATCCTGTTGCATTGCAATTGTTTGCGGCCGCGGCAGCTCGATATCCGGCGAACTCGAATCAAATCGGTGACGGATTGAATACCGGTGGTTATCGATTTAATGCTCCGCTTCCCGTAAAACAAAATACGCATACAGCCAATTTCAATTGGGCGATCACACGAGAACAGACTCACGCTTTATCATTTAGACTCAATTATCAGCAAGATCTTTTCGGCCGCGTATCCGCATTTCCGGACACTCCGGCGACCGACCGTTGGAGTCATCCATCGGGCTTGGCGGCGACATATACATGGCTGATAAATAGTAATTTAACCAATCGGTTCAGCTACGGTCTTACACGACTCGCATACAGCAATCAGGGTGATTCGTCGGAAAATGCGATCACATTCCGCGACATATTTTGCACCCTATAATTACACGCGTACATTTAGCCGCGTTAATCCGACTCATAATTTCACGGATGATATGACCTGGCTGAAAGGAAATCACACTCTCCAGTTCGGAACGAATATCCGTATCATTCGAAACAAACGAACCAGTTTGGCATCAGCGTATGACAACGCAGTTGCAAACTATGGTTTTTATCAGAATTCCGGTTCGGGGCTACTGACTCCGCTTAATGAATATTTGACAGCAAACTACGGAACAACCGTAGGTTCTCAGTCCATTCGTTCTGCTCAGTCATCGCTGACTGCGGTTTTAGGAAGGCTTTCGCAGTATACGGCGAATTTTAATTTCGATATAAACGGAAATCCTGTTGCCAATGAACCGACCGTTCGCGAGTTTGCAACTGAGGAATACGATTTTTATGTTCAGGATAGCTGGAAGATCAGATCGAGTTTGACATTGAATTTGGGACTTCGATATGGTGTCAGCCGTCCGGTCTATGAAACGCAGGGATTTGAGGCGGCGCCGAATGTCGCTCTTGATGAATATTTTGCGAAGCGAAGATTTTTTGCTGATCAGGGCATTAACTATACGGAACCGATCCAGGTCGAACTTTCAGGGCCAAAGAACGGCAAGAAAGGTTTGTATGATTGGGATCTGAATAATTTCCAGCCGCGTATCTCGGTCGCGTGGTCGCCTAAATTCAAAGAAGGAACATTAGCGGCTAAGATATTCGGAGCCGAAGGAAAATCAGTTCTTCGCGGCGGTTTCGCGATGATCAACGATTACTATGGCCAGCAATTGGCGGTGTCATTTGACGCAAACAATACACTCGGATTTTCGTCGAGCTATACGACATCGGCAAACACATTTAATATTACCGACAATCCTGCTCCGTTATATACCGGTGCGGGTATGGCGATAAATACATTGCCGGGCGTGGTGATACCGGGGAATCTTTCATTTCCTCTTGAGATCCCACCGGACGATCAACGCCGTATTGAAGCTTCGATCGACCGCGGCGTAAAGGCTCCGACAAATTATCAGTTCAATCTGACATACGGCCGCGAACTTCCGAAGAAGATGTATTTCGAGGCTTCATATATCGGCCGCATTGCGAGAGACCTTTTGGCGACACGCGATGTTATGATGCCGAACAATCTTCGTGATCCGATCTCGGGACAAACTTGGTATGAAGCTGCGACGATCCTGGAAAAACTTCGCCGACAAGGAGCAGACCCGAGTTCGGTCGGAACGCTTCCGTTCTTTGAGAACTTATATGCACCGGGAAGTTTAGACGATATTTTCTATGGCCTGGGCTACAGCAACACCGAAGCGGTCCTTCGTGCCATGGACGATTATGTAGGCGGAACGGATTGGACATACATGCAGGAAATACTTGATACGTATTCCGATCATCGGTATTTCTATCAGAACCAATACGGTGCTCTCGACTCATTCGGTTCGATAGCGAACTCGGACTATCATGCAGCTGCATTTTCGTTGAGGCAGAGATTGAGTTTCCTTACTTGGGATCTGAACTATACGTATTCGCATTCGATGGATGACACTTCCGGTTTGCAGAATTCGGCTGCCTATGGCGGTGCGTTCATTTTGAATCCGCTCCGTCAGCGTGATAACTATGCGTCGTCGGATTTCGATATGCGGCACATCGTTAATTTCAATAGCGTATGGCAATTGCCTATCGGCAGAGGTCGTCCCTTCTTTAGTGATATGAATTCTTTCGCTAACGCGGTCTTTGGCGGATGGCAGCTTGCTACTATCTTCCGATATAATTCGGGTGAACCGATCGGAACGAACAACAAGTACTTTGATAATGCCGGTTGGGCAACCAACTGGAATTTGAAGAGTGCGGTTGTTCAGACGCGTCCGATCGATTTTGCGATCAATCGCAGTGGACAGTATCCGAATATGTTTGCCGATCCGCAGGCAGCCTACAATAGTTTCCGCAGTCCTTATCCGGGCGAAACCGGCGATCGAAACCAGATCCGATTTCCGGCATACTGGACGATCGATATGGGATTGCAGAAATCATTCACTATGCCGTGGAAAGAAAATCATAAGCTCAGTTTCCGTGCGGATGTATTTAATCTGACGAATACGCCGATCTTTACAGGGATCGACAACACGGCGTTGGGTTATCGGCCGGATATCGGCACAGTGCCGGATGGCTTTGGTGATTTCACTGGAACAAGCGGGAGTGCCCGCGTAATGCAGTTCGCACTCCGATACGAATTCTAATTCCGAACGCTGCATAAATAAAAGAGCGGGTTGAGAATTCTCAGCCCGCTCTTTTATGTCTATTTTAGATTTTCGTCAATGTATTTTTGGAGTTTTGCCTTTTCCGGATAGTCAGGCTTTTTCTCAAGAAATAGTTTATATTCATTGGCCGCTCGGTCTTTCGCACCGGCAGCATTATATAGTGCCGCCAAACGCAGATGAGCTTCCGACTTTCCGACGGGATCGAGCCGAATAGCTTCATTTAACGCGATGACCGCTTTCGAACCTTGTTTTGTCTGAAGGTAGCCTTCACCCAGATATTGGAAGGCGTCGGCTGAGGTTGGCGCTGATGTCGCTGCTTTCAAAAAATACGGGATTCCCCGGTCAAAACGCTTCTGCGCATAGAACAATTTTCCTATATTCAACAAAGCTAACAAAAAATCGGGTTTTTGTTCGATCGCTTTTTCGTAGGCGATCTGTGCGTCTGAATATTTCTTTTGCCCAAAATAAAGTGAACCAAGTTCTGTCCAGGAAACGAAATCGTTTGGATCTGAAGTCGTGATCTGTTCGTAAAGTTTTATC
This sequence comes from uncultured Acidobacteriota bacterium, assembly GCA_963720905.1. Lineage (GTDB taxonomy): Bacteria > Acidobacteriota > Blastocatellia > Pyrinomonadales > Pyrinomonadaceae > OLB17. The sequence goes on from CAVRHB010000003.1 coordinate 438,912, forward strand.
GCTTCGTCCGGATGTTTATTCTGTACTTCGGACGATGCGCGTTCGAACAGCTTTTCATTTTGCGGGGTGCGGCCGTAAGCATCTTTGACGGATATCACTCCGTTTGTAAGCCCGGAATTTTTATTTGCGAAATTGACGGTGAAATCAACCCGTGTTCCGCCCGCTGCAGTAAGAATATTTCTTCCGACCACCTCGCCGTCAACTTCGACCACCAACTCCGCTCCGTCGCGTCGATCCGTAAGGAAATAATAATATCCTTGGTCATTTGCCAAGATACGTCCCATCTGAGCTCCATTGAACATCAATGTTACATACACGGTTGGCCGACGGTCGTCCTTATTCAATCCTTCAATATTTACCTGACCCCAGATCGCGGGAGCTCCGATCGGGATCGGCAACCCGGTTACCGACCTAATGTCGCTTTGTGCGAAAGAAATATGGGAAAAAACAAGAACAGAAAATAGCAGAACTGCTGATGCTGAAAACCTTTTCATAGATAAACTCCTTAGGTATGACCTCGATTTTTATCTAAAGAGAGCAGGATGTCAATGATTTTTAGCGGGCGGCGAAGGAGTCGTCGCCGGTCGTTTGGATGAGGTGGCGTGTGTCGTTGAGGGCGAGTACGCGGACGTTATTGCGGCCGCGGACCTCGAAGCGGTTTATGCCGCAATTGGATGTGACGAGCCACGGGGTTTGTTTTGTCGTGCGGTGGATCGCGCCCATCAGGTGGAGCGTCATAAAACAGATCGCGCCGGTGTGCGAAAATATCGCGACCTTTTCGCCCTGGTGCCGTCGGAGTATTTCCCACAGAACGCCCGTCGTTCGGCGAAGGAGCTGTCGATAGCTTTCGCCGTTCGTAATTACATGATGGATGTTGCGGTTTACCAGAGCGTAATAATCTTTCGGAAAATCACGTTTGGATTCATCGAAAGTAAGGCCTTCGAGCACGCCGACGTGGCGTTCGCGAAAAGACGCATCTTCGTTGATCGGTGCTTTTATCAGCTCGGCAAGCGGCTCTGCGGTTTGAACGGCACGGAAAAGATCGCTCGTGTATATCGCGGAAATACCCTCTTTTTTTAATGCCTCAGCCGTTAATCTTGCCTGCTTTTGTCCAAGCTTGGAAAGCGGCGTCGGCCCGTGACCACCAAAACGGCCTTCGGCATTTCCGGCCGATTGGCCATGTCGAACAAGATATAATCGGGTAATGGGCATAGATCGTCGAAACAGTTAAGTTTATCAGCCAATTAAGCCTGAGCCGATTCTGCTTTCAGTTTTTCGGTTTGATAGTGCGTGCGCAGGGCATCGATAAAATCGTCCAACTGGCCTTCCATAACCAAATCGAGTTGGTGAACGGTCATGCCGATGCGGTGATCGGTAACGCGATTTTCTTTGAAATTATAGGTGCGGATCTTTTCGGAGCGGTCGCCGCTGCCGACCATCGATTTCCGCTCGGCGGAAAGAGCGTCGTGCTGTTTTTGTTCTTCGATCTCCTGCAGACGAGCACGCAGAACCCGCATCGCTTTTTCGCGGTTCTTGATCTGCGATTTTTCGTCCTGCATCGAAACGACGAGGCCCGTCGGCAGATGCGTTATGCGGACGGCGGAATAGGTCGTGTTGACAGATTGACCGCCCGGACCGGAAGAGCAAAATGTATCGATGCGAAGGTCGTTTTGATTGATCTGGACATCGACCTCTTCGGCTTCCGGCAAAACCGCAACGGTGATCGCCGATGTATGAATGCGTCCGCTGGTCTCGGTTTGCGGCACACGCTGAACGCGGTGAACGCCCGATTCATAACGCATTTTCGAATAAACGTTGTCGCCTTCGATCATGGCGAACGCTTCTTTTATACCGCCGACGCCGGTGTCGGCCGATTCCATAATGTCCATTTTCCAGCCCTGAGTTTCGGCGTATCGCGCGTACATACGCAAAATGTCCGCCGCAAAAAGCGTCGCTTCATCGCCGCCGGTTCCGGCGCGGATCTCGAGAATAACGTTCTTTTCGTCGTTCGGATCTTTCGGCAAACAGCAAACAACTTTAGTTCTTCTTCGGCCTCGGGAAGTTTTTCTTCGATCTCGTCGACTTCGGCCTGTGCCATTTCGCGCATCTCATCGTCGTCGGCAAGCTCGATCATCTCTTTGGCTCCCGCGAGGTCTTCCTGCATTTTTTTGATCTCGCGATATTTTTCGACGATCTCGCCAAGCGAGCGATGCTGCTTCATCAGCTTTGCATAGGCCGACATATCGGCCATAAATTCCGGCGACGAGATTTGAGCGGTCAGTTCTTCGTAGCTTTTTTCGATCTGTGCAAGTTTTTCAAACATAAATTAGTGAATAGTGAATCGTAAATAGTGAATCTTGAAACATTGAATAGTAAATTGTGCCGAGGATCTTCGACTAGTTCGTAAATAGTAAATTCTGAGTCGTAGAACTCATTTACTATTCACGATTTACCATTTACTAAACGACCGGTTCGAGCTTTAACGATTCGTCGAGAGCACGGATGGCGACCTCGAGTTGTTCGTTGTCGGGTTCTTGGGTCGTAATATTCTGCAGCCAAAGTCCCGGTATAGTCATAAATTTGAAGATCGCACTGCTATTCTTTTTTGGCTGCGTAGCGGATGATCTCGTATGAAAGTCCGGCAACGAGCGGCATCAGAGCGATCCGCACGACCAAATTCATCCACATCGCATCAAATTTGATAACGGAAAAAAGAACGATCGCGACCAGCATCACCACCATCAAAAATGATGTTCCGCAACGCGGATGCTGACGCCGCTGAAGCGTTGCATTGTCGGGCGTCAGATCAAGTCCTTTTTCCCAGGTGAAAACTGTTTTGTGTTCGGCACCGTGATATTCGAAAACGCGGCGAATGTCTTTTAAGTAAGACATCGTAAAGATCATGATGACGAAAAATACCATTCGCACCAGGCCGTCGATCAGATTAAACGCGATCCAGGAGTGCGGTTTGATCTCCCAAATATAAGCTTTGAAAGTTGCCCACGCGCCTGCATCGGCGAGTAAGACGGGAGCGTCGGCCCAACCGAGTGCGATGAACGCAGCGTTCGTCAGCAAAAGCGGTGCGACGATAAAAAGCAAGATATTAAAGCCAAGTGCGAAAATGATCGAACCGACCGCACCGGCCGACTGTGCTGCTTTCTTTTCCTTCTTTTTCTCCGGCATTGTCACCTTTACCGGTGCTTTTGTGAAGTTTTCATCGAGCGTCCCGTCGACCAAAGCCGGCTGCGTTTCTACTCGCCGCCTCTTTTGTTAATTCCTCTTGGGCGTTCAGATCGTCTTCATAAACTTTTGCGCGAAAAGTTCAAAGCCTTGACACCGAAAGCCATCGATTGAATCAGCGTCGCACCGCCCCGAAGTATCGGCAGATTGAGCCATTTATATTTATCGCTCCATTTCGGCAAAGCTTTCGGCGGTCGTGACGATCGTGCCATCCGATTTGCGGCAGGCGATCGCATATGCCGCCGGAGTCCGCATCATAACGCCTTCCATAACGGCCTGGCCGCCGACGATCAGATCGCGTTCCATCGCAAAAAGCGTGTGGATGAATTTCATTTTTCTGGCGGATGACTTTTTCATAATTTCCTAAATCAATTGACGCCGGGATGGCCTTTTTTGTTGCCTTTGATATGCTCTTCGTCAAACTTTATTATACTGAACTCTCCGTTGCTTTCGAGCCGGCATTCTTTTACATCTGCGAAATCGTCAATTCCTTGCAAGCGAAGCTGCCCTTTTAACTCTTCTTCCGTGATCATTTGGTTCTTCAGTTCGAGCCGCCTGACTAAGCCGTTCTTTATCAGAATTACGGCTTTAGGTTCCAGGATCCGGCTAAAGGTCGGTGATCTGAATCCAAGCCAATCGATAACATAATCCCAGCCTATTATGGTTCCGATCAAGATCCCGGCTTCAGTTACCGATATGGAGCTGCCTGCCATTCCGTTCTGGGCAGCGTCCGCGATAACGACGATAAAAAGAAGATCGGCGATTCCGAGGGAACCCGATTGACGCCTGAAGATCCGCAACAGCGTGAACATTCCCAAGTACATGATCGACCCTCGAATAATAGGTTCGAGAACCGACCCTTTCAGGGCGAACATAGAATGCCAATCAACATCGAACATTATATCTGTTTGAGAATGCAATAACGCCGGTCTTTTGTCTGGCCTAAAGCTGGCGCTGATCAAAGATACACGTACCGCTTTTGGCGCTCAAAAGAGCCGGCGTCAAATTCTGTTAGCTAATATTGGTTAAATATTAGTGCCAATATCTTATTTCTCGGTCGCATTAGCACGAGCGTAACGCTTGTTAAAGCGATCGACGCGTCCGGCTGTATCAACCAATTTCTGTTTGCCTGTAAAGAACGGATGACATTCCGAACAAATTTCGACGTGCAGATCTTCGCCAAGCGTCGAACGAGTTTTGAATGTATTGCCGCATGCGCAAATAACGTTTATTTCTTCGTAATTCGGATGAATTTCTTGTTTCATTGCTTTTCCTACCTCAAAATATGCCTATAAAGACAATCTGTAATTATAAATCCGGTTCGGGCGATACGTCAAGGCGACACACCGGCGACTTTTAGCAGAAAAACATTGACCGATTCTTGTGCATTATCGTACACTTTCTTGCTCAAATGGATTTTTGAGTTCGGAAATCTAAACCCAGGAAATCAACAAAATGTTAAAAAGATCGTTATTTTCACTTGCGTTTGCCGTATTTTTTATTGGAACTCTGGCTCATTTTACAAACGCTCAAACCTCGGCCGCTAAAACTCCGGCTTTGAAAACCTATGTTCTAGGCGACGGCCGCTTTAGCATCGATCTTCCCGATAAACCCGAAGAGTCTAATGAAACGGATGAGAACTTATCGACGAACGACTATTCGACCGATACGGACAACGGAAGCTTTACAGTAACGGAGATGTCTCCGGTAGGCGTTTCGATCGCTGACGATCCGGAATTCGCGAGTAGCATAATGGATGCTTTCTTTTCTACTTTGTCACAGGAGTTCCAAAAGAGCGAAGCTGAGGGTCACGAGGTCGAGCTTGGTGAGGTTACAGAGTTCGAATGGAACGGATTAAAGGGCCACCAACTGATCGTAAAAGTCGACGGCAGCCAAAATTATGCTCGCGTCTTTCTTAACGACAGGATCTATTTGATGAACGCGATAAGCGAGATCCCGGGACTTTCCGAAAAGGTTTTGAATTCGTTCAAGATCATCGAAAAGAAATCTAAATAACTATTCCGAGAGCAGCGTTTCGAGCCGATGATTCGAAATGCCGAATGCTTCTTTGATCGCCGCGATCTGTTCGGCCGCATCTTTTGCGGTTCTATCGGAACGGACAGCGGCGATCATATTGTTTTTCGGCGTGTGTTCGGTCGGGACAAATTCGAAAACCTTGGTCGAATAGCCGCTGTTTTCGAGCAGAAGAGCACGAAGTCCGTCGGTCAAAGTTTCCGCCGTGCGTTCGAGCAAAGTTCCGTGTTTTAGAACGCCTTTTAAAAGATGCGGCGAAGTTATCTGCGGGCGGATCTGTTTATGACAACACGGTGCCGCGACAATGATCTTCGCTTCTGCCATGATGCCTTTGAACAACGCATCATCAGTTGCGGTATCGCAAGCGTGAAGAGCTATCACAATATCTGCTTCCGAAATTTCCTGATCGGCGATGTTCCCGACGATGAACTTTAGGCCATCATAATCTCCGTTTTTTGCAACATCGTTGCAGAGGTCGACAATATCTTTTCGAGCTTCAATGCCGGTTACGCTTAAGTCAGACTTTTCGCCTAAATACTTTCTAAAATGTTCGAATACCGCAAAGGTCAAATAACCTTTGCCCGAACCCATATCGACGACGTGGAGTTTTTTCGTATCTTTCAGCTCTGAATTCTCTACGAGATCGCCGATGATCTCGACAAATTTATTGATCTGTTTCCATTTGTCACGTTGTTTCGAGCGAACTTCGCCATCGGCGGTCGTGATGCCGAGAGCTTTCAAATAGAACGCCGAAGGATCGACGCTGTAATGTTTTTCGCGGTCGTGAGCGGTGTTGGTTTTTGAGTGAAATGTCGGCTTGCCGGTAATGATACGCGAACTGCGTTTGCCGACTATCAATTGATAGTCGTTTTCTGTAGTAAATAAATTGCCGCTTCGAAAATCGGAATTCAGCTCTTTCGCGATCATTTTTAGAGCTTCATCTGAGTGAAAATTCTTTGCAATATCACGCGTTGCATACCTGTAAAGCATCTGGATCTGCGGGCCTTTTTGCGTATCGATCTCGCGGACGAGAACCTTTTGCAGTTGCTCTTCATTGCCCTTATAATTACCTAAAGTCAGCTTTACAAAAGTTCGCTCCGCAAAGCTTTTGCGTACGTGTTCGTTAAATTGTTCAATGGTTTCGGCTGACATAGTGTTAATTTATTCTACCGCAGGTAGAGCGTTTGGTAGGGGTTGAAATGGAAACTATCGAAAAAATGGATTTTCTAAAGGAGATCCTTGTGATATTGCGCGAAACCTTTGAAGGTTCGCCGGAAGGCCAGGGAAGTGCATTTCTCGATCGCGGCGTCGGCTTTTTAAATACGATCGCCGAGGTGAATGCGGAGCGCGCGTCACAATTTGTAAGCGGTACTACCATTGCTGCTCACACCGAACACGCGAAATTCTATCTGGACCGGCTGGTCGAATTCCTGAACGGACGCAGCGAAAAAGTGAATTGGGAAGACAGTTGGTTGATAGAAACCGTCAACGAAGCCGAATGGAACGCTCTCCGCGAAACGGTGAATAAAACTTATGAAAATGTTCTCCGCTGCTTTGCCGCGATCGAAACCTGGGACCAAAACAATATCGGTGAAGCGATAGCGATGGTCGCACATACGGCCTATCATTTAGGTGCGATCAGACAGATCGCCAAATCTGAAAATTAAATGAAAAATCTATTTCACCTTGCGTTTCCTGTTGATGATCTTGATGCGGCTCGTGCGTTCTATGGCGGCGTTTTGGAATGCGACGAAGGCCGGAGTTCTGAATGCTGGATCGATTTTGATCTTTACGGCCACCAGATCGTCACGCATCTTGCACCCGATTTCGTCCGGCAAAACGTGACCAATGGTGTCGATTCGGATGCCGTGCCGATACCGCACTTTGGTATTTTGCTTTCGATCGATGAATGGAAAGAACTGGCTGAAAAGCTAAAATCGAAAGGTGTGAAATTTGTCATCGAACCAAAAATAAGATTCGAAGGCGAGGTCGGCGAACAGGCGACGATGTTTTTCCTGGACCCAAGCGGCAACGCATTGGAATTTAAAGGCTTTCGGGATTTTGCGGAAGTATTTGCGAAGTAGTAGTCAGAGTTAGTAGACGGTAGTCGGTTTACTGTTAGATCAATTTATGAGATTTATCTTCACGGTCTTAATTTGTTTGATCTTTTCGGTTGTCGTTGCGGGTCAGCGGACGGTTGCGATCACGATCGATGATCTGCCGGTGGTTTCAACACGCAGCGATATAAAAAATCGGCGCGAGATAACAAAGAAGCTGCTTGGTCATATAAAGAAAGCAAAAATTCCGGCGATCGGATTTGTTAATGAGAATAAACTCTACAAAAATGGCGAACGTGACGCCGATCAGATCGCACTACTGCAGATGTGGCTCGACGCCGGCTTGGAGCTTGGCAATCACACATATTCGCACCGAAGTTTGAACGCGATACCGCTGAAAGATTACGAAGAAGACCTCATCAAAGGCGAAACGATCACGAAAGAATTGCTCTCAAAACAGAAACGAAAGATAAGATTCTTTCGGCATCCGTATCTGCAAACCGGCCGGACGATGGAGATCAAAAACGAATTTTCCGCGTTTCTGCGTGAACGTGGATACACGGTCGCTCCGATCACGTTCGACAATGCCGATTATATTTTTTCTCGGGCCTATGACATTGCGTATGACAAAGGCGATAAGAAATTAATGAAAAAGGTTGGCGATGCTTATGTTCCGTATATGGAAGCCAAGCTTGAATATTGGGAACGGCAATCGATGAAAACATTTGGCCGCGAAGTTAGCCAAACTCTTCTGATCCATGCAAATTTTATCAACTCCGATTACCTTGATGACTTAGCGAAGATGTTCGAAAAACGCGGCTATAAATTCGTCGATCTCGAAACGGCTCTCAAAGATAAGGCCTATTCAAAACCGGACACGTTTTTGGGCAGAGGCGGAATTTCTTGGCTGCATCGATGGGCCTTGGACGAAGGCCGCGAAACAATTGTGAAAGACGAACCAACTGTTCCCGAATTCGTTCTGAAGCTTTCCGGTTTCGATTCTGAATAAATGGCAAAGATCGCGATCATTGGCGGCGGCGTAATAGGTGCGAGCGTCGCCTATCATCTGGCCGAACGCGGTGTCGGCGAGGTCATCATACTCGAACGCGAGAGCAAGCAGGGAATTGGTTCGACCGGCAAAGCGACCGGCGGTATCAGATCGCAATTTGAAACCGAGATCAATGTGCGGATGTCGCAGTATTCACTCGCATTTTTACAAAACTGCGGTTTTGAAACGGGGTATGAATCGCGTGGATATTTGTTTTTTGCAACGACTGAAGAGCAAATGGATTATCTTCGTTTGAACGCCGCGAAACAAGCCGAGCTCGGCGTAAAAGGAATTAGCCTAGTCGATCCGGATGAGATCGCGTCTATAGTTCCGGGTATGAATTGCGATGATATTCTGGGCGGTTCGTTCGGCGCGACAGACGGTTTTATAAATCCGCTTGCCGTGATGCGGGGGTTTACTGAACGTGCCGTTAGTAAAGGTGCGGAGATCAGATTTGAAACGCAGGCTACTGCTTTTGTAACGGACGGCGGGAAGATCTCCGGAGTTGAAACAAACCAAGGGACGATCGAATGCGACGCGGCCGTTCTATGTACCGGTGCGTGGGCGAAACAGCTTGCAGCGACGGCGGACATTGATCTTCCGGTCGAACCGCAGCGGCGGCAGATCGTTTGGGCTAGAACGTCGAAGCCTTTGCCGGCGAACATTCCGATGGTCATCGATATCGGGAATGGTTTTCATTTTCGACCTGCCGTTGATTTTAATGATCCGACGCAAAGCGGCGATCGCGATGTGCTTTTTGCTTATCCCGATCCTGATGAGCCGAATTCTTTGAATACCGATTTTGACGAAGCGTTCATCGAAAAGGTCTATGAAAAGGCGAGGGAACGAGCGCCGTTCTTGTTCAATTCGGAAGTTGTTCCGGAAAAATGCCGTGCCGGTTTGTATGAAAATACGCCGGATCATCATCCGATTCTCGGCGGCTGCGAGGTCGGCGGTTTGTATTTTGCGAACGGTTTTTCGGGTCACGGCGTAATGCATTCGCCGGCCGCCGGACGAGCTTTGTCGGAAATAATTTTGGACGGAAGTGCGAGCTTTTTGGACGTATCGATCCTCGGGCTCGATAGATTTGCCAAAGGCAAAATGCTGCACGAGACGGCGTTTATTTAATTCGGAAAACCGCCTGTTATGATGGAACCCGGTCGCTTTGCTTCGCGGTTCTGACATACAATGAATTTATGAAGACCGCATTGATCCATCATCCAATTTACGAAAAGCATGATACCGGATTAGGGCATCCCGAAACCCCGATGCGTTATCGAGTTGTGATGGACGCATTGCGTTCGGATGAAAAACTTTGGGACAGCCTGAATGAGATCACGCCTGAAAAAGTTTCTCAAGGTTTGGTGCAAGCGGTTCATACAAAAGATCATTACATTACGGTCGAAGAAGCCTTCGGGCACGGGCTCGACCGTTTAGATGCTGACACGACGATCTCGATGAAGTCGTTCGAAGCGTCGCTTCTTGCAGCCGGCGGAGCTTGCCGAGCGGTCGATGCGGTGATGTCGGGCGAAGCGAAAAATGCGTTCGTTGCGGCACGTCCGCCGGGACATCACGCGACCGGTGAACATGCGATGGGTTTTTGTTTATTCAATAATGTCGCCATCGCCGCTCGTCATGCACAAAATCATTACAAAGAGATCGAACGCGTCGCGATAGTCGATTGGGACGTGCATCACGGCAACGGTACGCAGGGAATTTTCTACACCGATCCGAGCGTTTATTTTTTCTCGATGCATCAATATCCGTGGTATCCGGGGACCGGCTCACGCGGCGAAACCGGCCACGGCCGCGGGCTTGGCCATACGCTGAATGTAACGGTCAAAGGTGGAACCGCAGCCGAAACGCAGCGGCGAATGTTCGATTCTGCGATCGGCGATATTTCGTCGAAGATCAAACCCGATCTGATAATCATCTCCGCCGGATTCGATGCGCATCTTGCCGATCCGCTTGGGCAACTGCGACTTGCCGACAATGATTTTGCCGAAATGACAAAGACCGTCATGGATTGGGCCGACGAGGTTTGCGACGGCAGGATCGTGTCAGTGATGGAAGGCGGCTATGACCTGGAAACACTCGGCGGCACTGTTGCGGAGCATGTGCGTAAACTTGGTTCTGGTTCCTAATGTTTAAGATCTTTCGATATTTCAAAAACCTTTACTTTCTGAATGAGCGTCTGACGGCCGAGCGAGAGATGCAAGGGCAGTCCGGATATGAAATTACCTTCACTCAAGATGGCCCGGAACACTATATTACTTATCGAGAAGATGGAAAGGAGATCTCGATACTCGCAGAATTTTCAATCCTTAACGACGTCAAGCTATTCACAAACTCGGTCAGAAAGTGGAACCATCCGACGGACATTGATATATCCGAATCTGAACACAAAAAAGTCATCGATCGACTAATACAATATTTTTCCTGCTGGGGCGAGGTTGTTTTGGACGATTCATTTCTTGGCCAGGCGTCAGAACCAAAAGAAAGTTTGATAAAAGATGGCATCCCATTTCGAAAATCGGACGGCTTTATTATTTATCAAAACGACATAGAAAAAGAACGCAAACGCAAAGGCGGGATCGTCGATCGGTAAAGATCAATATCGCAACGTCAAATTAATACTAAACCTGAACCGAATGTGATAAAATTGCGGCATTCATCAAATTAGGTTTTCTCCCTAGGAGTTATGTGCAATGCCGGATGTTGAAACAACTTGCGTTCAGTGCAAGGAACAATTCATTTTTACTGAAAAAGAACAGGAACTTTTTTACCAGCGAAATATGCCTTCGCCGCAGCGGTGTACGAATTGCCGTTCGAAGAAAAAAGCCGCTGCGATGGTCAGCGAGAATGGCGAAAAGACGCGGTTCGAAATAGTTTGCGACAACTGCGGCAAACACGATCGAGTTCCTTTTCAGCCAAAAACTGGACGAACGATACTTTGCCGCGAATGCCACGAAGCAAGTCGATCAAGAGCGCGATTTGCGTAGCAGTACTGCGGGTTTTATTTTGCAGGTCCATACCGAAGAAGCAGCAAAGCTGAGGTTTGCTGAACTGTGTTTTTATGAGTTTTGAAACGGTCAAATACGCCTTTGAGGCCGATGTCGCGACTATAACTTTTAACCGGCCCGAAGCTCTGAATGCGTTGTCGCTACAGCTTTGCATTGATCTGCACTCAGCTATTGAGAAGGCGATCGGGGATCAAGCGAGGGCTGTCGTTTTGACCAGCGAAGGCCGGGCGTTCTGTTCCGGCGGCGATCTGCGGGAAATGAGAACGATGTGGGAAAAAGAAGGCCGCATTGAAGCTTTTCTGGAAGAACCGCTGAAAGCTCTGCACGATGTCATCGCTCTGATCCGAAAAACTCCGATACCATTTGTTGCCGCGGTTGGCGGTGTATGTGCCGGTGCGGGAACGAATTTCGCCCTTGCCTGCGATCTGATCGTCGCCAGCGAAGACGCTACTTTTAACGAAGCTTTTGTCCGCATCGGACTCTCGCCGGATTGCGGCGGGACATTTTTTTTGCCGCGTGCGATCGGCGAAAAACGAGCTGCTGAATTACTTATGCTCGGCGGAACATTGAACGCCGCCGAAGCTCATTCGATCGGCTTGATAAATAAGGTCGTGCCCGCCGATGAACTCGCTGATGCCGCTGCTAAACTTAGCTCAAAACTAGCTGCCGGTCCGACCGGTTCGATCGGCCGCATAAAGAAAATGCTAAATGTATCTTCATCAAACACACTTGAAGAGCAACTAAAACTCGAACAAGAATGCCAGCTCGAATCCGGAAGGTCACCGGATTTCAAAGAAGGCGTTTCTGCTTTCTTTGAAAAACGAAAGCCGAATTTTTCCGGTTCTAATTAGTGGCTGTTTCCAATTCATTTCACTCATAATTTCCAATTAAAACGCTTATGCCGCTTCTACGGTTTGACAACTTTTCGCGCCTTTGTTAATTTTATGAAATTGAAATCCACTTTCAATAGAGACGCAAAACGATCGCAGTCATCATCGTGATCTCAGCCAAATGAAGAAATTTCGCAAAGTAATATTTTGGACACATTTGATAGCGGCGCTGGCGGCCGGTGTAGTGATATTCGTGATGTCGGTGACCGGCGCTTTGCTGGCGTTCGAGAAGAACATTATCGAATACGCCGAACGCGATGCTCGAATTGTCACCGCAGACGCCGGAGCCGAGCCGCTTTCGCCGCAGGCGGTTATCGATAAATTCAAGGAGCAGATGCCGGATGCTAAGCCTTCGTCGATGCTTATGTCGAACGACAAAGGAGCGGCTTGGATATTTTCGCTCGGCCGTGATGGTTTGGTTTTTGTCGATCCTTACACTGGGTCGATCACCGGCAATGAAAATAAACAGGTTCGCGAAGTTATGTCTTGGCTGCGCAGTTGGCATCGGTGGCTCGGAATGAGCGGCGACGATCGTGCTATCGGGAAGGCTTTAACAGGAGCAAGCAATTTGGTGTTCTTATTTCTGGCGATATCCGGAATTTATATTTGGATGCCGCGAAAGATCAATTGGAGATCGGTAAAGCCGGTGCTTTGGTTCCGTCGAGGTTTGCGCGGAAAGCCGCGTAATTTTAATTGGCACAACGTGATCGGATTTTGGACTTCGTTGTTGCTGATAGTTTTTACAATTACTGGTGCAGTTATCTCGTACCAATGGGCGGGAAATCTGATCTACACAATAACCGGAAACGAGATACCGGAAAGGCGCGAACAAGAGCCAAAAAAGGAAAAGCCTTACGAATTTCCAGCGAACATCGATGCCTCCTGGGCGGCCGCACGGACCAAAGCTCCGGATGCGAAATCGATATCATTAAAATTGCCGGTCGAAGACGGAGCGGCTGCGTTCACTATTGACGAAGGTATTTATTGGAATATTTTTGGGCGTTCGAATCTGACCGTTGAGAGCGATACGGGAAATGTGGCGAAATGGGAACCGTATGGTGAGCAGAATTCCGCACGTCAGTTGCGAACCTGGTCGCGATTTACGCATACCGGTGAGAGCGGCGGCATCATCGGACAAATTATAGGTTTTATCGCATGCGTTGGCGGAGCGTTTCTTGTATGGACAGGATTTTCGCTCGCATTCCGCAGATTTTTTCGTTGGAGAAAACGGACAACTGCTGATCCTCTTAGTTAATTTTAGACAAACCGCTGGCTACGACAACCCTTCCTTAATAACCGTAAAACAAATTTAAGTTTCCAAAACTTAAGGCACCTCGCCCGAGGTGCCAAAACTTTTTCTAGGCAGTAATAATGACGGCTTTTGTGCCGGTCAGCTCGGTAAAATCTTTTGTAAAAATACTGTCAACCCGGCGTACGCTGCTGATCGTATCGACAATGTCCTGCGTAGTGATAAAACCGCTTTCAACGTGTGCGATCGCCCAGGTTTTTATGTGCGAAGCGGTTTGCAGCGATTCGCCGAGCAAATTCAGATACTGGGATTTGGTTTCTACAGGAGCTCCAAGTTTTCCATTGCGTGCGAGTTCGACGCTGTCCCAAAAATCATCGCCCGAGCGAAGCCATTCTTCGCGCCAAACGGCCGGTTCCATATTGCCGCGGCCGAAAGCCGGCGACGGAGCGGGAAGCCGCAGATACATCAGATCGACACGGCTTTCGGCGATAAAATCGTTCGGTAGTTTGTTTTGGCAGCTATTGTTTTGGCCGTTGTTGACCGGTTCGCCGAGCGACATCCAGAGCCGCCGAAAGACGTTTGAAAGCGGCTGGCGAAGTTCGGCGGTTTCTTCTTTGAACGACCGCAGATAATCGCCGACGGCCATGACGACCGATGCTCCGATCGCAAAGGCGAAAGGCGAATGAAGCCGATCTAAATTTTGCCTTGCGTTATCGAACCACCACGAATCTGTTTCGTTGAACCATTTGCGAAGCGCAGGATTTTTTAGTTTATGACGCGGTACGTAAACGTCTTCGAGAATGATATTGACATCGTCGTCGCTGAGTTTTTCGCCATTATTCTGGATCGCGGCGACGGCTTTTGTCCATGTCGATTGCAGCAGATCATTGGCCGTAACGCGGACCTCACGGCGTTTCAGATGAACTCCGAGCGTCGGGCTGCCGGTAAAAGGAAGTGCGGCCGATGTGAATTCTAGCCGACGCAAAATATTGAGTTCGAACGCGAGCCAATTTGTAGGTATCGATTTAACGGTTTGGAGCATACACGCCTATTTTGCTACGTCCGGCGATGTGTTGCAACTTAATTGTGAAATGATGGGTGAAATTTTTGGAAACTTTGACCGAATGAACCTTTTTATTAAATGAACGGAATAAAACGGTTTATAGCACAGTGGCAAACATTTTACCTTTGCCCTAACCAGGCGTTAGCTCTGTTCGCGATCTGAAAACCTAAAGTTAGAAAGAGCCGCATCGTCAACAACGTTGCGGCTTTTTCCGCGTGTTGTTTGAACTCTGGGATATTTCGTGGCAAGTTATTCGAGTATGCAAAAGGTTCTGACAGCCGCCGAAATGCGCGAGGTCGATCGCCTGACGACCGAAAAATACGGCATTCCATCGATAATATTAATGGAAAACGCCGCCCACGCCGTCGCGAGCGTTATCACCGAAAAACTCGGCGGCTCAGTAAAAGGCAAATCGATCCTGATCCTTTGCGGCAAAGGCAACAACGGCGGCGACGGCGCGGCATTGGCCCGAATACTTGGGATGAACGGTGCCTATGTTGACACACTTCTTTTCGGAAAGATCAAAGAAACAAAGGGCGACGCCAGGATAAATTTTGGAGTATTGTGTAGTGAGAATTTCGAGTTTGATGATGTTTACTCTAGCAATTTCGGAGAACTCAGAGAGATTGGTTCGAAAGAAGAGTGGGTGACATTCGATCTCAATCAGGGCCAAGATATAGATGTTTATGTCGATGCTATCTTTGGAACGGGACTGACGCGACCGATTGATATCTGGCTCTACAATATTATTCATGACATAAATTTCACAGGAGAAGGAAAAGCTTTCCGGTTCCCCGGCTCAGTATTTCTGTTGATATTCCAACGGGGATAAATGCCGATACGGGAGAAAAACTTGCCGAGCCATTTCAGGCTGATGTGACAGTCACTTTTACGGCTCCGAAACCGGGGAATATTTTGCCGGGAAGCTCTCATTTAAATGGCGAACTTATTGTTGCGGATATTGGATCGCCTTGGGGACTGATAGAGGAACACCCTTCTCAGTTGTTTTTGGCTGAAAGGGACGATGCCGCGGATTGGATCGAGACGACCGGTTTTCCGCATGATTCTTATAAAAACAAACGCGGGCATTCTTTGATCATTGCCGGATCGAAAGAGTTTTCGGGTGCGGCGGTTTTGGCGGGGAATTCGGCGATGCGTTCCGGTGTCGGGTTGGTGACATTGGTTACGCCTGCGTCTTCGAAGGACGCGACGGCTTCGCGGATATTGCCGGAAGTTATGGTTCGCGGCGTTGCGGAAACTGAGAGCGGTGCTGTTTCGGAAGGAGCTTATGATGAGATCGGCGATCTTTTAGAAAAGGCTGATTCGATCGCGATCGGCAGCGGGCTTTCGCAAAATGAAAGCACGAAACGGTTTGTTGAGAAGGTTTTGGCGGAACGAAAGCAGCCGGTCGTTGTTGATGCAGATGCGCTGAATTTGCTGTCGCCATGGCCGCCTAAAGGCGGGACTCTAAACGGCGGCACTCTAAAAGCTTATACTGACACCGCATGAGGGCGAATTTATGCGGCTGCTCGGCGAAGGAGAGAACCACCCCGACGCTGAAGCGTCACCCCTCCTTGGTAAGGAGGGGAGTTTTAGGAAGGACCGCGTTGCGGCAGTTCGCGAGTTTTCGCAGAAGCATAATGTGATACTCGTTCTAAAAGGCGAACGCGTTTTGATAGGCGAACCGGGCGGCAAGGTAGTCGTGAATCCGACCGGAAATTCCGGTCTTGGAAAAGCCGGAAACGGCGATACGCTTACCGGGATTATCGCCGGGTTTACAGCTCAGGCGGCGGCGATGAATATCGATATCTTCGAAACGGTCGTCGCGGCGGTATATATCGCCGGAATGGCTGGTGATGTTGCGGAAAAAAAATTCGGCAAGCGTGTTATGACGGCTTCGGATGTCAGGGAATGTCTGACCGATGTGTTCGATTCGTTCGATCAGGAAATACGCTCGTTGAGCAAATAATGAAAGGTGAACAGGCAATAAGTGCATCGCCGGAGCAAACGTTTCAGATCGGCGAAGAACTTGGCAGAAAGCTGAGAGCCGGTGACGCGGTGCTTCTTCACGGCGGGCTTGGTGCGGGTAAGACGCTGTTTACAAAAGGACTTTTAAGCGGACTTGGGTTTGATATCGATGAAGTTACGAGCCCGAGTTTTACGCTTGTTAATTTGTACAAAACCGAGACGGCCGATGTTTTTCATATCGATCTATGGCGGTTGGAAGAAGGCCGCAATAATGCATTTGCAGTCGGTTTAGACGAGATCTTCGAAAATGAACGAGCGATAGTTATTATCGAATGGGCCGAGCGGCTTGGTGATTTTAATTTTCCAGGTTCTGTAATTGAGATCACGATCGATGGCGATGGCGATCTGCCGCGCGATATCAGGATTTGTTAATATAGATTTAACATGTGTGAGTGCGATCTTCGGATATACTTTTTAGATCGCCAAATATGACGCATACCGAAAATCAATTGTCTCCGAAAGCTAAAAGCAAACCCGATCCGCCAAGATCTGAAAAACCGGAATTGAACCGGTTCTTTAATCGTGACCTGAGCTGGCTTGAATTCAACCGCCGCGTTTTGGGAGAAGCGATGAAGCCTGATGTTCCGGTCTTGGAACGGCTGAAATTTCTTTCGATCTTTGCGACGAATTTGGATGAGTTTTTTATGATCCGAATTTCGGGTTTGAAAGAGCAGATATCCGAAGGCATAATCGAACGTTTTCCTGACGGAATGACCGCCCGCGAACAGCTTGCTGAGGTGACAAAACGGCTGCGTCCGATGCTGAAAAAGCAGGTCAGCTTTTTGCATGAGAACGTTCTACCCGAACTAAAAAAGAACAACATAACGATCGAACCTTACGCGTCGCTCGCCACAAAAGAGCAGCGAAAGCTAAAGAAATATTTTCACGAAAATGTTTATCCAATTCTGACGCCGCAATCGGTCGATTCGAGCCATCCATTTCCGTACATATCGAATTTGAGTCTCAATCTTGGGCTATTTATTGAGCCGGATCGCAAATACACACGCCGCGATCTGAAACATCTTTATCGCCAAACGCGATTCACAAGGATAAAACTGCCTTCGAGTTTGCCGCGGTTGATACCGATCAGTGATCGATCCAGCAGATATGTCCTGCTCGAAGAGATCATCGCGGCGAATGTCGGCGAGCTTTTTCCGCATATGAAAAGCAGCGAGGCGTTTGTGTTTCGTGTGACGCGCGATGCCGATCTCGAACTCCGCGAAGACGAAGCCGGCGATCTTTTGCGAACGCTCGAACGCGAACTCCAGCGGCGAAGGTTTCGCTTCCCGGTCCGGCTGGAAATTTCGAGCGACATGTCACCGAAAATGCTCGAAGTTTTGACGGCCGGCATCGGACTGAACGAAGACGACGTTTATCGCATCGAAGGATTATTGGATATTCCTGACCTGATGCAACTTTACACGCCTGAACGCGACGAGCTTCAGGACGATCCGATACCGGTTGTATATCCTGAATTGCTTTTGCGAAGCAATAAGAATGCATTTGAGGTTTTGAAAAAACACGATATTTTGGTTCATCATCCATACACGGCTTATAGTACGGTAACGGATTTTATTGCCGCTGCGGCCGAAGATCCGGATGTTCAGGCGATCAAGATCTGTCTTTACCGAACCGGAAAGGATTCGCCGATCGTGCGTTCGCTGATCACAGCCAGCGAACACGGCAAGCAGGTTACCGCCCTCGTTGAGCTAAAGGCTCGTTTCGATGAAGAAAAAAATATCGAATGGGCGAGACGTTTGGAAAACGAAGGCGTTCATGTTGTCTATGGCGTTAATTCGCTCAAGACGCATTCGAAAGTTTTGTTGGTTGTCCGGCGCGAGAAAAACAAGCTCGTTCGCTATGTTCATATCGCAACCGGAAACTATAATCCGACGACGGCGAAGCTCTACACTGACATCGGCCTTTTGACTTCGGACGAAGCCATCGGCGGCGACGCGACAAGTCTTTTCAACGTTTTGACAGGTTATTCTCAGGAAGACTCATACTCAAAACTGGTCGTAGCTCCGCATAATCTGCGCAGAAAATTTACCGAATTCATCCGCCGCGAAACCGAAAATAAAAAGGCCGGAAAGCCCGCACGCATCATTGCCAAAATGAATAGTTTGACCGACGAATCGATCGTCGAAGAACTTTATGCCGCATCGAATGCCGGTGTTCAGATAGATCTGATAGTTCGCGGCGTTTGCACGCTGAAGCCGCGTATAAAAGGCCTTTCCGCAAATATTCGAGTTCGTTCGATCATCGGAAGGTTTCTCGAACACAGCCGTATATTTTATTTTGCGAATGGCGGCGGCGAGAACGAGGAGATCTATATCGGCAGTGCGGATTGGATGCTGCGAAATCTGGACAGACGTGTCGAGGTGATAGTTCCGATATCCGATCCGACCGGCAAAAAATATTTAAAAGAAGAAGTGCTGGAAAGTTATCTCCGCGACAATGTGAATGCACATTGGCTGGCAGCAGATGGAAGCTATAAAAAGGTGACCACGACCGGCGAGCTATTTGATTCGCAAATGTATTTCGCAGGCCGCGAAATTCCGCATTAGGCCGAAGCGGTCTTTTCGAATCTGGCCTCGGAAACATTACCGGCCGTTTTGCCTAATTTCACCGTTAGGCTTGGATAACCCCGCGGTTCGACCTCCAGATTTTTTGCTCCCAAAAGTTTTTCCGCCGCGGCGATCGCTTCGATCGTGCCTTCGATCTCCATGTAAAGTCCGAAGGGCAACTCGTCTAAAACGACCTCAACATCGCCCAATTTCCATGTTTTTCGGTGCTTTTCGTAAACGACCGAAAGATGATAGCCGAGCATTTCGATGATCCTTTCGAGTGCTTCGGCATCCGTGACATCGGTTTCATATTCGATCTTGTGCTTTACGCCATTGTCATCGCGAAGCTTTTCCTTGTAGGTCAGTGTCGTATTATCGCCAACTTTGCGGATCCGCAAAGCGGCGCTTCTTTCATCGAGCGTCCCGCCGCGATGTAAAAAATTTTCTTCAAAAACTTCGCTAATAAATTCGGCGCCGACCTCAGCGAGTTTCGCCGTTAGATCGACGATCAATCTTTTATCAAGGCGGTATTTTTTTTCTATTTCGATTGCCATTATATTGACGACGCGGTCGTTTGAATTGATTCTAAGGTTAATCAGGCGCGAGAGCAAATGCATCAAACCGGCGGCTTGTGCTTGACTGAATAGGGCCTATCAACGATACTTGAAAAAAAGGTCAAGTATTTAACAGGCCTTGAAAATTTTATAAAGAGGAAAATTTATGCCATATCCAGAAATGATGATCCAGGGAATGCGTGCGGAATTAGCACAGCTTGGGATCGAAGAAACAAAAACATCTGAAGCCGTTGTCGATGCGGTCAAGAACACAGACGGAACCGTTATGGTCGTCGTTAATTCGGTTTGCGGCTGCGCGGCCGGCGGTGTTCGTCCGGGGATAGCATTGGCTCTGCAAAATTCGGAAGCGAAACCTGCGAAGTCGATCACCGTTTTTGCCGGTGCCGATATTGACGCGACAGACACGGCACGCGATATGTTTACAGGTTATCAGCCGTCGTCGCCGTCGATCGCTTTTTTGAAGAACGGAGAGCTTTTGCAAATGTTCGAACGCCGCGATCTCGAAGGCCGTCCGCCATTTGTTATCGCTGAGGAATTGGCGAAAGCTTTTGAAAAGCATTGTGCGCAAGCTGATTCGGCAAACAACTAATCTTCGATCAACTTTTAATGAGAACCGCTGATCTAATGGCGGTTCTTTTTTTTGGCCGCCCGAAAATACATCTTGCTAATAGACGTAACAAATCGGTAGAATAGAACAGTCCGCCCACTTGGACATCTGCTTTTCTTGGCACTGATCAAACCGATGTCGATAAATCAAAGAAAACACATTAGATTTTCGCTGGATATTCCGGCGACGCTTGTCAGCAAATTTGGCGAGAAGCACGAAACTATCCTGCAGCAAATAAGCATCGGCGGATGTTTTACCGAATGGGAAGAAAATATTTACACGGGCGACGAATTTCGTTTGGAAATTCCGCTCCCGAATGGAAATAAATTGCCGCTTCGCAGTAAAGCTTTATACAGATTTGATGACACCGGTATCGGTGTGCAGTTCGTCGGGATCACAAAATTTGAGCAAGAGTTGATCGCGAAACTTATCGAACAGCGGCTCGAAGACGCCGGTCTGCCGATAGTTATCGACGCTTTCAAACGCCCTTCGCAATTTGTCGAAGACGACGAATCGCCAAAAATAACCGATATTCGCGAATCAAAGGACAAGATACTCGAAAAGATAATGTCCGGCGACAATACTATTTAACCGCTCGAAAGACGGCCCGCAATTATTTTTCCGAACGAACCGGAATTCAATTCTTGCTCTGTAATTCCGGTCGATAGAGCCACTTCTTCCATCGTCAAAGCACCGCAATCTATTCCACGTTCAAAGAAATTCAATAAGCCTTGGGCCGAAGCCGCATCGTCAAAAGTATTGCCGGAAAGAGTGGCTTTTGTCGCGTTGTCCAAAAAGGACTTTAGCCGAGCGGCTTGTTTATCTTTTGATAATAGATAGAACGAGAATACGGCGGCGAATCGCGCCGGTAATTGATTTGGATGCAGATCCCAGCTTTGATAAAAGCCGTCACTCATTGATGCCGTAACGTTTTCGAAATGCTTCAGCCAGCCGGCGTGAACGACGTCTCTATTCTCCATCACTTGAGCATCGGTCAGTTCTTCGCCTTTGTAGCGCGGCACCGGAAGCAAAGTCGTTACCGAATCCGAAAGTCTTATCCCAAGCGGAGCAAGCCCTACCTGCATCATTTGCCGGGCAAAATTGCAGGCGTTGTGGCGAATGTCCTGGCGATCGGCGGAAATTCCGAGCAGCGATGTGTAATCGTATGCACCGAAATGAGCCGAAGTGCAGCGGCCTTTAGCCGCCTTGATCAGGCCTTTCATCGCGAATTTTCCTTTGCGGTCGATGATCGCAAGCGGCGATTCGATAAGTATTTCGATCTTGATCGAACCTTTGTCGAGATTCGCTTTTTTCTCAATTACGCGAAGGCGTTCGCAAAGCTGTTTTACGTGTTTGCGGTCGGTTACTTTCGGCAAGGTGACAACGAAATTTGGCGGAAGTTTGCCATTGGTAGCGGCCAAAAGCGCATTCATAAAAATATCGAGCGTGCGGACCGCACGGCTCAACGTTTCTTTTGCAAAAGGCTTTACACGAATGCCGCAATGCAGCGTTATCTTTCGTGTTTTGAAAGCTTGGGCAAGTTCGTTCGCGGATCTTTGGGCATCGGCGTCTTCTTCCTCATCGGACCGGAAACCGTAACCGTCCTCGAAATCGATGCGAAAGTCTTCGACCGGTTCGGCTCTTAATTTGGCGAGCGTTCGCTGATATATCGACAAAGCAAAGGCGGCATCTTTATGATCCGTCGGATCTGCTTCGGCAAGCTTTTTAAGCTTCGTGTGCGAAACGCCGCAAGCGAGTTCGTTCGCATTCGGCAAACCGAACGCTAGCGCAAACTGCACGAAATTCGGAGCCCAGCTGCGGAGCGAAGATAACGCGATCTTACCAAGTTTCGCCGGAGTTTCCGCCGAATACCGATCCGCGCCGCCATAAACGACATGCACCGGCGCTCGAACCGCTGCTTTGACGGTCTCATTCTTTTTCGGCTTGGCGTCTTTGATAATAAGCTGAACGCCATCATCGCCATCGGTTAGAACAGTTTTTGACATGTCACTATTTTATCAGTTTTAGTCAATATAAGAATTGCAATGTTAATCAAAAGAGATGGTCGAGTGCTTCTTCAAGATTTTTCACGCCGATAACTCTTATTCCCAAAAGTTTTTCCAATCCGGGTTTGTTCGAGGCCGGAATTATTAGTTTTTTGAAGCCGAGGACTTGGGCTTCGCGAGCCCGTGATTGTGCCTGCAGAACGCCGCGGACTTCGCCGGTTAGGCCGACTTCGCCGAATACTGCGGTTTCCGGATCGATCTGCAGATTGCGGAAACTCGATGCGATCGCCGCGATCACGCCGAGATCGGCTGCCGGTTCATCAACCTCCAAACCGCCGGCGACGTTAATAAAAACATCATCGCCCGCAAGCTGCAGGCCGAGACGTTTTTCAAGCACCGCGATCAGAAGCGACGTTCGATTGTAGTCAAAACCCTGAGCCATTCGCCTACCCGAAGCCGATTTTGTTCCGGCGACAAGAGCCTGAATTTCGACAAGCATCGGCCGGGTGCCTTCCATGCAAACGGTTACTACGGAACCGCTTGCACCTTCGGGACGTTCCTGCAGAAAAAGCTCCGATGGATTTCCGACCGGTATCAAACCGGCATTCGTCATTTCAAAAACGCCGATCTCGTTTGCCGCACCGAAACGATTCTTTGTCGCGCGAATGATCCGGTGATTGTGATGCCGGTCGCCTTCGAAATACAGAACTGTATCGACAATGTGCTCCAGAGTTTTCGGGCCGGCGATCGAGCCTTCTTTCGTGACGTGACCGGTCAGAAAAACCGGCGTCGCTGTTTGTTTTGCGAGCATCATAAACTGAGCCGCAACTTCGCGAACCTGAGAAACGCTGCCCGGAGCGGATTCGATGCGGTCGCTGAAAACGGTTTGTATAGAATCAACGATGACGAAATCCGGATCCAATTTATCGGTTTCGGAAAGTATCGCCGCGAGGTTTGTTTCCGGAAGGAGAAAGAGATTTTCCGCATTTATTCCCAAACGCTCGCCTCGCATTTTTATCTGGCGTTCCGATTCTTCGCCGGAAACATATAAAACTTTGTGGCCGTTTTGGCTGAGCTTATCGGCCATTTGAATAACGATCGTCGATTTGCCGATGCCGGGTGCGCCGCCGATCAGGACGAGAGATCCTGCGACGATGCCGCCGCCGAGAACGCGGTCAAATTCTTCGATGCCGGAAGAAACGCGTGCGTCGTCCTGCGATTCGATATCTCGAAAAGGAACAGGCTTTGAATCGCGAAAGCCTGAAAATGAACCGCGTGCAACGGCCGACGGCTGCGCCGCAGGACGAAAACGTTCTTCGACGAACGTATTCCATTCGCTGCAATCGGGGCATTGCCCGAGCCATTTTCGCGATTGGCTGCCGCAGCTTTGGCAGACGTATATGGTTAAAGGTTGCTTTGCCATTGTTTGGAAAAGACAGAATACCGCAGGTATTTGCCGAAAGCGAAACCGGCTTTGATTTACCGAAATACGAGGGTTATGATTTTACTCAAATGTCTTCGCAATCGATTCACCAATTCGCCGAAAAAGTCGCGCTTGTCAGCGATGTTTCGCATCCATTCGGCCACGCCGCGGCGATGCAGTTGGCGTTGCTCGGAGCTTTTGTAATAGTCGGCGAACCGGCGGATTCTTCAAGCGGGATCGTCAGAGAAATGATCTCGCTCGGAACGCTCGCGGATTCTGTGCCGTTTGATCGGAACGAAAGCGGACGCGGACAGACCCTCGTTCAGGCGGCGGCGAAAAAATTCGGCCGGCTAGATCTTTTGGTGAATTGTCGAAAATTAGCCAATGATCTGCCGCAGATTTTTGCCGAAACGGAGGACATTAATCGAGCGGCATCGCAGCTTATGCGGGAACGGCCGAAGCCGAAGATCGTTAACTGTTTTTCAACCTATTGTATAAAGTCCGCCGAGCGGACGGTCTTTGAATCTGCCGCAAAAGAATTTACGAGCAAAACCGTCACTGTACTCGCACCGAAGTTTCGTTCCAATACAATAACCGCCCACGAAGAGCGCGCGATACCGGTAAATACCGGCGGACTTGAACTACGACCCAAATCCTCGATCGCCTGGGACGATGCAGCGCGCGTGGCGGTGTTTCTGCTTTCATCGGAATCGATCTCGCTGAATGGGCAATGTTTGGTGATCCAGTAGGGATCTCGCGAAGACGCAAAGCTGCGAAGAAAAATCTATTCAGATATTAGTTTTTTAACACTGTTAACGCGGTGTCCTGTTTTGTGATAAAATTTGGTTGATGAAATGGGAAGCCCTGACAATTAGGATCGTATTTGCGCTTATGCTTGCGGGCATCGGATTTTTGCTGAATCCGTTGGGTCAAACCGCGCGGCTCGATCCGATGGATATTTCAATGCGTCGGATAATATCGGCGGTTTTGGGTATCGGAGTCGCATTAATAATTATCGTATTTGAAATGCGTGTCAGGCGTGCTTCGTTGAAGACTTTGATCGGCGCGGCAGTCGGTTCGATCCTCGGAATTGTCGGTGCGTTTTTGATCGGAATTTTGATATCGATCCAAAAGGTCGAAGCCGTTCCGGCTGAGATGCAGACATTTTTGACGATCTCGCTCGCATTTTTTATGGGTTATATCGGCCTGATGGCCGGTGCGGCGAAGGGTGATTTTCTCGATCTTTCCGCACTCGGCGGAATATTTAGCGACAAGACCGTAAAGCACGATTACAAAATTCTCGACACCAGCGTGATCATCGATGGCCGTATTGCCGATGTTTCCGAAACCGGATTCTTAGGCGGCACACTCGTCATTCCACATTTTATTTTGGCCGAGCTTCAGCAGGTCGCCGATTCTGCCGATTCTTCGAAACGCCAACGCGGACGCCGCGGGCTCGATATGCTCCAGCGGCTTCGCAATAACAGCAAACTTGATGTTCAGATCGTCGAAACCGATTTTCCGGATGTGAAAGAGGTCGATCTGAAATTGATCGAACTTGGCAAACAGCTCGACGCCGTTATTGTTACAAACGATTTTAATTTGAACAAAGTTTCGCAGCTTCGCGGTGTCGATGTTTTGAATATCAATGAACTCGCGAACGCTTTGAAACCGGTAGTTCTGCCGGGCGAAGCGATGCATGTTTTTGTTCTCAAAGAAGGCAAAGAATATAACCAAGGCGTCGCGTATTTGGACGACGGAACAATGGTCGTTATCGATAATGCACGAAAACTTATCGGTAAAACCACCGACATCGCGGTCACAAGCGTCCTGCAAACAACGGCCGGAAAGATGATATTCGGCAGACTTTGGGACGATCGCGAAGAGCCTTACGAAAACATCGATGATTCTCGTTCGCTCGGCTTTAGAAAAGCACGCAGCAGCGAACTCGAAACGCGATGAACAGCGCGATCATTGCCGCAGCCGGCAGCGGAACCAGATTCGGTTCGGACATTCCAAAACAATTTTATATTTTAGGCGGGAAACCGCTGATAGCTCATACGATAAGCCGCTTTGAAGAATGCAGTTCGATCGACGAAATTATTATCGTCGTTGCGAATGAGCATATCACTCAGGTCGAAAAGATCGTCAGCGAAAACAGTTTTTCAAAAGTTACGCGGATCGCGGTCGGGGGAGATTCGCGTGCGAAGTCGGTTGCGAATGGCTTTGCCGTAGTTAGTAAAAATTCAGAGATCGTCGCAGTTCATGACGGTGCGAGGCCGTTTGTTGCGGTCGAGGAGATCACCGCGACCATTGAAAAAGCAAAAGCCGCAGGAGCGGCATGTTTGGTTGCGGCGGTCACGGACACGATCAAAGAGATCGCTGATCAAACGATCGTCAAAACGATCGACCGGACAAAACTTCGTAGAGCTTTGACACCGCAGGCGTTTCAATATTCGATACTTGAAAGAGCTTTGTCCGGTCCGAGCGGCGAAGACATCACGGATGAATGTTCGCTCGTCGAACGCCTTGGTTTGCGTGCAGCTTTTATCGAAGGCAGCCCGCGAAATATAAAGATCACAACGCCGGATGATATCTTGATCGCCGAGGCTTTTTTAGCCGATCACGTTAAATAAAATATGTTTCGAATCGGATACGGAAACGACAAACACCGGCTCATTGACGGGCCGAAACTGATCATAGGCGGTGTAGAGATCGAATCCGATCTGGGTGCGGAAGGTCATTCGGATGCCGATGTCGTTTTGCATTCGGTGACCGATGCTTTGCTCGGAGCGATCGCTGCCGGCGATATCGGATCGCATTTTCCAAACTCGGATGAACGCTGGAAAGATGCGGACAGTTTTACATTTCTAAATCATGCATCGGAACTAGTTAGAACCAAAGGCTTTGCTGTCGCTAATATCGATATAACGATCGAATTGGAATCGCCAAAGATTCGGCTTTTCATTGATACAATGCGTGCAAAGCTGGCTGAGAATCTGGCCATTGAGGATGATCAAATAAGTATAAAAGCAAAGACCGGCGAAGGCATCGGCGAGATAGGCGAGCGAAAAGCCATTGCAGCAACCGCAGTCGTTTTACTCCAAAAAAATAAATGAGGCCACAGGAAATAATTGCGATAAAACGCGACGGCGGCGAACTCTCTTCGGCTGCGATAAAGGAATTTATCGACGGCGTTGTCGATGGTTCGTGGGCCGATTATCAAACGTCAGCTCTGATAATGGCGATGATCCTGCGCGGGCTGAATTTAGCCGAACAAGACGCGATAACGCGTGCGATGCTCGAATCGGGCGATGTGATAGACCTCAAAAGCATCCAGATACCGAAAGCCGATAAACATTCGACCGGCGGAGTCGGTGACAAAACTTCGCTGATAATCGCACCGCTCGCGGCCGCTTGCGGTGTTGCGGTACCGATGATCTCAGGCCGCGGACTCGGCCACACCGGAGGAACGCTCGATAAGCTCGAATCGATCGCCGGATACAACGTGAATCTTTCGACCGAACAGTTCAAAAGTGTCATAGAAAAGTGCGGTTTTGCAATGGCCGGCCAAACGGCGAAGATCGCACCGGCGGATAAAAAAATTTACGCGTTACGCGATGCAACTGCGACGGTTCCGTACATTCCGTTGATCGTCGCATCGATCATGTCAAAGAAATTGGCCGAAGGTTTGGATGCACTTGTCCTAGATGTCAAAACCGGCAGCGGTGCGTTTATGCCGAGATTTGAAGATTCGCATCGATTGGCGGAATCGCTTGTAGCGACCGGCAAAAATTTTGGCGTCCGTACGCAGGCTGTGATCTCAGATATGAATCAGCCGCTCGGCCAATTTGTCGGAAATTCGCACGAAGTTTATGAATGCATCAAAATACTTCGCGGCGAAACAGGCGAAAAAGCCAATGATACGCTCGAACTTTCGCTTGAACTGACCTCCCGAATGCTGGTTCTCAGTGATATTTCGAGTGATATTACAGAAGCTCGCTCGCTTGCTCTGTCAAGACTTGAAAGCGGGGCGGCATTAGAGAGGTTTCGTGAAAATATCGGTTTGCAAAGCGGCGATCAAACTATTTGCGACGACCCCGAAAAGTTGATCGACAAAAGTCTTACGACCTTTGAACTGCTGGCTGAAAGCAGCGGTTTTATTTCGTCGATAGATGCTTTGACGGTCGGCGAAGCGGTCGTTTCGCTCGGCGGCGGCCGGACAAAAGCCGAAGACAGCGTCGATCCGTGTGTCGGTTACGAATGTGTAGTGAAGATCGGCGACCGCGTCAGCAAAGGCGATGTGATCGGTAAAATATTTTGTCGCACCGACGAGCAATCTGCCGTCGCAGAGCGACAGCTTCGATCCGCTTATTCTATTTCCGAAGAAGAGCCGACACCAATACAGCTTCTCCATGATGTCATAGGCTAAAAATTCTTTGAACATTTCCTTTCTTCACGCGTAAATCTAGAAAATCGGCGAAAGTCAGATGATCTAACTTATGCTCGAAGCAAAAAACCTTTTCAAAACATACACAAGCGACGGTGCCGATTACCCGGCTCTTCGCGGCATTGATCTAGAGATCGACAACGGCGAATGCATCGCGATCGTCGGAAAATCCGGCAGCGGAAAATCGACTCTGATGCATTTGTTGGCATGTCTTGACGAACCGACTAGCGGAACAGTTCTTGTGAACGGCAATGATGTTTCAGAGCTTTCCGAAAGCGAGAAGAACGTCCTACGCAACGAAAAATTCGGATTTGTATTCCAGCAATTTTTTCTGAACGGTCGCGATACCGTTCTGGAAAATGTGGCTCTGCCGCTACGAATTCGCGGTCTTAATGAATCCAAGATCAGATCGGGAGCAAAAGCGGCGCTTGAATCGGTCGGACTCGGCGATAAGCTAACAAAACGCTCGAAAGATCTCTCCGGAGGTGAAAAACAGCGTGTCTGTATCGCTCGAGCCTTGGTCAGCGAGCCGCAGATAATTTTCGCCGATGAACCGACCGGCAATCTCGATTCGACGACCGGAGCCGAAGTCGAAGATATGCTATTCAAAATGAACCGCGACCGCGGAATAACGCTTGTCATCGTCACCCATGACGACGATCTCGCCCAG
>CAVRHB010000004.1:0-251336 GCA_963720905.1 uncultured Acidobacteriota bacterium
GATAAAATTGTATTTCAATGATCTCATTATTTAAGTTTTATTCGCCGATCAAACTTTCATCGGTCAGTGCGGCGGCTTCTTTTACTTCGGGAGACAACAGGGCGATCGCAACATGCGGCTTGCCGATTATATATTTATTGACATAGCTATCGATATCGGTTCGCGAAACGGCTCCGAGATTTTTATGATAGCCGCGAAAATAATCAATACCGGTCGATGACCACCAGAAACCAAGAGTATGGGCGTATTCGCTGGGTTTTTCGCGATCAAACAGATCGTTAGCTTCTAATGTATTTTTCGAGCTTTGCAGTTCTTCATCGGTAAAATAGCCGGGTTTTGAAAATTCGGCGATCTCTGCGTATGCAGCTTTCAAAGCAGCGTTGGCTTTTGCCGGCGTGGTTATCAGAAACAGGCTGATCGGGCCGACATTTCGCTGGGTGTAATAATTTATCGATGCCGCTGAGGTTAAACCGCTATCGACTAATTTTCGCTGAAAACGCGAATCGGGTTGCGACAAAATATAAGAAAAAACATCCGCCGCGTATGTCGCCTCATTGTCCTTTCCGATCGAAGGCCCTTGCCAGCCGATCTGGATAAAAACATTTTGATCGGTGTCAGAAGATTCTTGGCCGGTGCGTTTTTCGACGATCTCGGCTTCGCTCTTTTCAAGCGGCGGATGTGTGACAAGAGGAAATTCCTTGAACGGATCGACCGATCTCGGTTTCCATGAACCAAATATCTTTTCCGGCCTCTGCAAAAACTTCTTCGGGATTCACTCCACCGGCAACGATCAAAGCCGCATTATTCGGAAAATAATATCGCGATTGGATCAGGCGCATTTGATCGGTCGTCGCAGCCGCGACGGTCGCTCGTGTGCCGCCCGGTTTTTTGCGGGTCGGATACTTATAGAAAAGTTTATCGGTCATTGCATCGTTCAGATACGAAAAAGGATTTGCTTCGTTTCGGTCGAGCTCGCCGATGACGACGCGTTTTTCATTTTCAAAATCCTGCTCGTCAAAACGCGGGAAACGCACCGCACCGTTGATAACCTGCATAGCCGTCGCATAATACGGAGAGGTCGTTGTGAAATAGTAATTCACGACCTCTTCGCGGGTCGATCCGTTATAACTGATGCCCAGATTGTTCAGGTCGTTAAAATAACTCACATCGCCGATCTGATCTTTCAGCTTTAATGGAGTAATGCAGCCCGAAGCCATTCTCGCATTCTGCATTCTTTCGCAATAACTAAGAAAGGTCGCATTGTTCGGTTTAAAGAACATATGTTCGTAAAGATGGGACAGACCGTTAAGTTCCGGAGGTTCGGTAAATGACCCATTCCGAACGGCGAGTTCGACCGTAACGATCGGCACGCTGGCATCCGGAAGCACGATGACCTCTAAACCATTCGACAGCTTTTTATTGACGAACGGAGCCTCAATGTCCTGATCGGCTTGTTTCTGAAGCGCCGGTTTCGCCGGCTGCGGCTTGGTCGCGGTACGTTGTGCAAATAAAGGCTCTGCAGAAATTAAAATTGCGAGAAAAAGTACTAGATATTTTCGTTTCACTAAAAACTCCTAAGCTAAACCGGACAATTTCGGCCAGCGGAAATTTATCGGCGGCTTGCCCGCGTGTCGGCGACCGCATAAGATTTAATCTAACATAAAGGAGATAGATCTATGGAACGCGATAATTTGATGCACGGAGCACGCACAGCGTTGAATACGAATATGGAAATTCGCGCTTGGGCAGAAGAATATTTAAAAACAAAGACCAGAAACGAAATGCCGGAACTATCCGAGGAAGAATTTGAAAAACACTGGAAATACCACAAACCCGAAATAATGCACGCCGGCGCAACGGAGGCAATGGCCGCATTTAGGAGCAGAGAAAAGTGAAAAAAGAGTGGAAAGTAGAAAAGTGAAAGAGTGAAAAGGGTCAAAAGGTCCTTTTTCACCTTTTAACCCTTTCACTTTTCGCCTGTTCCTAAACGCCTGGCATTGCTTTTTTCAGCGGTTTTAAGATCAGGAATAGAACAACGGCCATGAATAGGGCCATCAATGCCAAAATCAAGAAGAACGACGATTGGAGCCAGATGTCCCAGTAAATGCCGATCATCGTCAGCTTATTACCGATCGCTGTTGCAACGAACCAGCCGCCCATAAGCAATCCGCGTTTGTTGATCGGAGCGACCTTCGAAACCAGAGAAAGTCCCATCGGTGACAACATAAGTTCGCCAAGGGTCACGATCATATAACCCAAGATCAGCCAAAGCGGAGAGACTCTGAAAAGATAGGAATTCTGCAATATCGCTTCTTTATTAGCGTCGCCGACGCCGGGAGCAACAGAATTCACAGCGTGGATCAATTGCTGTTCGCCGCTCTTGAGCCGAGCTACTTCTTCGGGACTCAATGCAGGCTTTCCTTCCTGAACGCGTTCTTTGTTTTTTTCCGCGATCGCATCTTCGCTTAAGGGCGAAAATTTAACGCCATCGACGACGTTCTTTCCATCGGCGTCTTTTGCCGCCATTATTTTATCGACGACCTCTTTAGAAACGCCTTGTGAAGCGAGATTTGTGGCAACGCGTTCGTTGATGCGGAAGGATCCAACGGCAAATTGAGCAGGTGTTTTGACCGCATTTTCTCCCATTGATGCGCCGAACCAGAGCACTAAAAATGACAGGCCCGTAAGCGTCATGCCGAACGCCATCTTCGTTGGTGTCGAAGGCTCCTTGCCGCGTTTATCGAGCAAGCCCCAGAACCATACGAGCGGAAATGTGAGTATCAAGATCCAGATCGCATTGATCGAATTCGATATAGTTCCCGTGACGTTCCAATCGGTGTTGTCGTCCGCCCAATACGTAAGCGTCGATCCGTTCTGATGGAACACCATCCAAAACACGATGACGATCGCGAAGACGACACATAATGCGAGAATGCGTTTATTGTCAGATACGGTGTTCATCAATGCCGAGGCTTTTTGATGGCTAGTTTCATGCGGCGGAGCATCGATCGTGGTTGCTGCGGTATCAGCAGCTTGGTCACTGTCCAAATTACTGGCGACTATTGCGTGGTCATCGATGATCAACACATTCTCGCTATCCGCACTCGTAACCAAATTCTTAAAATACCAAAGGATACCGACCGAGATAACCATTCCGAATGCGGCGACGGCGAATGCGGCGTGAAAACCCCAATAAGCCTTTACAACTTCCATCACGATCGGAGCCAATGCGGCACCGACGTTTATGCCCATATAAAAGATGTTGTATGCACGGTCCTTTAAATGGCTGCCTTCGGGATAAAGATTTCCGACCATTGTAGAAACGTTCGGTTTGAAAAATCCGTTACCGATGACCAAAAATGTGAGAGCCGCATAAACTGCCCAGATCGATGAGATCGAAAGCAAGCCGTGGCCGATCATGAAGAAAACGCCGCCGATCATCACGGCTTTTCGATAGCCGGTTATCTTATCGGCGATGAATCCGCCGATAAGCGGACTCAGATACACGAACATCAGATAATTGGCATAGAGAGAAGTTGCCTCGGAGGCTGTCCAACCAAAACCTTGATCCGGATCGCGGAGATAAAGTGTGAACAAAGCCAGCATCGAATAGAAACTGAAGCGTTCCCACATTTCGGTGCCAAAAAGAACATAAAGTCCTTTCGGATGTTTCGATATACCGGCACCGCCGGCTGTGTCAAAAGTCGTCGCGTTTGAACTCATTTATTTTTCTCCGTATCTTTTTAGATCTTAGGCCGGTTCCTCAGGAACCATAACTTCCGGCTTTGTGTATAATTTTTTAACTAATGGCGAAATGACAAAAAGGACGATCGCGGCACCGATAAGGATCATCGCAACCTTCGCGAAAATGCCGGATAGAATGTCGGCCTGTTCGACAAATTCGCCGGCTATGCGTCCGGCTATGTAATTTCCCATCGAGATCGAGAGAAACCAGACGCCGAGCATTAGCGAAACCATTCTTCCGGGAGCAAGCTTTGTCATCGAACTCAAGCCGACCGGACTGAGACAAAGTTCGCCGATCGTATGCAGAAGATAAACCAGGCAAAGCCACAGCGGACTAACACGTCCGGCTCCGGTCAGCGAAGCAGCATAAGACACCACAACGAAACCAAGACCGGCAAACAGCAAACCTATCGCAAATTTAACGGCATCTGAAGGCTGACGCTTTCCGAGCTTCAACCAAAGTGCTCCTATTATCGGTGCAAAAATAACAATGAAAGATGGATTTACCGATTGCAGCCAACTCGCCGGAAATGACCAGCCGAAAATTGTTGTATCCGTTAACCGCTCGGCAAAAGCATTGAGGCTTGTGCTGGCTTGCTCGAAACCCATCCAAAATACCGTCGAAAAAGCGAACAAAATAACAATGACGCCCAGACGTTTCCAATCATCTTTCGTTAAGTTGTCCTGCATTCCGGTGATCAGTACGCCAAGAAGCCCGGCAACCAGAACGGTCGGCATCAGCACATACGTCAATGCGGTTGAAACGTCAGAGAATGCGGCTGCGGCAAGAACGATCGC
Source organism: uncultured Acidobacteriota bacterium (assembly GCA_963720905.1). Taxonomy (GTDB): domain Bacteria; phylum Acidobacteriota; class Blastocatellia; order Pyrinomonadales; family Pyrinomonadaceae; genus OLB17. Next base: position 4,543 of record CAVRHB010000004.1, read on the forward strand.
AACCGCAACAACAATTAGGATCGCGATCTTTATGAGATATGCCGAACTGATCGGGTCGTTTTCGGTATCTGAGACCTTTTCCGGCGGTGCGCCGACTCCGTCAAGCCTTCGTTTGCCGATGATGTATTGGATAAGGCCAAACCCCATTCCGATACCAGCCGCCGCGAAACCGAAATGCCAGCTTGATCGGGGATCGATCCCCCAACCTGAAAGCCATCCGCGAAACATTTCGCTTTGTGCCAGAAATCCGCAAACGAGCGGAGCGAGCAAGGCACCAATATTAATGCCCATGTAAAAGATCGAAAAGCCGGCATCGCGTCGGGCGTCTTCTTTTGTATAAAGATCGCCGACCATAGCGGAAATATTCGATTTGAGAAAACCGGTTCCTATTGCGACGAGGACAAGGCCGATATAGAAAAAGCTAACTGTCGGCACTGCCAAAGCGAAATGACCGAGCATGATAACAAAGCCGCCGACAAAGGTTGCTCGGTACGCCCCGATAAATCGATCTGCGATCCATCCACCAATGAGAGGAAGAAAATAAACGCTTGCAGCATAAAGGCCAAAAACCGGTCCGGCAAATGAATCTTCCCATCCCAAACCGCCTTCGGTTATAGCGGCTGTCATGTAAAGAAACAGGATAGCCCGCATTCCGTAATAGCTGAATCTTTCCCACATTTCCGTAAAAAATAACGTGGAAAGGCCGGAAGGATGACCGAAAAAGCCCCGGTCGTATGACGAATCATTGTCGCTAATGGCAGCGTTCATGGAATTTTCCCCTTTGGTTGTTGATATTCTGAAGAGAGTTAGGCAAAAATATAGCAGATAAATGCTCAGACGAAAAGGATTATTATGGTGAAACTAATAACTGCGGTTGGCCTAAGCTTTTTGTTTCTATGGATTTTCACTGCAAATGCAAGTGCGCAAAAAGCTCGGGCATCGGTTTCCGCAGCCGAAGCGACCGGCACATTTCGAATGGAATTTACAGGAAGATTCAAAGGAACGGCGAATGAAATAAAGATACTGCCGCTCGGCAAAGGAAAGCTGAAAATATCATTTGATCTCGTCTATCCGTACTTAATTGGCAATGGCGAGATGAGCGCGAATCTCGGCCAAGCACAGGGAATTGCCGTTATCGCCGGCGACGAAGCCGTTTATGCAAACGACGAATACGGCGAATGCCGCATTACGATCAAGTTCGTAAAGCCGGGAACGATAAAAGTAACCGACGAAAACGGAACCGCCTGCGGCTTCGGCCACAACGTTTCTGCCGCCGGAACCTATAAACGCATAAACAAGGCGAACCCGAAGTTCGAAGATCTGGGACAGTAATGGAGGAAATATGCTGCAAATTGTTTTTATTATCGTAACTGCGATCTATATTTTCCGAACAGCACGGCAATACGATCGAAATCCGTATCTATGGGCAGAGCTGCCGTTGCAATATTTTTTGGCATACAGATCCTCTTTGGTTTTCTGATCGGCGTTGGTTTGATGATCGGAGTTATGACCTTGGGCTGGCAGCCTACGATTATCGAAGAAAATACGTTTTTTATCGGCGTTGTATGCGCGATACCGGCATTTGTTGCAGTTGGTTTATCAGTAAAAGAGTCAGCGTGGTTCGGGATGAACCGGTTCACAATCAGCCGCCGCCGCCGGAATTTCCGCAAATCTGAAGATATACATTTGCCTGCAAAAAGGCTTTCAATTAAACTAACAAGTTCTTGCCCTTGTAGCTCAACGGTTAGAGCAGCGGACTCATAATCCGTTGGCTGTAGGTTCGAATCCTACCGAGGGCACCAATAGATAGACCAGAGTCGAGAGTGATGAGTTATGAGCAGAAATGCGAAGATCATCACTCTTTATTTTTAGACGTTGAATTTGAAATCAACGATATCGCCTTCCTGCATGATGTAATCTTTGCCTTCGAGGCGTGCGACGCCTTTGTCGCGTGCGGCGGTTCGCGAACCAAGAGCAACGCATGTCTTCGTATTTGACGATCTCGGCGCGGATGAAACCGCGTTCTATATCCGAATGTATCTCGCGAGCCGCACGCGGAGCTTTCGTGCCGATCGGTATCGTCCACGCACGAACCTCTATCTCTCCTGCCGTTAGAAACGACATAAGCCCGAGCATTTTATAGGCCGATCTGATCAATTGGTCAACACCGCTCGACGCCAAACCGAGGTCACTGAGAAATTCGTTTCGCTCTTCGGCATCGAGTGCGACGAGCTCCGCTTCGAGTTTTGCCGCAGATAACGACAACCTCAGCATTTTCGGCATTCGCTCTCTCTTTTACTTTCAAAACATGAGGATTATCGTCCGGAGCAGCGAGCGAATCTTCGTCCACATTAGCCGCGTAGATCGTCGGTTTTGACGTTAGTAAAAACCACGAGCGAACGACAGCTCGTTCATCGTCGGTCAGATCGGCCGAACGAACCGGCCGGCCTTCCTCAAGAACCGGTTGGATCTTATCCAGAATAGCTATCTCGATCTTCGAATCCTTATCGCCTGATTTTGCACCCCGGCCAGCCTTGTCGCGACGCTTTTCGACCGACGCAAGATCGGCCAAAGCAAGTTCGATGTGTATAGTTTCGATGTCGCGGATCGGATCGACCGAACCTTCGACGTGGATGATATTTTCGTCTTCGAAACATCGGACGACCTGAATAACCGCATCCGTTTCGCGGATATTTGCCAGAAACTGATTGCCCAAACCTTCACCTTTTGAAGCACCGCGAACGAGCCCGGCAATATCGACAAATTCCACGATCGCGGGAACGACACGCTTTGCTTTTACCAATTTTTCCAGCACCGGAAGACGTTCGTCCGGCACGGCAACAACGCCGACATTCGGCTCGATCGTCGCAAAAGGATAGTTCGCGGCAAGGGCACTTTCCTGCGCGGTCAGAGCGTTAAAAAGGGTTGATTTTCCGACGTTGGGCAGCCCAACAATTCCAGCTTGTAACATAATTAAATATTGCGTCCAATGAAAAACCTATATTCTACAATCGAATCAAAATAAAAAGAAGCCCGAAATTGAATTCGGGCTTCGGATGGTCTAACTCGTGCAGATACTATTGAGCCAAATATAGGTTTGGAACCGGCTGATCGCCATCCACACCAAATTGATACGCTGTGAATCCGCTCGAGCTTTGAAGTATGTACCAGATCCCGGTGCCCGGACGAAAGACAGCGATATCATCCTTTCCGTCACCGTCAAAATCCCCTGTTGATGGTACATCGTCAGAAAGGCCAAAATTGATCTGTGAATCTCCACCGCCGCTGCTTAATACATACCATGTTCCGCCGCGATATATGGCTAAGTCAGCTTTGCCGTCGCCGTCAAAATCGCCTTGAGCTGGTTTATCTCCTGTTATTCCAAAGGAGGAAACTCGGAACGACCCGTCGGAGCTTCGCAATATATACCAAACTCCGGTCGAAGGCCGCCAAACGGCAACGTCGGTTTTCCCGTCGCCGTCATAATCATCCGGAACCGGCATGTCGCCGGAAATTCCGAATTGAACGACAGTAACAGTTCGTAAACTATCGGAGTTTGCTATGTACCAGCGGCCTTCCGTTGGCCTAAACACGGCTTGATCGGTCTTTCCGTCGCCGTTATAGTCGGCTGCCACAGGTATATCACCGCTCATTCCGAAAGTCGCGACCGAATAGTTGAAGCCTTTCGTCAGCATATGCCATTGCCCGGTCGAAGGACGAAAAACGGCTTGATCTGTCTTACCGTCGCCGTCAAAATCGCCCGGCGTTGCTATGTCGTCCGTGGATCCGAACTTCACGATCAGATATGCGGAATTTGAGCTAGTATACGAATACCAAACGTTGGTCGATGGACGGAAAACGCTGACATCGGTCCGTCCGTCACCGTCGAAATCGGCTCGTTTGTTTTTCGCGATCGCATTTCCGGCGACCGGAGCATCGAGAATATTTCCATCAATATTAAATGTGACGCCGCCCCAGGTTTCATCGTGCGGAGCCTGCCATTGCTTGATTCTTTGGTGATTGGCCCATTCGTTTGTCGGGAAGTTAGGAAAGCTGATATACGTCCAAACCGACGGCACATTGTCCCAGCGAGCCATCCATATCGCGTCCATACGGCTTGCGGCCGGTATCAAAACCCAGTCTTCTTGAGCGTTTTTCGGCGAACCGTAAACGCCCGAAATATAACCTTGTTCTTTCAAACGATCCGTCCACCCCTTCAAAAAAGATTTGACCGGAGTCGAACAAGCTCCTGTACCGCTTAGATCGTCATAACGCTCCATGTCGTAGTACAAAACGCTTCCCGCGGTGATGCCGATGTTGGCTGCATCGGCAATGGCAATGTCAGCTTCTCCGCGGCCTTGCTGTTCGGCTGTCGCCGGATCGCTGCTTAATTTTGCCGTTGTGGTTGAAGCAGTGCATGGCGCTTGATAACCAACGACTGTCGGTATCAATCCCCAACCCATTGCCGAAACTTGATCGACCCAAGCAGCGGTCAGTTGCGGCTGTGAACAGGCACGGTTGCGGCCGCTAAAATATATATTCGCGTTGTAATGATCGGAAGTGTTCCACCAAGCCTGCATTTGCGAAACTGTCGCCGCCGTGCATTTATCAAAACCGCGATTAAGACTGATCCGGGTATTTCCGCCGGGAGCCGAGAACATCGGGGCGGTTAGTTCCGCGGCCGCGGCCTTTGCTTCGGCTGTTTTTTGTAAAACGAGCGACGGAGTTGCGTCTTCGCCGTCGATCAACAAATGCGTTTCCTGAACACAACCCGTTTTGAAGCCGGAACAGCTTCCCATTGTTTCGAGCCGCCAGTTTCCCGAAACAACATCGGTTCCAATAGCGTCGTCAGTTCTTAGTTCGGTGTTCTTCGATTTCAAAACCCAAGTGTTCCCGCCATCGGAAGAAGAGTAGATCAGATGACCGGAAAAATTTGAAGATGTCTGAAGCCTAAATTCAATTTCGAGATCCGACGAACTGAATGAAGATAATTTTGCTGAATCTAAGTCAACGTCCGAGTCCAACCCCGGGAACTGTAGCTCTTTTTGGGACCATGAGGTGCCGCTTTCATTCGAAGTCGCCAATCGGAATTTTTGATTTCGCCCATTGATAATCAACGCGTTAATCGACGAGCTCGAATTAAAATCGACTGATGAGAACACATCACCCAAATATAATTGCGGGCCGATATTTGTCCAGTTTTTACCGTCGTCGACCGTCTGCAATATTGAATCCGACGTAAAGACAAAACCGCTAGTACCGGAGATCGAACGAATTCCGCGAATAATGTGTGTCCGATCGGGAGCTGCATCTGACGCTCTTGCTGAAAAAATACCTTGTGAGTAAAGCGGTGAGATGGCCCCGAAAAGAAAACAGGCAAGAAGTAAGTATGTTCTGCATTTCATTGAAAATTTCCCCCAAATATTTTCGAAGTGTCAGAGATAGTTATAGAATTTGTAAAAAGTATAATCTATTCTGATGCCAAATGTGAAGGATTTTTTACACGCTACTTTATCAAAGCATCATTCTGCGATAAGTTATTTTTAGAAATTTTCTAATTCCTACTTATGATCCTTGCTCTTATTTTGATCCTGATCATTGCCCTCGGCGGTGCGTGTTTGACATACGCATTTGCTGACGAGGAACCTGCGCTATGGCGGTTCGCTGTCGGAACCGTTGTCGGAAGCGCGGTTTTCGGAACGGCTCTGTTTATTGGGGCATCTTTTTTTGGATTGAATGTTTATGTGATCGTAGCGTGCTTGATCATCACGCTATTGCCGGTCGGTATTTTGAAATTAGAGGGCCCGCGAAAAGCGTATCGCCGCGACCGCGATAGGATAAAAGGAAATTTTCAGGGTCAAAGTTACAAGAAACTTTTTCGCTTCTCTTATTATCTTTTCTTTGCGCTATTATTTTTGTTCTTTTTCGAGCGGGCGATGTTTCAAACCGATCAAGGTATCTTTACCGGCGGTTCGAATAACCTAGGCGATCTTCCGTTTCATTTGGGTGCCATATTTTCATTCACAGACGCAGCGAATTTTCCACCGGTAAATCCTTCGTATGCCGGAGCGAAATTTTCGTATCCGTTTATCGCCGATCTTGTAACGGCGGCTTTTGTAAAACTTGGCGTCGGCGTTAAAGACGCGATGCTCGTGACAAATGTGTTTTGGGCTTTTTCCTTGCTGGTGATAATAGAGCGGTTTGTTTTGAAGATAGCCGGCGACAAACTCGCCGCTCGGCTTGCTCCATTTCTTCTCTTTTTCAGCGGCGGTCTTGGGTTCATATGGTTCTTTGGCGATTTTTGGGCGCAAGGCAAAGGATTTTTTGAATTCCTAAATTCGCTGCCAAAAGATTACACGATCGGCGACACATTTCGCTGGGGCAATTCGATGATCACATTATTTCTGACGCAGCGAAGTCTGCTTTTGGGAATGCCGATCACGGTCGCGGTAATGACGATCCTTTGGAATGGTTTTTCGGCGACAAAAGAAAGAAAGAAAGAAGAACCATCGTATTTGATCCTTGGGTTAATTGCGGGACTTTTGCCGCTTATTCATCTTCATAGTTTATTTGTTCTTTTTATTCTCGCGGTATTTTTGCTTGCATTGCGGTTCGATAAATGGCGGGTGTGGATCGGATTTGGCATCGGAGTTTGTGTTGTCGCTATACCTGAATTGATCTGGTCGATCACCGGAAGTGCGTCACACGCGAGTCAATTTATCGCTGTCAATTTTGGCTGGGATTCGGGCGAACATAATATCGTCTCGTTCTGGCTGATGAACACCGGTTTTGTGATCCCGTTGATCGTCGCCGGACTCGTTTTTCTACTGGCCGGCCAAAAAGGGAAAGACATAACGCAGCGCCGCGAAATGGATAGGAAGGTATTTTTCTATATTCCATTTCTCCTTATCTTTCTGCTCGCGAATATGTTCAAATTTGCGCCGTGGCAATGGGACAATATAAAATTGTTGATCTATTGGTTTGCGGGTTCGTTGCCGTTCATCTGTTTGGTTTTGGTGTTGCTATGGCGAAAAGAATGGCCGCTGAAAATAGTTGCCGGAGTACTTTTTATTGGACTGATATTTTCGGGCTCGCTGGATGTTTGGCGGACGGTTTCGGGACAGATAAATTCCAGAGTGTTTGATTCAAACGCGGTCGAATTCGCAAACCAGATCAATTTGCGAACCGCTCCAAACGCCATTATTTTGAATGCACCGACATATAACACGGCGGCAGTTCTAAGCGGTCGAATTTCGGTAATGCGATATCCCGGTCATCTAGGTTCGCACGGTATCGATTACGCCGAACGCGAACGCGATGTGAACGCGATCTACGCAGGCAGCCCGAACGCGCGCGAGTTGATCGATAAATACGGCATTGACTACGTCATCGTCTCGCCCGAAGAACAAGGTTTGCCGGGTTTGGACGACGGATTTTTTAGACAATTTCCGGTCAGGGCAAAAGTCGGAAATTATACGCTATATAAGGTCAGATAATGATGGATCCAGAAACACCGGCGAAAAAACAGATCGATATTTTATGGCTCGTCAACTGCGGCTTGATCACTGCCGCGGCGGCGTTTATGCGTTTTTTCAACCTCGGATTAAAGCCTTTTCATCATGACGAAGGTGTCAATGGCTGGTTTCTGACAAATCTTTTCCGCAACGGCACATACACTTACGACCCAACAAATTATCACGGCCCGACGCTTTATTTTATCGCGATGCCGTTCGCACAGCTATTCGGACTAGAAACCGTTCCGGTCAGGGCGAGTGTGGCGATCTTCGGCGTTCTGATGGTCGTGCTTGTTTTTTTCTTGCGGAAATATATTGGAAAGGTCGGAGCTCTGACCGCGGCTGCATTCTTAGCATTTTCGCCGGGAATGGTCTTTATCTCGCGGTATTTTATTCACGAGATCTTTTTCGTATTTTTGGCTCTCGCTTTGGTCGTTTCGCTTTTGTTTTTTATGGACAGAAAGCGTGTTGGTCCATTTGCCGTTGCCTGGACGGTCTTGCTTTTTGTTGTGTGCTTTTTGCCGCCGGTTTTGAGGCTTGCATATAAGATCGCGGACGGAAATGTCACAACACTTTGGTCGCTTAGGATCGGTTTAACCACCCTCGAATCCATATTGATCGGAGTTGTCGTTTTCATGTTGATCAAATGGCGCGACGGCCGGCCGATATATTTGATCCTCGCATCGGCTTCGGTCGCATTGATGTTCGCTACGAAAGAGACGGCGTTTATCACCCTCGGGACGATGCTCATTGCCGTTGCGTGTGTTTGGGTTTACCAAAAAATTAACAAGCCGAAAATGTCTGACGGTGAAGAACCATTGATATCCTTTGCAAAATTTGGCGACGCACTTGGCGACGGAGCCGATCGCTGGCTTCTGATTGTCGTAGCCGCTGTCACGTTCATTTACATATTTGTCCTGTTCTTTTCTTCATTTTTTACCTATCCCGAAGGTGTCGGCAAAGCTTTCGAAGCTTACACGGCTTGGGTCAAAACAGGCAGAAAGGATCATGTTTACAAATATCTGGAATATTATGATTGGTGCAAAAATTTCGAAGGCCCGATCATGCTGCTCTCGCTTTTGGGAACGGCTGTCGCTTTTCTAAAAGCACGGCATAAATTCGCGATGTTCGCAGGCCTTTGGGCGATCGGGCTTTTCGCTGCCTATTCGATCATTCCCTACAAAACGCCTTGGCTCGCACTCTCGTTTATTTTGCCGATGTGTATTATCGCGGGTTATGGTATTGATCAGCTCGCTCGCTCGTCAGCGATCGGTTCAAAAATAATTGCGGGTGTGCTGGCGGCGGCTTCCGTCGTCTTTTTAGCTTACCGGTCGTATGATCTTGCTTTCGTTCACTACGACGACAACAGCAAAACATACGTTTACGCACACACCTATCGAAGCTTTTTGGACATGCTACGCGAGATAGATCAGTACGCCGAAAAAAGCGGCAAAGGCAAAAACGCGGCGATAGACATCGTTTCGCCCGATTATTGGCCTATGGTTTGGTATATGAAAGATTATCCGAACGCGGTCTTTCACGGTGTAATGATCGATCCGAAAGGTTCGGAAATGGTCGTGGCGAAAAAAGACGCGCAGGACGATGAGATAATCCGAAAATATTCTGCCGATTATCGTCTGGTAGGAAAATTTCCGCTGCGTCCGGGCGTAGATCTTTTGCTGCTTGTTCGCAAAGACATCGCGGGTTCTGAAACAAAAGAGCTGTACACCATCAAAGAACAATAGAATTTCAAATCCGAATATTTCCTATCTTTTCCGGTTTATTCTTTGGCTCCGGTTTTGCGAAGATCGCTCCGTCGCTTTCCCGCCGAGCCTTTTGTCCTTCGGAGTGCCATTTCATCCACTCACCCGGAGCATCAAAAGTTTCACCGCCATGAGCCGTTATACGCGGACGTATGCGGCACATCACCGGCGTATTTATTCCGACACCTGAAATGATCGCCTGACCTTTCGTTAATGCCGGAAGTTCCGCCAACATTGCGCGTCCCGCTCCTTCGACAGACTGCGCGACCGTCTGCTGATCTATCGGATTAACGATACGCATTATGATCTGCGTCATACACTGCGACAAAACGTCTTGATCGAGTTTTCCGGGCCGTTGTGTGATAAGCCCAATGCCGACACCGAATTTTCGTCCTTCGGCGAGGATCTGTTTGAGTACATTCGTTGAAACGACGCTCGCTCCGGCAGGTGCAAATCGATGAGCTTCTTCGATCAAGGTAAAGACCGGATAATCTATAAAATTCTCGCCGCGGTCAGTTTCCTTTCGCGTCGTCATCACGCGCGCCTTATTTATTCGCCGCAGAAGAGTTCCGACGATGACCTGCTGTTCGTTTTGCTCTATGTCCGAAAGCTGAAGGATCGTGCAGCGGCCGGGTTTGTAAAGCTCTTGAAGTTCGATATGCTCGCTTGCGGAGAATATTCCGTCATTGCGATCGAACCGCGAATCGAGCCGCCAAAGCAAACCTTGAATTGACGAAACATTTCCGCCGTCGCCTGCATCTTTGTCGTCTTTGCCATATTGCTGTTTTTGAACTTCGTCGCGAAGGTCGTAATAACTGTAGAGATAATCGCGTCTGCCTTCGGCTTTGAGTTTGTCGGTCAGGCTGCGAAATGCCTGCCGCAAAAAGTGAAGCATTTTATCCGAAGTGCCTTCGGGCAAAAGATATTTGACGTCGGCTTCCGTCAACGTTGAAAAACGCACCTTTATCTTATCGGGCGTGAAGATCTTTACTTCGGGTGTATAGCCATCGGCAGAACTAAATTTCTCAGAGCCTTGGATAGAACTCAGCGTGTGATACTCGCCGTGCGGATCGACTATCAGAACCGACGCCCGATTATAGGACTGCATCAATTCCTCGATAAAAACTCCGGCTGTGTAGGATTTTCCGGAACCGGTCGAAGCAAGTATCGCGAGGTGTGTCGATACAACATCTTTTACGGAAAGTACAATCGGAACTTCGTTCGGATCACGTGTTAAAAGGCTGCCGATCTGTGCCGAGCCATTTTCCTGCGAACGACGCGGACTGAGCATTTCCGCCAATGTTTCGCTTGATGCAAGATAGATCGGATCGCCCGGGTCGGGCGGAATTCGCGGATTTACAAAATCATTCAGCGAGCGGCTGAAATAGCCGATCGTTTCGACCGTTATCTCATAAATTTCCGGCGAAACGCCATCGAGTCCGATCAATGCCGATATCTCGGACGGCGGTGTTCCGGGATCCGCAAGAAAATTATCCGGCAAACTCCGGACTAGCCGTCGCGAATTTATCGTGCCGACGATCTGTTGGTCCTCACCCGCAATATTTGCTGTGTAATAAACGAATTCGCCGATGCGCGTTCGCAGATTATCACGAGTGATAAATAGAAATTCATGCGGCAGAACACCCGGACCCTTTACCGTTCCGAATAATTCATCGGAAATTGTCATAGCTTTTTTCTAATTAAGATCTTCAAGTTCGGTTTCGATCTCAGCAAGTTCTTTTCGCAGATTTTTTTCATACGCAACCGGAACTTCCTGATTTTCGACCTCGATCGCCTGTTCTTCCTGATCGCGGTCGAGTTCTATCCGAAGATCCTCATTTACTTCATTGAGTTCCTTGAGAATTTCTTCGCGGCGTCTTTCCAACTGTTCTTTTGTTCGTTTTTCCATTGAAACATTTACCTCTTTATCAAAGTATAACCGCACAGATAGAATTTGCTAATGCCTGTCGATAGTGCAAAATAACAACGTGAACGAAACTGACCAAACTGTAAGCAAAAAAGCGAGAAACTGGGCGCTGATATTCGGCGTTTGGATGATGGTCGCGCTTTTTTTAACGAGCCAAAGTTCACTGCAAAGCCAGCTTTCGGAAAACCCGATCTCGATCTGGCGGATATTTTCCTGGCAGCTCGTTTCGTGCACGATCTGGTTTTTTCTGACTCCACTGGTTTTTAAGCTCGGCCGCGATTTTCCGCTGGATAAAGGCCGTTGGCCGGTTAGCGTGCCGATACACATTGTTGCGGGCGTGATCCTCGCCTTGTTCGAACTTGCCATCGACGCATACATTTTGCCGAAACTCGGTTATACGCGCCGTTTCGATGCAATGAGTTACGGACAGATCTATTATCGGTTCGTCGTCATCAACCTGCATTTGAGCTTTACCATATATTGGATCGTACTGATCATTTCCCAAGCCACGGAATATTACAAAAAATATCGTGCGCGCGAACTCCAGGCGTCTCAGTTAGAGGCACGGCTTGCTCAGGCAAGGCTCCAGGTTTTGAAGATGCAGCTTCATCCGCATTTTTTGTTCAATACACTGAATGCGATCTCTGAACTTATTTACCGCGATCCGGATTCGGCAGAAAAAATGATCACCGATCTAAGCGAATTGCTGCGGCTTTCATTTAATAATCTCGAAACTCAGGAAGTGCCGCTCCGGCAAGAACTCGATTTTCTGCAGAAATATCTAGAGATCGAACAAATGCGTTTTCATGACCGTTTGACGATAAGGATGAACATCGACGATACGGCTTATGACGCGGCGGTTCCGAATATGATATTGCAGCCGCTCGTTGAGAACGCGATCAAACACGGTCTCAGCCCGCGTTCCGAAGGCGGTCATATCGATATCGCGGCGGTTCGTTCGAACGGAAGTTTGCAGCTTTCGGTAAGCGACGACGGGTTGGGTGTTCCGGTCGAAGGTATTTCCGAACTCACGCTCGGTGTTGGGCTTTCAAACACACAATTGCGGCTTAAACATCTCTATGGCGACAAGCATAAGTTTGAAATGCTGCCGGTAGATCCGAGCGGATTAACCGTAAATCTGACCATTCCGTTTAGAAATATTTGATCTCGATATGCCGATCAGAACCATCATTGTCGATGATGAACCGCTCGCCCGCGGCCGCGTCAAACGCGTTCTGGCGGATGAAGAGGACATTGACGTGATCGGCGAATTCGGTGACGGTAGATCGGCTCTAAAAGCGATCAAGGAACTGAAGCCGGATCTTGCGTTCTTAGATATTCAAATGCCGGAAATGAACGGCTTCGAAGTGGTCAGATCGGTCGATGCCGAATCGATGCCGGCGATCATTTTTGTTACGGCTTATGACCAATATGCTCTGCAGGCCTTTGATCTTTACGCGTTGGATTATTTACTGAAACCGTTCGACCGCAGTCGGGCAAAACGCGCCGTTGAGCGAGCTCGTGAGCATATCCGCAGCAGGGAACGGGGCGGTTTGGACGAACGGCTCCTTTCGCTGGTCGCCGGTTTGAAGCCGGACCGAAAATATCTGGAGCGGTTGGTCATAAAATCGACGGGCCGGATATTTTTTCTTAAAACCGAAGAGGTCGATTGGATCGAAGCTTCGGGGAATTATTTGAAGATCCACGTCGGACGCGATGCTCATATGATCCGCGAAACGATGAATTCGATCGAATCCAAACTCGATCCGACAAAATTCATTCGTATCCATCGTTCGACGATCGTCAATATTGATCGAATTCGCGAGCTCCATCCGATGTTTAGCGGCGATTATTCCGTGTTGCTGCAGAACGGAACCGAGCTTGCCTTAAGCCGGAATTTTCGCGAACGCCTGGTCGAGCTGATCGGTGATGAACGTGAAAAATAGTCGCATCGTCACGGACAAAATGCGTTTCGTCACAAAAATATACCGCTCGGTTCAAAATTGGGCTATTATTTTACGCATTTACAATAGGAGATAAAATGGCCAAAAAATTAGCAGTATTCCTGACGCCCGCACTCGCTTTCGGTATTTTGATCGCATTTAGAAGTTACGTAATTGTTATCGGATAGGAGAAAATATGCGTAAATTTATATTCGCCGCGTTACTTTGTTTTGCTTTTTCCGTTTGTGTTAGCGCTCAATCTTCGGCAGATGCTAAGGCCGTTCGGGGCGTCATTGACAATTTATTTGCCGAGATGGCAGCGGCAAATCCTCCGGCGATACTTGCCCTCCAAATGCCGGAATCGCAGATCGTCGCCGTCGCCCGCGGTAAAGACGGAAAGAACCAGATCCACTATTATAGTGCTGATGCTTTCTCCAAATTCTTTACCAAAAAGGACGCCAATATCGAAGAGCGAATGTATGCTCCGAAAACCGAGGTTGACGGCGATGTCGCGATGTATTGGGGCAGATATGTTTTCTTTGCCGGCGGAAAAATATCCCACTGCGGGCTGAATACTTTTCACTTGGTAAAAACCGACGACGGCTGGAAGATCGCCGGTGCCGCCTCAACAATCGACCCGACCGCATGCACAAAAAAAGAAAAAGCGATGAAACCAACTAAGGCCGCACCGCCGGCTTCTTTAAATTAGAGTTGAACCTTAAAAGCGGTCACCGACCGGACTTTGAGCATTTTTGCTCACACTCCGGTCGGTGAAATTGCTTTGCATTCCCCTTATCCCTGATCTCTTCGCCCCGTTTCTTAATCCTGAATATGAGCTTCGACGAACCAAAGTAGTTTGTCGATGCCTCTGGAAACTCCGGTGTAAAGGTCGGCGGTGTCGGCGTCGCCGAGTTTGTCGGTTTCGTCGATGTTTGCACGCATCTTTTTGCCGAAATCCGCGAGTGCTGTTGAAAGTGCATCGACGTGAGCGGTTCCGTCTGTTATCTCGTGCGGGTATTCGCTCAGCGACGAATTTTCAGCCGCTAGCCGAACCGTTCCCATCGCCGTACCGCCAAGCGAAGTGATACGTTCAGCGATGTCGTCTGTGAACGTTTCGACCTCGGTCGCGACCTGATCAAATAATTCGTGAAGGGCGATAAAGCTCATTCCTTTTACGTTCCAATGTGCCTGCTTCGCCTGTGATTTCAGATCGCTGGCATCGGCTAGACTTTGATTCAAAATAGCTACGATCTTTTCCCGATCATCTTTTTTTATATCGTTTTTGGTTTTATGCATATTGCTCCTTAATTTAGAATTATTCTAATTCTAATCATTCAAGAAGTCAAGGCGACAGTAGATGGCAGCAAAAACTAGCTATTATTGTTCGTTGGCGGTTTCGGAAGGAGCGTTTTGCCGGCGGCCCGTCGGGGACGAGGAACTGCCGCGGAAGAGCGGTGTAAAGATCCATTTGGAGTGATTTTCGATGCCGTAATATGTAAGCACCGATCGGGCTTTGCTTTGACTGGCGACACCGATGAACGGCGTATTGCTGGTTTCAACGGTAAAATCTTCGTCAGGTTCGGTCGGGTCGGTGTCTGACTCGATATTTACGGAATTAACGAGAACTATCGAATAACGATCGAGAAGACGCGTTTGATTAGAAGGCAAAAGGCCGTTGTTGTAATCCTGGACACGCTTTGCAAATTTGGCGATCTCTTTCGGGTCGGCCTTTATCAAACGCCACTTTCCGTCTTCACTCAGCGGATCTACGGCGGACGAGCGGCGTAGAATTTGCCGTGTCTTTGTGCCTTGCGGAATGCCGTCGAGCAGGTCGTCGATGGATTCGGGCAGCTTTGTTCCGTTATAAGCCACGACATATTCCTGGATCGCACGAGCCACATCTTCGCCGCGCTGGATCGTATCTAGTTCCTTTTCGCCGCTGAACGTCCTGTTGGATCGAAGGAGCGACCGTCATTAGAGCAACGGCAAATAAGACCATGACAAACATTACCGCCAGCAGGGTCATTCCTTGTTCGCCTTTTCGATCGTTCAGCTTAATCATCGTCGCGGTCCACTTTACTCGGTATCGAATTAGTCGCAGGACGAGCCTGCTGATTTGCTCGAGGTATATTATTCGGGATTCCCGGGATGTCCTCCTGCTGCTGTACCGTCACATTTGGCGGAGCCTGATACGTTTGAGGTGTATACGGCTGATAGGTGCTTCCGGCAGCCGGAAAGCCTCCGCGGCTTGGCGGAGCTTCGGATGGCTCCGGCCGATAGAGCTTTAGCGTATGCGAAAATCCGAGCTGCGTATCGACAAATTTTGTTTCTTGCGGCGAAATGCTCACAAGCCTGAACCGTCCGGCGAGAACATCGTTCAGACGTGCACGCAAAGGTTCGTCTTTGCCGGTTTCTTGAAAATAGGCCGTGTCATTATTCGCAAGTTTTCGCGCGACGAGGCCGATGTATTGGAAGGTCGGTTTGGGCGGAGCCAAGACGTTCAAAATGACCTGATTCGAATATTTGGTTCCATCCGGTGTTTGAACCATGATCTGAGCCGGACCTTGGCCGGCGATCAGGCCGGCCGGAATTTCAGCCGTTAATTTTTCAGGCGAAACAAAAGTCGTTGGCAAGCCGCTCTGTCGAAAATATATCTGAGTTTCCGGCGTAAATCTCGTTCCATTCACCTCAAGCCTAAATCCTTTCGCACCGGCATAAACATTTTGCGGCATAACGAATGAGATCAGTACCGGCGGTGTCGGAGTAGGCGTCGGCGTTTTAAACGGGATCTCAACGTATGGTGTCGGGCTATAAGGCGTCGGTATCGGCGGTTCGTAAAACGCAAAAATATTGCGGCCCGGATCGGGAGCCGAGTTCATCCCGGGATTGTAAACGACCGGCGTCGTTGTATAACCCAGGATCTGGTCGTCCTTAGAGGGCATTTGCTCGACAGGTCCGTTATTTCGCGGAGTTGCGGTCGGTTTAGGAGTTTTCGTTGTCGCGACAACTTTTGTCGAACTTCCGAACAGGCTCCGTCCGAAGGCAAAATAGAGCGAAACAAGCGCAAGCACGGCCAGCACGACCGCTATTATGATCTTGTTTCTTTCTTCCGGAGATTTGCCTTCAAATACATTCATTGTTCGTAAAAAAAATTACTGTGCCGGGTTCGGCGGAAGTTCCAACGAGACGTTCGGCCGGCGGAAATAAGCTGCCATTTCGAGCCGCAGCGTGACAACCTGACCGCGGCTTATGCCCTGATTAGACGACGGCCGACGTGCCACCGTCTCGGGCTGAATTGGGTTATTCGGACCCGGGGCCGCCTGCGGAGCTTCCTGCGGAGCGTCTCCCTTAGTCTCGGAATTCGAAGGTTCCAGTTCGATAGAGCTGATCACCACAAATTCGTTGCTGGTTTCGATCTCTCGGATAAAGCGGCGCAAATTTTGATAGCTGCCTTCGAGCGTTACCGTAATGTATGTTCCCGGATACAGGCTTCGATATTTCGCGCGTCCGGATTCGTCTCCCGAAGTTTTGCCTTGGTCGGAAAGTTCGAGCGGAACATAATCCGGACCGGTCGTGTTTATCAAACCATATGCCTGGATCAATCCGTTCAGCCGCTGATAAAGAGCTGTTTTTCCCAGATCCGGCCGCGGCAAAAATCGTGTTTCAAAATCATCGACGCTCGAAACAAGATTTTCAGCGTGCTCCTGAGTATTGGTAATGTCGCGGTATTTTTCACGCCAAGAGATGAGTTCGGCTTCGAGCCGCTGGCTTTCAAGCCGGTTATTTTCCAATTCGCGATCAGACGGAACAACAAGGAAAAGATAAACGAGCAAAGACGCGATCAACGCGAGCAAACCCGCTCCCACAACTCCTATCTGCGTCGGCCCCCACATTCCGCCGTAAACTTTTCGCGGACGGTCTGCCGGTGATATGAACACGTCAGGTGTTTTATCGATGACGATAGTTTCGTCGTCAGTGAGAACTACAGTTCTGTCAGATTCTTCGACAACGACGGTATTATCTTTTGCGGCTCCAAGGTTATTTACGACAATTTCCGGTTCGTTTCGCTCGACCGCGTTCTCGGGTTCGTTAACATTTTTAATATCTTCGCTCATTAACGATCACCTCCTTCGACCGTGCTTGCGACATCGCTGTTGGTCGTAGGTGCATAACCGTAGGCCGGTGTATAAAGAACATGCAGCGTATATTCGGTGTAGGTAAGGCGATCCGTCTTTTGGAGGTCCTGACTGCGAAGTTCGGCTTGAAAAACACCCGAATTATTCATACTGCTGATCATCGTGTCCACGCTTTGATAATCGCGGCTAATGACTCCGAGATCGAGTTCGGCTTTAATGCGGTCACCGTCTTTGTAAATATTTTCGATGCTTATTCGTGATGCACTGACGCTGCCCGGAAGAACGTTCTCGAGATCGGCAAAAAGCCGTGACCAGCCGAATGCTTTATTCGCGACGAGCTTATGCGAAGCGACAAGCAGTTCGCGTTGTTCGGGCGTTAACTGCTGCTGAACTTTTTCGCCTTCGCCTTTTAATTCTTTTACGCGCGCTTCCATTTCCTCACGCTGCTGTTTAGACATTGTGAGTAGTTTTTCGTTGTGATAGAGATGAGAAAAGCTAAAGATCGCTGTCGATGCTGCGATCAACAGCAACAATACCGCAAGCAGCATTGGCGTAGTGCGGTTTCTGAATGGATGTGTTGCGAGATTTAGCTTAGTAATCACGTTTAAAACAGGGCTTCGGGCAAAAAATTCACGGCCTAAACACAAACCGAGAGTTTAACACGAAAACGAGCCTCGTGTCTTTCACGAAAGCCGTGTGCGAAAAGTTGCAAAAAGATCAATCGCACCGCGGAGGAAGCTCGCGGCTTTAGATCCTGAGGATCAACGCCTCGATAAGCCCTAACGCAATTGCGGCCGTCGCGTTTTGCACGATATAAGGCAGAATCGGCCATTTCTATCAATTCTATCGGATCGCGCGAATCTTCAGGAAAAGTAGCGATCCCGATCGAGATAGTAACGTGATGTGAATCGATCGATCGTGCTCCGCGCTGAACCGAAAATTTTGTGGTTTCTATAAGCGAACGGATGCGTTCCGCAGCGACATAGGCCTGTGCGATATCGGCGTCGAGCAAGAACGCCGCAAATTCTTCGCCGCCAAATCGAGCCGCCGCGTCGCCGCTTCGCAGACTGCTGATAATGCATCCGCCTAATTCTTCTAAAGTCTTGCTGCCGGTTACATGGCCGTATTTGTCGTTTACGTGCTTGAAATGATCGACGTCCATCATCAGCACACAGAACTGTTTGTTTTCTGCTTTGGCCCGTTCTACCTCGCGCCGGAGTTCGGAAAAGAACGAACGGCTCGAAAGGAGGCCGGTCAGATCGTCATGAGAGATCAAGCGATGGATCTGAGCCTGATATTCCATATCGATCTCATCGAGCAGGTCAAAACGCAAAATGCCTTCGCCGATCGTGATCTTATCGCCGTTGGCGAGGTTAACGGCATTATTGATCCGCTTCCCGTTTAGGTGCGTACCGTTTCGCGAATCAAGGTCGGTCAAGACATAATGAACCGTTCCGTCAATTGGGTCAGACACGGTCGTGACCGTCGCATGAAGCCGCGAGACCTTTGAATCGTTCACACGAACATCCGCTTCTAAAGCCCTGCCGAGTACGACCGTCACACGATCAAGAGGTATCGGAACCGCAATTAGGTCTCCGGTTAGAAATACAAGTGTCGGACGAACAGCCCGTTGTGTTGTTTGCAGTTCCTGCATAAATAGAGAAGTGAGGAAGCCGAACGAAGGAGATCGGTGACTTCACTTAACAGAATAGCTTATAATGGGTATAAGTTTCCAGATGTTTCTGACATTTTAGAAAAAAAAGAACCAGCGTGCCTCGCCGATCTAAAGCCGGTTCGCGTATATGAAAATCCTTATCGTAAAACTCGGAGCGATCGGCGATATCGTCCATACGCTGCCAATTGCGGCGGAAATCCGCAAGAAATTTCCGAAAGCCACCATTGGCTGGCTTGCGGATAAGCGTTCTGCGGCTGTTTTACGAGGTTCGCCGGCGATCGACGAATTGATAGAGATCGATACTCGTGCGGTTAAAGGCCCGCGAATGATGAGTTCTTTTCGTGAGGCTGTCGGAAATCAACTAAAGGATATTCGCGGTCGCAAATACGATATTGCACTGGATTTCCAGGGGCTTTTGAAATCGGCCATCGCATCTAAAATGTCGGGAGCACCAATTCGTTGGGGTTTTTCGCGAAAAGATCTTCGTGAAGCTTCGGCACGCGTATTTTATACCGATACAGCCGCGGCAATTGCTGAAAAAACACACGTTATAAAGAAGAATTTCGCGTTGGCGAATGCTGCATTTGGGATAGAATTGAATGAAACAGAGCCGGATTTTCCGATCGCCGTAAATGATGCGGAACAAAAAGAAACTTTGGATCTAGGAAAAGAACCATTTGCGTTGCTGAATCCCGGCGGCGGCTGGCCGACCAAACTCTGGCATGCGGAGAAATTTGGCTCCCTTGCGGATATGATCCACGAAAATTTGGGTCTGCATTCGATCATCTCGATCGGGCCGGGCGAGGAAGAGCTTGCCGAGCGTGCGATGAAAAATAGTAAAAGCGGAGCAGCCTCGATCGCCAAATTAAGCATCAAAGGATTTTACGAGCTTGCGAAAAACGCTCGAGTTTATGTCGGCGGCGATACCGGCCCGACACATATCGCTGTCGCCGCCGGAACGCCGATAGTCGGTATTTTCGGCCCAACGGAATGGTGGCGGAACGGCAGTCCGAATCCCGAAGACATATGTGTCGGACGCCGCGACATCGATTGCCGCGTTGATTGCCACCGGCGTTCGTGCAACAAATGGATATGTATGGATATCGATGCCCGAACGGTTTTCGATGCTGTTAAACTCCGGATCGACGGCAGCGAGGCGGCTAACGCAGGAAAACCTTCGATTTCAGCAGAAATTGCGTTATAATCACAACTTATTAACACATGAACGAACCTGGCGGGAACAAAATATCTTTTATGAAAATCAGAAAAACAGCCATCGTACTGTTTGCGGTAATATTATTTTCTCTTTCAAGCGGAGTCTTCGCTCAAACCAACGGAAAGGCCGAAGCGAACAGCAGTTTCGCGCGAACCGGCGAAAAGGCCGAAGCGAAAAGCGATCTTCCGTTCGCGGCCGGCGAAACATTAACTTATGAAGGGAAATTCAGCAAGATCATAAGAGGTATCGCTGTAGCCGATATGACATTCACCGTCGATCGTGATCAAGACACAGGGAACTTTTTATTTAATGCGGAAGCGAAGTCCAAAGGCACGCTGCTTAAAATATTGCGTTTTAGTTTTCTTCAAACAATAGTTTCGACGGTTGAACCCGATGATCTGGCTGTTGTGCGTACTATAAAACACGATGTTCAAAAAGAACGCGTCCGCGACAGCGAAGCCATTTTCGATCATGAGGACAACATGGTGACGTATGTCGAAACCGATCCGAAAGATGCCTCGCGGCCGCCGCGGAAGATCGCATCGCAGATAGGGCCGGATGTTCAGGATCTTTTGTCCGGACTTTATAGTTTGCGGATGCGCCCGCTTGTCGTGGGTGAACAATTTGATATTTCTGTCAGCGATTCGGGCTTGGTTTATGAGATACCGGTTAAGGTAACGGCTCGCGAAAAGCAAAAATCGATCTTTGGAAAGGTTTGGTGTTACAAACTGGAACCGCAGATCTTTGGAGAGAACCGCCTGATCAGCGGCGACGGTTCGATGATCATATGGATAATGGACGACAAGCGCCGCATTCCGATCCGTTCGCAGGTCAATGCTTCCGTCGGACGCATCGAGATAAAACTTCGCTCGGCAAAAAATCTCCGCAACAAAACCGACATAACAGTCAACAAAAAGGCCTCTTAGTTTGATACTTCGATCTAAATTCATCATACTTATTTTTCGACGCAAAAAAGGCGCGAATAATTTTTATGACTGAACAGGAAATCGAAGAAACGAATGATCGGGAACAAGATCTCGAGAAGCGAATAAAAGAATTTACAGCGATAGAAGCCGAAAAAGTTTCGTCGGACACATTATTGCGCACCGAAGACGAACCGGCGGCGGCAGCGGAAAAGACCGAAAAAGTTGAGCCAAAAGCTAAAGTTGTTCCGGAAAGATCCGAAGCTTTCAAAAAACTAGCCGAACCAAAGCTTCCGCAGCCTGAAAAACGAAACCGGGCTCGCCTGCAGATGCAGTCGCCGACAAAGCTTTATTTTTATTGGTCAATGACCGAAAATCCGTTTCAAAAATTAAGCAGAGCGCTTCATCGTCAATCTAATAATTACACCTTGGTCATCAAACTCATCGATCTCGACCGTGATTCCGAAGAAATTTGGCCTTGCGAAGCTTCGGGTTCGTGGTGGTTCGATGTCGAATCAGGCAGAGAATACCGTGCAGAGGTCGGTTTCTATTCGCCAAGCCGTCCATTCGTTCGTGTGATGTTCTCAAATACGATATCGACCCCAAAACAATCACCATCGCGTGTGCCTTCGTTTGAATCGCAATGGAGCGTTTCCGCAGACAAATTTGCGCAGGTGCTGGATGTTTCGGGTTTCAAGCGCGATGCATTTGATGTCGCACTTGCGGGCGACGACATCGCGTATTCCGATCAGCAAGCGGTTTCGGCACTTCGCCGCTTTACGCATAAGCCGATCGATGCGAAAGATTTTCATCCGGAAGATATTCGTTATGCGTTGTTTGCCTTAGCGTCGGGTTTTCGGCTTGATGAATTGAGAAGCCGGATCAGTTCGCGCCTTTTCGCGATGCTGCAGGGAAATGAAGAAGCGTCTAACAAAGCCGCTGCTCGCGACGCGGTCGAAAAACATTTTACTGACGAAGCCGTCGATATTACGGAAGAAGTTTCAGAACCATTCGTTTTCGGCGAAAGCCGCATTCATTTTCAGAAACGCTTTCGCCGTGTTCCGCGCAGCGGAAAATTTGAACCGCTTAGTTCGCTAAATGCCGGCTTGAAATAATTTGTTGCCGAGCAAGGTCTAAAAATATGCCGCTTGGATATTTCAGCTTGATCCTGCACGCGCATTTGCCGTTCGTCC
Organism: uncultured Acidobacteriota bacterium; assembly: GCA_963720905.1. GTDB lineage: Bacteria > Acidobacteriota > Blastocatellia > Pyrinomonadales > Pyrinomonadaceae > OLB17. The sequence goes on from CAVRHB010000004.1 coordinate 26,833, forward strand.
GGCATCCGGAATATCCTGAATTTCTCGAAGAAGATTGGCTTTACGAAGCGATCACCGAAGTCTATCTCCCGCTCATTTTCATATTCGAAAGCCTTAGAAAGGCCGGTGCAAAACCTCGTCTCGCGATGAATGTTTCGCCGCCTTTAAGCGAAATGCTGGCTGACGAACTTCTCCAAACCCGTTACACAACACACCTCGAAAAACTTACCGAACTTGCCGAAAAGGAACGCGACAGAACGCGAGCCGAAGCACCGGAATTTTACGAAGCGGCCGAAATGTATGCGACGAATTTGCGTGCGTCATTGGGGCTTTGGAACGATGTTTACAAACGCGATCTGATCGCGGCTTTCAGGGATCTGCAAGATGAAGGTGTCCTTGAAATAATAACATGCGGAGCGACCCATGGCTTTTTGCCGCTCATCTCGACGAAAGAAGCAAAACGGGCGCAGATACGCATAGCGGTAAACAATTACAAAAAGCATTTTGGCCGCCAGCCGCGAGGAATTTGGCTCCCGGAGTGTGCTTATGAACCGGGCGTCGAAGATCTGTTAAAAGCCGAAGGCATCGAATATTTTATTAGCGACACGCACGCCATTCTTTACGGCGAACCGCGGCCCCGATTCGGCGTTCATGCACCGGTTCTGTGTCCGAACGGCGTGGCCGTTTTTGCACGCGATCTCGAAACGAGCCAGCAGGTTTGGAGCGCAGAGGTCGGCTATCCGGGCGATCCGCTTTATCGCGAATTTTATCGCGACATTGGTTGGGATATGCCGCTTGATTATTTGAAGCCGTATCTTCACGAAGACGGAAGCCGACGGCATCTCGGTCTAAAATATTATCGGATCACCGGACGCGACGTGCCGCAGCAGCAAAAGCAGCCGTATATTCCTTCGCTTGCACGCGAAAAAGCCGCACAAAATGCGAGCCATTTCATCAACGAAAGGATAAAGCAGGCGAAAACGCTGAGAGAAACTTTTGATGGCCATCCGCCGTTGGTTGTTTCACCATACGACGCCGAACTTTATGGCCATTGGTGGTTCGAAGGCCCGCAGTTCATCGATTTTTTCTTTCGAAAACTTCATTTTGATCAATCTGACATTGTTCCCGTTTCACCCGGAGATTTTTTGGATTCGGGCATTCCGATCCAGGTTCAACAACCGACGGCGTCGTCTTGGGGCGAAAGCGGTTATTACAAAGTTTGGCTGAACGAAGCCAATTCGTGGATGTATCCGTTCCAGCACGACGCCGAACAGAAAATGACGGAACTCGCAGATCGTTTCACCGAGCCGGACGAAACGCAGCTTCGCATTTTGGATCAGCTTGCCCGCGAACTTCTTCTCGCTCAATCAAGCGATTGGGCATTTCAGATCTATCAGGGAACGACGGTCGAATATTCATCGCGGCGTTTTGAATCGCACATCCAACGCTTCGAACTTCTCACCGAAATGCTCGAAACGGGCCAAACGGACGAAGAACTCTTGACCGAAATTGAAAGCCGCGACAATATTTTTGCCGAAATCGACTTTCGAATTTACCGCTCCTGATCTATTTCCATACGATATTCCACTCCGCAAGTTGCCTTAACATTTTTGTAAAGCTATCATTTTTATTGCACTTAATAGGAGAAATAGATGGCAGATAATGGTGTTAGGCCTGAACCGGCTGATGGAAAGCTTGGAATTTTGCTGGTCGGACTCGGAGCGGTTAGTACGACTTTTGTCGCTGGTGTGGAAGCCGTAAAACGTGGTATCGAACAGCCGATCGGCAGTTTGACGCAAATGGGAACGATCCGTTTAGGGAAACGGACAGAGAATCGGTCGCCGAAAATAAAAGACTTCGTGCCGCTCGCGGACCTAAACGACATCGTTTTCGGCGCGTGGGATATTTTTGCTGAAAACGCATACGACGCCGCTATGAACGCCGGTGTTCTTGAAAAAGATCTGCTCAATCAACTCTCCGAACAGCTTGCTTCGTTAAAACCGATGCCGGCTGTTTTCGAACAAAATTATGTTAAGCGTCTACACGGCGAAAACGTAAAGCAAGGCAAGAACAAGATGGAGCTTGCTGAACAACTGATCGAAGACATCGCGAATTTTAAGTCCAAAAACGACTGCAGCCGTTTGGTAATGGTTTGGGCAGCATCTACTGAAATATATTTGGAAGAATCGGACGTTCACCGAACGCTCGAAGCCTTCGAAAAAGGTCTTTATGACAACGATCCTGCGATAGCACCATCGATGATCTATGCATACGCGGCGATCCGCTCAGGCGTTCCGTTCGCGAACGGCGCCCCGAATCTCGCGGTCGATATTCCTGCACTGACCGATCTAGCCGAAGAAAAAGGCGTTCCGATTTGCGGCAAGGATTTCAAAACCGGCCAGACCCTGATGAAAACGATCATCGCTCCGGGATTGAAAGCCCGCATGCTCGGTCTTGACGGCTGGTATTCCACAAACATTCTCGGCAACCGCGACGGCGAAGTGCTAGACGATCCAGAAAATTTCAAAACAAAAGAAGAATCAAAACTCTCGGTTTTGGAGCATATCCTTCAGCCGGATATTTATCCGGAACTTTATAAAGACTTTTCCCACGTTGTCCGCATCAATTATTATCCGCCGCGCGGCGACAACAAAGAAGGCTGGGACAACATTGATATCCAAGGCTGGCTCGGTTACAAAATGCAGATCAAGATCGATTTTCTTTGCCGCGATTCGATCCTTGCGGCGCCGCTCGCACTTGACCTTGCTTTATTTATGGATCTCGCTCAGCGTTCGGGAATGAAGGGAATTCAGGAATGGCTTTCCTTCTATTTCAAAGCGCCTCAAACCGCGCCCGAGCTTTACCCGGAACACGATCTTTTCATTCAGCTTATGAAGTTGAAAAACACTCTCAGGCATATGATGGGCGAAGATCTGATAACACATCTCGGGCTGGAATATTACGATTAGCCGGAATTTTCCAAAAAATTCGGCAAGAAAAGTGCTGAATTTACTTGCATAAAAATAAAAATTTATGATAAACCATAAGTTAACGGCGGTTTTGTGCCCGTACAAAGATCGCTAAAACCTCTGGACGACTCATTCCAATATCTAAAGTCCAGCCAACGCATAATCAATTGAAATCATCAATAATACGACGGAAGGCACTCAAAAAAGCCTGTATGTTATCCGTTAAGATGTTGCCGAAGTATTAGGCACCCAGAGAAGATGCTCGGCAAAGGAGAGAACTAAATGCGAAACGAATCGGCCAAAAAAACGCCCACTCCAAAAGATGTGATCTTGCTCGATCCGGACAAAAAAAGCCCGCGAGCCAAAGATTTCGAAGACAAAGTATCGGCATTGATCGTCGGCCAGGAAAGAGCCGTTCGTAGGCTGAGCGGACTGTTTCAGATATACCTCGCAGGTATGAACAATCCTGCGCGTCCGATCGGCACATTGCTGTTCTTGGGGCCGACCGGTTCGGGTAAAACCCGCGTGGTCGAAGCGGCGTCTGAGGTTCTTTTTGGCGACCCGCAAACGGTCGTTAAGATCGATTGCGCCGAATTTCAACATTCGCACGAGATCGCAAAACTTATCGGTTCGCCTCCGGGATATTTGGGCCATCGCGAAACTTCGCCGATGCTCACGCAGGAAAATCTGGACAAAGCTCACACGGATGAAACCAAATTAACTTTCGTGCTTTTCGACGAGATCGAAAAGGCCTCGGATTCGCTGTGGCAGCTTCTTCTAGGCATTTTGGATAAGGCCACATTGACGCTTGGCGACAACCGCCGCGTAGATTTTTCGAAGACCGTCGTTATTATGACATCAAATCTCGGTGCCCGTGAGATGTCTGACATGATCTCCGGCGGAATCGGCTTTGCTCCGACAAAAGCGGACACAAAAACGGACGATGATGAGATCGATACAAAAATATACCGAACGGCTCTTGAAGCGGCGAAGCGTAAATTCTCGCCCGAATTCATGAACCGCATCGACAAGGTCGTCGTGTTCCGCAGCTTGAAAGAACATCATCTGCGGCAGATATTGGATATCGAACTCGGCCTGGTTCAGGACCGAATTACCGAATCGGCGGGAACTAAATTCGCTTTTGAATGCTCTGACCCAGCAAAAAGCTTTTTGCTGAACGAAGGCATTGATCTGAAATACGGTGCACGTCACCTGAAACGTGCGATCGAAAGGTTTTTAGTTTATCCCTTGTCGAATCTGGTGGCGACCGAACAGGTCGAAACTGGCGATCTGGTTTTGGTGGATTTCAACGAAGGCACAGAAGCTCTCACCTTCGCAAAGCAATCCGGCAAAATGATCGTCAGCGAAGCGCCGGATGAAAAGCCTGACGATGAACCATTGAGGAAATCCGACGCCGTCGGAATCCCGCTGCCAATGGCCGAAGCTTCCGCCGGAATGAGCAAATCAAAGGGCGAAAATAATGACGTTTAGTTGTTTTAGCAATTAAAAAGAAAAGCCGTCTGAAAGGACGGTTTTTTTATTTGTTCCAGCCGAGCGAACGCCTTACAGCTTCGTTCCACCTCGATCGCAGTTTCGCGGCCTTGTCCGCGTTCATTTGCGGTTCAAAGATGCGGTCGATCTTTCTATGATCCGCAAGTTCTGAAGTTGAGTTCCAAACATCGACCGCTAAACCAGCCAAATACGCCGCACCGAGAGCAGTCGCTTCGCTATTTGCCGAACGCACCACCGGTATCTGTAAAACGTCGGCTTGAAACTGCATAAGCAGATCATTGCTGACGGCACCTCCATCGACAAGAATTTCCGCAAGATCGATCTTGGAATCCGATCGAACGGCATCGAGCAGATCCGCTGTTTGAAACGCGATCGATTCCAACGCGGCACGAGCAATGTGAGCCGACCCCGTTCCGCGGGTCAATCCGATGATCGTTCCGCGTGCGTCCTGATCCCAGTACGGCGTGCCCAAACCGGCGAACGCCGGCACAAAATAAACACCACCATTGTTATCGACGCTTTTGGCGAGTGCTTCGACATCTGCCGATGTTTTAATAATTCCAAGCGAATCACGCAGCCATTGTATAACGGCACCGCCGATGAACACGCTGCCTTCGAGCGCGTATTCGGTTCGATCTCCGATCTTCCAGGCAACGGTCGTCAGCAGTCGATGTTCGGATCCGATCGGTTCGGGTCCGATATTCTGAAGCATGAAACAGCCGGTTCCGTAGGTCGTTTTGGTGGCACCTTTTTCGAAACAAGCTTGGCCAAAAAGTGCCGCTTGCTGATCGCCTGCGATACCGGCGATCGGAATTCCTGAAAGCTCCTCAATGCTTTCGACCTCGCCATAGACCTCGGATGATGTGCGAATTTCCGGCAGCAGACGTTCCGGAATATCGAAAATTTCTAGCAGTTCGCCGTCCCAACTAAGTTTCGTGATATCAAACAACATCGTCCTCGATGCATTCGAAACATCCGTGACATGCAGTCCGCCGTTCGTCAATTTCCAAACTAGCCACGAATCGATCGTTCCGAAGGCGAGCTTTCCCATGTTCGCGAGCTCGCGTGCCCCGGCAACGTTGTCGAGCATCCATCGAATTTTGCTTGCACTAAAATAGGCATCGACCTCTAATCCGGTTTTACGTCTGATCAGATTCCCGTGCTTGGCTCGTATCGAATCGCAAAAAGCGGACGTTCTCCGGTCTTGCCAAACGATCGCGTTCATTATCGGCTCGCCTGTTTCGCGATCCCAAAGAACTGTGGTCTCACGTTGGTTTGTAACGCCGATCGCCGCAATATCTTTGGCCGTCAAGCCGCTTTTGTCCAAGGCCTCTATCGCCGTTTGCGATTGCCTGAGCCATATTTCGTTCGGATCGTGTTCGACCCAGCCGCTGTTCGGAAATATTTGCGTGTGCTCAGCCTGAGCCGATGCGATCGTTTTGCCGTTCTCATCAAAGATGATCGAACGGCTGCTAGTCGTGCCCTGATCGAATGAAAGTATGTATCGCATCGGTAGCCGATTTTACAATTTCGTTATCATCGGGACAAACTCGTGTTCCAAATATTCGATCATCCGATCGCGGACATCGCGAAACGCTTTCAGCCGAACATCCTGCGAGCCTTCAACTGCCGCCGGATCAGAGAACGAATGATGAACAAGCCGTGTCTTTGCAGGAAAATACGGACAGTTCTCATGGGCATTGTCGCAGACGGTTAGTACAAAATCGAATTCTTCAGATGCAAATTCATCAACGGATTTCGAGCGATTGCCGCTGATGTCGATCCCAATTTCGGCGAGGACCTCGATCGCTTCGGGGCGAACGGAACTTGGTTCGGTACCCGCACTTTCGATGCGGAACCGGTCAGCAGTAAGGCTTTTCAAAATTCCTTCGCCCATCTGCGAACGAGCGGAATTTCCAGTACACAGTATCAATATATTTTTCTTTGACTTTTTCATGCTTCTTGCAAATTTCGACCGCTGGCTCAGAGCCACGCGGACGAGCAAAATAAGAACGGGAACTTCGATCAGCGGACCGACGACAGCGGCAAAGGCAACACCGGAATTAATTCCGAACACCGCGATCGCGACCGCAATACCAAGTTCGAAGTTGTTCCCGGCGGCGGTAAACGCAAGCGACGTACTCTTTGAATAATCAACGCCGGCCCTTTTCGCCAGATAAAAAGCGCTGAAGAACATTATTACGAAATAAAGCACAAGCGGGATCGCTATGCGGACTACGTCGAACGGTATCTGCAAGATCAGTTGGCCTTTATAACTGAACATTGCGATGATCGTGAATAAAAGTGCGATCAGGGTGATCGGGCTGATAGCAGGAATGAATACGCCGTCATACCACTCACGGCCTTTCCATTTTATGAGCGAGAATCGACTGATCATTCCCGCAATGAACGGAATACCAAGATAGATAAAAACGCTTTGCGCGATCTGCCCGATGCTGATATCCACAACCGTTCCGGCGATGCCAAAGATCGGCGGTAAGATCGTTATGAACACATACGCGTAAATGCTGTAGAACAAGACCTGAAATATGCTGTTGAAAGCGACAAGACCGGCTACATAATCATTGTCGCCTTTCGCCAGATCGTTCCATACGATGACCATCGCGATGCAGCGTGCGATGCCGATCATTATCAATCCGATCATATATTCCGGCTTGTCGTGCAGAAATGCGATCGCAAGAAAGAACATCAGCAGCGGCCCGACCAGCCAATTTTGGATGAGCGAAAGACCCAGTATCTTCGTGTTCGTAAAAACCGATGGAAGCTCGCCGTAATTTACCTTGGCAAGCGGCGGATACATCATCAGGATCAATCCGATGGCGATCGGGATATTTGTTGATCCGATCTGAAAACGGTCGTTGAACTCGGACATACCCGGCACAAAATATCCGAGCCCAACGCCGATCGCCATCGCTATGAATATCCATAGAGTAAGATGCCGGTCTAAAAAGGATAATTTTTTCATTCAGAGTTATCTTATCTAGCTAACAGCAAGCCGATGCGGTTTTCTCGTCAATGTTCGTGCAGCACGTAGCCGCTGCCCGGTCTGCTCCGTCCGTGTCGGCCAAAACCGTGAAAACTTCCCAACTGTTTCCATCCGGATCCTGCACCCAAGTTTTATCTTGAAGAGCGTAGCAGCAATCCGTCTTCATTTCTTCGCTGGTCAATAAACCAAGCGAAGTCCAACGTTCTGTCATTTTCAAAACAGCGTCGGTCGAATCTACCTGAAGGCCCAAATGCGAAACGGAGCCTCCGCGAGCAAAGCTGCCTTGATTCAGTGAAAAATTAAGAGGCGGTTCACTGAGGTCAAATTTGGCGTAATCATCTCTGACCTTTGCGGGCTCTGTACCGAACATTCGTTTGTAGAATTCGACGCTTTGTTTTACGTCGCTGACATTGATCGAAATATGTGTTTTCATATTATTTCTCCTAGCTCAAATTCATATACGGTAATACATATATGTTAAGGCGAATATATTCCTGTCCACGGCGTATGTCAAGACAATAATACGAAAAAGTGATAATATCTTCCTATGGACGAAAATGCTTTGGCATATATGGAAACATTCTTTATGGCTTTGGCAGACAAGACGCGGCTAAGGCTTTTGAATCTGATGCGCGACCAGGAAATATGCGTATGCTTTTTTACCGAAGTTCTTGGCGACAGCCAACCGAAGATATCACGACATCTCGCATATCTTCGTAACGCCGGACTTGTCGAGACACGCCGCGACGGAAAATGGATGCATTACCGCATCCTCTGGCCGGATGATGAAGGTCAGAAACTTGTGTTGGAACAGACACTAGATTGGCTTGATCAAAAAGAAGATTTGAATAACGATCGCGAGCGTTACACGGCGATATGCTGTTCGCCCGACGAGCTGATTCAGATCGCGCGAACACCGATGCCATTTATCGAGACTTCGCAGGAAGAAGCGGAAGCCGAAGTTGAAGTGATCGGGCATCCGTCTCACAATGAACTGGAAGAATTCTTATTGTGATCGTCTTTCGGATACGGGCAGTTTCGGCAGCCGTTGTCACAGCAATAACCGCGTTTTAGCAAATATTCCGCAGTCATTACGAGCAGGCCGTTCTCAAAATAATAATCCACACCTTCAGTGAATTCAGTTTTTGGATTCTCTTTATTTTCTTCGTTCATACAAAGATAGAAATTCGCGATTGCCTTTTGATCCGAGTATCGGTGATGGGATGGTGCCGCGCCAAACTAAAGTTTGAGCTTCGGCAAACGCGTTAATTGATTCGACGATTTCGCGATGCTTTTCCTGGTCGCGAACAATACCGCCTTCACCAACTTCATGTTTCGCCACTTCGAACTGTGGTTTTATTAGAACGACCATTTGACCGTCTTTTTTCAATAGCGGTACAAGTGCGGGAATTATCTTTGTGACAGAAATAAACGAAACATCCATTACGATCAGATCGAACGGATCGGGGAAATCTTCGGGCGTGAGATCGCGTGCGTTTGTTCTTTCGCGTATCTCAACCCGCTGGTCATTACGCAATTCCCAAACTAGCTGATTTGTCCCAGAATCGATGGCGAAAACCTTTTTTGCTCCATTTTGCAGTAGGCAATCGGTGAAGCCGCCGGTAGAAGACCCGATATCAAGACAAACATATCCGTCAGAGCGAATATGAAAATGTTCGAGAGCGGCCGAAAGCTTTTGCCCGCCACGTCCGACGAATTCCTGAGCTGTGCGATTTTCTTTTATTCGGATAGTTTCCGCCGGATCGAATGTTTGAGATGCATTATCGACACGCTTTTCGTTTACTAAAACAACGCCGGCCATGATCATTGCTTTCGCCTTCGCCGGCGTTCCGGCGAAACCTTGATCCAACAATAGTTTGTCGATGCGTTGTTTCTTCATTTCTCTATAGGGCTAAGCGGAAGCATGATCTGTCCCCGAACTGTCAGGCCTGTACACGCCCTACCTCGCGGTTCTGACATTTACCATTGCAAATGGTATTTTAAACTTAAAGGTACAAGAAAAGAAATGACTTCGCTCACACCAATTTCCAGATTCGCAAAATACGCATGGTTTGCGCTTGGCTATAACCTTTTGGTCATCCTTTGGGGTGTGTTCCTGCGTGCATCGTATTCGGGCGACGGCTGCGGCCAGCATTGGATCACCTGCGGCGGCGAAGCGATTCCCTCGGCACCACAGCTCAAAACGCTGATCGAATTTTCGCATCGCATCACGACGGCGTTGGCCGGTATCGTAGTTTTCGTACTTGCCGTTTGGGCTGTCGGGAGCTGGGTGAGGCGGCGTTATCCGCAAAAAGAAAAAGAATGGAAATTCGCTTTGTTTTCATTGTTTTTCATTATTGTCGAAGGCGCGATAGGCGGCGGACTTGTTTTGACGGGAAATACGGCGGCAAATTGGACGCCGACGCGGCCGATCTGGACGATAGGACATCTGATAAATACATTCATTTTGGTTGCGTTTCTGGCGCTCACGGCTTGGTCGGCGAGCGGCGGAAAGCTTGTTTGGCAAAGCGTTAAACCCAAAGTGAAATTGATACTCGCTGTCTGTTTGGCGGCAATTCTTTTGTCGGCGATCAGCGGTTCGATGGCTGCGCTGACAAATATGCTGTTTCCATCGCAGACGATTGCCGAAGGACTTGCTAAAGACTTTGCTGAAAGCTCGCATTATCTTTTGCGGTTGCGAATAATGCATCCGATCTCGTCTATTCTGACCGGTGTTTTGTTATTTTTTGTCGCAGGGTGGATGAAAAAGGAATATTCTAATAATTCGAACGTCGCAAAATGGTCAAAGCTTCTTTCGATATTCGTCCTAATTCAGATAGCATTTGGTGCCGCAACTCTTCTGCTTTTGGCTCCGATCGTCATGCAGCTGGGCCATTTGCTGCTCGCCGATCTGCTTTGGATCAGCTTTGTTCTTATGGCAGCCTCGGCAATGTTCGAGCGGCCGAACTTCCCGGTCGCCGTTGTCGATCCGGAATAAGAATAGGTGAGCATCCTTTTGCTCTAACCAATAAAAGCCTTATCAATTAGAAAAACCCGTTCATTTTCGGTATTATTTGCAACAAGCAGAAAGATAATTTCGTAAGTTTTAGTAGCGATTGCGGTTATGCAAAGACGGATACTTTTCATCGACGACAACGACGACCTGGCAACATCACTTGCCGAGGTTTTCGCCCACGTTGGCCATGAAGTATTGACCGTTGAAACCCGTGATCAGGCATTAGCGATAAAAGATATCAAAGGCTATGACCTGGTTGTCACCGATCTCGACGTCAACCTTGCCGAAACGGAACAAACCGAAGATGTCCCTGAGTGCCTACCGGAAATACTTATCGGAAACGGAAGTGACCGATTAAAGGCCTTTAAACTTTGCGCCGCCAACTTTCGTCGCGATGAATTTGATGAAGAAGAACTTCGCCAAATGGTCGCGACGATCCTTGATTACAAGATCCGCTATGTCGATAATGCCGAAGACGTTCAGGAACTGAAAGAGAACATCGAATTTGAACTGCCGAGTGCTATCACATTGATGCACATTGTTTTGGAATATCTGCTCAAACGCGTCGAAAAAATGGGGGCGATAAATCCGGAGCAATCTAATCTTTTTGTCGCCCTGGACGAAGCTTTTGTAAACGCGGTAAAGCACGGAAATAAATTTGATGCCGGGAAATTGGTTCGTATAACGGCGAATATCTCAAAACGCGAAGCGAGGTTTACGATCGAAGACGAGGGCGAAGGCTTTGATGTGAACAACATTCCCGACCCGCTCGACCCTGAAAATATTTTCAAATCCTCAGGCCGCGGCGTCCTTTTCATCTACAACATCATGGACGAAGTAATGTATAACGAACGCGGAAATCGCCTTACGATGGTAAAGCGTTCGACGCCGAACGACTCTGATCAGAAATGAAAGTAACGATCGGCCAGATCAATCCTACTAATGGCGACATTGACGGCAACGTTGCGAAGATTTTTGCCGCAATTGAAAAGGCGCGTGCCGACGGCTCTGATCTGATCGTTTTTCCCGAGGCCGTTATCCACGGCTATACTTCGCAAGATTGGTTTCAGGACCGCGATATCATTCGCGATTCGCTCGCTCCGCTCGACAGAATAATTCCCGCAACTAAAGACATAATAGCAGTTATCGGCACGATCCGGCCGAACGACGACACGAACGGCAGAAGGCTTTTCAATTCGGCGGCGGTAATGCACGACGGAAAATTGTTAGGGTTTGCCGATAAAATTTTGCTGCCGGAATATGATGTTTTCGACGATCCGCGATATTTTGAACCGGGCGACGATCGGAAAGTTTTTGACGTCAATGGGCAAAAGATCGGCGTTGTCGTTTGCGAAGACTTTTGGAACGACAAAACGTTTTGGCGTGAACGGCTTTATGATTTCGACCCGACCGACGAAGTTATCGAAATGGGTGCGGACATCATCGTTGCCGTAAATTCTTCGCCTTATAACAAAGGCAAGATCAAACTGCGGTGCGATATGGTCGCTCATCGAGCTAAGGCCGAAAAAATTCCGATCGTTTTTGTTAATCAGGTTGGCGGAAACGACGGAATTATTTTTGACGGTTCGAGCCTTATCGCCGATGAAGAAGGCGACATAATTTTGCAGGCCGCGTCGTTCGAAGAATTTGTTGAAACGGTCGAACTCGATGTGCGAATGCCGGACGCACGCGGAATTACCGGCGATGAGATCGAATCGATCCGACGAGCGCTTGTGTTGGGTATTCGCGATTACGCGGCGAAGAACGGATTTAAGCAGGCGGTGATCGGCCTTTCCGGCGGCATCGATTCGGCGATGGTCGCAACGCTTGCGGCCGAAGCTATCGGCCCGGAAAATCTGCTCTGCGTAATGATGCCGTCGCCGTTCTCATCCGAAGGCAGCATCAAGGATTCAGAAGAACTGGTGCGAAATCTCGGCTGTGAAAGCCGCATCGAACCTATATCCGATACATTCGAGGTTTTGCTAAAACAAATGGGTCTTCACAAACCCACGAAAGGCGGCGAAAGTCTTGCGGCGGAAAATATGCAGTCGCGTCTGCGCGGCGTGATCTTGATGGCGATCTCAAATGCCGAAGGCCGCTTGGTTCTTTCAACCGGCAATAAGAGCGAACTTGCGGTCGGGTATTGTACGCTTTACGGCGATACGAACGGCGGTCTGTCGGTGCTGGGCGATGTTCTGAAGACGGAAGTTTGGGAACTTGCCCGCCACATAAATGAGCCAAGCCGGCCGCGAAATAATACCGAACGCGATCATCGACAAAAAGCCTTCGGCCGAACTCGCCCCGAACCAATTTGACCAAGACAGCCTGCCGCCCTATGAAGCGATGGATCCGATCCTGAAAATGTATTTCGAACAAAAAGCATCGCCCGCCGAAATGATCGCCGCTGGTCACGATCCTGATCTTGTTTATCGCATCTTAAACAAGGTCGAACATCCGGCAAACGAATTCAAACGCCGTCAGCTTCCGCCGACACTCATAATCTCAAAGAACGCCATCGGCATCGGCCGCCGCCGACCCGTCACTCATAAATATCGACGATCTCCTGCGTAGTAAAGAAAGTTTTCAATAAACTACTATCATCTTGCAAGAAATTAATAGATCTCCGTTCTTTGGATAACAGCGAAATTGCTGAAATCTTTTGAACGGAGTTTTTATATGTCTGGAATCGATAGCCCATTGGATAATATCAAGATCGCAAGTCCTTGTTCGGCGGATTGGAACGCCATGGCAGGTGGCGAGCGGAAACGCTTTTGCGGCGATTGTAAGCTGAATGTTTATAACCTTTCGGGAATGACGAAATATGATGCCGAGAATCTTTTGATGAATTCCGAAGGCAGGCTTTGTGTCAGATACTTTCAGCGAGCTGACGGCACTGTCCTGACGAAAGATTGTCCGGTTGGCTGGGCTCGCGTTAAAAGCAGAGTGTCTGCATTCGCGACCGCGATCATCGCATTGATCGTAACCATCACCGGCGGCATTGCTTTATTTTCGATGTTCGCAAAAAAAGATCCGGTGATAATGGGGGAAATTGAGCCGGTTAATATTGGAAGACGGATCGATCCGCCAAGAACGATAATCGAACGACAATGGGCGTGGTCTCGATGCCGGAACCTAAGAAACCGGATCAAAAGCCGGTTGAAATGGTAGGAAAGATCGCGGTCAGCCGCTAAGCGAGTTTTTTCGCAGAAAAGTTCCTCTTATTCTTCCTGTTCTGTGGTTAAAAAAGTCGGCTATCACAGAACAGAAAGAATAAGAGGAAATAGGATGAGCCGGAACTAATTCTTTACGTAATAGCCTTGGCGTGCGCGAAGCCGGTTCGATCCTGGATTTGTCAGGCCGACGTCCAACCTAACATACTTTCCATTTGGAAATTCGCCTTCGGAATAATATTGAACAAGGTATTGAGCGCGAAGCTCGTTTGTAAGCTGGTTAAATATTTGTTCAAGAGTTGCGGCGTTCTTTCGCATATTCGATGAATTCTGCAGTTCATCCTTTGTGTCGATCGGCTGGAATTTTGGCAGGAATGCGGTGCCGCCGGTTTCATCGGCAAACTTCTGCATATTTTCCTGGCCATACACGCTTATTTGATTTAACTGAAATGAACTTCCCGCCGGATTGATCGAATAAAATACCGTATCGGCATTCTGCAAAGATTTGGAAACCAAAACGCGTTCGCGTGCACTTGCTGCATTGCGGCTGTTGACCGTGTATTGATAGAGTGCTTTTGTATCCAGCGAATTGATCTTGTTGCCGGCTTTTGTGTAGCCGTCCTGTATCGCTTTTGCGATCCTCGAACTATTCGTATCTTCGCCGTCTGAAATTACCAATATAACGCGGCGTGTTCCGGACGGAGCGTTGTGTATCAAATTTTCAGCCGCAGCCGAAACCGAATCGAAAAACGCGGTAAATTCTTTTGTTGGTTCGATAGATTTTATAGCAGCAACTGCTTCGTTTGCGGTTGCACGTTCCTTGATCAGTCTCGGTGAAGCTCCGATCGTATAGATCGTTGCGCGGTCTTTGTCCTTCATCACATCCGTTAGAAAAGCCGCCGCAGTTTCTTGTTGAAAGCGGAACATCGGGCTGGTCGTCGCCGAAATATCAAATAAAAGAGCAAATTCTAACGGCACGGTTTCCGCATTGCCGACGTTTTCGATGACCTGGGCCTTTCGGTCCTCAGAGATCTTAAAATCCTTTGCTGTTAATCCCAAAACGGGATCGCCCGCAGGCGTCGTTACAGAAACCGGAACAACGACAAGACGCGAATCGACCTTAATTACCTCACCGCTGTCATCCGGCGGCGGTGTTGCCGTGGTCGTCTGTGCGGCCGCAACGGAGGCAAAAGCGGTCAATGCAAATAAATAAGCGGTAAGTTGGTGTCGGATCGATCGGATGGTCATAGTAATACCTCAGGAACTGTTTTGGCGGGGATCTTTCTTTCGCCTTAAAAGATTAGAGGGCAAAAGTGCAAAAAAGGTTTTCACGATTTTCGCAACGATTGCCCTCGTCTTAAAAAGGTTAGCGTTGGTGCGATCAGTTACCGCTGCCGTCTGCATCCGGTGCTGCGGTTCTAACTTCGACATTTTGATTGACGCCGCGGCTGACGAGCAGTTTAACTTCTACACGTCTATTCTGTTCACGGCCTTCACGGGTCGAGTTGTCGGCAACAGCCTGAAGTTCGCCAAAACCATACGATTGGCCAATGCGGCGAAGCGGTACATTATGTGTTTCGACTAAATAGTCAATGACCGATTGTGCACGTCGTTGGCTAAGAACTTTGTTCTTCGCTGCGCTTCCTTCCGATGATGCAAAACCTGTGACTTCGATCACATAGCCTTTCATTGTCATCGCTGCGGTCGCAACTTCGTCAAGCGCAGATTTTGCTTCCGGCGAAAGAACCGAACTGTTAACGCGGAAGTTAACGGTCGCTGTTGATTGAACGACATAATCATCGATCGCTGAAATTCTTTGGTTCGTTGCATTAACACCTGCGATAGCGGCATCAGCCGAATCTTGAGCAGCCTTTGCACCACCGCGAGCAGCGTTCGAGATCGCCATAAGTTCGTCGATCTGACCCGAAACACGCTGAGCGTTCTGTTCAGCCTGTGTCAAGCGTTCTTCTGCCGGCGAAACACGAGCGTCGATCGATTGAGCAACTTCGAGGTTGCTTTTATCGAAACGAACTTTTGTTGCCGAAAGAGCACCGCTCGTGTCGCCGACGCCTTCAACCTTTAAGGTCAAACCGCGAACGATCGACTGAGCTGGAAATTTATCGCCGCTGCCCCAAAAGCTATTGCTTTTGATGCTTGCGTTCGGAGCGATGACAACACGTGTGTCAACGCCGACCGAATCACGTACGACAAAATCATTTTCGCCATCTTGCGAAACAACAACGCCTTCGATCTTATATTTTTGTCCGGCGGTCAAATTACGTGTATCGCCAGTTTGAGCGAAAACACTAATAGCACCGATCGACAGCGCCAAGATCATTACAGAAATTCGTTTTAACATAATTTACAATCCTCTCAGTCAATTATTATTCTCCGAAAAACTTGAGGCGACATCCTTTATAATGGAAAGAATGCAGATCAAAAACTTTTGATACTTTATGGATCAGAAACTTCACCTCAAAGCTTTCTCTGGGAGTTACGTATTCAATTGCCGTGCCAAACGCGGTCTTTTCTCCATAAACCCGAAAAAATGTTGCATATCATAGTATTATCGGCATTAAACAAAGATCAGTATGAAAGAAAGAGTGTGTAGTGACTTTATACAAATGAACTAAAACGGCAGAAATATGTAACGAAATGATGCAAAGACTTTTGGCCCACTAAAATGTATCAAAATAGGACAATGACGACTCTAAGAAAGAGAATACACCATTTTTTGGAAAAGTCGAGAAAAAAATTTAAGGTGCCGAGCGGTCGACACCTTAAAAGAATTTAGTAAGAAAAAGTTCCGCTTTCTAAAACCTCTTTCATATGAGCGAGGAATTTTTCGGCATCGGCACCATCGACTATTCTGTGATCGTAAGTCAATGCGAAATATGCCATATAGCGGATCGCAATGTAATCGTCACCTTCGGGCGATGTGAAAACTTTCGGACGTTTTTCGATCGTGCCGACACAAAGAATTGCGACCTGCGGCTGATTGATTATCGGTGTTCCGAAAAGCCCGCCGAAAACGCCGGGATTGGTTATTGTAAATGTTCCGCCGGTGACCTCATCCGGATTTAGTTTTTTGGTTCTGGCCCGATCCGCAAGGTCATTTGCCGCCAAAGCCAAACCGGAAAGCGAGAGCGAATCTGCTTTCTTAATGACCGGAACGATCAAACCCCAATCCAACGCGACTGCCATTCCTAAATTTATATCGCCTTTATAAATAACCTCGTCGCCGGAAACCTGCGAATTGACGATCGGAAATTTTCGGATCGCATTGGTCACTGCTTGAAAAATGAACGGCATATACGTCAGCTTTGTGCCGTAGCGGTTCATGAAATCCGATTTGTTCTTGTCGCGGAATTTTGCGACGTTCGTCATATCGATCTCGTAAACACTGGTGACATGGGCCGATGTCTGTTTCGAGAATGTCATATGTTCGGCGATCTTCTTTCGCATAACTGACATTTTCTCTACTCGGTCGCCGACAGATTGAACGGCAACGGCAGCCGGTTGACTGGCTTTCGGTGCTGCGACAGGAGCCGAATGTGCTCCAGGCGACAGCAGATCTTCGGGCCGAAGTGCGGCTCCGCTTTCAATAAAGGAAACGATATCGTTTTTGGTAACACGGCCGCTCATGCCGGAGCCGGGAATACGCGAAATATCGATCCCGTGTTCTTTAGCGATATTGCGGACAAGCGGGCTGCTCTTAGTTCGTCGAAGCTCATCGATCGACGCATTGCCGTTGGTTGCCACAGGCATTGCAGCAGGCATCGAAGGTGCGGCTTTCGGCGGCATTACATCGGAACCGGTTGCAGCCGCGGTCGTCTGCACCGCTTTTTCGACGGCAGCCGGAGAGGTTGTGCTTGCAGGTTTGGCTGCCGGTGCAGCAGCTGCGCCGTTTGACGAGCCGACAAGAGCGACAACCGAACCGACCTCGACCGTCTCTCCTTCATTTACTTTGATTTCCAAAAGCGTTCCCGCCGCAGGTGACGGAACTTCGGCATCGACCTTGTCTGTCGATATCTCTAGCAAAGGTTCGTCTTTATCGATCTTATCCCCGACAGCTTTTAGCCATTTCGAAACGGTTCCCTCTGTGATCGATTCGCCCATTTGCGGCATCACGATCTCGGTGGAAGTTCCGGATGCGGCCGCAGCCGCAGCTTGAGGCGGTTCGGCGGCTTGAGGTTCAGGTTCCGGTTCCGGAGCAGTTTCCGTCTGAGCGACAGGCTCTGGAGCTCTTTCAGGGGCAGGAGCCGATGGAGCGGCGGCAGGTTTTTCGCCTGCTTCGCCAATGACCGCAACGACCGTTCCGACCTCGACCGTTTCGCCTTCCTGATGCCTGATCTCGAGCAACACGCCGGCTCCGGGCGAAGGTACTTCGGCATCTACTTTGTCCGTGGATATTTCAAGTATCGGCTCGTCTTTTCCGATCGTGTCACCGACGGCTTTTAGCCATTTCGAAACGGTTCCTTCGGTGATGGATTCGCCCATCTGCGGCATTACGACTTCTACGCTCATAAGATCTCCAAGTTAGGTAACTTCTAAACTATTAGGATACAAGAAAATTGTCCGAATAAAAAGCACGCCGTCTGAATCAAAACCGGTCGGCTTTCTATGGCGAGAAACCCAAAGAGATATCTTAGCGTATTAGTTTCACGACCATTCTGATCGCCAAAACTCACCGCTGCGGTCAGAAAATACGGAAAATTTTGCTAATATTAAAAGATACAACAAAACATCGGACGTTTTTTCAACGGTCGATAATTCAATTTCACCTGTAACTAAAGATAAATAAATGAAAAGATCAATAAATCTCTTTGCCGTAATTACGATCTTGGCGGTCTCTGCCGCGACGTATGCTCAACCTGATAATGCGAAACGCGTTCTGACGTCAGCTGATTATGCTAGAGCGGAAAGCATGCTCAGTTTTAATACCGCACCGCTTGTTACAAACGCCGGAGTTCGCCCGATCTTCTTGCCGGACGGAAAATTCTGGTACAGCATAACGACGGCTTCGGGTGCTCAATTCGTTCTGGTCGATCCTTCGAATGGTTCGAAAAAGACCGGTTCGACGGCCGCGGAGCTCGGCATCGAAATGACGAATCCGGGCCGCGGGCGGTTTCGTGGTCAGGGAGATGTCCCGCAATCGATATCGCCGGATGGTAAAAAGGCCGTTTATATAAAGGACTGGAATCTGTGGGTTCGCGATGTCGCCAGCGGAAAAGAAACGCAGCTGACGACGGACGGCGTGGAAAATTTTGGCTACGCGACGGATAATGCCGGTTGGAAGCATTCAGATCGTCCGATCCTTCTCTGGTCGGATGATTCGAAAAAGATCGCAACCTTTCAACAAGATCAGCGTCACGTGAGCGACATGTATCTTGTCTCAACGAAAGTAGGTGCTCCAAAGCTTGAGCAATGGAAATATCCGCTCCCGGAAGATGCAGAGATAGCAAAGATCCATCGTGTGGTGATCGATATCGACAGCGGTGAAATGACGCGATTGAAGATGGCTCCGGACGATCATAGATCGACGCTTTGCGACGATATCTCATGTTCCGGTGGTTTTGACGATAACGAATTTAATGCGGACGCGAGCTTGTTGGCATTTGTATCTTCGTCACGCGATCACAAAACCGCAAAACTCCGGCTTGCGAACACGGCAACCGGCGAGGTCCGCGACATTCTCGAAGAAACCGTTCCTACACAGTATGAATCCGGACAAGGTTCGGTGAACTGGCGCTATTTGCCGAAATCGAATGAGATCATTTGGTATTCGGAACGAAGCAATTGGGGACATCTTTATTTGTATGACCTGAAAACAGGAAAATTGAAAAATCAGATAACCACGGGAGATTTTGTCGTAACACAGCTTCTTCGTGTTGACGAAGCGAACCGCGTGCTTTACTTCAATGCCAACGGCCGCGAAAAGGGCAGCGACCCATATTTTAGTCATTTTTATCGCGTGGATATGGATGGCAAAAATCTGCAACTGCTGACACCTGAGAACGCCAATCATCAGGTCAGTTTGTCGCCTGACGGAAAATATTTCGTTGATAATTTTTCGACGCCGGACACGCCGCCGACTGCGGTTTTGCGTGATGCGACCGGAAAAATGGTCGCAGAACTCGAGAAAGCCGACGTCTCGAAATTACAGGCAGCCGGTTGGACACCGCCGACCCCTATTACCGTAAAATCGCGCGACGGAAAATGGGATCTTTATGGTTTGATGTTCACGCCGAAAAACCTGGATCCGAAAGCAAAATATCCGGTAGTTAATTATATTTATCCCGGCCCGCAAGGCGGCGGCGTCGGTGGCCGTTCATTCAATCCAAGCCGCGGTGATAATCAATCTTTGGCGGAATTAGGTTTTGTTGTCGTTGTTATTGACGGTTCCTGCAACCCGGACCGTTCAAAAGCTTTTCATGACGCGTGTTACGGAAATATGGCCGATAACACGCTCGAAGATCAGATCTCAGGGTTGAAGCAGCTCGCGGCAAAGTATCCGTATTTAGATCTGAACAGAGTCGGTATTTGGGGGCATTCAGGCGGCGGTTTTGCGACCGCAGCAGCGATGTTCCGTTATCCTGATTTCTACAAGGTCGGTATTTCCGAATCCGGTAATCACGACAATCGAAACTACGAAGACGATTGGGGCGAAAGATACATCGGTCTTTTGAAATATGGTGCGGATTGGAAATCCAATTACGAAGATCAGGCAAATCAGAATTATGCTAAAAATCTGAAAGGCAAGTTATTGCTTGCTCACGGCAATATGGATGATAACGTTCCGCCTTCGAACACCTATTTGGTCGTCGATGCGCTCATTAAAGCCAATAAGGATTTTGATCTTGTGATCTTTCCAAATGCACATCACGGCTATGGGGCCGACAGTCTATATATGATGCGCCGTCGCTGGGATTATTTTGTCAAGAACCTTATGGGAGCCGAACCGCCGAAAGAATATGAGATAAAATTGCCGAGTTTTATGAGAAGGTAGTTATCTCAGCTAATTTAAAGGAAAAGCTTCTTCGTCTTGAAGAAGCTTTTTTAATTATCCTTGAGCTGTTGTGGGATCGATGACCGCTTTAACCTCTGATATTTTGTTCGCCGGAAAGCCGCCGCTTGCCGCGTGTTCCCGTATCATCTCTTCATTCGGTGCCATATAAATGCAATAGATCTTATCGCCCGTGACGAAGCTCTGTATCCATTGTATCTGCGGCCCCATCTCATTCAGGACGGCACAGGATGTTTGCGAAACGGCGCGTAGTTGTTCTTCGGTCGAATCGCCGACACCATTGATCTCTCTTTCAATAACGTATTTAGGCATTTGTTCCTCCACTTACTTTTTAATAGCTCGCCAATTTTCTCGCTGCATCAATGATCTCTACCAGGCTTGGCTGATAATAATCTTCCATCTCGGGTGCGAACGGAACAGGCGAATCGATCGATGCGACACGGATGACCGGTGCATCGAGCCATTCGAAAGCTTCTTCGGCGATGATCGCGGATATTTCGCCGCCGATTCCGCCGGTTAAACTTGCTTCGTGCAGGATCATCGCACGGTTCGTTTTTTTAACAGTTTCTAGGATCGCCGGTTTGTCGAGCGGAGAAAGCGTGCGGCAGATCTAGGATCTCGATACTCAGGCCGTCCGTTCGTTCTAGATCGGCCGCCGCATCGATCGCGTGAAGCGTCATAGCACCGAATGTGATTATCGATAGGTCTTTGCCTTCGCGAACGGTGCGGGCCTTTCCGATCTCGACGATGTAGTCATCTTCAGGCAAAACTTCGCGAAGCCGCGGCAGCCGATAAAGCTTTTTATGTTCAAAAAATAGAACCGGATCCGGATCGCGGATCGCAGCTTTGATCAAACCTTTTGCGTCGTAAGCCGTCGATGGTTCAACCATCTTTATCCCGGCCGTGTTCATAAAAAATGATTCCGCGTTCAGCGAATGGAACGGCCCGCCGCGAACTCCGCCGCCGCACGGCCCGCGAAACACTGCACCAATTCCGCCGCATCCGCGATAGCGAGATTTTGCCGCGTAGTTCGTCAGCATATCGAAACCGCACGAAACGAAATCGATGAACTGAAATTCCGCTATCGGCTTCATTCCCATCAACGCGGCACCGCATGCGGCACCGACGATCGCCGCCTCGGAGATCGGTGTGTCGATCATTCGCTCGCTGCCGAATTCATCAATAAATCCTTCGGTCAGCTTGAACGCACCGCCGTAAACACCGATGTCTTCACCAATAACAAAAACCGAAGGATCGGCGGTCATTTCTTCCCAAATGCCTTCGCGTATCGCTTCGATCATAGAAAGAGCTTTCGGCTCTTGATCATTTTTTGTGGCCATTTAAAATGCTTTCCAAATTAAGAAAGACTTACTCCAGATCTTTTGTTTCAAAATCGTTCTCATCGCGGAAAAGTTCGCTTACAGGGGACGCCGGTTGTTCCAACTGATGCTGAACTTCGGTCAAGCGCTGCTGTAAGGTTTGAACAGAATCGCGGCCGCGTTCCCAATCGTCCGCGGCGAGTTTTAATGTAAGCTTGCCGTCCTTATTGGGAAGTTCGGCGAGCTTTGTAAAAGTTTTTGTTCTGATCTCGATCTTTGCCCAACGCTTGATAAATCCTTTTTTGAATTTTACATCGAGTATCTCGGCCGCCGGGATACGAACCTCTTTTACGCCATCGGTCAAAAGCCCGAATAACTTCGATTCAAATTCCAGAACTATACCCGCAGGCGAGAATTTTGCAATGCCGTTGATCGACGACAATCCGCTTTCCGTTTTGAACGGGACATTTGTAAATCCGCGGTTCATATTATTCATCGTCCGAATCGTCGTCAAAATCCATCGTATTCAGGTTCGTGTCGTCCGGATTCGGTGCACCCATAAAGTGAAGCCAAGTGAATCCGATAATGCCTGCAATAGCCGAAGCGAGCAGGATCGCCATCTTCGATTCGGTGATCATCCGCAGATCGCCGGCAAATGCAAGATTAGTAATAAAGATCGACATAGTAAAACCGATGCCGCCTAAAAGTCCTGCGCCGAAAATATGTTTCCAATTCAGATCGAGCGGCAACCGGCATATCCCGGCGGTTACGACCGTGAAACTTGCTAAGGTAATGCCGATCGGTTTTCCTACCAACAGACCGATCATAATACCCAAACTGTTCGGTTCTTGCAGTTCGGTTGACCAGCCCGAATCAATAATAATTCCGGTATTTGCGAGAGCGAATATCGGCAAGATCAGAAACGCGACCGGTTTGTGCAGCATCGTTTCCAAAACGCTCGACGGTGATTTTTTGCCCGGCTGCGAATGTTTGAACGGGATAGTGAAAGCGAGCAGAACTCCGGCGATCGTCGCATGAACACCGGAGCGAAACATCAAATACCACGCAACGCCGCCAAGGAGCAGATACGGCACCATCGACATAACTTTAAGCCGATTCAAAACTCCGAGAAATGCGATGATCGCAAAAGCACCCAGCAAATATCCAAAATGAAGTTCCGCCGTGTAAAAGATAGCGATAACAATGATCGCACCAAGGTCGTCCATTACCGCGAGTGCGACGAGGAAAACTTTCAGTGAAGCCGGAACGCGGTTGCCCAGCAGCGAGATCGCACCGAGAGCGAACGCAATGTCTGTCGCCATCGGAATACCGATACCGGCTTGTGTGAACGTACCTTGGTTAAAAGCGAAATGGATCGCCGCCGGAGCAATAATTCCGCCGAGGGCGGCAAAGATCGGCAGCATCGCACGTTTGACGCTCGAAAGTTCACCATCGTAAAGTTCGCGTTTTAGCTCGAGCCCGATCAGCAAAAAGAAGATCGCCATCAGCAGGTCATTGATCCAAAGCTCTAACGTCAGCGGCCCGATATGACCGTGCCAAAAACCGATATAGTCCGGCCCAAATGCAGTATTGGCTACGATGAGAGACGCGATCGTGCAAAGTATCAGAATGACTGAACTTGCCTGTTCATTCGCTAAAAAATCTTGAAATGCTTCGGAAAGCAGTACGCTGCGTTTTGCCATTCGCTGATTATAACTTAAAAATTACCGGCTTATAAATCGAGGATCTTTTTCTTGAATGCGGGTTTTACGATGGAATTGTCGTAAACTTCGTATGCGGCGGAGACGGCTTCCGGCGGCGGCTGCGATTCGGCCCAATCGGCTTCGGCATCGAGAAAGGATTTTATCTCAGACGCGATCTTGTCCATTTCCTCCGGGGTTAAGATGCCTGCGTCAGCCAGATAAAGCTCGCAGCGCGTGACCGGATCGTTATGTTCGGCCCACCAGGCGATCTCGCCTTGGGGCACGTAAGACTGATTGTCGTGTTCGGCGTGGCCTTTTCGGCGGTATGTGTGGGCTTCGATCAGAACCGAACCTTTGCCGCTTCGTGCATGTTCGACGGCCGTTTTCATCGTTTCGTAACAGGCGATCACATCGTTTCCGTCAACCGAAAGCCCTTTTATCCCATAGCCCGCGGCTTTTTCGATAAATGCGGAACAAGCGGCTTGGTCAGCGGTTGGTGTCGAATATGCGTAGCCGTTGTTTTCAATGACGGTGATCAGCGGCAGTTTTTGAACGGCGGCAAAATTTACGCCTTCGTGAAAAGCACCGGTCGAGCTCGCACCTTCGCCGATGTATGCTACCGCAACGCGGTCTTCTTTTTTCATTCGGGAAGCCAGCAAAATTCCGGTCATAACCGGGATCATATCGCCCAAGTGCGAGATCGGCCCCACAAAGCCTTTTTCGAGATCGGCGAAATGAAACTGAACATCCGTCGCACGGCTCGGTGCATTTCCGCGGCCGAGATATTGCAGAAAGATCGTTCGCGGTTCGATGCCTTTTACAAAACACGCACCGATATCGCGGATAAGCGGTGCTATAAAATCCTGCGGCTCCAGAGCAAACGCCGTCCCGACCGCCGTCGCTTCCTGCCCAAGCGACGTGAAAACACCGCCCGTCAATTTCGACTGCCGCTTCATCGCAACCGTCTTTTCATCGAACATCCGCGTCATTTTCAAAAAACGGTAAAGTTCGATCTGCTGCTCTTTGGTCAACGAAGTTTCCGCTGTACACGACAACGGCTTTTTCGGGGCGGGTTTCGGCGAATTCATATATTTTGAGCGATAATTAAAATTTACTCAGAATAGATAGACTACCGAAACAGATGAAAAAATCAACCGCAAACCATTCCTAAAAACATCTCAATAATTTATTTTAAGGTAAGTTGTTTTGAATCGACGTTGCTATTGGAAATCGCTACAACCCGCTGCTTCGACCTTTGCAGTAAATACAAGGCCGAATCGGTAGCCAAGATAAACACTGTCCATGTTGACGGCGCCGATCTTGTCATTCGAGGTGTGCAGAATTTCCTGCCAATTTCCGGCTAAACCACTAATTGTTATCGCAGGGATCTTTTTGTCAATGAAGGATGCGGAATCTGCGCTTGCTCCAGGGATCTCAACATCTTGAAAATTAAGGCCGCCTTCTTTTCCAATATCACTAGCCAGTTTGATCATTTTTGGGGAAGCGACAGAGCGTAAAGCCATCGGAGCCGCTTGGCCAAAACTATCAAAATTTATCATCGAACAAATGCTTTTCAATTCTTCCGGCGTCATTGCCTTGACCATTTGCGACGAACCTTTTAGACCCATTTCTTCTTGGTCAAAAGCTACGAATTTATAGGTCTTTTTTGTCACCATAGGTGCCATCGATCTATAAATGTGAGCCATAACGACAAGCCCTGTCCAATTATCAACGACTCCGCATCCGGAAGAGGTTCTGTCGTAATGAGCTCCGATAATAACGGTTTCGTCAGTCGTTCCTTTTTTGATCACGACTAAATTTGTGATCTTACCCTTTTTGAATTCTTCTGTTTTGATCGCGTCTTCTTTTGCACCCGCGTCGAGAAACAGCTTTTTCACACCATCAAGCCGCTCATCCTGTTTGCAGGGAACTGCTTCTACAGAAGCTTTGATCTCTTCTTTCGTCGATATTTTAACTTCCTGTGCGAATATTGTGCTTCCTGACAGAGCAAATAATGCGATGAGGAAAATAATGGGTTTGAGAAACTTTAACTTATTCATAATTAGGGAATTTCAGCGAGCACTTGGTCATTAAGAATTTAAACGAATCAAAAACGTATTTCAAGGAATTATGGTAAAAGTTACGTATTAGCCTGTCTATGCAAAAGCGTTGCACAAATGCGACAGTTTCTGTTATGATTTATTGCCTAGTTTGGTCTTTGGTCTTTGAAAATTTTGCGTCACATGGACCGACAAATTTCAGCTTGTTGTGTGGCAATTCGCCACAATTTTGTTTTCAAAAAAGTTTTATATGATTTTTGGGCAGAAATTTGAAACAGATCGACTGTAAACATGAATATAATCAACGACTTGCGTGTTCATAGAACGTGTGAACAAGGCTTGGACAAGCATTGGACACGCATTGGACAAGCGTTGGACAAGCTGTGAACAAGATCACACAAAATGTTCGAATTTCAGACATTTATCCTTTCAGATCTTGCCGCGCATCACAAGTCCGTTTGGCCGACTGCCCAGATCGACTGTTTGCCTTTGGCGGCGACGGCGTTGTAGTTGAGAATGTCGAGCGGTTTCCATGTTCGGCCGCCGTCTTTGGAGATATCGGAACCGTTGGAGCCGACGGCGATCAGAGTTTTCTTATCGACGTAAGCGACGCCGGAACGATAGCCGTTCAGACCCGAACTTGCTTTCCAGGTTTTGCCGCCATCGGTCGTGAATGCGGAAAGGTTTTGGGTCATCGCCGGTTTTTCGTAATCGCCGCCGACGATGACGCCGTTTTTGGCATCGTACATCGCGATGGAGAAAATGCCGCTGCCGGCGGTGCCTTTTGTTATAGGCGGTTCGGCGGTCAGCCAGCTTTTGCCGCGGTCATCGGTTCGAAAACGCGTGCGTCCATTCCGCCTGAAATAAGAAAGCACCGGTTTTCCCTTCGTGATCAAGTAACGTTCCGCTTGCCGCAAAAGCAGCTTCACCGGTTTTGACCGCAGCCATTTTGTCGGTGCCGAGCGGTTTCCAATCAGCACCGCCATTTTCGGTTTTGATCAATAAAAACTTGCCATCTACCGGATCGGACATCGCCATGCAGTTGTCTTTGTCCCAACAAGCGATGGCATCGAAGAATGCCTTTTCATTCGTGTTTTTGAACTGCAGCTGCCAAGTTTTTCCACCGTCGATGGTTTTATATATCCGCGAATTGTCGCCGTTTCCGATGCTGAGAATATAGGCAGTGTTTGCGTCGAAAGCTTCGATGTCGCGAAAATCGAGCTTGTCGGCATCGGGAACTTTGATGACATTCCAGCTTTTGCCGGCATCGATGGTTCGAATGACAGTGCCGCCGGTTCCGCTGGCCCAAACGACGTTCTCATCCACGACCGAAAGTCCGCGAAAGCTCGCTTTCGTATCAACGTTCTGCTTTTGCCACTGAGCAAAGATCGGAGAGACTGCGATGGTAATGGTGAATAATAAAAGGAGGTATTTCATAAATCAAATATTCAGTGCTAAGCCCTTCCTAACGGTCAGGCTTCTGCATATCAATAAACCAGTCTCGCACGGACGGTTCCGTTCACGTCTTTTAGCAGGTCGAAAGCTTCACTTGAAATTCCGCTTTCGACATCAAGGATCACATAGCCGATCGTGTCGTTCGTTTTCAGATATTGGCCGACGATATTGATGTCGCTTGCTGAAAGCCGTGAGTTTATTTCGCCGAGAACGCCTGGAATATTTTGGTGAATATGCAGTATGCGGTGCGTGCCTGCCTGCGGCGGAAGGTTTACGGGCGGAACGGTGTGAGAGCCTTCGCTGGTGCCGAGATCGAGATATTTGATAAGCTTTGATGTTACGTCGAGGCCGATGTTTGCCTGGGCTTCCTCGGTCGAACCGCCGATGTGCGGAGTCAAGATGACGTTCGGCAGATTTTGCAGAACGTTCAAATGTGTCGCCGTTTTTTTCAGGTTCTTCCGGAAAAACATCGATAGCGGCTCCGGCTGATCTTTCCGTTGTTCGATATTTCTTTCGAAGCGTCGAGATCAACAACATCACCGCGGCTGTAGTTAATAAGAATGCTGTCCTTTTGGCATGCCGGCGTTTCCGCATCGATCATATTCCGCGTGCGTCGCATCAGAAGGAACATGAAGCGTAACGATGTCGGATTGCGAAAGCAGCTCTTTCAAGTTCGCGGATCTGCTTGGCATTGCCATGAGGCAGTTTGGTCGCGGACGTCATAATAAATGACGTGCATGCCCATCGCTTCGGCCATGATCGAAACCTGCGAACCGATGTTGCCATACCCGATAATGCCGAGCGTTTTGCCGCGAAGCTCGAAACTTCCTTTCGCGTCTTTAAGCCATTCGCCGCGATGTGCCGCCGAATTCTTATCCGCGATCTTTCTGATAAGCATGACGGACAAACCGATGACCAATTCGGCAACAGAACGCGTATTAGAATAAGGGGCATTAAAAACCGCGATGCCATTTTCGGTCGCCGCCGCCAGATCGACCTGATTAACCCCGATGCAAAAGCAGCCGATCGCAAGAAGCTTATCCGCCGCTTCGATCACATTCTTTGTGATCTGTGTCTTCGAACGAATGCCGATAAGGTGCACGCCTTTGACGGCTTCGATCAGTTCGGTTTCGCTGAGAGCTCCGCCGATCTTTTGAATGTCGGAATAACCCGCCGCCTTCAATTCATCAACTGCGGCGTCCGAGATATTTTCGAGCAGAAGTATCTTTATCTTACTTCGCGGATAAGAGGTTTGATGGTTTGTCATAAAAACGCTAATTATAACAAAAAAACGAGAGCATGGAATCAGCTCTCGTTCTTAATTTCCAAAATGGTCCGGCCGGTTCGATTACATATGAATCGTCAGATCGTGAACGCCTTCGGCGGCTTCCATGACGGCTTCGGAAACTGTCGGGTGAGCGTGGATTATGCGGCCGAGTTCGTCCGCAGTCGTTTCGAGAGCCATGGCGACACAGGCTTCGGCGAGCAGTTCGGTCGCGTGCGGTCCGATGATGTGAACGCCGAGAACTTCGTCGTATTTTTTCTCGGCGACGATCTTGATAAAGCCGTCGGTTTCGCCCAAAATGCGCGCTTTTCCCGAAGCCGAGAACGGGAATTTGCCGACTTTTACGTCGTAGCCTGCTTCTTTTGCTTTTGCTTCGGTCATGCCGACGCTGGCGACTTCCGGATCGCAATATGTGCAGTTTGGGACCAGATTCAATTTGATCGGTTCGACCTTTTTGCCGGCGATCTTTTCGACGACCAAAATGCCTTCTTTCGAAGCAAGATGCGCGAGCCAAGGCGTCGCGATGACGTCGCCGATCGCATAGATGTTCGGTTCGGCGGTTTCGCAAAATTCATTGACATCAACCGTGCCGCGTTCGGATAACTTTGACCTTTGTATTTTCGAGACCGAGATTTTCCAAATACGGCATTCTGCCCGATGGCGACGAGAACCATTTCGGCTTCGAACGCAACATCTTTGCCTTTGGCATCTTTGCCCGAAACTTTGACTGCCCTTTTTCATTTTTTTCAGCGTGTCGAGCTTTATGCCGGTTATCGCATTTGATGCCTTGTTTTTTGAATGACCGCTCAAGCTCTTTGGAAACTTCTGCATCTTCGATCGGAACGATTCGGTCCATCAATTCGACCACGGTCGTGTCGCAGCCGAAGCGTGCATAAACGCTCGCAAATTCAACGCCGACGGCACCGGAACCCATGACGACCATCGATTTCGGAACTTTTGTTAACTCAAGAATATGATCGGAATTTACAACCTGTTTGCCGTCAGTTTCAAAACCCGGAATCGGACTTGACGACCGAACCTGTAGCGATGATGATATTTTTTGTATCGATCGTTTCCTTTTTTGCCGTTCGCCAGATCGACTTCGACTTTGCCTTTGCCCAAGATTTTACCAAAGCCATTGAACACAGTGACTTTGTTTTTCTTCATCAAATAAGACACGCCGGCCGCATTTTTATCAACAATGTCCGATTTATATTTTTGAACACCCGTCCAATCGTAACTCGAGACCTTTGACTTTCAACCCAAAGTCTTCGAAATGTCCGGCTTTTTGGTAAAGATGTGCCGCATTCAATAAGGCTTTCGTCGGAATACAGCCGCGAAGACCGCACGTTCCGCCGAGTTTCGCGTCCTTTTCTTTTTCGATGATAGCTACTTTTAATCCGATCTGTGCCCCGCGAACCGCCGCAACATAGCCGCCCGGACCTGAGCCGATAATAGTTACGTCAAATTGTTCTGCCAATGCCTTATCCTCTTTTATTATAAAATTTTCAAAACTTTAACTGTATTATATGGATTTCATCGCGTTCAAGCTAGTTCAGCCAATTTAGATGCGATATTCTTAGACGATATGAAACATTCAAGCGAATTTGAAGCCATCGTTGATGAGGCGAAAACCCGTATAAAAGAGATAGATGTTGAGAATGCTTTGAAACACATGGAATCCGGAGCGAAGCTTATCGATGTTCGCGAAGACAGCGAATGGGATCATCATGCACGCGGAGCGGAACACATCGGCCGCGGCGTTTTAGAGCGCGACATCGTTGAGAAAGTTTCGGACAAAGATACTGAGCTGATCTTGTACTGCGGCGGCGGCTATCGCTCGGCTCTCGCGGCGGATAACCTTCAGAAAATGGGTTATAAAAATGTATATTCGCTGGCCGGCGGCTGGAGAGCATGGAAAGAAGCCGGTGCGCCCACCGATGTAGAGGTTCCTTACTAATGAAAACGCCGGAAGAAATAAAAGAAAAAGCCCGCGAACGGACGAAAGAGATCGCTGCGGAATTTGCCGAGCAGAACGATGCGGTCGGTTGGTTTGATGTTCTTTATTCCGAAGCTGCGGGAAACACTGAAAATATTCCATGGGCCGATCTGGAGCCGAATCGTTTTCTTGCTGATTACGCGGAAAAGATCGAACTTCGCGGTGAAGGCAAAACCGCTTTGGTCGTTGGTTGTGGTTTAGGCGATGATGCGCGGTTTCTTTACGATCTCGGTTTTCGCGTTTCGGCTTTCGACATCTCACCAACCGCGATCGATTGGGCACGTAAACTTCATAAGGAAACCGACATACGATTCGAGGTAATGGATCTATTCAAGCCCGATCCGGAATGGCTCGGCAAATTCGATCTCGTCGTTGAGGTTTATACAATTCAGCCTTTGCCGCTCGAGATGCGGCCCGAGGTGATCGACGCGATATCGGCCTTTGTAGGAAAAAACGGTGGGCTTATAGTTGTAACCCGCGGTCGAGACAATGGCGAGGAGGTCGGCGATCTTCCGTGGGCATTGTCGCCCGACGATCTGTCACGATTTGAATCGAATGAGTTACAAAAGGTACATTTCGAGGAAGTATTCGATGAGAATGAAGAAGAATCGAAACGCCGGTTTGTGATCGAATATAAGAGGCTAGCTGAATGAAGCAACTCGTTCACTTAGCTTCTCTTTTAGGCTTCCGCATACGAGCTCACATAGCTCAAAAATGGAAGGATCGGCAATAGAATAATAGACCTTGTTACCTTCTTGCTTCCGTGAAATGATTCCGGAATCCTGCATTATTTTCAGATGCTTACTTACATTTGGTTGCGTTGAGCCAACGGCATCTGCAAGCTCGGTAACCCCTAAACTTCCGTCTTCAAGGCCTCTTAATATCTGCAAACGGAGTGGTTCTGACAAGACCTTGAATCTCGCGGCAACCAATTCGATAGCATCATTCGACATTTTTAAATGATTTATGTTTTTCATATTGACAATATAACTATATCGTTATATGCTGATTCATGTAAGATTATAATATGAAGGATAAAGAAATACAAGTATGATAAATGAAACAACGGTTCATGAAATTAGTGAGTTAATCAACGATGGTGTTGAATGCCAAGTTATCGATGTCCGTGAATTCTCCGAGTTTGACAGCGAGCGGATCGCCGAGGCTAAGCTCGTTCCGCTTTCAAGTTTTGAAAAACATGCTGACGGAATAGACCATTCGAAACCGGTTTATTTAATGTGCCGTTCGGGAAACCGGGCCAAACAAGCAGCAGAAAAGCTTGTAAAAAAGGGTTTTACTGACATACATGTTGTTCAAGGTGGAATGCAGGCTTGGGCCGGTGCGGATCTTCCCGTTGTAAAAGGTGAATCAAAGGTTTGGTCGCTGGAAAGGCAGGTGAGATTCGCGGCGGGGAGTTTTGTCTTATTCGGTATTCTACTGGGTTTCTTTGTTAGCCCATACTTGCTTCTCATTTCTGCCTTTGTGGGGGCCGGGCTGGTGTTTTCGGCTCTTACCGATACCTGCGGAATGGGGTTAGTTTTGGCTAAAATGCCGTGGAACAAGCAGCCGGCAGCCTGCCTAAGGTCATAAAATTATGACATCTTTATTCATTATTGGATTAATATTGAGCGCTTTGATCGGCGTTTCGCTCGGACTGATCGGTGGCGGCGGCTCGATCTTGACAGTACCGATATTGGTTTATTTTCTGGGCGTTGGGCCCCATCAGGCGGTCGCGATGTCACTGGCGATCGTTGGAGCGACTAGTCTCTTTGGTACCTATCTACACTATCGAAAAGATAATGTGGATCTATCAAGCGGCATTATTTTTGGTGGGGCAGGGATCGTTGGAGCACTAATTGGCTCACCGCTGACAAAGCTTGTTTCGCCGACCATGCTTCTACTTACATTTGGGGTTCTCATGTTTGTTGTTGCTGTTTCAATGTTGTGGCGGAAGAAAACCGGGAATGACGATACTACGCGCGGCCGACATCCGATCCAGGCTGTTTTGGCAGGATTCGGCGTTGGGGTCTTAACGGGGTTTTTGGGTGTGGGTGGCGGCTTCTTGATCGTTCCCGCATTAGTCTTCTTTGGTGGTTTGAAAATGAAGAACGCGATCGGCACATCGCTTTTTGTGATCTTTCTCAACTGTGTCGCCGGCTTAATAGGACATCTTGGTCAAAATGACTACAACTGGTATCTCACGATCCTAGTTCTTGCTCTCGCAGTTGGTGGAGCAACGGCAGGCACAATGTTGTCTCAAAAGATTGACGCAAGATATTTACAGCGTCTTTTTGCTTTGCTGGTTTTAGGAGTTGGAACTATCTTAATAGTAAAGAATTATGCGATCTTGTTCTAAGGATCGCCGGTCTGAAGGAGTAAAAAGAATGAATTTCAAGCAGTTTTATTTAGGTTGTCTATCCCATGCATCTTACTATCTAGGTTCGAACGGCGAAGCGGCTATTATCGATCCGCAGCGTGACGTTCAGCAGTATATTGACGAAGCAGAAGCAAATGGACAAAAGATCAAGTACGTTATCGAAACGCATTCGCATGCGGATTTTGTCAGCGGACACGTCGAGTTAGCTGCGAAAACCGGTGCCGAGATCATTTACGGCCAGCGAGCTGAGACAAAATTTCCGACACATAAAGTTAAAGACGGAGATGAATTATTGGTCGGTGACATTAATCTAAAATTCTTGGAAACCCCGGGCCATACGCCCGAAGGGATCACCATCCTCGCATCGGGAACAAAAGGCGAACCGGACAAACTTTTTACCGGAGACACACTTTTTATCGGAGATGTCGGCAGACCCGATCTGATCGGTTCGAAAGGATTTACGGCCGAACAGATGGGTTCCATGCTTTATGATTCCCTGCACGAGAAAATTTTGCCGTTGCCTGATGAGACGGAAATCTATCCGGCCCACGGTGCGGGTTCGCTTTGTGGTAAGTCGTTGTCTAAAGAAACATGGTCAACTCTTGGCAATCAGCGCCAATTTAATTATGCACTGCAGCCAATGACCAAGGAAGAGTTCATAAAACTTGTCGCCGCCGATCAGCCGCCAGTTCCGGCGTATTTTCCAAAGAGTGCCGCGAAAAATCTTGAGGGTTCCGCTTCGCTGAGTGATCTCGCCGGAACCGAAAGAACTGACGACTGACCAGATCAATAAGTTTGACGGGATTGTTTTAGATGTCCGCACAAATTCCGAATACGGAGCCGGACATGTTCCTAATTCGGTGAATATTGGACTCGGGGGCCAATTTGCGACGTGGGCGGGAACACTCGTTCCTATTGGAACTGCGATCGCCGTCGCAGCCGAAAATCAGGAACAGGTGAACGAGGCGGTTATGCGTTTGGCTCGTGTTGGTCACGAAAATGTGACCGGCTTTATACTCATAGACGCTTACAAGGATACGAAGAACAAGGTCGAACAAGTTTCGGTTGAAGAAGTCTCGGAACTTACCAAGACTGAGAAACATATTCAGTTCGTAGATGTGCGTAATGTTGGAGAGCACAACGCGGGACATGCGGCCAGAACGCTAAATATACCGCTGGGTAAACTTTCGACCGATTTTGAGCGCCTTGATCCGACCGCTCCGACATACGTTATCTGCCAAGGCGGTTATCGATCAAGTATTGGAACGAGCATTTTAGAAAATGCCGGTTTCAAGACGATCTACAATGTGACCGGTGGAACTGCGGCTTGGATAAAGGCGGGGTTGGAAACCGAGGCGTCAGAAGCGGCGTGTGCGACAAAATGAAGATCGGTTAGATCTCTTTTTGAGCCAACCTGCTCCATTGTTTTGTATTTCTACGGCGAAAATCGGGTGAGGTTTTCGCCGATAGTATTGCTTCCTCGAACATTTCACGCGCCTTATCAGGCTCGCCCTGAGCCTTGTAAACTTTGCCTAGGTAGTAAAGTCCTTCAACCTCAACGGAACGACGCTCGACAAATTTTTCAAGAGCATCACGAGCTTCTGTAAGCATATTTCCGGCGAGGTATGTTGCTCCGATCTCTCGCCAAACTTCGCTCAATGCATGTTTGTCGTTCTGTTCGACGACGATCGAGAAATGGTCGAGTGCGGTTTGCAATTCGCCTTTTGCTCGTGCGATCTTGCCGAGCTCGTAATTAGCATCGATCTCGTGTTTGTCGATCTCAATTGCCTTGTTGAAATGCTCGATCGCCTTTGATTCCTGCCGTCGCTGCATATAGATCAAACCGAGTTGAACGTGTGCGTCGGCATCTTTCGGATTGACGGTCGCGTTGTTCAGAAAACGCTTAAAATTCTGCTTTTGGCGAAAAGCATTCCCGAATCCGCGGACTTCGCCGCCCAGAAAACCGCCAAGATATATAAAGGCGTAGAAAAGTAAAAACGGAGACAAAAGCCATGGCGAAACATACTGAAAAAGATACATTCCGAGGCTCAGCGAAAGCCATGCGAAACAGACAGTCAAGGTCGCTGTTCCGAAATTGGCACCAAACACCGTTCGCAAAGCAAACACCATAAACACGCCGAACAACAAACTGCTTGCCGCCCATAGACCAAGATAAATTTGCGGATCAACGGTCTGTGAATAAAGCAAAAGGCCGATGATGGCAAACGGCAAGTGGGCGGCCGCCCAAGCTGAAAGCGTGCAGACTGAGATGGTTCCGTAATCGCGCCTAAAAACCAAACCGAAACTTCCGATACCACCGAAGAGACACATTAAGAGAACCGCGGCCGGCACGTAAAAAATGGAAAGCAGCAGAAGAGGTTCGAAGAACTTTACCGCATCGAACGAGAAGAAATAGAAAAAGCGATCGCCGATAAGCGGAACGGTCTTATGCTCGGCCAGGGCGGCATTATAATCGGCCACGGCTCGATCATAACGGGCTCTTTCCTGCCTTGGATCAACGTCGTCGTCATAATAAGGTTGGTAAAATTCCCCGAGCGTCGGAACATGGTACGAGACATCGAGCTTTGTATTAATGGTCGCAAAAAATCCGAACGAAACGATCAAAACCGCAACTGCCGCAAACAGCCAGCTGCCGCTGTCCATAATATCGCTCATTGCGGAAGCCGGACTGAAATACAATTTGAAAATATGTTTTAAGTATTCCATTGGGCGGGTAAGGAATGCACAAAAGTGCCAGAGATATCCTAAGGGTTTGGTGCGAATCGTGTCAAGATTCTTTTTCGGACCGTTTTCGAGTAATATTAAGTTGTTATGAAAATTTTCGTCATATTGATCTTAGCCGCAACTTTTGCGACCGCGTCCTGCTCAACTCAGAAAACGGCCATTGATCCACCGAAAGCGGAAACAGAAACGGCTTCCGCAATAAATCAGGTCGCTCCGGAGCAGGCTGAGACCGCACTCGCGGACCCAAAAATTCAGTTCGTCGATGTCCGCACTGCTGAAGAATATGCCGGCGGGCATGCCAAAAATGCTGTCAATATGCCGCTTGATAATTTCAAGGAAAGCCTTGCAAAACTAAACACCAACGAGCCGGTTTATGTTATCTGTCAAACTGGGCGGCGTTCGCAAAAGGCGGCGGAGATGTTGGAACAAAACGGCTTTAAAAAGGTATATAACATAACTGGCGGAACATCGGCCTGGAGTGACGCTAAACTGCCGATGGAGCAATAGGCTATCAATGGTTAAAAAGGCACTAACTTGGCTTGGTTATGCGGCGATCATCGCGGCGATATTATTCTTTCTTGCACCGGAATCATGGTGGCAATTCGGCGTAACTCCCGCAGCAAAACGGCCGGCAGCAGTAAACTTTCAACTTAAAACTTTATCCGGCGACGAATGGAATATATCGGATCAACGCGGCAAAGTTGTCGTTGTAAATTATTGGGCGACATGGTGCGGGCCGTGCCGCGTCGAAATGCCGGGGCTTGTGAGATTTGCAAATGAATTCAATCACGATGATGTAGAAATGATCGGCGTTACGATGGACGAGGACACGTCGGTCGTTCCGCCTTTCATTAAAGATTATTCGATCAATTATCCGATCGCTTTGCCGAATTACGACGCCGTTCCAGACGCACAAGGTTTCCCGTTGCCGACAACAATGCTTTACGACAAGACCGGCCGTTTGGCGAAAAGATACACTGGAATCGTTCTTGAATCCACACTTCGCTCAGATACAAAACTTCTTCTCGCAGAGTGATGTTTTGCCGCTTTCCTGAATTGGGCTAAAATCAGTAGTTGATCCTCGAAGCTAGAATACAAAATGTCAGAAAACAAAAATATTGAAGGAAATACTCGAATCGAGACTGATTCGATGGGCGAGATCGCGGTTAGTTCGGAAGCATATTGGGGCGCTCAGACACAGCGTTCGCTGAAGCATTTTAATATCGGAAATGACGTGATGCCGCGCGAACTGATCCGTGCCCTAGGAATACTCAAAAAGGCCGCGGCGACGGTAAATAACGAACTCGGCAAGCTGCCGGATGACAAATTAAAGCTGATCATTCAGGCAGCAGACGAAGTTATCGATGGCAAACTGGACGCTCACTTTCCTTTGCGAATTTGGCAGACAGGTTCGGGAACGCAGACGAATATGAACGCCAACGAGGTCATTTCAAACCGAGCGATCGAGATCGCCGGCGGCGAAATGGGATCGAAATCGCCGATCCATCCAAATGATGATGTGAACAAATCACAATCTTCAAACGATACTTTCCCGACCGCGATGTACATCGCAGCAGCCGAACGGATCACGGCTTTGATCGCTGAGCTTGCTAAAGTTCGCGATGCTATAGATGCGAAAGCGAAAGAATTTGGCGACGTTGTGAAGATCGGGCGAACACATCTTCAGGACGCAACACCGCTTACAGTTGGGCAGGAATTTGGCGGCTGGCGCAGCTTGATCGAACGTGACATTGAACGGCTAAAGCTTGTATTGCCCGGATTGATGGATCTGGCGATCGGCGGTACCGCGGTTGGAACCGGCCTGAATGCGCATCCGGAATTTGCCGAACGTGCCGCTGCTGAGATAGCTAACCTGACCGGCTTGCCGTTCAGATCGCATCCGGATAAATTTGCAGCACTTTCGGCTCACGATGAGATAGTATTTGCATCTGGCGGATTGAAAACCCTTGCGGGAAGTTTGATGAAGATCGCGAACGATATTCGCTGGCTGGCTTCAGGGCCGCGTTGCGGGATCGGTGAGATCACGCTGCCGGAAAACGAGCCCGGAAGTTCGATCATGCCGGGAAAGGTAAACCCGACCCAAAGCGAAGCGATGACTATGGTTGCTGTGCAGGTTTTCGGCAACGACGCGGCTATTGGATTTGCAGGTTCCCAGGGCAATTTTGAGCTTAATGTTTTCAAGCCCGTGATGATCCATAACTTTCTGCATTCTGTAAGGCTGATCCACGATGCGTGCCACGGGTTTGTCGATTACTGTATCGCCGGAATTGAGCTGAATCGTGAGCAGATCGCGAAATATGTCGGCGACTCTCTGATGCTCGTAACTGCGTTGAATCAGCATATCGGCTATGACAATGCCGCCAAATGTGCGAAAAATGCTCACAAGAAAGGAAGCACGCTGCGTGAATCGGCGATCGAGCTGAATCTTTTGACGGGCGAGGAATTTGATGAATTGGTAAAGCCGGAAAAAATGACACGGCCTTAGCGGAGTATTATGAAGAGATCTATTAGTTTACATTTGTTGATTTTGACATTCTTACTTGGCAATTGCTTTTCAGTTATAGCCCAAAAGTCCTACGAAACCGAAGGGGAAGCTAAAAGGAACGCTGGTGAAGGAATTACTTTTAAGGTTCCAGATGGTCTTCATAGCGCTCCTCTTGCTGGATTCAAAGGATTGCTGATGCTTGATCTAAATAGGCCTGCCGGGATCTTTATCACATATCCAAACGAGGGCGAGTCGATCGAGACCTTAAAATTGCGTGCGTTGAACGGGCTGACGGGCATGTTTATTCATGATGAGGGAAACGGAACTAATACTTTCAATTGGTCTACTGCGAAAATCCCGGTTCATCAAGGTGATCGTGAGAATAGTGCGAGTCTAAATCTGACACAAACTGAGAAAAAGGAAGTTCAGATCGCTATCTATGAACGTGAATGGAACGATATTACCTTAATTTACGGCTACTTTGCCATGAAACCGTCGGGCAGCAAAAAGAGCAAGGATTTTTTAGACGATAAAGGGAATGGTAGTAAGGAATTAGAAAAATTTTGGCAGAGCTTCCCCAAAGACTGATCCAGCTCTTATCCACCTATCAATACATTCATTTGACCTTTAACTATCTTATTTGGCGGGCCTATCGCTTCGAGGATCGTGTCGCCCATCCGTGCTGCCGGCAAATTATTCACCATTACAGTTGCAGAACCTGTTATCACTACACCCGGCCCATGTGGAGGAACCGGTAGCGGCGTCGTGCAGGTATGAATATCGGCTCCGGCGGATGCGGCTGAAATAGCGCTCGACATTGAAGCCAGAGCGGCGGCTTTCGTGGCTTCTTCGGCAACTTTTGCGGCCGGGGCT
The DNA here is from genome assembly GCA_963720905.1 of uncultured Acidobacteriota bacterium. Lineage (GTDB taxonomy): Bacteria > Acidobacteriota > Blastocatellia > Pyrinomonadales > Pyrinomonadaceae > OLB17. The sequence goes on from CAVRHB010000004.1 coordinate 65,835, forward strand.
CCGGGTGTTCCGGACGCAGCTACGGTAGCTGCTTCCGCTGTCTGTATCGCGAGATCGGCCGAAGCTTTCGCCGACTGTAAAGCGGCAACTGCGGCAAGAGGAATTCCTCTCCACTGCGGCAAAAATCCGACAATTACGTTTGGGCTTCCGGGACCGATGCCTAAAACCGGCGGAAGCGGATGAACTACGTTATCTGTTACTCTTGCTGCTGGCGGCATATTTACTCCTAATTTACATTGCGTACGGAATCAAAAGATCTTTTTCCAGAACCGTTTCTTTGATCTCGATCTTTCCTCCGACGGAAACGGCGGCCGACATTTTTACCAGATCCTGACCCTTAACAGCGTATAATTCGACAATGCCGCCATCGATGCTCTTGGGCGGTTTCACAATAGATTCGAATTGCTTGATAAATGCTTGGAATTCCTTTTGTTTTTCAGCGTCCAAATTTGGCCTTTCTTTGATCTGGCTAATACTGTCGAGAACCTCTAAACGACGGTTTTTTTTCACGACTGTTTTAAGAAAAACTAAAACATACTCGATACGGCTTTCAGCATTAGTCATATTTAAACCGGCCCTGTCAGCGAGTTCAAAGTATCCCGACTCGTTCGCATTCAATTTAACGGCAAAATCTTTGTCGTCCAAGCCGACAAATAAGTTGATCGGTCGTGTCGGGGCGAATTTTGAGATCTTGTAGATCCGGCCATTTTTAAGAAATGGTGTTGAGATCCGTTCGATCGTCGATTCGGGTGCCCGTATCAGCGCGGCGGTATCCGGATCGTTTTGCTCAAAGCGTTTCGCTAATAGTTCTTTTTCGTCACTCACGTTAGATTTCTCCTGATCCGCTGTTTCATTCGGCTGTATCTTAACGGCCGTGGAATTATTATTTGCCGGTACCTGTTTTTTTTCGACCGGCTTTTCACAGTTTGTCTGTAATGCAAAAACCGCGGTTAATATCAAAACTGATCTGATCATATTCCCTCATATTATATCTTTATGGTCCCGGGTGATGTCCGTCCCAAGAATTTCCATAGTAATCGCGATAAGGGTCATTCGTATTGGAGGTTACGACCTCTCCATTATCAAATCCGTCCTGCACACGCTGGCGTCCGGCGGCTCTACCGGCCGCTTCGGCGTCGGCATCACTTATATTCGGATCGGCGGCACGGGCGTCTGCAACAGCTTGGTCATGTGCCGTTTGATATTCATTTTCAAGCGGGAAGTGAGCACCTGAAACATCCGTTCCATTTTCGGCTAATTCGTTTCTCGCTTCGATGCTACGAACCGTTCCGTCAACTTCTTCCTGAAGCATCTCGTCCACATATTCATCACGGCCCATGTTATCGATATCGCCGGATGTTCCTTCGTTGGCCTCTTGGCCGTGCTGCATTTCGTGAACGAAAGTCAGTGCGGAGGTCGTACTGTTCTCGGTCGGATCCAAATTGACCGTATTGTTGGTTGAATCATACGTCGATCCCTCACCAGGCCGGAATGTAGGTTCGATCCCATTTTGATCATAGATCTCAAGAGCCTGCCGTCCCTTTGCAGAATCGGCGAGAGTGTTTCTGATAGCCGTCATTCGCGGATCTTCGCCTGGACGCGGTGGGGAAACATAGTGCTGTCCCGGAAGCGTACGACGCCTTCTGCCGCCACCGCCGCCGCTTCGCGGTTTATCTAAATAACCCGGTTCGCCGGTATCCGATGTTTCCGCATCTAGCGGATCTTCGATGCTCGCGTTATTTGTTCCCATTGCGGAACCGCCGGAATTGATCATCGTCATCGTACCGACAATAGTAACCCCTGAAGGACCGATCATTATGAAGTTTCCGCCAACCTTGAGAGTGATCTGCGTCTTCGCTTCAAGGGTAATGCTACTGGCGTTCAACTCGGCCGAGCTTTTGACCATAGTGGCTAGGCTGGACTGGTAATCTTCAACAACCTCGCCTTTGACTGCTTCGTTAAGTTTGCCATCAATGCCGATAAAATGGCTTTCTTTTACGTGAAGATCATAATTTCCGGCAACGGTTATCGCTAGATTTCCACCGGGCTGATTTTCTTCTTTCAGGCCGATGACCTCATGACGGCTGCCGCCGCAGGTTTCGTAGAGCGAACCGCGGACGCGGACGTCCATCCGCTTTTGCGAACGAATGAATACCTGTTCCTTATTGGCTTTGTCTTCAAAACGAAGCTCGTTATAGCCTTTGCCGTCATCCGGGCTGGTACGCGTTTTTATATATGTCAGCGTTTTGAATTTCGGCAATTCATAATGCGGCATCGTCTTTGGATTATAAACGGAACCTGTAATTATCGGGCGATCCGGATCGCCGTCAAGAAAATCGACAATGACTTCCTGGCCAACGCGCGGAATAAACATAGTTCCCCACTTATTTCCGGCGATATTTGTCGCGACACGCAGCCAGCAAGATGCTTCGGGGTCAAATTTCGAATTTCGATCCCAGTGAAAATGTACTTTTACGCGACCGTATTTGTCCGGAAAGATCTCTTCGCCCGAAGGTCCGACCACGATGCCGGTTTGGCTACCGGCGACGATCGGTTTTGCTGTAGTTTGTTGCGGCCTATACGGTGCATGTCCTTGACCATGCGGCATACACGTAAAGTCAATGCGATAAGCATCCGGCACATCATCATCCGTAACGTATCCCGGAGCTTGCTGAGCGAGAACCTCCGCTTGAACAACAACATGAAAAATATTATTCGACGGCATCGGATGGGTCGTTAGCTTAAACCTGTAGCCGGCAATCAGTGCCGCCGAATCCGAATAAGTCGAAACCGTACGATATCCGATATCCATCTGTTCTTGGCGAATACGTGCCGTTCGTTCACGGTCCGGGAATATTTTTTGCAGATTTGAAGCCTGCTCGCCGCCTGAAACGTCTATACCGTCAAAACGCTTTGCGTAGCCGCCGGGAAGGTCATACATTTCCATGTCCTGATTCGGCAATCCGGTAAAGCGGCTCGTTTGCACAGCCTGCAGGGTGTTGTCCTGCAGCTCGAAATTGTAATCACGAAGTTCTAGCTTTCCTGTTTGGAGTTTGCTCTCGAAAAGCCATTCATGTAGACCGCCGACCCATTCTTCACCAAGTTCCGAGATATCTACCAAATATGGAAGTTCTTCTTTGCTAGGGCAGATCCGATGTGATTGCGGAGTGTTTGCAACGATCAGACGATTTTCATCGGCAGTATGTTCGAAGTAGTAAAAAATACCTTCTTCTTCCATCAATCGTGATGCGAAATCCCAATCAGTTTCGCGATACTGAACGATATAATTCCTTGGCTCAAAGGTCCCGTTGATCTCAAAATCCACCTTGAAACCTTCTAAGACCACTCGAAGCACATCAGGCACAGATTTATTTTGAAAGATCCGGCTCTGAGTTGTTTTCGTCAGCATCCAAACATCGGGAACGATCACGGCTCTATAAAAAGAAAACCGCGGATCACGTTTACCTTGTTTGAATTCTACGCACAAACCGTTAAAGAACCTTTCGCCTCCATCATCTTGATGGGACATAACATTCAACGGTTTTCCCAGAATGCTTTTAGGGTCGATCGGTGTCGGCCTATAGCTTTCTTCGTTCTCCTCGTGCAGTACTTCCAGCTCATACCGATAAAGCTGTGAAAGGCCTTCGGTGCCTGTAACCTTGTTGATGAGCAAATAGTCCTCGCCAAGCGGCGATGTCAAATATAATAAACGTCCCTTTTGAGTTGTTGCCATATCGTATCTCTGTTCCTCGAAGTCCGAACGTTAATTAGACGAAAATATCACGAATTTTTGCGGGTTTCCGGATGATACGACTTTTCGGCTTAGACGCATCCATCAAATGAGAAATTGGTGCAGAGCCAAATTACCGTTTTGGCACCACACCATTTCTATTATTTTGTCGAAATCAGTCGCTGATCATGCAAAACTATAAGCAAAGTTGCCCGAATCATCTACCGATACATTTACAGACTTGATACCTTCTCCCGCAGCCATTCTCGATAGAACCTCGCCGCTCATTTCCGGCAAAAGTGTTCCGGTGAGAATGTTATATACGTTTCGTGCGCCGCTATCAACATCGGTGCAGCGTTCAGCAACGGTATTTATCACGGAATCCTCGAAGGTGAATTGTGCTCCATGATTGTCAAAAATGCGATCTTTGATCTTACCAAGTTGTAGATTGATGATAAGCCGTAAAATGTCATCGGAGATCGGGTAATAGGGAACCGTCACCATTCGGCCGAGCAAAGCGGGTTTGAATGCTTTGACCAGCTCGGGTTTAACAGCCTCTACCAACCCTTCGGGACTCGGTATCGTATCCGGATCGGCACACAGCTTCATTATCGTGTCGGTTCCGACATTTGATGTCAAAAGAATTATACAATTCTTAAAATCGATCTCGCGGCCTTCGCCGTCTTCGAGGACACCCTTATCAAAAACCTGGAAGAACAATTCCATCACGTCAGGATGGGCTTTCTCGACTTCGTCAAGCAGCACAACAGAATAAGGCTTGCGTCTTACAGCTTCGGTCAAAACACCGCCTTCGCCATAGCCAACGTATCCCGGAGGCGATCCTTTAAGGCTCGACACGGTATGCGATTCTTGATACTCGCTCATATTGATCGATATCAAATTACGTTCGCCGCCATAAAGTGATTCGGCCAGAGCCAAAGCCGTTTCGGTTTTACCGACGCCGCTTGTTCCGACCAGCAGAAAAACACCTATCGGACGTTTAGGGTCGGTCAAACCGGCACGCGATGTACGGATACGTTGCGAGATAGATTCGAGCGCGTGGTCCTGTCCAAGCACACGTTGGCGAAGCGTTTCATGTAGATTCAACACCGCATTGATCTCATCCGCGACCATTTTCCCGATCGGGATTCCGGTCCAACCGGAAATGATCTCGGCGACCGATTGGCCGTTTACTACCGGCTGCATCAGCGGATTTTCACCTTGAAGTTCTTTAAGTTCGGCGGTGAATTTTTTCAACTCGCCTTTTAGAAATTCGGTATCGACCGGTTCCGAAGCCGTCGCGGCTGCGGTTGCTGATTCTCCGGCAACCGGTTCGGCATTATCTGAGCCTTCTGCCGGAGCTTCGGCGGCTTCAGCGTTTGGAAGCATCGCATCGACGCGAGTCATTTCGAGTTTTGAGCGAAGGGTTTTGATCTTCTCTGTAAGATCTTTTTCTTTTGTCCATTGATCATTCAAAACGCCGAGTCGCTCTTCCGTTTCGGTGCGTTTTGCTTTCAGATCGGTCAGCCTTTCACCGTGTTCTGCTCCCGTAACTTCTTCGCGTTCCAACGAATCGATCTCCGAGGTCAAATTCTGAATTCGCCGCGTTGCGTCTTCGATCGGAGCAGGCGTTGCACCTTGGCCGATAGCAACTTTCGCACAGGCAGTGTCGAGCACTGATACTGATTTGTCAGGAAGCTGCCGTCCCGTAATGTATCGGTTCGATAGCTTAACGCAATCGACGATCGCTTCGTCCAAAATTCGAACGTTGTGGTGGCCTTCCATTTTATCGGCAATACCGCGCATCATATCGATCGCTTTCGTCTCGTCCGGTTCGTCGACCTTCACGACCTGAAAACGGCGTGCGAGAGCGGCGTCTTTTTCGAAATATTTTTTGTATTCCGCCCAAGTTGTTGCAGCGATCGTTCGAAGTTCGCCGCGTGCGAGAGCCGGTTTGAGCAGGTTCGCCGCGTCGTTTTGTCCGGCCGCGCCGCCGGCGCCGATCATTGTATGAGCCTCATCAATGAACATAATTATCGGCTGAGGCGAAGCTTTGACTTCGTCGATCACTGATTTGAGCCGCTGTTCGAATTCGCCTTTGATACCGGCTCCGGCCTGAAGCAATCCGAGGTCTAGCGTTCTGACCGCGACATTTTTCAGCGGATCCGGAACATCGCCTTGCGAGATGCGAAGTGCGAAGCCTTCGACGACGGCGGTCTTACCGACACCGGCTTCACCGGTCAAGATCGGGTTATTTTGGCGGCGACGAGTCAAAATATCTATGATCTGGCGTATTTCGAAATCACGTCCGAGCACCGGATCGATCTTTCCGGCAGCGGCCTTTGCGGTTAGGTCTTCTGTGTATTGATCAAGGGCCTTTGTCTTGCCGGGAATGCCGCTGGCGACAGGTGAGCCGCCGGAAACTCCGGAAGCTTCGCCGAGGGCAACAGCGTCGCGTTCTTCCGAGGAATCTGAGATTATGTTACCTAGATCCGTGCGAAGCGATTCGACCGAAATGTGATCGAACTCTTTTGAGATATCACGGGCGATCCGGGCAAAGCTGTCATTTGCCAGCAAGGCGAAGGTCATGTGTCCGCTGCGAACACGAGCCGCTCCGAAATCGACCGAAGCGACAAGCCATGCGTCCTGTATCCAGTTCGGAATACGGTCGCTCAAACCCGGAGTTCGCGAGTTGCCGGTTTTCAAACGATCGATCGCGGACGTGACGTCTTTGCTCAAACGGTCAAGGTTGACCTCATAGTGACTGCAGATCTTATGCAGATCAGTGTCGTTCTGTTCTAGGATCTTTGCCAATACATGTTCGATCTCTACGTCATAGTTCGTGCGAGATAAACAGAGGCCGGCGGCGCTTTCGAGGGCATTGCGGGTCGTGTCGTTAAGTCTTCCAACAAGTGATTTCAAATTTACATTCATAGGGTTTCTCCGGATAAATTTTCAAAAAATAGCTAAAACGCTGTGGGCGCCGAGATCGTCAAAAATAAAAAGGCCTACGGTGTTTGCAAAACAAGCTGATCGTCGTCTTTTTTGAACGGCTGTGTTTTCAAAAATGTTGTCCAACCAAGCATCGGTTTTCGCAATGCTCGTGTTGTCAGGATCGCACTTGGAACCTGTTTCTTCTGCAAGATCATTTGCAGATCGAAATCGAGTTCGCTGCCGACGATAAATCGTGCGATCGAACGAAACGCGGCATAAGCCGAACCATTCGGTAAGAATGACATATATTGCTTGAACGGAACCGGTCCGATCTTTGTACGAAACTTCGATTGTTGGTCCCAAACGCGGCTTCCGATAACGGTGCTTACGCCAAGCTCGCTATTAACCTTGCCGAGTTTGCTCAGATCATTTTTTCCAAGTTCTAACCATTGACCGAAGAATTGTTCGATTTTTGCTTTAACGCCGAAATAATCCGAGAGGATATTTTCCAGCGAGTTTGTCGAATGCGGCCTTTGCGATATCAAACCTGCATATGGCAGCAATGATTCGTCGGGCAAAGCCATTCTGCCGCGGAGGCCTTTTGTGCCGAGGCCGATCAGGTCGTAAAGATAGCGGGTGAAATGATCTTCGCCGCGTTCGTATCCGACCGGAAACCGATATTTTCCCCAAGCCTGATAGAACATCGAAACGGCACGATGCGTGAAAATGTCCAGATAAGCCCACATCGCCGTGTCTTTTTGCCGGATCCGTTCCATTACGATCTCGGTATAATGATTAGGCAAAACACCGCTCGGGCCGATCATGCCCATGAAATTAACGAGCATTTCGCGGCGTTCATCGCCCGTTTGCGGATCTTCTGTAAGGCGGATCTCATGGACTTCGCTGGAGGGAAAATCGAGTGCGACACGCGAACGGAAACGAACGTATTCATCCGCAGGCAGAGCGTCGCTGCCGACAGTTTTTTTGTCGGCATGGATCTTTCCAAGAAGCCTGACCGCTTGAAAAAATTCAAAGCGATACGGTTCGTCGAAAAGCTCTTCTTTTAAGGATGCTTTAGCCACAATGAACCTACAGAAGTTTACAAAAATTCGATGCTAGCTATTCTAACCCAATTTTCGTGAATAATCGCGCAAATATGAATCATTTGAAAAACCAGCAGCGAACTACAAAATTTCCTGCTCGCCGGCACGCGGCGGAAATCGTTTGACGATCTCTTCGCGCTGTTTGGTACGCAGGACGACCTGGTTGAACGAATTTAACGAAGCGTATAATCCTAAAAACCGCTCGAGAATGCATCCGAATAAAAACATTCCGCTTCCGACAAATTGTTCCTCGTCAAAAACTATTTCGGTTTCCAAGCCGCGAACAAAACCGGCGCCGACGCGTCCGCCTATCTGCCTAACTGCACGCTTAGAACGTACTTCCGAAATGCCTAATATCTGTTTTCGTGTAACTGTGGAATCGTCAAAATTGTATAAATGTAATATTTCCTGCAAAGCTTCAGGCTTACCGTCCTCAGTATTTACCAGCGAAAGATAATTTAAATTCAGATGCGATATCAAGCGCCATTGGGCCGCTCGCCGCTGCGGCGGACGAAGCGTTTCGGTCGGTTTTGTAAGACATCTGACGCGAGACATCAATGAAGCTGCCTTCGACCTCAAAATCGCCTTCTTTGCCGCCAAAGGGAAGCCTTGCCGGAAGGTCGCGGTTCGTGCACGTTGCTTTTACGTTCAAAACTTCGACCGCCGGAACGCTCGGATCAAATTTACCATCGACAAGCGACATGAACATTTCTGTTCCATCATCTTCTGCCCGCTGCGAAGGCTTTCTTACGGCGTACCAAAATGATTTTTCCATCTGCTCGCCGTATGCGTGTTTGAGCGAATAAAAAGGCGAAAAATTGCGAGATGTATTGGTCCGAGGATCGTTAGCGACGACATCATCGACGGAATAGATCTCGGTAGTCGACTGCCGATGGACATCCGGAATGATCTGATATTCGTATTTTTGCTGAGAAAGATAGATCGGATCTGAAAGCCTCGAAAAAAGATTGATGATCGGCGTGCAGCCCATCCGAAATGTTTCAGCGGTGATCGGCGCCGACGGCGGACGCACGTCTTTCAGATTGATGATGATGTCGAAAAGACTGCCGAATTTTCGTGCGATCGCCTTGTCCAATCCATGAACATCGAAGAATAAGAATTTATACGGAAACGCGAAATACTCCGACAACAGCCTATAACCCGCGAATGAGCGCTTTGTGAACGGAAGCATCGCTTCGGTGTCTTTGAAACCGACCTGTGACAAAGCTTCCGAAGCCGGCATGATAACCGGATCGGGCAATTTGAGACGAAGATTTGTGATCGTCTTTATTGTCTTATTCGAAAATGGCTGCTCTTTCGGCCTAATTTCGACGGATGTCGCGTGATTGAAAAGTATTTCGTAAAGAGGGAAAACGAGTTGCGGATCGCCGTCTAGGTAAAACCGCAGCGATGTCGGGTCTTCACCTGTCGACCCGACCTTAAACTCATGAAGTTCCGCGTCGCCGTAACAACGCATGCTGATACGAATATGACTATCTGACAAAATTCCGCGAGCATCTTTCGGCGCCGGCGATTCAAGTTCCGCTGAAAGGATTTCCAGCGGTGCGAGCTGAACGTCATATGCCGAACGAAAGCGACACGGTGTGCCGTCAACCGGCCGCGAATTTAGCCGGGCACCTCGTTCGACGATCTGAACGGCGGTCAATTTATCCGTTGGAGAACCGTAGGAAAATTGGGCAACAGCCATCGACGGGATCGGAGCTAGATAATGCGGATAAAGAACATTTAGAAACGATTCGGTGATCTCGGGTAATTCGTCATCGAGCTTCAGCCCGACTCGGCCGGTTAGGAAAGCAAAGGCTTCGATCATCCGCTCGACATGCGGATCTTCTATCTTTTCCTCATCGAGCAGAAGCCGCGTAGCGATCTTAGGATATTTGCGGGCAAAATCTGCCCCCATTCGACGGAGAAAGATCAATTCTCGTTCGTAATATCCTAAGAGTTCGTCACGCATAGAAAAGACATTATAGCCTAAAAATTTGTTTTACAATAAATCCGAAACTCAATGATTTCAAAGGAGTTCGTCATCTTTCGGTGATAGCGAATTCGCCGCTTCCGAACTGCAGAACGGTGTCGAACGCGATGGGTTCAGGTGCCGGTTCGATATCGAGCCGGGCCTCGATCCGGAATTTCAGCTGCCGATCGACATTGTTGACAGGTTCGAGCGTGATCTTCAGATCCATAAAGCGCGGCTCGAAATTTTTCAACGCTGTTTCAAGCGATTTGGAGAGTTTCTTTTGCTCAAGATTATTTTTTGCGCTCAGGCCGGTAAAATCCGGCAAACCATAGAAAGCTACCGATTTGCGGGTTTCTTCTAGATCCCCTTCTTCGGCCTCGGCGTAACAGCGAGTGTTCAGGAGCCATTCGATATCTCGTCTGACAGAAGTTTTTAATTCACGAACAGAGGTCGCACGCGATTTTGGGCCATCCTGCGAACGCGAAGGATCAAGATCGATGAGCCGATCTAGCACTGAAGGCGTTACTAATATTTCATTTTCGCTGCGTGCCATATATGAATATTATAAGACAAAAATTCCGCAGGACCATTTATTAAATGATCCTGCGGTCGAATTGATTTGCACATTATTGTGCACCCGATAAAAGTTAGACTTTGACGTTCTGTTTGAGGTCGTATCCGGCCTTGACCGTACCGCCCAATGAACCGTCTGCTTTCTGTTCTTTGTATTCTTTCTCGATCTTCGTATAGTTGAACGAGCACTGATCCATTGGAAGGTCGCTGCCGCCTTGCGAGGCGCCTGTCTGATACGATGAGATCAAAACATCTGAGAAAGTAACTTTCAGAAATTCCATCTTATCGCCACCGGCCTTGCGGCAGGTAAGAGTAGCCTTAGCAATGTGAGCGCCTGTTGCACAAGCTTCCATAAGCTTAGGCGAATGTTTGCCAAAATCGATCACAAAGTGAAAGTCCTGCATTGATACCTTGCCCGAACCCGCACCGCCGCCGAGCGAACTGGAACCTGCGTTCGACGCTCCCCATGAGAACGATTGGATCTGCATTTCACCTTTATGGGTGCTGTCCATACTTTCACCTTCGATCCCGTCAATCTTCAAAAACATGTCAACTGCCATTTTATTTTTGCTCCTTTTTATTTTTGTAACTTGCTAACAACTAATTTTATTAGCTACGTGTTTAAGACGATATGCTTAAATTTTTTTGCCAAAGCTTAAACGAAAATTGGGAAAATTATTTGCCGAACGAATGCGAACGAAGCAAACGTTCGGCAAAACAGCGCTTTCGCGGCCTACTTAGAAGCAGGCTGCGGAAGATCAGCGACCAGCCGAAGCGAAACAGAAAGTTCGTCCAACTGGAAATGCGGCCGCAAGAATGCGACTGCGCGGTAACAACCCGGTTTGCCAGGAATTTCCGCAACGTCCACACGGGCTTCGCGAAGAGGATACTGTGCCTTTGTTGTCGGCGATGCGGTATCGTCTTCTGTCACATAGTTGTGAATCCAACGGTTAAGGAATATTTCGGCTTCCTTACGCGAAAGGAAACTTCCGACCTTATCGCGCATCATCGATTTCAGATAATGGGCGAAACGTGAGACGGCGAAAAGATATTGAAGCTGGGTCGAAAGCCGTGCGTTGGCATTGGCTTCGTCAGTGTCATATTTTTTCGCTTTATTAGCCGATTGTGTTGCAAAGAAAGCAGCATAATCCGTTCCTTTGCAGTGAACGAGGGGAATAAATCCGTTGTCGGAAAATTCTTTCTCGCGGCGGTCGGTGATAGCGACCTCCGTCGGACATTTCATAGCGAGTTCGCCTTCGTCGGTTTCGAATGTATGCGTCGGCAAGCCTTGAACCAGGCCGCCGCCTTCGACGCCGCGGATAGCGACACACCAGCCGTACATCGAAAATGCCTCCGACAAACGCGTTCCCAGTGAATAAGCCGCATTGCCCCAGAGATATTTTTTGTTGTCCGTTCCGTCCACATCTTCCTCAAAGCGGAATGATTCGGTCGGCTTCGTTGATGCACCGTATGGTTCGCGCATGAGCACGTGCGGCAAGGTAAGGCCGACGTATCGTGAATCTTCCGATTCGCGGAAGCTGCGCCATTTCATATATTCGGTTCGATCAAAGATCTTCGAAACATCACGTACTTCGGACATTTCCGAGAATGTATCCCAACCGAACAATCCGGCCGAAGCCGCGCTCAGGAACGGTGCATGCGACGCCGCTGCGACCTGCGACATATTTTCTAGCAGCGACATGTCCTGCGGATGGTTGCCGAATTCGTAGTCGCCGATCAGAGCTCCAAATGGAGCACCACCGTATGTTCCGTATTCGTCTTCGTAAACTTTCTTGAACAGAGCCGATTGGTCGAATTCTAATGCGCGTTCGAAATCCTTGAGCAGGTCTTTCTTCGTCGCGCTCATGACTCTTATTTTCAGCTGTGTTCCGGTCAAGCTGTTTTTGACCAGATGGTGAAGTCCGCGCCACGAGCCTTCCAATTTTTGGAATTCTTCGTGGTGCATGATCTCGTTCATCTGAGCCGAAATAAGGCGGTCGATCTCCGCTATACGCGAATTGATCGAAACATCCATATTTTTCGACATTGTCAGTTCGCCGCTCATCGCTTGGTTAACGAATTCGGCGATCATGTCTTTAGCTCGGTCTTTTTGATAATCGTCGCGAGCAAGCCGTCCCTCGGTCAAGATCTTATCGAGCAAACTGCCCTCTTGTTCGACTTCTACGGCTTGAGCTTCGGCAGCTTTTTCTTTTTGAGTAGCCATTTTTACTTAGTCCTCCTTAGTTGAGTCGATGCCAAGCTCGCTGCTCAACGCTTTCTGTTTATTTGCATCGCCGATGATGTCCTCAAGCATTGTTTCCAATTTCTCGTTTCCATCCATCTTCGAACGAAGATCGGCAAGTTTTTGCCTTGCTTCAACAAGTTTGCGAAGCGGTTCGACCTGGTTAACGATATTATCCGGTTCGAAATCTTCTATATTGTTGAATTTCAGCTCGACACCCATCTTGCTGCCGTCATCCTGTAGTTTGTTTTCGGTTGTGAAGGCGAGCCGCGGACTCATACCTGAGAGAACCTGATTGAAATTGTCAGGATCGATCTCAACGAATTTGCGGTTCTTCAATGCCGGCAGCGGTTCTTCCGGTTTTCCGGCGAAATCGCCCAGGACGCCGATAACGAACGGCAATTCTTTTAACTCGATGGCTCCGCCAACCTCTACGTCATATGTGATCTGAACACGCGGCGGGCGTACGCGATCGATCTTGTGCTGCAAACTTTCTTTCTTTGGCATTTACTTTTCTCCTTCTTTTTATTGCTTCCTTTTTTTCGTATTTATGATCTATTCGATCCTGCTTGATCGCAGTCAGCGGTTACCAACCGCTGCCGCCTTCCGGGTTATCTGGGTTTTCTCCGCCGGAGGCGGTGTTAAATCCAAGAGTCTGCCGTAACTGAGATAGCACCGATTCGTCTTTGATTACATCCTGGAGCCACGAATCGAGCGGCATATTTCCCCATTTCACACTTCGCTGTACGAGATATGCAACGGGGCTGTGTGGTTCTGTTTTTTGGAAAAAATCGGCAACATCAGCCAATCGTTTCAGGGCGTCGCGGCGGCTTTGGATCGCTCCGGACGCGGTCGCAACACCGCCGGTGGTTGTGACGACAACCTCGCCGTCCTCACCGATCGTTTCTTCGGTTTGCTCAAAATCCTCATCGCGCGGTTCTTCGGCCTTCTTTTCTTCCAGAAGTTTTTTGACCGATTCGTGCACAGAATCGAGCGCTTTTTAAATTCCGAAAGCCCCGGCATCTGATTGCGGTCGTATTTTTCTTCGATGACGCGGTTCAATTCTGCGTAGCCTTCTTTGCACTCGACCAACAATTGATCGAATCGTTCGCAATCCGCGCGGCGTGTCGCAGCCTTAGCTTTGGCCCACATCTCGGCTGTTGTTCTGCCTTCGTTTTCCGCCTGATTTTTTAACTCGATATATCTTTGCTGTTCGGCAGAATCGAAGGCTTCGATATTTTCGGGAATATCGAACCGTTTCGCATCTTCCCAGTCCAAATGGCTACGGCCTTCGGCTCCGGTTATCGGAGCTTGTTTGGCAGCGAGAGCGCCCCATTCATCAAACCAGGAGATAGCGTTTGCACGAGCGTCCATATCGCCGTCTTCGATCTCCGGGTAAAGCGTTTCCCAAAAATTTTCCTGCAGCCCGGACAGGATCTGTAGGCCGTCACGCAATCCAACAAGACCGTGTTCTTTGGCTAGAGCTTCGGCCAGCCAAACCGCTAGCTGAAGATCTTTTGTCTTTGTCTGAAGTGCCGGAACCGATACCCGAATGACCTCTGCAAAGTCGCGCATCTTGACATCGGTTTGCCACGCGCCTTGATTTAAGGTGTCTTCCTGCCGACGTGCTTCGATGAGCAGGTCATAGGTTCCTTCGTATCGCAGACTTTCACCGGAAGGCGATTCGCCCTCGATCGGCGTTAGTATGGACTCAACATCCACAACCGGCGGGATTTGCAGTTCGTCGCTCATTAAAAGAGGCTCCTCGGTCTAATAAACTAAAAGAAACGATGGTCTCAAATGGGTAGAATATCTACATTCTAGACCAAATCGATCAATAAATCATCAAAAAACTTTTATTCGTCGTCGTCGAGCAGATCGAATTCGATCGTGCTTATATCCAACAGCGAGCGATTATTTCCACCAAAGGCGTAAAGCCTGGCTCCTTGGCCAACATAAACATCTCCGCCGACATCTTGCCAATCTACTGCGCGGCCGAGGCGTATCTGATCGTCTGAGTTTTTCCAGCTATTTACGTAAAGTGTCGGGAAAAACATTTCGCCCATCGTGCCGTTGATGGTTTCGACCTCTGCCTGTGCCCAGAAAGCATCACGGAGCGATTTACGTTCCATGAATTTGATCGACCGGACATGTTCGAACGGCAGCCAAGTGTAAGTATCTTTTATCAAAACCTCGAAGATGCACATCGTCAGATCATTGTGATCACGAAAGTCGTCATAGTGAACGCCGTCGATGGTGCAGGGAAATGCGGGACGATCTTCGTCAACTCCGTCAAGGGCCAACCTCGCTTCTCCAAACTTGCCTTCTCGGACCGTTCCGACCGCAGCGAGAAGTTCTTCGACATATTTTGGAAAACGCAAGATCGATTCCGGGCGAAGGCCTTCGGCGAAGAGCTTCATTCTGTCTTCTTCGGCTTTGAAATTTTGCTGAAAGATCAGCGAGCCGATCATTGCATTCGCATCCTGATGGCCGATGACCTCAAGCTGTTTTGAGGCTCGTTTCCAATCGCCCGAAAAACAGGATAGTTCGAACAGAAAAGTCCGAGCCGTCGCGTTCGTCGGATTTGTTTTTACGAGATTCAGAGCGGCTTCGACCGCTTCGTTCAGCTTGCCCGCATCGAGAAAAAGTTTTGCATCATTCATAATTTATATACGCGTTGTTTATTTCAAGAAAGTATCCGGTGCTCGAACTTGCCGGAAGGTATTCTTGTCAAACAGATCGCCGCCGCTCGGTTTAATGACGGCCGAAACGCCTTTGCCGCCGACCGAATAGCTCAGCAAATATTCTCCGCCGGCTTGTTTCTGCGGTTTTCCTGCATCGACAAATTTAAATAAACCCCAATTGCCCGGGAATTTCAAAGACTGATTGTCCGATGCCGCCGGTGTTGACGAATTAGAATCTGTCGTTCCAGTTGATGTCGTTGCCGTACCGCCCGCAGCGGTAATGATCACACCGGTTTCAGCCGTTCCGCTTGCCGGGAATGTTCCGCTGAACGAGCCCGTTCCTTCGGTATCGACCTTTTTTCCGTCTATCGAAACTTCGACGGTTGCTCCGGGTGTCGGTTTAAGCGTAAATTCGTATTCGAATTTTGGTGTCGCACTCGTGCCGAATAAGGCCTTGCGAAGTGCGAAGGCGTTATTCAGATACGCGACAAATTCGTCACTGAACTGTATTTCACTATTATCGACAACCTTTAGCTGGCCGTTCGATTCTTCGAAGTAGCGCGAAAGTTTTTCGTCATAGAATTTCGAAAGTATTCCGCTTTCAGGATTTAGAAATTCCGTCACCTTTGTCAGATCCGCATCCGAAGCTCCGTCACCAAAAGGAAAACCGGTTTCGATACCTTTAGCGGCCGGCAGAACCTGATCGGTCCAAGCCTTTTGCATTTGTGTTTTCGCGTCGGCTCCGAGCAATTCCTTGAGTCTGGTTATCGGCTGCATCAGCAAAATAGCCATTTCCTGCGATGCGGCGGTTTCATTGAACGTTTGCGTCATGCCATTGATATCGTTCTCCGCTGTAGAAATTCCAAGCGGTTCATCTTCACCTTTCGCAAGCTTATCGGCGATCTCTCCCATTTTGTTCGAGTTTTTCGCGACCTTGGTCTGCAGTTTGCCAAGTATCGTCTTATAGCCCTCGACCGGGACCTTTTGCTTGCCTTCTTTTTCCTCAATGAAATCGAAAAGGGGCCTGAAATCTTTTTCGACCTGAGTGTTTCCGCCGGTGTCTGTTTTCGCTCCGGAACTGAAAAAGCTTTTTATCCAAGCGATCCATCCGGCCCCGGCAGGATTCTTCGATAAATTGGTGTTCTCGTCGATCTCTTTGAAAATTATCAGCAATGGCGAATTATTTGATGAAAGTGTCTGCAAAGCAGGCGAAACATTTTCTTTCGAATAAGGTTTGACCGAAACGCCGCGAACGAATCGGCGCCACTGATCGGCATAATCGCGATAGTATCTATCGGTCAGCCATGCGGCATCGGTCGTCTTGGCGACGGCCTGGCCCTTGCCGACATCACCCATAACCCAATCCTCTTTGCCGATCTCTTCCGCTGCATCGGCGATCGCTTTCTTCATCAGATCGTTGCCGGCACGTGTGTATGCTCCGGCTACGGGAGTCGTTCCGGAGACGAGGCTACTATCAACACCGTAACGCGCCAATATCGCGTCAACGTTCATAGCATTGCCGCTGTCGTCAACCTGTTTCGATATATCAGAAATAACCTTGCTGTAATAGCGATATACGGGTGGAAACGCCGTAAGTTTATCACGAGCAGCTTTTACCAGATCCTCGTCCAACTGAATGCCGGGCGATTTGTCGCCCGCCACTTCGTCGTTGGCGTGCTGTGCCCAAAAATCAAGCTGCTGAAGCGCGACAGGTTTCATTGTTGCAGGCACTTTCGATTCACTCAGCCAATAATCTTTGAGCACTTGCGATATCAACGCCGGATCGGCTTTATCGCGGTACTTGCTCGACATCATCATGTAAACCTTGAACCGATTAAACTGTGTCGCAAGCGTTTGCTCGTCCTTTTCGGAAAGTTCGGTCGAATTTGCAGTTACAGTATTCTGGCTTTTCACGAACGCTTCGATATCGGCTTTCAATTTCGTGATCGCAGGTTCCTTGAACCGCTTTTCGACCATTGAATAGTAGATGTTTAGAAGAGCTCGATCCTTAATAGCAGTGCCGGAGTAAAGCCCAAAACGCATCGTCAGCGGCGGCCCTTCACTTTCGTAGCGATCAAGGCGGGCAAGCTCGTTCCTCAGATTTTCGATGGCATTCAGTTCTTCGCGGGTTTCGCGTTCGTCTTTTGCAAGAATGTTCCCTCGGCCGGCATCGGCTCTGCGGATCGTGATGGCTGATTCACCGACGGCCTGAGCCTCGTTGAGCATTTGCTTGTTCGAAGCCAGCGAAACGGCAGACATTATCAGAAGGCCGGCTACAACAAGAGCACCCAGAATAGTGATGACCCAGCCCATTATGGGCGCCCGTTTCTTGTGATCCAAGAATGTACGGGTCAGATCTTTGTCGCGCAAAATTACGTCTCTTACTAAGCGTTCGGTAAAATATGTATTGCCAACTGACGGCGGCGTATTGCCGACAGCCTTTCCGATCGGCGAAGATGTAAAATAAAAACCGCGCAAAAACGGATTTTCGCTGAACGGATTTGGCCGAAATAGGGCATTTACGAACGACCCGAATTTGCGGCGAGCCGAACCGAAATGCAGCGGAAAATTGAATATACGAAGCTGTCGAACCGGTGGAAATGGAGCCGAAAGACGTGAAATACGTCGCTTCATCAACGAATTGAGCAGAATATCGTATTCGGTATCGAACAGAGCCTGTGCGTTCTCGCTATTTTCGATCGGGATCGTTGCGCCCCAAACCAACGTCTTGTCTTCTTTCTTAGATGTAGAAAATGAATCGCGAAATCCTTCTATCGCGTCGGCATTCGTGAAAACAAGGTAAACCGGGAATTTGATCTTGAAGCGTGTGATGACATCATCGAGCCGTGTGCGAAGCGTTTTTGCCAATTCCTCAGATTCGCGTTCGTCGGAACTTAGGATCTTTTCCGCATTGACAACCAAAATGAATCCATCCAGCGGCCGCTGCGGACGATATTTTTTCAATGTATCCAGCAACGCCGACCAATCATCTGCGGAACCCGAATCTGCAAAATGCTTTCCGGCCGTATCCACAAAAACTGCGTCGCTTGTTACCCGCCAATCGACAAGCGGCGTCGGTCTGACGAATTTTTGTTCGGCTTGTCGCTGGCTCGGCAACGTTTGGATATTCAAATTGGAGCCGATCACGAACGAGCTCTTGCCAGATTTAACGTCACCGGCTATGACGTACCAAGGAAGCGAATGGACAGCGTCCTTGCCTTCCGCCCCAAGATTGGAAGTCTTCAGAAATTGGATCACCTCTTCTGCGCCTTCGGCCAAACCCGCAGGCATAACGGCGGCGGGTGCGCCGGGTGATGACTTGGCTGCGGCCGGTGCCGCATCGGTTCCTTCGGCTGCAGCGGCTTCTTCGGCAAGTCGTTTCTTCTTATTCTTTCGTGCGGAAACGAACGCCATGATCAGCATCAAAGGCAGTGTCAGTACGATCAACGCGGCGACAATACCGAACTGAACCCAACGCGAATTGGTAATTCCCATCTGCGGCAGAACGTAGAATGTTATAAATCCGACGATGCCGTAAAATGACATAACTCCGGCGAGGCCAGAGGAATATTTAAGTGTCTGAAACTGCCAATTATTCATAGTTCAAGATCACTACGCTGCAAAAAACATCAGATCTGAAGCTTGTCAACGGCTTCTTTAAGGAACGACGCAGACAAGAGATACATCACTAAATAAACTATTAACGCTAAACCTAGACCGCTTACGGCGGCAATTTTTGCCCAAACAGGCATTCCGCGTTTCTCGGGCGGCTTTGGCTGATCGGTCGAGAGCCAGTGTGGCGCAAGCTCGACGGCCTTAATTTTGCCTGCTTTTACAAGGGCATTCGCCGTGGTTTGCATTATCGCCAAAAGTTTTTCGTGCTCATAGATGGCGTAACGCCCCTTGAAGCCGAGAAGCATACACATGTAAAAAACTTCAACGGCATCGGCGGTTGCATCGATCTGTTTGAGCATCGATTCGAGTTTGTCAAAAAACTTGTTGCCGGCGAGTTGTTCGCCAAAGTATTCGAGCTGAAGCGGAAATTTTTCCCATTCGTCCTTGAGCGGAAAATTATTTGTCAGGACCGTCTCGTCGATGAACGATGCGAGAGCGAATTTAGAAACTTGGATGATCTTATGATTGAAACGATAACGCTCGGCTCGTTTCTCGAAATCGCTGAGCATCGAAACAGCCTTTGGACGAAGCTCGTTCGAAGGCGTGACAATTCCAGCTTTGAGCCGCAGTATCAGGTCCAATGTCGGCCCGGCGAAGGCAACGAGATCATTTTTATTGTTCGATGTATCGCTCATATTAAATTCTAGTTTGCGGAACGGACCGCGGTCTTGGGAGAAATAGGGTTACGGCTTAACGGCGTACATTTCAAGTTTTTCGTCCGGTATCTCGTTCGGCACGTAAACCGCGACGACCTTCGATCCTTTTATTCCGTTCCAATACGGTCCGATGCCATCAAGCTGAAAATATTTGAACCCGACGCGAGCCGGTATCGGAGCGGGTGGCGGACTTGCGTATGTTAAAACAACGCCCGGCAGTGCCGAGCCGATAACCGAATCGATAACATCGCGCGAAGCGATCTTAACGACACGCGGAACGCCTTCGATAAGTTTTGATTCCGGCATCTGTGCTTTGACGGCCAAATAGAATGCGGCTTCCTTGAGCAGACGTTCGTCTTCGATGCGGCCGACGTAAAGCGTGTCACGTGTTTTTTCTAATGGGATCGGAACGCAGCGGCTCGGAATAACTGTTTCGAGCAATTCTTTTAACTGAGTCGAAAGATTGTAGAACGTAAAATAAAGATCGTCGTGATCGTATTTAACGATGTCTTTCGGATGCATTTCCAAAGCAAATGTCATCAATTTTCCGATCAGGCTGGTCAATTCCAGATAAAGCTTTTCAGGATGTAAAAGCGGCGTTCTGAAATAATGAGCCATCGCGGGTATCGAAGAATTTATGGTATGCAGCAGCCAAAAAACCGCGACTTCCGATGTTGTAAAATCGGCAAGCGATGCGTTGCTCTGGCGGCGCTGTTCGCCGAGACTGCCGCTTTTTGTGATCAAAATTTCCACGAGCTGACGCAGCATATTTACTAGCCATGTCGATGACGAAGATTTTAGCGTCGGCGGAATATAATCGTCGGAGATCTTTAATTGACCGGTTGGAGTGCGAACGAGTTCGGCTATCTTTATGGATGTAAACCCATCACGAAGCTCTTGATCGAAGATAATGCGAAAATTGCTCTTGGCGTATGCCAATGGCTGTTCGTTCGTGCCGGTCGTTTCGTCTTTTACAAGCGAGCCTTCCTGCAAATAACGTATATTTCCATTTCGTGCGGCGCCGCCGGCTTGGTAATTTGCTTCGCCGATTTTTTTTGCTGGAATTGCAAGATGAACGCCAAGCTTTTCTGCCTCAGCCGGAAAATGTTCGGCGACCGGACGAAGGTCGGGAACGGCTTCTGCGTCAGGCACATTGACCATCAACCCGTCGGTCATGACAGCACGACAACTAGTGATCTGAAAATTCCCGTTCGCGATCGCTTCGTTATTTATCTGAAGCTCGAGAATGCCGTAATCGTACGGTATCGCCGAATTGAATCGGGAATTAAGTAGGTCTTCGTAGTAGTTGTCCCATTGCTGGAAATGATGCGGCGTAAGCAACATTCCTTCATTCCAGACGATTTTGCGATACTTGCTCATATGCGAGATAGAGGTAAATATTAGAACGGACTGCGAAATAAGTAAACATCAACAGGGCAAAGTTTAGATTCTAGCAAACTTAGCCGCTATTTTCGCTTTTTTGTTCGCCGTTTTCCGATCGATCTATTGTTCGGTTTTAAGCCTTTTTTCGGAATTTCCGTTTTTGTCAATTGTTCGAAAAAATCCGTAACCCAGCGTTGTCCTGTTTTTTGAGTGAAGCTTTCCGGATATTCAGCCGCCAGGTCCAATGCTTTTATAAGCGGAATAAAGCCCATTTTTCTAAATTTTTCCGTTCGCCCTACCGTTCTAACCGAATCGGAAGCTTTCACAAAAAGATCTATCTTGTTCACGGTCGTAGCTGTCGGGTTCGAACAATTTTCCGCCGGTGATGTGACCAAATATTCGCGGCACGCGACCGGGCGAACCGGATGTATCGAACAAGAGCCTTCTTCCAAAAACGGACACGGCAGGTTTTCTTCAAAATATTCAAGAGCTATTTTTTGTATATCTTTAATGACCGTGTCGCGCGGTTCGGTCGCGGCTCTGGCCGCAGTTGCTTTCATTCGATCGAACCAATCGATCTTTGTGAAATGCTCGACCGCATCGGTAAATCTTTGTCTTATTTCAGTTCGTCGCGGTTCGGGCAACTGTTCTACTACTTCGGCAATATGATAAGCCTCGATCTCGGCAATCGGAACCGGCTGTGAACAGCATGCGCCGCAGCCCGCTTTGCAAGAGATCGTTTTCCCGTTCGCTTCGGCCGATTGTGCACTTATATCGACGAAAGAATTTGTCATCTGCTGAAATATCGGCAGCATGCGATGGGGTTTGACCGGCGTCGCAGGCACGGTAAGCTCCATTTTTATCGGTATGCCGCCGATCGTCATTTCGATATTTCCGGTAGTCCATTCAGTTGTGATCGGATCGGTCATAATATTCTCTTTGCCGCAACAGACGGAAATTTAAAGCTGGAGCGGCTCAGCATTGACGTTAAAAGCCTTCGGATTTTGCGTGATCGTGCCGATGGCCAAAAATCTTATAGCGAAATCGTATTCTTGATCGGTTATTTTACCATTCTTTTTCAGGAACCAGATCGAGCGAATAGTTCGCGAGCTTTCCGGGAATTGTGTGGTCAAAATTTGCAGCATATTGCGAAGCTTCATCGTGTCGCCTGCTGCTCCTTGGTCATACACAGCGACCGTCATGAGCACATCATCGCCAAATTCATTGCCTACCTGCGTACCCAAAACCGATAGAACATCTGCCATCCCCTGAGCTGTTTGAACAACGTCGCCGCGTTGATTTCCCAATTTGGCAATAGCTGCGGTAGCGAGCAGCTGCGGTTTAACGTTTTTTGCGGCGGCGATTTCTTTTAGCTTAGCCGCATTTTTTCGAGCCGAACTAATATTGTCGGCAAGCGCGGACGATGTGACCTGCTTTATCTTTTTCGCGACGATCTCGCTTTGCTCGCCGGTCAAAAAGGCTCGAGGTTCATTTTGCGCAACACGTCTTAGAAACAAGGCTCCATTTTGTTCAACTGCAGTTTCCGGATCGTTCGAGTTCGTTCCGGGCGAAGACACCGGCTGCGTCGTATCAGTTCCGGTTCCGGCCGGGGAACCGCTAACTGTCGGTCCTGTAGTCGGCGAAGACGGCGTATCAGTATCCAAGCCTTTTTTGGGCGTCGGCGCTTTTTCCGGTGTATCGTCTGTGTCTGACGAATCAGAGTATTCGGGATCGTCACCGCCGGCAACGACCGTCCCACCCGAACCCCGCATCAATAGAAATATTCCACCGACCGCAAGAAGCAGAACAATGCCAATTGCCGGAACCAGCAAGAAGATCATCGGTGAAACAGAACTGGTCGGAGCAGGTGGAGCAGCAGCAGGTTTTGGTGGTTCGGGTTCG
Source organism: uncultured Acidobacteriota bacterium (assembly GCA_963720905.1). GTDB lineage: Bacteria > Acidobacteriota > Blastocatellia > Pyrinomonadales > Pyrinomonadaceae > OLB17. Next base: position 88,695 of record CAVRHB010000004.1, read on the forward strand.
GCCGTCGGTGGGGAATCGCCTTGCTCGTCTTCTTCGTCTTTTAGTAATGCCGTAAGTTCGATGCCGCCGCCAAGGTCGAACTTGTCACCGTGTGCGACGGCGATCGGGTCTTTCAAAGTTTCGCCATTGTAACGAGTTCCATTGCTAGAGCCGAGATCCTTAGCAATGTAAACCTCGCCAAATCTCTCGATCTTTAAATGCTCGCGTGAAAGCCGTGCGTCCGAAATGGCAAGATCATTTTCCGGAGTGCGCCCGATCATAAAAACCGTTTCTTCGACCGAAACCGTTTTCTCATTTTTTTCCTTGTCGATATAAACAAGTCGAAGCACAGCCATATTTATTTACTATACGTCGAAAGCGGCTGGAGATTTAAACCAAAATCCTGCGGGTTTTCGCCAATGATAGCCGCAGCGAAGAATTTTGGGACATATTTAAAATTCTCAGCTTGGAATTGTTTCGAAAGCTTGTCACCATTTGCGATCAGCGTCCAAAAATCACGCGGAAGACCTTGGTTAGAATTAAGCGCCTTAACCAAATTCGAGCTAAGCCCTCCCTCGCCGCTATTGTAACTTCCGATGGCAAGTGGAACGCTCGATGGGCCGGTTCCGAATCTTCCTGTCAGAGCCTTCATGTACGAAGCGGCCGCCCTTGCCGCAGGCTCAGGTTCGCAGCGTTCGTCCGGATTTGATGGCGAAGCTCCGGGTTTTGTGTCTAAACCATGAAGCCTGCCCGTTGCCTGCGTAAATTGGAACATGCCGAGCGGGCCGGTTCCTGACTGCAGGCATGCACAATGTTCCGATTCGATCATCGCCAAATACAAACCGATACGCGGATCGGTTCCGGTTGCGTTGAAAGCTTTTATGATAAAAGGAGCGTTTTTGCTCGCGCGTTCGTAGGTAGCCTGCAGATTGTCGCCGACTCGGCATTTACCGGCAGGAAAAGGCTTGACCTTGGAGCGAGTGAGATACGCGTCCACGTCGGCCTTGATCTTAGAAAGAGCGTCAGGCGGAATTTTGTCGCTGGCGTTGTTGCCGATGATCTGAGCTACCTTCATTGCTTTGTCGGCCACATAATCTCGCTTTTCCGAGTCTGTAAGCTCGGCGTATTTTTTGCCCGGTGGAAGAACTACCGGCGGCTGATCGTTTGTGGGCAATTGTTCAGGTGTTGCTCCAGTTTCTCCGGGTTTAGGCGTTTTTCCCGAAGTCGGTGTTGAACTTGATCTTGGCTCCGGTGTGCTTCCCTCGGCGATGATCGGGTCGTCAATAACGACTCTTTGCCTTTCGCCGCCGAAAACAACGAACGCGATAAGCCCGATCGAAGCTAAAATAACAAACCCCGCAAAACCGATCAAAGCGATCGGCAGCAACCCGAACTGCCGGTCTTTCGGAACAGATGCGGCAACCACTGAAGATAGCGGAGCGGCCGATTGAGCTTTCGCGGGATCTTTGATCGAAACAGTTATGCTGGTCGAGTTGCCGACCTTTATCACGTCACCATCGCGTAGAGGTGTGCCTGCCGAAGCAGCGGCTTCACCATTAACGTATGTGCCGTTGGTCGAATTTTCATCGACTATCCAAACGCGGTCGCCGTCACGATATATTGTTGAATTCAGGCGCGAAAGACCTTGGTCGTCGAATTTAAAGGCGCTGTCGCTGCCTCGGCCGAACGTCGTCCGGTCTTTGTCGATGACGATGGTTTGCGATTCGCCGCCGGTTCCAACTGTCAGCAAAACTTCGAGCATTATGTACCATTCTACAACGTAAGCCGGTACAATTCCGACAGCGGTTTGTCTTTCAGGCCAAATTTTTGCGGGTTTTCTGTAACGATGCCGGCCGCAAAGAAGTTGATGACGTTTTCGCGTTCCTGTGCGGTTTTGATCGATTTCCACACATCGGTGTGGTTTGCCGGAAGGGCGGACTTCCAAACGCTCGCGTCCGCAGGCGATTTGCCAAACGCCGCCGCGCTATAGATCATATCGCCGTCGAAAACACCGTAAACCATAGTTTTCATATAAAGAGCTGCAGCGCGAGCCGCACAGTTCTGCGACGGATCGCTCAACGTTTCTGTTCCGCAAAGTCCATTATAGGCATTCGCTGTAGCAAACGCAGGATCCATACGCCAAAGCCCTTCGTCAGAACCTTGTTTAGCCGGATTGAATTTACTGCGGCTCATCGCCAAAATAAAACCAAATGACGCATCGAGATTGTTTTCGCGGACAAATGCGATATTTATCACATCGCGATATTTTGCCGCTCTTTCGTAATAACCGTCAGCAGCGTAATCGGCCGTTTTCTTTCGGACCTCTTGCAAAAATTGCTGGTCGCCAAGGTTGTAGGATTTTTTGCCCGAAAACTTTGTCAGAAGTTGCTTGGACATGTTGCTGATCTCGATCAGCGAAAGCTCTTTTTCTTTCGGTGCATTGTCGTCGGTTTTTGTATTGTCCGCGACATCCGGTTTTTTATCCTCGTCTTTTGCGACTTGGCGGGTTTCAAAGGCTACTTCGGTCGGCTTTGAAGAACTGATCAATTCGCCTTCTTCATTGAAAAGAACAACGTAAATATAATGCCCGAGACCGTCTGCATATTCCGGAATATCATTCGAATTCAGCTTAAATTCGATCGGATCGTCCTTCGTCGTCAATACCTGTTTGTCATCGACGTATAGTGCAGCTCCGGCGACACATCCTTCCTTGCTGTTGTCCTCGATCGTTATGTCTATATCCTTTTCACCGACAATGGTTTCGCCTGCTTCGACGCTTTCGATGACCGCAGTTGCTGAGCAACTTGTTCCGCGTGTAGCGTAATAGGCGATTCCGCCGACCGCTAAAATTGCGATCAAACCCACACCGGCTCCGGCAGCAAGCAGCTTATTGCGTGACGACGGCTTTTGTTCCTCGATCGTTTCGGCTGACTCTGCCCGATCATCGACTTCTTCGCTTTCGTCAGAAACCGCTGACATCGGAGCTGAAACCGAACCGGCACCTGCGTTGGATTTTTCCTTTTCGATCTCGATCGTAATATGGCTCGAACCGCCGAGAACTATTTCATCGCCGTCTTTGAGCAGCATTTCGCCCTCGACGCGTTTGCCGCCGACCGTCGTTCCATTGCTGCTGCCAAGATCCTTTACCCAATAATCATCTTCTCTGGTTTCGATCTCGGCGTGATAACGCGAAACATTCGAATCATCGGGGAAAGATATGCCGTTGTCGGATGTTCGGCCAACGGTCGTCATTCCGGCCCCGACTGACATTTCGCGTCCGCTAAATTTTAATTTCGCACTCGGCATTATTTACTAATATAAATACGTATCAAATTACTGTCTATTAAAAGCGGAACGAAAAAATAATATGTCAAATAAACACGCTTCCGCCTAAAGTTTTAGACGAAACCGCGTATCTTATTTTGCCTTGCTGATCTTACAAGCTCGCCGGAACTTCGCCCGAGAGGAATAAAACGTAAATTAAATAGAGAAAACCTGCGATGAACCCGATCACTAATAAAAAAACTACGACCCCGATCAGAATCCGTACAGCCGGATTGGTTCGCTTTGCCGGAACGGCAACAGTTTCTACTACCTCCGGGCCAAGATCTTCGAGAATATCGGGCTGTTCGCCGACTGGTGCGACAGGCTCCGGCGGCGGTTCGCTTATTGATTCGGCTCGTTGTGCGGCCGCACCCGAAGCCGTCGGCTGGCTTGTTGATGGATCAAATTCGACAAGTTTTTCATAGCCCTGCGGAAGATATCCGCTGGTTTTCTTGAAAACCGGTTTTGGCATCTGCCATTGTGCTTGGCCGGTCGGAGGCGGAACGGGCGGAGCCGCATTATTTTCCGGCGGTTCTGAAGGCTGACTTTCTTGGGGTTTTTCGTCGTTCATTGCCTTATCCTCTTCTAATTCTGCCGACAAGTTATACAGGCAGATCTAAGACATCGGATCGTGTGATGATTCCCGTGATCCGTTTGTAATCCTCCAGCAAAACGGCCGGAGATCTTAACAATTGCTTCTTGATCTGTTTTAGATTTGCATCGATCTCCAAAACAGGGAAGCTTTCGTCCATAACTTCGCTAACCTTTGAATTCAATAGGTCTTGATCTTTCAGAAGCTTTGCGAGAACGTGGCTTTCGCGCAAACTGCCGACTGAAACGCCTTCTGAAATGACCGGTATTTGCGTTACGCCATTGTCATTCATAACTTTTATCGCGGAACTCAACGTTTCATCGGGCGAAACCGAGATAAGCGAAGAAGGCGAACCTGAGTTTTTAGTCTCGGCGATCAATCCCGCGGTTATACGCTGCGGTTCGAGAAGAAGTTTTTCTTTCATCCATTCATCCGAATGGAATTTCGACAAATAATGTTCGCCGGTGTCGCAGACGATAAAAACAACGACAGCATTTTCATCAAGGTCTTTTGAGATCTTTAATGCGGCGGCAAAATTCGTCCCTGTCGAACCCCCGCAGAAAATGCCTTCGCGGCGTGAAAGAGCACGAGCCATATCAAAAGATTCGCGATCGGTTATGTTCACCACTTCATCGATGACCTTCATATCGGCATTTGGAACCGGCATCGATTGTCCGCTTCCTTCGACGAGGTACGGAGTGGCTTCCGGAACATGGCCGGAATCTTTGTATGTCTTATAGATCGAACCGTATGGATCGGCTCCGATCACTCTAACATTCGGATTCTTTTCTTTCAGGTAACGGCCGGTTCCGGTGATCGTGCCGCCGGTTCCGATACCTGAAACAAAATGCGTGATCTTTCCATCGGTCGCTTCCCAAATTTCCGGTCCCGTTGTTTTATAATGGGCTTCGGGGTTTGCGGGGTGGCTGTATTGGTCCGGATAAAATGAATTCGGCGTCTCGTCCGAAATTCGCTTGGCAGTATCGACATAGTTGTCGGGCGAGCCATGTTTGGCAGATGCCGGGCAAACGACGACATCCGCGCCGAGCGCTTTCAAATACCTGACCTTTTCGACCGAAACTTTATCGGTCAATACAAAAATACATTTATAGCCTTTTACAGATGCCGCTAACGCAAGACCAATTCCGGTATTTCCCGAAGTAGCTTCGATAACAGTGCCGCCTTTTTTCAGCTTGCCTTCTTTTTCGGCCGCCTCGATCATTGAAATGCCAATGCGGTCCTTTACGGAATAGCCCGGATTAAGGCTTTCCATTTTTGCGAATATCTGAGCTTTAATGCCGTTCTCTTTCGCAAGCGCATTTATTTTAACCAGCGGTGTGTTTCCAATTAACTGAGTTATGTCTTTATAAAATTTCATTTGTTCTCAAAAGGTGTGTTCTTTGATAAAAGGCAGTTTATGCCGAAACTCCATTTGAGGCAAGAATCGAAGTTATTTCCGCTTATCTAAAGCGACGCGTTTTGCCAAAAATTTTGCCGGATCATTAGTAATTATATCGGTTATGCCGAGTTCCGCGCCCCGTTTCAGCCATTTCACATCGTCGATCGTCCAACGCGCGACCGGCAGAGCAAGCTTTTTAGCTTCCGCGATCAAGCTTTTAGTTGCTAATTTGCGATGAAGCGACAAACCGTCTGCTCCGAGCTGGTATGCAAGCTGCGGAATGAAAGACCTGCTGCGCAGTATGTTCGTAATGCTTATGTCGAATAGGCAAAATGCACGAATATTCGGAGCGACCATTTTAACCAGCGGAACGACCGCCGGATCAAATCCTTTTATGATAACCCGCCAAGCAAGCCGCGAAGCCGCGACAAGATTACAAACCGCCAAAACCAAGGGCTGAACATCGTTCCGATCACATTTTAGTTCGACGAATATCGAACCATTGAAGTTTTCGAGAAGCTCAAATGTTTCCGAAAGTGTACGAATTCGCTCGCCCGAAAAATCTTTGTCTATCCCGGGAAATTTCCAATTGAACCAAGAACCAATATCGACCGCTGCGAGTTCTGAACTCGTCATTTCCGAAACGATCCCTTTGCGTAAAGCCGTTCGGTCCAGACCTGCATCGTGGATAACAACCGGAACGCCGTCTTTTGCAAGCCTTACGTCAAATTCTATACCGTCTGCATCGATATTGATCGCTCGCTGAAAAGCCGCAAACGTATTTTCCGGCGCATCAATGCTCGCACCGCGATGAGCGATTATTCTCGGCAGAGCATTCATGATTCAGCTATCGGAACGAGTTTTTTCTCGAAAAGAAAGATCATTTTTGACCAGCCCATCGGTTCTTTCAATGAGAAGTTATGACTGTTAATAATATTAAAATGTTCGTTGGCGACCATGCGGACATCATCTAGCGGATGGATCTTGAATTTGTATAAAAACTTGAGAACAGAACCGACGAGAGAAGGTTTTATCGGTATCAAAACTAGCTTTCCGCCTGGCTTAAGCACTCGGGCAATTTCCCTCAGGCCCTCATCAAGCGATACATATTCTAAAACGCCACACGTCAATACAAGATCAAAAGCGTTATCGGCAAATGGCATTTCTACGACATTTCCCTGAACCGGAACGATCTTTAGCGGATCCTTCTTCTTTTGCTTTTCAAATTCTTCGCGGCCGATCTTCAATGAACTACGCGACAGATCGAAAGCCGCCGTGATCTTCGGGCGAAAACCCGAATCTTGAAAACCTAACGAAACGATTCCGGTTCCGCTGCCGGCGTCTAAAACGACCGAATCCGGCCCTATCTCCAGATCCAGCGAATTGAGATATCGGGCAACGGAATTACGGTAACCATTTACCTTGAGCGCAAGATTATGAACGTCCGCGATGCGGTCGTAAAAACTTTGGGTCTTTTGTTTTGTCTTGCCCGATGTGGTCATCCGTTATTTTTCCGCCAAAAGTTTCAGGATCATTTCACGCATTTCTTCTAAACGTGTCGAACTGGTTCCGCTTTCGACGTATCTAACTATACCTTTTCGGTCGATCAAAACGGCTGTCGGGAGAGCCAATGCGCCGTAAAGCGTTTGTGATTCCTGACCATTGGAAACAAGAAGATCGTAGTTCAGTTTATGCTTTGCTCTGAACTCTTTTAGAAATTCTATCTCGTCCGGCTTGCTTGCTGCCACATTATTAACATTTCCGTAATATCGCGTTATTCCCAAAATAACAAGTCCATCGCCGCCGAAATCGTTCTGCCATTCGATCAAATGCGGGAACGCTTCGAAGCAGGGCCCGCACCAAGTTGCCCAAAAATCGAGTAGAACTACTTTGCCTTTAAGAGATCCCAACGTTTGCGGCGAGCCCGGAAACCATTGATCCATCGCAGGTAGAACAGGAGCCTCTTCACCCAAAATTTTGTACTGTCTTTCTTTTTTCTTCAGCCGGTTGATGACATCTTCCTGCTGGCCGGGAATTGGAAATTCTTTTGTCACCCGCATCAGCGATGATAGATAATTTTCCATCGCAAGCTTTTTTCGGCCGCTTTCGATCTGATAAACGATCTGTTTATTGGTTGCGTAATAATAAAGCGTTGTCGATCTGAGCAACGCCCCAACCAGACGCATATCTTCTAAAGCCGCGTCGGCTCCGATTTCATCATTTTGAGCACTTCGCGTTTCGAACAGAATAAGGCCCGTATCGATCAGCTGATCCGCATTTCGATCTCGCGAACCCGGCGCGGTGATCGCGTCTTTTGTCAACGTGTATGCCGGCAAAGCGTGTTTTTCCGCTTCTGAAAAACGCTTCGCTGAGAGGTAGCCTTTTGCGAGTTCGATCTCCATTCGCGTTATCTCTACCGGATTTTTCGACTCAAAATTGTTGTAATCGCCAAAGATCTTTTCAGCTTCGTCAAAACGATCTAGTTTTGCAAATGAGACGACCGTCAGAGAACGCGCGGTCTGTACCTTCTTTTGATCATCACCCTGTTCGGCGATGAATTTTTGCATCGACGCGGCGGTTTCGTCAAAATTTTTCGCGATCCAATGAAGTAAACCTAAATAATAAAAGTCTTCTCCTTTCAGGTCGTTTCTGCTTGCGGCTATCGCGGCGTTCTTTGCGGCTAATTCGCGCTGCTGCTTTTCGGTTTGGACGCGCAAATTTTCGCTGTAAGGAATTTTCTTTTTTTCGTATTCGGCGAATTTGATCTTGTTGTATTCGTTCGCTTCATCAAAAAGTTCCTTTACGGATAATTCGGCCTTCACGGATGTTGTCGAGCTTTCAGCCGCGCCTGCATTTCGTCCCGATTGAGCAAACGTATTTCCGGCCGCCAACAAAAAAATTAAAAATAAAACTCTAAACATAAAAATCTATACTGCTTTCTGTGACATCAGCGAGTTGCGTTCAGGAGAAAATGTCTCAAAATATTTTGGATCCTTCTCGTCCGCGATCGCTTCGGCGATTATTTCGCCGGTGATCGGTGCCAATAAGATTCCATTTCGGAAATCCGCGGTTGCAATAAAAAGGTCTTCGATCCGATCAAATCGTCCGATCACCGGCAGATCATCACTAACTTTCGGTCGAAGTCCCGACCAAGCATCATCGATCTCGAGATGACCGATGAAAGGAGCCATTGCAATAGCATTTTGACGAAGCTTCTCTATTCCTTCTTCGGTTGTGTGATCCGCAAACCCGCAATGCTCAACAGTTGCACCGACTATCAATTTGCCGTTCCTGCGCGGCACAATGTAACCGTTCGAAGAGAATATAACATGCTGAAACGTAGGTTTTGTCGGATCGAAAGAGATCATTTGCCCGCGAACCGGTTCGACCTGAACGGGAAATTCATGTTTGTAAAACTTCAAATACGATGTCCAAGCACCTGTTGCAACGACAACCTTTTCAGAGCGGACTAATTCATTTTTGAAACGAACACCGATGCATTTTCCGTTTTCGATGACAAGCTCATCTACCGGCGAATTTTCCAATAGCTTTATCGATCTATGTTCCGCAAATTCAGCCAATGCTGCGAGCAGTTTCCGGTTATCGACCTGCCAATCGCAGGGAAAGAACAGACCGCTTTTGATCTTTTCCGAAAGCAGTGGTTCGCGTTTCAACACTTCCTCAGCGGAAAGTTTTTCGACCTTCAATCCAGCAGCAGTTTGCCATTCGAATATTTCCCGGTGACGCCGTTCGTCCTCATCATTAAACGCCGGCACGAGCGTCCCGCTTTGCTCGAGTTCGATATCGATGCCGGTTTCCCCAAGTAGTTCTGCGGCGAATGGAGGATATAGATCGCGGCTTTCGCTGCAGAGATCGAACATCGCTCCCGGCGCGGCAGATTCAGACTGCGGAGCGAGCATTCCCGCCGCCGCAAACGAAGCTTCTCGGCCTACCTTTCCGCGTTCTAATACCGCGATATCGCGGACGCCTTTTTTGTGAAGCGACCGAGCAATTGCCAAGCCGATAACTCCGCCGCCGATGATCAATACTTCCGAATTCATTGAAAACCTGGTTTGTCCTTTAGACTAAGCCGTTGTAAATTTTAAACTTACTGCTTAATAAAAATTGGTCTCTTATGAAACATAATATCACTTTAATTCCAGGCGACGGCATTGGGCCGGAGATCGTTGCGGCGACCGTAAGCATTATCGAAGCTTCGGGCGTTGACGTTGCGTGGGAAACGCAAATACTTGGTTCGCAGGCTTTAGAAAAATACGGCAATACATTGCCGGATGCGGCGATCGAATCGATCAGAAAGAACCGCGTCGCACTCAAAGGCCCGCTGACAACTCCTGTCGGCAAAGGGTTTACGTCCGTTAACGTTGGGTTGCGAAAAGCCTTAGATCTATACGCGAACGTGCGTCCGGTGAAGGCTTTGCCAAATGTCGAATGCCGCTATCCGGAACTCGATCTCGTTATTGTTCGTGAAAATACCGAAGATCTTTACGCCGGTCTCGAGCATATTGTCATTCCCGGCGTTGTCGAAAGTATAAAGATAATTACCGACAAAGCTTCGACGCGGATCGCAAAATATGCCTTTGAATATGCCCGCGATAATGGCCGCAAGAAAGTTTCCGCCGTCCATAAAGCGAATATTATGAAGCTTTCTGACGGGCTTTTCCTGGATTGCTTTTATAAGGTCGCGAAAGATTTTCCGGAGATCGAAGCCGACGACAAGATCATCGACAATGCCTGTATGCAGCTTGTTATGCGGCCGGAACAATTCGACGTTTTGGTGCTCGAAAATCTTTACGGCGACATCGTTTCAGATCTTTGCGCCGGTTTGATCGGCGGACTCGGACTAGCACCGGGCGCAAATATCGGCGAACAAGGCGCGGTTTTCGAAGCCGTTCATGGTTCGGCACCGGACATTGCAGGACAGGGGATCGCGAATCCGACGGCTTTGTTGATGTCGGGGATCATCATGCTTCGACATATCGGCGAACGCGACGCCGCGAAGAAGATCGAAGACGCGATGATGGCGACGTTTACTGAAGGCAACAGTTCGCACGCGTGACCTGGGCGGTTCGGCAAGCACGTCCGAATTCGCCTCGGCGATCATCAAAAAGATGAATGGTTAGTTTGTTTGCAACCGAAAGTCGCAAGAATTATCTCTAATCAATGGAAATTCGGTCGGGTTCGCTAGACCTAGATCAGGAGTTAACTATATGAAAAATCTGCGTTTAGGTATTCTGACTTTACTGACATTCACTTTTTTTGCAGTTTCGGCCTTCGCTCAAACTGGTGAATCGGTCTCGGTAAAAATAGGGGATTCTGCAACACTTTCGAGATCCAAAATAGCTATTAAATTCGTAAAACTGATCGAAGATTCGAGATGCCCCGTCAACGTAAATTGCATTTGGGCGGGAAACGCGAAGATCGAGGTTGAAATTTCGAAAGGTTCGAAAACAGAAACTTTTACTCTCAACACAAATGGCCAAGACACATCAGCCAAATTTTCGAATTATTTGGTCAAATTCATCGATCTGAAACCAGAGAGAACGACAGATTCTGCTGAACCGAAGCCCGACGAAAAGGATAAACCCTGCGGCGTTCCTTATTCGGCGTCATTCGTTGTAGAGAAGTTTCCAGGCAAATAGCGACAGCTAAAGTGGAAAGAAAGAGGCGGCTTTTACGGCCAGCCTCTTTTTTTGTGCGGTTCTTGAGGGTCGATCGGTGGAAAACTGTAGGCTTTTTTTGACACAGAAACAGTGACACGATCACATCTTAAAGTGTCGGCTGTATTTAAATGTGTAAAACGGACGTGAAAGCGGACAAGTTTTTGTCAAAAAAAGGGACGGCCAATCGACCATCCCTTTAAGTTTCGAATCAGTAGTTTACTACGGATTCACGTAGGCATTCGGGACGGCCCTATCGCCGCTTGTGCCGAAGGTTGAGACAGCAAATCCGCTTGTGCTTTGATTTAGATACCAAACTCCATTGCGGAAAACCGCAACATCTGCTTTGCCGTCGCCGTCGTAATCAGCCGGTACAACTACATCGGTCGATAGGCCGAAGTATTCGTATCTGACTTGGCTGTTCGAGCTTTGCAGGATATACCAAACGCCGTCGCGGTAAACTGCTACATCCGTTTTTCCGTCGCCGTCATAATCAGCCGGAACGAGCTTGTCGGAAGCAATTCCAAAGTTCACGTAATTTACGGTATTGTCAGAAGACCGGCGAATATACCAAACCTTGTTCGAAGGTCGAAAGACGGCTGCATCTTGGATACCATCGCCGTCGAAATCTCCGACGACAGGTTTATCACCGGTCGTCCCCCAAGGCACGAACGTTATGTTGCCGCTCGGATTATTATCCGATCCGCGATAGTAGATCGTACTCTGCGAGCCTTCGCGGTAAACGGAGAGGTCGGCCTTGCCGTCGCCATCCCAATCTCCGACCGTCACAACATCTCCGGCCAGACCAAAATTCTCAACACGAACCGAGCTATCCGAGCTGTTATAGATGTAGAAATTGCCTTCCGACGCACGCCAAACTGCGACATCGGTTTTTCCGTCACCATCATAATCAGCCGGAGCCAGCGTGTCCGTTCCCAATCCAAATTGAATTGCTGCAAAACCGTCGGTCGATCCGTCCAGATACCACGTCGTATCCGATGAACGAAATACCGATCGATCACTTCTGCCGTCACCGTCAAAATCGAATAGTGCGTTGTTAGCAACAGCAGTCGTTCCTACATACCAATCATTGACATAATCTGAGGCTGTGTTGACAGTCAACTGGTCTGTCACAGCACCGGTCAAGGCGTTCATTGTGTAAATCTCATAATCGCCGTCCTGCCGGCTTGAATACAAAATTTTCGACCCATCAGGTGACCAAACGGGCCTGATTTCGGCAACACTATTGGAAGTCAGCCTTGTGGAATTGGTTCCGTCGGTGTTTATCGTGTAAACCTCACCAGTATCTGCATTTCCGTAATCAGCATAGCGTGTCCAAACGAGTTTTGAGCTGTCCGGTGAAAATCTTGCAAAACTATCAACATTCGGATACGTGCCGGTCGTCAATTGTGTTATCGACCCGGTTCCGTCAGCGTTTGCAATGTACAGCCCGGTTTCGTTAGTAGCGACAACATAAGCGCTCCAAACTATTTTTGTGCCATCAGGCGAATAGAATGCTTGATCGTCGTCATTGACGGGATGGCTGAGAGGCCACAGTTGCTGATCCGACCCATCAATGTTCATTGTATATAGATCACACGTAAAATTAACCGTTTCACAATGTGAATAAAGAATTTTTGAACCATCGGGTTTAAATGAGGGATTCTGGTCCGAGAAACCCGTATTGTTGGTCAATTGCGTAGGATTTGACCCATCAGAATTCATTATCCACAGTTCGGTTATTCCCGTTCCAACGAATCGGCTGAATACGATCTTTGTTTTATCCGGCGACCATGTTGCGGTCGCATCACTCGCCGCTCCGTTCGTCAATCGAATCGGATTCGAACCGTCCGAATTCATCTTGTATATCTGAGGATTTCCGCCGTCCCGGGATGAGGCAAACAAAATAGCTTCATCCTCGACACTTGCTGTACATGCGCCTAGGTATGTCGACATAGCGTTAATGCTCGAGATCGTAGAGACAAAATCCAGCGATGAGTCGTTGTTAAAATCTCCCATCGAAAGTTGATTTATCTGAGCAAGCCCTGAAAGTGTCCCGCCATCTCTAAAAGTAGCATCGCCGTTTCCTAGGCGAAGAGCGAGGGCTCCGCTGACGTCATTTCGTGAAGCGATAAAGTCAACATTGCCATCATTGTCAAAATCCGCGGTCTCGATCCCGTAGGTTTTGAACCCGACATCGATCCGTGTCGATTCCGTAAGAAAAAAAGCTCCGGTTCCATTTCCGAGTGCGATGGTAACGGTATTATTATCTGCGGAATCGACGATAACGTCTTCGTTTCCGTCGTTATTGAAGTCCGCAATACGTATCGTTCGCGATCGGTCGGTGCCGAGCCTATTCGCTACTGAAAAAGCTGTAGGGAACTGGCCCGTGCCATCGCCGAGCAAACTCCTGATGAGCACACCTTGGCCATTGACAAATGCGAGATCAGGGATCGAGTCGTTGTTAAAATCTCCTGTCTCGATCCCAAGGGCGCCGGAAATTAAACCCGGTGGATTTGGTGCCAGGGTAAAAGCGCCGGTACCATCGCCAAGCAAAATAACTAAATTAGTAAAGAGCTGAGCAACTGCCATGTCCGGATTGCCGTCTAGATTGAAATCTGCGGTCGCAATTCCGTATGTAACATTAATAGTACTGCCGGAAATAGGCGACCCGGACGCTTGAGTGAACCCGCCTGATCCATTTCCAAGAAAAACAACGATATTGCGAGCGTTACTATTCGACGCGGCAAAATCCTGATTACCGTCGTTGTTAAAATCATTGATGGCGAGCCTGTTCGTCGTATTGTTTCCGCCCGTAACGATCGAAACTGCCGGGTTAAAATTTCCGTCGCCTATTCCCTGAAAATAGGAAACAGTGCCTGAAAAATTCGCAACTATAATGTCTTGAATACCATCGTTGTTGAAGTCGCCTACAGCGGGCTCTATCGGGCCGGTGCCTGTGGCAAAAGGCGAATTTGATGCTGTAGTAAAGCTATTTATATCGAAGTTACCACATCCGACCCGATGATCTGTTTGTTTTGGAACAGGGCGTTCGTTCACAGAGCGATCGACACTGGCTTGTTCTAATTCCGCGGCATCTACGCCGAAGCCCGATCCGACGACAAAACCACCAACCGTGATCATTATTGCGATCGATATCAAAAATATGTTTCTTGTTTTATTCATTTTTTTTTCTACTCCTGAATTTCTTTTGGAAAATGGCATTACATTCAGTCGATCAGGCGTAAACGGTCACGACCATCGGTCGGTTGTAGATCGATGCTGTCTGATCAACTGCTCCTTAATTTCTAAAATGAAATATGTTCTAAGGGTTCTCAGTTAATGTATGCGTAGAAAATGACGGAAAACAGACATAAAAATTAATTAGCTTCATTTTGCGGTAGCATATTTCTATTTGGCTCAAACCGATCTCGAAACAAAAGATCACAAATCCGCTATCGAAATATTTCAGAAAGCCGCGGAGAAAGGCGAAGAAAATTTAGCGAAAGATCCGGCGCCAAGTGCTTCAAAACGCCTCGTCGCTCTATCGCTCTTCAAGATCGGTAACGGTTATTCGTATATTTGCCGAAGAGAATGGTCAGAAAGAGAGATGGAAAAGTTTTGAAGAAGCTTAGCGGAAAAGTTTGGAAAGACTCGAGCAGATAAAAAAGACGTAAACCTCAGCGGGATGGACATACCCAAATTAGATGAGATAAAAGGAATCCTTGCCGATATTCAGACTAAGATCAAATAATGATCCAAATTATTAGCCAAAAAAAGCCGTCGAGAGAATATGTCCCGGCGGCTCTTCGGTATCTGTGAATTGTCCTATGGAATCACGTAAGAATTCGGAACGGCTTGGTCGCCGCTTATGCCGAATGACGAGACAGCAAATCCGCTTGTGCTTTGGTTCATGTACCAAACTCCATTACGGAAAACAGCAACATCTGCTTTGCCGTCGCCGTCGTAATCAGCCGGGACAACTACATCGGTCGATAGGCCGAAGTATTCGTATCTGACCTGACTGTTCGAGCTTTGCAGAATATACCAAACGCCGTCGCGGTAAACTGCTACATCCGTTTTCCGTCGCCGTCATAATCAGCCGGAACGAGCTTGTCGGAAGCAATTCCAAAGTTCACGTAATTTACGGTATTGTCAGAAGACCGGCGAATATACCAAACCTTGTTCGAAGGTCGAAAGACGGCTGCATCTTGGATACCATCGCCGTCGAAATCTCCGACGACAGGTTTATCACCGGTCGTTCCCCAAGGCACGAACGTTATGTTGCCGCTCGGATTATTATCCGATCCGCGATAGTAGATCGTACTCTGCGAGCCTTCGCGGTAAACGGAGAGGTCGGCCTTGCCGTCGCCATCCCAATCTCCGACCGTCACAACATCTCCGGCCAGACCAAAATTCTCAACACGAACGAGCTGTCCGAGCTGTTATAGATGTAGAAATTTCCTTCCGACGCACGCCAAACGGCGACATCGGTTTTTCCGTCACCATCATAATCAGCCGGTGCCAGCGTGTCTGTCCCCAAACCGAACGGAATTGCCGCAAAACCGTCGGTTGATCGATCCAGATACCACGTCGTATCCGACGAACGAAACACCGATCGATCACTTCTACCGTCACCGTCAAAATCATAACTCTGAGTTTTAGCGGATCGAATGGCCCTTTCGACCGCAGCTAAAGCATTTACCTTTCCGTAACCCCAGTTCGGGTTCGGTGTAGTTCCGGTAAACATATCTGAGCGAGCCGAATCGCGACAGCATTTGTCTGTATCTGAATGGCGTCGAGGCGTGGGTTTTTTTCGAGCATGAGAGCTACAATACCGGTAACCTGCGGAGCCGCCGCGCTTACCGGCACTGGCTAAGCCCGTAGAGGCCTCCTCCGTCATTGATCATATTACCGGGGAACGTCGCCCAATAAGATGTTGGATTATAAGTTGTGACGACACTGTCGCCCGGAGCGCTAAAATCAACGCCAAGTCGCCCGTCAAAGGTTGTTCCTACACTACTTCCTCGCCAAAGGTCACCGATCGCTCCTTCGTTTACCGAACGGGTGATGCCGTTGATGTCGACCCATTGTGTACGGATCACATAGCTGTTTGGCGCGATATTATTGAATGCGGTCGCTCCATCCCATATGCTTCCGGGTACGACATTATTCAAAAAGCGATTGTTGCCGTTTACGCCAGAATAAAAATTCGACGGATTAAGATAAGCATCGAAGCGGCCGTTTTGCACGGTTGCTCCCTGTAGATCCAATGTGTAAGTGCCGGCCGGCCCGGAGATATCCATAAATATTTCGCGTTTTTGATTTTGAGCTCCATAAAACACTTGGCCCACACCGCCGTGATAGAAATAGAAAACGGCGTTCGATACCTGTTGCGAATTATTGTTTTGCGGGGCTGTATAAGGTCCGTAATTCCCGGACGGCGTTTGGATCGAAACATTGAAACGATCATTGCCGCTGTACCAAAGATCCAAACGGAGGACACCGGTCGTTGTTTTTTGGATCTGGACCGAGCGTGTTTCGTTTTGAGTTATTACCCGCCGGCATGATTATCAACTCCGCCCTCGTCACCCGTTCCATTGACCATTACAAAACCTTCAATTCCCGAACCAAAATTGGCATCGATTGTTCGTGAGAACGAACTTGTTCCGTCAGTTGGCCCGCCGTTCGAACCAAAGTTCGGAAGAATAACAGCGGGCATGTGAAGCTCCGTAGCTTTGTCGCGCACGAAACTAATTGCTGTCTGGAATAGTTCTGGTCTGTAAAAAGGTGCCTCCGCCGGTTGATCGCCGTGAGCCGGAGCTCCTTCGGATGTAAATTTCACCATAATTATCGATGCTTTCGGAGCAATACCGCGATATTTTAGATTGGGCGAATTGCGTCCATTGCCTGCAGCGATGGCGGTTGAGGTCGTACCATGCCCGACAGCATCACGGGTCGCAAGCTGCGGACCGCCGGTATTCGCCGCATTGATCTGGGCTTCCGTATAGATCGTTCCGAAACCGTAAGTATTTCCCGGTGCGTTGGCTCCAGAATCGTCCGAAAGATAAAGATATATTTGATTCGCGTCGTTCCGTCTTCGTTGCGAAAATCGTTGTTCTTCCAATCGATACCGCGGTCCATAAGTGCTATGATCACGCCTTCGCCCGATACGCCGTATGCCGCAACGGCAGCGTCCGTTCCGGTTTCCGCACGCGCGAGATCCATGGCCCCTAAGGGAAGTGCATAAGACACCAACAAAGTGATCATTGTGAAATAAGTTGATAGGTTTTTTCTTTTCGATTTCTCCCGTCCTCGATAAGGTATTAATTCTTCTAAATGTACTAGCGTTGACCGAGGAGGGAATCGGACAGAAAAATAGAAAAAATAATAATGGCGTTCATAATAAGATAGAGATGTGGGAATTTAACGATCACCAGTGGGGCTTCGAGCAAAAATGACAAGATCATTTAAGGGAAGAAGAAATTGAAAGGAGATTACACTGACGGGAGAGTTAAATACATCATAGCTAAACCAGCAGAAAATAGGGAACGAGAACTGCGGCTCCGGGATAATCTTTTGCGATGCGCTGGCCAAAGAACAGTGCGGTCAGTGATGCCGCACCTATAACAGATGCGAGAAAGATGAAATATGTAGAACCGGTAAAAAAGAAATAGACAACGCCGATGGCCGCCAATATTCCTGTAACTAGTTCCAGAACAGTGATCGTTCCGAGCATCATCGGAACCATTGAGGCGACAAATGTTTTTTCAAAATGGCCGGTCAACCAGCCGAGATTGCCTTTCCAATCGAAGACCTTATCCAAACCCGACTGAATAAAAAGTATTGCTACGAACAACGCGCTGAAAAGTGCCGGCAGATTTTTGACTAGTTCCTTCATTTATCCAAGGCCCATATACCCATACAGGCCAGATCTCGGAATGAGATAATGGCCTATATCGGAATTCTGATTTATTGTTTGGCCAACCTAAGCGAAATATAGCATAGGTTAACCAAATGAAATAACCTCACCGGGTAGTTGCAGTGACAGCATGATTGATATTTCCAATGTCGTCTTTTACAAGTACGGTACCGCGGCTGATCCTGCGAGTTGTTTCGGCGTTTATTCGCAGCAGTGTAACGTATTTACCAGTGTTCTGTAGCGGCAGCCGCGTGGTTAAAATATATGCTCCCGCGCTCGTTCCCGGATCGATCATCGCCACTGCACCGCCTGAAATACATTTTATTGTGTCGCCCATATTCAAGTGAAGATCATGAGCTGTGACCAAATTTAGACGTTGGGTCCGGCCACCTGATGTGACGTCTAGCGTAACAACTCCGATCGTATCAATTCCCGGCGTGCCTTGCTTAGGTACTAAAATTCTTACTAATGTCATCGTAATTTCCTCTTTTTCGCTTAATGTATGTCCCTTCATATCTACATGCGGAAAACGAGGGCAGATTCGGACAGGCTTAGAAAAAAACTCGGCCGATCGCTCGTGCCGAGGTTTTTATTAAATTCGATAGGATCTATTTTCGAGATTTTCCCATAAGAGCTTCGATCTCATCCGCATCTTTGACGAGCTTTCCGGTTAAATTGCGGTTGCCGTCTTTCGTGACCAAAATGTCGTCCTCGATGCGAATGCCGATCCCGCGATATTTCGCCGGTGCTGACTTATCGTTCGGCGGGATATAAAGTCCGGGTTCGACGGTCAAGACCATTCCCGGAGCGAACGGCCGCGAATCTTTCGCTCCCTGATCCGTAAAATATCTTCCGGCGTCATGCACATCGCGGCCGATATAATGGCCGACTCCGTGCATATAATATTTCAGATATTCTTTTTTCTTGATCAGATCGGAGGTTTTGCCTTTTAATAAACCAAGCTTTTTCATGCCCTCGGTAAGGAGCTCGATCGAAAAGTCTTGTCGGCCTTTTACCGTTTGTCCCGTTTTGGTCGCTTCGATGCATTGGAGCTGAACGTCCAGAACTACATCGTAAACCTCGCGTTGAGCAGGCGTGAATTTTCCGTTCACCGGAAACGTTCTGGTGATATCTGCTGCATAGCCATCGTATTCGGCACCGGCGTCGATCAGCAAAAGGTCGCCGTCTTTGAGCGGCATATTATTTTCGACGTAATGGAGGATCGTCGCATTATCGCCGCCGCCGATGATCGAATTATAAGCAACACCGCTCGCACCTTTTTGACGCATATAAGCTTCGATAAGTGATTCGACCTCGAATTCGTTCATTCCCGGCTTCGTTTTCCGCATCGCGAGATAATGAGCGTCGACTGAGATATCTGACGCTTTTTGCATAAGAGCAATTTCGTCTTCAGATTTATGCAGACGCATCTCGCCGGTAATGATCGTCGGGTCGATTATTGTGTGCGGCGGATAAGCTGTTTTGAGACGGCGAACCCGCTGACCGGAAAGATACTGTAAGATTTTTTGATCAAGTTCCGGATCAACCGCAAACCGGTAATAGAGCTTGTCGCGGCCATCGAGCAACTTGGCCATATCGCCCTCGAATTTATCGATCGGGAAAGCTTTGTCGGCCTTGAATTTTTTAACGGCACCTTCGGTTCCGTGTCGGCGTCCGTACCAAGTTTCCATTAGCGGATCGCGCGGCCGCACATAAAGCGTGTAAGGCGAACGCTTGTTCGACGGATCTATGACGGCGATCGCATCCGGTTCGGGAAAGCCGGTCAAATAATCGAAATCTGAATCTTGCCGAAATTTGAATTCTGTATCGTAGCTTCGCGTCGCTTCGTGTGCGGCAGGAATAATTGCAATGGAATTTTCATCCATTTGGTCGATGAATTTCTTAAGTTGTGGTCGCATATGGTTTTACCTTGTGACAATTTTACAGCAAAACATATCCGATAGCGAAATGGCTGATCTGCAGATATTAGATAGGATATGCAGTTTCGGCTGTTATAATCTTTATTTTTATGGACCTGCGGATCACCGAAATATTTTTATCGATTCAGGGCGAATCTTCGCACGCCGGAAGGCCGTGTTCATTCGTGCGGCTGACAGGCTGTCCGATGCGCTGTGTTTGGTGTGACAGCGAATATACGTTCACCGGCGGCGAACGAATTCCGTTTGATGATATTTTCGCGAAGCTCGAAGAATTCGGATGTAGCTTGGTCGAAGTCACCGGCGGCGAACCGCTTGCACAAAAAAACGTTTTTCCTTTTATTACAGAACTCTGCGATCGCGGCTATGAGGTTTTGA
This sequence comes from uncultured Acidobacteriota bacterium, assembly GCA_963720905.1. GTDB lineage: Bacteria > Acidobacteriota > Blastocatellia > Pyrinomonadales > Pyrinomonadaceae > OLB17. Next base: position 108,904 of record CAVRHB010000004.1, read on the forward strand.
TCGAAACCGGCGGATTTGTTTCCACCGAAAATGTCGATCAAAGGGCAGCGATCATTTTAGACATTAAATGTCCGGCATCAGGGGAAGCCGAGCGAAATCATTGGCCAAACCTCGAAAGACTTCGTGTCGATAAAGATGAAGTAAAATTCGTTATCGCCGATATGGATGACTGGGATTTCGCAAAAGCTGTCATTGAAAAATATGATCTTGAGAACAGAGCAAATGCAATATTGATCTCGCCGGTCTTTGGTATCGAAAACTTGAAAAAGATTGCCGAAGCCGTTGCAGTGAGCGATCTAAAAGTGCGACTGAACCTGCAACTACATAAATATATCTGGGGCGAGAATGTCCATGGCGTTTGAGAAGGTTTTGATGAGCGAGAAGAGCATTGTTTTAGTTTCCGGCGGAATGGATTCCTGCGTCACGGCGGCGATCGCAGAACGCGAATTCGACGAATTGGCATTTTTGCATATTTCGTATGGCCAACTTACGGAAGAACGCGAACGAAGGGCTTTCAACGATATTGCCGATCATTACGATATCAAAAAAAGACTCGATGTTTCGATAGAATATTTGGCAAAGATGGGTGGCTCGTCGCTGACGGACACAAGCATGGCAGTGACCGAAGCCGATCTCGCATCGAAAGAAATTCCGACGAGCTACGTCCCTTTTCGCAATGCGAATATGCTTGCGATCGCAACAAGTTGGGCCGAGGTGATCGGAGCAGATGCTATTTATATCGGAGCAGTCGCCGAAGATTCCAGCGGTTATCCTGACTGCCGTCCTGAATTTTACGCGGCATTTCAACAGACAATAAACACAGGCACAAAACCCACTACGCAAATTGAAATTCGCACGCCGATAATCGAGCTTTCAAAAGCCGAGATAGTAAAAAGGGGAATCGAACTTAACGCACCGCTTCATCTTACTTGGTCCTGTTACCGCAATGGCGACCTCGCGTGCGGCACATGCGATTCATGTGCTTTGCGGCTTCGCGGGTTTGAGCGAGCCGGAATTACCGATCCAATTTTGTATAGGGCATCATGATGCTTTCTCATTGACATCAACGAATCAAACATTCATAATTTTATTATGAGGACGACAATCACGCTTGATGACGATGTAATTCAAACCGTTAGGAAAGAAATGAAAAGCGGCGACGGCAAGACGTTTAAAATGGCAGTGAACGATCTCATCCGTCGAGGTCGATACGCAAAAGAGGAGAAGATCCTAAAGCCAAAACCTTTTAATATTCGTGCAAAGGATCTAGGGACGCTTCCTCATATAAACTACGATAAGTCTTCCGAGCTTCTATCCATTCTCGACGAGGAAGAATATCGATGATCTTATCGGATATAAATTTGCTTTTGTATGCTCACAATAAAGCAGCGAAAGAGCACGAACAAGCAAAAACTTGGATAGAAAAGACATTATCAGAAGACACTCTTTGCCTTTCATGGCATACCATCATGGGATTTGTGCGAATTTCAACGAGTCCTCGTATTTTCGCCAATCCATTTACATCGTCAGAGGCTATATCAAATATTAAAAAATTGGTCGCGCATGTTAATTCTGTAACGATCATGCCCGGCCAAAACCACTTCTCCATATTTGAACGACTTGTTGCGGAATCTAGGATCAGCGGCGCAATGTTAATGGATGCCCATTTAGCCGCGTTGGCAATAGAACATGGTGCGACACTAGCTTCGAATGATCGGGATTTTCGGCTCTTTGACGGATTGAATTTGCTCGATCCGATCGGGCAATTTAATTAATAGTAAGCGATCTACGATCGATCTTTGTGGAACGAAGATCACCCAGAGCCGCGAATGCCATTTTCTCCGTGCGGAAATATCTTTTCGCAAGTTTTTTCAGATCGTTTGTTGTGACCGCTTCGAGATTTTCAAGCGTTTCTTCGACCGGTATTTGTCTGCCGTGAAGCATCTCCGATTGGGCGAGAGAAGCGGCCCGGCCGGCCGAATCTTCGAATCCGAGCAGGATCGACGCTTTTGTTTGATCTTTAACCAGCTCGAGTTCGTCAACAGAAACACCGTTTCGAACGATCTCACTTAATTCGGCGATGGCCAGATCGACAACTTCACCGGTTTGTTTCGGCGAGGTCGCGGCGAATACAGAAAAGAAACCGCAATCACGATACATTATCGCGCTTGCCCCGACGCTGTATGCGAGTCCGCGTTCTTCTCGGACCTTCTGCCACAAACGGCTCGATGTCCCGCCGCCGATGATGTTTGCCAAAAGATCGCCCGCGTAACGTTCCTTCGAATTTCCTGCAACAAAAGGGGCCGCAAGGAGCAGATGAGCCTGCTCCAAATTTTTATTTTGCTTAATGATTATTGGGGCAAATGGCTTTGGTTTTGAGATCCGTCGAACTTTTTGTTTGATCTTCGGCAGATATTTTGCAGAAAGTGATCTCGCCATATTGACCAATTCTTTGTGATCAACGTTTCCTGCGGCGGCAATAACCAAATTATCCGCTGTGAACACTTTCCGATGATAATCGCGTGTCAGATCCGAATTGAATGTTCGAACCGTCTTTGGCGTTCCGGCGATCGATAGGCCGAGCGGATGTCCGGCGAAAAATGCTTCGCTAAAAATTTCGCCCAGCTTTTCTTCGGGCGAATCGTCGGTCATTTTTATTTCTTCGATTATGACACGGCGTTCGCTTTTCAATTCCTTTTCGTCAAATTGCGGATCAAAGAGCATATCGCTGATCAGGTCAAATGCATCCGCGAGGCGATCATCTATGACCTTGATCGCGAAACCGGTTTCTTCGTGCGATGTGAACGCATCGAGATTTCCCCCAAGCCGGTCTTGTTCAATAGCTATTTCGAGTGCTGTTCGTTTGTTAGTGCCTTTGAAAACGGTATGTTCTATGAAATGCGTTATGCCGTTCAATTCGTCCGGTTCGTGACGCGAGCCTTTTCTAATAAAGAATCCGAGCGTCGCCGAACGAACTCCTTCCATTCGATCGCTCAGGACAGTCAAACCATTTTCTAACCTTGTCTCTTTAATACTTTTGATCATTGCTTTCCGGACCGCTCATTCGAGCGAAAATAAATACTTTCACATTAGCCGGCAAAATGCCATTCTCGGCCGATCTCGTGAAATTGACAATTGCATGCAAAAGTGCGAAATTCTTAAGTAAGTGCTTACTCACTTATGTAATTATTATATTTTTAAGATGATAAATGAGCGAAGAAATTAATAATCAAGACGAAGAGGCGACTGACGACATCTCAGATCTGGAAAGTCCGGACGAAAGTCAACAAACAACTGAAATTGCTGACGAGCCAAAGCCTAAGAAACGAAAAAAGAAAATTCTCTATATCGGCGGTTCTGTGCTTCTGGTTGCAGTGATCGCGGGTTTGGGATATTGGATCTATTCACGCCAATTCGAATCGACCGACGATGCGTTTATCGATGGCGATATTGTTCAGATCAGCCCGCGTGTTCCGGCTTATGTGAAAAAAGTTTACGTTGATTCCAATCAATTTGTACACAAAGGCGATCTTTTGGTTGAATTGGCTTCGGACGATTTCGAGATCAAGGTCGAGCAGGCAAAGGCTCAGCTTGTAAATGCTCAAAGCCAGCGTGACCAAGCTTTAGCAAACGCCGGATTGACGCGTAAGGAAAGCGGTGCGACACAAACGCAGGCGGTTTCGAATGTTGAAACTGCCGCGGACGAACGTCGAACAAACGCGGCTGGCATCAAGCTCAAAATTAAGCCTGGTAAAACAAGCCGAAGCGGCCGTAAAAACCGCAAAGGCAAACCTCGCCCAGATGCGTGCACAGGTTGGACAAGCGGAAGCGAACTTTCATCTTGCGGATGTCGAACACGACCGCCGCGTCGCTCTTTTCAATAAAGGCGACATCTCGCGGCAATCTTTGGACCAGGCAACGAACGCATTGCAAACCTCGCAGTCGCAGTTGAATGCGATGAACAAACAGGTCGATGCCGCACGCTCGCACGTCGATGAAGCGAATGCGGCCGTGATGACAGCTCGCGATAATTATAACCAATCGGTTGCTCAGATCGATCTTACAAGATCGCAGGTTGGCGAATCCGAAGGCAGACTCCAAGCCGCAAACGCTGCTCCGGAAAAAGTTTCGGTCAGCGAGGCTCAAGTAGATGTCGCGGAAGCTGCGGAAAAGGCCGCGGAATCCGCAGTTCACGCCGCCGAACTGGAGCTTTCATTCACAAAAATTTACGCGCCCGAAGACGGCTATATCACAAAAAAGAACGTCGAAGAAGGCCAGCTTGTTCAGGTTGGAACTCCGCTGATGGCGATATCGCAATCGGACGAAATTTGGGTTGTCGCAAATTTCAAAGAAACGCAGCTCGAAAATATGCGAGTCGGTCAAACTGTCGATATCGAGGTTGATGCATATCCGAGCGAAACTTTTCGCGGCAAAGTTCAAAGCTTTCAAGCCGGAACAGGTTCGCGGTTCAGTCTTCTGCCTTCGGAAAATGCGACGGGCAATTATGTAAAGGTTGTTCAGCGTGTTCCGGTGAAGATCGTTTTTGACGAACAGCCGGACAAGATTCATTTGCTCGCTCCCGGAATGTCCGTCGAGCCGACGGTAAAGGTTCGTTAACAGATCGACGGACGCGAATGGAACAGAACCAACCTCAACAATGGGTGCCAAGTTTTAATCCTTGGCTGATCGCACTTTCGGTCATGCTCGCAACGGTGATGGAAGTACTTGATACTTCTGTCGCCAATGTTGCTTTGCCTCACATCGCCGGCAATCTTTCGGCGACGACCGAAGAAGCGACCTGGGTTCTCACAAGCTATCTCATCTCCAATGCGATCATTCTGCCGGCAACAAGCTGGATCGCAAAATACATTGGCCGCAAACGCTTTCTCATAATCTGCATAATTATCTTTACCGGAGCTTCTGCGCTATGCGGAGCGGCGCCGAATTTGACGATATTGATAATCGCACGCGTTCTGCAGGGAATGGGCGGCGGAGCATTGCAGCCGATAGCGCAGTCAGTGCTGCTCGAAAGCTTTCCTCCGGCAAAACGCGGCGTTGCGATGGCGGTTTACGGAATGGGCATTGTCGTCGCGCCGATCATTGGACCGACGCTGGGCGGTTGGATAACAGATAATTATTCATGGCGTTGGATCTTTTATATTAATCTGCCGATCGGAATGATCGCAGCATTCATGGCGAACACATTCGTCGAAGATCCGCCATATTTGAAAGATCAAAAACCGGGCAAGATCGATTACACGGGTTTTGGCCTTATGGCACTTGGGCTCGGCGGCACTCGAGCTAACGCTCGATCTTGGCCAGCAGCGTGATTGGTTCGATTCTTCCTTGATAATTTTCACGGCGTCCGTTTCAGCTCTTTCGATAATTGCGTTTATTATTTGGGAACTTTATACGCCGGAGCCGATCGTTAATCTGCGAGTGTTCCTGAACAGAAATTTTGCTGTTGGCTGTGCTCTGATCGCATCTGTCGGCGTTGTTTTGTATGGTTCGACGGCGCTTTTACCGCTCTTTCTGCAGACATTGCTCGGCTATTCGGCAATGGACAGCGGCATCGCGGTCAGTCCTCGAGGCATCGGAGCGATCGTGTCGATGATCTTGGTCGGACGGCTCATCTCGCGCGTTGATTCGCGCTATTTAATAACGTTCGGTTTTTCGGTTTTGTGCATATCCATCTATCTTTTCACAGGACTCAACCTATACATCGCCCAAAGCAATATCATTTATCCCATGCTGATAAGCGGTTTCGGTATGGGTTTTGTTTTTGTTCCCTTGACGACAATGACGATGGCCACGCTTCCGCAAGATCAGATCGGTAACGCGAGCGGCATTTATAACCTGATGCGAAACACGGGCGGGAGTGTCGGCATCGCTATAATGACCACCTTGCTCGCTCGGAATCAACAGATACATCAAACTGTATTGAGTTCTCATACCACGCAATATGACCCGGCATTTCAGGCAATGTTCGCGCAATTAAAAGCCAATTTTATGCAGACGATGGATCCGGTAACAGCTACGCAAATGGCTTATCAGACGATCTACGGCATGGTTGTGAAGCAGGCCGCTGTCCTTGCCTACCTGGACGATTTTTGGCTGCTCACAATCTTATGCGGGATCTGTATTCCTGCCGGCTTCCTATTCAAACGCGTCCTAAATGCAAAACCGGCCGCCGGTGCTCATTAAAGACCTGTCACCAAGCATGAAAATATGTTGCATTGCTGTGACATTTGTTGGTATATTGATCAATGCCGTTTCAGGCATGATCTTTGAAGATCCGAATATTTTCTTAAGTTTTGCATGCCGAACAGCATTTTTTGAAGTGGAACTTCTTTTGACTCAAAAAAGTTTTTAAAATTTACATCAAAAAGACTATGTTTCCGACTGTAAAGCTTATAGGATCAATAACTTGCGTGTTCAAGAAATGTCTGAACAAGCCGTGGACAAGCCTTGGACAAGCCTTGGACAAGCTATGGACAAGCTATGGACAAGCTGTGAACGGCTATTGGACGAACGTTGGACAAACGGGGCTTTTTTTGGAACAAGCCGCAAAAAAGCTGGCGTTTCAAAGGGTTTCTGCGGGATGATGCAGTCTTTTCGTTGCGTTTTTCCGTAAGTAGTTGTAAATTAACGCAAGTTTTTAGAAACACAACTTTCCCCGCATATTAAAAATGCCCTGCCGTTCGGAGGGCCGAAGCGATAAATATGAAGAATCCATTTCTTGAGAATTTCAGGTCTTATATACCTTCGTCCGTTTCAAACCTGCGTGAATTGACGCCGTGGCCTTTAATAGTCGGAACATTGCTCGGCATTATTTTCGGAGCGTCGTCGCTTTATCTGGTTCTGAAGGTCGGGCTTACCGTTTCGGCTTCGATCCCGGTCGCGGTCATTTCGATCACTCTGTTCCGCGTGCTGTCAAAACTGGGTGCAAGGGACGCGACGATCCTTGAACACAACATCGTTCAGACGACCGGCTCGGCCGGCGAATCGATCGCGTTCGGCATCGGCGTAACGATGCCGGCGATCTTGATCCTCGGATTCGACCTCGAGATCTGGCGAGTGACGATGGTCGCGGTTCTAGGCGGTTTGATCGGAATTTTGATGATGATCCCGCTTCGCCGTGCGTTGATAAAAGATCAGCACGGTATTTTGAAATATCCGGAAGGAACGGCGTGTGCTCAGGTTTTGATCGCTGGTGCATCGAAAGAATCGCGTGATGCCTCGATCCATTCGGAGCTTGATCAAAGCGACGAGGATGCACTGCAGGGCGGGAAGATAATCAGTATCGGATTCGCGATGGGGTTTATTTTTAATTCGATAATGCAGGTTCTGAAAGGTTGGAAAGAAACTCCCGAAAAGATCTTTGGCAAGCCTTATGAAAGCGGTTCGATATCGCTTGAAAATAATCCGGCTCTTCTCGGCGTCGGTTATATTATCGGCCCGCGGATCGCAGGAATTATGTTCGCTGGTGGTGTTCTTTCGTATATGGTCCTGATACCGCTGATCAAATATTTCGGCGGCGGTCTGATAGACCCGCTCGCACCGGCAACGATACCGATCTCCGCAATGGGCATTCAAGGCAAGAACAGCATACAGGGCGATTACGTTCTGTATATTGGAGCCGGAGCCGTTGCGGCCGGCGGTATTATTAGCCTTGTGCGTTCACTGCCGGTCATTTGGCACGGGATCAAAGGCGGTATCTCCGACCTTCGCGGCGGTTCGACCGCAGCCGATGAACCGGCATTGCCGAGAACAGATCAGGACATCTCGATCAAATGGGTTATCGGCGGAATTTTGGCACTGATAGTCGTCATCACTTTCCTGCCGGCCTTGAAGATGAATATTCTCGGTGCGATCTTGATCATCGTTTTCGGATTTTTATTCGTAACGGTTTCGTCGCGTTTGACCGGCGAGATCGGTTCTTCGTCAAACCCGATATCCGGAATGACGGTTGCGACGTTGCTGCTGACGTGTTTGGTGTTCTTGCTGGTCGGCTGGACTGCGCCGGATCCTTATTTCGTGACGGCTCTTTCTGTTGGCGGTATCGTTTGTATCGCGGCTTCTAATGGCGGTACGACCTCGCAGGATCTTAAGACCGGTTTTTGGATCGGAGCAACGCCAAAGAAACAGCAGATCGCGATCTTAGTCGGAGCTTTAGCATCGGCGCTGGTTTTGGGGCCGATCTTGATCGCCCTGAATAATAACAGCACCGTTTATGCTCCGCCTACTAGCTTTTCTAAAGTTCAAAAGAACGTCGTGGTTTCCGGCCAGCCGCTCGTGCCTTATACAGGCGAACAGAAACCACCCGTTGAAGGCAATTATCAGGTCTTTGAAAATAAAGTTCCTCAAGGAGCAAACGAACCGCTTTATCCGGACATCGTTTCGGGACAATATTTGGTCGATCAAAGCGGAAAAGCTGTTTACAAGATCGACGAAAATTTCCCGAAAGATGCAAAAATTCCGGCCGGAGCGACCGTCGGGCCAAGTGAAAAGATCATCGGCCCGCAAGCTGCCGACGATCAAAATAACTATCGCGGCTGGCACAACACGAAAACCATCGATGGTATTCCGCCCGGAAAATATCTGGTCGATACATCAGGCAGCTTAAAATATTTGGTCGATCCCGGTGTCAACGGCGCAGTTCTGGAACGGCCGGATGGGTCGGCAGTTACGAAATATGCCGCTCCGAAAGCGACGCTGATGAGCTATATCATCAAGGGAATTCTCAGCCAGGAGCTTCCGTGGGGATTAGTGCTTCTCGGCGTAATGATCGCCGTTACACTCGAATTTGCGGGTGTTCCGTCGCTCGCTTTTGCGGTCGGGCTTTATTTGCCGATCTCGATATCGTCGCCTATATTTGTCGGCGGATTTATACGCTGGGCGGTTGATAAGGAATTGTTCAAGAAATTGCGAAAACGCGATCTAACGGAAGAAGAGATGATCGCCGAAACGGATAAGAGCCCCGGCGTTCTGCTCGCCTCCGGATATATAGCCGGCGGTGCCCTTGCCGGGATCGTTGTCGCTTTTTCGGCCGGACTTTTCGGAGATACGGTTAAAGGTATCGAAGAATGGTCGGCGGCAAACAATCCTTTCATGCAGTACGACGCCGTCGCCTTGATCCCATTTCTCGTGCTCGCTGTGGTGCTTTACCTCGTCGGACGCGAATTGTTCTTGAGCAAGAAGTCTAACGACGAAGGGTAGGCGACGCGTCGCTTTCGTAGTGATAAATAAAATAGCTCGGCTGGATGTTGCCGAGCTATTTTCTATTTGTATCTTTTACTTATTCCTGTCCGGCTGGCGGATCGTTTGATTTCGGTTTGTCCGTTTTTGCCGGCGGCGGTGTTTTTGCCGGCGCGGGTTTTGGTGTCGCGGCAGGCTTTCCATCCGGAGCCGAAGCAGTATTTGCTGCCGCTGTTTTCGGCGTTGGCGAAGGCTTTGGCTGTGTGTTTGCCGGAACGGGAACTAACACAACGCCGCTGTCATTAGGCATGAACTGACTCGGGTTATTCGGATCGATCGTATAAACCTGTCCGCCGGGTGGAACGTATGTTGACGGCGGTGCTCCGGGTGGAGGCGAACCGCTTCCCCAAGCGTTATATCCATCTCCGCCGGGTAAAGTTCCAGGTGCCGGCATCGAACCATCAGAAGGAACGTCAGGAAATGCCCCGGGCATCGATGCCAGATTTTGTTCTTCGACACCGGTCGGCGGGCTTATCGGCTGAACCGGAATGCCGTTCTCGTCGGGTTTTAACTGAGTTATCGGGTCGGACTTTTTACTGGATGTCGCATAGATCATCGCGGCCGCCAATACGCCGATCCCGATCAATGCCAGGAAAGCTGTCTTCCAAAAGTTCGATCCGGCTGCTGCAGCAACGGCCGTTTCACCGTGAACTTTTGAAAGCTGATGGAGGGCCTCGGCAAATTCCTCTGCGCTTTGATAACGCATTTCGGGATTCTTCGCGATCGCTTTCAGGACTATCGGTTCGATATCTACCGGAATGTCTTTTCTAAATGAAACAAGCGGCGGCGGCGGTTCTTCGATCTGTTTCAGGATGACGTCAGTCGGAGTTTCACCCGTAAAAGGCGGTTCGCCGGCGATCATCTCGAACAAAATTATGCCGAGCGAATAAATATCGCTCTGCTCGTTCTTTACGACCGTTTCGGCACACTGCTCGGGCGAAGCGTAATATAGATCCGAAGGTTCGGCTTCGGTAATATCTTGATACTCCTCAAACGCATTCGCTGAACCAAAGCCCAAAACTTTGGTTTTTGTTCCGTCGCTGACCATCAGATCTTTCGGCGAGAGGTCGCCGTGAATTTTTGATGCAGAATGAGCAGCTGATAAAGCCGATGCAGATTGACGAGCGATATCGATCGCGTTGGCTATCGGCAATTTGCCGTCGCGTTCCATGACCGCACCAAGGTTTTCGCCTGTGATCGGTTCGTAAACGGCGTAATCGTATCCGTCAGCATCGGTTCCAAAATCGGTTACGTTCAGCAGATTCGGATGGGCAAGTTTGAACGAAGCTTTTGCCTCATTGAAAAAGTGATCCGACGCGGCTTTATTTTTTGAAAGTTCGAGCGGCAAAATATTGATCGTTACCGGCTGTTCGGTAAAAACATGCACGGCACTATAAACACCGCCCATTTCACCGGTGCCGAGATAAGATTCGATGCGATATTTTTCCGCGATCGTCCTGCCTGTAAATTGATCTGCCATTATTAGTTAGAACGTATCAATAGAGCCAAGGTTGCAACTAAAGTGACGTATAAACACAGCCTTTTTTGCCGTTCATGCCGCCAAAAATGCGGACGAAGCCCTAAAGGCAACGTCCGCAAGTCTGGTTTCCGTGTTGATTAGAGCTTTGCAAATACGATAACAAGTGCGAAAAGCACGAGTGATTCGATAAGAGCAAGAGCGATGATCATGATGGTTTGAACTGAGCTTGCCGCACCTGGATTGCGTGCCGCGCCTTCAGCCGCACGTGAACCGACGAGTCCCTGTCCGATACCTGCGAGTCCGGCAGCAATGCCGAAGCCGATGCCGGCTGCAAGTGCCTTCGACGAAGCAACGGTCGAATCGTTGTCAGCTCCTGTCTGAGCCATTGCCGGAACAGCGGCCAAAGCCAATGCGAGCATGGTGAAAAACATGTATTTTAATTTTGTCATTTTATTGATCTCCAATTTTTATATTCTGATCTAACGGAGTATCGACATTGAAAAATGCAGTGCTGATATAATTTCGCCTCGCTTCCGGTATGCCTTGATTTCTACTCTCGTTGGAGTCAAGGCTCCTGTTGCGTGCGGGCATAGCTGCTATAAAACGCAAATTTTCAATTCCGATATTCCTTCTAACATTCGAACGCATTTAACGTTCAAAACTTTTCTTAAGCCGCTGCGGCGGCTGTTTCACTATGTTCCGGTGCGTGGCTGTGATGTTCATGGCCATGCGGTGCATGCGAAACTTCGCTGATATAGATCATCGAAAGCAGCGTAAATACGAGTGTTTGCACGAACGCAACGAAGACCGCCATTACCAGCAAAAACGCCGGCACAAGGATCTGTGTGAACGGCGGGAACATATTCGTAATGTTCATATAGATCTGCTCGTCGGCGAACATATTTGCAAAAAGGCGAATGCCGAGCGTCAGCGGGCGGATCATATTACTTACCAACTCGATCGAAAAGATCAGCGGTGTAATAAAAATACCGATGATCAGCGGCAAACGCGGGCCCGCGAGATGGCCGATGTGTTTTTTAAAGCCATTCTCTTTGATGCCGACGTAGTTGTAATAGACAAACGACGCGATACCGAGTGCGAATGTGACATTTACCGAGGCGGTCGGCGACATAAAGAGCGGGAACGTGCCCATCAGATTCGAAACAAGCACCAAAACCGCAAAGGTCGCAACGACTGGAAAATATTTATAACCGTGTTCGCCAATGACGCTGACGATAAGGCCTTTGACTGCCAAAAAACCGGCTTCGATAGTTAATTGGCCGTGTGTCGGATCTTCTTCGGAAAGTTTACCCTTAATTAGTTTGATGACGATGATCGACAAAATACACGCGATCACGAACATGATCGTGTACCAAGGAATTGCGTTTTCGGGCGTGTATGGACCGAACATGGTTTCGGCATTAGTGCCAAACAAGCCGAAGAATTTATCCCAAAGCGGCTTTGTGTAGGCGATTTGAAATTGATAAACCGGCTCACCCAAATAATGGTTGATGAATTCAACAATGAGCGGTGTGTGATGACCGCCTTCTGCTGCTAAAAAGAACATTATTAAATTTCCTTAGTCGTAAATATCGTCGTAAAAACTCTAATAAAACCTTCGATCATTACCGCAAAAGCAATGCTTGCTAGACCAAAAATAAATGATTCGATCGGAACTACTTTCGTCAAATAAACTATCGCTATCAAAACGCCGAGAGCTAAATATCTGCCCAAAAATTTAAGCAGCGAAAACCTTGGTTTTTCTCCCTCGGACACGGCGTAAAATATCGAATCCAGTGTGTGCCGAAGCCAATAATAATTAGCAAAAGCCGACGCAGTGCCTAAAAATATACCCAAACCGAACCGCACCGAAAAATAAAAAGAACAAACCAGCGTACCCAAACATCCGATCACGGCCATAATCGCCAATATCCGCGAATTGGTCACGGGTGGAACAGCCTCTTGGCTAACTGCACGTTCGGGCTGGTCGCTCATTCAAACCTTTAATTTTACAAAGGAAATGCGAAAAATTCAAAGCGGGCGAATTGAAATGTGACTACTTGCGGAAAATTTCGGAACTGACTCGAAAGAGTTGGATAAAACCGATAACGGCGCCGACGACCAAACCGCCGACCATTCCCCAGGGCTGAGTGCCGAAAAGCAGATCCGCACCCCAACCTATCAACATCATCAGTATGATCGCTCCGAATAGAACAAAACCTGTTGACCAGGCGAGCCCGCTCATCCGAGCCGTTTCCGCCGTGTTCTGGTTTGGCTGAGCCGAAAAAGAAAAAAGATCCGCCTCTTCACGCGGTTTCAGTTCGTCGTTGGTGGTGTTTTCGACAGGCGTTTCAGCGGCGGGAACTTTGTCTTCTTCGTAGTTCTGATCCTGATCGAAAAGGTTATATGTCATTTTTTACTCTCAGCGGCCGGAGCCAACAGCATAAGCAAACGATCCTGTATCTCTGTATTTGTGACAAGCTTGTTATGATCTTCGCATTGAAACAGATCCGAGACGAGGGGCAGAATTGTCGTGTTTCCGCGGCCCGTTTGCGTTTCGCCCTTCAGCGAACGTTTCGTCACAACGCCGTCGCCTTTCGAGTATAACAGCGGCTTGATCTGTTCGCTTGTTATTTTTTGGCCTTCGGAATTTGTAAAGGATCCGGCATCAAATTGTGCGATCCACCGGTCTTTTTTTTCATCGCGACGAATGATCATAGCATTAAGCGTGTCTTTGCAGTCCGCACCCATTAAATAGAATGAAACGGGAATTTTCGCACCTGTGTTTGCCGACAATGCCCGTTGGAAAAGTTCGGCTCGGCCGAGCACAATAGTGAAATATCGGCGCGCGTTCGCCTGTTCGGTCGCGCTGAACTTTTTCTTAAAATTCGGATCGTCCCAGATCGCCCAATTGTATTCATCCCAAGTTCGCGGATTATAAACATTAAGCTTTATTTGTTTCAAAGTGTCGTCGTAAACGATCAGACTGTCGTCAAAAGGCAAAAGCTGAAACGACGACGGCAGCGTAAAAACATCAAATTGATCAATGTCGCGAACGAACGGCAGGTTTATTCCGCCGCCCAAAAACGAAAAGCCGTTAAGCAAAGCGCTGATCGTTGAAACCGATCCCTCGTTCGGCGTTCCTAGCAGAAATATCTTGTCAAAATCTTTCGCTCCTGCCCAGGTCGGTTTCGGTCTCGGTGACAGATCGCGATCACCGTACATTGCCGCATAACGCGCGATCAAGCCGCCCATCGAATGAGCGACAACATTGAATTTTAGATCCGGTTTGCCGAGCTTTCGCTTTAACGCTTCAACGTCTCGGAAAAGCTTTTGAGCGTTCGTCACATTATCCATCCGCCAATCGTAAGGAAAGACATAAAATGTATCTGCTTCGTCGCCGCTTTTCGGAGATCTCCAGTTCCCTTCTTTGTATCCGCCCCGCTCCTGAAGAGCGTGAATGAGACGTTCGTATATCTCGATCTCCGGCAAAAGCTTTATGATCTTTACGCTTCGAAGAATGTCGCCCGTAATAAGAGCATCATGATTTCGCTCAAGATAAGGCGAGATCGGCAACCGAATATCATCATCTTTTGATCGCGATGTTTTGAACCAAACTACTTCGTCGGTGTTTTTATTCACGAGCTCAGAACCCATCAAACCGGGAATAATTATTACCGGAGCTTTACCCGTAACGACAGGTGTAGGAGTTGGTGCTGCTTCAACTTTATCGTTCTGGGCCGCGACGGCGGATGCCGCCCCTGACACGACCAACAAGGTCAAAAGCAATGTGAGTTTGCGAGTTACTTGCATTTTTCTTTGATATATTTTTTGGATGCTAACTATTACCCGAATTGGGTTTTCGGACGATCGTTTGGCGGCTTGAGACCATTTCGTATTCGATGCCCCGCCAAATTATCTTCCGCGAAAAAAGAGCCGCAATCGAATTATACAAAAAAATTGGCGGAATTAGCGGCCAAAAAAGCATTTGTAAAATGGTTTGCTTGTTTAGAAATTTGAGATGACGGGGCATTGCGAATTTTATGGCTTTGAATCGAAGTCCGATCTTCGTGAGATCAAACAATGCGACGGAAGCGATCGTAAATATTCCTGCAAAGAACGCGATGCCCTTCGGCGAACTCGCTAATACAATCACCAACGCCCCGAGCATAACTGCCGTAAACATAAAGGATCCGATCAGCGAATTAACCCAAAGCTTTGCCGGTAGACTCGCGTGAGTTTTATCTGCCGCGTCGTAAATTCGAGCATTTCGCGAAATGTGCAGGTTTCGATCGACGCTGTTAAAGCCGCCGGAACAAAATAGATCGGCAAACCGGCCTCGTGCAAAACTTGGTAAAGAACATAATCATCCGAAACCGCTCCTGCCCAATTTTCTCTGACCTCTAATTTTTCGAATACGGAACGGCGTATCGCGGTCGATCCGCCCCAGCAGAAATTCTTTTCCATCTCCGGCCCTAAAACAGACGCTACAGAAGCGTTCCACCCGGCTCTGAGTTCGGATGCGACAGAAAAGTTCGGCGAAATGAACCAGCGATAACCAGTCGCTGCTCCGATATTTTTATCATCAAGCGGAGCCGTCAGATCGCGTAGCCAGTTTCCTGAAGGCCGCGCATCGGAATCGACAAAGACGATAACTTCGCTGCGGTCGTCGAGATGAAGAACCGCTTCTCGTAGGTTTTCAACCTTTTGGCTGGAATTTTCAGCGGGGCGGGCAACAACCAGTTTCGTAGAAATACTTTGCGTCTCTGTGTATTTGCGGGAAACATTTTCAATTACCGAAACCGCCGGGTCATTTTCGTCATCGACAACAAAGATCACTTCATATTCCCGATAATTTTGCTTGAATAGAGAAGTAAGATTTTCTGCGAGACCTTCGTCCAAACCTTTACATGGAGCGATTATACTTGCGAACGGTGTGTGATCGGACGGGCTTTTACTTAATTCTTTCTTAAAATAATTCAGATATTGGACCGCATTCAGCAGAGAAAGAAAGCTGAAATAGATAAGAATGGCCGCGAGAATGTAAAAGAGGATCAGCATTTAGGCACGTTTGAGAAGTCCGTTAATGAACTGCAAGGTCGCGTCAGTTGCTCCTCGGTTTCCTTTCATGACTTCCGAAGCGTTCTTGCCGAGAGCTTGTCGAAGTTCATCGTCTTCCAAGAGATCGGAGAAAGCCAGAAACAGTTCGTCAATGAGATTTTCGCCGGACGAATCGGGAAGCTGGATCATCGCGTCGCTTTCTAAAAACTTACGTGCAGCTTCAGCGAAATTAAAAGTATGAGAGCCGGTAATGATCGCTCGTCCGGCTGCTGCCGGTTCGAGTATGCTCTGTCCGCCGTGCGGTATCAGCGATACCTCCGACGAAAACTATTTCGGCGAGCTTATAAACCTGCCGAAGCTCGCCGATGCTGTCGAGCAAGATAACATCGATCTCTTCATCGCTTTGCTGAGGGTCGGCTGATCGGCGGGCAAATTTTAATTTCGGAAATCTCGAAAATTTACCGCTACCGATAGATGAAATAATTTCAGCTACACGGCCAAATCTTTCCGGATGGCGCGGTGCGATCATAAGACGCGGCCTGATCTCTGAAGGCTCAAGGAAAAATTCGGCAAAAGCTTCGAGTATCCATTCTTCTTCCGGTTCATGCGTGCTGGCGGCTATGATCAGCGGCCGTTCTTTGTTGAACAGAAAGCGTTCGCGAAAAGTTTCAGCGATATCGCGGTCATCGGTATCCGAAGCCATATCGAACTTCAAGTTTCCTGTTATCTTTACCGCGTCGGCCTTAGCGCCAAGTTTCTCTATGCGTTCCGCATCTGGCTTTGCCTGCATCAAAGCAAGATCGACCTTGCTCAAAACAGCTTTTATGAATGGCTTGATGTATGAATATCTATCAGCGGACCGTTGCGATAGACGTCCGTTGACGATCGCCACTGAAGCACCCGAGAGTTTCGCCTCCCGTATGAACCTCGGCCAAATTTCGGTCTCCATCAGCAAAACCAATGAAGGTTTGAATGCTCGTAAAGCTTTGCGAACACTGAACTTAAAATCGAACGGAAAATAAACGACCGAAGCTTTTTTGCCGAAAAGGTTTTGTGCCAGGTCTTGACCGGTTTTCGTTGTGGTGGAAATAACGAGCCGATGACCTGTGAAGGAACTGAGTAATTTTTGGATCAGCGGCCGTGCCGCGTTGACCTCGCCGACTGAAACGCAATGAAGCCAGATCGCCGGCCGCGGATCGTGCGTTCGCGGATAATCTCCCAACCGCTGCCAAAATCCCGCCGCATATTTCTCACGCCGTACCAAAAACACCGGCAGCATAAAAACGAATGCGATCGAATGTATAAGGCTGTAGAATGAGTTCATCGAGTTGGCGAGTTTGTCGAGTTCGGCGAGTTCAAGGAGGTGAGAGAAGAGCTCGGTGAACTCGGAAAACTGGCTGAACTCATAGAGCTATTTCACTCGTTCGATATATTTCGATTCCGTTGGATTAACGCGTATCTTTTCGCCTTCTGCAATGAAGGGCGGAACTTGAAGTGTGACACCGTTTTCAAGTGTTGCCGGTTTGTTCGAATTCGAAGCGGTCGCCCCTTTTAATTGCGGCTCGGTTTCCGTCACGGTCAGATCCATCGAAGCCGGCAGTTCTATGCCAATGGGCGAACCGTCATAAAATTCTACCTGTATCTTTAATCCTGGCATCAACCACTGGGCCGCATCGCCGAGTTCGTCTTCGGTGAGTGCCACCTGTTCAAAGTTTTCCTGATTCATAAAATGGTGATGGCTGCCGTCGGAATAAAGATATTCCATATTGTGCTGTTCCAAAACTACGCGTTCGAGCGTGTCATTCGAACGAAAACGATGCTCAAATGAATTACCGGTCAGAAGATTTCGCAGACGTGTTTGAACCATCGCACGCAAGTTGCCCGGCGTGTGATGGTGAAATTCCATAACCTTTACCGGCGATCCTTCGTGAAGAATGACCACACCTTTTCTGATCTCATTAGCTGAAAATCCCATAAATTTGTTTAATGCTCCGTATCTTAAAATTGTCTAAAAAGCGAAAAGATGAAGTTTAAAGAAATACCGTCTAAAAGTAAAAGCCGAGCGATCTAGCCCGGCTTAATCATTACTGTTTTTTGAAAGGAAGCGGTTCGGGTTCTTCGCCCTCTTTTGGGGCCTCTTTCTTAAGCATTTTGTAGATTGATTCGATCTGGTCTATCCATGTTTTTGCTTCGTCATTATCAGGGTCATATTTTAGAGTGCGTCTATAATCCCCTAAGGCGGCCGCATATTGGCGAGCTTGGGTCAAGGCAAAACCGCGGGCAAAATAGGCATCGCCGAGCTTTTTCTTTGCGTCCGGATCTTTTGGTTTTGCAGCTTCATTCTTTGTTGCGGATTTGATGGCTGCGTTGAATTCCGTCACATCGATAGGATCGCCAAGCGCCGAAGAGCTTTGTTTTCCATCCGTCTTTCCCATAGTCGGATTCTTATTTTCGGTAGTATGAGCAGCGACCGATTCAAAATTTGCGGCGTGCTCTGTCTTTGCGATGGTCGCCGTAGAGTTCGCATTCATCGCTACCGGAGGGGCGCTGTTACACGCTGCGACAAAAACTGCGGCTAAAAATATCAGGGTGTTTTTCATATAGCTAATTCAAATATGGCCGGGCCTGGAAAATGTAGACATCACGGCCGATGATTCCCCATTCGATGTCCTGCTCTTTTTTGCCGCCGAAGGCACTGCGGATCTTTATAGCGGTTGTCGCGAGCTTTCGCGCCTGTGCATCTGTCAGAACGCGTCCTTGCGCGTTGGCGCATTTATCGGCGGTTTGTTTTAGATCGCCATTTTCGTCAAAAGCCAGAGCGTTCGTTTGATCGGATCGTGTCATTACAACGACCGAATTCGATCTCGGGTTGAACAATATTTGCTCGGGAATTCCGGTGTTATCAACGACTCGTGAATTATGTCCGCAAACTGCGCTGATATAAACGGCGTTCTTTTTGTTTTCCTGAAACGGGTCTTTTGTGATCATCACACCGCCGCGCCGCATATCGACGCCGACCTGAACAAGTGCGGACATATAAACATCCGTCTGGCTGACGTAATTTCTTACACGTGCTTCATAAGCATCAAATTTCCAAAGCGAAGCCCAAACTTTTTTGACAGCTTCGATCAATTTATCTTCTTCGCGGACGTTCGGCACACTGGAATAAAGTCCGGCACCGCTGAACTTTGGAAGGTCTTCAGAGTTCGAAGAACTTCTGACAAAGACGGGCACTCCGCCAAGCTGAGACTTCCATTTTGCGACTATTTCTGCACGAAGTTCCGGATCGAAATCCGCGGCCTGTATTTTTGCCCGAAACTCATCGAGCTTTTCACGTCTATATCTAGGGTTGTGAACGAAGTTGTCATCGATCTGCCAATCTTCGATCTGCCGGTCAAAATGATTTCGTGTAAAAAATTCTTTATACCAATAAAAAGGTATCGAAAAGCCATCAGGGATTTTTACGGCTCCGATATTTGAGTTCATCAATTGCCCGAGATTTGCCGCTTTTGAACCGAACGCTATGCTATCTTTTGCCCGCATTTCCTTCAGCGGAGCGAGCCGTTTTACCGAGAGATCGACCGGCGGAATTTGCTGATCCGGAGAAACGAAATCTGATTTTAATAGATCCAGATCGGCCGGCTTAAAATCGTAATTGGTCTGGTTCGCAGTAAATTCCCAAATGAAGGTATCTTTGTCGCGAAGCAACACATCGGCGTCTTTTATATAGACATTGGGAATTCCCCAGCCGTGAGCCAAAATATTTATATGCGAAAGCGGCGACGAAGCCTTTGCGACGATAATGCCGCGAACCGGCGGCAGGGTGATCGGCAATTCTTTTAAAACAACTATCTCGTTGTCGCCGATCTCGACGGTGTCGTCAAGTTTATCAATAATGTGCAAACGCCCGACCGCACGGCCCGTGTTCAGCGCGAGATATTCCTGATTTTTGCTGATATCTTCCTGCGAGACGGTATCGATCTTAAGCTCAGCGACCGCGTCTTCCTGATGGATCGAATTCGGCTTATACGCGATCTTTTCAAAGAATGACTTTTGAATAACATCGTTCGCCATTTTGATCAATTCCGCCGTCGCAAGATCGCCTTCCCAAAGTTCCCAAGTGAATTTGCTGATCGGTGTTTGCCACGCGATCGTACCGACCATAAAACGACGATCGGCGTCGATATAAACCGGTTTGAAAACATCGGCTCCTCGCGGTATCAGATAAGTTGCGAGCATAAAATCTTTATGAAAACGGAACTTTTGCGAATTGACGAAATAGATCTTATTCTTCGCCCGCCGGTCGATGACGAACATTATATGCGGCAGCGAATAAGGCGTTCCTTGATGATAGGTTCGGGCGATCAGGTCAAAATCTTCGCGCGAAGTGATCTTCGGAAGAAAGTTTTTGCCGGTCGCCGGCTTTTTCGGCATCGAGCCTTCGGGTTCATTCATCGGCGAAGGCTTGCCGGACATTTGTGCGGTTGCAGTTGATAAACCGGCACAAAAAACCAATATTGCTATAATTATTGTGAACTTATTAAATATCATTTCTTAAAGGTGCCGGTGCGTAGATCGCTCAGTGATTCCGCGCTCGTCACCGTAACACCGAGGTCGCGATAAATACCGTCAGCGATCGTATATATCCAGCCGTGCACTGCAAGTTGCTGTCCGCGTTCCCAAGCCTCGCGGACGATCGTCGTTTCGCCGGCGTTTATTACTTGTTCGATGACGTTAAGCTCGCATAATTTGTCCAGGCGTTTATCGTATTCGCTTATCGAGCTAAGTTCATCGCGGTATTTTTCGCCAATGTCTTGCAGATGCCGCAGCCAATTATCGATCAGACCGTAACGAGCATCATCGAGAGCCGCTTTCACGCCGCCGCAGTTGTAATGGCCGCAGACAATGACGTGCTTGACCTTCAAAACCTCGATGGCGAATTGCATTACGGATAGGCAATTCATGTCCGAATAAACAATTAGGTTAGCGATATTCCGATGCACGAACATCTCGCCCGGCAAAAACCCGAGGCTTGAGATCGGAGTTATTCGGCTGTCTGAACAACCTATCCATAAAAACTCGGGTGCCTGCATTTCGCTGAGTTTTGAAAAAAAATCAGCGTCCGTTGCGGTCATGCTTGCGGCCCATTCTTTGTTCTGTTTTAAGAGTGATTCGATCGTTTTCACAATTTTTCTACTAATAAATAGTCTAATGGTTTTGTCTAGCGTTTCAAAACGTCTTCGATCGCGTCGCATGCCGTGAGCGTTCCGCGTTCGGCAGCGATAATCCGCGAAGCCTGAAAAGATCTTTGCTTATAGCCGGGATCGGCAAGTATTTTCGAGATCATCGCTGCGGCAGTTTTCGCATTGTAAGTGTCGCGCGGAACTACTTCGCCAAGTCCGTTTCGGCGGCAGCGTGCGGCATTGTCGGGCTGATCGTTCGCGTAGGGCATTATCAATTGCGGTGCGCCTGCACGCATCGCTTGTCCGGTGGTTCCAACTCCACCTTGATGAACGACACAAGCGGCTCGCGAAAAAACCTGAGAATACGGCGCGTAATTAAACCCGGCGATATCGTCGGTCAAACCTGCCGGTGGATCATTAAATTTTCCGTAAAGCATTATCGCCCGTTTGTCTAAGATCTTTGCCGCCGCAATACTTTCGTCGAAGAAATCCTGCGGATCCATTGCTGCCGCCGAACCGAGTGTAAAAACTATCGGCGGTTCACCTGAGCTGAGGAAGGTTTCTAACTCCGTAGAAGCTTGCTCTTCGAACATATCACTATCGAAAAAAGCGAAACCGCTTTGCAGTGTCCCGGAGGGCCAATCAGGTTGAGGCTTCGCAAGCGCTTTGGAGAACATAGCGAGATGCAAGGTTCGCGAAAACTTATCCGCAAATATAGGATCGTGATCTTCGTCCAAACCGAGTTCTCGGCGAAATGCTCGGTATGGTATGTAAAGATCATTGATCTTATTTTTGGCGAAGCCGAACATGAATTTGTGAAAAGTCGAACCGAGAAAACGCAGGTTTTCGACCCATTCGTATCCCGGCGGAACGGGCGGATCTTCGCTCGAAAAAAAAGAGATCGGCGAAAGGCTCGTCGATATCCATTTTATTCCGGTTTTTTCAACGACCGACCTTGCCGCATAAACTATTTCACCGGAGATCAAAAGATCGGCGTCTTCGGTTGCGGCGAGAATATCGTCATACATTGGCCGCAGATTTGCCATGATTATGTCGCCGAGTATCTTCTGCGTGCCTTCTTTCAGATCCATCAGATCGCGGGCAAGCTGCCGATCGAGCGGATCGACATTTGGCCTAGCCGCGTGAAAACCAATGTCGAGAGATTCGATGCCTTCGCGGTAAAATTCCATCGCGGCGATGGTCGGTTCGTGACCGCGTCGTTTTAATTCCAGCGCCAACGCGACCTTCGGATGAAGGTCGCCTAACGAGCCGAAAGTTGCCAAAACGATCTTTGCCATAAACTAAACTGCCGTGTCCTCGTCGCCGAGATCTTCCATCACTTCTGCCGCAAGTCGCTGAGATTCGCGTATTTTGTTTCTCTCTTTTACCTGAAACCGGATGCTCAGGAAAAAGCTTACGGCTGCCGCGACCGCCGAAAGATAAAGGCCGTCAACGTTCGCTTTCCAATAAAAAAATGCGGCGACTCCTGCAAGGATCACCGCTAATATTTGAAATATACGTTCCATTTTATTCGTTCGCAAGTTCTTCCTGCGCGATCTCGTCCGCGGTTTTTTGCCGTCGGTGCCGCTTCCAAAAATATCGTGCGATCAAAAACAGCGGCAGCACTATGAAGATCAAGAACGGCAAAACACCAATTATAAAAGCAATTAAGCCAAGAATAAAGTTTAATGCAAAATCGACGCCTGTGCTAAGTGCTTCGGTCAGCCGGTTCGAAAATCCCGCCGAATTTGCCGAAAAAGCAGCCGGTGTGCGAATTTCGACCTTGATCGTAGAAAGGCTCGCCTGATTTTCGAGAAAACGTTTTCGGCCCTCGATCTGCTCGATCTCTCCGCGAACCTCGGCAAGCTGCCGCTGAACATTGAGAGCGTCCTCGACCGAATTCGCCCGTTTCATTATCTCGATGAACTGCTGTTCGAGAGCTTTCTTTGCCGAAAGGCGTGCTTCGATGTCAACAAATTCTTCCGTTACGTCTTGGCCTTTGACCGTTTCAACTATCACGCGATCTGCCGTTTTTCGTATCTCGGCAACAACATCGGAAAATTTTTCTGCCGGAACTCGAAGGGTCATCGAAACGATATCGCGGGTCGAAGAATTTCGTTCGCTGCTTCTTTGCTGTGATTCGACAACAAAGCCGCCTGCGGATTCAACGGCCGCCGAGATCTTTTGCTGGGTTTCTTCGGGCGAAGCCGATTCGAGCGCCAATTCGGCATTGCGAACGATCTTTCTTTCGGTCGGAGTTTTTTCCGAATTGCGGGCTTGGTCTTCGGTTATGTTGGGAGCGCGATCATTTGACCCGTCGCCGCCACCACCGCCTCCGCCCGATTCATGCGGCATCGCACGATACGGTGGTAATTTCCCGAAGTGATTTGAAGAATGCTATCGGAAATGCCGAATGATATTGTCCGGCTTCGAGGCGACCATCGGGATGTTGCACCGCAGCCGGTTAAAATTAAAGCGGTTGCAATTAGAAATAGATATAAGTTTTTCATTTCTCGTTCTCCTCGTTTAGCAATTGAACGTATGAGCCTAGCCGGCCTTGCGTGCGGATTCTTTTAATCCTTCGCCGCCGAAAAAGGCTTTTACCGCTTTCAGCATTCGCCGAACGGCGCGAAATACTTTCGGAAAGAACCAAAATATAAAGATCGAGAAAATTATCAGAACTATAAGAATAATGACCGGAGCAAAGACCGCGAGGACCGAACCGACGAAAGCAATGATGTCTTCGACGACAGAGAGCGTCCAATTTGATACAGGTTCGGGCGAAAGATTCGCACCGGCGCGAAGGGCGGCTTTTGTGCCGTGAGATGAAAGGGCCAAACCGCCGCCAAGCAAAACCGCCGCTACCTCAATAGCCGGATTCATATCGCTAGTCGCGGCAAATGCGACAGCCGCGCCCGCGGGAACGCGAATAAACGTATGGATCGAATCCCAAATGCTGTCAATATATGGAATCTTATCCGCGAAAAATTCGATCAGATATAGTCCGCCCGCGATGCCAATGATCCACCAACTATCGAGAACATCGAGCCCACCGGGAAGTTTTGCAAGATCGAACTTCTGCAGCAAACCCAAAACCGTAACGGTTGCGTAAAGATTTATGCCCGAAGTCCAAGCCGTCCCAAGTGCCAAAGTTAATGTTGAGAACCATTCCATATATTTAAGGGGCAAGGGTAAAGGGATCAGGGATCAGATAGGAACTCCCATCATCCTATTTTTCTTTTGATAAAAGACTTCTTCGTAACGAGCTTAACATTTTTCGTATTTCCAGCATGAGCGAAAAGCATTCGGAGCTCGATTCTTTCGAACAAAAATCCAGTTCGATCGAAATTATCAGCTGAGTTTCAACCTCGGCTAGCGACCCTTCTGCCATCGACACAAACCTAACATAATCTGGTGTAGTACGCCGAGCTTGTCCTTCCGCAATATTCGATGGGATTGAAACCGCTGCTCGACGGATCTGCGAGATCAAGCCGAACTTTTCCTCATTTGGGAACTTTTTTGAGATATTGTAGATCATTTTAACGAGTACGATACTTTTCTGCCAAACGATCAAATTCTCATAGCTTCCGCCGCTATATTCCATATATTCCTAGACTTATTACACAACGTTCGATTAGCGAATCTTATCCCTTATCTCTCACCCCTTAACCCTGATCTTCTTCCGTCTCGTCTTTATTGATCCCAAATTTTTCCAGACGATATTGGAGTGTCCTGAATGTCAGCCCGAGCATTTTCGCTGATTTGGTTATGTTGTTGTCGGTTCGGTCCATTGCCTGGATTATTAGGCTTTTTTCGACATCCTCGAAATTTACGCCTTCGGGCGGCAGTTTGAAATATTCGTCGGTAACACCCGAAAATGTCTCGCCGGCGGCCATTTCGGGCGGCAGATCTTCGGTTGTGACCGTGTCGTTTTCGCAAAGCAAAATTGCGCGTTCGATGGCGGATTCGAGTTGGCGGACATTTCCCGGATAACTGTAATCTTCCAGAAGCCGTTTCGCGGCGGTTTCGATCGTGATCTCTCTCTTTGTTCCGCGTGTGTGTTTCTTTACAAAATATTCCATCAGTACCGGAATATCCGAACGGCGTTCGCGAAGCGGCGGGATCTCGATCGAAAGCACATTCAAACGGTAATATAGATCTTCGCGAAAACGTTTTTCTTCCGTCATTTTCAAAAGATCACGGTTCGTTGCCGCCAGGACACGCACATCGACGTCTATCTCTTTAACACCACCGACGCGTCGGATCTCTCTTTCCTGAAGTGCACGCAGAAGTTTTGCCTGCAGGGCTATATCAAGTTCGCCGATCTCATCCAGAAAAAGCGTGCCGTTGTCGGCTATTTCAAATAGTCCTTTCTTTTCGCCGACGGCTCCTGTAAAAGAACCTTTTTCGTGGCCGAACAGTTCCGATTCCAATAAATTCTCATTTATTGCAGCGCAGTTCACAGCTTGAAAAACCTCGCTTCCACGCAAGCTGTTCTTGTGTATCGAACGCGCGATCAGTTCTTTTCCCGTACCGCTCTCGCCGCGTATCAGCACGGTCGAATTTGATTTAGCGATCTTTAAGATGAGCTTTTTGACCTTATCCATCTCGGGCGAAACCGAGACGATCTCGGCATCCAGCGTCGATAATTTTTGCAGCGAACGCGAAACCGTTTCGAGCAGCTTTTCGCTGTCATATGGCTTTTGCAGATAATCGAACGCTCCGAGACGCAAAGCGTCAACGGCCGAATCGACAGAACCGTGAGCCGTAAGCAAAATGACAATGATCGATTTATCAAAATTCGTCAGCTCTTTCAAAAGATCGAGCCCCGACATTCCGGTCATTTTCAGATCGGTCAAAACAAGATCGAACCGCCGCGATTCGACAAATTTCATCGCCGCTTCGCCCGAACTCGCCGTGGTTACGTCGTAGCCTTCGCCCGACAAGATCGTTTCCAAAATTTCCCGCTGATTTTTTTCGTCATCAACGACCAATATAGATTTTCGTGACATAAGAATTTAATAGTAAATAGTTAATCGCAGATCGCAAATAGTTCCAGGTTAATAGGTGCTAACTTTCATTTAGGCAATTTGATCGTGAAAGTCGTTCCGCTTTCATTCGAATCGACCGTCACAGTTCCTTGATGCATTTCCACAACTTTCTTTACGATAGCTAGGCCCAATCCGGTTCCGGTTTCTTTTGTGGAGAAATACGGCTCAAAAATATTCTCGAAGTTTTCGGAGGAGATCCCGCTGCCGGTGTCGGCAATTTCGATCGTTGCAAATTCGGCGTCGGCGTATATTTTTACTTTTAATTGTCCGCCCTCCGTTTCCATCGCCTGGATCGCATTGATGAATAAATTATTGAAAACCGAACGTAAAAATTCCGGGTCCGCATTGATCTTCGGCACGTTTTCGCGTTCGATCACGCTAATTTTTATTCCTGTTTCAGCGGCCTGATTTTCGACGATCCTAAGAGAAGCGTCGATAACGTCACGAAGATCGGTCGGCTGAAGGTTTACTGTCGCCGGCCGCGAATAATTCAAAAAGTCCGTGATCTGCTGATTGATCCGCGCGACCTCGGCCTTTAACTGGAAAGTCAGTTTCTCAAAAGCTGCTCTGTTATCGGCCTTTTCGGGTGCGTATTTTGTGCGGAGATGATCGAGGGTCAGGTTTATATAATTCAGCGGATTGCGGATCTCGTGTGCGATCGCCGAACCCAGCCGGCCGATCACCGCGCTTTTTCCGCCAGCTGCAATTGTTCTTCGAGCTCTTTCGATTTTTCGAGCTCGGCGATCATCTCATTAAAGCGCCGCGATAGTTTGCCCATCTCGTCGTTTCTCTTTTCATCCGGAACGCGGACATTCAACTCGCCTTCGGCAACACTTCGTGCGGCAGCGGAAAGATTTGCGATCGGCCGCGTGAATCTCCAAACCAAAAGCAAGGCCATCGCCGTGGAAATCAGCCAAACGGCAAGAGTAAAGATCAGCGGCCGCGCGATCCGCCATTTTTCCGCACCCCGATCGTTCTTTAATAGAACCATTATGTACCAGCGACCTTCGGTGGTTTCGACCGGTATGGCATGAGCTTCGTCGGCAAAAGGCTGATCTTTTGGGTCAGCTTGATTCGGAAAATTAACAATGTCCGGGCCGATCTTTCCAGCTTCCATCAGCGGCGGAAGATCTGTCAGTTGGCTCAGGTTCAAATATTGCAGCTCCCCGTTCGGGCCTTCGGTCGGCCAATAATCTGGATTCAAGCTGTCTGAAACGCGCCATTTGTCGTCAATAATAATAATGTCTTTTATACGCTTTTTGGATTCCTCATCGAGAAAAGTTTGATCGGGTTTTTCGACAAGATCTTTTACGCGATCTTTTTGGGCGGTCAATCCGGTCGAACCGATCGCGATGCCTGCGACGAGCGCCTGCGATTGCAGATCGCGTAGTTCGGCACTTTCGTTCTGTGCGACAAGATTTAGGTAATATTGCACACCCAGCGTCGAGACCAGCAAAAATGCCATGATCAAGGAGAGTCTGCCGCGGAATGTACTGAAGAATTTCATATTTTTTGAAATATTAAGCAAATGTTTAAGTTTTTGCTTGCAACTTGTTCAAACTGAATGTTATATTCTGATTTAGCGTTTACGCAAAGTCTCGAAAGGTCAACTCCAGTCGCGATCGAGATGATTTAACCCTCTTTCCAATTCATAAAAATTTTTCCGAGCCGAGGTTATTACATGAAGTTTATGTGTTCTGTGAAGCGTTTTTTCCAGTTGTCCGCTCCTTTTTTGATGCTCTGTGTCGCGTTTTCGCTTACTGCGATCGGCCAGACCAAAAAGAAAACGACGACAAAGTCTTCCGCGAAGACCGCTTCGACAAAGAATACAAAAACTACCGCAAAAAAAACCTCGACCAAAACTTCGTCAAAAGAGAAAGCGACTGCGAAAAATTCCAAAAAGACCGACCCGAGATCAAAACTTTCCAAAAAAGAGATCGCAGCGGCTAAAAAGAAAGAAGCCGCAGATGCCAAGCGCAATAAAAAGGCTAGCCCAAAAATGACTGCGGCCGCCAAACGCGCGGAAGCTGCTCGCCGCAAAAAGGAAGAGGAACAGCGTCAAGCCGCATTAGAAGCTCAGCGTCGCCGCGAACAAGCCGCCCGCGAAGCTCGCGCGCGGAAGATCGCTTTCGAAAACGGCCTGAGAACCGAAACGCAGGCGAACATTTCACAAGATAAAACTGAAGGCGAAAATCTTACCGTTCGCCGTGCCGCGATCGAAGCCCTGGGCAGCCGTGCCGGAACGGTCGTGGTTATGGAAGCGAAAACCGGCAAGATCGTCACGATGGTAAATCAGGATTGGGCGATCCATGACGGATTCAAACCGTGCTCGACGATCAAGCTCGTCACCGGCGTGGCCGGGCTTAACGAAGGCGTCATCAACGGAGACGGCAGCGTTGCCGGCGAAACGATGAAGATGGAGCTCGACGATGCATTGGCTTATTCGAATAATGCTTATTTTCAACGCGTTGGCGTAAAGATGGGCACGGATAAGATGATCGAATACGCAAAAGATCTTGGTTTAGGGCAAAAGACCGGTATAAATGCGCCGGGTGAATATGCCGGAAAGCTTCCGTACGGAAACAGCAACCCGCGTATCTATTCGCATGCTGATGATTTTGAAGTGACGCCGCTGCAATTGGCAGTATTGGTTTCGGCTATTTCTAACGGCGGCGAACGCGTCGTGCCTTACATACCGTCGGCGCGAACAGAAAAGATCTCTTATAAAACGCGATCCAAAAACATCGGGCTTCCGATGGAACGCGTGAAACCTATGATTCCCGGAATGATGGGCGCGGCATCCTACGGAACGGCTCGTCGCGGCGTCGATGCTTCGATGGGCGTAGCCGGAAAGACCGGTTCCTGCATTGGCAAGGGAACTTGGGTCGGACTTTTTGCTTCGGTCGCACCGGTACAAGATCCAAAGTATTCGGTTGTTGTCATCACACGCGGACAGGGCGAACGCGGCAAATATGCCGCTGCTGTTGCAGGGAAAGTTTATGACGCGCTGCTGCCGATGATGGACCGACCGAAGGGCCAATTCTTAAATAGCGATGTGGCTTCCTTGCCGGTTAGGCCAAAGATAAGTTCGAGCGAAGTCGCGGATGACGAAGAAGACGATGTCGAGGCTGCTGACGGCGAACGGGACACGATCGTCGTCGGCGTTCCAAAGACACCGGCAAAAGCCCCAGCTGCAAAGAAACTTATTACCAGAACGGCTCAGACGAAACCGGTATTCAAATCGGTCGTCATCACCGTAAAGAAACGTCCGGAAGAAAAGCAAAGGCCCCGCGTTGTTAAAAATAAATAAGGCTTCTAAATATAAAATTACCTGATCTCACGAATGTGTTCTTTATAGAAGCATTCGTGAAATATTTTATTTTATCGTGCCTTTATCAGCTTTTAGCTTGACACATTGCTTGTAGGTGCGTGATTATTTAGCTTTCATTTGTCTTATAAGAAACCGTTGTTCCCATGCGGAAAACTTAATTTGGACAAGAAATATTTGCAACTTTTTATTTACGCTTTACATCTGACTTTCGCAGTCAAAAACCGTATAGACTATGGTTTTGCTGAAAGAAGTTAGGTTTTATCAATATTCAGGCGGAGGAAGGATTAAATGAACAAGATCTTAAAACAAATTGGAATTGGAATGATGGCTGTGGCCTTCATCGCAGTTGCGGCGGGCGCCAGCTTTGCCCAAGATGCCTGCGAAGATTATGACGGCCAAGCGGCTCTTTACGAAAAATTTAACACGGCATATTCATCGAAAGATCTGATGTAACGAAAAACATCGATTGAACTGGGCAAGCAGTTTTTGGAAAAATACGGAAGTTGCCCATCTGCGGAAGATACTACAAACTGGCTTAAAGCCAATCTTCCGGAGATCGAAGAAATCATTCATTAATGACATATAAAAGTAGAGATATTAAGAATACAATTCGAGAAATTTGATGCCGGGGTCAAAAACCAAAAATATGCCGAAGCTTACGCAGCCGGAGCCGAGATCCTAAAAGAGCAGCCTGATAATTTGAACATCATTGTTCCGCTTGGCGCGATCGGTTTGTATGAATCGTATAACAAGAACTACACGTTCAATGCGGATACACTTCGTTATGCAAAAATGGCGATCGATAAGATGAATTCCGGCGTCACGTCTCCAAAATACGGTGTGTTCCAGTTTCAGTATGATACGAAGGAAAATGCCCTGAGCGAAATGAATTATTCGATCGCGTTCATTACCTATCACGTAAATAAGAACAAGAAAGAAGGCATCGAATATTATTACAAAGTTTCGCAAATGCCCGGTAAGAATAAAACTACCTCGGCCGTTTTTGAAACCATCGGTGCATATTATTTTGATGAGGTTGCGGCGTTGGCCGATAAGGTAAAATCTTTGATAGCCGAACAGCAGGCATTGCCGACCGACGAAGAAAAAGCAGCCAAGGATAAAGAGATCAAATCGGCGATCGCTATGCTCAACGCATATTTGGAACGGTCAATGGACGGTTATGGACGTGCCCGTGCACTTGTGACAAAGACCGATGCCGATGCTCAGAAGTACAAAGATTTCTTGACTGCAAAACTGAAGACGCTCTACACTGTCCGGTTCGAAAAAGAAGATGGGCTCGACAGCTATATCGCAAGTGCGATCAAAAAGCCGTTGCCTGATCCGACCCAACCGGTGCAGCCGGTAGAAGATCCGGAAAAACCGGCTGACGCGACCGGTACGACAACGCCTAACGGTGCGAATACAGTTCAGAAATCCGCTCCTGCAGCTAAGCCGAAAGCCGCTGCTGCCGGAACGGCAAAAACTGCAGCCGCTAAAAGTGAAGACGCTGCGACGGCAAAAAAACCGAAAAAACGTCGATAGTGCTTCCAATTGGTAGATCTTATTCAGGCCGGATGTCTTTTATTAGGCGTCCGGCTTTCCTTTTTCGCCGATCCTACTTAAAATCAGATAACGACGGATGAAGCACGATCAGCTGGAAAAAAAGATCGGATATAAATTCGAGAACGAAGAGCTTTTGGCTCGGGCCTTGACGCATCGTTCGTGGGCACACGAAAACGGCACGGAAGAAAACGTTGCCGATAATGAACGGCTCGAATTTATCGGCGATTCGGTTCTCGGGCTTGTCATAGCCGAGCATTTGTTTCTCGAAAACAGGGGCATGGATGAAGGCGAACTGACACTGATGAAACATCATCTTGTCAGCACGGCAATGCTCGCCGAATTGTCAAAAAAGATCGGTTTGGGTGATGCCGTAAAGATCGGCCGCGGCGAAGAAAAAACGGGCGGAAGAACGAAGCCGGCGATCTTGGCCGATACACTGGAAGCTGTCATCGCCGCGATATTTTTAGATGGCGGATACAACACGGCGAAAGATTTCATCGTCGAACTGTTTGCGAAAGAATTTGTCAAAGCCACGCCGGAAAGTTCACTCGATTACAAAACGCTTTTGCAGGAAACACTGCAGGCCGAAAAGCTAGCGGCTCCGCATTATGAACTGACCGGCACCGAAGGAAAACCGCATGCCCGCACGTTCTTTGTCGAAGCGAGATGGGAAAACGGAGCTTCAAAAGGAACCGGAAATTCGCGAAAGGCAGCCGAGATGATGGCCGCCAGCGAGGCTTTGAAAATTCTGAAAGGTTCGCAAGTTAAAAACGAAAATAAGCAATAATATATTTATGAGCAAAGAAGATAAAGAAAAAGACAGCTCGAAAGAAAAGGACGAAAAGGATAAACAGACCGGCCCGCCAAAATCCATCTTTCGCGAATATTTCGAATCATTTGTCGTGACGCTGATAATGGCTCTGTTCGGTATGACCTTTATTTTGCAGGCCGTGACAGTTCCGACCGGTTCGATGCAGAACACGATCCTTGTCGGCGATTATTTGCTTGTAAACAAATTTATCTTCACGCCGGGCGGACATTCGCTTCCTTTTTTGCCGCAGCGAGAGATCGAACGCGGTGATATCATCGTTTTCAAATATCCGGGAAACCGGAAACATCCGGACAGGGATAGATTTCGGGGACGCGGAAATGCGCCGATCATTCCTTATCAAATAAATTACGTAAAACGCGTTATCGGGTTACCGGGCGAAAAGGTCGAATTCCGGGATAACCATGTTTATATAAATGGCGAACTACTTCCCGAGCACCGTATAATCGGTGATACAGACGAACCGGGCGATCAGATCTCTGCTTTAACGACTCGCGAATTTGAAGCACGCAAACCGGAAGATAAATGGAGCGTTTATTATTCTTTCGAAACGATCAAACGGACGAATGCAGGTTTATCGCTGGACCAAGACGGTTATGATTTCGGTGTGCCCGGCGAGGGAAAAGAAATGGTCGTTCCGCCGAACAATTTTTTCGTCATGGGTGACAGCCGCGATCAAAGCGAAGACAGCCGTTTTTGGGGTTTTGTTCCGCGTGAGATGATCATTGGCCGGGCGATGTTCGTTTATTGGTCGTGCGACCGCGGAGCTTCGAACGGCGATGCCATGGGATGTCTGACGAATCCGCGACTTAGCCGCATCGGCCATATGATCAAATAGTGAAACTCACGATCAAACCCGAGGTCGCCGAAGCTTTGGCGAATAACGATCCGGTCGTCGCTCTTGAATCTACCGTCATCGCTCACGGCTTGCCTTATCCAAAAAACATCGAAACCGCTCGCGAGCTCGAATCGATCGTTCGCGAAGCCGGTGCCGTGCCAGCGACGATCGCGATCTTTGACGGCGAGATCTTGGTCGGTCTAGACGAACATCATATCGAACGGCTCGCAACAGAGAACAATATACGAAAAATTTCACGGCGCGATCTGCCGATAGCGGTCGGCAAAAAATTAAATTGCGCGACGACAGTGGCGACGACGTCGCTATTGGCGCATTCCGCCGGTATAAAAGTTTTTGCGACCGGCGGAATTGGCGGCGTGCATCGCGGTTACTCGGCGGATGTTTCTGCGGATCTTCCTGAGCTTGCACAAACGCCGATCGTTGTGGTTTGTTCGGGTGCGAAGATCGTGCTTGATCTGCCGGCGACGCGCGAATGGCTGGAAACTTTTGGCGTAACGGTTCTGGGTTGGCAATGCGACGAGATGCCGGCTTTTTATGCTCGGTCAAGCGGGCTGGCCGTTGATGAACGCATTAATACGGCGGAAGAATTGGCGAAGATCGTTTCGGCTCGCGACGATCTTGGGTTGAAAAACGCGATACTTTTGAACGTTCCTGTTCCCGAAGAATTTGCGATGGATCGCGATGAACTTGAAAGACTGATCGCCGATTCGCTCATCAAAGCCGAAAAGAAAAACATTTCCGGGAAAGCGATAACGCCGTTTCTGCTTGCCGAACTCGCGGCCGCAACCGAAGGCAGATCGGTCACCACCAACATCGAACTACTTAAAGAAAATGCCCGCGTCGCTGCGCAAATTGCGGCAAAAATTTGATACCAGTGCATAGAAATTAACATTTTAAACCTATTACTATTTTCTATATTTATCCATTTTTTCTTATTTTGTCGCGGCCATTTTCTCTTTCAAAGAATCCAACCTTATTTTTGCGTCTTCTGCTTCCCTCGACGCCGGATATTTTTCGATTATTTCCCGCCAGCTTGCTCCGTCGTAATGAAAGAGGCGGGTCGCGGAATTAAATCTAAAGATGATGCCGAGTTTCCGGTATCGATCGAGGCTTACGAAATTTAGAAAATAGGAATGTGCCGGTGCTCCTGTCGCGGCTATCTCGCGCTCGAGTGATACGCCGCGAAGCATCGCGGGAAAGTTTTGCCGCGGCGGTTTCGATCAGATCTCCGTAGAGCAACAAAAGCTGCACGCGATATTTCGACGCGTCATAGAGATCAAAGAACATCGCCGCAAGTTCGATCTGTTCAAAACCTTTTGCCGCATAGATAAGCCGCGCAAATCGCTCTTCGTCGCCGCTGCGAAATTTGCCGAGTACGGCTTCGGATTGTATCCAACCGGTAATTTCCGGCAGCGATTCGACCTTAAAATATGTGATTCCGTCATTCGTTACTGTTTCGATAATTTTTACTTTTCGCCCAACGCGCATTCGCTGTATCACCGGCGAATAGATGCTCGGTTTTTCGCGAAGCACCGAAAGATTCTCGTCAAAAACTACCACGGTTCGTCCGATCTCCGGAGCTTTTGCGGCCGCGGCTTTCGCCGTGCGGCGAAGCGGGCGTTTTTGGGCCTCAGCGAATGTAGCGTTCAGGCAAAGAAATGCCAACACAAGAATGGTAAAACCCGGGGTTGTTCTCATCTATCCAATTGATTTCCGTCTATTTTATTTATTTGCAGCCTTTATCTTATTCCGCATTGCGGCGTGATGAAAATGACAGATCGCTATCGCCAAAGCATCCGAAGCGTCGTGCGGTGTCGGAACCGTTTTCAATTTCAGCAAAAGCCGAACCATTTCCGCGACCTGATGTTTTTCTGCGTTGCCGTGGCCAACGACCGTTTGCTTGATCAGCCGCGGTGCGTATTCCGCGATCTCAACGCCTTGCTGTTCGCCGAGCAGCAACACGACGCCGCGAACCTGGCCGATCTTCAGCGCCGACTTTGCATTTATGGAAACAAATGTGTCTTCGATCGAAAGAGCATCCGGCGAAAATTTTGCGATCAGCTCTTCGACACCTAGATAAACCGTCAGCAGACGTTTTGAAAAAGCATCGCTCGGCTTTGACTTAACCGTGCCGAATTCGACAAGCGAATATTTGGCGGAGCTGCCTTCGACAACGCCCCAACCGAGCGTTTCGCTTCCCGGATCGATTCCTAAAACACGCATTTTTATTATTTACTGCAGCGGACAATGGCAAAGATAACCCAAAATTTCCGCGTAAATCAAGCAGACGGCGATATTTGTCAAAAGTTACGCGAAGCATTATGATTTTACAATCGAAACGTTGCCGCAAACTGACATAATGACTACCACACCAGCCCTTGACCAACCTTTAGATTCAGTTCGCACCCTGCTTGCTGACATCATCGATTACGCCGGGCTTTTCCCGCCGTCGCAATTAACGATGCCGGAGGCTGTCATAAATTTCGCGACGTATAAGAACAGCAACTATAGCTGGATGCTCGGGCGGTTCATCGTTCCGGCGGCGCGTTTGGGCGAATTTTTGGAAAGCGCCGAAGATTTTATTTCGCGAGGTTCTTCAGATGTTTGGCGGCTTAGCGTTTTGGCCGGTGAAGATATTAACGAAACCCTGCGAACGGTAGAAGATTTTAACGCGAAACATGCTCCGCAAGTCGTTATCGATTGTTTGGAAGTAAAAGCGTCGACCGTTTCGAAGATCGAAAATACGGTTGCGGGTTTGCCAAAAGGCGTCACCGCATATTTTGAGATCGCGCTGAAAGAAGGCTTTGTCGATCTAGTTTCTGCTCTTTCCATAAACGGCCAGCGGGCGAAAATACGCACGGGCGGGATCTCGCATGATCTTTTTCCGTCGTCGCATGAAATAGTCAGGTTTGTCCGCAGTTGTATGGCTGCGAACGTGCCATTTAAAGCGACTGCCGGATTGCACCATCCGATCAGATGTTTCAAACCGCTGACATACGCCGCAGATGCTCCGATGGGAACGATGCACGGCTTTTTGAATATGCTCTTAATGACAGGCTTTGCCCGTGAAAGCTATCGAGGTAATGTGCTCGAAGCTGTAATGGAAGACGAATTCGAAGAGGTTTTTGCCTTCGCACCTAACGCCGTAAGCTGGCGCAACGACCACGTTCTCGACCTAGGTCAGATCGCCCGTCTCCGCTCAAAAGGCATGAACTCGTTCGGCTCATGCTCATTCGACGAACCCATCGCCGACCTGCAAAAACTAGGCCTGCTGTAATTGTGAATGGTGAATTGTGAATTGAGCCTGTCAGAACCGGGAGCGATAGCGACTGGGTTCTTTTCCTGTTTTCTTGATCCGTGTCCTTTCGTGGATAATTTTCTGATAACAATACGAAGACGATACGGAAATATTTATCCACAAAAAACACTAAGGAACACGAAACCGGAATTTCCAATCAAAGAGGCGGCCACGTTTCCGCCTGTACGGTAAAGTTTGTATTATTAGTTTATGACATACGAGATAAACGAAACCCATGACCCGAACCTGAAAAGCTGGGTCGAATCCGCCAACGATCCGAATACGGATTTTCCGATACAGAATCTTCCGTTCTGTATGTTTTGGCGTTCCCCCGAAAGCGAGGCACCGCATCTCGGTGTAGCCATAGGAGATCAGATATTTGACATGCATCAGGCGATCGTTTCGGGGCTTCTTGGTACGGAATTCGACTCGCTCGCGGAGGAGATCGAATTGTGCGACCTCTCATTCCTGACAGAGGTTTACGGTACGGCGATCCTTGCGGACCTTAGAAGTGCGGCTTTTGCTGTGCTCCGTGAGGACGCCGACGAACAGACGATCGAGGACGCAACGTTTTTTCTTATACCGATAGAACGCACGGAGCCGGAACTTTCATTTGAAATAGGCGACTACACCGATTTCTACTGCTCGATCTATCATGCGACGAATGTTGGCTCGATGTTTCGTCCGGACAATCCTTTGCTGCCGAATTATAAATATGTGCCGATCGGTTATCACGGGCGGGCTTCGAGCATTGTCGTAAGCGGCACGGACATCAAACGGCCGAAAGGTCAAAATCACGGTGATGCTGAAAAGCCGCCGGTCTTTATTCCGTGCAAAAATCTCGATTACGAAATGGAGGTCGGATTTTTTGTCGGGCAGGGAAATGAGCTTGGCGATACGATTCCGATCGGCGAAGCTGAAAAGCATATTTTTGGCCTTTGCCTCGTAAATGATTGGTCCGCACGCGATATTCAGGCGTGGGAATATCAGCCGCTCGGGCCGTTTTTGGCAAAGAATTTTGCGACGACCGTTTCGCCTTTTGTCGTAACGATGGAAGCTCTCGCGCCATTCCGCACTCCGGCTTTTGAACGCGACGCGGACGATCCGCAGCCGCTCGATTATCTGAGCGATCCGGCAAACCAAAAATTTGGCGGCATCGACATCAATCTCGAAGTTTATATCCAAACGCCGAAAATGCGCGATGAAAACATCGAACCGCATCTGTTGTCGCGCTCGAATATGAAAGATCTTTACTGGACGATCGGCCAAATGCTGACGCATCACGCCTCGAACGGCTGCAATCTGCAAACCGGCGATCTGATGGCGACCGGCACGATCTCCGGCAAAGAAAAGAGCGAACGCGGTTCGATGCTCGAACTTTCGTGGCGCGGAACCGAACCGATCGAATTGCCGAACGGAGAAACCCGACGATTTCTCGAAGACGGCGACGAAATAATTATGAAAGGCTTCTGCGAACGCGAAGGCTTTCGCCGCATCGGCTTCGGCGAATGCCGCGGACGCATTCTTCCGGCCGATTGAAAAAACTCAACCACAGAGACACTGAGAACACAGAGATATCTAAAAAAACTCCGTGGCCTCTGTGCTCTGTGGTGAATTCATCTGTCGCTAATTCTAAACGTGGTCGATGTTTCGGATTTTCGCGGATCGATGGTTGGTGGATTTCTCACTTCTATTACGCCTGTCATTGCTCCGACACTTAACGTTACTGGAAAGTAGATCAATTCGCGCAAACTGATCGAAAAGTGATCGACAAATGGATTGAAACCCTTAGCTTCAATCTTTAAGGTATTTTGCCGCGATCCAGAATCGATGCTCCTTAAACGAAATCGGCCACGCCGATCTGATTTTGACATGATCGATCTTCCGCCGGAATTCGTGACGGTGATAACCGCCCCCGGGATCACGGCACCTTCTGTGTCTTTAATCATTCCCTCGATCATAGAAGTATTTACTGAGGTCTCGCTTCGTGTTCCCTGTGAATCATTGGACGGCGGGCGTTGTCCGCTAGCTACGGAAAACAAACTCAGGACCGCTGCGAAAGCAGTTCCAGCTAACACACCGACGCGTTTACGGTATGCGGCTAATCCTTTCGGGCATTCCTTAGTGATGACCGTTCCGTCCGTGCGTCGCCGAAGCCTTATGCAAACACGTTCTTTGTCGCTTTTTTGGATCAGGTTCGCCACTTCCACGTTCTTCAAACCCGAAATGTTATAAACCATCAAGCTGCATTGATCGCAACGCCGCGAGCGGTCATCGCCGTGCATCGAATCCCAACTGACCGGACACGGGGAAGCAACCCGTATGTTGTTTATGTCTATGCCTTGATCGTGTTTATTCATAAAAAGAAGGAATATGACCGTAAGATGCGCGGAAAATTTGATCCGTTGCATTTCGGCGAAAACGAAAAACCATTGTCAGACTGTGATTTAAAAAAGCGGCTGTGGCAGAATGAAAGTGATGGATCTGATCCTCGACAAACTTCACGAAGAATGCGGAATTTTCGGCATATTCGGTCATAAGGAAGCTTCGACGCTGACGCAGCTCGGGCTTTTTGCTCTGCAACATCGCGGGCAAGAGGCGTGCGGCATTGTCTCCAGCGATGGCGAGCATCTGCACCAATTTCGTTCCCAGGGCCTCGTTGCCGACGTTTTGAACGAAGATGTTCTGCGTGCGCTTGTCGGCCAGAGTGCGATCGGGCATACGCGATATTCGACCGCCGGACGAAATACGATCAAAGAGGTTCAGCCTTTTTCGGTCATCTGTCAGCACGGCGAGGTAGCGGTTTGCCACAATGGCAATCTTCCTTTCGCGAATCAAAAACGTGCCGAGCTCGAAAAAGCGGGTGCGATATTTTCTTCGACATCCGATACCGAAACACTTCTGCACGGCATCGCACGCACGCCGGCAAAAGATGCGATCACTGCCATCGAAACTGTCCTGAAAGAAACCGAAGGAGCGTTTTCGCTTCTGTTCCTGACGCCGAAAGCTTTGATCGCTGTTCGCGATCCACGTGGGTTTCGCCCGCTTGTGCTGGGCAAATTGAACGATGCTTGGTGCGTCGCATCGGAAACATGCGCGTTCGATCTGATCGATGCGAAATATGTCCGCGAGGTCGAACCGGGCGAAATGCTCATCATCGACGAAAGCGGCCTGCGATCGATAAAGCCTTTCGAAGTAAAACCTCGTTCGGTCTGCACGTTCGAACACGTATATTTTTCGCGGCCTGATTCTACGATCTACGGAAAGTCTGTAAACGAATCCCGTCACAAAATGGGCAAACAGCTCGCCATCGAACATCCGGTCGATGCCGATCTAGTCGTGCCGGTTCCTGATTCCGGCGTTGCGGCTTCGATCGGTTATTCGACCGAATCCGGCATCAATTTTCGGCAAGCTATAATCCGCAATCATTACGTCGGCCGGACTTTTATCGAACCGTCGCAATCGATCCGTTCTTTCGGCGTCAGGCTAAAACTAAATCCGATAAAAGACCTCATCAACGGCCGCCGCGTAATTTTGGTCGATGATTCGATAGTTCGCGGCACGACATCGAAAAAGATCGTGCAGATGGTACGCGAAGCCGGTGCGACCGAAGTTCATATGCGCGTTTCATGTCCGCCAACGATCAGCCCTTGTTATTACGGCGTCGATACGCCGAGCAAGGACGACCTCATTGCCGCTCAAATGTCGGTCGAAGAGGTTTGCGAAAACATCGGAGCCGACAGCCTCGGCTATCTTTCGCTCGAGGGAATGCTGGAAGCCATCGGCATAGATTCATCTTCATCATGCAACGCCTGCTGGACCGGGAAATATCCAACTCTGATCGCCAACACCAAAGCTGCTTGAACACTTTGACACTGTCCACGCGCAGGCATAAGGTTGAACTATACTCCCGCAAAGATCAGTCAAAGCGGAGTGAGGTGCAATTATGAAAAAGAACATATTAAAAATGGCATTTGCCATCGGAATTTTTTCGCTCGTCGCAATATCGGCAATGCCGACTTACGCACAAATGAGCGATAAGGAAAAAGCTAAGCAGGTAAAAAAGGCCGGAGAAACTGCGCAGAATGCGAGTAAGGTTTTGAACGAGTTGATGAAGATCCCGGCGAATTCGATCCCGGAAAAATTGCTGAAAGACGCAAAGGCGATCGCAGTTTTCCCAAAGGTGATCAAAGCGGCATTTGGCATCGGCGGTGCCGGCGGCCAAGGGCTAATTTCGCGAAAGCTTAAAACCGGTTGGAGCGCACCGGTCGCATTCAAGATCGCCAGCGGAAGCGTCGGTTTTCAGATCGGTGCTTCTTCGACCGATTATGTAATGCTCTTTATGTCTGATGACAGCCTGAAAAATCTGCTCGAAGACAAATTTGAAATGGGTGCCGAAGGCTCTGTCGCGGCCGGACCGGTCGGCAGAACTGCAGCCGCAACTACCAACGCTCAACTCGAAGCTGAGATCCTAACCTATTCGCGTGCAAAAGGCCTCTTTGCCGGCATCTCGCTTAAAGGCGGGGTTCTCAGCCCGGACAACGACCGCAATCAAGCTCTTTATGGAATGAACTCCAAAGAATTGCTGACCGGCGGAAACAAGGTCGCGATCGCTGATATACCGGCTGCGACGAAAGTATTTCAAGAAACCCTCTCTAGATACGCTAAATAATCAGCCTTTGATCGTTAAAAGGAAAGAGGTCGCTAGAAATGGCGGCCTCTTTCATCCTTATCCAACCCCAGGTTGTCATATTTCATCAAAATATCGTAAACTTACGTTCCTCGAGTTTTGGGGGCGACAGGCTTCGACAGGGGCTTGTTTAGATCTTTGAATGCACGTCGGGCTTTTTGCTTGTGAGCTCGTTAAAAAAACTTGCAAAACACAAATGCTAATCAAGAATTAGCTCTTGCTGCCTAATTAACTTTAGCTACAGCAATGTCTTACCGGAAGTTCGCCTGATGCGACCGGCCAAGGCACAACTCAGTTCAGGCTCGGGCGCGTTCTCCACCTGCGGATGCGGCTTAAATTTAGTCGGGTTAGCCTTTGACGAGGTCTTGTCTGTTCATCTGCTCGTCATAGGCGAAATAAAAGTGAATGGACTAAACGTGTAGATTTTACTGGTCACAACCTTTGGATGCGGGTTCGATTCCCGCCGCCTCCACCATCTCTTTTTTTTCATTTCGTTAGCAATTTTTCCGATCTATCTCGTCAATTCATTATCACTACTAGATAAGGAGTTTACATTTATGCCGGTAATCGAGGGGAATCCATTATATATTGCGGACAAAGAATTTCGGCCGAAGATCGAGCGATGTTTGAAGTTGCTTCAGACGAAATCACCGGTCGGCAATGCTCTTGTTTCAACGATCGGGAAGATCAGGGCGGCTCGGGCAAGCGGTGCCAATTTCGCCGATAATGCGATCGATATTGCCAAACTGACGTTCGATGCGTCCGATACTTGGGTTGCAAGCGTGTTGGCTCACGAAGCTCAGCATTTCAAACAAAAAGCCGATGGCAAGTACAAAGCGGGCGAAGAAGCCGAAAAAGACGCCAATCTTGTCCAACTCGGCGTCCTGGAATCTATCGGTGCTCCTGCAAGTGAGGTCACCTATCTGAAATCGCAGAACGGCAAGCATTTTGACCTGAACGGCGACGGCGTTTACGACGAAAAAGATTACAATTTACGTAAGTATTAAAAAAAGAGCAGCCTTTCCGGCTGCTCTTTTCAGTTGATGTCAACGTTTCCGGCTTTGCCGATCTTGATCGGGTAAAGCGAAAATGTTCAATCCGGTCACATCTTCTCCCGAACTGATCGCCTGCGATTGGAATTGATAAAGCTTATGTTTCGCATCCAAAATATAGAACTCATTTTGTTCTAAACCCTCAAATGTATAGTTGCCAAATGCGTTCGTCCGTGTTGAACGAGGCAGACCGCTCGGCCCTGTGATAGTCACCACAGCATTTCTTATGAAATTACCCTGCGGATCAAAAACCTGACCCGACACCGAAATATGCGCCGCCGATGGCCCAAGCCCGCAAACAATATCAGAATGCGACGACGCGATCACAACTAAAAGGTTGGTGACCAGCGGAACGGAAAGTCCGATTCTAAGAGCTTCCTGCGTGATGCTCCCGGGCCCGGCGGTGCGTTGATTATTGATGTCGAGCACCAAATTAACGAGCCCGAGATTCAGAAGGTCGATCTCAAGGTGCTGATTAGGATTTCCGCTAATTGCAACCGGAATGTTGATAGCCCCTACACTAACTCTAAGATTTGTAAGGACCGAGTTTCCCGTGCAGGTCGGAGTAGTTGATGAACAACTGCAAAGGGTTTGTGATTGCAGTACATCAGCTTGGATTCGAACGTTCGGGATCAACGGTAGGCCGGTAATCGGTACATTGATATCTAAACCTTCTACCGAACTGTCAGATTGACTTGTATTGATATTCCCGCCGGGGATTCCGCCGGATGTATTTGATGTGATAGTTGCATTTCCGAGTAGAGGCGGAAAAGTCGCTCCGACCGTGCTGACAGAAATATCTCCGCCCGAGGTCGGCAGGAAGCCTGTATCTGCAGCTATAACGCTAACGCCAGAGTTCAGGATCAACCCGTCGCGCAGCCATAAGCCGTAAGCTCGTCCGCTATACAAACTGTTTAGCGGGACAACCGTGCAGGTTATTCCTGAATGTGCCTGCGAAACTATCACGTCCGCGACTGCGGTGGAGTTCAATGCTGTAACGGTAATATGCAAAGCGTTAACCGTTATGGCACCAGGCGTGGTGATCTGCTCATTAATAATTACATTGACAGTTGCGACACCGGCGATAGTTGCAGTAACCAATTGGTTTGGAGCGCCGGTTACAGTGACCGAATTACCCGCGACGACCAGATTTGTTATCGTCGAGGAGCCTGAACAGATCGCACCCCCGCAGGTGCAACTCGTAGTTGATTGAACGGCATCTGCCGTAACACCGATGCCGAGAACTGAAACGTTGAGGGAATCGACGCTCGCAGAGCTTTGGCTCGAGTTTATATTTCCACCCGGAGTTCCGCCCGACGTCGAGACAGTTGAAT
This sequence comes from uncultured Acidobacteriota bacterium, assembly GCA_963720905.1. Classification (GTDB taxonomy): domain Bacteria; phylum Acidobacteriota; class Blastocatellia; order Pyrinomonadales; family Pyrinomonadaceae; genus OLB17. The sequence continues at coordinate 151,893 of CAVRHB010000004.1, forward strand.
TGCCTACGGTAACTGCACCGCCGCCGATGCCGGTTCCGAGGTTGTTTAGCGTGATATTTCCGCCGTCAGCAGGCAGCGGTCCGGTTGCGGATACGGCCGTTGTTATGGGATTTGTTAAGGTCGTATCAAGGACGAGTTTGACGGCGGCACCTTCGCCGGCATAAGTTTGTGCGTTCGCATTGGTTACAATTCCAAATGAGAAAGCCAAAAGAAAAATGGATAGAATGTAAAAAGGTCTTCGAATTTGCATATAGATCTCCTAGAAAGTGAAAATATCAGACAGTTCGAAAAGCTTTCAGCCGAAATGAGAGCCAAGTTTGCTCATCATCGCCTTACTGAAGCGATCTTCGAAAAGACATGGAAACACGTCCGAATTGTCAGACAATTACGGCACGGATCTTGTAAGTCGTTTTATTTTTAACTTTATCGGGAAATCCGAAGTGTTGAAGGAAAGAGATGCGTGAACCGCACAGAGATGGTTTAAAGTTCGTTCTTTGGGATTTGGGAAGTGTTGGAAGGTGTCTAAACCGGGGGAGTTCAGCTTTCCAACCCAAGCCTGAAAGAATAGACGTGTTCGTCATGGTAGTATTCTCCTTACTGGGTGGTAAATAAATTAATTTTGACAAATAGCAGTAGTTGGATCGATCAAAAGAAAACTGGAAGTTGACCAAAAACATCCGCTAAAAACGGAATTGATAATCTACTTTAAACTATCAGTTACCGTAATGTAATCTATAATGGCTTTAATTGTGTAATAAGTCAATACATTTTTTTCTGGCCGGGTCCAGCCAATGTCATTAACTAGACCAACTTATGAATCTTCGAATATGAGTAGCCGCAAAGAACTGCCCATCGGGATATTCGACTCAGGTGTCGGTGGTTTGACCGTTTACCGAGCTTTGCATGATCGTTGCCTGAACGAGCGTTTCATCTATCTTGGCGACACGGCTCGTGTGCCTTACGGAACAAAATCTTTGGCGACCGTCGAACGTTACGCGCTCGAAAATTCTAAGTTTTTAGCATCGCTTGGGATCAAGCTTCTTGTCGTGGCTTGCAACACAGCTTCAGCCTTGGCCCTGCCGAAGATCCGCGAAGCGATCGGTCTGGATGTCGTGGGCGTGATCGGTCCGGGAGCGAGGAAAGCGGTGCAGGAAACCCGTGCCATAGATAGACCGCGAATCGGCGTTATCGCGACAGAAGCTACGGTTTCAAGCGGTGCGTATGCCGCTGCGATCAGGGCGGCATCAGAATACGCCGAAATACGCCAGGCGGCTTGTCCTCTCTTTGTGCCGCTTGCCGAAGAAGGCTGGACCGAAGCCGCTGAAACTCTTTCCATCGCAAGGAAACATCTCGCGTCCATAATAGAATTTCAACCGCATGCACTAGTTCTCGGCTGCACGCATTATCCGCTTTTGCGTGATGTGATTCAGAATACTGTCGGTGAAAATGTTAAACTTATCGATTCGGGAGCCGCCGCCGCCGAAGAGGTCGCCGAATTGCTTTTGGCAAATAACTTAGCGAGCGAAACCGAGGTTTTGGGCAAGCGACAATTTTGCGATGACCTCGATCATTTTTACGTCACCGACGCGGCCGAAAGATTTGCCGCCGTGGCAGAAAGATTTTTAGGAACGAAGCCTCAGAGGTTGGAGGCCATAGAATTAATTTAATTAGAATATTTATATGAGTTTTGAAAGAGTAGATAAACGAACTTTCGATCAGATCCGGAACACGAAAATTACGGCTAATATTTCGCCGTATGCCGAAGGTTCTGCACTGATCGAAGTCGGCGGAACAAAGGTAATATGCACGGCTTCGGTCGAAGAACGTGTTCCTTTTTTTCTGCGGAACAAGGGAACAGGTTGGGTAACCGCCGAATACGCAATGCTTCCGCGTGCGACGAACACGCGAACGCAGCGTGAGACGCAAAAGCCGCAAGGAAGAACGCAGGAAATCCAGCGGCTGATCGGAAGGAGTTTGCGGGCCGTCATGGATATGAAATTGCTTGGCGAACGTCAGATATATCTCGATTGCGACGTTATCCAAGCCGATGGCGGGACGCGTTGTGCGTCGATCACCGGAGCTTATGTCGCACTTGCTCTTGCGTGCAGAAAGCTCGTCAAACAAGGAGTCGTAAGAGCCTCGCCGCTAATGAGCGAAGTTGCCGCAGTAAGCGTCGGCATTATCGAAGAAACGCCGATACTTGACCTCGCGTATGTGGAAGATTCAAATGCCGAGGTCGATATGAACATCGTCTGCACGGGCGCCGGGAAATTCATCGAGATCCAAGGTACTGCCGAGCGCGAACCCTTTTCACGTCAGCAAATGGACGAAATGCTCGCACTCGCCGAAAAGGGAATTAACGAACTGTTTCAGATACAGAGAAATGTGTTGAATTTATAGATCAACTTATGAACGAAAAACAATTTGAAGGAAGATCGGCGATCGTTACCGGAGCGACGCGTGGTATTGGAAAAGCGATCGCTCTGGAACTAGCGAAGCGCGGTGCCAATGTGGCATTCAATTATTCGAAAAGTGCGGACGAAGCCGATAAGCTGAAAGCCGAGATCGAATCGCTTGGTGTAAAGGCATATTCGGCGCAATGCGATGTAGCGAATACCGAAGCCGCTGCCGAATTTGTGAAGGCAGTAACAGCGGAATTCGGAACCGTCGATCTTTTGGTGAATAACGCCGGGATCACACGCGATCAGCTTATCTTGCGTATGAAAGAAGACGATTGGGACGCGGTGATCGATACGAATCTGAAAGGCGACATGGAATTTTTGCAAAGCGGTTATGCGGCCGATGATGAAAAACGATGGCGGTTCGATCTTGAACATTTCGTCGATCTCAGGCGTTGTTGGAATGCTCGGGCAATCAAATTATTCGGCATCGAAAGCCGGAATGATCGGCCTAACGAAATCGTTGGCAAAAGAAGTTGCAAGCCGAAAGATCACGGTCAATGCACTCGCACTTGGCTTGGTTGAAACTGAAATGGCGTCCGAGATGAACGCGGATTATCGCGAAAAGATCCTAGCGTCGATACCGCTGGGGCGGCTTGGAAATGTCGAAGAGGTCGCGGCTATCGCCTGTTTTATGCTTTCTCCGTCGGCGGCTTATATCACCGGCGAAGTGATCAAAGCTGACGGCGGCGTGGCGATGTAATAATGGCCGAAAATCAACAAGAGCAGATAGCGGAAAACGAAGAACAAGCGGCGGCCGTAATGAAAATGCCGTTTCCGTATATGACGGTCGCCTTGCTCGTGTGCATTGCGGTCGTATTTGCCGTTCAGGAATATGTGGGTTTAGATAATTCGTTGCGTCTAGCAGGATTTGATAAGCCTGCATTTACCTTCGATCATCAATATTGGCGGCTGTTCACGGGTTTTGTTTTGCATGGATTCCTTGTGCATATCTTGATGAATGGGTATGCACTGTATATCTTCGGCCGGCAGATGGAGATGCTTTCAAATAAAGCTCATTTAGCAAATGTCATATTGATCTCGGCGATAGCCGGAAACATTTTAAGTTTGATCTTTTTGCCCGAGGGGCTTTCGATCGGGATTTCCGGCGGAGTCGTTGGTTTGATCGGATATTTGGCGGTTTACTCTTTTCGCCGACGGCAGTTCATCTCTGCACAATATAGAAAAAGCCTGTTGATGAATATCGGTTTTATTCTCCTGTTCGGGATCGCTCTTTACAATTATATAGACAATTACGGCCACATCGGCGGCCTGGTCGCGGGTGCGGTCTACGGTTTAATTCAGATCCCAGGCGATGAATATACCGACCCGAGAGAAGCGGGAGACTTCGTTGAGATCTCCGGCTATCTTTCATTTGGTCTAATTGCCGCCACATCCGTTTTTAGCATCTGTAAAATGTTTTTGCTTTTCTAATGCCACGAGTCCGAGTTCATCAACACGTAAATCCGCTTTCGCCTTTTTACACGAAAGAGCCGGAACCGATCGATATCAATTCGGTATTCGCGCGGCCCGAACTGCCGCTGCATATCGACATAGGCTGTGCACGCGGCCGTTTTTTATTGCGACTGGCGGAACTCGAAAAAGATAGGAACTTTTTAGGGATCGAGATACGAAAACCTTTGGTGGATGAAGCAAACAGTCTCGCCGCGGAAGCAGGGCTTGAAAAATCTTCATTATCATTTCGCCAACGCAATGCTTTGGTTAGGAAAGCTTTTGGAAACCATTCCGCCTGATCGGATCGATACGGTAACGATCCAGTTTCCGGACCCATGGTTCAAAAAACGCCACGCCAAACGCCGAATGGTTAATAAGGAACTCGTCGATGCCGTCGTCGAAAAACTCGCCGTCGGCGGGAAAGATATTTGTCCAAACAGACATCGAATTTTTAGCAGACGAAATGTTCGAACTATTCCGTTCAGATGCGAATCTAGTAGAGATCCCGACATCCGAAAATCCGTTTCCCGTAAAAACCGAACGCGAAATAGCCGTCGAAGAAAAGGGCCTAAAAGTATATCGTGCGAGTTGGCAGAAATCAGACCGTTAGACTACTTCCAGTTTTTCTCTTTCTTAAATCGTTTTATTATCATGTCGCGGCGGAGTTTTGGTAGGTGGTCGATGAAGAGTTTGCCGTTGCAGTGATCGGTTTCGTGTAGGAATGCACGGGCGGCGTAGCCTTCGGCTTCGCGTTCGAACCATTGGCCGTTCTCGTCCTGGGCTTTCAGGACTGCTTTCATTGGGCGGACGACGACGGCGGGAACTTTGCCTACGGATAAGCAGCCTTCCTGACTCGACTGTTCGCCTTCTGTGCTGATAATTTCCGGGTTAGCGGCGATGAGCTTTACGCCTTCGCAATCCATTACAAATAGCCGCAGGTTCAAACCGATCTGCGGTGCCGCAAGCCCGACTCCATCTGCGTCGTACATCGTTTCGAACATATCGGAGCAGAGATCTGCGAGTGCCTGATCGAATTCGGTAACAGGCTGTCCAACTTCGCCTAAGACTTTTTCGGGATATTCCGTGATTTTCCTTATCGCCATAGTATTCAGATTTCAGATCCCGGCTTCCAAATTCCGAACGTGGAATATGAAATATGGAATTCATAATCCATAACTATCTGGGTATGTAGCCGGATCTTGCTCCGCGGCGGAAACCGCGTTTGGCGTTAAAGCCTTTTTCTTCGCGGGCTTGGCATTGCCAGCAGATCACGCGAGTACTGTTGGTCGGGCCGATCCAAACGTTATAGTGTTCCATCACACGGTCGCAGATGCTGCATCGTGCGGGTTCGCGGTCGGTTATTTTCGGATCGATGGTATTTAATAATGGCATCTGGTACCTCGCGGTTTGTCGTTGAACAGATTATGACAAAAGTATCTTAAAAATGCCAAAAAGGAGCCCTCAAAGTCATAACCGCCAGCGTTACCGGCGGTCAGACGTTATCTGGATATATTTGAGTCGAGCCCTCACTAAGGTGCGGGCTTCTGCAACAATTTACTCTGGTTGGCCGCTGCAGCCGGTATTGTATAATGCCGGTTGCTTTGTGCTGATGATCGGATAATTCTCTGCGTCTTTATTGATCTCGAGCCAGTTCATATATTCTTCCGGTATCGACATATCGGAAAATATCGCTTCCACAGGGCATTCCGGCAAGCACGCATCGCAATCGATACAGCTATCCGGATTGATAAGAAGTTTATCGGGTAATTCGTGAAAAGCTTCTACGGGGCAAACCGCGGCGCAATCGGTGTATTTACATTCAACACACGGTTCGGCAACAATATATGTCATCTGGTCAAAGGTCTCCTCTTTAGGGCAGAAATCAAAATAAAAAACTAATATGCCCAGCGTAACTTGTCAAATCACGTCGGACAAGTGATAGAATGCCATTATTACAATAACTTAACAACTCGATAACTTATTAGGATAGCTAAACAAAATTATGAAAGCTGACCACGAATTATCACTCGATTTTCTGCGTGTAACAGAGGCTGCGGCGATCGAATCGGCGAAGACGATGGGACAAGGCGATCGGAAACATTCCGATCATGTTGCCGTCGAAGCGATGCGCGAAGTGATGGACACAGTTCCGATGCGCGGCCGCATCGTAATTGGCGAAGGCGAGCGCGACGAAGCTCCGATGCTTTACATCGGGGAAGAGCTCGGCGGCGGGATCTTTTCAGACGAAGCCCGGGCTGAATTTACCGAAGTAGATATCGCAGTAGATCCGCTTGAAGGAACCAACCTGTGTGCTCTCGGTGCAAACAACGCGATCGCTGTTCTCGCAGCAGCCGAACGCGGTGGTTTGCTGAACGCACCTGATATATACATGGACAAGATCGTCGTCGGTCCTTCATGTAAAGGAGCCGTCGATATTGATGCACCTGTTGCGGATAATCTCAAAAATATCGCACGCCGGCTCGGCCGTGATGTCGATGATCTAACTGTTATTTGTCTCGAACGCGGCCGCCACAAAAAGCTTATTGACGACGTTCGCGCAACCGGAGCCAGAATTCGTTTGATCTCGGACGGCGATCTTTCGGCAGGCATATCCGCCGCGGTTGCCGGCACGAACATTCATGCACTTATGGGCATCGGCGGTGCGCCGGAAGGCGTCATTACCGCTGCCGCAATGAAATGTTTGAACGGCGAAATACTTGCAAAACTCGTTTTCGATCCGGATAGACTAGGTGTCGATAAAACTAAAGTTCCGCCGAAAGAAGAGCTTTTCGACCGCATGAAAGATATGGGAATTACCGACCCCGACAAGATCTATGACACGAACGACCTCGCTCCCGGCAAAAAGATCATCTTTGCCGCGACCGGCGTAACCGACGGAGCTTTACTTCGCGGCGTCAGATTCTTTGGAGCCGGAAAACGCACGCATTCGGTCGTTATGACGACAGAAACAAAGAGCATACGATTCGTCGATACGGTTCATGTCGAAGGCGGCCCGGATGCCGTTATACGTTTTTAAGATGGAACTTTCGCGCGTAATAATTTTTACTCGCGACGTAAAACGCCTGGCAGATTTTTATACGTCGCATTTTGATCTGCAGCCGATCGGCGAAGCCGAAGACGGTTGGATCGAACTGAACGCAGGCGGCTGCAATCTGGCCTTCCATAAAACGTCGGTAAAAACCGACGGCAGCGACAACGGTATTAAATTTGTCTTTGGTTCCGGCGACGTTGCGTCGGAAAAAACAAGGCTCGAAGGGCTTGGGATAAAAATGACAAAGATATTTAACTTCGGAAAGATCCAAATGTGCGATGGCCAAGATCCGGACGGTAACCGTTTTCAGATCTCTTCGCGAAAGACTTGATCCTTGCCGATGTTCTTTATTAATTCAGAGATATTATTTTCATAGCAATTTTATGGAGGTCATTATTTGTGAGTACGGTAGTGGAAAACATTCCTGAGAATTTTGTTAGTTCGGAAACGGCGTCAGCTAAAAATGGAGGCAAATTGATCGTCCTAACGGCGCCGCTTACTGAAGCGATCGACCACGCCGGTTACTTTATCCAGATGGCAATGGCTTCGCTCCCGATCTGGCTCGAAAGCATTCTCAATCGTAAATATCCGAATTGGCGAAATGTCGAACACTACGAAGACGGTTCGGCGAAATATATGCCGGCCGGTGTTCGGCTCGTGGAAAAATCTCTGGAACGTGCGTTCGATCCGAGTGACATTGTTGCTTGTTTTCCTGAAGACCTTGAAAAATTTGTCGGCCCCAGAACACGCGTCGTCGCCGTTTCGACACACAATCCTTTGGGCGTAACATTTGCTGCGGGTGTTTATACATCGATCTTCGGTTCGTCGAAGATGCCGATAAATTCGCATTATTCGCGTGAATTGTTCGCTCAGATCAAAAACAATCCGCATCGTGATAATTATAAGGTTATAGTCGGCGGATCCGGCGGTTGGCAGATAATCCAAACGAATATGTACGACGAACTCGGCATCGACTGCATTGTCGAAGGCCGGAGCGAATCGAACGACACCATCGAACTATTTGAAAAGGCCGTCAGAGGTGAAGACCTTCCGAAAGAGATCACCGTAAAACATCCGGTCGATCGCGATTCGATCTTGTTTCCCGACACTCGCACAACATTCGGCGTTGTCGAAATGACAACCGGCTGCGGCCGCCGCTGTAAATTTTGTGTCCCGGATCTAAATCCGCAGATCGATCTGCCGAAAGATAAAATAATGGATGCTGTGCGGGCAAATGTCCGCGAAGGGAATTCGCAGATATCCTTGGCGACCGAAGATATGTTCATTTGGGGACAAGTGCACACGGACACGCCGTTCTATTTTCCGAATCGCGAAGCTTTACTCGATCTTTATGGCGACATCGTAAACACGCCCGGCGTCGAACAACATGTTTTGAGCCATTCGACCATCGCACCGGCTGTAGTCGATCCGCTTCTGATAAAAAATCTTTCCGATCTCTTGTTGCCGAAAAGCCCGATACATTTTCCGTATCTCAGTTCGCATCCGGAGAAAAAGGCTCTCGCTCCGCTGATCGGACTTGAGACGGGTTCGGTGCGAATGGCAAAGAAAATAATGGCGAGCAAAGGGGTTCCTTTTTCGATCGAAGATTGGCCGAGCGTTGTACTCGAAGGCCTCCGCGTATTGAACGAAAATAATTGGTTTCCCGCGATGACGCTTATCGTCGGCAATCCTGAGGAAACCGACGAAGACAACCAGGCGACGCTTGATCTGGTTTACGAAATGGAACGCCGCGGCTTATTCGCGTTTCTTATACCATCGATATTCACGCCGCTTCACGATACGCGAATGGAGATGGAAAAAGGCGTCACGCAGACCCGCGAGCTAACGCCGCTGCAGTGGCAGCTAATGATGAAATGCTGGAAGATGAATCTTCGCCCCGGCCAATATAGTTGGTGGGGACCGACGGCTTGGCGGATCGGTTCGGTCGGAATGTGGCTCTACAAACTCCGCAAACTGAATGGCCCGAATTTTACTTATCCTTTGTGGATGTTTGCCGGTTTGATATCCGAAAAACGCCTGGCAAAGATGGGCAAGATCTACGCCGGCAAACCTTTGGAAACAAAAAACCGCGCGGAACTTTTGGCAACACTAAAGCCGAAAATGCGTCAATATCTGCGTGCCGACAACGGCGATATGCCTGATATGTCGATCTCGGCCTGATGAATTATTATGAATGAAAACCAACCGTATGTACTAGATTTTAGCGAAGTCGGCGCCGGTGATGTCGCCCTTGTCGGCGGCAAATGCGCCAGCCTTGGCGAACTTTTTCGAGAATTAACGCAGCAAGGCGTTCGTGCGGTTGATGGATTTTCAACGACTAGCCATGCCTACAACAAGATCCTCGAAACAGGCGGCCTGCGAAATAAGTTGAAAGCATTGCTGAAAGGCCTTGATGTAAATGATCTCGACGAACTAGCCCGCGTGGGTAACGAAGCCCGCACGCTGATGATCGAAGACGCCGTTTCCTGATGAAGTAGAACAAGCGATCCACGATGCGTATGAACGCCTTGGCGAACGCATCGGAAAAAAATCGTTCGAGGTTGCGGTTCGATCATCTGCAACGGCCGAAGATCTGCCCGATGCTTCGTTTGCCGGTCAGCAGGACACGATCCTGAATGTCCGCGGTGAAAGGCGTCTGATCGAAGCTTGTCACGAATGTTTTGCTTCGCTTTGGACGGATCGTGCAATCTCTTACCGCACAGCAAAAGGATTTGATCATTTCGATGTCGCTCTTTCGATCGGTGTTCAGCCGATGGTTCGGTCGGACATTGCCTGTTCGGGCGTTATGTTCACGCTCGATACGGAAAGCGGTTTTCGCGAAGCTGTCGTTATAAATGGCGCATGGGGTTTGGGCGAGGCGGTCGTGCAGGGAATGGCGACGCCGGACGAATGGATCGTTTTCAAACCGACGTTGAAGCTCGGTTTTCGGCCGATCATTACGCGCAAACTCGGCGTCAAAGAGGTCAAAATGGTTTTCGCCGATGACGGCAGCGGAACGCAGGTTCGCGATGTCGTCGCAACCCAGCGAAACCGTTTTTGTCTTGCCGGATTTGAGGTTTTGCAGCTTGCGCAGTGGGCATGCGCGATCGAAGACCATTATTCGAAGACTCGCCGGCAAAAGCCAGCCGATGGATATCGAATGGGCGAAAGACGGCATTACCGGCGAGCTTTTCATTTTGCAGGCGCGTCCGGAAACCGTTCACGCGCAAAAAACCGAAAATTATATCGAAACCTACGAACTCACCGGCAAGCACGGAGCTCCGTTAGGTTCGGGTGTTGCAGTCGGTGAAAAGATCGGCCAGGGAACCGCACATGTAATGCTCGATTCCGCGAAGCTCAACACTTTAAAGCAAGGCGAAATTTTCGTTACGACAATGACCGATCCGGCGTGGGAACCGATAATGAAACGTGCCTCGGCGATCGTTACCGAACGCGGCGGCCGAACTTGTCACAGCGCGATCATCAGCCGCGAGCTCGGTATTCCGTGCATCGTCGGCACCGGCGATGCGACCGAGAAGGTCAAGACCGGAAACGAAATTACCGTCTCATGCGCCGAAGGCGACGTCGGAAACATTTATTACGGCAAGGTCGATTTCAAGGTCAATAAACACAAGATCACAGGAATAGAACGCCCGAAAACACAGATAATGATGAACGTCGGCGATCCGGATCATGCGTTCTCGGTTTCGCGTTTGCCGAACGACGGTGTGGGACTCGCACGTCTCGAATTTATCATCAACAATCACATCGGAATTCACCCGATGGCGCTCGTAAATTATCCGAATCTGCGAGACCGAGCCGATGTCGAAACTATTTCGAACCGGATTCGAGAAGAAGACCCGAAAGAATTTCTTTGTACGTTCCTTGGCAGAAGGGATCGGCCGCATCGCCGCCGCTTTTTATCCAAAACCGGTGATCGTGCGAATGTCTGATTTCAAATCTAATGAATACGCAATGCTCATCGGCGGCAAAGAATTTGAGCCGATCGAAGAAAACCCGATGATCGGTTTTCGCGGTGCGTCGCGTTATTATGACGACCGCTATCAAGCCGGTTTCAGGCTCGAATGTCTGGCGCTTCAGCGTGCCCGCGACGATATGGGTTTGACGAACATCAAACCGATGATCCCGTTTTGCCGTACGGTCGAAGAAGGCGAAAAGGTCATCGCTCTGATGGCGGAATACGGCCTTGTTCAGGGCGAAAAAGAGCTGGAGATCTACGCCATGTGCGAACTTCCGGCCAACGTCGTTTTTGCCGATGAATTTCTGAAAGTTTTTGACGGTTATTCGATCGGTTCGAACGATCTGACGCAGCTCGCTCTAGGACTCGACCGCGATTCGGAAATGGTCGCCCATCTTTTTGACGAGCGGAACGGCGCGGTCGAAAAAATGGTCGCGATGGCGATCGAAGCGGCAAAACGGCAACGGTAAAAAGATCGGCATCTGCGGACAGGCTCCTTCGGATTATCCCGAATTTGCCGATTTTCTCGTCGAACGCGGCATCAATTCGATCTCACTAAATCCGGACACGGTCATTCAAACAACGATGCATATTTTAGAGACCGAAGAGTCGCTGAGAGAGAGGTCTGCCGCATCAGCAGAGAGTTAGACCACAAATGATTAAGCCGGTCAACGAATATATTCCGCAGATGTATCTCGATGTTCTGCACAAAAAAGCAACGCGTGTTTGGGTGATAACTGCGGCAATAGCTGCACTTTGGTGGTTGGTAATTATTTCGGCCCCTATCGCTGCGGATCTCGGTTACTCAAAAATTGCCGCGCCGATCTATGGGTTCTTTAGCTTCCTTTGCCACCAGATCCCGGAACGCTCGCTGTTTATCTTTGGCCATCAGCTTGCGGTGTGTTCGCGATGTTTCGGTGTTTATTGCGGTCTTTTGTTCGGGCTTTTGATCTATCCGCTTTGGCGTTCGATCGACAATATCGAACCGCTGTCGCGTATCTGGCTTTTTCTCTCGCTTGTTCCGATCAGCGTCGATTGGTCGCTCACCATTTTAGGCATTTGGGAAAATACGCATCTTTCACGCTTCATAACCGGATCTCTCCTCGGCTTTGCCTGCGCCTGCTACATACTTCCCGCAGTCATCGAAATAAGCCGAAACTATGCCATCGCCGCGATCACCAGAAACACACGGACCTCGGACCCTCTTGTCCGCGAATCGCCCGCTCCTCCGGCAAAGCTAATCTGACGGCAAAGCTAATCTGAATTGTAGAAGCGTGCCTTTGCAGAAGCCTGCGCTTCAGCAAGGACTTACACTCAACCTAGAAGACCGACGGGCCGCACTGACTGGAACGCACGCGCCCTCGTGAGCAATGCCGGTCACGGCGTAACCAAGGTTCGCAGATGCACCCGTGCGCGTTCCGTCAGAACCGCCTGCGTCAGTGGGCGGTCGTACGTCGGGCATGGGCAAGACTAAGAATATCTGTATGGCTTTAACTTTGGATGAACTGCTCGTATTTTCCGTGTTTCATACGATGAATGATTTCGTACGGTGGATATACTGATCCCGGTTCCGCAGTGGCGAATTCGTCTGGGAGTTTTCCAACTTCAACGGGTTTCTGATTGACTTTCCAAACTCTCCACCTTTTGGATACCAAAATATGATCTCTACCAAAATCTTTCGTCGATCTAAAAAATATATCTAATTCTGACGGCGGTTCAATGTTGCCTATTAGTTTCCAAAGACCTTGCTTGATTCCCGCCTTGATCACGCAGTGAGCGTAGAAGTCTATTGGACTTTCGATTATATCGACTAGATCTACCGATTCATTATCTTCACATTTGAAGGAAAAAACTCGTATCACATCACTTTGTAATTGATTCTCATCGTTATTAAGGTATTGGAAATACTTCCTAGATCTATACTCCAAAGACACCTCAAAAATATCACCGATCAAAGGTTTTGTGTTTTTCATCAGATCGTCAATAAAGAGCGAGCAAGCTCCATTATTCTACATAACCACAAGAAAAGGAATAATTAGCATTATTACCCATGCCTCCGTACTGGATCGTGACTATGCAGTTCAAAATATGAGTTTTCTTAAAATAGAATTTATAACGATAATCATTAGTTTTTCAAGTGAGGAGTCACTCAGGTAAGGAAGAGGTTATTGATCAATGTCGTCAACGCAACCAAACAACTCCGTGCTCTGACTCCGTAGCCTCCGCTTACGCAAGGGTTCTGACTTGCGATGCACATATTATACTGAATTCAAGTCACCGCCGGACTCGTTGATAACAATATATTGCATAGGTGCAACGATTCGCGCTATCATAAAAAGCCGTTTGTCGGCGTGATCTTTGAAAAATTATTCGAACCTCTTGAGCGAAGCGGTCGATCGGGCAACCGCGTCTTCTTCTTGCCATATTGGGGCGCGAGTTGAATTGTCATTTCTGGGACAGCAAATGTTTTGGCGAAACCTGGACGGAAAACAACACTCCAAGGAGCCGTAACCGCTGTAATATCAAGGACTTGTCTACAGGCGTAACAAGCGTGGGACAGCGGGACAAGCCCGGGACAGTGGGACAAACTTGGGACAGCGGGACACTGGGACAGTCCTAAGCCGAAATCCATAAAAATGGATGTTTCGTTGAAATAGGGCGCGAGTGGGACACCGGGACAGTGGGACAGTCCTAAGCCGAGGCCCAATAAAAACGGGCGTTTCATCAAAATAGGCGCGAGTGGGACAGCGGGACAGCGGGACAGTGGGACACTTGGGACACTTGGGACATCGGGAGAAGATCGGACGTAGCAGCGGATCTGTTCGATCTTCGGACGTTTCAGACGTTCAGGTGCTTGGCATTTCAAGCGTTTAAGCGAAAGATCGGGAGACCGGCCGAAGCAGATGCTTTTTGACCGGAGAGTTTCCGTTGACTATTGAGGCAAAGAGTAGCAAAATTAACATCGAGCGCAATATTAATATGAGTTTTACAAAAGAAAGTGCCGCAGAGCGTGCGAAAGAGGATCTTGCCGGTCGTTTGAAGATCGACAAAGGCGATATAGAAATCGTTTCGACAGAAGCGAAGGAATTTTCCGATATGTCGCTCGGAGCTCCGGCCGAAGACGAGGTCGCAGCACAAATGATCGCGTCTGGTTGGGTGATAAAACTTTCGGCTGAAGGTAAAACCTATGAATACCGGGCAGATAAATTTCAGATCAGGCTTTGCAATTACAACGGATCAAATCAAGTAGTTGTTTGGTAGCCAAGCATTGTTCGCATTCAGGAGAAGTACATTATGAAACGCAATAATCTTTGGATACATATCGGTGTGGCGGTAATTTTTATCGTCGTCGCCGCAATTCTCGGACAGATCGGCCGCTGGCAACAATCGTTAGTCAGAAAACACTCACAGACGGTTACCACCTCAAAACCTGAACGATCGCCAAGATCGATCGCTCGAACCCGGGCTCAGAGCGAACCGGAAGTTTTGGTCCGGCTCCGGCCGGGTGTCACACGCGAGGACTTCGAAGCTGCTGCCGCCAAGATTAACGACCGAATTGAAGACAACCTTGAATTGGTCAATGGTTTATATAGCGTCGATGACATGGACGATGCCGATCCTGCGGAAGTCGCGAAGCAGTATTCACAAATGAAGGACATGGTCATGTTCGCCGAGCCGAATTTCCGCATCGAACTTGACCCGAGTGAGAATAATTACCAACCCGTAAAGAAAGCCGTTTCTAATTCTAATGGAACTTTGCCGAACGACCCGTTGCTTTCAGATCAATGGGCGATCAAAAATGAAGGGCAAAGCGGCGGCAAGGTTGGTTCGGATATTAATGCTGAAAAGGCCTGGGAAACAACGCACGGCAGCGAAGACGTGGTGATCGCCGTTTTGGACACGGGCGTTGATTACAATCACAGTGACCTTGCTTCTAACATGTGGCAGCGACCGGACAGCGTTCAGCAATATGTGGATGCCGATCTCGGTGCGGTCAATGATCTTGAAGGTTTCAACGCGATCGATAACGCCGCCGATCCGATGGACGAGAATGGCCACGGCACACATTGTTCTGGGATCATCGGAGCCGAAGGCGATAATGGCATCGGTATTTCCGGTGTTAACTGGCACGTGAAAATAATGCCGCTCAAGTTCTTAGGACGCGGCGGATTCGGTACAACGAAAGATGCGATCGAAGCTATCAACTATGCGGTTGACCGCAAACAGAACGGCGTGAACATCCGCGTTATCAGCGCAAGCTGGGGTTCGACGATGTATTCGAAAGCACTGGAAGATGCGATCAGAGCCGCCGGCGAACAAGGCATTCTTTTCGTAGCGGCAGCGGGAAACGCAAGCACCGATAACGACAAGCGTCCCCATTATCCTTCGAACTATGACTTGCCAAATGTCATAAGCGTTGCCGCTCTCGACCGGAATGATGAGCTCGCATCGTTCTCCAATTTTGGACCGAAAACGGTTCATGTTGCCGCACCCGGCAAAGAGATCGTTTCGACATGGATACGAGATACATTCCGCGAAGCTTCAGGAACGTCAATGGCGACGCCGTATGTTTCGGGAATTGCCGCTCTGGTCATCGCGTCAGAGCCAAATATTTCTCTGGAAGAACTCCGCGACCGATTGCTCAAAGCAACCGATCCGCTAAATTCTCTAAATGGCAAAGTAGCCAGCGGCGGCAGAATAAACGCCGCAAAGGCACTCGGCCAGTAACTTACCATTTGACGCGAGCGACAGACGAAATCGTCACTCGCTTTTAACAGATCGAATCGACACAAAGACCTGCGAAAACCCTATAAACACTGGGGTTTTCGCATTTTGTTTTCCAAAAGCCGAGTTTGGCACGATGCTTGCACTTATACAAAGCATGCAATGGTTAGCATTGCCAATAACAGGAAATAGGAGAACAAAAATGAACAAATTCAAAAATATCTTGGCATTAACGGCATTATCTTTATTGGTTCTGTGCTTACCAAGTTTTGCGTCGGCACAGTGGGGCGGCAACAATCGCGGAAACAATCGAGGCGGCAACAACGGCGGATACTACGGCGGAAATATTAAGAACACGATCAATAGTTTGAAATATCACGCAAAGAATTTCGAAAGGCAAACTGATCGTTTTGATGATCGTCGGGATGATCGCTGGGGAAATCGAGGCGGAAATAATGCGGATCGGATCGAAGATCTGGCCGACGATTTTGCAAAAGCAACCGATAGGCTCGAAGACAAATACGGCAACGGCCGAAATCTGAACGGCAGCCGTGATGAAGCACAACGTGTCTTGAGCATTGCATCGCGTATAGATCAGGCTCTCAGCCGAAGCCGAGGTTCGAGCCAACTTCGCAATAGCTGGAACCAGATGCGTGGCGAACTAAACATAATCGCTCGCACATACGGCACCTATTACAACGACAATGGACGAAACAATCGTAATCGAAATAATCGAAACTTTCCTTTTCCTTTCTAGTCTAAAGGAAACGAGAGTCAAAAAAGTTCGGGGCTGTAAAAGTTCCGAACTTTTTATTCGTTATGCTGATGTTTACGATTTCTATTCGAAAAGCTAATATTCAAAAATGCCCGGCAAACTCTATCTCGTAGCAACTCCGATCGGCAATCTGCAGGATATCTCGTTGCGTGCAATTGAAATTTTGCGAAATGTCGATCTTATCGCCTGCGAAGACACTCGTCACACGCGAAAGCTGCTGACAGCATTTGATATATCGAATAAACTGATCAGCTATCATGAGCACAACGAAATTCAAAGAGCCGAAGAGTTTGTCGAACTTCTACTATCCGGAAAAAACATTGCGATCGTATCGGATGCCGGAACGCCGGGAATAAATGATCCGGGATTTCGGGCCGTTCGAGCCGCGATCCAATCGAGCATTGATGTAATATCAATTCCGGGTGCGGTGGCGTTCGTGAATGCGGCGATCGTTTCCGGGCTTCCGACCGACTCGATCTTCTTTGGCGGATTTCTGCCGTCAAAAAAGACAGCCCGCCGCCGACGTCTGCAGGAAGTAAGTTCGATTCCCGCAACTCTAATTTTCTATGAATCGCCGCATCGGCTTTTGGGTTCGCTAAAAGATTGCTCCGAAGTTCTAGGCAACCGCCAATCGTCTGTTTCTCGGGAACTAACGAAGCTGCATGAAGAAACCGTTCGCGGAACGCTGAGCGAACTTCATGCCCATTTCGAATCGAATCCTGGAAAAGGTGAATTTGTAATTACGATAGAAAGAGCAAGCGAAGACGCAATGGAAAATGTAACTGAGATAACGCTAACTGAGCGTATTGCCGAACTCGAGGCTGGCGGATCTGACCGAAAGAATGCGTTGAAAAAAGCGGCGAAAGAATTTGGGATGAGCAAATCAGAGGCTTACCGTCTGACCCAATTGGAAAAATAGCTATAGGAAATATTCGAGGCTGGACAAAAGCGACACTTACATCGTTTTTGTCCAGCCTCGAATTGTTTATAAACTAGCGAACACCCGAAAGTTCAGGCGGCAGCGTCTTATCGATCAGCGGCCTTTGCTTTACGTTGGCCAATTGCCACATCGTCAAAAAGATCGTACGCGATACTTTTTGCATCTTATCGTAATCGATCTTATCGGCTGTGTCCGAAGCTTGGTGATAATCTTCATGAACTCCATCGAACCAGAACGTGATAGGAATTCCGTTAACTGCATAATTGAAATGGTCAGAGCGGAAAAAGAATCTATTCGGGTCTTTCGGGTCGTCGTATCGCGTGTTGTATCCAAGTTTAAGATACGCATTGTTCGTTCCGTCAACGATCTGTCCAAGTTCCGAACTCATCATATCTTTTCCGATGACGTAGATCTCATCCTTTTTGGAAAGCTCTTCATTACAGCGTTTGCGTGGAGCATCACATTTAATGATGTTGTTCGGATCTTGTGTGCGTCCGATCATGTCGATGTTTAGCTGAGCGACAACCTTTTTAATATCAACGGTCGGGAATTTATTGAAATACGCACTTCCCCAAAGACCTTTTTCTTCGCCTGCATGCCAAACAAAAAGGATCGAGCGATTTGGGCGAGTCTTTGCTTTTGCCAGTGCCTCAGCGATCGATAAAACACCGACCGTGCCCGAACCGTCATCGTCAGCGCCGTTCCATATCTTGTCATCACCCGGTGCGTTAGGATTTGTTCCAACATGATCGTAGTGAGCACCGATCGCTACCATTTCGTCCTTGAGCGGTCCGGAACCTTCCCAGATGGCGACAACGTTTTGAGTTGGAATACGTTCGGTTTTCGAAACGACATTTGACGAGAATGACTTAGCAAGATCTTTGACGGCCGAGCCGGTGCCTGTCATCGGATTCCCCGCTTCACCGTCAAAAACGGCCGTGGCCGCATTTTCTGAGACAATGAATGTAGGAATTCCGTCTTTTTCTTCATCGTCACCTAATTTCTCTACCGACGCTCCGCCGCGGCCAAAAAATCCACCGAGCCGTTTCCAGTTTTCTTTGAGAAACGTCGAAGGCAATATGATAACGCCTGCAGCTCCGTTGTCTTTTGCATACTGAGCTCCATCGCTGTAATCAACACCGCGTTTGCCTGTCAGATCGGCTTGCGTAACGCCTTTTGGCAAAGCCATCAGGCCTCGTGTCGGTGCTCCGTCAGCATAAATAACGACAACCTTGTCTTTAATATCAAGTCCGGCAAAAGCATTTAGGTTCTTTGATTTGATGACCCAACCGTCGCCGGCGTAAACCATCTTTTTACCATTGATATTACCGCTTGCTCCCGGCATTCGATAAAAATCTTCTGCATAGCTGAATTTCTTTCCACCGATGTCGATATTGCTTGCATCGGGATCGATAGCGGTCGTTACAACATACATCCGCTGAAAAAATGTGCCGTTGTCGCCGGCTGGTTTGAAACCCCATTTTGCGAGGTTCATTTTAATAAACTCTGCCGTCACGTCGAGCCCTTGCGAAGGCGTATCGCGGCCGCCCATCGCGTCCGAGGCGACAAAATGCAGATAGCTGCTGAGTTGATCGGCTGTGATAGCTTCGGCCATTTTACGTTCGGCCGGTGTGATGGTTATTTTTGTTTGGGCGAATAAAGTGGTCGGGATCAGTATACCGACTGCTAAAAAAAGTGCGAAAAGCGTTTTTTTCATTATTTCTCCGAAAAATTATTTTTAATGGTTCTTTACAAAAATTTCGTCCGGAAAATCGGACGATCCTTATTCTATTACGCGAAAACAGAGTATATTGTTTCGGGTCAGCTGCCGACCACGCAGATCTTATGCTTATCTGCGAATTTCAGCATCTCATCGCGATCAAAAATAAGTGTTTTTCCCGCAGTGACAGAAATACAGGTCGCCCCAGAACTGATCATATTTTCTATCGTTGGAACGCCGATGACCGGAACATCGAACCGCATATCCTGGTTCGGTTTTGCAACCTTTACGACCGTTAATTTGCCATTGGCGAGTTTTCCGGCACGAAGAATGGTTTCGTCGGTGCCTTCCATAGCTTCGATCGCGACACACGCTGCTGAGCGGACGACTATAGTCTGGCCGAGATCGAGCCGGGCTATCTCGTTGGCTATGTGAAGGCCGTATTCGATATTTTGCTTTTCAGACTCATTCGGCGGACGTTTGGAAAGAACGCCGCTCGGAGCCAGATGATCTTTAATAAGATGTGTGGAATCGATCAGCTCAATACCTTCCTTGGCCATTTCATCTGCAACACCGCCGATGAGAGCATCGGTATTCCGCCGCGGTAGATTCCAAAGCATTTTCATCATGCGTATATCAGGCAATGAACCTGAAAATATCTGAACATGCTTTACTTGTCCGGCCATCATCACCTGCGATACGCCCTGCCTCTTAAAAAATGAGATCATTTTGCCGAGCTGGCCAAGTCCGAGCCAGGTTATAGTTTCGGCAATATCTTCGATACGTTTGTCGGTTTCTTCATTGATCGCGACGACAGAAAGAGACGCACCGATCTTTTTAGCGCCTTCAATAACGAGGAATGGAAATTGGCCGTTACCGGCAATGAGGCCGTATTTCATAGTCACGGTCAAGTTATAACGACGAACGCGGATTCGTGCAAACTTACTCAAAATGTTATGGAGTAAAGCCTAAGCTCTTCGCCGTTTGGAGTTTCAATAAACTCTTCAAATGATAGCCCGATCTTTTCCAGCAGCCGGCCCGAAGCAACGTTATCTGTTGTTGTAATGGCAACGATGGTTGGTATCCGTAGATTGATACGACCATGTTCCAAAACAGCGAGTGCCGATTCGTAGCCGTAGCCGTTTCTTTCGTATTTAGCCAAAAATGCAAACCCGATGTCCGGATGATCGAGAGTATCGCGATTTACCAAACCGCATATTCCAAGTTTCGTATCGTCGTTTTTCGTGGCTACCAGCCAAAGGCCGTAACCATTTTCACGGTAGCTTTTTTGAAAATTGGAATCTATATAAGCTTCGGCAGAGGAAATATCCCTAACCCCTTTGTCGCCTATGTATTTATGAAATGATGGTTCGTTCAGAAGTTCGAGGATGAATTCTGCGTCGTCCTTGCGGATCTCGCGAAGACAAAGGCGTTCGGTTTCCAACACATTCATATGAAAGAGTTTCCGCGAAGTCTTACTCCGCTTGTTCGCGAGCATGATAAGAAGAGCGCGTTAGCGGCGAAGATTCGACGTGTTTGAACCCTAGATCCATTCCGATGCGTTTCCATTCGGCGAATTCCTCGGGCGTTACATATCGCTCGACCGGAAGCCTCTTTTCATATGGCTGCAAGTATTGGCCGATGGTCATTATGTCGCATGAAACCTTTCGCAGATCTTTCATTAGATCGACGACTTCCTCAAACTCTTCGCCAAGGCCGGCCATGATCCCGCTTTTGGTTTTCATTGAAGGCTGTTGTGAATCACGCCAGTGTGCGGACCTTTCGAGAAGCTCGAGCGTCTGCGGATATTTTGCATCTGGGCGAACCCGACGGTAAAGCCGGGCGATCGTTTCAGTATTGTGATTCAGTACATCCGGACGTGCCAAAAGAACATTGTTCAAAGCTTTTTCGTCGCCGTTAAAATCAGGGATCAGAACTTCGACCTTACAGGCCGGGTTCAGTTCGCGAACTTTTGTGATCGTCTCGGCCCAATGCATCGAACCACCATCTGGAAGGTCATCGCGATTAACAGAAGTAATAACTGCATGAGCGAGATCAAGGTGATTTACGGCTTCGGCAACGTGGGTCGGCTCCATTGGATCGAGATCCATCGGCTTGCCTTTGTTGACCGCACAAAAGCCACAGTGACGCGTGCATGTGTCGCCGCCCAGCATAAATGTTGCAGTTTTATCGGTCCAGCATTCGAAGATATTTGGACATTTCGCTTCCTGGCAGACGGTATGTAGATTGAGGCCTTCGATGAGATCCAAAACCGCATTCTGGTTGGAAGGATCGCCAAGCTTTATCTTGAGCCAATCAGGCTTTCTAAGTCTTTCGCGCTGTTTCCGGTTCAAAAATTTCTGAACCAATACTTTTTCTTCGATCATATATCCACCAAAATTTCAGATTAACATAAAGAAATTGATTTTTACACCTAATCAGTGTTCGGAAACAAAGCTGCGAATAGGGAATAAAAAGGACGAGCTTTATAACTCGCCCTTCTAAGTAGTTTAGTTAGGATCTATCCTTTCAGTCTCTCATATCGTTCGGAAATTGCCTTCCAATTGACGACTTCCCACCAGGCCTTCAAATATTCAGGCCGGCGGTTATTATATTTCAAATAATAAGCATGTTCCCAAACGTCATTCAAAAAGAGCGGCTCTGTGCCGTTGTTCAGTGGGGTGTCTTGATTCGGTGCTGCTTGAATTTTCAACGCATCGCCTTCGACCGTGACAACGGCCCAACCCGAACCGAATTGGCCGGCTCCGGCTTTATCGAATTTTGTTTTGAACTCTTCGTATGAACCAAAATCGCGTTTGATCACTTCGCCGAGCTGTCCATCAGGCTCTTTTCCGTGGTCTGAACCCATCGTCTGCCAAAACAATGAATGATTGTAATGGCCGCCGCCATTATTCTTGACGCCCGTCCTTGCTGCTTCAGGAAGCGAATCGATCGATGAGAGCAATTCTTCCAGAGTTTTGTCATGGATCGATGTATGCGGTTCGACGGCTGCGTTCAAATTATTCACGTAAGCTTGATGATGCTTGTCATGATGAATATGCATCGTTTCGGTGTCGATAACCGGTTCGAGAGCGTCATAATCGAATTCGAGGTCGGGTACTGAGAATGGGTATGTTTGATCTTTTGCGTCTGCCATAATATTTCTCCTTGTATAAAAGTATTAGCAAGTGCGAACCCGCACGGTTGGACGCGAAAACATCCTCAAAAACGGAAGCAATTGCTTTATTACTATTTATATATGATATCAGATTTAAGCATAAATGCAGGAATGGCCCTTACTTGGCCGCTTTTTCTGACATATAGAACACAAGCTTTCCGCCTTTCATAATGTCGGAATGTTGCAAAAACGGCTTTTCGAGAACCTTGCCGTTTAGAACGATCTTTTCGACATAGACATTTTTATCGCTTTGATCAATGGCTTCGATCGAAAATGTTTTTCCGTTTTCGAATGTGATAGTTGCTTTTTTTATCGCCGGACTTCCGAGAGGTATTGATCTGAAGCCGGCGCGACCGGATAAAAACCCAAGTGAACTGAAAAGATACCACGCCGACATCTGTCCGCAATCGTCGTTGCCGCCGAGACCGTCAGGCGTCGGGTGATATTGATCTTTCAAGATCATTCGAACGCGTTCCTGTGTTTTCCAAGGAGCGTCCGTCCAATTATAAAGATACGCGGCATGATGCGCCGGCTCGTTGCCGTGAATGTAATTGCCGATAATGCCTTCGCGCGTGATGTCTTCGGTTTCGGCAAAAAATTCGTCGGGCAAATGCATCGTGAAAAGCTCGTCCAGATGCGCGGCAAATTTCGTTTTGCCGCCCATCATTGCGATCATTTCGTCGGGTTGATGCGGAACGTAAAGACTGTAATTCCAAGCGTTTCCTTCGATAAAACCTTGGCCTTCGGTTTTCAGCGGATCGAATTTTTCGACGAATTTCCCGTCGCATCATTTTCGGACGCATAAACCGCTCGATGCATCATAGACGTTTTTCCAATTTTCCGAACGCTTGATAAATTCGTCGTAAATCGCGTTTGATTGCCAAGCTTTTTGCGCCGCTTGCGCGATCGCCCAATCGTCGTAAGCATATTCAAGAGTTTTCGAAACAGACGAAGAATTTTTGTCCTCAGGCACATAGCCGAGATCCATATAGAATCCAAGTCCGTCGTAATATTTCGTCCGTGCCGTCTGTCCGCCATCGCCTCGAGTGCCTGTTTCGCGTCAATGCCTTCAGATGTTGCCTTTGACGATCGCGTCCGCAATGACGGAAACCTGTGATAGCCGATCATGCACCAATTTTCGTTTGCATAATGCGACCAAACGGGCAGCATTTTATGAACGCTCTGATCGTAATGCGCAAGCATCGAATTGACCATATCGCGGTTTCGTTTCGGCTGAACGATATTGAAAAAAGGATGCAGAGCCCGATAAGTGTCCCAAAGTGAAAAGGTCGTGTAATTCGTAAAACCTTTCGCCTGATGAACATTTTGATCCAAGCCTTTGTATTTGCCGTCCGTGTCCATATAAACCGTCGGCGAAAGAAATGTGTGATACATCGCCGTGTAAAAATTGGTCATTTCACCTTCGTCCAGCATTGTCACGGCGATTTTTCCGAGTTCACGGTTCCATTCGGCCTGTCCTCGCGTTTTGACTTTTTCAAAATCCCAGTCTGGCGTTTCCGTTTTCATATTTGCATCGCGCCTTCGGTCGAAACCGGCGAGAGTGCGAATTTCACCTGAATTTTTTCGTCTTGCTTTCGTATCGAAATCAAAATGTGCCCGGATCTGCTTTCCGGCCATTTCAGGGAAATTTTTCGTCTGATCGAATTTTCGCCAAAAGCCTTTGTAATCTTCTTTTCCGAAATTCTTAAAGCCGTAATTCTTAAAAGGCTTTGAAAATTCCATCGCAAAATAAACCGTTCGCGTTCGCGCCCAGCCGTTCGTCTGCCGATAACCGACGATCCGGTGGTCGTTTTCGACGCGCACAAACGTCCAGACATTTTTATCGTCGTAATTATAAATACCGTGCATCAGATCGAGAATGATATGAGCTTGTCCGATTCCGGAAAGGTATATTGATGAAATCCCGACCCTTGTCGTCGCGGTCATTTCGGCCAGAATGTTATCATCTTCGAGCATAACTTTGTAATAATCCGGCTCGGCAATTTCGTTTTCATGTGAGAATGCAGAACGAAATCCGCGTCGTTGGATCGTCTTTTGTTCCCGGTTCGAGTTGCAAGTTCGCCGACCGTCGGCATTATCAAAAAATCGCCAAGATCGGAATGGCCCGTTCCGCTAAAATGCGTATGCGAAAATCCGACGATCGTTCTGTCGTCATATTGATAACCCGCGCAGTATTTATAAGCATCAGGATTATATTTTCCACCGATATTATGCGGCTGCTCATCAGTATCCGGCGATAGCTGAACCGAGCCGAACGGCACGGTCGCGCCGGGATATGTATGTCCCATTTTCTGAGTGCCGATAAGCGGATTGACATACTTGAATGTAATTTTGAGCCATTGTAAATTGAGCGGCGAATAGCACGAAAATAAGGGCTTTGATCTTCATATAGTTTGCGGAAACAGATTTTAGATTTCGTCTTATAATATAATTTAGCGTAGAAAAATAAAACTTGATCGATCTGTGAATATTTCCGATAAAAACCCGATATATGCTATTGCGGGCCCGACGGCTTCGGGCAAAACTGAACTTGGAATAAGGCTAGCTGAAGCCGTGAATGGCGAGGTTGTCAATTTCGATTCGGTGCAGATATACAAAATTCTTCAGGTGGCAACGGCAAAGCCTACGATCGAGGAACGCCGCGGCATTCCGCACCATTTGATCGATTACGTTGAGCCGACAGAAAATTATACGGCAGCAGATTGGGCCATCGATGCCGCGTCAGCTATCGAAGACGTCGAGAGTCGCGGAAAGACACCAATATTTGTCGGGGGAACGGGCTTCTATTTGCGGACACTGCTTCGGCCGTTCTTTGCCGGGCCGAAACCCGATGAAGCTTTTCGTGAACGATTGCGAAAGATCCACGAAAAAAGAGGTGCTGAGCATTTGCATCAGATCTTGCTTCGGATCGATCCTGAACTTGCCGAAAAATTATTTCCCAATGATTATGTGCGAACAATGCGCGGAATCGAGCACTATTTTCAAACCGGCGAAAAATTATCTGCGGCCCAGCCAAACCGTATCGAACCGCCGCAATTTGCATCACGATTTCAGTTGTTCGTGCTAAATCCGCCTCGCGAGTTGCTTTATGAAAAGATAAACGCACGTACTGAAATGCACTTCGCGAACGGGTTGGTCGAAGAGGTTAGATCACTATTAGCTGCCGGAATACCGGAAACTACGAGTGCGATGGGTTCGCATGGTTATCGGCGCGTTTGCGAATATCTTCGCGGAGAGCGTTCACTTGAAAGTGCC
Organism: uncultured Acidobacteriota bacterium; assembly: GCA_963720905.1. Lineage (GTDB taxonomy): Bacteria > Acidobacteriota > Blastocatellia > Pyrinomonadales > Pyrinomonadaceae > OLB17. The sequence goes on from CAVRHB010000004.1 coordinate 177,452, forward strand.
CTGAAACAATCGCAACAGGACGTGCGTAACTATGCGAAAAGACAGGTTTCTTGGTTCAAACGGGAAGAAAGAGCAGTTTGGCTGAACGGATTTGGCGGCGACGATGAAATTTTAAGCAAATTACTTCCTATTATTTCTCCAAAACCGTAAACATAGCAGCTACTTAACTTAAATTTTCTACGATTAAATATAAAAATCTGATATAATCACTATTTCCCGACAATTTAACTCGTAAATTTACAAATTTAATGGAAAAACCAGCTGCCCAAAATATACAAGACGCATATTTAAATTCGGCCAGGCTGCGAACGCGTAACGGTCGTCGTTCACTTGCTGCCTGGTTCTACGCTGTCGGGTAGGATCAAGAGCTTTGATAAGTTTTCCTTACTGCTTGATGTCGGCGGTCAGGATGTTTTGATCTTCAAACACTCCATTTCCACGATATCTCAAGAGCGTAAAGCCAATTAAACGAAGGGAAAACTTTGCGCGGCAAATTCATAACTTTCGAGGGCGTAGATGGAAGCGGTAAATCGACGCAGCTTCAAATGCTTGTCGATCTGCTGATCTCACGAGGACGCGACGTAGTATCAACTTGCGAACCGGGCGGAACAAAGCTCGGCCGTTTGTTGCGCGAGGTGTTTCTGGAAAGCGGCGAACGTGTCGTTCCGCGAGCCGAACTTCTTCTGTTTGCCGCTGACCGTGCCCAGCATATCGAATTGCTTATTAAGCCTTCGCTTGCGTCGGGAAAAATCGTTATCTCAGATCGATATGCCGACGCGACATTCGCGTATCAAGGTGCGGGCCGCGGATTTTCGGAAAAACTGGTTAGCGGGATAATTGATATAGCTACCGAAGGTTTAAAGCCTGACCTCACGTTATTTTTCGATCTGCCGGTCAATATAGCTATAGATAGAATGAATGAACGAAGCGGAAGCGAAAAAAATCGAATGGATTCTGAAGGCGAAAAGTTTTATGAGCGAGTCAGAGCGGCATATCTTTCGATCGCTGAAGCAGAACCTCAGCGATTTCGAAGGATCGACGCGAACCGATCGATCGAAGAGATCCAAGCAGATGTAACCCGGATAGTCGATGAGTTATTGGAATTAACATAGTAATGTTCGATAAATTGATCGGAAATGAAGAAATGAAAGAACGGCTTCGGAAGCTTGCCGCTTCCGGGCGCATTCCTCAGGCAATATTGTTTTCCGGACAGGAAGGTATCGGCAAATTGCGATTCGCTATGGATCTTGCCGCATCGTTTGTTTGCGAAACAAAGATCGGCTGCGGCGAATGCAAAGCGTGTCGACGAGCTTTGAAGATCGAACTTCCCAACGCCGATGACAAGGACGCTTTTCAACGAGTTATCTCTAGCGAACATCCCGACGTCGGTTTGGTGACCGCATATAAACGTAATCTTCTTGTCGAAGCGATCCGAGATCTTGAACGCGAAGCACACTTTCGTCCGTACGAGGCCGGCTCCCGCGTTTTTATTATCAACGACGCTCACAAAATGAACGAAGCGGCATCTAACGCTTTACTTAAAACCCTCGAAGAACCCCCCGAAACGACGTATCTATTTTTAGTTACCTCACGGCCCGAGAAGCTTTTGCAAACTATTCGTTCGCGGTGTCAGAGTTTTCGGTTCGTTCCGGTCGCTGCGGCCGAGATAGAGAAGTTTCTTGGAACCCGAGGCAAATATAGCGGTGATAAAGCAAAGCTTGCTGCTCGCATTTGCGGTGGAAATATCGGGCGGGCGTTGTCGATCGATATTGAAAAGTATTTGGATATGCGGTCGATGATGGTGGAAGTTTTGCTATCTGCAGCTTCGGGCAGAAAGCGAGCCTCGATGCTGCAAATATCCGAGCAGATTAACGACGCGGCTCATAAAGACGATTTCGAGGAAGTTCTGGACGTATTGGAATCGCTCATTCGCGATGTCTGGCTTATTTTGAATGACCTCGATACAGACGAAATTGCGAATGTTGACATAGCTGATAACCTCGCATCGATAGGTGAAAATTGCACATCTGGTGCAGCTCGCCGGCTGGCTCGAAGAGATCGAAACTCTGACAGAACGGCTGGCGGTAAACGTAAATAGGAAGATCGCCACAGATGCTTTGTTTATGAAGATGGCGGCTTGATATAATAATTATCCGGATGCAAAATGCGATCGAAACCACATTAAAGAAAACGCAGATCGAAAGATTATTAGCGGTCGCGGGACTCGCCGGCATGACTCTCGGTGCCGGAATTCTTTGGTATTTCGATCCGACAAAAACCTCGTTTCTTCCTGCTTGTCCGATGTTGAAACTGACCGGTTTTGCCTGTCCGGGGTGCGGAATGACACGTGGGCTGCATGCATTGCTTCATGGCGATGTAATTACCGCACTCGACTACAATGCTTTGATCCCGTTCTTCGTTGTCTTTGCTGCGTATCTGTTTATCTCGCTTACGCTGGTAGTCGTTCGCGGGCGTGGTATTCCAAAATGGACGTACACGCCGCAAACATTATTTGGTATTTTGATAATAATGTTTCTTTTCGCATTCGTGAGAAACCTGCCATTTTATCCATTCAACTGGCTTTTTCCATAGCAAAAAAGACTCGATGTTTGAACACCGAGTCTTAATTTCCGGATATTTTGTAACTCTTCTAAGTTATCTGTACAAGTGGTTTTGCTTCTGCCAGAGAGACCGCGTTCTTTCCTTCTTTGCGGAGCAACTCGACCTCTTTTACGAATTCCTCGACGATGTCTTCGCCCGAAACTTTTCGCATTGGCACGCCGTCTTTGAATATCATACCGACATTTCTGCCGAAGGTTATTCCTAACTGCGAATCGTGCGCTTCGCCCGGACCGTTTACGGCACAACCCATAATTGAGAGATGAAGAGGTTCTTCGACATGAGCAAGGCGGCGTTCAACCTCGGTGACGATCTCGACAAAGTTGTCGATATCTAGCCTTCCGCAAGTTGGACACGCGACCACTGTAACACCGCGTTTGCGAAGCTCAAGCGATTTCAATATCTCCCAACCGACGCGGACTTCTTCGTGCGGCTCAGCGGCCAGCGAGACGCGGATAGTGTCGCCAATGCCTTCATGCAGCAGAACACCCAGACCGATTGCCGATTTTATTGTGCCGCCAAAAGGTGTGCCGGCTTCGGTCACGCCAAGGTGCAACGGATAATCGACTCTTTCGGCCATTAATCGGTATGCTTCGATCATTCGGTTCGCGTCAGAAGCTTTAAGCGAAATGACCGTATCAGTAAAGCCGAGGTCTTCCAATATTCGAACATGCCGCATACCGGATTCGACCATAGCTTCCGCCGTCGCAGAGCCATATTTTTTGAGCAGATCTTTTTCTAGTGAACCGCCGTTTACACCAATACGGATCGGAACTTTTTGTGCTTCGGCCGCGCGGACAACTTCGCGAACACGATCGATCGAGCCGATATTGCCGGGATTGATACGAAGTTTGTCGATGCCGGCGTCAAGAGCTTTTAGAGCAAGTTTATAATGGAAATGAATGTCGGCAACTATCGGAACATCCGTGCGTTTTCGGATCTCGTACATCGCCGCCGCAGCATCGTCATCCGGTACGGCGATGCGGACGATCTCGCAACCGGCTTCGACCATCTCATTGATCTGCTTTAGCGTGCCTTCGACATCGGTCGTATCCGTTTTCGTCATCGACTGAACGGCAACCGGTGAGCCGCCGCCGATCTCGATATCACGGATCTTTACTTTGCGTGAAACGCGTTTCATAAATTAAAAGAATCTCGAAACGTCTAAGAACAGTGTGAAAGCCATAAGCAGCAAAATAATGCCGAGACCTGCGATCTGGATCTTCTCACGAACTGCCATCGAGAGTGTTCTGCCGAACCAAGACATAACTTTTTCGATTCCCAAAACCATTATCTGTCCGCCATCTAGCAGCGGTATCGGCAGCAAATTAAATATTCCAAGATTCAGACTGATAATACCCAAAATACCGAATAAAGCCGACAAGCTCGCCGTACTTACGACCTTTGAAATTATCTGCACAATTCCAACTGGTCCGGCGAGTCCTGCGTCCTTAACGGAACGTTGGCCGGAGAACATCTGGCCGAATACCTTGCCGGTCAATTTCATGATCCGCCAATTTGATTCGAAAGCATAGTTAGCCGAACCGGCAAATCCCGACTGGGACATGTTTAACCGATTGGGAAGCGCCGAAACACGGCCCCGATCTTGAAAATGCCACCTTCTTCCTGCTTAGCAGCAGTTGTTACTTCAATCGGTTTTGCCGTCGCGTTCGACTGTGATCTTGCCCGGATCATCTTTATTTTCACGAATTAGAGCAGGTAGCTCTTGACTGTTTCGGACGGTTTGGCCGTTAAACGCGATAACTTTGTCACCGACCTTCAAACCTGCTGCTTCGGCTGGGCTTCCTTCTATTACCTGTCCTACCTCGACCGGTTCGACGCCGGCATCTGGTTCAAAGCCGATCTCACCAACCAGGTTCCCGTCAAAATCACCGCGAGCCGGGGTGATAGTAATCGGTATTCGCTGACCACCACGGTCCACGGTCATGGCAAGTGGTTTTTCAGGCGAGATCAGCGATTCGTCACGAATGCTCTCCCATGTCGGATCTGCCTCTCCATTGAAAGATGCGATGCGGTCACCGACTTTGATACCGGCTTGGTCGGCGGCACCGGCCGGAGTCACCATGCCAACGATCGGTGCGGTCATTGCAGGAACACCGTAGATCATTGCCGACGCAAATGGAATTGCCAAGGCAAGCACAATATTCATGAACGGCCCGCCGAGCATTACTAGAAATTTCTGCCAACGGGGACGCAGTTCGTATAGTTCAGAATCAGGGACGACCTCGCCGTCCGATTCGCCGCCTTCGAGTGCCGCTGTTGCCTCATCACCGTAAAGCTTTACATACGCTCCAAGCGGTATCGCACTGATGCGATAATCCGTGTGTCCTCGTTTGAAACCCCAAACACGCGGCCCGAGGCCGAAAAACGAATATGCTTCGACCCGCATCCCAAATAATTTTGCCACAATAAAATGGCCAAACTCATGAATGTTGATGGCAATGCCGAGAACAAAGATAACGGCTAAAATAACTAGAATAAAATTCGGCATAAACTATATTTCCCTAAATACAAAAACTTTCGTTTAGAGCCGATATTTCGGCAAAAAGTTGTAAATTAAAAGTTTAAAGCTCGAGGCGTGTCCAGTCAAACTCTATGTTCAAACGGTGGCGGCCGAAGTATTGCGGGAAACAAGGGCTTCGGCGGCGGAACGTGCGGTACGATCGGCCTCGAGGATCGCTTCGATACTGTCTGCTTTGGTGATCGTGTGGTTTGTCAAAACTGTTTCGTTGATCTTCGCAATATCGGATAATTTGATACGTCCGTCGAGAAAAGCCGCTACGGATATTTCATTCGCAGCATTCAACGCCGCCGGGGCCGTGCCGCCAAGTTCGAGGGAACGAAAGGCCAAGCCGAGACACGGAAAGCGTTCGAGATCGGGTTCTTCGAATTCAAGTGAACTGAGTTTCGCCAGATCAAGCGAATCCATACAGCCTTCTATCCTTTCGGGATAAGTTAATGCGTACTGGATCGCATGACGCATATCAGTAACCCCGAGTTGGGCGATGATAGAACCATCGACCATTTCTACCATCGAATGAACGATCGATTGCGGATGCACGATGACCGAGATCTGATCAGGTTCAAAGCCGAAAAGCCATTTCGCCTCGATGATCTCAAACCCTTTATTCATTAGAGTTGCGGAGTCGATCGTGATCTTATCGCCCATTTTCCAATTGGGATGGTTTAGGGCTTCTTCGATCGAAGCATTTTCGATCTCCTGCTTAGATCTTGTTCTAAAGGGTCCGCCCGAAGCAGTCAGGATCAGACGTTTTACTTCTTTTTTAGTTTCGCCTCGGAGGCATTGGTGAAGAGCGTTATGTTCGGAATCGACCGGCAAAAGTTCGGCTCCGTGGCGTTCGGCTGCGGCGGTCATTAATTCGCCAGCCATCACGAGTGTTTCTTTATTAGCCAACGCAATACGTTTGCCGGCTTCGATCGCACGAAGCGTCGGCACGAAACCCACGGCTCCGACAGCCGCAGAAACGACCGTTCTCACTTTTGGTTCGGTCGCAACCGAAACCAAACCGGCCTCGCCAAATTCGATCTTCGGTTCGGGAATACCTATTTTTTTCAGATTTGAGCGGAGTTCTTCGCCGCACTGCTCATCACGACAGGAAACGATCTCCGGCCGAAATTGTGCGATCTGTTCGGCAAACAGTTCCATATTCGTTCCGGCGGCGAGTCCGATCACACGAAAATCTTGAAGATGCTTAACTACCTTCAGCGTGTTGCAGCCGATAGAACCTGTTGAGCCTAAAATTGAAATGGTTTTCATAGATGATCTATTCGTCAGATTAGCATATTTAGATGTTCGGCGGTATTTATATTGATCTGTGTACTCGGCTGGTTTCATGTTTATTTGTCAACCATTCCTAAATTAGGAACGTCAAAATAGTGCGATCTCGAAATAATGAATGAGTTCGCAAAAAAGTTAGATAATTCAAAAAGAGGAGATAGACAAATGAAAAAACTTTTACTATTTTCAATGATCTTCAGTGCCATTATGATCGGCTTGCCGGCAACACAAGTCAACGCCGCGACAGTAGGCTCTACGGTCATTACGGAACCGGCACAATATCGGCAGGTCCGTCGCAACCACCGTCTGCGGACACGCACATATACTAGAGTTGTTCGGCGAGGCCGTTATGTTTATCGGGAAACGATACAGATCACATATTTGCCGAATGGACGGCATCAAACGAGAGTGATACGAAGGGTTCGAATTCGGTAAAGATCAAATCGCTGCGGAAATCTCCTCTTTCGCAGCTTTATTTTTCATTGAACTTTTCTGAAATATTTAACCGGTCCGTTTTTTCTTCGCCCGCCGACTGTTTTTCAGCCAAAAACTTATTGAATTCCGCCGAGTGGTTTTTCGGTACGCTCAGCGTTTTCCAATCTGCGAACCGCAAATGTTTCGCAAGGAAAATGATCTGTCCGATATGATATGCATAATGAGTCAACTGACGGTTTATGGCTTCGACGACGGTATGCGGCTCGCCGCGAATCGTGACCGATTTTACTCAGGTCCTCTAGTGAAAGCGGCTCGATCGCCTCAAATAAAGTTTGCCAGCCGCGTTCCCAATATTTCATTAGCGATTCGCGCGATATTCTCTGTCAATTCGAATTCCGTATCACGATCGCGGTCAGGCTTCTCGCCATCGGACGTCAAAAAATCGGTCCAACGCGAGATCTGATTTCCGGCGATATGCTTGACCATAATCGCGACCGAATTTGATTCGGGGTCAATGACCGCAAAAAACTCATCGTCCGACAACTGATCCATCGCCCGCTCGGCAAGTTTCTTATACCCGCGAAAAGTTTTAACAGCGTCTTGGTGAAAATTGGTGACTATATTTTCATTACACATCTCGGATCGAATAGGTCAAAAACTAGAAATTATAGATTCAGCCATTTGGTCAATGGACATTTTATTTTGTTCGCCTGTTCTCATATTTTTTAATTCAAAACCTTCGTCGCCGATAACGCAAACGTAAGGAACATTGATCTGTGACGCATATTTGAATTGCTTTGCTAACTTGTCGGCTTCGGGATAAACGAGGACTCGGATACCTTTCGATCTTAATTCGCCGGCGAGTTTTAATGCGGAAGCAATACCGGTTTCATCAGCGATAGTGATCATCACATCGGCGGCGGTGGCTTCGGCTATCTCCGGCGGAAACATTCCGCGTTCGTCCATTACGACCAAAATACGTTCCAACCCGAGCGAAACGCCGCAGGCAGGAATTTGTTCTTTACCGAACATACCGATGAGACCGTCATAGCGTCCGCCGCCGGCGAGCGAACCGGCAAGATCCGGAACATTTACTTCAATGATCGTGCCGGTGTAATAAGACAAACCACGTGCGAGAGAAGCGTCTATTTTGATGCGATCGGAGCTGTTCAAGTTCTTTATTTCGGTAAGTTCGCTAATGCCTCGCTTCCCAGATTCGGTCGATCCGGCAAATGCAGATAAACGATCAGGCTTATCCGTTTCAGTAAGCGATTCGAGATCCGCGAAAAGCGTCAACAGTTTTTGACCTCTGACGGAACCAATGTTTCTCTCCGCAAATTCTTTTAATACGCCTTCAGGACCGATCTTATCTAGTTTGTCCAAAGCGACAAGGGCGTCAGTATGCAGATCCTTATCAATTTCGGCGGCTTCAAGCATTCCCCGCAAAAGTTCTCGGTGATTCAATCGAATAATAAAATCGTCAAATCCTAAACGGGTCAAAATTTCCTCAACAGCAGATATCAGCTCGGCTTCAACTATCATTGATTCGGACCCGATAGCATCGACGTCACACTGATAAAATTCACGATATCGGCCGCGAGCGGGTCGGTCGGCTCGCCAGACAGGTTGAATTTGGTAGCGTTTGAAAAATTTAGGAAGTTCGTTGCGATTATTAGCAACGACGCGGGCAAGTGGAACGGTCAGATCGTAACGGAGTGCGAGGTCAGCGAGGTCGGAGTCTGGAGTCTGGAGTCTGGAGTCTGAAGAAATCTCCTGCTCCAGAGTTGGACCTCTAGATTCCAGACCTTGAGCTAATTTTTGGCCGCGTTTGAGGATCTTGTATATTAGCTGGTTGCCTTCGTCTCCGTATTTACCCATCAGCGTAGATAGATTTTCGACAGCCGGAGTTTCCAGCGGTTCGAAGCCGTAGCTTTCGTAAACCTCTTTGATGATGCCGATAACGTAGTTGCGTTTACGTATGTCAGCGGGCAAAAAATCGCGCATTCCGCGTGCCGGATTTGTCTTGCTCATAATTGAATAAAGTCCTGGATCGCTTTATTGCGTCAATCTCTAACTTTACACGATGTTGAGTAAATTTTGGAAAGGTGCAGGAAAAGCTTGATCACTTAGAGAAAAACGAATATCCAACAAAAAAGATATTTGCGTTGTATCCGGGATTTATTTCGCCAATATTCATATTTGAAATGTGGTAATAGCGATAGCCGAAGTTGATCGTTTGACGAGGTTTTATGCTGTACATCAAACCGCCGCCAAAATCGCCGATGAAATTATATCGGGGGCTTTCTGGTACCGGAATTGGTTTTGTGCTGAACAAAAAACCGGCACCTGCCTGGACATAGGGTTTCAAGCGTTTTTTTGGCCGAAAGATAAACCGAAATTCGGCAGGCTGAATGCCGAACCCATACGTAGTTTCACGGACCGTCGGCGGTATGTTGGGCGTTTCGGTTTCTGAAACGAAATTAGGATTTTCGACCTCATTTTTAAGCGCTACTGTTACCGGAGCGATTTCGAAAAGATATTCGAAGGTTACACCTTTCGTAGTTCCGACAACACGGCCAAAACGAACGCTCGCAACAGCTAATTTACGACCCGAAGTGTCATATTCTTTTCTTCCGCTGAAAAAGGTCGGCTGCGTTGGGGAAAACCCAACCTCAAATCCGATCTCTTTTGCTCCACGCTTTAATTTCCACTTGTTAGTTTCGTCAGGAATCTCATTAGTTGATTCGGGATCTTTTTTAACGGATGGCGTGGGTTGGACGAATGGCTGCTTGTCCTGAGCAATAAGTGGACCAGCAAAAGTAAACAAGAAAAAAACGATCGAGCGCGTTGTGAGAATTTTTGAAAATGATTTTATGTACCCTATCGGCGTTGAGCCGACCCTTGATTTTTATGTATAGCGATCAATTATCGCTGTATAATTTTGCCAAAAGTTCGGCAAGTCGGTCAACTCTTCGTCTGTTAATGGGCGCTTTACCCTCGCCGGACTGCCCATAACCAATGATCCCGGTGGAATATTCGTTCGCGGAGTTACCAAGCTTCCCGCCGCGACAAGTGAGTTTTTGCCTATGCGAACGCCATCGAGCAATATCGAACCAATACCTATTAAGCATCCCGATTCCACGTAGCAGCCGTGCAGCGTAACGCGATGGCCGACAGTTATTTCGTCTTCCAAGACAGTTGGATCGGTACCACCCGTAACATGAATAACGCTTTGATCCTGAATATTGGTGCGGTTGCCTATGCGGATATAATTTACATCGCCGCGAAGAACAGTTCCGTACCAAATGCTTGACCGCTCGCCTATCGCAACGTCGCCAATGATGACCGCAGTTTCGGCAATAAATGCGGTTGGATCGATACGCGGTTGTTTGTCTTCGAAGTTTCTGATCATAAAAATAGCTATTTGCTCGACCGCTTAAGTTTTGAATTGATCATCCTAAACGCTTTATCCAACTCTTCGACACGAAACAACTTCGCCGCAATGACAAAGGTTATCGCTCCCAATAATATCGGCACGAAAGCTTCGATTATTCGTGTCCAGATATTATTGTGGGTAAACTGGCCAGTGATAAAAAGATAGCTGAAATGACAAACAACAGACATTATTGCCGAAGCTGCCGCTATTTTTAGAAAAGATGTAAAGACGCTGCGGCCATTAAGTCGATGAATGCGGCGGCGCATAAAAAGTGCGAGTGCGAAGAAATTCACAAGAGCTACTATCGATGTCGAAAGTGCGACGCCGACGTGAGCGAGTCCATTTGGATGAAGTTCGGTGACGCCAAATTGCGATAGCAATTTCATCATGAAATAACACGCAATAGCATTGACTCCGATCGAGCCGATCCCGATATACATCGGAGTTTTTGCGTCGTCGAGTGCGTAGAAAGCGGGCGATAAGATCTTGATCGCAGCATAACCGGTCAACCCAATGGAATAACCCGCGAGAGCCCAAGCTGTCATTGGCACATCCGATTCCTTAAATGCACCGCCGTGAGAATAAAGCAACCGCATTATGGGTTCTCCAAGAACTATCAAACCGCATGCTGAAGGAAGCGTCATCAAAAACACAAGGTTGACCGAAGACGACAATGTGTCACGAAACTCTTTGATCTTTCCTTCGGCGGCCATTCGCGACAGAACAGGTATCGATGCGGTACCGATCGCCACACCGAACAATCCGATGGGAAATTGCATCAATCGGAACGAATAACCCAGCCATGAAATTCCGCCTTCGATCCCCGAAACGAAAAACGTGTTAACCAGAACATTTATCTGAACCGCCGAAGTACCAAGGATCGCCGGCCCCATCAGACGCATTATGCGTTTTACGCCCGGATCGACAAAGCTAAATGCCGTCGAAAAACGGAAACCGATCTTAAGCAGCGACGGGATCTGCATTAGGAATTGAGATGCTCCGCCGACCAAGGTTCCGATCGCCATTCCGGTGATCGCCCATTGAGCAGGAAGTTCCGGTACGGCCGCCGGATCTTTCGGGACTATCCACGAACCGCCGCTTAGCCAATATGCCGCACTTAGGCCGACGACCATCGACACAACGTTGAATACCGTTGAAGCCGATGCCGGAATTCCGAATATTCCTTTCGTGTTTAGTACGCCCATCGCCAACGCTGACATTGCGATCAGCAACAGGAAGGGGAACATTATCTGCGTTAAAAGCGTCGCGAGAGCGGCTTGTTCCGGCGGGAAACCAGCTCCGATGATCGAAACTATAGTTCCCGAAAAAACGATCCCGAGTAAGGTAACGATACTTAGTACGACGGCTAATCCGTTCAGTACCATGCTGGCCAATTTCCACGCTTCGGCTTCGCTTTTTGCTATTTGATAATCGGTAAATACTTTTACAAATGCGGCGGAAAGAGCTCCTTCGGCAAACAGGTCGCGGAGGACATTCGGGATCCGAAAGGCAAGTTGGAACGCATCGTTTAGAAAACCGGCACCAAAAAAATAGGCAAAAACCTGTTCGCGAGCTAAACCGAACAAACGCGAGAACATAACTGCGATCGACACAACACCGGCTGACCTCGCCACGCTGGTTTGTTTTGAAATGCTCTTTTCTTCGCCTTCTTCGCCTTCTTCGGCTTCTACGGCCGCTGCTGGGTCAACGGATTCGGTAAGTTGTTCTGGTATTGCGGATTCGGGATGCTGTTCTATCTCGTTCATTGCATTATTCTGAGCCAGAGAGAAGTTTGCAATATCTGTCGGCGGAATCCAAGCTCAGAACGAAAAAAAGGAAGCCCTTCATCGAAGCTTCCTTGAAATTGATCATGTCGAGGGAATCAGTTTCCGGCGTTTCTCGCATTTGCCGCAACGATGCGGGTATTTGATACGCGGGAATTCATTGGAACCGACGTATATGTGATCGGTGATGCTCCGCCGAATTGACCCTGTATCAAGGAAACAAAATTGTTCTGAAATGAGCGAAAGCGGGAAACGCTGCCGCGTTGATTAAAGATCACGAACAAGAACTTGCCGCCGCGTGTGCTTATTTCTCCGGACAAAGCACTGACGCCGCCATCGGTTCGTATTAGTGTTCCGGTTTTGCCGACGACGCTTCCTGTCGAAAAATCAGTGTCGAATCTATTTTCGAGCGTTCCGCGATCGATGCCGGCGACGGGCATTATGTCTGCAAATGACAACTTATTTCGTGCAAGTTCTTTATTTAACATGCGTAGAACGCTCATCATTGCACGTGGTGAAACACGGTTAACGCCAAGCCCGCTCGAGGTCGCCAAGTAAAATTCTTGCGGATCTATCTTGCCGTTGACGCGAACGATATTGGCAACTGCATACGCACCGCCGACCATGTCGCCCAAACGTTCGGCTAAAAAATTGTTCGAATATGAAAGCGTGACCTTCAGTATCTCCCTCATCGGTGTCGATTCGTGCGAGAAGATCATTTTCGCATTGCTCGGAAGAGCCTCAACGGAAACGCCGCCGTTGATCGTTATGCTCGGAGCCACATCAACTTGGTTCGCCTTGCCTTTCGCTTCCAGATATTTCAACCAGGAACGTGTCGCCGCGGCCGAACGCTTGGTCATATCAAGAGCCGAGAAGAGAGCCTGAGCCGAACGCGTTGCGGACGACGAATAATTCATCGTGAAATTGTCTGTGACGATCAGATCGCCGCTGATGCTGCGGATGCCTATGCGATTAAGTTCGCTTGCGATCGCGATCGCATTCTCATTGGTGAAAACAGGATCGCGGCCGGAAACATATAAATTTCCGATTATGGCTTTGTTTGCTTCGTCATATGCTCCGTCTGTCCAAACATTGGTCGGAAATCGGTAATTCGGGCCGAAAGTTTTGAGAACGGCGTAAGCTGTTGCGATCTTGACGTTCGATGCAGGATTATAGGTTTGATCCGAACCGGTTTCGAGTACGACCGAGCCATCCATCGATTCGACCAAAATGCCTGTATAGCCCGGAATATCGACATCTGCCAATACTGGAATAGATGTTTTAATTGCACGACCCGAAGCATTCGGAACAACCTCGTCGATGCGGGCTGTGGATGATCCGGTTTTACGGATCAACGGCGTAGGCTCTGCGATCGGATCTGTTTTAACAACTATGTCTTGAAGCAGCGGCCGAGACGACTGTGCTAAAAGAGCAGTAGCTGCAAAAAGAGTCAGGGCAAAGACACTAAACCATCGCGTAATTCTTAGATCAAATTTTTTCATCAACAACAACTTTATTTTATAACCGACATTGGGTTGGCAGGTTTCGTTCCGGAAACTCGTTCAAGAACGTTTAAAGATTGTATCACAATCTTACCGCTCATCGCCAACACTTATTATTCGCTTAAAACTATGAGCGAAATAGGGCAGTGTTATGATGAAGTTTTCGCGTTTCGCGATGCCGCAGAAATAAGCATCGGTTTGCAAAAGGAACGCACTTGTACGCGATCCGTTTTCGGCACTATTTTCGATTCGCGATTTACGATTCACCAACCGTGTCTTGTTATAATGGTTATTTACTTATCAGGTTCGTATTTACAGTATGAAAAAACCGTTAGAATTGATCACCTTTGAGAGTATAAAAAGAACACATCAAGAAAGAAGAGAAGAGATAGCCGACCGCATCAGGGAGTTTCGTTCGATCTGGCAAAGCGCGGATGATGAAAAGCTTTGGGAAGAGATGGTCTTTTGTTTTTTCACCGGCGGATGTTCGGCGAAGATGGGAATGCGAGCGATCACGGCGGTTCGGCCGCATTTGATGACCGGCGATCACGAAATTCTAATGAATGCTCTTGTCGGCGTGCATCGTTATCCGCGTGCTCGGTCGAGATATGTTGTCCAGTCGCGTGAATTTTTGACTGAACATTGCAATATGGAGCTTAGGCGGCGGCTTGATTCTTTTGATTGTCATTTTGAAAGACGCGATTGGCTCGTAAAAGAAAAAGGCATAAAAGGGCTTGGATATAAAGAAGCGAGCCACTTTTTGCGTAATATCGGGCTGAGCGGTTATGCCATCTTGGACAAGCATGTGCTCAATTGTTTGGCGGAATTAAAAATAATTGACGAGCCCAAGCCACCAAATACGCGTTCGAGGTATCTAACTATCGAAGGCAAACTGAAACAGCTTGCATCAGACCTCGAAATAGACTTTGACGAGATGGACCTGGTTCTCTGGTCCATGAAGACCGGAGAAATATTAAAATAGCTGAATTCCACCGGGAGTATATGGATCTTAAATTTCGCGAATTTGATCAAAGCCGGCAAAGATTGATCGGCGCATTTTTTTGCGTATCGTTGTTGCTGATCTCGTCGATCGATGTATTTGCAATTGCTCCACAGATCTCGGCGACACCTCGTCCGGACGTCGCGGCGATCGTCAAACAAGCGAAAAAACACGTTAAACGGGGCGAATTTGATGAAGCGGAAAAGGCATATATAAACGCCATCGGACTCCAGCCGAATGATGATTCCATAAAGCTCGAACTTGCCATAATTTATCTAAAACTCAAACGCCTAAAAGAAGCTTACGACATCGCATTTCCGATCGCCAAAACGGATTCGACCAATGCGACCGCGTATGCCGTCGTCGGTTCTGCCTTGTTGGGAGCCGGAAATTTTAATGAATCCCGACCGATACTCGATACCGCGTTGCAATTGAACAAACGGGAAGCTTTGGCATGGGCGTCGCTCGGTCTGCTCGAATTTTACGAGAACAATATCTCTGACAGCCTGACCTATCTGCGCGAAGCTGTGTATCGCGATGACGACGAACCGGATTACATATTCGCATTAGCACAGGTTGCCTCTAGATCAGAAAAATACAAAGAAGCGGCGGCTGCGTATGAGCGGTTCTTGCGGATCTCGCCCAATACGGATAATGAGCGGCGTGACCGGATAACCGGGATAATAAATTTCCTCAAATACATCGAGCAAAAACAGTCTTTGTATTCGATCGCCGGAAAAGATAACACTTCCGTTCCGATCAGATTATTAAACGACAGGCCGATCATAGAAGTACAGATCAACGGTAAGGACGAAAAGCAAAATTTTGTTTTGGACACCGGATCGGGAATTTCGGTAATTTCGGAAGAGACGGCAAAGCGTTTGGGAATTGATCCCGTCACAAAAGGCGGCATCGGCAACGGCATCGGCGGAGACGGCACGTTCGATATCGTTTTCGGATTTGTACGCGAGATCAGAATCGGCGACGTCGAGATAAGGAACATACCGGTGTATATTCGCAAATTTCACTCCAGATCTGAGAAGGTCGACGGCTATATTGGTTTGTCTCTGATATCAAAATTTTTGACCACGATCGATTACGGTACAAAGACATTTGAGCTTGAAAAAGCGGTCGCAGTTGATGCTGCTGCTGAGCCGAGCAAAGACGATGATCTTACGTTGCCGCTTCGGCTTACATCAAGCGGATTTTTGAGCGGCGAAGTGATCCTTGCCGACCACAAAGAGCCTTTTAATTTTATCGTCGATACCGGTGCGACCACTACAGTTATTTCCAAGGAAATAATGGCAAAGGAAGCATTTCGTTCGATGGAGCAGGTGGGCACTACCGATGTTTTTGGTTCGGCCGGCGTTACATACGGCATAGCTTCGTACATCGTTCCCGAATTAAAATTCGGCCCGAATATTCAAAACGATGTTTCAGCGATCGCACTCGATCTGGCGATCATCAATCAATCCTCAGGCTACGTTCAGTCAGGCATACTCGGCGGAAATTTCCTGTCAAAATATAAGGTGACTTTCGATTTTCAGCGATCAAAGGTAAGATTTGTTCCTATATCAACAACGGCTGAGACACGAGTTTCGCAGTAGGTTTTAATGAAATTGAGTTTATATTTAGAGACGTCGGTTATCGGGGCTTACCTCGATAACGGGGATCCGCTGCGCCGCGATCTTACTATTCGCTGGTTCGAACACGAGCTTTCGGAATATAGTGCTTACAGTTCGATCCTGGTTCAGCGTGAGATCGAGCGCATCTCTGAACCGCACAGGACCGGATACCTGAAGATAATCAAACCGCTGGAACGTCTGGAACTTACCGAAGAAGTTGCGATCCTTGCCGAAGGCTATATCTCGCGTGGTATATTTCACAGAAAATTCATGTCAGATGCCGTGCATGTCGCTCTCGCTTCTTTTCATAAGATCGATTATCTGGTTACGTGGAATTTCGGCCATATCGCCAATGTTCGAAAGCAGGCACGATTAAGACTTTTCAATACGACCGCCGGATTTTTTTCGCCGACGATCGTCACACCCGAATTTCTCGTCCACAGTTAAATGCTATTATAAATAAAGCAGATAACCGCCGTATGAAGTTTATCGGCGGCATAATTATGTATAGACGCCCAAAATTTTTAGAAATTCTGATCGAGATACGTCAGGAAATGGCGTGCGAAGCCGATTACGATGTCGATCTTTTCGCCGAGCATATCCGTAGCGGCATTCCATCGAAAAATCGCACGAGATACAAGTTAGCGGACACGGCTACGCAAAAAGACGAACCGGCCAAAAGAAAGAAAGCCGGGCGCAGCGGCGTTGCTTGAAATTAACCGTCGGGATTGCTTTAATAACCAAACCTTTAAGTTCGAACTGCGTAAATATATAAATGACCCGTTATCTTCTGTCCATAGCGTTCATCGCCGTCATTATCATTGCGGCAGGATCGTATTTTTTCAGTGATCATTGGGAACATCGATTTGATGATGTGATCACGCGCCAATCCAGGATCTATCGCATCGACAGCAAGCTCGTGTGGAGTTTGATCTATGAAGAAACCTGGTTCAAATCCGGCTCGATGGGAGATTCCGGCGAAGTTGGTCTAATGCAGATAACTCCGCTTGTTGCACGCAACTGGGCAAAGGAAACCGGCTTGAAAGAACTGGAAAAGCAAACCGCTGAAAATGCGACCGAAGTGCTTTTGGATCCGGAAAGAAATATACAGATCGGTTGTTGGTATTTCGAAAAATTGCGCGAAAAATATCGCGGCCGACCTGCCGAAACCGCAATGACGCTGGCCGCATACAATGCCGGCCCGAGCCGTGTCGAAGAATGGACGTCGGGTTCTGACGCGGGAACGCTCAGCGAAGCGGCGTTTACCGAACGCATCAGCATTCCATCGACACGTTCATATGTAACCTCGATCCTAGCCCGCTATCGCAAAGATCCGGCCGCGAAAACCGTAACCGCCGAATAAAAAAAATATGATCATCACCGCCGATCATCTTCTGCCGATCGCCGACAAGCCCATCAAAAAAGGAGCTGTCGTCATTAACGGTAATTTGATCGAAGCGGTCGGCGGGCTTTCGCAGATCACCGACGAATTTCCAAATGAAGAGGTTATCGATCTGGGCGATGCGGCGATCTTGCCGGGTTTCGTTAATTGCCACAGCCATCTCGAAATAACCGCGATGCGCGGCGCGTTGGATTCGGTCGAAAACGATTTTCGTTCGTGGCTTTTGAAGCTGAATACGCTGCGCGCGTCGCTTTCTGACGATCAAATAAAGACGTCGGCACTTGCCGGTGCGGTCGAGGCCGTTCGAGCGGGTGTCACCTGTCTTGGCGATATCGGACGCTTTGGCCGTGCGGGTTTTGATGCGATGAAAGCAACCGGCATTCGCGGCATTCTGTTTCAGGAAACGGAATTTTCGCCAGATGACCGCAGCGCAACAGATGATATTAAGGCGTTGCTTGATAAATTTTACGATCTTCAAAATGATTCGACGGAACTCGTAAACGCGGGAATTTCGCCGCATTCGCCTTATACGGTGAGCCGAAAATTGTTTGAGGCGATCGCCGAACACGTAAAAGGCAACGCGATAAAGACCTCGATACACGCGGCGGAATCGAAAGACGAAAACGAACTTTTGTTGAACGCAAATGGCTTTTTTATTGATGTCTATAAAAAATTCGGCGTCGAATGGAGCTCGCCCGGTGTTTCACCGATCTCGTATCTGAGGTCCACGGGGATTTTAGAAACGCAGCCTTTGCTTGTTCATTGCGTAACGGTAAATGATGAAGATATTGCGCTCATCGTCGCGAGCGGTTCAAGCATTGCTCATTGTCCGAAATCGAACGCAAAATTTGGGCATGGTTTTGCTCCTTTTGCTAAATTTTTGGCAGCCGGCATCGATGTCGGATTTGGAAGCGATTCGGTAGCAAGCAACAACGCCTGCGACATTATCGAAGAGGCTCGTTTTGGGGCGCTTGCGGCGAGAAATATTTCCGCGGGCCATGGATTTATTACTGCCGAAGATGTTTTGGAAACAGCAACGCTCGGCGGAGCGAAAGCTTTAGGTTTAGAGAAAAATATCGGCACGATCGAAGCCGGTAAGCACGCAGATCTGACAGCAATATCTTTATCGAACATCGCACAGCAGCCGGTTTCCGATGTCGCTGCCGCGATCGTATTTTCTTCGAACGCAAGAGATGTCGTTATGACAATGGTTGATGGAAAATTCGTTTATCGTGATGGAAAATGTCTGACGATGGACGAATCGGGAGTATTGAAAGGCATCAAAGACGTTGAAGAAAGTTTCGCGGGTTAGTTATTCGGGAATGTGGATGCGTTCTTTAATGTGCTTTAATCCGGCGACGATCGTGAAAGTCATGATGACCAAAAGCGACCACGAACTCCACTTTCCTATGTGAACTGCCGACCACGCGCCGAGTTGATTTGGGTATCGCCAAACACCAAAAAATGTGCTGATATTTTCCGCCAGCCAGAGAAAAAATCCGATCAATAAAAACGAAAGCAAAAGCGGCATTTTTCGGTCGCGGTCAAGCGGGCGAAAGATCACGTTCGAACGAGCGTAAAGGCCGAGCACGACCGCGGCTATATACCAACGATAATCGCCGATGAAATGATGCGTGAAAAAATTTGCGTAGATCAGAAGAGCAACGGTTGCACCCATCCAATACGGCGGATGATGGCGGATCCGGAGATCAAAGAGCCGCCACGCCTGAATGATGTAGCTGCCGACAGCGGCATACATAAATCCCGAAAAAAGCGGAACGCCGAAAACTTTTGTATAAGCGAAATCAGGATAGCTCCACGAACCGATATTGGATGACGTTTTGAAGATTTCCAGCATGAGTCCGACGAGGTGAAAAACGCAGATCGCTTTTAATTCGTCA
Source organism: uncultured Acidobacteriota bacterium (assembly GCA_963720905.1). Classification (GTDB taxonomy): domain Bacteria; phylum Acidobacteriota; class Blastocatellia; order Pyrinomonadales; family Pyrinomonadaceae; genus OLB17. Next base: position 196,976 of record CAVRHB010000004.1, read on the forward strand.
AAAGTTTCCAGCTTTGCGGCGACCATCCAAATTTGAATAATGATCGCTAGAACAAGCAAAACGTCATATCGCGGCAAGCCAAATATTCCAGCACGCGGCACCAGAAAAACCGATAGAAAAAAGAGGCCCGCAAATAAACATGCTCTAGCCTCTTTTATTCCGAAAAACAAAAACTCCACTACGAACCGGCGAAAGCCTTTGAGTTCAGGCCGCTCTTGCGAATCCATCAAGAAATTATCGAGCGTCTGATGCATCTGACTCTAAAAGTTCGGTTAGCTTTTCGCGCCTTCCGCAGCCTTTAATTCTCGAATAAGGTCTTCGGGAACCCAGCGGTTTCCGGCGAGCATTTTTACGACCTTTCCATCCGGCGAAATTATCGCTGTCACGAGTGTGTGATCGAACTGTGCCTGGTCATCGCCGGAAACTTTGTAGATCAAACCGAAAAAATCGGCGATCTTTCTTACGTCTTTGTCCGGGCCAACCGCCAACTGCCAAACTTTGAATCCTTCGTCCGCGTTGTTGCCGAGATAGCCGATACCGTATTCTTTCAATTTCTCCGGTGTGTCGTGTTCGGGATCAAAAGAAATGCTGAGCAAACGGACGTCTTCTTTCATCTTCGGATCTTCGATGATCCTCTGAGCCGCATCGCTAAAATTACGCGACATTTTTATGCAAAATTCGGGTAGCGGACAGCGACGGTAGATAAAAGTTATCGCGGTGGCTTTGCCTTTATAATCGCTAAATTTTATCTTTTTGCCGTCCTGATCTGTTAGCGTAAAATCGGGAACTTGTTTTCCGATCTGCTCAGGTTCTTTTACTTCCGGTGTCGGCTGATCCGGTATTGTTGCGGCAACGATCGAAACTTTTTCGAGCCAATATGAAGGCGTCGCAGTGTTATCGACGACCAGATCTGCCTGAACTTCAACGCCGGGAACAAGGTCGTCCCAGATCCAATCTTCTTTGATGGGAAAATCCATTGTCATCGCGTCCATATAACCCGGAATCGCTTCATGATGTATCGAAGCCGTTTTGTTGGCTTTATCAACAGAGATGACCTTTCCTTTGAAATCGTAATGTTTGGCGTTAGGCGACGCTTTCGGAGCTTCTTTTGCCGGTGCGGAACACGCGGCGGCAAAGAGTACTACGCTAATTATTAGAGTTAAGTATTTCATTTATAAATTATTTCGTTCGGAGCAAATTACATTGTCGGAATTTTCAAAGACGAAATCAACTCAGCGGTTTTCTGGCTGCGGCGAAAGATCGGCGTTATAAAGCTCGCGGTACATACGGTAATTTGTCATTACGCGGAAAACGTAATCTTTTGTTTGGGCGTAGGCGATCTCCGAAACATAAACATCCGGCAAATTAGAATGTGAACACGCTACCCAGCGTTTTATGTTTTCTTCACCGCCGTTATAGCTTGCGGCAACTGCTTCGGTTTGATTTGGAAATTGTCTGTAAAGATCGAAAAGATATTGCGATCCGAAAAGTATAGAAACTTTTGGATCATACAGATCTTCCTGAGAAAATTCGTTTCTGCCAAGCTCGCCGGCGATCTGATCGGCCGTTGTTGAAATGAACTGCATCAATCCGCGAGCGGCTGCATAAGATTTAGCATTTGGCCGAAAACGCGATTCCTGGCGGATCAGCGAAAGCATAAATCTTGGATCGACATCTTTTTGGATCGTATTTTTGATCAACTCATCTTGGAACGGCGCTGGGTAAAGAAAATAAGCGACGTCTTTTGGTATCAATTCGACTTGATAATCAGCCGGAGCTTTCCAATGCGATTCCATAAATTGTATGCCTCGATCCGCTTTTCCGCCTCGGCGATATAGTTCGGCAAGCGTGAAAGCAAAGTCGTCAGGGTCGACATTTTTACCTTCGCGTGCTGCTTCGAATTCCGGTGCCGCTTCGTCGTAAAGCCCTAGAAAGACGAATTCGTCTGCGATCGCCTGATGGCGGTTTGACACAGGTTTTAATTCACTTTTATTAGCAAATTCATTTCTGCCGACCGGCATCATTTTATATGTAGCTTGTAAATTATATCCCGGCAGCGTTCGATAAATTTTCGCGAGTTCGTCCAGAAGCTCGAGCCTTTTTTCAGGTTCGTCCGTCAAACGTATCAAGGCCTGTAGGTTTTCTTTCGTTCGCGGCTGTTGCCGTAAGACGTCGAGTTTTTTTGAAATGTAATTTGCGGTCAAAGTGTCTTCGCTTATCTTACGCAAACGGTCTGTCGCGATGTTTCCGAAATATTCTTCGCGGCCATCGGTGATCGAAAGATAGCCGTCGATAGCATCGTCGTAGCGGCGAGCCTGTTCTAGACAATATGCCCTGAGGAACGCGACTTCCGGCTTCGAAGTTCCGCCGGGAACCGACGCTCCGCCGAGTTCCGGCATTTTCGCGAGTCGTTCGAGGCTGTCGATCGCTTCCGGCCATTGGCTGCGTGCAATGTAAATTCGGGCTTCGGCAAACAATGCCAACGCGGCGGGAAGCTTTCCCTGAAAAACGATCCTGCGTAAGGTTTGTCCAACGTATCGCGATCGTATTTTCGTGGCTGTCGCGAAGAGCGTCAACGGCATTTAAATACGCACGGTCAAGCCGCTTTCTGTCAGAATAAAGCTCGATATAACTTTCATATCGCCGAATTGATTCCTGATATTTTCCGACTCGCGAATACGCCGCCGCCGATTGGATCAACGCCTCTTCGCGCAGTTCGTGGCCGGGAAATTGTTCGAGAAATCTTTCGAACCATTTCAGAGCTTCACCAAAATCATTAACCCGCGTGTAACCGATGCCGATCTGCAGTGTTGCTTCGGGAGCAGAAAATCCCGCCGGATATTCATTCAATATCGCTAAATAATGATCCCGAGCCGCGACGAGATCACGATTAAATTGATAGATCGAAGCTCGATTCATATGTTCGAGTTCGGTCGGTTTGTGAGATTCAGCCTGATCGATCCGGTCGAGTATCTGTGCGGCAGAATATGCGTGATCGTCAGGCTGCGCCGGATTTGGCAGATCTGTCAGAAGTTCTTCGGCGGCCTTTCGGGCCTCAATATAATTTCCGGCGTTCAAATATCCGCGTGCAATATACGCAATGTTTTCGCGGCTTGGTGTTTGAGAAGTATCGTTGGTTTTTAATTGTCGGAAGGCGGCTATCGACCGTTCAAAATCGCCGCTTTCAAAAAGGCTTCGAGCCTCCAGATTTTTGGCGGCATCGGCAAGGAGAGTGTCAGGATAAAAGCCGGATAATTCGTTCAGGTAAAGGCGTTCGAGCAGAGTGTTGCCGGTGAGTTTTGCAAGCTCCGCCAGATGCCAAAGAGCATATTCTCGTAAAACCGAATCGCTTTCGGCGACGTTTTCGAATGCTTCGGCAGCGGCCGCGTAGTCTTGGTTCTTTTCGGCAATTCTTCCGAGAAGATATTCGAAATTGTTTAGTTTGAATTGTTCGGTTTCGCGGGCATTCTGTAACAGCTTTTGAGTCGCCACCCAATCCCGTTCGGTGACGGCGTCATCTACCTGTTCGCGCAGGCCGTTTTGAGCAAACGCAGGAATTAAACCAAAAAAGATCGCCGCAAATAAAGCAAAAAGCTTCATTTGGACATTCTAACAAAAAAACGAGACGGCTTGGGGGAAGCCATCTCGTATTTTGTGGGAACTGTTTGAAATTTTTTACTTGCGTCGATCTTCGCTGTTCGTGCGTAAGCGAGCGGTTGAAACAACCGGCAAACATTCCGAGGATCCGAATTTTATCGTGTGCAGACGCGGATACGAACTGTCGTAAAAATACCAAGTTCCTTTTTCATAAAATGTCGGATCTATAATTCCGTCGCCGTCGATATCGATCGGCATCGGAAGCGCGTCTTTGAAACCGAACACAAGCTTTTCTAATGTATGCGTCGAACTGTTCAAAATAAACCAAACGCCATGAAGTGTTTCGGCCCGATAAAAAGCAAGATCGGCTTTGCCGTCGCCGGTGTAATCGGCCGGGACGAGAATGTCGCCTGCTTTTGATTCGAACTTCTCAGTTAGTTCCGCTTTGGTCGAACTTGATCGATATATCCATTCGTTCGTTTTTGATCGAAAGATCGCCGCATCGGTAATGCCGTCCCCATCGTAATCTGCCGCGACCGGAACGTCGCCGGCCGAGCCTAATTTGATCTCGGTCGGGACAGAAGTGTCGTAACCATGAAGCGAGGTCAGCAAATACCAAATTCCTTTTTCGGGTAAAAAGAAAGCGATGTCGGCTCTGCGATCTTGGTCAAATTGTCCGGCGACCGGAATTCCGTTATCAAGCTGTCGGTCGTTGATCGCAATATTTAGCTCTTGGCCGTCGCTGCTGCGAATTATCGACCAGGTTTTATCAGTCGGCGACCAATATCCGATATCTATCTTGCCGTCTCCGTCGTAGTCCGCCGTCACAGGCATTACGCTGCCTTTTGCTGTGTCGATCTTTGTGGAAGCGATCGAACCATCGGCAGAGCGACGCATGAACGTGCTCGACGCCGAATCGAAAACGACCAGGTCTTCGCTGCCGCTTGCGAACACGGATGCCGACGATAATAAAGTCAACAGAACGAGGAAAGATGAAAATTTAACAAAGGTTAAAAGCATTTAAATATAATGGTCCTTAATGATAGACGATCAAATTCGTCTATTTTGCCGAGTAATAACGTTTATGCTTAAGCAAACTGACAATTGAACCGCATTTCCTGTAAAATCAGTAAATACTTTTATGAAAGCTGAGATACTACGCGGCAAGCCGATAGCTGACGCGATCAAGTCCGAAGTCGCTGCAGATGTGGCGGGAATGTTTGAAAAGAACGGTGTCAGGCCCGGCTTGGCCGTGGTTCGGGTCGGCGAAGATCCGGCATCCGCGGTTTATGTCGCGAGCAAGGTGAAGACATCCGAAGAACTGGGAATTTTTTCGCAGCATTTTCATTTGCCGGCAGAAACGCCGCATGATGAAGTTTTAAAGCTTGTTCAAAAATTGAACGCCGACGATGAGATCGACGGCATACTGGTTCAACTTCCGTTACCAAAACAGATCAATGAAAATGAGATACTTGACTCGATCGATCCGGCAAAGGATGTCGATGGATTTCATCCGATAAATGTCGGCAGACTTGCTCAAGGCCAAAAGGCTTTGACACCGTGTACGCCCGCCGGCGTGATCGAAATATTAAGGCGTTCGGGAATCGAGATCGCCAGTAAGAATGCGGTCGTGCTCGGACGCAGCAACATCGTTGGTAAACCAATGGCGATGCTACTGTTGCAGGAAAATGCAACCGTTACGATCTGTCATTCCAAAACAAAAAATTTGCCCGACATTACGAGTAAAGCCGATATTTTGGTCGCGGCGATCGGCCGTGCGGGTTTTGTTCGCGGCGAACATATCGGCGACGGAGCTGTCGTTATTGATGTCGGGATAAATCAGGTCAGCGACAAAGAAATGGCACGCGGGCTATTTTCGGACGAAGATATCGAAAAAAGGCTCGCGGCGATAGATAACCGCGGATTCACTTTGTGTGGCGATGTAAATCCGCGTGAAGCGGTCGAAAAAGCCGGTTATTTCACTCCGGTTCCCGGCGGAGTCGGACTTTTGACCGTTGCGATGTTAATGAAAAATACGCTCGAAGCTGCAAAGATGCGGCGAAAACTCTAAAAAAATATGACATTCGAAGATTATCAAAACGAAGCAAAAACGACGGCTCTTTATCCGAACCGGCTCAGCAACTTGGAATATCCGACGCTTGGCCTGACAGGCGAAGCCGGCGAGGTCGCGAACATCGTTAAAAAGATCCAACGCGATCACCAAGGCGTGATCACGGACGAGATCCGCGGAAAATTAAAAGACGAATTAGGCGATGTTTTGTGGTATATTTCCGCCTGTGCCGATGAACTCGGCATCACCTTAGCCGAAGTCGCAGAATACAATGTAGAAAAACTGGCGAAACGTCACGGACGGTAACGAAAATGATAAAAGCCGGCTTAACAGGTTCGATCGCCGTCGGCAAAACGTTTGTTTGCAATATTTTACGCGAGCTTGGCTGTTATGTTCTAGACGCCGACAAAACGGCCCGTGAAGTTGTCGAGCCTGGTTCGGCAGGCCTTGCGTCGGTCGCCACACATTTCGGTAAAGAGATATTGCTAGAAAACGGCGAACTGGATCGCAAGAAAGTCGGCTCGATCGTTTTTGCCGACAAACAAAAGCTTGAATTATTGAATTCGATCATTCACCCGTTAGTCATAGAAAAACAGGATCAATGGCTTCGCGAAAAGGAAACCGAGGACCCGAACGGCGTTGCCATCGTCGACGCTGCGTTGATGATCGAATCCGGCGGCTATAAACGCTTTGATAAACTCATTGTTGTCTGGTGCCAACCTGATATACAATTTGCTCGTCTAATAGAAAGAGACAAACTTTCTGAAGACGAAGCAAAACGCCGGATCGCTTCGCAAATGCCGCAGGAAGAAAAGAAGAAGTATGCAGATCTGCTGATCGATACGTCTGGAACACGCGACGAAACGATCCGAAAGACGAAAGAAATATACGAGCTTTTGCGGTCGGGAAATTGATCTAACGAAAATGACGAAAAACGCGAAAAATATATTTAGGAAAACGGCCCGCCGAGATAGCAGGTTATTTGGCCTATTCGCGTCTTCATTTTTAGTTCTTCTTGTGATTCTTATCTCGTCCTGCGCCGAATTAAAACCGGCGAAAACCGAATCGATCATTACCGTAACTCCGCCGCCACCGGTTCAGGAAATGCGTTGGAGTAACGGTGCCGAATTCAAAAGCCTCGATCCGGCCGATGCAGCCGCTCCGCCCGAAACTGACATTGTCCGTGCGGTTTACGAAGGCTTGACGGATATCGATCCGCGAACGCTCGAACCACGACCGGCCGCCGCAGAAAGTTGGGAATCAGAAGCAGACGGTAAAATTTGGACCTTTCATTTGCGGGACGGCATGAAATGGTCTAATGGTGAAACGCTTAATGCGAAAGATTTTGTGCGTTCGTGGACAAGGATCGCCGAAAAAAGCGATGGCGTTTCGCACGATGATCTCATCAAGAACATCGTAGGTCTCGAAGCCATCGCGACAAAAGCCAGGACGGAAATGTCAGAGGTCAAAACCGAAGCAAACGATGTTTCGGATAAAGACGAAGTTGAAAAACCAAAACCGATACCTTCACCGACGCTCGAACTTCCGCCGCCGCCGCGTAGGCCGGACGGCAGATCGGTCGTTGCTGAAAAAAAACCGGAACCGATCGGTGTCGAAGCGATCGACGATAACACATTGAAAGTATCGTTGATCCAGCCGGATAAGGACCTTCCAAAATTAGTCGCTAATCCGCTGTTTATGCCGGTTTACGGCGATGGCAAAGACCTGGACGGCGAGCAAATAGACGCCGCAGCTGTGACAAATGGTCCATTCAAAATAGTCGAAGCCACGTCCGTAGCGATCACCATCGAAAGATCCGAAACATATTGGGACCGCGATAATATCAAGCTTGACCGCGTTCATTTTATTGCGGCAAAAGATGCCGAAGCTGCTTTGAACGCGTATCAATCAGGTGCGGTCGATGTTGTGACAAATGCGAATTTCGAGCCGCTTGCGCTAAAGCTGATGGCTCCGTTCGATGATCTTCGGCATACGACGCACGGTGCGATAAATTTTTACGAAGTAAATGTAAAACGGGAACCGTTCAACGATCGGCGCGTGCGTGAAGCTTTGGCGATCGCAATCGAACGCGAACGTTTGACGGAAGGCGAACTCGAAGGCACGACACAGCCTGCACGAAGTTTTTTGCCGTTCGACGGGAAGGAAGTAAAAACGATCGTGCAAGATACGGCGAAAGCCAGAATGCTTTTGGCCGATGCAGGTTTTCCCGATGGCGAAAACTTTCCTCCGGTACAGCTCGTAATAAACCGCAATGACATTCAGATCCGCGTGGCAAAACTTGTCGCCAAAATGTGGAAACAAAATCTGAATATCGAAACTGATATAATAATCAAAGAACCCGACGAACTTACGGCGGTTCGCGATGCGGGCGATTACGATCTGATACGCCGCGGAGCTGTTTTGCCGACGAGCGACGAGTTCGCGAATTTCGTTTCGATCTTTGGTATTGAAAAGATAGCACCGGTGAGCGAAACGCAGCCGGCTCTCGTCAAACCGGCGGAACGCGGGCCGAATGATCTGGGAATAGTTCCCGATCTGGAAACGAAACCTGTGATGTCGGTCGATACTGATCCGAAAAGTGTGAAAAACGGACAAATTTTGAATGAAGCCGAAGCCTTGTATCAACTTCACGGCATTCCGCTTTATTTCCCGATATCTTACTCGCTCGTTAAGCCGTATGTACGCGGCTTTGATGTGAATAGTCTTGATGCTCCGTCGCTGAAAGATGTTACGATCGATAGTAATTGGCAACCGAAGGCTGCCGGTTCTGAATCGAAGTAAAACGAATACGGCCTTACGGCCTTGTTTTTACAACTCTCCTGTTACCGCTAAGTTACGGTTTTTACCGATCTGAATTATTTAGGAGTTCGCGTTATGAAAAAAGAACGGATAGGTCTTTTTATAACCGGAATAGCTGTCATTGCTATTTCGTCGTTCTTTGCCGGTTGCACAACGAAAGCAAGCGGGAAATATTACGGCGTCACCGTCGCGCCGAAAGAGAATGTTTTGCATTACGTTTCGGGTTCCGAACCGGAATCTCTCGATCCGGGAATCCCTACCGGACAGCCGGAAGCACGGGTTTTGATGGCATTGTATGACGGACTTGTGGAATACGATCCGAAAACGATGGAATCGATCCCGAGTGTTGCGAATACTTGGGAGATCAGCCCCGATGGAACGGAATATCTTTTTCACTTAAGGCCGAACGCGACCTTTTCAAACGGCAAACAGATCACCGCTAAAGATTTCGCTTATACTTTTCGTAGAAATCTCGATCCCGCTCTTGCCGCGAAGAACGCTTATCTTTCTTATTATCTGAAATACGCCGAAGCATATAATTCGGGCAAAGTTTTTGTGAAACGTCCGGACGGAACATTTCTTCACAAAACAGATATGACTGCGGCCGGCGCACCCTCAAGCGATGAAGCGACGTCGAAAGAAGATGACGAATTTGGCGGAGCAACCGAATTTCACAAATTTTTGAACGAACCTGAACGATATACTTTGCCCGGTTCGGATGAAGAACGTCAGAAACTTTTTGATAAAGACGCGAAACTAAAAGCCGCCGCCGCCGGAGCCGAATTTATTCCGGTAAAAGCAACAGACCTTGGTGTCGAAGCGGTCGATGATCTGACATTTCGCATAAAACTTATCCAACCGGCTCCATTCTTTATCGGCCTTTTGGGCCATCAATTCTTCCGGGTTATCGATCAAGAAACCGTCGAGAAATACGGCGCCGATTGGACAAAGCCGGAAAACATCGTCACGAGCGGGCCTTTTATGCTGAAAGAACATCACCCGTATGATCGTGTTATTGTCGTAAAAAATCCGAATTACTGGGACGCCGATATGGTTCGTCTCGATCGGATCGAATTTTATCCGCTGGATGAAGCAACGACGATGATGAACCTGTATCAAGCCGGCGATGTTGACGCTATGTATAACCACACCGTGCCAGCCGCATGGAACGAGGTCGTCAGCCAATATAAAGACGAATTCATGAACGCTCCTGAAGTTGCTATTGAATATTACACGATCAACGTAAAGCAGAAGCCAATGGATAACGTGAAGCTGCGTAAGGCCCTCGCTTTATCGATCGACCGCAAAGCTCTTGCGAAATTTCGTAAAACAGTAACTCCGCTCGTTGATTTTACGCCCGAGGGCATTTTCCCAAAATACGAACAAGCTAGAAAGAAAGTTTACACTGAGGAGCTTGCGAAACAAGGCAGTTCGCTGGAGGAATGGAAAGCAAGAGAGTTCGATCCCGTAAAGGCTCGAAACATCTTGAAAGAACTTGGCTATACCGTAAACGAAGACAACGGCCGATATTCGGTGCCTGATTTTCCTGTCGATCAGGTAGAGGTTCTTTACAATACCGCAGAAAGCAACAAAGCTGTCGCCGAATTTCTGCAGGCTCAATGGAAACAAAATCTTGGTATAACGCTTTCTCTCAATAACATGGAATGGAAAACCTTCCTAAATGTGCGAAAGGAACTCGACTATAAAGGAATGGCTCGTGCGGGCTGGGTCGGCGATTATATGGATCCTTTTACTTTTCTTAATTTGTTCTATTCAGAAAAGAATGACAGCTCAACAGGCTGGAGCGATCCCAAATTTGACAAGCTGTTGGATGCCGCAAACAATGAGCAGGACGAAATGAAGCGTTTCGAAATACTCGCCCGTGCGGAATTGATGGTGATGCAGCAGCAGCCGGTGATACCGCTTGTGACGCAGGCGACGAACTGGATCAAAAAGCCTTATGTAAAAGGAATGTATCCGAATCCGGGAACGCTGCATCCTTGGAAATTCGTTTACATCGAACACGACGAATCCAAATGGGATCACGATGTCGAGAACATAATGCAGACTACGGACCCGTGGGTTCAATCGCAGATCGAACGTCTGAGCGCAGATCAAAACGCGCTCAAAGCGGCCGCTCAAACCAAATCAGCCGCGGCAGGGAACTGAACTGAAGAAAAATGCTTAGTTTCATACTTAAACGAATGTTGATCATCATTCCGATGGCTTTGCTCGTCGTAACGGTGACGTGGGGATTGATCCGGCTCGCTCCGGGCAGTTTTTATACGGATGAAAAAGCAGTGCCTGAGGCGATCAAAGCGAATATCGAAAAGAAATATGGCCTCGATCAACCGGCTTATGTTCAATATTTGACGATGCTCGGCAACGTGACATGCCGGACAAAAGCGGCGGACGAAGTTACCGACAATGGTTTGCAGTTCTCCGTCGGGTCATGGGATTTCAAATGTTTTGATTTTGGTGATTCGCTGAAATACGCCGGCCAGTCGGTCAACGAAATAATCTTCCGCCATTTGCCGTATTCCGCGACGATCGGTTTGCTCGCATATATTCTCGCTTTAATTGTCGGTGTCGGAGCCGGTATTGTCGCGGCACTCAGACAAAATTCGGGTTGGGATTATGGTTCGATGGCTATGGCAATGTTCGGGCTTTCGGTTCCGAACTTTGTGCTTGGGCCGATACTTGTTCTGGTCTTTGCTCTCTGGATAACCTGGCTGCCTCCGGCGCGTTGGGGCGGCGTTTCTAATATTATCTTGCCTGTCATAACGCTTGCGGCGATCTATATCGCATACATTCCGCGAATGACTCGTGCGGGAATGCTCGAGATAATGCGGTCGGATTATATCCGCACGGCGCGGGCGAAGGGTTTAGATGAAACTACGGTTTTGATCAAACACGGACTTCGCGGCGGCATCGTTCCGGTCGTTTCCTTCACAGGGCCGGCTCTCGCCGGATTGCTTGCGGGAACGGTGGTGGTCGAACGCGTCTTTGCCATTCCCGGACTCGGCAACATCTTCATTCAATCTATACAGAACCGCGACGAACCGCTTACGCTCGGCATCGTCGCATTTATTTCTATTCTGATAATGGTGTTTAATCTTTTGGTCGATATTTCCTATGGATTCCTCGACCCGCGAATTCGTTACGAATAAACAGCTATGGCGGAAAATATCGAAACATTAAAAGGAACATCGCTTTGGGGCGACGCTTGGAAGCGGCTGTTGAAGAACAAACTCGCGGTCTTTGGTTTGATCGTGCTTGGGATAATGATCATTGCAGTGATCATCGGCCCGGCGATCATACGATGGGCGACCGGTTTTACGGCTGATTACATTCCGTCGGATGTCGGCAACGGCGAACTTGTGAAATCATTTCCGCCGTCCGTGCAGCATCCGATGGGAACTGACGATGCCGGACGCGATCTCCTCGCACGCGTTCTTCAGGGCGGACGAATCTCTTTGGCGGTTGGGCTTATTTCCACGATCGTTTCGCTTATTGTCGGCGTTTCTTACGGTGCGATCGCGGGTTATCTCGGCGGCCGGCTTGATAACTTTATGATCCGCGTCGTGGATATCATCTACTCTATTCCTTACATTCTTATCGTCATCGTTCTCTTGAATGCGTTCGGTAAGCAGAATACGGTTGTTCTTGTTGCTGCACTGCCGCTGATGATCTTAATTATAGCCGGGGTGATCGTGCTTGGATTCGTTGCATATAACTTGTACCGACTGATCTTTGCCGAAGGCAGCGAGCTTTCTGCTTTTGCATCAACAGCGCTGAACATAGCATTTTACATCGCCTTGATCGGCGGCATCGTGGCGATGATCTGGGGAAGTTTTTGGTTAAACAGCCTAGTGCTTTCGCAACTGGGTGATTGGCTCGGTGCGAAATACGTCGAGTATGTAAATCAAGGCATCAGCCAAATTTTGCTGCTGTTTTTCGCACTTGGGCTTGTTTCATGGCTAACGATGGCACGCGTTGTTCGCGGCCAGATACTTTCGCTCAAGAATCAGGAATTCGTCACGGCGGCAAAAGCGACAGGCGTTTCAACTTTGTCGATAATCTTTCGTCATCTGGTTCCGAACGCACTCGGCCCGGTGATCGTTTACGCAACGCTGACGGTTCCGAGCGTTATGCTGACCGAAGCGTTTCTTTCATTTCTCGGACTCGGAGTTCAGCCGCCGTATGCCTCATGGGGCAGCTTGGCTGCCGAAGGGATCAAAAACATCGCGATATTCCCGTGGCAATTGATCTTTCCCGGCGTAACGATGGCCCTGACGCTATTTTCGCTGAACTTTATCGGCGACGGATTACGCGACGCACTGGATCCGCAGACACGAAAATTTTAGCAACCATAATAAATAATGGACAATAACGGAACAATTTTATCGGTCAGCGATCTGCGGACCTATTTTCAGACGGAAGACGGCATCGTGAAGGCGGTGGACGGGATCTCGTTCGAATTGCAGCGCGGCGAAACGCTCGGCATCGTAGGCGAATCGGGCAGCGGAAAATCGGTCACGAATCTTTCGGTGATGCGTCTTATTCCGCAGCCGCCGGGAAAGATCGTCAGCGGCGAGGTTATTTTTGACGGCATAGACCTGCGGGCATTATCGCTGCCCGAGGTGCGAAAACTCCGCGGCAAGCGGATGGCGATGATCTTTCAAGATCCAATGACATCGCTTAATCCATTTCTGAAAATTTCTACGCAGCTAATGGAAGTGACGCGTCTGCATCTTGGCCATACGAAAGCTCAGGCTCGCGAACACGCTATAAAAATGCTTCAGATGGTCGGAATTCCCGAACCCGAAGCACGCATCGATAATTATCCGCACGAATTTTCCGGCGGAATGCGGCAACGCGTGATGATCGCGATGGCTTTGAGCTGCGAACCCGAATTGCTGATCGCGGACGAACCGACGACCGCACTCGACGTGACCATCCAGGCACAGATCCTAGAGCTGATAAAAGATCTCAAGAGCCGTCTGGGAACGAGCGTAATACTGATCACACATGACCTGGGCGTCGTTGCCGGGATGACCGATCACATCATCGTAATGTATGCGGGCAAGGTTTTCGAACAGGCTCGGACAAAGTCGCTTTTTTCGACGCCGGCGAATCCGTACACGAAAGGTTTGCTAAAAAGCGTGCCTGATCCGGCACACGAACAAGGCAAGGAACTTTATCAAATTCCCGGACTTCCGCCCGACGTTGCTCGTCTTCCGCCTGGTTGCCCATTCGCCGAACGCTGCGATCGCGCCGTTGAAATTTGCCATGCGGAATATCCGCCGTTCGTTCAGATCGCACCCGATCACCATTCGCTTTGTCACTTTGCCGAACAGGTTTATGAGGAATCAGTCAGCGAAAATTCCGCTGCCGAACAGCAGGTTCAGTAAAACTATATGAAAAAGAATCTAACCATTAGTTTGTTGTTTTTGTTGGCGGCCGCCGTCGGCTGTTCGACGATCAAGGAGCTTGGAAGATCCGGCGATAGTTCTAATACGTCTGTCGATAATTCGACAGCTTCAGCCGATAACACGGCTATCGCAAAAGATGACGGAACTGCGGCAACGGCCGGCGAATTTGCCCCGAGTTCTGACCCGAAAGCCGACATCGAAAAGCTTGGGCAAAGATTTCTTGAGCAAAAGACCTTTCGTGCCGAAATGGAGTTGAACGGTAAAACGTCGATGAAAGCGGATCTTGAATTTCAGGCACCTGATCGATTTCATATGACCAATCAGCTAGGATCGGGCCAACAGACCGAAATGATAATGATCGGTAAACAGGTATATATGAGCGCCGGCGGCCGTTGGATCAAGATCCCGGCATCCATCGGCCAAACGACGACCAAGGACATGCGGGAAATGTTCTCGAAAGAAGGAATGAAGTGGTTCCGCGATGTGAAATACACCGGTGAAGCAAAAGTTGACGGTAAAGACGCATATATTTATGACTACACCGGCAAGCCGGACGGCATGAGCGAATATACATCGCGGATATGGATCGGCAAAGCAGACGGAATGCCGCTTAAGATCAACGCCGAATATAAAAGCGGCGAAATGAAATCGATGAGTATCGTTTACGATTACAGCACGCCGGTTTCGATAGAACCTCCGATAAAGTAATGGAAAATAACGAAAACAATTTGATCTCATTAAAAGACCTGAAGGTATATTATCGGCTGGGCGGAGGGTTGTTCAGCGAACCGCGGTTCGTAAAAGCGGTCGACGGCGTAACCTTGGATATTCAACGCGGCGAAACGCTCGGGCTCGTCGGGGAATCGGGTTGCGGTAAATCCACGCTGGGGAAAGCTATATTGCGTCTGACCGAACCGACCGGCGGCGAAGTTTTTTATAACGGCACAGAACTCACGACGCTCTCGCAGCGGTCGATGCGGGACCGCAGAAAAGATCTCCAGATGATCTTTCAGGATCCATACGCCTCGCTGAATCCGCGAATGACTGTCGGCGATATTATCGGCGAACCCATAAAAACTTTTAGACTGAGAAACGGATCATCCATTTCGGAAATGGTTCAGAAGCTGATGGAAACTGTTGGCCTGAGCCGAAGATTTATTAACCGTTACCCACACGAATTTTCCGGCGGCCAGCGTCAGCGTATCGGCATTGCACGCGCACTTGCGGTCGATCCGGCGTTCATTGTTGCTGATGAACCGATCTCTGCACTCGACGTTTCGATCCAGGCTCAGATAATGAACCTGATGGAAGAACTTCAGGCTGAAAAAAGCCTTACGTATCTTTTTATTTCACATGATCTGCGTGCAGTGCGGCATTTGTCGGATAGGGTTGCAGTTATGTATCTCGGCAAAATAGTCGAGCTGGCCCAAAGTAATGACGTTTACAAAGATCCGCTGATGCCTTATACGAAAGCACTTATTTCTGCGGTTCCTGTTCCCGATCCAAAGATCGAAGCGGCTCGCCAAAGAATAATTCTAGAAGGCGACGTTCCTTCGCCAATAAATCCGCCGTCAGGATGCCGCTTTCATACTCGCTGCGGGTACGCGATCCCGGAATGCAAAACTCTCGAACCCAAATTGGTAGAGATAAAGCCGCGGCATTTTGCCGCATGTATAAGGATAAATAAAGAACATCCGGATGTTGACGCAAATAAAGCAAACAATTTAGGAGCGATAGGAACTTCTGTCGAATTAAAGAAATAAAAAAAGGCCTGCCGAATTGGCAGGCCTCTTTATTTAATGGAAGCACTTCTTAGTTGAATCGCACGGAAGCGGTGTTTGTTTTAACATTGTCCTTTGCTGCATCACGCAAAGCTTTGACCTTATCATGTGCTTTCTGAACCTCGGCATATTGCGCCTGTACCGTGGTTTGAATATGCGATGGCAGTTTTGTTTCGAGAGCCTTCTTATATTCTGACTTTGCAACGTCTTCGCCGCGTTCGGCTTCGTCTAAGATAGCTGTGTCGTCCTTACCTGTTATCGCAGCTTTAAGATTGATCCATCCCCGGTGAACTGCACCTGCGATACTTCCTGTATTTTCCGGATCGCCGCCCAAAGTTTGAACTAGAGCTTGGAGATCGCCGACAAACGTTGCACGCTGTTGCGAATATTCATAAAAGACCGTTTTAAGATCGGCTCGTCCGACGCCTTCCGCAGCTTCTTTAAAACCTTGTTGGCCATCGCGGCAAGTTTCGATCAGGCCGTTCAGCGTTGAAATAACGGTGTCATTGTCTATTGTTTTGTCAGTGTTCGGTGTAAATTCGTTGTTCATATCAATACCTTCCTTGTTCTTTTTTTCCACTCAGGAAACTTGTTTCCAAATGCGTTATTGCCGTTGGTTAACCATAAATACAACAATTAGCGTGCCAAACGGGAAAAGCGGTGAAAATGCCTAAAATCCGACTAATTTTGAGTAAAACAGGCAGTCGCAAGCGAATGAACTGCATCGAAACCTTGCAGTTTTCGTTCGATCTTTGGCGAATTACTGTGTGGAAATGACTCGATCTTATATAGATGGCATAATCAGATTACGTATTTTTTTGAATGAGATTCGTGAAAATGTGTGCCGATTGATTGTATTTACGAAGTATGTGAATAACGGAAGGCGCACAACAGAAGAAATTCTGTGTTTTTTGCGACCCGTTCGAAATTTTTTAAATGCCCCTAAGCCCACTGAACGAAATAGATGATCTGGAAGATTACGCCGAGAAGAACGGTGTAGCGATAGTTGTCGTCAACGGATCTCCGGAGGAAGAAGTCATTGCAAATAATAATTCTATTTGCGATGTTCTCTACAATTCTGCCGAATTCGGACCTGATTGTGCGCGATTCTGCGGAAAGGCTTTTGATCTCGCGACAAACATAAATAAGCCGATCGAATATGAATGTCACGCCGGATTAAGCTGCAAAGCCGTTCCGGTTGGCGGTGCGGAAAAACCTTTGGTCGCGATCATCGGACGAACATTTCTAAAAGCGGAAAAATATAAAGAAGCGACTGTTCGAGCGATCTCAGGCGATTGGCGAATATATCCGCCGACCGAAGTATTTGGCAATATTTTGATCGCAGGTTCCGACAAGAACATCGAAGCCGTAGCAAAAAGATTGTTTTCACCAATAGAAGAAAGCCGGATCGATATTTTGGAAATTCCGGAAGCAAAACCGATTTCGGCCGATGAAACTTTTTCGAAAGTGCGGCCGGCCGGAAACAGCGAGCTTTCGAAAATGATCGAGGCATTCAACCGTGACCGCAGCCAAAAAGTGGAATCGGAAAACTTTCGCCAGCGAAGAGCTTCGACCGGAACGATGGCCGAATGGCGATCTCTTTTCGGTTCGATAATGAAATTCGATTATGAAAAAGGCGTAACGACGATACTCGAATTTCTGGCTCGGCATTACAAACTTGATTCGATCGTTTGGCTTGAGGCTCGCGATGACAATTTTGTGCCGGTATTTTCTTACGGCGATCTGAGCAGCAAACGGTTGAAGCTGGGTATTTCGACGAATAATCCGAGACTGCTTTATTCGAACCGAAACGAAATACCGATCGAATTGAAAGAGCGCAGAGCCGACGGCAAGATCGATTCTGACCGGAGACTTTATTTGTTCACTTCGTTCGTTGGCGGCGATGTGCGAGGAGCTTTTGCGGCTTCGGGTGAGCGTATCGACAACAAAAAACGGCGAGAGATCGCCCGCTTTACACAGCTTGTCGCGACGCAGCTTGAACTTATGCGGCTTCGCGGCGAGGTTTCGCATCAGGATTGGCTAACCCAAGCTGTTAGAAAGTTTAACGAAAGCCTTCGGTCGATAGACACGGAAGATTTTTGGTTGAATCTGACGCAGATCTCGGCGGAACTTTTACGCTCGGAGCGTGCATCATTGCTTGTGCGAAATGAAAAGACAAAACAACTCCGGACACGAGCTGCGTTCGGCGCACGTGCAGATCTTTTTAGCGATCCCGAAGTTGGCGAGCGGATCTCAAAGACGGTTTTAGAAGCCGGCAAGCCGGTCGTTGTCGTCGATATGGAAAAGCTGAGCATAAAGCCTTCGCCGGATTCTTGGAATTATAAAACGTCATCGTTCATAAGCTATCCGGTCGTTATCGGCGATCGAAAAGTCGCCGTGATGAACTTCACCGATCGCGCCGGTGGAAGTTCATTTTCAGAGGCCGACCTGGAATTTTTACAGGCGATCGCACCACAGGTCGCAGTTGCCATAGACCGGGCTTCATTAAAAGAAAAAGCCGGAGAATTTGAACAGCTTTCGGTCACAGACGGATTGACCGGTTTGCTGAACCGGCGATATTTGGAAGAAAGGCTCGATGAAGAGATCAAGCGTTCGAGCCGCCATCGTTTTCCGATGAGTGTTTTGATGCTCGATGTCGATGACTTCAAATCTTACAACGATAATTTCGGTCATCAAGCCGGCGATGCGGCATTGAGGATCGCGGCGGATGTCATACGCGAATCACTTCGAGACGAAGATGTTGCTGCCAGATACGGCGGCGAAGAGTTTTCAGTGATGCTGCCGCATACTAGTCCCGAAGAAGCCTCGGCCGTTGCGGAACGCATCCGCAGCAAATTTGAAATGACACAATTTCCGTTTCGCCCGGTGACCATAAGTATCGGTATAGCCAGCTATTCGTTGGAACTTCAAACTGCGGTCGAACTGATACGAGCGGCAGATAATGCTCTTTACGACGCAAAGCGTTCGGGACGCAACCTCGTGAAATTGTTCGACGCGTCGGAAGGAACTTCTAACGAACATATTCATTAATGACAACCGGAACTTCAAAACGAATCGCTGCAACTTGCCCGCACGATGCCTATTTTGGCAGGGCAGACGAGCTCAGCGATGTATTGAATACCGGAATGGAAGGAGCGTTTGTCGGCTCAGCTCCGGGCGGCGGTTCTTCGGAACTTGTCCGCCAGGCCTACGACGAGATGTTCTTTTCGGCGGGGAACACGATCCCATTTTATTTCCCATTCAAAAGAACGAAAGAATCCCCGACTAAAACCGCGCGCAGATTTATTTATCAATTACTCGTCCAGACGACTGCCTTCAGAAAAGGCGATCCAAATGTCATTCGCATACTGCCGACCTTAGACGAGATCGGCAAAATGACTACGCAGGATGATAAGGGTTGGATCGAACCTTTGATAGATATTTATCGAACTGAGCAATACGAAGATATTTTTGTAAATACCTGTTTCAGTGCTCCGTTTCGGGCACTTGCGGCTGGAATCGATCTCGTTGTTTTCATTGACGATATACATTTTTCGATGCCGACTGCTAAGCAGCTTGCGGGTCTTTATCACGGATCAGGCATTCGATATGTTTTCGCCGGAAGACGAAGATACGATCTGCGGTTAAAGGATGCAAAACGAATTATCCTTCGTCCGTTCGATGGAAAAGCAGGAGCTGATCTTGTTCGTTCGATATCAAAGCGGAGCGAGGTTGAGGTAACTGATTCGACAGCTGATCTGATCGCCGGACAGCTCAATGGTAACGTGCGAAACATCGGATCTATTTTTTCGTCAGCACGTGCAGCTTCGATCGACCTTAAAAGCTACAGAAATTTTGGCTCGGTTTATACCGAAGAAATGTTTCACGGTTGTATCCGAAAAAACTACGAATCGACATTGATGCGATCTGCCGGTTCGGAGATCAGCGGAACGGCGGCTATTAAATTCTTATCTGAGCTGTACGATCATCCGAACGAATCGCAAACGGTCGATTTTTGGCAAAAACGGACCGCGATCGGAAAGAAGTCTTTTGAGAGATTCGTTTCGCGGCTTCATCGAAATGAATTCATCGACCTAAACTTTAACCGGATAGATCCGATAGAGAACGATGTTGTTCTAAGTGACCATATTGATCTTCATAACCGACTCGAGCTTGAAGGCGAACGCCCGGCGATCGTGATGACCGACGCTATTTCGCATCAGCTAAAACGGGCACCGAAGTTAATGTCGGCGATCTATCGGCAACGAGCCTCATTAGGATTAAAAGACATCTTGTCAGGTTTCGATTCTCAGGAAATACCGAGGGCGTTGATCGATTACGGCCGGTTCAAAGCAGAATATCAAGGGCTTTCAGAGAGCGAAATTGACGATAAATTGGCCGCCGACGGACAAAAATTGCGGCTTCCGCATATCGTTTATTCGACGTTTACAGAAGAGATCTACAGTCAGATCGCCAAAGTGTCGTTAAAGGAACGTTCTGCCGCAGGCATCGGATTTTCCGGCGGAGCTTTCGATGATGAGAACGAGATCGTATGGATCGCGGCTGAAGTTGATTCGAAACTTGAAGCGAGCAAAGAGCTGACAGAATTTTGGTGTGACCGTTTAGAAATGGCGGCATTGATGGGAAATTACGTCAGCTATCGTTTGTGGCTAGTTTCACCCGGCGGCTTTTCGCCTGAAGCATTAAAAGTTTTGGAAACCCGCAATTCATTTGGTTCGAGCCGTAAGCAGGTCGAACTTTTGATCGATCGTCTTCAGGTTAGGCCGACAGGCTTGTCGACAGATAATTGCGAATATGAAATTACGATCCCGATGAGCGACGAAAGCGAATTGATCTCCGCAAATGCTCTTGAGGAGATCGCAAAACGCCATAAATTCGATCCAAAAACAATTAATCAGATAAAGACGGCTCTGATCGAAGCGTGTATAAATGCTGCGGAACACGGAGCAAGTCCGGACGGAAAAATATACCAAAAGATCGCGATCGATGATGGCAGGATCGAGATCACCGTTTCGAATAGAGGCTTGCGGCTTCGCGATGCGACTCCGGTAAAAGAACGCCCAAGCGACGAACGTCGCGGTTGGGGTTTGCGGCTGATGGAAACGCTGATGGACGAAGTAAAGATCGAGAATGTCGATGACGGAACCCGAATTTCGATGGTGAAATACACTGCTGAGACCGCGGCGGAAAAATAGAACTGTTTTCATAACGAAAGATTTCTATTGAATTCCGAGTTTTATTGTGTTAAAACCAATACGAATCGTTCACACAGCTCTTGTGCACTAATTACAATTTTAGAAGTTCAATATAGGTAATATGGAAAATGTAGCTGCGTTCGCCGGTCTCGGTGATGATGAAGCCGCGGTGGTCTTTGCGGGTGATTATTTAAACAAACTTTCCGGTGAAAAGATCGAGCGGGAATGCAAACAAAAACTCGAGGCCGGATATAAAAAATTGGTCGTCGATTTTTCTGCAACCGAGATCGTCAACAGTATCGGCGTTTCGATCTTGCTCGGCGTTATTGATTCCGCAACGAATGCCGGAGCTCGTGTCGTGTTTTCGGATGTTAACGAAACTACCGTAGAGTTATTCAATATGTTGGGCGTCAGCCGCCACGCAGACGTTTTGGGCATTGCTTAGATAATGGACGAAAACAAACATAAGTTGGTTCATACCTTCGGGGCATTGGCCGAACTTGGTCAAGAGGTTTCGAATAAAAACACGTTTCCGGAAACGATACGGACATCGCTGCATCTTTTGCTGGGTTCGATCGCGATAATGCGCGGCGGCGTGGCGAGGTTTTCGCGGTTTGGCCACGAACTTCATCTTTCGGCCGCTCGCGGACTCGGTGATGAATTTCCGCTTGGGCTTTCGCTTTGTCACGAAGACGAACGGCAATTTCTAACGAACGGGCTTTTTCCGATCGAGGTCGATAAGGCAAAGGTTCTGCCGTTCTTTCAGGTTTACGATCACAGTTTCGAGAAGGTCGGCATACAGCTTTTTGTTCCCTTAATAATAAGAGAAGAGATCGTCGGTGCAATATTTTTAGGTGAAAAAGCTTCGGGCGAGGGTTATTCGAGTTACGACCGGGAGATAATTTGTGCGATGGGAAGACACATCGGCGTCGCGATCTCGCAGCGCAATATGCTCGTCGAACTCGAAAGACGCGCCGAAGAAAACCGCAAGCTTTACGACGATCTTCGAATGACCTACACGGACACCGTGAAAGCTTTTGCTGCGGCGATCGACAGCAAAGACAAATATACGGAAGGGCACTCGGTGCGTGTTGGAAAATATTCCGAGATCATCGGAGCCGAGCTTGGTTGGGGACCCGACGAGGTCGAAGGTGCGGCTGTCGCCGGTTATCTGCACGATGTGGGTAAACTAACGGTCGATCGTAAAATTATTAACGCTCCGT
This sequence comes from uncultured Acidobacteriota bacterium, assembly GCA_963720905.1. Classification (GTDB taxonomy): domain Bacteria; phylum Acidobacteriota; class Blastocatellia; order Pyrinomonadales; family Pyrinomonadaceae; genus OLB17. Next base: position 219,119 of record CAVRHB010000004.1, read on the forward strand.
ATCGGATCAACGCAAAGGAATCTGCTGAGCTGAATCGCCATCCTTCTGTCGGCTTCAACATCCTTTCGCCGATCCATCATCCGTATGCCGAAGTTCCGCTTGCGGCAAAATACCACCACGAAAGGCTTGACGGTAACGGTTATCCGGACGGTCTGTACGACAAGGAAATTCCGTATATTGCTAAAATAGTGAACTTAGCGGATTCTTTTGATGCGATGACAACCGATCGCCCGTATAAACGACGACGGCCGGCGAACGAAGTGTTTGCGGATCTGCATCGGAACTCCGGCAAGCAGTTCGCGCCTGAGATCGTTACGGCCTTGTTCAGAGGGTTAGTAAAAGAATTGACGGGCGAAACGAAAGATCGGAAATTCCGAAGATTGCTTGGCCGCGAATATATGGATGCCGAAGGGCTTTTACCGATGCTTCAAGGTACGCTCAATGAAATGGCGCCAACCTCGCCGCTTACAAAGATAAGCCTGGATCGATAATCTTAGCTGGACAGCAACCATGTCTCGGCCTCGTCCATATTCGAAAAGGTCTTACAATTCAATCCGCGGTTCAAGGCTACTACCTCGCCAAATTCGTTTATATCTCTGTTCTCTTCCTTTTCATCAACGTAGGCGAATTTACAGTCATCAAATCCCATCTCTGCAATGTCCGAAGATAACTGAAAAGTATCTGACATTGATGGCTGTTCGACCGAATTCTGTTCGATCAGGAGCCGAAATTGTTGCGACCTTCTAAATTCTTCGGCGATCTTTTCCCAACACTCTCTGTGAACATCATAATCTACGCCGCTGCCTTCGATCCGAACGTAAAGATATTCTCCTCGCGTCTCAAAATAAAGTGAGAAGTCGGTTCGCAGTTCTATATGGTTCATTGAATAAGGAAAAGGAGATGTTTATTTGTTGGTTACTTGGTTAAGCTATTATTTGTCTCGGATGAGACTAATAAGAGTATAGCAAAACGAATTAGATATTTAAAAGAATATAAAATGTTTTTGCACGGTAGGTATTATTTAAACAGGAGATTCAAGGATAGCGACGAATTTTTTCGCGGCCAAAGAAAGCGTTCGATTACTTCTATAAATAACGCCGACCGGACGGACCCAATCTTTTTCCGCCAATTCGACTATGGAGAGCAATCCATCACGTTCACTTCTGACGATCGATGGCAAAGGCAGAATGGCCAAACCAAAACCCACCTCGACCGCACGTTTTATTGTTTCAATGTTGTCGAATTCGGCAGCGGTGTTAACTTCGACACCAAGACTTTTTAATATGCGGTCGATCGCTTTTCGGGTCGGTGTATCGCGTTCAAACATAACGACGTCCAATCCGGCGATCTCTTTAGCTCGAACCTTCGCTCGTTTTGCAAATTTGTGGTCCGGCGGACACGCGAGAACAAGGCGGTTACTCGGCATCATTTTAATGGTCAAGCCTCTGCGCGGTTCAGGGAAAGCGAGAACACCGAGTTCGACCGAACCGCTGAGCACATCGCGAACTACCTTTGTAGTTCTGGAATATTCAAGGTCGATCCGGGCTGCCGGGAATTTCGACATAAATTCGCTTACTTTGTTGGGAAGTTCGTGAAGGCCTACGCTGTAAACAGTTGAAACTTTAATGTTGCCGCCGATAGTTCCGACAACACCGCGAATGCTTTCTTGGAGCTGTTCGTAGGCTTCCAGAACAGCCTTCGATTCGTTGTAGAATACGTCGCCGGCAGCCGTGAGTTTTACTTCGCGCCGGCCGCGGACGCGTTCCAACAAACGCCGTTTGAATTTTTCCTCGAGTGCACGTATCTGCTGGCTGACAGCAGATTGTGTAACAAAATTCCGTTCCGCCGCTAAGGAAAAACTCTGTAGATCTACCAGATCGCAAAAAACTTTCAGCGTCTCGATATGCATAATAAAACCGCCTGCCTATCTATTTATTAATTATAAGCAATCCTTACTAATCCGCAAAGGCGAATTCATTTTTACTTATAATCAAAAGGCGTTATTATATCTCTAAGTTAAATTTATCGCCGCTGAGATTGATGATTTGAGCGTTTGGTTTTAGAATCTCAAGTGACAAATTCAATAGTTGATCAAAAACCGAGGCGAATTGGATGGCTATAAAATTCAGCAATACATTTCTCTTGCGCAAACTTCACCAACTGACCGGCATCGTGCCTCTCGGATTGTTTTATTTTGTGCATCTGTTCACAAATTCGAAAGCGATGAACGGCGAATCGGCTTTCGAGAAGGCCGTTGAAGATATTCACGGCATTCCTTTTCTTCTTCTGATCGAAATATTCGGTATATTTCTGCCGCTTCTTTATCACTCGATCTACGGCATATTGATATCGGGCGAAGCAAAACCGAATGTCCTTGTTTATAAGTATCAGCGCAACTGGTTCTATCTTTTCCAGCGAATAACAGGTATTTTCCTTTTCTTCTTTATTCTTTTCCATCTGTTGAATCTGCGGTTCGGATTGATCCCGGGATTGAATGAAATTCCTGTCGCGGGACACGCGAGCCAAGCCTATAACATCGTCGCCGGAGAATTTGCGATGATGTGGGTCGTCGTGATCTATGTTCTCGGAGTTGCCGCGACGGCATGGCATCTTGGTTACGGCATTTGGCTATTTGCGGTGGATTGGGGAATCGTCGTCGGCGAGAAAGCTCAGAAATACACATTGTATGCCTGCATACTGATCGCGATCACGCTGTTCGGAGTTGGTGTTAATGCGATCTGGTCATTCCGGCGGCCATGCGGCATTATGCCTCAAGCGATCTGCGAAAGTTCCGGACACACGGCACAGAATATCGCACCAAATTTAACATTTACCGGGACACGATAATTTTATGGCATCGAACGACTTGAAAATTGTGATCATCGGCGGCGGGCTTGCGGGTCTGTCGGCGGCGATGAAAATAGCGGAAGCGGGCCACGAAGTGGATATGATCTCGGTCGTTCCCGTCAAACGTTCTCATTCCGTTTGTGCCCAAGGCGGCATCAACGGAGCGGTTAATACAAAAGGCGAAGGCGATTCGCCGTTCAAACATTTTGACGATACGGTTTACGGCGGCGATTTTTTGGCGAACCAAAAGCCGGTCGAGCGAATGTGTGATATGGCTCCGGCGATCATCAATCTGTTCGATCGGATGGGCGTGCCGTTTTCGCGAACTAAAGAAGGCTTAATGGATTTTCGCCGATTTGGCGGAACGCTGCATCACCGCACGGCATTTGCCGGTGCATCGACCGGACAGCAGCTTTTGTATGCTCTTGATGAACAAGTGCGGCGTTGGGAAGTTCAGGGAAAAGTAAATAAATACGAAGGCTGGGAAATGCTTTCACTCGTCTTGGACGATCATCAGGTCTGCCGCGGTGTGATCGCAATGAATCTGCAGACCTTGGAACTGAAGTCGTTTCCTGCGGACGCTGTAATAATGGCGACCGGCGGGCCGGGCTTGATATTCGGTAAATCGACGAATTCGATGACCTGCACGGGAAGTGCGGCTTCGGCGTGTTACCAGCAAGGTGCTTATTACGCTAACGGTGAATTCATACAGGTCCATCCGACATCGATACCGGGCGAAGACAAATTACGCTTGATGAGCGAATCTGCTCGCGGCGAAGGCGGCCGCGTTTGGGTGCCGCGTCAGGACGGCGATGTACGCAAACCGCAGGACATTCCGGAAACTGAACGCTGGTATTTCCTCGAAGAAAAATATCCCGCTTATGGAAATCTGGTTCCGCGAGACATTGCGACGCGTGAAATTTTCCAGGTTTGTCTTGATGGCCACGGCGTCGGCGGTGAAAATCAGGTTTTCTTAGACCTGACGCATATCCCGGCGGAAACGCTTACGCGAAAACTCGGAGCGATCCTTGAGATCTATGAAATGTTCGTCGGCGATGATCCCCGGTTCGTTCCAATGCGGATCTTTCCGGGCGTTCATTATTCGATGGGCGGACTGTGGGTCGATGAACAGCAGCGGACGAACATTCCCGGACTTTTCGCAGCCGGCGAATGCGATTACTCGATCCACGGTGCGAATCGTCTTGGTGCAAACTCTTTGCTTTCATGTGTTTACGGCGGCTTTACCGCTGCACCTTCGGCAATGGAATACGCCGCAAATGTCGAACGCGGCAAAACCGAAACGAACGGCCTTTACGACAACGAGTTGAAACGCCAGGCCGAATTGAACGAAAGCATTATTTCCAACGAAGGCACGGAAAATCAATACAAACTGCACGATGAGTTGGGCAAGGTAATGACCGAGAATGTCACCGTTGTTCGCTACAACGACCGCTTGCAGGAAACGGACAATAAGCTTGTCGAACTCTGCGAACGGTATCAGCATATCTCGATCAACGATTCGAATCTTTGGGCGACGCAGGCCGTTCCGCATGCCCGTCAGCTTTGGAATATGCTGCAATTGGCTCGTGTCATAACGCTCGGTGCACTCAACAGAAATGAATCACGCGGAGCCCATTACAAACCGGATTTCCCGAAACGCGATGACGAGAATTTCCTAAAAACAACGATCGCAGAGTATTCGGCCGAAGCACCGATCCTTACCTATCAACCGGTCGATATATCTTTGCTAGAACCGCGCGAGCGTAATTATTCGACAGCTCACGAAGAAGAACCGGAAGAAGAGGGAAGCGAGCTCAAACCCGAAGGCCGCGAGGAAATGTTGGCGGAAGAAGCAGAAAAAGTGAAGGAATAGATCGAGCTTGATCGCTAGTGGAATTCAAACAATATGACAACAAATGCACACGTAGAAAAGAAACGGTTGGATGATCCGCCGAAAACCATTAAGATCAAGATCCAGCGTCGTGAGAAAGAGGGCGAGAAAGCCTATTGGGAAACGTTCGAGCTTCCGTATCGTCGCAATCTGAATGTGATATCGGCATTGATGGATATCCGTAAAAATCCGGTAACGGCTGAAGGCAAGGAAACCTCGCCGCCGGTTTGGGATATGAGTTGTCTCGAGCAGGTTTGCGGCATTTGCACAATGGTAATAAACGGGCGCGTGCGGCAATCTTGTTCCGCATTGGTCGATGATCTTCTGATGAACACCGGCGGCGATACGATCACGCTTGAGCCGATGACGAAATTTCCGAATGTGCGCGATCTAAAGGTCGATCGGTCGCGGATGTTCGATCATCTGAAACAGGTTCATGCATGGATCGAACTTGACGGCAGCTATGACCTCGGGCCCGGACCGCACATTTCTAACGAGGTCGCACAAGAGCGATATGCTTATTCACGCTGCATGACATGCGGCTGCTGCCTCGAAGCTTGTCCGCAATACGACGAAGACCAATATATCGGTCCGCAGGCGATCGCGCAGGCGCGACTTTTTAATATGCATCCGACCGGCAAGATGAATTTGGATGATCGGCTCGATGGGTTGATGGGCGACGATGGAATAACGAACTGCGGAAACGCTCAGAATTGCGTCCAGGTTTGCCCTATGTCGATCCCACTCACGCGTGCGATATATGAAACAAACCGTTCGGTGACGGTAAATGCTCTATTTGGATGGCTTAGGAAATAGGAATTACTGCACGGTCGGTAATATTTCAACGTCAGTGAACTGAGATGCCGGGTTGAATTGCCCGGTATTTTTTTCTATAAATCGCCTGGTCTCTGCAAAATTCATCGGCTTGCAAAGCGCGAATCCCTGAACGCCGTCGCAATTCATTTTTCGTAGTTGATCGATCTTCGTTTCGTCCTCAGCACCGACCGCTACAACTTTTAATCCTAAAGCTTTTGCCATCGCCAAGATCGTTCGGACGATCTCTGTATTCGACTTTTCATCCTGCGAAGGCTGAATGAACGAGCGGTCGATCTTCAGCGAAGTTATCGGCAGGCGAACGAGGCATCCGAGATTCGAATATCCAGTGCCGAAATCGTCAATATCGATCGACACGCCGAGTTTGCTGAGCTTGTGCAGCATTTTGATCGCCCTATCCTGATGCTCGAAAAAGGCTGATTCAGTTATCTCCAGACTAAGATTTTCTGCCGGAAATTCAGTTTCGAGTAAAATATTCTCGATAGTATTTATCAGCTTTCGATGTGCAAATTGTCGTGACGACAAATTTATCCCTAATCTAAAATCTGAGGTAATATTGTTATTTTCGATAAGCTGTCCGACCTCTGTGCAGGCTTTTTGAATGACCTGCTCGGCAAGTTCATCGATCATCCCGATCTCCTCGGCAAGCTCGATAAAACGACGCGGCGGAAGTTCGCCAAGTGTCGGATGCTGCCACCGAGCCAATGCTTCTAATCCCTGGACATCACCGCTGGCAAGCGAAAAGATCGGTTGATACACGACTGTAAATTCTTTTTGTTTTACCGCTCGCCGAAGATCGTTTTCCAGCCGAAGGGTTTCTTTGGCTTCGTGATGCATTGTCTCTGTGAATATTTCATGGCGTGCTTTGCCTGCTCGCTTGGCCTGAAACATTGCAGTATCTGCGTCGCGCAGCATCTCTTCTGCGGAATCATGATTGTCGGCGGCATTCAGGATCCCGATGCTCGCCGAACTGTAAATTTCATGACCATCGATCTCGAACGGTGTTCCAAATTTGCGATTGATCCTTTTCGCGATGTTTTGAACCTCTTCGTAATCGAAATCTCCTTCGACCATTATCGTAAATTCATCTCCGCCGAGACGTGCGATCAAATCGCCCGGGCGGACACATTCACTAAGACGTTCGGCGATCGCGACTAGAAGCTTATCGCCGTGATGATGTCCGAGGCTGTCATTTACGTTCTTAAAACGATCAAGGTCGATAAAGAGAATGCTAAGCTTATGATCCGGATCTGATTTGGCCTTTTTCAATGCGACGGCGAGACGTTCCATAAAAAAGGTGCGGTTCGGAAGCCTCGTTAATTGGTCGTGTGTCGCATCGTGCAACAGTCTTTCGTTGATCAGTTTCTTTTCGCTGATGTCCTGAACCTGAAAAATAAGGTTTGAATATTCGCTCCTGAGATCGCCCGCCGCTGAAACACCCCAGGTCGTCCAAACAGTTTCTCCCTTACTGTTGATATATCGCTTTTCGAGTTCGCCGCTCTCTCGGCGGCCATTTGCAATGTCGGACACCATACGCAGCGTCGCCGGCAGATCGGCCGGATGAACCATCGATTGATAATCCAACGACAGGAATTGTTCTTGTGTATAGCCGAGGATCTTCGTCATCGCCTTGTTTACTTTGAGCCATTTGCCCATCGGAGAAACGAGCGCGATACCGATCGGTGCGTGTGTAAAGGCACTGCGAAACCGATGCTCGGATTCGCGGAGTGCGGCAGAACGCTCTTCGAGTTTGCGGGCAACCTCATGAGCTTGCTGAGTCTGCTTAAGCGACACGGCGATGTTTGCGTAATAGGTTTTGTAGGTCAAAAATATGAACAAGATAACCGGAAGCGTCGCTAAAAGCACCCCAAACCCTAACGAGTCCGACAGTTGAACAAGCACTCCCGAACTGGCCGCTCCGACAAAATAAGTTAAAAATGACCAAAGATAGCTTTTAGTCCAAACCTGAAATACGGGGGCGTTCGTATTTAGCGATTCGTGCAGCGAAGCAACTGCCGTGTTGACCAAGAACTGAACCAACGCAAGTACACAGAGAACGATAACAAAGTCTGCGAATTTTCCATCGCGGCCGTGCAACTGTGTGACGGAGTAAAGGCCCAGAGCTTTTAAAGATGCAAAAACCAGGGCTGTCGATAAAGCCATGCTGGAAGCATTGACCCACGCCGTCACTTTCTTTTTGCAGAATTGAAGTGATGCAAAGAATGCTTCGCTTGCGGCAAGCAAGATCGCGAATTGGCCGCCGTATAAGAGCAGGGCCATGAACACGAAAAGATCCGAAGGCGAAATGCGGGATTTAAATCTCGGGATCGGTATTGTAATGCGTGAGCTGAAGAAGATCGCTACCGTAAAGAGAGCCAGCGAAACAAGATCGAGTTGAGCGACATCAAGCGTGTAAAGCGCAAAACCAACGCAGCCGATGCCTGCCGTGATCATAGCTATCTTAAAGGCTTTATTCTTTTTGTCGCCGTTCATTGTGAGTTCGATTTCGGAGAGACCTGATCCATTTACCTTCTTCAAATATAAGAAATATAAACTTCGTTGTCTATTTAACAACGTTGTTCAATGAAAGTCATCGAACAACGCAACATATTATTGAAATAAAATGGGGAGAGAAATCAACGAGGAACGGTATGGAGCGATTCTCGCGTGTTTACGGTAGCATCGTAAAGACTTAGCCGCCGACAAGAAAGAGATCAATCACCGATCAAAACGCCGTCGCCTATCAGCACGCCATCGCCAATGAGCACGCCGTCACCGATCAAAACACCGTCGCCAATGAGCACGCCGTCACCTATCAATACTCCGTCTCCGATGAGAACTCCTGAAGAGAGCAGCGTCGTGCCCGAACCCGAAGATCCGCCATTACTGGTTGTAATGTTGGTATTTAGGGCCAAGCCTGAGGTGTAAAAGTTAGCAACGTTCAGGGAAAGAATACCGTCCCCGATCAGTACACCGTCACCAAATGTGTTTTCGCGTTTATAGACCTTTTGGAATTTGCGGATCAGGTCACTGCCCGCCACGAAGGCATGGCCGGTTATGGTGAGCTGCGACCAATTGAACGTGTTTCCGCCGATCGTTGTCGATGGCGATAGAGTTCCGCTGGAGGATACGATAGAGCTTCCCAACGCCAAGGTTTGGAAATCCGCATCCGACCGGAGCGACGCTGCAACCCTTACGGCACCTTCAACATTCAGTTGGCCCGCACCCTGCTGAAACATATTGGCCCCGGCGATCGGCTGAGCAGTATACTGCAGGATCATTTTGATCATTCCCGGTGTAAGTTTGGGATTAACCTGCAATAGAAGTGCGGCGGCTCCGGCCGCTTCCGGGGCTGACATTGATGAGCCGCTCATGGACATCATTCCGTTCAGGCCGCTATATTGATACAGATTCAAAACCGGGTTTTGAGTCACGATCAAATTATTGGGGGATTTATAAGAAACTATCTTATTTCCGGCGGCGACGATATCCGGTTTTATTAGATTATCGTAAACCCGATTTCCTGCGCTGTTAGTATAGAAACTGCGTGTTGGTCCGCGTGAACTGTACGAAGCAATGCCGTCATCATTGCGGCTCGTCGTGCCGAACGTGTTCGATGCTCCGACCGTTATCGCATAAGGACTGTTGCCCGGTGAATGAATGCGTCCGAATGTTTCGTGGCCGCTGCTGTCTTTACCAAGATTTCCTGCGGCGGCGATAACCACGATGCCGTTATTGACGAGTTCCTTGACCTTGACCGTGACCGGATCGTTCGTATAAGAATCGACCGCAGTTGTTCCAAGGCTCAGATTTACAACCTTGATGTTGTATTCGGCTCTGTGTTCCAAAACCCAATTCATTCCGTTCAGGAGCCACGCAACATTTCCGGTTCCTTGATTATCAAGAACTTTTACGTTGATGATGTTAGCGTTTGGTGCCACACCTCGGTAAGCTCCGTTCAACACTGTCGAACTACCGGCGGCGATACCCGCAACGTGCGTTCCGTGGCCGTATCCATCGCTTGCATCATTAATATTCGATGATGTGAAATTTACACTAGCGACAACGCGTGAAGCAGTGCTATTACGAAAACCATTGTGATCCGTGTACATTCCCGAATCGAGTACGGCGATGCCGATACCCGAACCGTCCAGCGTATATGCCGGACGCGTCGGAGTAGCCTGTTGATTTCGAACTAATGTAACTCCGAGCGTGTCTTCTACGTGTCCTGTGACCTCGGTTGTTCTGTTCGGAGAAAGATAATTTACCTGTCCGCTCATCGAAAGAGCATTGACCGTCGAAAGCGGCATATTAATGAGCAGCGTACCGTTTCCGATACTCTCGATTATGCGTGCGTCGCCGCTGCTGATAACCGAGCGAAGCATCGGGTCCGATGCATTCTTTGCTTGGACAATAACGTCGATGCGCGTGTTTCCGCTCGGATCAGCGGCCATCATATCGCGAATATCCGGCGCAACATTGTCGCCTCGATACTCGTTCTTAAAATTATTTTCGGCAGTGTTCGGATCGTCTGTCAGATCGATCCGTTGAAAAGCTTTATTTACGGCGTCAGTAGAACCGACCGTTTCGAAAGCAACGCTCGAATTTCCGCCGATAACCTGGATCTTACCTTCAGCGATCGAGCTTAAGAGTTTCTCGCCCGTGCCTTCCAACTTAATGATGCTCGCAAGATCATCAATGAATAAGATCTCTGTTCCTTTGCTTTCGATCGTTCGATCGATGATCGAATTGATGTTCGCTGCGATATCTTTTCGCGAAGAGAAATTGGAAAAAATGATCTCCGTTTCCAGCTTGATAACGGATCTACCCAATAATGAATTGGGGGCGTCGCCTGCGGCGATCTGCGAAGCAAGACTGCTGACTACCAGACCAGCAGCAATGCCTGTTCGATCGATCAATACCGGCTGTTTAGTTCCACCTTCACCTAACATTTTGATCAAGCGTGTGGCCTCACTTTCAAAATTTAGGCTCGAGCTCAGTCTTCCTTGACGGCCAAGCTGAGTTAGATCGGTTGTGAACGTTTGCGCGGTGTTGTAATAAACCGCAGGCGACGATTTCGCGGGCACGAATGATTGGGCGGCAATATTTGTCAGCGTGAAAGCGCTGATAATAGTTAGCGAGATAGCCTTTTTGAAAAACCCAAAATTCTGTAACTGTCGTTGCATTAATTTCTCCTGGCAGCCTTTAAATAGGCGTGACCTTAGCCGCCTCTTATATCAAGCGGTGTGCCAAGAGAGTAAACTGTGTGAATAAGAGAGTTACGTAAATCAACGCGTGCGCCGGTGATTCAAAAGCTTGTCATAATGAATGGAAAATTCGGTCAAAATGAACGCAGCACGCAAAAAAGCAGGCCTTTTACGGCCTGCAATGTAACAAAATATTGAGATAAAAATTAAGCTAGATGCCGAGAATATCGACGAGTTCCTGAACTGCTCCGGCGCTTTTTTGAAGAGCGGCTCGTTCGTCATTCGTGAGGTTGATCTCGATGATCTGTTCGACTCCGTTCTTGCCGAGTTTAACGGGAACGCCAACGAACAGATTGTTGATACCATATTCGCCCTCGAGGAAAACTGCGCAGGGAAGTATCTTTTTCTTGTCCTTGAGGATCGCTTCGGTCATCTCAACGGCACCAAGACTCGGTGCGTAAAAAGCAGAACCCGTTTTCAGCAAGCCGACGATCTCCGCGCCGCCGTTGGCAGTTCGCTTAAGGATCGCATCCAGTTGATCTTTTGGCAGAAGTTCGGTTACAGGAATTCCGGCGCATGTCGAATATCGCGGAAGCGGAACCATCGTGTCGCCGTGTCCGCCGAGAACAAATGCGGTGACGTTCTCGACCGAAACATTAAGTGCTTCAGCGAGGAAGCATCGCATACGAGCTGAATCCAAAACACCGGCCATGCCAAGCACGCGGTTCTTTGGAAATCCCGAACGGCGAAAAGCCACTTGTGCCATTGCGTCCAGCGGATTGGAAACAACGATGATAAAAGCGTTCGGCGAATATTTTGCGACCTGCTCGGTGACTTGCCCGACGATATCCGAATTTGTTTTAAGCAGGTCGTCACGGCTCATTCCGGGTTTGCGTGGCAAACCGGCGGTGATGATAACGACGTCCGAATCGGCAGTGTCTTCGTATGAATTTGAACCGACGAGTCTTACATCAAATCCATCGATCGGAGCGGCTTGCGCCAGATCGAGCGATTTGCCTTGCGGCGTTCCTTCAACAATATCAACCAATACAACGTCAGCGAGTTCTTTGCTGGCGATCCAATGAGCAGCGGTAGCACCGACATTCCCGGCGCCGACTACTGTAACCTTATGTCTTCCGGCCATTTTATACCTTCCTTTTTTATTAAGATCTTTTATTAAATAAGGTGCTATTTTCTCACAGATAAAGTTAAACGGCAAAAACACTCGGGTTTTGGCATGTAAATTTAAAAATGAAAAAACCCAATGCGCTCTCCCCTTCACATCAGGTCTTTTCGTTTTGGCCAAAGACTTTCACACCGTTAGCCAATCTCAATTTGTTTTTAGAAATCCGTTACCGGAAGATCTAGTTTTTGCAATAATTTGATCTCAAATTCTTGGTCCTTTTCAATGCCGACATTTTTGCCTTTCCTTAAAAGTGCAAAACCGATTCCGCCGCCTGCTCCGATCCCGGCACCGATCAAAGCTCCGCTCTTGGAACGCGTAGACGACCCGATCAATGCTCCCGCAACGGTCGAACCACCGATCGCGGCCGCGTTGATCCATTGCGATGAGCCGGACTCGAGATCATTGACCAATTCTCCGCGGATCTCTCGCGTTTTGTCGCGATCAAAAAACATCGTTTCAAATATCAAAATCAGCTTCCCGTTTCGGCCGCCGAATCCGGCTTCTTTCGATCGGACAACACGGCCTTGTATCTTTGTACCGGCGCCGATGACAATGACATCTCGGATAACAAGCGGCCGGGAAAGCCGTGCGATAAATGTGTCGTCCGCCGAAGAAAACTTTGAATCGACCGGAGCATCAGCTTTTAGCCAGAGCCGCGTTCCGGCAGGAACCTCGTTTATCGAAGGCGTCTGGGCTTTCGAATACGTAAAACTTAAAAATATCAAAGAAAGAACTGCGGCGAACCTGGCGAAATTAGCGATAGAGAACATTTACCAACCTCCATCTCCGCGAAGCTGAGCAGCACTCGCGAAGATTTAATGCAATGTACGTGCCATATTAATAAAACTTGGCTAAACGATGTGAATGCCAATATTTTATTAGATTTAGCTGATTTCGTAAATCTTTTTTCGTGTTGCGTATAAACGTTTTAGGATGATAGATATACGATTTACGCTATTGCAGGATCGGATGGCCGCCGCCTTTGCTGTGGTCAAGCGTTTCGTTGAATCTTTTTCGGTCGTTCTGATAAAGCACGAGGTGTTCGCCCTCGAACCGCACGACATCTGAAACCCGGTTAAAATCTTTTGTGTGTTCGGCGATAACGAAAGCCATCCGAGCCGTGTCCAGCACCATTCCGGCGGCATAAATATAACCGCCCTTGTCATAAACAGTTCCGGCATACTGGGCCGCTCCGACGGCGATATCGGGAGAATATTTTCCATCAGCATCTTTTGATCGGTCGGCTTTGGCGATATAAACCGTGTAATCAGAATAGTTTAGCCGCTTTTTGTAACGGTTTTTTCTAGCGACAGCGAAAAGATCGGTCAAGCCTTTGTCGATAGCCGTAAGCATCGCTGTTGATGGCTTCGAAACGGCATAAACCTTGGCTCCTTTTCGCGTAGATACGGCAACAGGAAAACGATCGCCCGTAATGCGCTCGGCTTCCGCCATCACACTTCGGTTTTGAGCGAGGTTTATCTGCCCGAAGGCGGTTAAAATCAACGTCAGTGCGAAGGCAGTCAAAATTGGTGTTTTCTTATTCATCGTTTTATCCCCAATTAATAAGCTCGCAAATATGATGCCAAAGAGTTTCCGAAGAGAAGATCTAATTCCCCGGATGATATTCGCGGCGGGTATGACCTTTTAGTTGTTCTGGATAAAAATAGACTTCGCGGAGTTCTCCGGTGCTGTAGCGTTCGGCCTGGTCGTTAAAATGTTTTGATCTGGGATCGCCGCTTTCGCCGCCCGCGGTTACGGCCTTTGCACGGATAGTTTTGCCAAATTCGACCACGGCGACAAAGCTGTTGCCGCTGGTGCCATACCATTTCTTCGATCCTTTGTAAGGCCTTGCGCCAAATGACGCGAGCGAGCCCAAATTGCCCGACGTAAATCCGACCGGAATGCTCGGAGAGTTGTCGTCAAATGGATGCACGATATCGTCAGTAAGACGCTGGAAGCGGTTTATGTCGCCCCAAGGCGTCTTCCATTTGCCAAAATCTGCTGTGAGTTTGTCGGAAGCGGCTGCGAGAGACGCGAGCAATTGTTTGTTGGTGGCTTTGTGTGCGAGAAATTCTTCGAGCGGCATTCCGGAGCGTCGTGCCTCGCCGCTAATTTTGCGCAACAGGTCATCGACCCAGAAAACTGCAAGTGAGGTCGCGACGGAATCGATTGACCATCGTTGATCCCAAGCCTGAAGAACCTTGATCTGGCCGGCTAATTTAGTTTTCATGGGATCGCCGTCTTTCAGATCGGCATACGCTTTGAGCAACGCCGGCAATGGTTTATCAAACCAGGTAAGATAACTGTCGTACGCGGCCTTGTTCAGCGATTCGAGGGTGAAATCTTTTGTGCCGTTCAAAACGCGTATGGCGTGGAGTCCGCGTGCGCTTTCCGTTCCGTTATCGACGTATTTTGGATAATCTTTTTGTTTCAGACTGCTTTCACCGGCGTTGGACCACGGGAAGTTATTACTGTTATAAAGCCAACCGCTCGCAGGATTTAAGAGATTTGGCGATTCGTCCACCGATAGAAGTCCTTTCCAATCTGTCGCCGGATCGCTGCCGTCAACAGGTTCTGTCCAATCAAATTTGGGGTCGCGGCGTGGGATGAAATTGGCATGAAAATAAGCAATGTTGCCGTCTCCGTCCGCATAGATCGTATTGTTTGAAGAATTGGCATGGAGTTCCATCACCTGCTTAAATTCCTGATAATTCTTCGCTTTTGTCCGATTATAGGATTGCGAGAGGGCTTTTACGGGTTCCTGCATTAGTGCAACTGTTACCCATTTGCCGCCTTCTGCACGGACAACCGGTCCGTGGTGTGTTCTAAAGACCGTAAAACTTTTGACGGACATTCCTTTGCCCGTTTTATATGGCACGACGATATCACTGACCTTGACCGGCCTTTCCTCTTTCCCGTATTTGTAAAAGAATTGATCGCCCTTTTTTATGATCGTTTCCAGATATTCATCGATCGCGTCAACCGCACTCGATGTGTGCATCCAGCCGCAGTGGCCGTTAAAGCCCTGATAAATAAAAAATTGTCCCCAGGTCGAAGCTCCGTAGGCGTTTAGCCCTTCGTCGCTCGACATTTGCAGTTCGGAGCGAAAGAAAAAAGACGTGTGCGGATTGATCAGGAGCAGAGCTTTTTTATTTTTTGTATTCGAAGGGGCGATAGCAAAACCATTTGAACCGGTCGGCTCTTTTGTATAGTCGGGCTCCTCCCGCTTAGCGGTCGCTTTCTTTTCATCGTCGTAAAAAGCTTTTAGCTGATTTAGGCTGATAGATTCGATGTCGCCGCCGATGCTGCCTTCGCTGAATGTAAGAGCCATCCACGGCTCAAAACGGCTGATAACTTTTGGCTTTACGTTAGGGTGTTTGGCGAGGTAAAAATTGAGGCCGTCGGCCCAGGCGATCATCAATTTCTTTAACCACTGTGGGCTAGTTTCGTATTGCTCTTTTACCTCCACCGGATCGATAAAAAGCTTCATCCGAAGATCCTGCCAGACGGCAGATTCGCCTTCGGCCTCCGCGAGCCGGCCCATCGAATTCAGATAATTAGTCTCGATGCGATTAAAATCGTCCTCGGCCTGAGCATAGATCGCACCAAAAACCGCATCTGCATCGGTCTTACCGTGAACGTGCGCTATTCCCCAATCGTCACGAGTGATCGTGATGTTTTTGGCCTGCTGCTCCAAGCGGGCCAATTCGGTACCTTTCGCCGCATCCTGAGAATAAGAAACACACGTCACCCCTAGGATCAACAGGAATCCAAAAGAAATACGAAATAGTTTGCTAGTCATTGTCTTATGAGAAAGGTTCTCCGCTCTGTGACCGATCGATCTTAATTTTACATGACTATAGATGTAATCTTAGTCTGTAAAAAATGGTGGTACTGGGGACGGGAATCGAACCCGTACGACCCTAAGGTCACAGGATTTTAAGTCCTGGGCGTCTACCAATTCCGCCACCCCAGCACGATTTAAGAGATTAGCATAGTTGGATTTAACCGCCAAACAAGACTCTTCGCCGCAGCTAAACTGAAAGTCAACTAAATTCTGATTATGTGCTAACATTTTATCAGCACCTGCGGAAGCGGATCTTAAATGAATCAAATAGTTTGGATAATTTGGCTGGTAATTGCGGTATCGATGATCGTTGCCGAAGCATTTACCTTGGGCTTTGTGCTGTTGTGGTTCGGGTTCGGTGCGTTGGCGGCGGCGGCACTTTCATTTGCCGGCTTTGGCTTTGCCTGGCAATTTGCTGTGTTCGCTATCGTTTCCGTTGGTTTGACGGCTCTGTCGCGGACGATCTTTTCAAAGTATCTGGTCGGCAAAGATGAGGACGCTATGAAAATGGGTGTCGATTCGCTGCCCGGACGCATTGCGACCGTAACCGAAGCCAGCCGCGGTGCATTACGCGAAGGTGCTGTTAAAGTTTACGGTTCGACATGGACGGCTTTTCCGATAGGTGAGGATACAGAACTTCGAGAAGGCGAAAAGGTTGAGGTGGTTTCTGTCGAGGGCTCTTCGCTATATGTTCGCCGAATAAATAGAGAGCGGTTAGGTTGGCGGGATCAGGCAGATTAAACTATCTCGGCCGTGTCTTCGTCTTCAATATCCTGTTCCATCGTATCGTGGATATTTCCCAGGTCCAGAATTTCCAACTGCAGTTCTTCCGTTTCGGTTTCCGCTAGGTCTTCGCCCGTGATCTTGGCGAGAATTACGGTAATATTATCTTCGCCGCCGGCTTCATTTGCTTCGGTCACAAGGTCAGCACACGCCATTTCAAGATCTTCGAAATGCTCAACGACTATCCGCTGCATAGAAGCCGCACTTACTTTGTTAGAAAGCCCATCGCTGCAAATAAGCAGAACGTCGCCTTGCTGCGGTGAGAACCGGGCAGGCACTGGAAATATTTCGTTTTGAGCTCCGAGAGCCTGTAATATCACATTTTTTAGAGTATGCGTTTCGGCTTCTTCGGGAGAGATCTGCTGTGCATCTATTAATTGCTGAACGAGCGATTGATCTTTTGTGATCTGATATATCTTTGAATTGCGAATAAGATAGGCACGGCTGTCGCCAACCTGAACAATGTCCACAGCCTTCGGCGATATGCCGATACCGGTAAAGGTTGCGCCCATTCCTTGATATTGTGCGTCGGCACGGCCTTGCTGATGGATCAGCGAATTCGCATAAACGGTCGCATGATAAAGACGTGTTATCAGATAGCGGTCGTAATCTTCGGTCGTTAGAGTTGCATCGACATCTTCTTCGAGCAATTGCGACGAAACCGTTTCAACGGCCATTTTGCTCGCAACTTCGCCGGCCAATGCGCCGCCCATTCCATCGGAAACAGCGATGATCACGCCGTTGTCGTCAATGTCAAATGTCTGCGATTCGATAACGAATTCGCTTTCATCGTAGATGTTCGTCCAGGCCTTTGACCGCGAAATATTCAGTAAGAGATAGTTATCCTCATTACCGCGGCGAACGCGGCCAACATGAGAAGTAGCATGTATCTCGATAGTTGTCATAATTTAACGTCGGATCCGGGGAGACCCTTAAATCATTTTTTTCACTCTGATATTCGGCAAAACTGCGAATTACCGGAGAGCGTTATCCAAGTCTTCTATTATATCTTCAATATCTTCTATACCAACCGAGACACGCACTAATCCTTCGGTTATTCCCAAAGCTTCACGTTTTTCGATCGGAACTGCGGCGTGAGTCATCGACGCCGGATGAGATATCAGCGATTCAACGCCGCCAAGGCTCTCGCCAAGTGTACATAGTTGGACGCTTTCGAGAACTTTTTTTGCCTTATCAAATGAACCGGTATCAAAAGCAACCATTCCGCCAAAACCGGTTTGCTGCCGTTTGGCAAGTTCATGCTGCGGATGCGAAGCAAGTCCCGGATACAGAACCTTCTGGACCGACGGATGCTCGGCTAAAAAATTGGCAACGACGCGGCCGTTTTTGTCATGTGCTTCCATTCGGACGGCAAGAGTTTTCGTTCCGCGCAGCACCAAGAAAGAATCGAACGGCGAAAGTATCGCACCGATGCCGTTCTGCACAAATTTGATCCATTCGGCGTCTTCCTCATCGTTTAGCGCGACAAAGCCGCCGACGCTGTCGGAATGGCCGTTCAAATATTTTGTTGTGGAATGCACCACTATGTCCACGCCGAATTTTATCGGCTGTTGGAAATAAGGCGACATAAATGTGTTGTCGCAAACGACCTTTGCTCCGTGAGCGTGAGCCAGTTCGGAAACGGCTGCAAGATCGGTAACGGACATCACGGGATTTGTCGGAGTTTCGACGAAAACCATTTTCGTATTCGGTCGAAACATCTGTTCGAGTCCGGCTGCATCGGTCGTATCGGCCAGGTCAAACTCGATTCCATAGTTTGAAAGTATCTTGCTGAACAAGCGGTACGTTCCGCCGTAAGTGTTGTCACCCAAAATGACATGGTCGCCGGCCTTCACAAGCTTTAGGACAGCATCGATCGCAGACATCCCCGAAGCAAATGCGAATCCGTATTTTGCTCCTTCGAGAGCAGAGATATTTGCTTCTAATGCGGAACGTGTCGGGTTTTGAGTACGGGCGTATTCATAACCTTTATTAACACCCAAGGCGTCCTGGGCATAGGTCGAGGTTTGGTAAATAGGAACGCTTACCGCGCCGGTGGCGGGATCAGGTTCATTTCCGGCGTGGATCGCGGTCGTGGAAAAGCCCATAACAATGTGCAGAGTCGTGAAAATTTACAGCGAACTTTTTATGTTTATTCCCAAAAATACGAATAAAACAAGCGTAAACTCGAGGCTTTATCGTAACTTGCAAGGTTAAAAAATGCAAACGCTAAGGTTAGGGGAAAATGATACACGAAGCGACGGGTTCTACAGCAATTGAAATTTCGCGAAAACACATTCATACATAGGTTCATTTGGTTTCTACGAAACGTTATATAGTATAATTTTTCATTAGTATCACGTTATGGACATCAATCAATTAGAAGTGCTTGTCGCGGTGGCTAAAGAAAAGAGTTTTTCGCGAGCCGCGGAGGTTTTGGGCCGCACACAACCGGCTGTCAGCCAAGCAATACGGCGTTTGGAACAGGAAGTAGGAGAACGGCTTTTTGATCGTTCGTCGAAAGACGGAACGCTGACTCTGGCCGGCGAGATATTGTTCGAATATGCCGGACAGATCTTAAATTTACGAACGAACGCGTCGCGTGATCTGCGGGAAATGCGCGATCTGCATCAAGGACGCGTAACGATCAGCGCGAATGAGCACACGGTTTTTTTTCTGCTACCTCTGATCGAAGCTTTCCGAAAAGAGCATCCAAAAATAAAGATCGAGGTCAGACGAGGTGTTGCGAGTCGGATCCCGAAAGAGATAACCGCACGCGAAGTTGAATTAGGTGTAATTTCTTTCAAACCGAAAGATCCGTCTTTGCATTCGATCACGGTTTTTGATGATGAGCTCGTTTTGATCGTCGCACCGACCCATCCGTTTGCGGGTCGTTCGCGTGTTTCGGTAACCGATCTCGGCGACCAGGATTTCATCGCTCACAATGCCGTTTCGCCTTATCGGCAAAAGGTCGTTGAAACATTTGAAAAGCAAAACACGCCGTTGCGGATCTCAGTCGAATTGCCGTCGCTTGAGGCAATAAAACGTCTGGTCGAAACCGGAGTCGGCGTTGCTCTCGTTCCTAAATTGACGGCGCAGACAGAGATCGACAACGGTTCGCTGGTCGGCGTTTCCGTGCCGGAAATGCGGCTATTGCGAAAGCTGAATATCATCTACCGAAAAAATTCAGTCCTCTCGCACGCCGCAGCGGCTTTTTTGGCGGTTGCAAAAGCGATGGCTAAATGATTCTAGGTTAAAGCGCTAATACCATGTATAATTCACCTATCAATCCAGAACAAACTTACAGTATTTCGAATTCTAGAAAGCCGTTGTCGTAGGTTAAGAACATTATGTTTGAAAGGTTTACGCTAGGTATAGAAGAAGAATTTCAGATCGTGGATCCCGAAACACGCGAATTGAAATCGCACGTCTCCGAAATTCTCGAAGAGGGCAAGTTGTTGCTCGGCGAGAAGATAAAGCCGGAAATGATCCAATCCATGATCGAGGTCGGAACGGGCGTTTGCGCCAATATCCAAGAAGCCCGCCAAGATATCTCAACACTGCGCGGCATAATTTCCGGACTTGCTAAGAAAAAGGGAATGGTGATCGTTGCGGCCTCAACACATCCATTTTCGAAATGGTCCGAACAGGAAATATACGACGGCGACCGTTATAAACTACTCGTTGATGAGCTCCAGATGGTCGCCCGAAGCCTTCTGATCTTCGGCGTGCATGTCCACGTCGGCGTGCCGGATATGGAACGCCGAATTCAGATAATGAACGCGGCAAGTTATTTTCTGCCGCACGTCCTGGCAATGACTACATCGTCGCCGTTCTGGCTCGGCTTTAACACAGGACTTAAATCTTATCGTTCCGAAGTCTTTAAGAAATTCCCAAGAACGGAGATACCCGATCATTTCGAATCGTATCCTCAGTATCAAGCGTATCTCGATCTGCTGATAAAGATGAACTGTATTCAAGACGGTTCGAAGATATGGTGGGACGTGCGTCCGCATCATCTTTTCCCGACGCTTGAATTTCGCGTTTGCGATATACCGACACGGGTTGACGACACGATCGCCGTTGCCGCGTTGTTTCAGGCTATCGTCTGCAAACTTCATCGCCTAACTGACAGCAATCTCGGATTTCGTATCTACCATCGCAGGCTAATTCTTGAAAACAAATGGCGTGCGATCCGCTATGGGCTTGATGGCAAATTACTGGATCTTGGTAAACAGAAAGAAGTTCCGGTTAAGGACCTGATAAGAGAGCTTTTGGAATTCGTCGATGACGTTGTCGATCCGCTTGGCTCACGCTCAGAGATCGAGCATATCCACACGATCCTTGACCGCGGAACATCGGCTGATGAACAGCTTCGCGTCTTTGAAGAAAGCGGCGGCGATTTCAACGCGGTTGTTGATATGCTTATTGAAAATACGATGGAAAACGTACCGCATTAAACGGCCGGGTTGCCTTTTAGCGTTTATGTTCTAAGGCGAGTTGAAGGAAATTCTCAAATAAGATCCGCCCGTCGCGCGATTCATTTGGGTGCTCCCAACGTGTCGGATTCTTCGACCAATCTTCGAATGATTTTTCGAGATGAAATTGGACGCTGTAAATCAGCTGGCCTTCCGAACGTTTCACCATCATCTGATTTTTGCAGAGATACGAAGTCGCGAGCAGCTTAAATCCTTCGGGAACTCCATCGACCTGAACACCGTGGTTCTGCCAAACGCGCAAGATATCGTCTTCTTTTGTGTAATCCTGCCAAACGCCGGAAAGCTGATCATCCATCCCATCGAAAATAGGGTCAGCCGGATTGGTGATCTTTACGAATCGATACTGATATTCGACCAGGCGATCAGTTCGTTTTGAACTGACCTCTTCGCCATCAAGCAAGATCAGGCCTGAGCCAAATGAAACACCGACGAGCTGATGCGAACCGCAGATCGCAAGGACCGGTACTTTCGTTGAGCGCAAAAATTTACCCGCGGCTTCGAGCTGTTCGGGGTTGTAATAATCAAAATCCGAAAGCGTACCGCTCATCACGACCGCGTCCGGTTCGTAAGCCTTTACGGCTTTTTCCATTTCTGACAGATGCACTGTCAGGGTTTTTGGTTTCTTGACGAGACGCAGAACATTTTGTGCAATGTTATTCGACGCCATCGAGGATATCTTTCGCTCGAATTTTAGTTTTGAATCGACGGAATCGCCCCAATCTTTGATCGCAAGTTCGGAAAGGTCGGATTCATAGCGCAGCAAACTGTTGACGACCAATACTTTTGCGTGGTCGATCGAACGTTCGATCGGTTCGTATTTGCAGAATGTCCGTTTGTTATAGGGAAACGGTAATTCTTCGGGCTTTGTTGTTTTTACTGCGGCATCGAACATCGATATTGATTTTAAGCTAAATTAGAGTGAAATCGAAATTAAATATTCAAAATTCCTAATGTTAAGATGCGTTTCTCTGCTTCGTGGGTTTGTTAAAAAGCGGCATCCTTTCTCCGGCGCCGATCTTTTTTATCTCCTGACGCATTTCGCGAGCTATCGCTGCTCGGGCTTTACCCGTTTTTTGCGGCGTATCGCCCTCCGTAAATTGGTTTATATAGAGTAAGGTTTTTTGCCAGCCGGCTTCGAGTTCATCTGCGATCGACGAAAGCCGGGTTATGTCGTAAGGCATCGCAAAACTGCCCGAACCTATTCTAGCAAAGATCCGCATATAACGCGCCGTAGAAAGATCCGGGCAAGAGACGCGAACCTTGCCGATCTGAAGCTCTATTCCCAAAAGGGTATGCAGTATTTTAGGTGAATTTAACTTTTCCGGGATCTCTAATTCGACGGATCTGGTTCGCTGCGGACGGATCTTTTCTTCATAGATCGTCGGTATCCAAACATCGCGTGCCGCATCGCGGATCTTATCCGTTAAACTCATTTAGCGGACGTTTGCCTGTACGACCGACGGTATGGAACGGGAAAACTTCTCGATGACCGAATTTCCGAAAATACCGATGTAGAAAACGCCCAGCACCGTGATGATAACCGCTGCGGCGAGGCCGACCGGAATATGCGGACGTTTCCATTCGGTCGTGCGTTCGCGAAAGAACATAACGACGATGAACCGCAGATAAAAGTATGCGGAGATCGCTGTGTTGATGACAGCTCCGACGACCACAATGGTCAGCAGAGTGTTTCCTGCTTCCAACGCCGGACGGAAAACCAAAACCTTACCGACAAAACCTGCCGTCAGCGGAAGGCCCAAAAGACTGAGCATGAACAACGCCAACGGAAACGCGAGTTCGGGTGATCTGAAACCGATGCCGTTAAAATCTTCGAACTCGGTGCGGCGATCGTTCTTGCGGCCGAGGACGGCAATGATCGAGAATGCTCCGATATTCGTGATCGCGTAAGCGAGCATATAAAGCGCGACCGCTGCTATTGCGGCGTCGCGTGCTTCGGGCGTTTTGGCGGCACCTGCTCCGATAAATCCGACCATCGCATAGCCGGCATGCGAGATCGATGAGAACGCCAGCATCCGCTTTACGTTGTTTTGAACGATCGCGGCGATGTTGCCGACGGTCATCGAAAGCAACGCGAGAATACTGACGATCGCCATCCACGAATTATGCAGATAAACCGATACCGGGAATTCCGCCATCAGCGGAAACCCGAGAACGAATACGCGAACGAACGCTGCGAAAGCGGCGGCCTTTGGCCCCGCGGCCATAAAGCTTGTGATCGGTGTCGGAGCTCCTTCGTAAACGTCGGGTGTCCAAACATGAAAGGGAACTGCGGCAACTTTAAAACCGAATCCGACGATCATCATCGCGGCTCCGATCAGGAACAACGCCGGAAAATTCGGGTCGGCTATTTTCTGTGCGATCTCGGTAATGTTCGTCGATCCCGCCGCACCGTAAACTAAGGCCATTCCGTAAAGCAAAAATGCCGAAGCGAGCGAACCGAGAATGAAATATTTCATCGCCGCTTCATTCGATTTCAGATCCGTTTTTCGCAGCCCGGCCATTACATAAGTTGCGATCGAAAGAGTTTCGAGGCCTAGAAAAATAATGACCAGATCATTTCCCGATGACATCAGCATCATGCCGAACGTCGCGAACATCAGCAACGCGTGATATTCGCCGACCGGTACATCTTCGGTCTCGACCCAAACGCTCGACATCAAAACTGTAAGTGCGGAAACGAGTAGAAATACGACCGAAAATCCCATACGGAGATTGTCGTAAGCGACCATTCCGTTCCATGCTTCTGCCGAAAAATTGCCGTTGTTCCAGATCGAAAAAAGCATCAGACCGGAGATAAAAAGTCCGATCAGGCAGACGATACCGGTAACCTTTCGCTGTTTTGGAAAGAAAACGTCATAGACCATGACGACGATGCCGGTCAGAGCGACGATCATCTCGGGCATGATCATCCGAAGATCGATGTTTGGCGGAGTTAGCTGTGCTAATAAAAACGTGTTCATTTTACTGTTGTTCGTGGACCGCGGCCGTGTCGTCTTTTTTCGGTTCTGCGGCTTTTTCTTTTTTATCGAACGATCCGCCGGCTTGTTTCATAACGCGTTCCTGGATCGCAACGACCGAATCATGCGTTGCTTCGAGAAACGGTTTCGGATAAACGCCCATCACGACCATCAAGATCAAAAGCGGTATCATCAAGCCGATCTCACGCGGCGATAGGTCTTTCAGCGAAAGATTTTTGTCGTTGGTTATTTTTCCGAAGAAAACACGCTGAACCATCCAGAGCAGGTAAACCGCAGCGAAGATCACGCCGGTTCCGGCGAACATTGTCGCTATATAATTCCAGTTCGCAGTACCGGTTATCAAAAGAATGTTCGATTTCCACATTCCGAGCATGATCAGAAATTCACCGACGAAGCCATTAAGGAAAGGCAGACCGATCGAAGACATTACTGTAAAGACAAAAAATGTTGCGTAAAGCGGCATTACTGCGGAAATTCCGCCGTATTCCGTGATCGCTCTTGTGTGTCGCCGTTCATAGATAAAACCGACAAGCAAGAACAACGCACCGGTCGAAATGCCGTGATTGAGCATCTGATAAACCGCGCCCTGCATTCCCCATTCCGTGAACGAGAACATCCCGAGAATGACAAAACCCATGTGAGCGACGGACGAATATGCTACAAGGCGTTTGATGTCAGGCTGGACCATCGCGACGAGCGCGCCATAGATGATCCCGATGATCGCAAGGATAATAAATATCCATGCAAATTCGCGGCTCGAATCAGGGAACAGAACAAAATTGAACCGCATCAGGCCGTACGTTCCCATTTTCAAAAGAACGGCGGCAAGAATAACGGAGCCTGCCGTCGGTGCTTCGGTATGAGCA
The DNA here is from genome assembly GCA_963720905.1 of uncultured Acidobacteriota bacterium. GTDB lineage: Bacteria > Acidobacteriota > Blastocatellia > Pyrinomonadales > Pyrinomonadaceae > OLB17. The sequence goes on from CAVRHB010000004.1 coordinate 244,078, forward strand.
TCGGGAAGCCATGTGTGAAGCGGAAAGATCGGCACTTTGATCGCAAAAGAAAGTGCGAATGCAAAAAACAAAAGCGTTCCGGCCGTCGCCCATTGGCCGCTAAAGGTCATCGTTCCGACCTTGAGTGCATTTGCGATGGCAACAAAATCGAACGTTCCGGGCTGGCCGGTTTGGCTTGCGTAAATAAAGAATAAAGCGATGATCGCCGCGAGCATCAGCAAACTGCCGAATGCTGTAAAGATAAAGAATTTGACAGCCGCGTAAATTCTGTTCTGTCCGCCCCAAATGCCGATCAGGAAAAACATCGGAACCAGCGACGCTTCGAAAAACAAATAGAAAACGAGCAGATCGAGTGAAACGAAAACGCCGAGCATCGCACTTTGCAGCAAGAGCAGAAAAGCGTAAAATGCCGGTTTATGTTTTTCGACCGCGTGCCATGTTGATAGAACGGCGATCGGCATTATGAAATTGGTCAGAATGACCAGCCAAAGGCTGAGTCCGTCGATACCGACATGATAATTCGTATTTATCGCGCTGATCCACGGGACATTCTGTTCAAAATAAAAACCGTTCGCCGACAGTTCACCTCGATCGAAAACGGCGACGAGCGATATCAGAAAACCTACTAAAGTTACGCCAAGCGTGATCCACTTTAATTGGCTCTCATTTTTCGTCAACATCTGATAGCCGACGAGCCCGATCGCTCCCAGCACCGGAAGCAGTATCAGAATAGTTATTAGATTTGCGTTAATAAATTCCATTTCAATAGTCGGCTTCCAGCTATCCGATCAGTTTCAATCCGTAATAAATAAAATATCCGATAACGACGACGGCTCCGAATACGACGACCGCGGCATAGCTGCGAATGTAGCCGACCTGAAGTCCTTTGAGCAGCCGGGCGATCTCTTGGATAAAATGGCCGATGCCGTTTACAATGCCGTCGACAAAACCGACGTCAATTCCTTTCCAAAGCCCGTTGGTCGAAAAACGTGTGAGCGGATCGACAATGAACCCATTGTAAAGTTCATCGAGCCGCCATTTTTCCTCAAGTATTTTCGGCATTTTCCGCAGCGGCGTTTTGATGAACATAAACCAGCCGATCACGATGCCGAGCACGGCTAAACCGGTCGAAAGGATCGCAAGCCAACGCTCTGTCGAAATGGCTTCCGCAGAATGTTCGCCGCCGCCATGTTCGCCGGCGGTTGCCGATTCGGGAGCTGCGTGGCTTTCGGGCTCATGTCCGGCTTTTGCAATGACCGGTTCTAAAACATGCTCAAAACGATTTGCGTCTTCGCCGACGATCGAATGAACGACCGGAAGCGAACTGACCGCATAAGGAATTCCTACAAGCCCACCAACTGTCGCGAGCACCGCCAAAATTATCAAAGGCAATGTCATTACCCACGAAGATTCGTGGGGTTTGAAATCGGCCGGTAGCGGGTGGTGTTCGTCGTCATGATGATGGTCAGTCGTGATGTTCGTCAGGCAATTCGTCGTGAAAACGTTCGCTGCCCCAGAAGGTCATGACCATCATTCGCGTCATATAGACAGCCGTCAAAATCGCTGCAAAAGCACCGACAAACCAAAGTATCTCATTGCCCGGAAACGGTCCGCCCGGAAAATAACTATCTGCGGCAAATGTTTTGTAAAGTATTTCGTCTTTTGAAAAGAAACCCGAGAAGAACGGGATACCTGCGATCGCGAGCCAGCCGGCGGCCATTGTGATGAACGTGACCGGCATGTATTTTTTCAGGTTGCCCATTTTCCGCATATCCTGTTCGTGGTGCATTCCGTTAATGACCGAACCCGAACCGAGGAAAAGCAGAGCTTTGAAAAAAGCGTGTGTCATCACGTGAAAGATCGCAGCGGTAAATGCTCCGACACCGGCCGCAAGGAACATAAAGCCAAGCTGCGAAACGGTCGAATAAGCGAGAACTTTTTTAATATCGTTTTGAGCGATCGCAATGGTAGCAGCAAATAAAGCTGTGGCGGCTCCGATCACGGCGATTATCCAAAGTGCCGTCGGTGCGAATTGATAGATAGCATTTGATCTTACGACCAGATAAACACCGGCGGTAACCATCGTCGCGGCGTGGATCAGAGCAGAAACAGGTGTCGGGCCGGCCATTGCATCCGGCAGCCATGTCAGAAGCGGTATCTGAGCCGATTTTCCGGTCGCTCCGATAAACATCAGAACACCGACCGATGTCAGCCCGCCGGCAACGATCGCTCCCCAAGTGAATGGGTCGGCCGACATATTTTGTGCGACAAACGTAAAGACGCTGTGAACCGCTGTTCCATCAACCGTTTTGTCGTAGAAAGAGATCGTTCCGGTCAGCGTAAAGATCAGGAACATTCCCATCAAAACGCCCCAATCGCCGATGCGGTTCATTACGAAAGCTTTTTTCGCGGCCTTTCGTGCTTCGTCTTTGTCGGTGTAATAACCGATCAGCAGATATGAGCAAAGCCCGACGCCTTCCCAGCCGACGAACATCAAAAGGTAATTGTCCGCGAGGATCAAGCGTCAACATCGCGAACATGAACAGGTTCAGATAAGCAAAGAAGCGGTAAAATCCGCTGTCGCCTTTCATATAACCGGTCGCAAAGATGTGGATCAGCAAACCGACGAATGTTATAAAACAGGCATAAACGGCGGAAAGATGATCCATTCCAAGAGCAAAATCTGCCCGGAATCCGCCTACATTTATCCACGTCCAGATCTGATCGAGCACCGGTTTTTCGGCGAACATCGCACCGCCATCCGCGATAAATGCAATGTAGAACGCGACAACGCACGACACCGCGATCGAACCGCACGCGACAACACTGCTGAAAAGTTCATTACGAAGCTTGCCGCCGATCAGCCAATTGATCACGGCACCCGCAAGCGGTGCAAAAATTATTAGACTTAAAAGGTTGTTTTCAATCATTCTAAAAATTCAAGTCGTTGTCTTCATCCTCGACGATCGGTTCCTGATCGACAAGCTCGAGCCAAAATTCTTTCTCATCGGCCGTTGCCGATCTTTCGTCGAGAGCTTCATCAACTTCTCCCTCGCGAACCTTTAGCTCCGGGAATTTTTGAAGCAATAAAGTAAGATCTCGGCGATCGGTCCATGATTTCGCCTGCCCGAATCGGGAACGATAAGAAATTACCTTGCTCGCTACCAAATGCGGCGGCGTTAACACACGTATCTGCTCGATCGTCTGATTCGGTGGAATATCGCTTTCGATCCTAATATCCACCAAATGTCGATTTCCTTCTTTTCGCGTTTGATAGATGCGAAAACCCTTATCCTTTATCTCGCGAACGCGGACCGCGATGTGAAACCGCTCACTCAAATATTCGCGAAGCTCCTCTGCCAATTCGGCCGCCCGCGTGGATAAAATATCCACATCCTGTGTCGCACGCGGTTCGCTGACATATGCGTTCACCGCTTGTGCACCAAAGAGAACCGCATCATCACGCCCCTGCAAAAATTCGAGAACGGCACCCTGGATCTGTGACAATGGTAACGGTTCGTGCATCACAAACTCCTGAAATGTCAAAACATCCGCGTTCAGCATAGAATTCGTTTTGTTCAGCAAACTTCAGTTTGCTGAACGGTTCGGCTAGCCGTTCAAAATATTTGCGTCATCGACATCGATCGAAAGCCGGTTTCGGAAGAATGCGATGATGATGCCGAGTCCGACCGCGGCTTCGGCTGCGGCGACGGACATTACCATAAACACAAAAAGCTGTCCGCTGACGTCGGCGTAATAACGCGAAAAAGCGACGAACGTAAGATTTACGGCATTGAGCATCAGCTCGATGCACATAAACATACCGAGCGGCATTTCGTTTATAAATAACGCCGACCGCTCCGATCGAAAATAGAATACCCGAAAGGGCCAAACACATTTCTAAACTTGGAACCATAACTCGATCCTTCTATATCGCGACGTGAAATTCATCGTCCGCATCTTTTTCGTTCCGCCGCTCTAATTCTTCGGTAACGACCAAACCTAATTCGGTTGGCCGCAGCCTTCTGACCAAAACAACACCGCCGATTATCGCCATAAGCAACATTATCCCGACGACCTCGACCGGCAATAGATATTCCGTGTACATTGCCGTTCCGATGCCCATTGTCGAACCGACCGTTTGATCGGCATCGATGGGAAGTTTTGGCTGACTCACTACTGCATAAAATATATACAAAGTTTGTGTAAGCAAAACTATCCCGAGTCCGCCGCCGACCGCGTACAAATAACGCATACGATTGAGCGGTTTATCTTCATCCAGATTCAGCAGCAAGATCACGAATACGACCAGAACCATGATTGCTCCGGCATAGATCAAAACCTGAACTATCGCAATGAACGGCGCGGCCAACAATAGATAAGTGCAGGCGAGCGAAATAAATACGCCGACCAGCGAGATCGCACTATAAAGCGGATTTTTATGCATCACCATCGAAACAGCCGATGCTATCGCCAAGCCCGCAAAAAGATAAAATAGAACTGTTGTGACCATAACCTAAATATTCAAAAAGTAAACTGCCAAGATCGTAATGATGACGTTAAATATCGCCACCGGCAGAAGGAATTTCCAGCCGAAATTCATCAGTTGATCAAAACGGAATCTCGGCAAAGTTCCGCGAACCCAAATGTACAAGAATAAGAAAAATATGATCTTTAACAAGAAGCCGACATGGCTAACAAGCGCATACGGGATCGATCCGACCTCAAAGATGTGGCCCAATCCCGGAATATACCAGCCGCCCAAGAACAGCACCGTCACCATTACCGAAACCGTGAACATATTCACGTATTCGGCCATAAAGAAAAGTGCGAATTTGAGTGCGCTGTATTCTGTATGAAAACCGGCGACGAGCTCGGTTTCGGCTTCGGGAAGATCGAAAGGAACACGATTCGTTTCCGCGAATGCCGATATCAAAAATACGACAAAGCCGATGAACTGCGGAATAATGAACCACTTAAAAGGAGAATTTGCCTGAGCCCGAATGATGCCGCCGAGATCCAATGTTCCCGCCAGCATTACCACGCCGAGAACCGAAGCTCCCATCGCAAGTTCATAAGAGATCATCTGTGCCGAAGAACGCAATCCGCCCATCAAACTGTATTTATTATTCGACGACCAACCGGCGAGCATAATGCCGTAAACTCCGATCGATGTAACCGCCAGAACATAGAGAACGCCGATGTCCATCTGCGCGATCGTCAGCGGTATTTGCCTGATACCTTCGCCCAAACCCCAAGGCAAAAAACTGAGATCAACATTTATCGGTGGGCCGAACGGATAAACAACTATCGGCAGCAAAGCACATGAAAGCGCGACCATCGGCGCCAAAAAATAAAGAAAACGCGTCGATTTATCCGGTACGATGTCTTCTTTCAATATAAATTTCAGAAGATCGGCAAACGGCTGCAAAACACCCCAAGGGCCGACGCGATTCGGTCCGACGCGGCCTTGTATCCAACCGAGAACTTTTCGTTCGCCAAGCACGGTATATGCGACGATCATCAGGACGCCCTGAAACGCGATCAACACGGCCACCGCAATGACGATCAAGGGAAATGAGGTTTTGATCAAAGATTCCATGAAAATATTCGCTGGCTTTTATTCTCTATCTCCAACACCGACTACCGCTGCTTTATCTAAAACCTTTGGCGAGCCATCCAGCTCGAACTGTTCGAGCGGAGCGACCAAAAGATTATCAGGTTTCGGGTTTCCGTGAGCGAGCAGATGGAACTGAGCCGTTTTGCCGGTCAATGTCGTTAATCGATGTAATTTATGTCCGATCCTCGGAATCGTTTCGTCCTTTTCGCCGCTGTCCGGAATGGATCTGACGATCTCACTTAAAGAAGCGATCGCTGCATTACTATCGGTTGTTGAAACGGCATAGTTTGCCCGAGCCGGATTCGTTTCGTCTTTCAGATCCGGATATTTTAAGCCGCTATATGCCGGAACGTTCGCGGCTATGTCGCGAAATACAGCAGAGGCCGACAAGGCATAGCCGAATTCAGCACCCATTTCGCGGGCGATCGTATCGGCAATAAGCCAATCGGGCCGTGCTTGATATATCGGGTCGATGGCTTTTCGCACACGCTGGACATTTCCGGCATTGTTCGTAAATGTTCCGTCAACTTCGGCAAAAGAAGCTGCGGGGAAAACCACGTCGGCATGCTCAGTCGTTTCGGTTTCGAAAAGCTCTTGAACGACGACGAAATCCTTGCCTTTTAATCCTGAAGCGTCCTGCAAACTTCCCGCGATATAAAGCATTTCGGAAGCCGATACAACATCTGCAACATCTTTCGCATTTCCGGCTATATCAACCGCGCCCATTGAGTTGTTGTAAGGCAAAAGCGGATGAAGCAGAACGCGGCGCCCTTCGGCTGCAAATTTCGAAGCAGAAGCGGCGATGGCGGCTTGAGCCGCGATCGACATTTCACTGCCGAACATTATTACAAGGTCGCCTGCTGTTTCATTTATCGTTGCAAATGCGGAATCGATCTCAGATAATTCGACGCCGAGTTTTCCGGCGAGCCCGCCGCGGTCATCATTTGCGAACAAAGCAGCCGCTGCATCGATCGAGCCTGTGTTAACGTGGACGAACTGTGTTGCCTGATCGACGAGTCTGATGCGTCTTTCGTTAAAAATTACGAGCTTCGCTCCGTCGTTTCTGACAGCTTGGCGAACTTGCTTTGCAGTAAACGTCTGTTCTTCTTCCGGTTCGCCGCCGATCAAAACTATAGTTGACGCATATCTGATCTCTTCGTGCGTCGCGAGCGGAGCACTGAGATTCGCAAAGACCGGATAGAAATTCTGCCTGTCCGATATGGCAAAATTATCGGTCTGAGCTTCTTTTGCAAATCGTTTTAATGCAAAGATCGCCTCGTTCGTTAGCCGCGGGCTTGCGACGATGCCAAAGCTCTTATCGCCGTCGGCAAATTTTTTCGCAACCAAACCGACAGCTTCGTCCCATGTCGCGGGTATCAATTTTCCGCCTTTTGAATAGCGGATCATCGGCGTTTTGATGCGGTCTTTGTGGTTAATGAATTCGTGTGCGAAACGTGCCTTTACATCCAGAAATTCGCCGTTCAAACCATTTACATAGCGATCGCGGGCGACGATGCGATGAACCACACCGCTGCGCGATCCAATGCTGATCTGCATTCCATCTGAACTGTAAACGTCGGTTGAAATTATCTGATCTAGTTCCCAAGGCCGCGTTTCATGGCGATAAACAGCATCCAAA